>AUJT01000019.1 GCA_000424365.1 Lachnospiraceae bacterium NK4A144 | reverse complement strand
TTGTGATTTGGTATGTTGTACTTCCTGTCAGCATGATACTGACGTCCTACAACATACCTTATATATGTCGTATTTCCCTTCTTAAATCGCCCGATTTTTCCGGGCAGATCCGGTATCGGAACCGTGAAATCCAGATACATTTGGCACCTCTTTTGGGTTAATAATTGAGCGCTACTTTTCACTCATTATTATACCATTTCTCTGGAATTTTCACAAATGTTTTTGCCTGGAAACCCGCTATTTTCCTGACTTTTTTGGTGTCACTCACTCAGCATTCTCATTGAGTGAGAAATCTCGCAGGAAGTTCAGGCAATAACTCCACGATAGACGAAAAATATCCCGGCATATATTATGTCACCGGTGAAAAAATTCTTTTCCCTACACAGGTGATCGTTTCATCCAGACTAACAGTTGAGGAACATCAGTGGCTAAAGGCATTAACCAGCAAGATGAATGAAGCAACCGGTGAAAAACTTGTATTATCTGCTAAGGGATTGTCAGAAAAAGACGATAAAGATAATGCCGATTCTGTATTACAGCTTGCCCTGGCAGAAAATAAGGAATTGTTTAAGAAATTGAAGGAGGTACCAGGTATGTGTGAGGCTCTTACAACTTTAATGAAACCCGAATTGGATGCAGCCAGAGCTGATGCAAAAACCGAAGGCAGAACCGAGGCCACTACCGAACTTGCCACGGCCATAAAGCGCCTGAAAGCAGGTTCTTCTGCCGAAGACCTTATATCCGAAGGTTTTGATGCTGATATAGTTAAATCAGCAAAAGATGTATTAGACGATATTACTAAATAAAAGACATCAGGCTGAGAACCGGGGTTCACAGCCTATTTTTTTACTCATTAGAATCTTCCCTTTTCCAAAATACCGCCGAAGCATCAACTATACATCTCACATACTGTGTGAGCGATATGTAAAGATTTATTCTTCATAAAATACAACGTCTCCAATGTCTCTGCCATGTAACCAATGTAACCCAAATTCCTGCGTTACATAACTATGCTTTTGCCGGAAGCGGTTCAACGCCGAGACTCTTATATAGTTCTTCCTGCTTCTTTAGTACTTCCCCTACAGCCAATGCATTTCCAGGAACTTCGAAACATTCAATAACATCAAGCTCATCCAGAAGACTTCGCATGGTATAGGTTTTGAAAAGGTCATTTTCCTGCATCTTTGCTTTTATGTATGAAAGATATATCAATGATACGAATTCTACAAATAGCTTTCCTTCAAGTGCAAGGTCTGAGGAAGTAAGCATCCGCTTGCAATTAAGCCGATCTTTAAGATTACCGAATGCCTTTTCAACCACATCCCTGGTGCGGTACAGTTCAAGGGCTTTTATCGGATCTTTGACCTCGTTACTAAGCAGGACAAAGTAACCATACAGCTGTCTTGCCTTTCGGATAGCTTCTTCGTTTACTTCGATTTTCTTCCCACGGACAGGAGTTTCGTGGATTGTAAAGTACTTATGGTACTGATTTTCATGTTCAGGCTTCTGATGACTATTCATGAGTTCATCCTTTAGTTTAAGGAGTTGAGCCATCTGGCGTTCTTCGTCCTCTGTTGCTTTCTCAGAGTCGTAATAGAGGTGGAGGTACATCCTGCGATCACCGGTTATGGTATCGCCTTTGTAAGGTCTTTCCTGTGTATAATCCCAGGCAATGGTCTTTGTTGCACAATAAACATGATATTCCTCGCTATAGTTGCTGAAAGATTGGATATCATCACCAAGTTCCCTAATGAATCGTTTCGCATAACTCAGAGAAGTACTTGCACCGGCGATGAACTTGTAATGGTTCTTATAAAGTCCGTTGATGTTGTCAGCGCTGTAAAAGCCTCTGTCAGTACACAGCTTGATCTTTCCGAACCCAAGAACATCCAGTTCCTTGAGCAGCTGCCGCATTGTCTTAACATCAGGAATGTTTCCTGCAAGCTTTCTGTAATAAAAGGGAAGTCCTGACTTCTCTCCAAAAAGGAGCGCAAGATTTATCTGTGGAAGCCTGTCATTGTCTTTGTTCTTACCATATTTTACCTGTCTGAGTGTTTCAGAATAGCTTGATATGGAGGTGGTATCATATGCCCAATATTCTTTTTCTATACGGCGTTTTCCCTGGAGACCAAAGAACTTCTCCTTTGCCTCTTCAGTAATAGATTGGAACAGTTCAGAGCTACGCTGAGAAGGTATGTCCTTTCCAAATGGGTGTCTATGCGTGCGGTCGAAATGATTGAAACGAATCAATGCATCAGTATCCTCGATTATCAGAAAATAGGCGATCGACAGTATTTTCTTGTAATCATCAGGAAAGCAGGCTTTTAAGTCTGCAGCTATACCTGTCGTTTCTCCAATCTGGTCAAGAAGATATGTTGCTCCATAGAACCTGCGGTTGATATTTTTGATCGGTACTGGTCCTGGTTTTGACGGAGAGACCTTATCCTTCTTGCCGCGTTTACGTCCTCTGCCATCGGTCGGTACCATCTTTCCTGTTACCGGATCGAGTTTGCCTATGAGTCTCCTTTTAGAGCGAGGTTGTTGTTTTTCCTTGTCCCAATATGATTCGGATTCATAAAAATAGGTATTGCCGCTTCGTTTATCATGTACTTGGATTATTGATGACATAAGGCGCCTCCTAGTTTTGTATTATATTACAAAACTAGGAGAAAATCAATCGCTAATGGTGAGAAAATGCCTTGTTTTATGCGGTTTCCGTCAGTTTTATCGTGACATTCCTAGTGATGAATTACGGGAATGCAGGTTATATATTGCAATTATTTCGGTTTTTCATAGTATCCTTCCCAAAACCGTAAACGGTTTATATGTTATATGATAAAGTGATTGTTATAGACATCTATCAGATTATCAAAGGTACACAACATATACATATACATATACATATACACACATTTATACCTTATAATGTTGAGGAATCAGAATTGTAAGGCTCAAATAACTTATCTGAATGATATTGTAAAAGGCTTTCTTCATTTATGATAATTAAATTTTCATTATAAATAACATCTTTATAACTATGCATAATTTCATACAATCTATCATGGTCAATCTTCTTAAATATATTGTTCTTCATAACAGCAATTTTTAAACATACTGGCTTTCCTGTATTTGACTTTGCAAGCAACAATCCCATATATCTATCAAAATTACCAGGTGATTTTTCTATGCATATCATAACATCTTCTGATTTATCTCTATTATTTAATATAAGATCAATCGTATTCTTGGTTTCAGTATAATAGCCTTCATAGTAATATTCTCCCTTATTTGAATTACAACGAATATTATTAATGAAAATTGCTTTGCCATTATTATTAATTTTTAAAATCGAATAAATAGGTTTATGCGGATCATCTACAACCGAATAATAAATAACTTTATAAGAGCCACAATAATAGTATTCTTTTTTATTCAATCCGATCTTCTTATTGTAAATTCTTCTCGCATTTTCAATTATTTGAGTTGCCGCTGGTCCAAGAGCAGCTTGGATATTCTCATCAGAGCGCCACATATCATAGCCTATGGTAGTTATTCCCAAAATATCTGTTGGTAAATGAACATCAACACCGTCTGGAATAAGTATAAAACAACGTTCTACATCTAATAAAGATACAAATAGTCCTAATTCAAATAAAACATTATCTCTAACTATAGAAACTTTTTTGTTTCTTATATTAGCACTATCATCAGGAACAAATATAAATGCAGCAAAATCATACTTTTTAAATGACTCTTTCAATCCATGTAAAGTGTATTGCGATGGTCGAATCACGCCCTGATTCCACACAGTACATTCGATATCTCTATATAAATTATTTTGTAATGCATTTGCAACAATGAGGTTTTCTGACGATGATGCTATGAAAATTTTGGGCTTATTTTTTGATTTTCTTGTTTTATTCATATATATCCTTATGTAGTGTACTTATACCCACATGCTCTAGTTTCTATTCATTACAATTTTAGAATTAACATCTATATTTTTCTATTTAACTTATGTGAATCACTAACTCTTTATCAAAATTTGTTACATGCTATGTACCTCAATAAATTCACTTATTCACCTCCGTCTCCGGCGCATGAGCATTCCGGTTCACGGACAGCGCCTTTTTCAAGGTATCCAGAAACAGACCCCTGGTATCCAGCATCCCCTTCCCTATATCATTACTCCAGATCACAAAGAGAATGGGCATGAACTCGCTCCATTTGAAAGGACATTTCCCACTCTCAGCCGCATTGATCTTCGCCACATCAACACCGGTCTTTTCCGCAAGCGCTTCCTGGGATACCTTCAGCTTTTCACGTATGTCCGGAAGCTCAGTCGCCATCCGTTCCACAAGGGCATCTCTATCCAATAATTTCAGTTCGTCCAAAACATCTGCCGCCATTTACACCTCGCCTATCCTGATCTTTTCCTTCAACGAATCCGGGTACAGCCCCAGATTTGACACGATTTCAGTTGTCCGCATATTATAGTGATAAAAAAAGAGAATCGACATGTACTGATTCCATGTGGCTTCCCTGCTCCCGTTTTCCAGCTGCCTGTACATCCCGATGGACACCCCGAGGATATCCGCCGCTTCTTCCAGAGACAGACCAATCAATAATCTCAGTGATGTCAGATTCTCATCCCGCAAAATAACGAGAGTAACGCCGCAAGCAGTTCAGGACAGTGGTTATGCTTTGTAAGCTCCTAATCACGCGTACCTTTTCATAACAACCAATTCATGAGACAATCCCGCTATCATATCTAAATTCGTGTTGCGCGATCTGCGCGATTCGTGCCTGATTCTAAGGAGGTCGTTCTCATGAACGCTAAACAAAAAATTCATCAGGTCAAAATGACCGAATGGGCTGCTCTCATCAAAGAGCAGTCCGAAAGTAATCTTACTGCTAAGGAATGGTGTGATCAAAACAATTATTCCATTCACACTTATAATTACTGGAAGCATCAATTAAAGGAAGAAGCTTTCAGTTCTATTGTACCTGACATTGTTCCTTTGGCTCAGCCATCTTTTACATCCCTTTTGCCGAATGACTTGACTTTACAATCTCCTGTATCGTTAGATTCGTGCAATTCGCGCGATTTGCGCGACTCAAAAACTACCGAAACTCAATCAGCGCTTATCTCCATGGGAGATATCCACATTGAAGTAGGTCCCTCTGTTCCAGACGAAGTTATACTCGGAGTGATCAAGGTGGTGCGCCATGTTTAGAACAATACCTTATAGCTCCTTTTCTTCAATCTACCTTGTTTGCGGCTATACCGATATGCGACTTGGAATTGACTCTCTTGCCGCCATCATCGAGACACGTTTCAAAATACCTCTCTTTATTCCCGGCACGATGTTTCTTTTTTGTGGTCGTAAATTAAACCGCATAAAGGGACTTGTCTGGGAAGGTGATGGTTTTCTAATATTCACAAAGCGTGTTGAAGACGGTCGCTTTTCTTGGCCTCGTAACTCATCTGAAGCCAGACTGTTATCTGAGGAACAGTTTGATCTTTTCCGTAACGGATACAGTATTTTCACCGTTTTTAAACCCAAAACGGTGATTTTAAACCTTGTAACAGGCTTTTTCCTGTCTTTTTAATACTTTCATCAGCTCTCGCTTGTTAGGTCTTACATAGAGTCTTATCCATAGGCAATCTGCCATATCTCCAATGCCCGAAAGTTCGCGTCATTACTGTATTTGCGGTACAATTATTACATTAAGAAAGAGGTATCTGATGAAAGACTTTGCACACTTAACACCTGAAGAACTGGATAAGATGGACAAAAAGGTTCTGATCCTTATTATCAAATCTCTTCAGAATCAGCTCAATTCTATTAGTGACCAGCTTAACTTTCTGACCGAGCAGATTGCCCTTATTAACCAGCGTTCATTCGGCAGAAAGACCGAACAGGCTCAAAAGCTTGGTGATGCTCATCAGATGACCATCTTCGAAGTTTTTAACGAACCCGAGATCCTCTCTGATAATTCTCCCGAACCTGAAATAACCGAGATCGTTGTCTCATCACATACCAGAAAGAAAAAATCCAAACGTGGGGATAACCTTGATGGACTTCCTGTGCGCATTTTTGAGCACGAACTCAGTAAGGATGAGCTGGAAGAAAAATTTCCTGGCGGCTATAATGAACTTCCTGTCGAAACATACAAACGTCTTGCCATCATCCCTCAGACATTCATGGTTGATAAACATCATGTACATATTTATGCTTCAAAATCCAACGACGGTACTATCATAAGAGCGGATCGTCCTGCAGATGTATTTCGTAACAGCCTTGCTACGTCATCACTTATTGCTGCCATCGCTGTCGTAAAGTATGCAAATCACCTTCCCCTTGAGAGACAGTCAAAATGCTACAAGGAAAATGGTGCCATCCTTGAGCCTAACACTCTTGCTAACTGGATGATAAAAGCTTCCGAGGATTATTTTTCTCTTATCTACGATGAACTTCATAACTATCTGTATGACTCCAGAGTTGTTCATGCCGATGAAACCCCATTCTAGGTCATAATGAAAGACCATCCTGAAGATGGTAATACTAACTACATGTGGGTATATCGCAACGGTAAATGCGATAGTAAATACCCTGTAGTTATCTATGATCACCAGCCGACACGAAACGCCAACCATCCGGACGAATTTCTAAAGGATTACTCAGGATATCTGGTCACCGACGGCTATCAGGTTTATCACACGCTAGACAAAAAAGCGTAAAAACCTTAAAGTCGCTGGTTGCTGGGTCCATTATCCGAGAAGTATTGTTATTCCAGGAGAACTGTTGGTATCAGCTTAAACCATCAGTTCTCCCTTTGGTATCTCGAATAACAAAACAATCTTATCTCAAGAACTCTGGTATATTACTTTCGCCTCTGGCATTCTCTGCATGTGTGTCGTTCCTTAAAAACCACTTTTCGTTCCATGACTTTAACTGTCTGTTCATTGTATCCTGCGTGATTTCTGTATAAATCTGAGTAGTCTGCAAAGATACATGTCCCAAAAAGTTCTTTACCACAATGAGCGGAACTCCTGCTTCGATCATATGAGTCGCCGTGGTATGTCTCATGGAATGAGGCGAATAATCATCTCTAAACTTGTCAGGATTCATTTTCTTAGCTTTGTCAATGTACTTGGTGTATATCTCTTCAATACATGAAACAGTCATCTGCTCGTGTGTTTGACTTGAAAAAACATGTTTTTCTGCATCATTAAGTATATTACGATGCTCGATATATTTCTTCAATATATCTGATGCATCATGCGGGATACCTATACGGCGTATTTTCTGACCTTTGCCATGTATGTTAATACCTGCTCTGTCAGGATAAAACTGGATGTCACCTACAGTTAGGTCACATACTTCCTGAGCTCTTGTGCCACTGGCGTACATAAAACATAGCAGAGTTTTGTCTCTTTTGCCTATCTCAGACTTAGATTCCGGTAGATCAAACAGGATTTTAACCTCGTCTCTTGTAAACGAGCTTCTGCTTTTACGTGGCGCTTTTTTCTTAGGAACCTTTAGAACCGCGTTCCTGAAAGACACTGCGCTTCCGAAATCTCTATTCTGAGCATATATTGAAAATGCTGCTATGGCGGATAATCTCTGATTTCGTGTAGTCACACTACACTTGCGCTCTGTTTCTAGCCAGTTCAAAAAATCTGTGATCACACCATCATCCAAGACATCAAAGTCCACTGAATCAGAAGACAGGTTCCTTTCCCTATACAGGAATTCCAACAACAATCTGAAGGTAGTTTTATAAGAATCGATAGTAGCCTGCGAAAGACCTTTTCCCATTGGCAGGTATGTACTGAAGTAACGCTCAAGGTGATCCATTAATGAATCATGTTTACGTTTCATAATCCACCTCCGGTAATAATCCGCTCATATAGCTTCCGAAAGCTTCTATGGACTCAGGATAAAGCTCATTGCTGAACTTCAGATACTTAGAGGTTTCATTAATACTTTCATGTCCTAAATAGATAGACAAAAATGGTACGGTATCGTCTAGATGCCGTCCACAACGCTCGGCTTGTGCAAATGATTTAAATGCAAACACATGCCTCATACAATGCAGACACGGACCACGTTCGTATTTTTTACGATTTTCAAGCCGGATTCCATTATCCTTCAGCACCATTTCGAACCTTCGCTTTATAGCCTTTTCAGATATATGATCATCAGACTTGAATGACGGAAAAAGCCATCCTGCGTTTGTTCCATATATTCCCATTGCCATGCAATAAAGGGTCAGGATATCCGTCATAGAGTATGACATAGGAACTATGCGATGTTTGTTGCCTTTTGTATTTAGTAGTCTGAGTATTCCGTTCTCCAGATCAACATCTGCCATATCTATACGTAAAGTTTCTCCTATTCTAAGGCCACAACTGTATAAGAGTCTGACCACAACCGGAAACTCTATAACCAGATATGGATCTGCTTTGGAATCTTTCTGGATAACGTTATCAGCAGAATCAAAAATCTCTTCTAACTCAGTGTCACTAAAGATATATGGCATATAATCTTCATGAACTTTAGGTACAGGTGGTATAAATGCATGCTCACCAGACAGGTTTAGATAGTTTAGAAACTGGCGGATTACAATTACTTCATTCTCTACAGAGCTGCTTTTTCCAGAAAGTGATCTTACCCATCTGCTAATGAAGGCTTCTGACAAACCACCATTTGAAGATAATCGGTCATGAACAAATGCATCAAAGCGCTTTAGATAACACAATTCATGTTTTCTTGCACTGTCACTTAAGTCTTCACTACGTAAGTCATAATACTGAGACAGCTTGTCAGCATAGATGCTCTTAAACATGGCTGATCACCTCCTTGCAAGAGAGGTATTCAAGAAATCGTCCTGATGCAGGCGGAGGATCTATAGCACATAACCTGAGATTTTCGATATCTGCTTTTGCATATCGTTTTATAACATCTGGGTCAGTGTGACCCAGTATGCGCCTGACTACTTCATATGATGCGCCATCATTTACCATTGAACTGGCAAGCGAAGATCTTAGCGCATGCGTACCATGTTTCCTTCCTGCGATATTGATATCTGCACTGTGGAGACATTCATTTAACACATGGCGTATTATGCTTGTTGTTATTCGTCCATATGGTGCAGTCATGCTATGGAAAACATATCCGTCTTCTAAGGAGTATATATCGTTTTCAAGGTGCACTGTCAATGCTTCAGAAACCTCGCATGGCATTTGAAGCGAAAGCGGAACATTTGTCTTCTCCTGGGTAATAGAAATATATCCTCTTCTAAAATCAATTTCTGATAACTTAAGTGCTGTAATGTCACCAGCTCTTAATCCCATTCGTGAAGCCAAACGGATAATTGCCAGATTTCTCTTGCCGATCACAGTTCCTGTATCAATAGCAGTTTCTGTTCGGTATATTTCTTCTGGAGTATATACTGTAGGTAGCGGAATTTTCCGTTTATAATGCGGAACTATTCCCGAAAAATCCACTTTTGTAATACCTTTTTCAAAAAGATACTGCAGAAACTGTCGGACACGGGCATAATTATCTTTGTTAGAAAAAGCAAGCAATGCATATGTAATAATTATTGCATCCAGCTTCGACAGATCAAAACAGCCATTAATAACCACTTGCTTCAAGAAAACAACACAGGCTCTTTCTTTAGACAAAACTGTCGTTGGTTTATTACCGTTTTGTTCACATTCATGAAGATACTCAGATAAAATATCCGAAAACTCTGGCGGTACTTCAAGCCTTTGATTATCATGATGGCATCTGTACTGTTTTCCATCAATGAAGTCATCCAACCTGCGTACAGCGCAGATGTAAGAAGAAAGCGTGGACTTACAAACATTTAAACTATCGATAAATGCTTTGCCAAGATCATGCGTATATACATCTGTTCCGCGCTCTGTGAGAAATTTCTGAATTCGATTGTAAATTCTTCGATAGATAATCAAAGTCGAATCCATGTATTTCTTGTTTTTTAGCTGATCAATAACTGCATTCATCAGATCAGCAAAAGGCATGGCATTATTTTCCATAGGCGCCTCCTTTAAAACGAGATGACTAGTTACATCTTCATTTTAAAATGGCGCTACTGTTATTCAAGAAAACTGATGACAAACACAGTATTCAAGCTGTTTTATAAATGTTTGCTTGAATAACAATACTTCTCGGATAATGTGCCCAGCATCCTGCAATCGTCAGGTCTTCTCTTTCATCAGCGATGGTATGGTAGACCTGATAGCCATCAGTTACGCAGATACCATTGAATCCCTTTAGGAATTCACGAGGATGACTTGCATTGCGGGTTTTCTGATATTGATAGATGACGATCTGATTTTTATTGTTCATTCGTCTGGTTCGATAAACCCACATATAACTTTTGGCTCCGGCATCGCGTCCGTCATGATTCACCAATACCGGTGTTTCATCCGCCTGAATGACATGATGAGTGTAGACTTTTTCGCAAAGAACATCATACAGGACAGACAGATACAGTTCAGCACATTTGATAGTCCAACGGGCAAGATCTGTTCGTGTTACCTTGATTCCTCTCCTGTTGAATTCCTGCTCCTGACGGTACAGCGGAACAGCATTCGTGTACTTGGCATTGATCACAGCAGCTTCCATAGATGAGGAAACAAGGCTGGTTTTGAGCAGCCAATGAGGGTGCGGTGCTTTGACGATACGTCCGGTTTTCTTTCCTTTATAAACCGCGATGTGATGCTCCTCTCGATATACCTGTGCCGGAGTAAACCCATACTTGTTACTGATCTCATCTTTCAAACAAGTCCATTCTTCGTCACCGAAAATATCACGGAGCTTCTCGGCAGACAGGGCATGTTTAATAACCTTTGCCTCAAGACCGGAAAGATCTTCTTCGCGCTTACCTTTTTTCTTACGCCCGCGCTTTCTGGTAACGGTTATTTCATCCTCTTCGTCAGCTTCACCAGCCTGATCAACAACGGCTTCAGCTTCATTAAAAAAGACAATCTGTCCGTCAACTTCTTTGAAAGATATCTGCTCACAATCGACAGGATCACTTTTTTTCAGTGGAACGACCATAACGACGTCTGTTCATGTCAGCTAATTGTTCCAGAACAAGCTGAAGTTTTTTATCGATACTATCAAGCTGCTCCTGCTGACTCATGAAAAGCTGGATGATATCAGCCTTTGTAAGCCTATTCAGTTGTTGTTCTGTATATTTGATCGTCATAATGGTATTCCTTTTCTCTATAACCATTATAACGAATACAGCATGTTTTTTCGAATCAGACAAAGCTCTGAATTCGTCATTTTGCCTGTGTTTCAGGCATTTTTACAGACTCGATGAGAGTATGTAAATGAAAGGTACAATAAAAATGAAAACGGACAAATATCTCCGATTTAAAGATTCGAACCGCCTTATATGGCGACGTGGAAGCCCTTATGAAAAGCTGATCAGAAGGGCATTTGAATAACAAAAAGTTCTACCTTTTGCACAATGATCAAACAAGTAACCGGCTGCCATCGATTTCTGTGATGGGGTGTCTGGCAATGATTTCCAGCCCCTGCATCAAAGCGCGGTACTGATCCGGGGTTATGGCAAGAACATCATTTGTAGTTCTTGGCCAGTTGAAGGCACCACCGCTTCCGAGTCTCTTGTAAAGGAGAAGAAATCCATCTCCTTCCCAGAGGAGTCCCTTGATGCGGTCTGTTCGTCTTCCGCAGAATAGGAACAGAGTGTTTTTATCATACGGGTCAAGATGAAACTGACATTTGATGATCTGAGCCAGTCCATCTATTCCACGCCTAAGATCAGTGTAGCCTAAGGCGATATATATCTTCTTGAAACGACAGGATTCTGCATCATTTAACATGGGCTGCAACCTCACACGCCATAGCAAGAAGACGCTTGTTTGTGGTTTCATTAATAACGATCTTAATGCCGTTGATTTCGATGGAAAGAGATGAGCTAGCGTCAGATACTGAAACCTCTTCAGAAATGACTTCAGATACATTTTCAACCGGTGCAGGTAATTCTGCAAAGGTTGAGTTATCGCAGACAGCTCGTTCTCTAAGTTTTCTTAGCCAGTAAAGGTAAGCATTTCTGGATAACTGATGTTCCTTACAGTATTCGTTGATGGTCTTACCGCTATTGAGTCGATCCTGGATTATATCAGCCCATTGATTCATGCGTATCTCGGCTACTTTTTTACTTGTTTTCATCTGATTCTCTTTTCATAGGGTGTTAAAAGTTGAAAAAGTGTGAAAAGTTTGTAATCTTTTTCAACTTTTCAAACATTTCTTTCACTATTTGAATTATCTATGAAAGAAGAACAGATTTCTATGTACGGACTATGAAGCGTTTACCTTATATCGTCCTGCACGATATATATGTTTAATCATCATAAACGTAAGCGAAATGTATTACACCGGGTAGAAATCCTCGGAAATGCATTTCGCTTTCATTTTTCATCGTCATTTTTCTGGTCTGTAGAGCAAGCTGTTTTCATTTTATCTGTCCATGGCATCAATGCATCAATGTTTTCGGGCTCATTGTTGTAGTCCATCATTTCGATCAACACCGTTTCCAGATATTTCAGCACATTCAGATTGTTTCGTTTTGCACTTTCAACCAGGCTGTATATAATAGCACTGGTTTCGGCTCCGTCGGTAGAGTTATGGAACAGAAAGTTCTTCCTTCCGACAGCATAAGGACGAGCGCTGTTCTCGGCGAAATTATTAGAAATCGGGATACGTTCATCCAGCAAATAATTCATAAGATATGGCTTTTGGTTTTGGGTATAATTAACAGCCTTGCCCAGACGGCTTCCGTCAGAGGCATGGATCGTATCAAGCCATTTCCAAAATTTTTCCCAGATATCAGGTTCTTCTTTTTCCCGTATCTGTTTTCTTCGTTCGGGATCATCTGTCCCACTCAACTCTCTCTCTTTCTCAAAGAGCTGGTTGCAGAAATCAAATCCGATTTCTGCCTGAATAGCTGTCCCGTTCGGGCCTGCCTTTTTTCTGGCAGCCGGGATTGCATCTGCCCATTTCCTCCGAACATGAGCAAGGCAACCGCATCTTGTGATTTTTTCAGAGAGTTTATTATATCCCTGATATCCGTCACATACGGCATACTTTCCTTTGAATTCCCTTAGGAATTCTTTAGCATGTTCTCCATGCCTTGATGGCTGATATTCATACATCGCGATGGGAGGAAGTCCATCGTTTCCAGTGCAATACAGCCACATATAGGATTTAGACTGTGGTGTCTTTCCTTTCTCTTTAAGAACCTGACACGGAGTCTCGTCCATACAGATCAATATCCTATCCATCAGATAATGGTGCAGTCGTTCATAGACAGGTCTGAAATATTTATCAGCACAGGTTATGATCCAATTGGACATCGTAGCACGCGGAATCTTTGCTCCATCCTGTAAGAAGCTCTTTTCCTGCCTGTACAGCGGAACTGCATTTATATACTTCATATATGTTATAAACGCAACAATTGAAGGTGTAGCCGGACTTCCTTTGATCAATCCCTCAGGAACTTTAGCACTTACTATTACTGAAGATTCATCATTTTCACCGTTGCAATGCCTGCAGATCACGGTCTCCTGATAAACTTTTATGTGTTTGATCTGCGCAGGAATGATCTCAATCTCATCTCTGACAAACTTTTCGCCAAGATGCTCCATCTCACCCTTACAGTTAGGGCAGATCCGATCTTCCGGACTTACAGGTATGAGCCGCTTTTCCGATGGCAGGTTCTTATAGATTTCTTCGTTTGTAGACTTATTTTTACGAGGCTCTTTCCTTTTATAGGATGAAATCTCTTTTTCAATTTCAACATCTTCCGGTGTTTCATCGCCAAATAGACTCAGCTGTCCGGGGATGTTGAAGTTTTTGGATTTCTCACTTTTGGAACCAAAGATTACTTTTTTCAGATAAGCTATAGTTTCAGCCTGTTCAGCAATAGTCTGAGCCTGCGAAGCAATCTTCTCATTAAGATCTGTAATAGTCTTTAACTGCTCTGTATTCTGCTTTTGCAGAGTCAGAAGTTCTTCCTGGGACTCCAGTAACTTATTCAGTTTTTCTTCAATCCCAGTCGGTATCATCAGGTAAGATTCCTTTCATTTCTTACCTATAATTATACTTCATATCAGTGTATTTAAAAAGCTCTCACTCCCTTAAATCCGCTTAAAATCGACGTTTTTATACTCGTTTGAGCACATTTTTTTGGACATATTTTCTATCAGAAATCTCTGGCAGAAGAGGGTTGTATCGCTTTAGGCTGATCGATTGTTAACCCTTCCATAAGCCATCTGAATTCCCTTCGTGAAAGAGGTCTCACCTCGGATCTGTTCCTTGGCCATTGAAAACGACCACTATCTAATCGTTTGTATAACATACAGAACCCATCTTTTTCATGGTGAAGCGCTTTTAATCTATCGCCCCTGCGTCCGCAGAAAAGATAAACACTGTTTTCAAAAGGATCCATTGAAAACGAATCTCGAACGATAGCCATAAGACCATCTATACTCTTTCGAATATCAGTGTATCCGGTCACCAGGTAGATATTTTTGACGCCGGACAGATCACCTAACACAGTCTTCGCAGGATCATTAACGTATCCTGCAATGTATTTGGATCAGCATGATTATCTATATCAACACGAAAGCTTCCGCAGGATATATGAATACCACTTTGATGAGCGCTTACATCATGTCGTGGTATCATATCCTGATTCGGCACAGTTGATGTCAAAGATTCTTGTTCGTCCGGAATAATCTGAACAGGAACAACTTCCTGTTTCTTGAACTTGGGATGATTCGGAATCTCATACGACTTTTTCTTCAATTTCCTGATATATCTATAAAGAGCGGTTTGGCTGATTCCATTAGCAGCACACCAATCTTTATCGGTCATACCACTGGTACGACATCTTTGGATTGCTTCAAACAATTCATCGTCAGACTTAAAAAGAGCTTTGGGCATCGAATCTCCTTCCTTGGCACATTGGAAGTAAATTTTTCCAACGTTTAGACAATATGAAAGTAAATTTTTCCAACCTGCCAATGTGGCAGATCGGATTTCGACACCATTATGAAGAAAAATCAGCTGCATGGGAATCCGGGGGCATACATTACGCTTACTCATAAACAAAAAGAGGCGGCTGAAAGCTGCAAGGATTAAAGATCCTCTGCATTTTCAGAGCCGCCTCATTTTTCAATAATTATGTCACACCACACTTCTAAAATACTCGATGGTTTTCTCTAACCCTTTATCAAGCGGAATTGTCGGTTCCCAATCGAGCTCCTTCTTTGCAAGGTCAATAACCGGTTTTCGCTGTGTCGGGTCATCCGCCGGAAGCTCCTTGTATATGATCTTCGACTTACTTCCTGTCAACTTAATAACCTTCTCTGCCAGCGCCAACATATTAAACTCCCTGGGATTTCCAAGATTAACAGGTCCTGTGAATCCATCACGACTGTTCATCATCCGGATCATACCTTCCACCAGATCATCCACATAACAAAAGCTTCTGGTCTGAGTACCATTGCCATAAATTGTAATGTCATCACCTTTCAGTGCCTGAACAATAAAATTCGATACCACTCGTCCATCGTTAGTGCTCATATTTGGTCCATAGGTATTAAAAATGCGAATCACCTTAATGTCCACACTATACTGTCTATGGTAATCAAAGAATAAAGTCTCCGCTACACGTTTTCCCTCATCGTAACAGGATCGTATTCCTATAGGATTTACATTTCCCCAATACTCTTCAGGCTGCGGATGCACTGCAGGATCACCATAAACTTCACTGGTTGAAGCTTGTAGAACTCTCGCACGCACCGCCTTTGCCAACTCCAGCATATTTATGGCTCCCATTACGGAAGTATTGATAGTCTTAACCGGATCATACTGATAATGTACCGGTGATGCAGGGCAAGCAAGATTATAAACTTGATCAACTTCCACAAGTAATTCCTTCGTCACATCATGACGAATCAATTCAAAATTGTGACATTCAAACAGCTTCTCAATATTCTTCTTTGATCCAGTGAAGAAATTATCTACACATATTACATCATTACCCTCTTTTACAAGTCTTTCGCAAAGATGAGAACCGATAAAACCTGCGCCTCCGGTGACAAGTATTCGCTTCATCCCATTGCCCCCATTTCTGGAAAACACAAAATCTTCAATTTATTCATGAATAGCATCCAAATATACTTCATATCCTTTTTATGTATATATCGCCATCTCCACATGTCTGATCCTAAGATCCTTTTGGTGAGACATAAAATACAGATTTGTCAGAACCTCAGCGACATATGATAATGCTCTGGTATTTAATAGTTCCGGCACAGAGCTACCAAACTCTCGCTCCATATATTCTGTGATTTCGAAAAACCAGCGGCAGTAATTATCAAATACATACCGTCTTGCACAGACCATGTCATAGGTGTACTGATACTTGCCAAAAAGTATACTCTTATAATTTTCATACTCTTCAGGATGTAATGCCTCTAAAGCCTTGAAAAGCGCATTCATGACATCCTCTGTAGTAAATCTCAAAAATTGTGCCATCTCATGTGGATAACAAATTCTTGGAAGCGGCATAATAACATCGATATCACACTTAAGCATTTCTGGTTTCACAAGCAAATGCCTTCGATAATGCTCAATCCCTATCCAGTCATGATCAGTATTCTTCCAAATCCAGTAAACTGCTGACATCTCACAGTACATACGGTTCTTCTTGGAGATATTGATTCCGGTATCGTCATGTATATCTGCTATTGACACATCTGCTAATGCAGCTCCGGCTTGAATAGTTTTTTCATAAGAAAAAAGCTCCGGATGAAAATCCAAAGCTTTATCTCGGTCATTTTTCACTTCATAAATTGCCAAATCCTGCGTACCGTCAGTAGCAGTAGCAGCATTGTCTATTACCGGGAATTTCCCGATCTGTTTGTAATACTCGGACATCAGAAGAAATTCTTCATGCTGAGTCATAGGAAATACGTTCTTATATCCTTGCGATTCCAAAAACGGTAATACTTCCTTTTGGATAAGTTCCGTAACAGCAACTACTATAAATGTATCCTTCAGAACATCCTCTATAGGAACGACTTTTATACCGTCAATCGACTCCGGATTCCCCATTGGGTATGTAGAATTCCCTGAACTATTACCAACTGCAAAGCACTTTGGTTCCTTTCCTGTAAGATATTTCACTGCTTCCCTTGTTCCTACAGCAACCACTTGAGCACCGTATATTACATAGGCATTGTATTTTTTTATTTCATCTATAAGCATAATCTAAGTTACACCTCTCAGTTCACTTAATGTTATTCAAGAAAGCGTTATAGCTTAGCCTTATACCATCTATAACTTAATCTTATAAGTCCAGCAATAGTTAAACCTCATATGGCATAATAATCCGCCCTTTTGGAACTCCAAGATTAAGTGCCTCATCCTTTATCTCATCAAATTTCGAATAATGACCTATTAAAAGATAGTCATATTCTTCGCCATGTTCTTTTAGATATTCCGGCGCATATGCAGTAGCTCCATAAAAGTCCGTTCCTTGTTTAACTGGATCTCTATCCACAACAAATACATATTTTCCGCCCGAACATTTTACTGCATCTGCAAGAAAACTTCCTGCAACGCCCATACCCCAAATAGCATATCTTTTTCCTGGAATTATTGAATCCCGTCTCCATGCAGGAAGATATTCTCCAATTTTTATCTGCTTAGTTTTTTCCCATATAGTTAACAAATCTTCAAATTCTTCAATTCGTGCGATCCTATCAAAACCATAATTCATTAAAGACAGTGCATTTTTATGGAAGAAATATAAGCCATTACCTATATGAAGAGTGCCGGGATTCAGAACACATTCTTTCATTAATGTTTTTATTGTATTAATTTCTTCTTCGTTTACTGCATTCTCTAATAGAAGTATCCACCCTTTAGATTTGATGATTAAACTGTTTAAAAACTCACCAAATGCCTGATCATCAGACTTGTCTAAACATGTGTATACATCAAATTCATACTCATAAAGCAACGAACTTTCAGCATTAAATCTATCTTCATAATGTTCCACATATTTCTGTGTCGCTGAAAATCTCTTACCTGACGCTTTACTATCTTCGGATATTACACCATCTTTAATATCTATAAGATGTGTCCTGCCTGCTTTCATTCTTGGAGAATCTACTGCTTTAAGTTTCTCATACAAAGTCAGAGATACATCATCTATTTCATCTGACGATTCTCTCATAAATGTACTAAGTGCAAAACCACAAAACTCACACCATTTTAGCTGATTTCCAAAGTCTTTTGGTTCTCTCTTCCACCATCCCGGTTCAATTGGCCATCCTCCGGGTCCATCAAAAAGCATATCCATAGCAGCTGCTACCTCACAAAAAAAAGCGCCTTTCGGCGTTATCGTAGCGCTCCATGCATTTTGAAGCCAGCAATTATCTCTCATAGGAATCCAATCTTCATCTGATATACCTAAATCAATACGTGATACAAGACCTGGCTGATGGAAAGAAGGATTAATATGATCATTTAAAAACTGTACATGAAATGTATCTGCACACAATTCCTGGTACTTACGGTATGTTGGACTCATATTGGAATATATTCCCGGTCCTGTACGTTCAAATGTCTTATGACCATCTTCATACTCATGTAATCTGTGGTTATCAAATTCCTCATGCAGCAGTTCCTTTATAAAATCCTTCTGAGGATAGGCAAGCCTTTCAGCTTTTGGATTTTTGCCATATATTTTTTGAAGATATTCTGCAAATTCCTTAAATTTAGGATGTAAGGTCGGTTCTCCGCCAATCAGTGCAACCAGTCCTTCAAACCCCTGCATGGAATCAACTGCACGCTTAAATGTCTCTATACTCATAAAAAAATTCTTTTTATGATTACCACAAAAACGCGTGCAATTCGAACATTTCTCATTGCACGCGTTTGTAACATCTATTAAAATAATTTGCATGTCTTTTGGTGATCGCATATTATTACCCTCATTCTCATATCAACGTGAAAAAATTTTCATAATTGTTACTATGTAATTTAGTCTTTATATTGTCATAATCTTTTGGCATTGTTGCGATTATTATCGGCTCATTCCTATCAATCTTTTCATCGTTCACACACAAAACACGAATATTGCTAACTTCATTAAAAATATAATTACTATCCGATACAATAAAACATCCAATAGATACATCATTATATGATGTTCTTAAAACATCTAACATCAGATGACCGACAAGTCCTGCTCCATAAATATTTATTTTTTTTGCTTTCGGAATTTTTTTTAGTAAAAGATTCACATTAGCTTCAATACTTTCCAAAAAGAATGCATCATTTTTATCGTTCATCCATGCACCTTTAAACAAATGCATGGCATAACTATTTGTTGTAATTTTTTTTTCTTTTGTCCAAGGATTAAATGGTGAAAAGTAATCAGATGAAAAAACAGTAATGTTTTCCAATCGTTGAGTAACATTGTTATCAGTTAGACCATTTTCTGCAAATATCTTCGTCACAGGAAGAGTATTTGGAGTCATATCAAAACTTCCATCAGTATTTAAAAAATATTTATTGTAATAGAATCTTAATAATCTCTCAATAATTGAATTTCCTGGCTCGCTTCCAAAAATCCACGCAGCGACTCTTCCGCCTACTTCAAACCCGGTAAATGCTCTTTCTGATAGCAAAGGGTTAAACGACTTAAGTACTTCTATATCTGAATCCAAGTAAATGCCGCCATAATTATACAAAGCCCACAACCTTATATAATCACTAGCAAATGCCCATTTTCTTTTATCAATAGCTTGTTTTACATATTGAACACTATCAACATCAAAACTATTCATATCCCACAGCTTAAACTCATACTCTGGCATATATCTATGCCATGATTCTATACATGATTGTATTTCGGAAGGAAATGGTTCACCACTAAGCCAACAGTAATGAATTTTTTTAGGAATTGACATACTTAATGCTCCTCGTGTTATTAGAAAAGCTTAATACCTGTTAAATTTTCAAATTTTTTTATGCTCTCATAGTCACTCTTTGCTACCTGTATCATCCTATCTCTAAATTTTTTTTGTGAAAAGAAATCTCTTTCATTTCTAAAACCTTCTTTTTCTAAAAAAGTAGTAATCTCATCATCATAAACTTCTGAAGTAACGAATAGTTGATGAATCAACTCCTTTTTGTATTTAACTATAGCAATTCCTAATGAACCAGCATCAACTCCCCTTCTATCAATAATATAATTGATTGGAACCTCAATTCTATTGAACATTTGAATATAAAGCCCCGAAAGAAATCCTGCTCCCCATAATGATATTCCATTATTAATGTCAATTAGTTCACTCAACTTACTTTTTATGCTTTCACTCAACAACTCATCTTGCAGAATTTCACGGAATATAGTATTCTTAGCTTTTTCACATGTATATTTCTTCATGTCAGGTATCAAACTTTGTTCGTTTGATAGCATCATATACTTAAACGAAATATTAAACTCATCTATGTCACAATTAATCTTGGAACTAATTCCTCCAATCGTATAATGTGACACAACTACATCAACCCAACTTATTTCTGTTTTATTGTAAATAGCCCTACATATCCATTCAAAATCCGCGGATATAGAATAGTCCACTGCATATTTCCCAATAATATCAAATAGTTTTCTTGGGATAAACGTTGCCTGATGTGGATAAAAAATCCCAAAGAATTTTGATTGAACATCGCTTAAATCGACAACATCGGACAGTCTGTTTCCACAATATTCCTTTCCAATAACTATATTTTTTCCATTGCAATAACATGCAATTCTCTCCAGTACATGATTGCTATCAAAGTAATCATCACCATTAAGAAATATTAAATACTCTCCTGTAGATACCTCAATCCCCTTATTCATAGCATAGTAAATACCATCATCCGGTTCTGAAATAAAATATGTAATCTTATCTTTATATTTATTAATTATTTCTACAGTACTATCAGTAGATGCACCGTCAATAATGATATATTCATAGTTATTGTAAGCCTGATTAACAACGCTTCCAATAGTCTGCTCTATTGTTTCTGCATTATTCAATACTACTGTTATAATTGAAAACTTTGTACTATCCACTTTTATATCCTTCAATTTTAATGAAGCAGCATCACTCATCTGTCCTTTACTACATCTATTATGCTCTTCACAACTCCTTTTTGTTTACTTATTAACTTCTTCCATGTTATCCATAATCCTTCCATTGTAGTTATGATTATTACATCAACATGCGGATAGTCGTCGTCTGGTAGATAACATTCACCCTCCCTCCTTAAATATGGATCCTTGTCAATGTAATATGAAACTGATACTTCCGACCCAATAAGCTCTCTTCTAAGAAACTTTCCAAGTCTCCCTTTTCCATATATAGCAATATTCTTATAACCTCTGTTGATAAAATACTCTGCAATATTATGACCATCTAATGATATTTCTTTCCATGTAGAAAGAACATTTACCATGGCTTCGAACTTATATATACTATTAAAATCATTACGTTTCCACGCGATTAATTGCGTATCAGTTATATTCTGAAACGCATTGAATTCTGATATTATATTTTCATCGATATTATCTTCGAATCGGTATCTCCCATACTCCTTCTTTAATTGAGCTTGTGGAAAATCTCTAGTAACATGCGTTCCTTTTTCGGATGTCATGTGGTACACCCTGTTTTCCATAGGATATACCGTCATCATATTTCTTTTACACTGTGAATAACACCATCTAACAGCCCATGAGTCTAGTAGACCATACATTTGACGAGTAAGCATTATCGGCAAGTCGTATCCGCCTTTAGAAAATACCTTTATAAGCTCATCAATATCTTCAATTTTTTCAAAATCATCAAGTTTCCAATCTACACTTTCCCACCTATTATTCCAAGTTGCCCATGCCAGACTAGCTGCTCGATAATGCAAAAAAACACTATGTTCTGATTCCGTAACTCTATTCAGTGGCGGACAGTAACCAGTTAGGGACCATATATGCTTATCAGATTCATAATATTCCAAACCATCTGCCAAAAAATCTATGCAGTCATTAGAAAGAATCAAATCATCCTCTATTACAATTGCCTTTCCATATTTTTTCAGAACATCACTAACAAAAGAAATTACTGATTCTGCAAGACCTCTATGATACTTTTCTTCATATATTTCTATGCTCGCAAATCTACCACCATATGTATCACACGTATCCTTGATTATTTTGATTGATTCTAAATCATCATCCTTAAACACATTAGGACCATCAATATGAACCAAGATGCTATACTGCTTAATATTATTAGCCATTGAAAGTGATTCTAGTGTTTTATTAAATTCCGTACTTTTGTTATACGCTAACAATATTACTGGTGGTTTATTCATACTCATAAGCAATTCCTTTTGAAATTATACATATCTTCAAGAAAATTAAAAACATCATTTTTTTAGCCAAAATAATCCCATCCTATCTCCCTCGTGATCGTACCAATTATCGAATCTATTAAAATCTTTTATATTCTCTTCGTATTCATTTCTAAAACATGTTGAAAACTCAACAAGTTGTAATCCTTCAAATTCTTTAAGAATAGTTTTTACATTGAAAACACGATGCGCATTAAAACAAAGACATTCTTCTCCAATTGGAACAGAAATAAACAAATTTCCACCTTTCTTTAATTTCTTTTTTATTGCTGCAAAACATTTAAAACAAGCCTCAGGGTCTATAGGATCTCCATACCTTCCAAGCCCAAAATGTTCCAAAGAACACAATGCTGATATGCTTTCAATACTTTCATCTTCGACTCCTTCTAAGTTGGTAGCATCGGACTCAATAAAATCAAGTCCATCAATTTTTATATTAAGTGGTCTGATATCTATCATGCATACTCTCTGACCGGAAGCCAACAGATGAGCTATAAATCCATCCAATCTAGAACCTATGTCGTAATGTATACTCACAGGTTCTTTTAATATTCTTTTTGCTGCCCACAAGTCTTGCCAGAAATATGAACCTATGCAACCTGCCTGTGCATACTTATCAGTTCCAATAATATACTCTCTATCAGCACGATAACAAAAATTCTCCCTTCCATTTTTTGAATTGTAAATAATCTTGTCTTTTTCAACAAACCTAGATGAAATATTCTCAAACAACTCAAATTTCAAATTCAAATTTTTTAGCTGTTCAGAAATCTCATAAATATTTTTGCCTTTGATGGTAGTTATGACTATAGTATCATCTTTACTAATGTTATCTATTATATTATTTACCGAAACAACCGGAACACCTTCAATATCTCTTACGCTTTGATTGTTATCGCAAAAGAATCTTACATTTTTTTTTCCAAAAAAATGTAACGCATTAATCCCCATTTCTCCTGCGCCAAACAAAATATATTTCCCATCCATATCAAAAATACCCTCATTTATATAATTCAAATACAACTTCAATGATGTCCTTTATTTTATATTAATAATATTATTCTCTACTCTTTCCCCACTCAGTTCAAATTTTCTGCTGTTACCGTTTTTATCGATTATCAAAATTTTCTTCTTTACAAAATATGGATAGCATAAATTGCTAAATTCAATTATGCTATCCATACATTCAATCATTATTTTTTCTCCTTTAATAAATCTTTGATATATATCAACAACAGCCTCATTTTCATCCTTACATTTTGTATATATCAATGCCAGCTCCATTCTCCAAATAATCTCATTATAATACTTATAAAAAAATTCCTTATTGCTTAAAGATAATATTTTAATATAGTGGGAGCTGTCACCTTCTATGATATAAGAAATATCGCATCTACAGCCTTCGTCATTTGTAAACGTAATCATATTATCTTTCTCTATTACCATATATGATAGGTATCTCTGCGAAATATAAGGCAATGGAAATATACGAAACAGCAGTGACTCCTCCAACGAAACAAAGTCACTGCACGCTTCTTTTTCTCTACCTTCTATCTCTTCTATTGTCCTAATATATTTATCATATATTATCTCCTTAAAATCCTCCCTCGTATCATAATTGCTCAGAAACCATTTTCCCAAACCTATTTTGCTTAATGAATGGAAGTGAAAAAAAACTAATTTACTTTTAACTTTTGAAACACAATCGGTTATATAAACATCGTCCCCTATCTCAGAAACCTGAAATTGTTGTAAATTCCATGGTGCAATACCACATCCCGGGTTTCGACAAACATGAACTTTACCAGAATATCTGTGCTCCCAATCATCAAGATATTTCTGATCTCCGCATAGTCCTTTTTCATAATCTATCGTACAGTTTTCTATACATTTCTCATTCCACCATTCCAATATCTCACGCCCATCATCATTATTTCTAAAAAACATAAACTGTACGCAAAATTTTCCATTCAAATACGTTTGATCATATCTCGAGGTATAATTATGAGCTGTAATCATTACAGACTCATTTTCTATTTCTTCCAATAGCACATCAGGGTCTTCATAAAAATATACATCAGAGTCAATATAGGTAAGACTTACAGGAGAATACACTCTAAATACATACTTAATCGCAAAAGACGAACATGTCCAACAAAACTCGTTATGCTTTCTATTTCTTCTTAATTGATCTACCACAGGGAAAAGCCTGCAAATATCATCAACTGTAAATACCGTCACAGATTCTGTCTTACAATTTCTCCAATAATCTTTTACACTATCATCCATGGCAAGAATGTATAACTTAAAATCATATCTTTTACACCATTTACATAAGGACTGATATAATGCTATACCTCTTGATAAATATCCTTTGTCATATAATGTTACAAAACTATTAACCTTCAATATTCTCAAACTCCTTAAGAGCATCACAAACGTCTCCAATGTCCGACTCATTATGAATTAGAGATATTGGTAAACTCAATATGGTCTTGTGTATTTCATCCGATATTGGCGTTAACTCTGTATTGAACATTCCTTTTAACGCTTTCTGATGAATTGGAGATGTTGGATAATGTATATCGGTGTATATTCCTTTTTGGGCTAAATATTCCTTTAATCTATCTCGTTTGTTCGTTCGAATGTTAAAAACATGAAAAACACTTTTGCATTCCTCTCGAATATGCTGCATTATATATTGTGTTTCATCCAAATTCTCATGATAGATTTTTGCAAGATATCTTTTGTGATTCGTTATCTCATCCAAATGTCTTAGTTTAATTCGCAGAAAAGCCGCCTGTAATTCATCCAGCCGTGAATTATATCCTATGTAATCATTTTTGTATCTTATAGATGAACCATAATTTCTATATGATCTTATCCTATTTGCAAACTCGCAATCATCTGTGGTTATTGCCCCACCGTCTCCTAACGCACCAAGATTCTTAGTTGGATAAAAGCTGAAGCAAGTTGCATCACCAAAAGAGCCGATTTTATGCCCATCGACTTCCGCACCATGTGCCTGAGCAGCATCCTCTATAACCTTTAAATTATAATCATGTGCATATTGCATTATTTCAGACATATACACTGGATTGCCATACAAATGAACAGGCAGAATTGCAACGGTTTTAGAAGTTATCTTTTTTTCTATTCCCTCTAACGTTAAATTATATGTCAGAATATCGGGCTCTGTTAGTACAGGAACCATTCCGGCGTGAATAACGGCAAGTATTGTTGCTATATATGTATTTGAAGGCACAATTATTTCAGAACCTTCCTTAAATTCAAAAGCTTTTATTGCAATAGTTAGTGCCTCAAGTCCATTCGCTACTCCTATACAATATTTTGCACCACAATAGTTAGCAAATTCTTTCTCGAAACTATCCACTTCCTGTCCAAGAATAAACCGTCCACTATCTAAAACTTTTCCAAAAGCATCTTTGTATTCTGTGTAAAATCTTTCATTTAGCTTTTTAAGATTTTCGTATTCAATCATCTTTTTTTTCCTTAAAAAACTTCATAAGCATATTATATTGTTCATAACTTCTAAGATACTCTTGACCGTCATAATGTGTACTCGCAAGAACTAAAAGAACTGAATCCGAAGAAAAATCATACATCTCCTTCCAAATCATTTTGGGAATATAGACCCCTTCCATTGGCTTAGACAATTCCACAATTTCTTTTCTATTTCCATCTGTAATTAAAATTTTTGACGAACCTGCAACATTAATCAAAACAAATTCAGAATTAATATTTGCATGTCTACCCCTTACAACGTTTTTATCAGATCCATACATATAAAAAGCTCTCTGTATTGTAAAAGGTATATCTATGTTCCCCTCGACTACAACAAGTTTGCCTCTATCATCTCCCATATCTTTGAAGTTTAATTTTCTATACATTTCCATACTTTCACCATCATTCTTTATTATGTCCTTTACCTATTGAATTATTTCAAAATCTATAAGAGTTTTGTCAAAAAACGAAACCATTATAAAGATATTCTACAAATGTAAATGGTAGAATAAAATCAGCAGATTTCGGCAATTAAAAACCCGCACTTTAAAAAGCGGATTCCAGCAATCATATAAACAGCTCCTCCGGATATGTATAATGGCATCCGGAGGAGGAGAAAGGATGATTGATTGGATGAAATACGCTGAAATTCAAATACTCAAAAGAGAAGGGGTTAAGAAAGCCCGCGTAGCCAGGATACTACGCATCAATCGTGAAACTGTAGCGAAGTATTGGGAGAAGTCGCCGGACATATTCGGAATCGATTTTTTATTGCTTCCTGGGTGTACAGCAACTGCCATAAATCAAATTTGGATACTTCTAATAAAATTCTCTAATGTAAAATACCCTTGTGTTTCTCCCAACACCAGAGAATTCTTATGAAAAATCTCTGACATTATGTGTTCATCTATACGAGAAGGACCAAAATCCCTTATTGTATATTTCTTTGTAACTGTATCTATTTCAATAATACAGTCAAGAATCATTGAATACACTCCAATAAATCTATCCTCACGCATATATATAGCAATATACTCACTTTTAAGAACGCCTCTTGTTTTCTTTCCCTTTTCTTCGAGTACCTCAATATAAGAAACCTTATTATCTTCAAGACTAATATAATAAATCCTGTTTGCATATACAGGAATTAGCCAAATACTGTCTGTGGCTTTCTTTATTGTTGAAAATGCAGCCGAACCATCTTCAAACTCAACATTTCTCATAGGCATAGTCTTTGCTTCTGGATTACAACAAACAATTTCATTTCCTTGCGTTGATATTTCATTAGTCATACTGAACCTATATACCGTTTCATTTTGCCCACTAACCCAAAAGATATTCTTGTCCACAAGAAATGTCATTGCATTTTTCGGATCAATGTCGATTCGGAGCTTACATAATTTCTTATTTATACAGTCGAAACAATAAATATTTGCGCTATTGCTAAGGAAAAAGAACTTATTTTTAACGGCATAGCCGCTCAAAATATCCTCATCATTCTTCAATGGCAGACTGAAATCGGAGACTATTTCATCTCTTTCATTTGAAATTCCAATAATCCTTCCGCAGTTTACAGAACCCAGAAATAGAATTCCGTCATATTTACACTTCATTTTCATTAAAAAACGTCCTGATTTTCCATAATCAAGTTCTATTTTTTTCCATTTTGAAGATATCATATCAAATATAAAAATATCCTTTTCCACGTCAGGCAGGCAATAAATTTTTTCTTTCATCTTCAGGCAATCAGGATGACCACGAAAACTGAAAAGATTTTTTACAGGCAGGACTGCCATTATTTCAGTCTCCATCGAGTCTAAATTGGTCTTGAACAAAGCCTGAAATTGTCCCCCAACATAATATGCTTCTTTATCCTCAATATACCAGCTATCTGACCACATAAACCCTCTTCATAAAGCTATACTATCATTTTCCGAAACTTCCAATAAAAAACTATATCTTTTAAGAAACGACATTCCGATGGGAATAGTCGGAATGCAATATTCTAATGTTTTATCTGTTTCCAATTTCGCAAAAGGTCTTACAAATCTATATTTTTCTAAAAACGAATTCAAAATCTTCCAATACTTTTCTTCCAACCGTAGTTCCAATAAACTTGGTTTCCATCTCCCTTCAAACCTTTCAACCGCCTCTTTATATAATTCCAATATATCCTCAGGACTGTTATCAATAATCGATATTCCGTATTTATATTTATACCGAGAAACATCCTTATCTTTTAAATTCAGAGACAAGATTTCACAAAGATTCAGATATCTTTTCTGCGATTCAAGATAATACAGTTTACACGAATAAATCTCATCTTTTTTATATACGGTAGCAAATGCCATATCCACAAGATATGCAATATTAACTCTTATTACTGATTTACCGAAAAGCATGGGAATTAAATTAGCACCTGAGCCGTTACCAATCCAATATCTGCAGTTTCTTTGCACGTATAAATCCAGCAACTGATTATAGTGGCGATACGCAAAATCGATTACATATGGGTTTACATACTCGTGGTCTACATCACTGCCCACCCTGACAACATCAATACCGTTATGATGTAAATATTCAACCAACAGATCATATAATCTTATACTGCTATTTCTAAAATCTGTACTGTTAATATCATCCTCTGACAAAGTTCCAAGATTTTCCTGGTATTTCCTGTCTCTTGAAAAAACACATACGTAGTCTCTCTTTATGCCCAATTTTGTAAATAAATCCTCAGACAACCTCAATTCATCATCATTTAATTGTATAAATGGTTTCTTAAAATTTATACTTGTATCAGACAAACGTATATCTGAGCTGTATGAATCAAAATAATTTGCATTTTCCAGCGAAAAAACTTCAGGATGATATAATGACAGAAATATGTAAAATGCTATGTCACTTTTCTTAATAATATTAATATATCTACCCATGATATTAAGAAGTTCTTTGTTACATATACTCTCATTTTCTTGCAATAATGGAATAACAATATAATCTTTTTTATCCGCCAGTTCACGACTCATGATCATAAACCTATATATCAATTCCCCAACTCTTGAACACCACATGTAGTATACTTTTATTTTTTTATTTCTCATTTCTTCATATTTTCTGTTTAGAATATCCGGATTGTTAATGTTTAATGGTTCATTTACGTATTCCCCCAACCTGTATAAAACATCCATTAAAAATACCGATTCATCTGTATAAGCAACACCTAGAATCCTCTTGCTACTTAAATAAGCAAGTATTTCATCTTTTTCAGAAGGTGTTACCAGAACATAATCATTCTCACTCAAGCAATCTACACTAACAATCGGAATATTCATATATGTTCCAATTATCTTTTCAAATCTTCGATCTATTACACCGCTGATTACAAAATTCATTTTTTGTAGAATACTGATTATTGTTTTTCCTCTGCGACCAACACCATAGATATACAAGTTGGCTTTTCTATCCTCATTAAGTCCATTTAGCAATTGATCAAATTCCATAATCTGCATCTTTACCACTTTGCCTCACTCATAACACCAAAATCAAAATTCCAAATAAAATATATGAATTCAGGTGTATGCTAAAAAATTCTTTCCATCAATTCCCATACATTTTCAAAACACTGTCCTATGTTCAAATACCTATATGTTCCAAGACGTCCTATTGAATAAATTCCATCCGGAAGACTATTAATATATTTCTCTGCTTTTTCCGTTTCTGATTTAATCTTGTAAGGATACAATTTATTACTATGTGATGGTATCTCCATAACAACCAGGGAATCTTTAGAAACATGTCCTGTAATATTCTTATATTCAACTATGCGGGTATATTTTTCACAGTTAGGATAATGAATAAAATGGTGACCATCCTTAAACAGATGCTCCACAGGAAACACAATAGGATAAAAATCCCTCCCCATATATCGTAATTTACCAAACTCATTACCCATTAGATCATCTAAAGCTATTGTGGATATAATAATATCAGCACAAAACTCCTCACCTTCTAAATACACCGCTTTCTTCTTAAGATTTACTTTTTCGATTTCTTTACCAAGAATGACTTTTGTATCCTTTACACAGTACTCAAAGAACCTGTTATAACCTGTTTCTTCTATAGGATATGCGTGATCAGGCTTTCCTGTTGCAAGTTCAACCGTCCTGTCGCCTTTCTGAATCGGTCGTCCCTTTACTGTCCATGCATAATCCTCAAAAACCTTGTTACTCTCAATCTCCCACATTTTTTCTGTATAGGTTTTAACATACTTTTCATATAATGTAGGACCTACAGCATTAAGCCAACCATCCTCAAGGTTTTTAGCGTCATTATGTTCTGGTAGGTCATCAAGCTCTTTAAGAATTTTCTCTTTATCCGGCATCTGCTGAATATCATCCCAATGAATGGGAAAAGAATAAAAGCTTCTGTCCTGTTCGATATATGTATCAAGATATAAATGAAATAATCTCATTGGAACAATATCATTTATGTAATTAAAAATTCTGTCATTTATAACATGTAACGGGCGTGGTCCCTCAGTATAAGGATGGCCTCCCCAGAAAAATGTATGACATCCTCCTCCAAGGTAATTATTCTTCTCTATTAAAGTAACTTCAAAATTTCTTTGTGTAAGTTCTCTTGCAGCTACACACCCGCTTACTCCTCCTCCAAGAATTATAGCTTTCAAATCACTTCTCCCCCTTTTTCTCGTCTTATAACTTCATCACATATTTCATCTATCAACTCATCAATTGATTTCGATAAAAAACCTGCCGCCACCGCATCTTTGCTGTCAATATAGAACCCCTGATCATTTTTACCATCGTACTCAACTTTAGAAAGCGACCCCAATTTATTCTTTATCTTTTCAATTAAATCGCGAACTATAATTACGTCTTTTGCTGAAAGTAAATATGTCTGTGATCCTTCAAATCCTCTTTCGCAAAGACTTACAACAAATTTGCACACATCATCCACACTGACGATATTATTAAACATACCTTCAGAATTGTATATTGATACAAATTCATTCTTATAAAGTTTTCTTGTTGTATTTAATATCCAATTAGTATTACAATTTCTTCCAATAACCCCCGGCATAATCAGTATTCTATTCGAAATACCTGAATTACTTATAAGCTTTTGTGCCAAAAATTTTGTTAATCCATATTCTTCAGGCTCTATATGATACGAACTACCATTCAGTTCACCTTTTATCTTTCCGTATGATGACACAGCTCCAAAATATATTATTTTTTTTATTCCTTGTTTCAAAACGTATCTGAGAACTTTTCTTGTTGTATCAATATTTCCTATTATATAATCTTCAATGCAGGCGCCACTATTTGGATTAGCAGAAGCAGCATGTATTATGACATCTATGTTCGCATCAAGATTTATTCCTTGTTCTATATTACATGTAAAACATTTTTCTTTATTATTAGGACTCCGGACTATTCTATATACACTATGACCTTTCTTTTCAAAGTAGTCCCCCAATTTAGAACCAATAAAACCAGCTGCTCCCGTTATCGCTATGTTCAAATTAAACTCCCATTTTTTTCATTCAAAAAAGATAAAACTATAATCTCCCGTATATCCCCACTCTTTATACAGCCATTCCCATTCATCCACCGCATAATAGCTGGCACAGGTAAGCTGCCAATAAAGCATATTCACTTCTTCTTTGTCATTACGGAAACTCTCTACCATGATGTAGCTGTTTCCTTTACTTGCTCTTTCTATCTCCTGAACTGCTTTTTTAAGATCGAATATCTTAAGGTTATGTAATGTTGTAAGAGAAATAACAAGATCAAAACTGTTATCATCAAAAGGAAGTCTTACTGCATTTCCTTTTTCCAGCCTGTCACGAATTTCTTCTTTTGCATGCTCCAATGCATACTCTGAAATATCAATTCCTGTGACTTCTATACCTGGAACTACCTGAGTAAATTCATAAAGAAGATGCGCCATTCCACAGCCAACATCAAGAATTTTCATTCCGGGCTTTAATTTATAATAATCTGCCATCTTCTCAGCAACGCTACGCCACCTGCCATCGTAATGATAGCCGCCATACCCATATTTCCTGTCACCATCCCAGTAATCATAACCATACTGTTTGGCAATAACTGCACACTCCGCTTTGTCATCACTTGTAACTCTGCCTATATAATCACGCTTTGTTGCTTTATGCAGTTCTGAAACAAAATCTATATATGCCATATTTTCAATCCTGATCTATTCCATCATCTGTAAAATAGCTTCCCGTATCTGTGTTCTTCCAACACCATTTGCTATTTTTACTTCCTCATGACTGCCATATCCTTTAGAAAAACTGTGCAAACCTAGACGTTCGAATTTAATACCCTTACCATATTCAGCTATCACTTCGGAAACAGCACTTCCAATTCCGCCTATGATATTATGATCCTCAACAGTAAGTATTGCTCTGGTCTCATCAATAGCTTTCTTTACTAACTCTTCATCGAATGGTTTCAAAGTATGAATATTCAAAACTCTTATACTGCAATTTTTTGTCGTTAAATCATCAGTTACAGCAAGCACATCATTGCATATATTTCCGGTTGAAATAACAGTCAGGTCGTTTCCTTCACGTAAAGTTATGCCCTTACCAATTTCAAAATCATAGTTTTCCTTATATATTTCTGCCTCTCTATTAGTCCCCAACCTCATATACACCGGTCCATCATACTCATAAGCTGCAAGAGTTGCTTTTTTTACTTCCATTGGTGAAGCAGGATTTAATATTGTTAGATTTGGAAGAGCCCTTAGCCCACCTAAATCTTCCGTTGAATGATGTGTTGGCCCCAATGCGCTATACACTTCTCCCGCTCCTGTTCCAACTATCTTTACATTCTGATTTTGAAGACATACATCATTTCTTATAAACTCAAATGCCCTATACGCAAGAAAAGCACCAATAGTATATGCAAAGGGGATTTTTCCACATGATGCCATCCCCGCTGCCATACCAATCATATTTGCCTCGGATATTCCCAGATTTAAATATTGTTTTGGAAAATCTGCTCTGAATTTGTCATATACAATTGCACCATTATCTGAAATAAGGGCATATACACGTTTATCTTTTTCTGCCAGATCATGTAAAGTTTCCAAGTATGCACTACGCATGGGTTATTTCAAGTCCTCCTCTGTCAATTCCAGCTCTTCCATAAGCATAGGAAGTTCTGATTCATTTGGCATCCTGTAATGCCATATCGGAACATTCTCCATAAATGAAACACCTTTGCCCTTTATTGTATTAGAAACTATAAGCGTAGGCTTACTAATATCTCTTACAAGAAGTGCTTCACGAATTTCCTGATGGTCATGACCATTTATCTCCTTTACATTCCAACCAAAACTCCTCCACTTATCAGCGAAAGGTTTCATATGAACTATTTTTTCAAGCTCATCCATCGCCTGAAGTTTATTGTAATCAACTATAACCGTAAGGTTTGACAACTCCAATGTCGGAGCTGATAATGCTCCTTCCCATATCGAACCTTCCTGACACTCTCCATCGCCGAGCATTACATACACATGATTATTCTTTTCATCTTGCTTTAATGCATATGCCATACCTATTCCAAGCGATAATCCATGCCCCAATGCTCCTGTAGAAGCTTCAACTCCCGGTATTTCCCAAATTTTAGGGTGACCGCCAAATGAAGACCCAGGTCTCCCAACTGTTCTTAACTCATTAAGTGAGAAATACCCTGCAAGTCCTAATGCTGCGTATAATGCATAGCAGGAATGTCCTTTACTTAAAATAAACCTATCTCTACCATCCCATGCCGGATTACTAGAATCATATTTAAGAACATCACCAAAATAAAGAACGCTTATCACATCCGTTGCTGAAAATGAACCCGCCATATGACCCCCACCGGCATGATTAGCTATTTTATAGATTTCCTGTCTAATTTCTTTTGCTTTTGCTTCTGTATCTATCATGTTTCCTCTTATATAAAGTTAATATGATTTCTATCCATTTTTAGAAATGAATTAATCAGCTCGTTCCTACTATCATGTACACAGTGTTGTTTACAGATTGTTCTTGCATCAAAACTTCTAAATAATTCAGTTGTTTTTTCTGATTTCCACAGTTCTGTAAATGTAGTAGTCTTTAAGTCTCCAATACATCCATCAGATAAATATGCTTTATCCTGACAAAAATATACTTTTGAGTTTGCTCCTATTCCACAGATAAATTCTTTTAATGGGCATTCTTTATATTGTCTCTCGAAAATAACACTGTCTGAAAAATCGCCAGTATAAAGATCTATAATTCTAAAATGATCATCGTTAAGCTCTTTCTGCAGCTTACTCAAAGCTTCTGAAACTTCATCCTTAAAGCTTTCATGATAACCATAGGTATCATTAGTACACATAGGTGAATACTTTACATGATTGGCTCCCAACTTTTTCATAAGCCTTCCCATTTCCGTCACCTGAGAATGGTTATCCTGTGTTACAACCATATTTACGCCTAACTCACAATATTTTTCTTTTATCTCTGCAAAGCGCGTTATATTCTCGCAAAGATCATCAAAACTTCCTTTTTTTATTCCCCTAATTTTACAATATTCATCATCATTAACTGACTCTATGCTTATTCTTACCCATTTTGCTTTCGCTAAAAGCTCTGCTCTTTTGCCTTTTAACAGGCTTCCATTAGTAATGATTGACAGATCAATTCCAGCATCAAGCACCTCTTCGAAGGTTTCTTCTATATATGGATAAAGAAGTGGTTCTCCACCTCCACTAAATGTAACTGCCTTTACCCCAAGTTCTTTCATGCAGGCTACTGTTTCAAGCATTTTTTCTCTTGGTATCTCATCATTCGGATCATACTCATCCAGATCAAGATATGAATTTCTATAATGACAGTAATTACAGTTATGATTACACTTATTTGTAGGCTTTATGCGAATATAAACCGGAACACATCTTTCTCCATTTAATAGATGCTCTAATATTTCTGGATGATAAAAAATCTTCAATTGACTATATGGAGTTTCATTTCTATTCATACCGACCTCATATAAAATTCACATGTTCTCCAGGATTTTTTAGTTCATTCAGGTATTTATTAATCTCATCAAGTCTGCAGGCCTCTCTGCATATTTCATTTATATCTGATGAATTGATCAATTTGTTTACCTCTTGTCTCTTTTCACTATTCCATATTTCTTCAAATGTATTCTCGTTTATATTTCCATATTTGTATTTATCTGTTCCTATATGTGCAACACAAGGCCATACATTTCCATACGCATCTATATGCGCCATAAATGGTAATCCCAAACACTGTTTATAACATTTCTCACGATGCATTTTTTTCATCGCATTCGCTCTAAAATAGATTGAAAATTCATCTGTTTCGTATTCTTTAATTTCTTTTTCAAAATCTATCAACTTTTCATAATCGATTTGAAATTTATTATCACTATGTAAATGCTGTGAATAAGGCTTTATTGTAAGATAATCAACACCTATTTTTCTTAGGCTATTAGCCATGTCTGGAAGCTGATCCATATTTTGAGGCAATAAAAGACACTGCACTCCTAGAGTTGTTTTATACTTTCTATCTTTTTTTATCCTTACTGCATCTTCTAAATTCATTTTTACTTTATCCAAGTCTCCTCTAGGAGCTCTCTGGATTTCGTAATATGATTTTTCTTCAAAACTGGCAATACTAAATCTGATCCACGTAAATGCACCAAGACATTCTTTGGCATCATCTTGGGTAAACAATGCAGCATTCGAACTCATTGCCACATCTACTCCACATGCCTTGATCTGATTTGCTATTTCAGGCATGTCTTTATTGAGCATTGGCTCTCCCTCACCAGAACAAATCACACTCTTTAGTCCTTTGGCACTCATATGTCTGATATCTCTTAGTATTACATCCTTATCAAGAAATACCGGTTTATATCCCAAATAGTCTACCGCACAAAACACACATCTATGATTACATGCACCGCTTGGAGATATCTCTACCTCAACCGGATAAATATTTTCACCATTAAGCCATCTGGTCACCACTTCCGGATGATATATGAGTTTATGTGAATCCATCCTAATATTGTCTGCCATAATTCACCTTTATATATTCAAAAGCGTACCTGCAAATTTCAATACATCTACCTTTTCAACTGATTCCCTGTTTCCTACTATATTGGTCCCAAGTGCTCCTGCTATATTTCCTAGGAAAAGTCCCATTTCCATTGATGCTCCTGCTGCAGCATATATTCCTGATACGGAATAAAATGCATCTCCCGCACCAATAGTATCCTTTACACTTAGAGTAAATGCCGGTGATGAATATATATCGCCATCATCACAAGATTTTGCACCATCAGATCCTCTTGTAAGCCACCCCTTACCGTTTAAATGCTTACAAAGCATTTTCAAAGCTTCGTCTTCATCATCATCTGAAACCTCTGGAAATGCCATTCCTAATTCCGCCTGATCTAATGAAAATCTGTCTGCTCTATGATATTTCGTAATTATATTCTTTCCATGATTCGATGAATTTGTCTGGCAGTTTAGAACCAGGAATTTTGATTTTTCCTGAACGATATCTCTTATCCTATTTTTAATCAAACCATGACCAAAATCACACAGGAATACCACATCAAATTTCTCTATATTATTTTTTAAATATTCGACTATACTTTCCCATGTTTTTCTGTCATATCGAGGTTTTTCCGGAATATTTGTTACTGCCAGTATCTTCCTATATTCCTCGCGTTTGGCATCCCTGGTCAGGTATCTGTGTTTTATGATTGTTGGAAATACTTCACTTTTTACAAATTCTGTATTAATTTTACTTGAAAGATTTTTATCCAAAAGCTCCTGTATTTCAGTTTCAGATCCAATAGCTGACAGAAGTGTTACATTATCACAGAATGATGATAAATGTCTCGCTATAGCAAGGCTTCCACCAAGGTGCATCTCATCAGAATTCACTCTTGCAGAATAGCCGGCATCCTTACTCATAAGTCCTTGAAGTCTGCAATATGTATATCTGTCAATTATCACATCTCCAATCACAAGTACCTTCATGTCCTGTATCTTGTCAGTCAGAGATAGGATTTCTTCCATGTCATGTCTTTTCTTAAAGTTTGCCATGAAACAGACAACATCTTTTGGAAGTGCTGACAACCCTATATTTATCAGCTTTGTTGAACTGTATACTTCACCAGTCGTATACCGTACAGATCCACCATGTTTTTCAACCAGTTCTCTTTCAAGACGTATATTTTTAGTTACATCAGCGTTCTCATCGGCATATTCCGCACCTTTTATATAAAAGTCAGGTTCTACTGCTTCTACTATGTCATCTACCGTATAGCCTTCTGACACCATACAGTAATCTACATATTCTATGGCCGAAAGAAACTTAAGTCTCTGTTCATCATTGAAATATGGTCTGTCGGGACCTTTTCTTACAAATTCAGCTGCAGTTATAGAGACTACCAGTACGTCTGCCATTTCTTTTGCCTGCTCAAGATGAGTAATATGGCCTGCATGAACAAGATCAAAAACACCATGACACAAGGCTATTTTTTTATTTTCTTTTTTTAATTGTGGCCGAATTTTCTCCTTAAATTCTGCCTTGGTTACTATCTTATCCATTCCCCTCACAGCCTATTCTCACCCCAGATATTTGAACCAATCAGCAGTTGCTTCTTTTATTGTATCCTCAGTCCAGACCGGGGCTTTTTTCCAGTAATCTATGTTATCAAGCATATGCTTGACCCCCTCTTCAAGGGTAACTGTCGGATGCCATCCAAGAACTTTATTTATCTTTGACGTATCTGCCCACGTACAGTCAGGCTCTCCAGGTCTTTTTGGAATATGAACTATCGTTTCTTCAGTTCCTCCTAAAAGCTCTACAAGCCTGTTAACAGAATATGTATGCTCGCTTCCTACATTAAACCTTTCTCCTACAACATCAGATTTTGCTGCTGTATAAAATGCGTCTACTATATCCGTCACATATGTAAAATCTCTTGTCTGTTCCCCTGTCCCTACAACCGTGTAAGGTTTACCTGCCAGCTTTTGGCCAAGGAAAACTCCAAATACGGCTCCATATGTTCCTGATGTTCGGGAACGCGGTCCATATACATTAAAGAGACACAAAGAAACTACTGGCAGTTTATATACTTTTGAATAGTGAAGAGCCAGTTCTTCACCAAGCCTTTTTGTCAATGCATAAGGATACTCTGGTCTGATATCCGCATTCTCATTTGTTGGAAATTTATCGGGAATTCCATAGCACGAAGAAGAAGCCGTGTACATAAACCTTTTTATTCCGGCTTTTTTTGCCGCTTCAAGTACACTGAATGTGCCATCTACATTTGAATGAAAATAATCCTGTGGTCTTTGAATTGAAGGAACTATATCTGCAAGTGCTGCAAAATGAAATACCCAGTCTGCCCCATCAAATACTGGTTGTATTCTTTCTTTATCACATATATCTGCTTGAAGAATACTAAGCTTTTTATTTCCTTTTTGATGTTCAAGATTTTCTGGACGACCTGTACTGAAATTATCGATCACACGAACTTCATGACCTTCTTTTAGCAATCTGTCTACCATATGTGATCCTATAAAACCACATCCGCCTGTTACAACAGAAATCATTTTTCTTTTTCCCCCAACCCGCTTATACAAATATTAACAGCATTTCTTAGATCATCGCATGCATAGTCAAAATTCGAAACTGCTTCATCAGCTTTTCCATATCCTGTTCTTAAAAGTATAGTTTTAACCCCGGCATTTTTCCCAGTTTCAATATCTGTTTTTCTATCACCAATGAAATATGATCTGCTTAAATCTATCTCATATTTATCGCATGCCTTTTCTATCATTCCAATATTAGGCTTACGGCACATACAATTAAAACTATATTTTGCAATTACTCCCTTTGAATAATGAGGACAATAGAAAATATCATCAACTCCGATTTCTTCTTTGAGTTTCGTATTCATCTGCTTCAAAGTTTCTTCAGTCAGATATCCTCTTGCAACTCCACTTTGATTTGTAATAACTATTGCCAAGAATCCTGCTTGATGAAGTTTCTTTATACAATCGCTTGTAAATGGATATATATTCATTTCATCCAAAGTCTTTATGTAACTTTGTTCCTCTATCAATACTCCATCTCTATCTAGAAAAACCGCCCTTCTTTTCATTTATATCTGAACACCATCTCTTTCTGTAATGATGTCTACTATCTCTTGCAGGATTAGATTATGGATCGACTCTACTATCCCATATCTGTCACATGGAACATATACATTTATATCCCCCATCTGTCTTACAGGATTATCACTATCAAAACCAGTAAAAGTATATACATCAACTTTCTTATCTCTAGCTGCCTTTATAGCGTTGATAATATTTGGGGATTTTCCGGAACTACTTATGGCCACAAGCAGATCACCTTCAGATGCCAAAAAACTTAACGGTCGCGCAAATACTTGATCATAACCATAGTCATTACCAATGCAAGTAGTTACCGCAGTATCATAAAGACTATAGGTATTAATTCCACCATTCTTCATAAAATCAGCTGTCATGTGACTTGCAATAGCAGCACTCCCACCATTGCCAATGAAGAACACTTTTGAGCCATCTGTTTTCTTTACACTGAAACCATCAACTAATGCTTTTATTCCTTCATTAAAATCATAATCCTCATCATTGAATGTATTTTTAAATAAAGTATTATTTAATGTAGTTATTAGATCACTTATATATTTATCCATATTTTTCAAACCACTCAATACATTGGTATATAAAAACTCCCAATGTAAGCCATATTCATTCCTTACATTGAGAGTTCCCAATTTCATCTTTATTCTATTACTTCATCTCTGCCATACACTGGTCAATGTATTGCTTCGCCTCTTTAACTGAAAGATTGTAGTTCTTTTTGAGTTTATCAATAATCTTTTCTGTTGGAATTTCATCCTCTATCTTATCTTGGATAAAAATCTTTATGCCCTCTATGCGTTCTTCGGCTTTACCCTTAGCCTCACCTTCGACTATTCCTTCAGCTTTCCCTTCGGCTTTTGCCTGGTCATATGCCACAAATTCCGGTAAATCCAATACCTTGCCACCCATGATATCACCCACCTTTTTCTGAACAATTTCGCATTTCATTGTGAACTTATATGCTACTTTATGGATCAATCTTATGATAGCATGGTCTTTTTTCTTCAAACAAGCATCTTAATACTTTGGTATTGTGCTATTCTTAATTTTATCAAGCAATACTCTCAACCCCTGTCTGTATCACACTTACCTTCTGATATAATCTCAATGCTTGCTGTTATTCTCTTCTCAGAAGATTCATTCTCATGCTCCGGACGCCAAAAAAGTAATCTGTAACAGTTATGGCCACACCCATTCCATTCTTCCGTATCATCTCATTCCATACGGTACTTAGAGTATCTTCTTTATTCCCAATGCCCTGTGCGAATATATATTTGCGAAAAGTAACATGATGTACAATAAACCCACTATCATTCGATAAAAACTTATCATTATTACAATACATATTTATCCAACTTATCATTAATTTTTATTAATTTTTTTATATAATCTTCACACCATTTCAATTCGTCGTTAATTCTCGTTTCTTGGATAGGGCCACCAACATTTTTATAATATTCCGTATCTCGTTTAAGCCTATAAATCTTATAATTAAGATATTCAATCACATCATTCAGATTACCTTTTATGTCTTTCTTTTCTTTATCAAAATAATCTCTATCCTTCGCAGCATACGAGTACTCCAACCTCCGCATCCTAAGTTTATTGTTTGTTACCTTCTTTTTTCCTACATTTCGTGCCTCAGATGCATCAAATCTATCTGAAACAGCTTCATCACAAAAACCGCATGTCTTTCCAATATACAACGACATGTCCATTTTTCCATAATTATCATATCCTGTAAAATAACGATTAATTCCAACCTCAAATCCATTTGCACATCGATAATTATGTTTTTCATATAAATAATCAACAATACATTCTATTTCATTATCAGAAAGTGAGCCATTTTCAAGCCCCAAACAATGCTCAATTAATTCTGAATCCCCCAATTCAAACAATTGTACAATCTCATCTCTTCTTCCCCAAAACTTACTCCCATTTTTATTGGTATCATTTTTCGAAGATTTTCTTCCAATTGTAGGATACTTCTTATAACCATAGATTCCAATAAAAGCAAAGCCATATCTCTTCATCTTGTTAATATGTTCATATTCATTAAACACTTTTAATAACCTTCTAAATTACGCTAAAGACATTCCACTGTTTTTATTTTTTTTCGCTTATTTTTGAATTTAATACTTATAATCAGATTTGTTATCTCATCATTATTCACTACTACATTAACAACCTGATTATTAAGCTTTCTTTTACACGTATACATTACGTTCTCAAGTACATCTCTAAACGGATAATACTTAAATAGAAACTCATTATTCGTAATCTTTATCAAATATCTCTTTGCTAATTCCTTACCAAAATCATCTCCATTTATATATCCATCTGATAAACCTTCTACCAATCCCCTTAATATATATATTTGAGTATTTAATCCTTGCGTATAAAATTCATATTCAACAGCTCCCAACAATGATTCAATGTTAATTCTGTCTACATCACACATTTCATCATCGATCAACATTTCATCATATTTCCATAACAAATTTCCAAAAGCATCATAATAGTATTCTCTTTTTCCTGATATCATCTCAACAAGCTTATTTTGTTCAATTATTTTATGAACAATTTCCTCTATGTGAGTTTTTTGCAAGTATATATCTTGTTTATTATAACTTTCCATCTGTATGTAATACCTCAGATTATAGTTCCCACCTACAGCAAGTTTCCCGCAGATTATTTTAGGAACTCCCCATACTGTGTCTATCTTAACGTGCATGCTTTCCGCACATTATTTCTGCACTTATCCTGACGTCCATACCCCTTAATGATGTATACTGATAAATCTGTATACAAAAGAGAAAGAACCCACCGACCAAAATATGTTCTTCCTCTTCCAACTATCTATACAATCGCCGTCAGGTCCGGTACAGGGTCATGCCCTCATTATGGTTGCCTGAAATATGCGATTCTTTGTGGTTCTACGCACATATAACCCTAAGAATTATCCCAGAGTCAACATCCAAAGCGTGTGCGCAACAACCAGCATCGTTATGATAAGGAAAAACTTACTTTTGGCAAAATAAAAACTTCATCAAAAATTCTTTTCGACAGCTACATGAAAAAGTTCATTCCCGAGAAAGAAACCTGTCCCATATGCAAATCAAAAGGCAAATGCCATGTTCACGCCTACTATAACCGCACTATAACCAACTTTATAAACGGAAAAAAGATCACTTTTTCTCTCCGCATTACAAGGGTTATCTGTGACAGTTGTGACCATACCCATGCCATCCTTCCGGATCATCTCGTTCTGTACGGAACTTACAGCATCTTCTGAAATAAGACTACGACAATCTACGGCCATGCCGCTGAAAACCTGCTGTTGGAGTTCATACCGCACGATCGGGGAGAGAAATCCACCGAAAATAATCTGCAGATAACGCCTCCCACAATGTACCGCCGGACAGTCCATCTTAACGTTCAGGCTTTTTCCTTTGACCGATCAAAATAATGTCTGTCAGTATGGCAATAACCACATTTAGTACATCCATAGTCAGTATTAATACCCTTGTTATATATTTTTACAACATTTGGATGGTCACAATCTGACGGATCACATACCGGTTGTATTTTTTCAAATTCTTCCTCGTTCATGTGCTCCATTTCTTTCTATAAACCGTCTTTCTGCGAAAGCCACCAATGCGGTTATGAAACCATGGTTCTTCCGCTATCCTTTGTTTCAAAGTTTCGATCCTTCTGTTATTCTCCTTGTATAAGACTGACACACTACAGAACACGTGGAGGTGAGTGGCGGGGCTGTATAGCGGCGACCTCGTATTTCTATATGTTGTCGGTCATCCGTTAAAGGCATCAATGATTGGCGCATTATCGTAGCCCGTAAACTTATCTCTTCCGAAGTCGACTCGATCTCGCCGGATGACCAGTCACTGTCAGCTTATAACTATAAACTACAGGAGGTTATTTTATTGTCTTTCAAAATCATCAAAAACAACTGCTGTGGACTTGATGTTCACAAAACGTGGATCTATGCCTGTATCGGCATTACCGATTCCCACAATCGCACGGAGTATAAGCAGGCTCGCTTTTCTTCCTTTACAAGAGGCTTGAACGAGCTGTGTGACTGGCTTGCTAAATACGACTGTAACGATATATGCATGGAATCAACCGGCAAGTATTGGATCCCTGTTTTCAATATCCTAGAAAAGCATGACCTCTGGGTTACGCTTTCCCATCCCAAATATACCAAGCCGATGAAAGGAAATAAGACAGACCGCAAGGATGCCAAATGGATATGCGATCTCTATATGTGCGGAATGGTTAAGCCATCCTTCATTCCTCCGGCAGATATCCGTCAACTGAGAGATTTGGTAAGATACCGTTTCAAGCTCACCTGTATGATTACCGGCGAGAAGAATCGTGCTCACAACTGTCTTACCGTATCCAACCTCAAACTTGACGATGTCTTTTCTGATATATTTGGTAAATCATCCCGCTCCATCACGGAGCAAATTTTACAACACCCTGGGGAAACATTTGATGTAGCACCTTTTGTTGACGGCAGGTGCAAGACTTCCATTGAAGAAATCCAAGCTGCCGTTGATGGTGCCATATCCGAGGAACAAGCAGTAAAGCTCAGACAGTGCCTTAATCACATCGATGAATTGGAAAAGCACAAAACAGAAATAGAACGGGAAATCTTTCGTCTCAGTGATAAATATGAGGCTACGCTTAATCTGATAAGAACTGTTCCCGGATTCGATAAGAATCCACTTACTGCTATTCAAGTGCTCTCAGAGATCGGTGGTGATATGTCTGTCTTCCCCACAGCTAAACACCTCGTCTCTTGGGCAGGATGTTGTCCTCGTAACGATCAAAGCAACCAGAAGATCAAATCAACTCGGATTTCCCGTGCTGGTTCCTATTTTAAACCTGTTCTGGTACAAGTTGCAAATGCTTTGGTTAAATCGAAGAAGCATCCAGAATTCACCAATCGTTATAGACGTATAAAAGCACGTCGCGGACACAAGAAAGCTATTATTGCTATCTGCCGTATGATCCTGACCGCTATCTGGCACATACTATCATATTTAAAGCCTTATAACCCAAATGGCTTTCTTGAATCCCGACCTGTGAAAGAAAGCAAAACTCTTACTACTTCACAGGCACTTAATCTATTGAAGCAACGAGGGTATATCATAAAAGATGATCCTTGTATGGCTTCCTGATTAGGTGCTGTGTATATATTCAATTTTGAAGCCACCGAAAGATGGCTTATTCATGTTGCTCTATAATACTCTCTATCCACTATCCTTCTGTTTCAAACTTATCCTTTCAACATTCCAGCGCCAGTCACTGTTATGCTTTCAATTTTTTGTATATAAAAACTCCCAATGTAAGCCATCTTAATACCTTACATTGAGAGTTCCCGATTTCGACTTTATTCTATTACTTTATCTCTGCCATACACTGATCTATGTATTGCTTCGCCTCTTTAACTGAAAGATTGTAGTTCTTTTTGAGTTTATCAATAATCTTTTCTGTCGGAATTTCATCCTCTATCTTATCGCGGACAAAAATCTTTATATTTTCTACGCGTTCTTCGGCTTTTCCTTCGGCCTTTCCTTCAGCCTTTGCCTGATCATATGCCACAAATTCCGGTAAATCCAATACCTTGCCACCCATGATATCACCCACCTTTTTCTGAACATTTTCACATTTCATTGTGAACTTATATGCTACTTTATGGATCAATCTTATGATAGCATGGAACGATATCTCGGACAAATTGTCTTGTTCCAGCTCCTTATCAAGACGGTCATAAATCTCTTTATACGCTGAAAACATCTTCTCGAGCTTTTCTTCGCTGTCATTGATATCTTCCAGTTCATTCTCATAATTGAATATATAGAATGGCAAAAGCATATACAACCTTTTAGAAAAAATGACATCGATATCATAATCAGACATCTTAACCAATGGTACTTGGTATGTGACTTCTCTACCATCTGGTAAGATGATCTCTATAGTTGCAGCCTCGGGCGCATCTTTTGCTTTTTTCAGGAGCAGTAATCCTGAATTTGGAAACATGAAAGTCCTCTTATATTTGTCACCAGATTCTTCATCCTTCGCTATCTGAGTACCATATTCAAAGATTCTAACTAATATTTCTCCGGTATATTTCTTACTCTCACATTCAAGATGATATCTTTTCGTTATCCCATGAAAAATAATCTCAAAAAATGAATCAGTAATCCTTTTATCAGTAGATTCATCTTCATGTTCTACAAAATGTTCGTTGCGAAGTCTTTTTAAAACCGCTGTAGAATCATACTTTTCTCCAAACATATGATTAACAAATGGTATCACAAGATCATCGCATCTTGACTCCATTGTTCTAAATGCGTCATCATACGCAGTATCCGAATATAGCGGATGGTCTCTTTGTTCTTCTGACAAATCCTTGTCTCCTTATTTAATTTAATATTGCAATTAAATATGCCTGGATAAAGAATTTAAGAAGTAAATTGTCTATGGGTCTTTAGATTCAATATCACTATATATTTTTCTTTTCACGGGAATTATCGGCGAATGCCAGAATCCAGACATGATTTAAAATGCTTGATTATAATACCATGTGTGGACTCCGATGTAAAGTGCTATTGCCTTTTGACCGTGCTTCGCCATCCCGCATGTCCGAATGACATGCGGACATTGTTACTGTATGTCCACATTTTTGCAATATCGGTACTCACCGCCTGATTGCAATGAATGCTTTTTATCCGTATAAAAAAGTACAGAAAACGTTTTTAATCAAAAAACAATCGTTTCCTGTGCTCTATTTATCATCTCCATGCCCCCTCTGCATTTTCCCCTAAATGATATAGTGACTTATGTCAGATAAGTCTGTATTCATTATTGTATTATTTATAATATTATGTCATAAAACTCTATTTATTTGTGCACTTTTTTCCATGCTGTATACAATCTGGTTTGCAATTATTTGTACATTCAATCACTCCTGTATACCTTTCAGCTTTTCACGCACCTTATTCTTGTTTTGTACGACCAGATTCATTATAAACGTACGCCGCATAAAAACAGGAATGGCATCCTCTGTCATTCCCGCTAAAATCTATTTATCCTGCTTAAATTCATCACTATTATAGTTCAAAAGAATGTTCTATAACAAATCTACCAAATCCCGGAAGCATCAGGCTCATAAATCCATATTGACTTGCATCAATGAGTCCCTTCTTAATTAGTTTATCGCGATAGGTTGAGAATAAACTTGAATTCATTGTTAGTGTATCTCGTATTTCTTTTACCTTGATGTATTCATCCTTTTCTTTTGCAATGCGCAGAAGAATTTTCTTTTCAGCAACCGATAATTCACTGTAAATCTTATCGTAAACATATTCTTCAAGATATTGTTGATATACCGGTAGAATTTCTTCTAACTTTTTTTCTTTGTTTTCCCATTTTAGATAACCTAATACCTGAAAAGCAAATGGGTAACCACGCGTTTTTTTAGACATAAGTAACGCATCATCGTAGCTGATATCAAAGATTTCCTTATAACTTCGCGCTATTGCCCCTATATTTAATGGGGATAAAAATATCTTTGGTACTCTGTATAAAAATGTAAGTGATTTCTCATTTTGGAGATTATTAATATTCTCATACAAACCAGTCATTAGAAGAAAGACATTATGATCCTGTCTCATAAATATTTGAAAAGCACTCGCAAACACCCTCATGTATTCGCTATTTGTTACTTCATCAATCTCAATTAGAACTTTTTTATTTTTTTTATCAAGTTCCGTTAACATACGATCTATGCCACTTTCCAGATTGGCAACCGGCATACTTTTTTCAATCGAAAGCCCGATTCCAAACATGGACAGGTCCAAACTGGCTTTAACGAAAAGTTTTTGAAGATTCGGAATCGAGTAAAGTTTTGACGCAAAGCCATGAATCATGTCTGACTCAGGATTTAATTCTATGACAATCCAATCATCTTGTTCTCTCATTATCTTAGCTATATTTGTAAGAAGAACTGTCTTTCCGGAACCACGAACACCGGTAAGCATATAAACCTGTGTTGTTGGCACTTCTGCCCTAAAAGAATTGATGATGGTTTCCGTTTGCTGCAGTCTTGAAATAAACTGCGGCGGCTGTTTTCCAAAAGCTATAGTGAAAGGATTATTTAAGACCATATCAGAACCTCCCTCAGCATGACGTAAAGAAATCTATAACTTATTATAACTCTATATAACTTTTGAACTCAACTATAACTTACTATAACTTTCGGAATAAATTATAACCCACTATAACTTTTAGTAGTCTAAGAGGGACGGGGTTACAGGCTCATGGACCTGTAACCCCGTCCCCAATTAGACCATTACCAGTTATTCAATGCAAAAACAAGCCCCAAATCCGGTCTTTTCGATACTTTTCCACTCTGTCTGCCTTCCAACAATTATCAAAACACTGTTTTCTTTATCAATCTCGCCATCTTTCACATACGTTTTATCTAAAAAGCATCCTGCCGCATTCCCAGTATAAAAATCATCGATATACCGCGATACATTTGCCTAACAGCACGCAGAATAAAATGCCTTAGCCTCTACACTTGCTCCTAAAATATACATTTTTTCATAGTGCTGCCGATGAGTTTTTAATTCATTGCCAAGAGCAACTTTAGTGTATTTTTTGAAGTTTTTACCGCATTCTTCTCTAAAGAGATCATCATCATCAGTAAACGCTGTTAATCGTCTATTTTGTGTCCACTCTGATAAAATTGCATATTCTATCTTATTTCTAATCTGACTAAGATAATTCATATGATCAAACGAATTTACTGATTTTAAAGCCTTCTTTAGCTCCTGTTTATATTGTTTTATTGAATCTGTAATAATTGCATGATCGATCAAGTCATCCTTTGAAACCTGTGAAAAAAATTCAATAACGGCATCACAGCTTTCCTCTATCTCATCCCACAGCATCTCACTTTTTTTCGTGATCGCAACTTCTGATAATCTAAATACGTTACCAAGAATATCTAAAACTTGTTTCTTGTCTGATTCTAAACAAGCTTTTTCTTCCTTCGGAAAATATCTCTCAAACTCCGTCTTCAGAATCTCCGGAAATTCAGGAAAAGCGTCGAATACATTTAAAAGCTGTTTTTGAAATTCGTGATCATTTCCCTCATTTACAAACGACAGTGTCATTTCATCTTGAGATTCTGAAATAACATTGAAATCCACAATATGATCTTTAACTGTACGTACCTTTCTGCCATTTAATACCCCCATTGCCCAAAACCATATATCATCATTTGTCGGGGCTAATTTGCGAATTCTTTCTCTATCCAAAACCGTATCTCTAAAACTATGAGGCGGATATAACACACCTGAACAACCATTCAGCATATTCAAAGCACTTGCTGTATCATAATAGTCAAATCCACCGATCGTCCATCTCCACTCATCATCGCATAAAAAGAACTTGGTAATCCTATGAGCATGAATATCTAATGAATGCTCTTTCCAAGACATCACTAGTTTCTCAACCATTCGAGAATCATAGATCATGTCATCATCAACTGTTATCAATATATCTTCAGGATGCGCGTTCAGTGCTGGAAGCAATTTTGTGTATGATCTAAGATTTTCCCTTTCCCAACAAATACAAAAAATATCGTCCTGCATGGAAATCAGTTCTTCCGGGAGCATTTGCGACTTTTCCGGAAATTCTTCCTCTGTAAGCCACAACTCTATCCTGTCCGGAATCAATGTTTGTGCTTTAAGTGAAGAAATCACTTCTGCAACTGTATCTATCCTTCCCGGTCTGCTGGTCAATGTAACGATTATTTTTCTATCATCATTCACATCACTAATGCTTCTATGATTTTCAACAATTCTGTCAATTAAATGATCTTCCTCTTTCCATTGAAAATTCCAAATATTCTCGCGTCTTCCAAACTCTCTTACATCATCATGTCTTATATCGTTATCTTCTAACTCGATTCCAGAAAAAGCATTTTTCTCCGGATATATGACCGTAAGTCTCGCATCAGTCTGACTCACCAGATCACTCAACCCACTCCGATAAGTTATTATTCCAGCAAAAGAATCACTGCACCGAAATACTTCATCTATAGTTAACGCTAAAGGTTCCGTCCCCTCTATTATATATTCATCCGGAAACCCATTATAATTTGTGCATACTCTGAATCCAGCACTTACAAGCCTATTGGCCAGTTTTTCCCAAAACGATTTCGAAATGTTAGTATAGGTTCTTGCAATGGGAGCAATCAAAATCGTATTTTTATATTTATTTTCTCGTTCCGGCTCAGGCTCTTTTTCAATTCTTATCCGGGACGGATTTACCTCACTATCCAATCCTAAATACTCTCGGGCCATATCCCCCATGGAAATATCATTTATCCTATCTCCAAACGTGTGCATTATTGTACATGAATCATTACATACCAAAAGGACTTCATTCATGTGACAATATCGAATATGATCTGTATTCTGTCGAGCTGAAGCAATAATATAAAAGGAGAGTTGAATCATTTGTTCTTCGTCCAGCGTTATGATCTGATCAACTCCCTCAGCACGTTCCGCGATACTTCTGTGATTTTCTATACAAACAATAATAACCCCACAATTATTTTGTTTGCAGTATGCCTCAGCATAAACCGCTACCCATAAGGTATCTCCTAAATGTGCGGGGGCTATAAGAATATCCAGATTATCCGGGCGATTGTTTTGAAGCTGAATATAAATCTTTTCTCCGGCCTTATATCTCTCGTCCATCTGATTTATTAATTCATCCCAAGCTTTACTCATCTTATGCTCCCATAATCCCCCTCTTCTATCCTTGATACATATCTCGCATGCACAATCACTCCAGCATCCCATTTAACTTTTCACGTACCTTGTCCTTGTCATGTACGACCAAATAAATGCTATCTTCTCGTCATCACATGGCGTCATTTACCACCCTCACATCATCCACATACATTTCTATCTTTCTCACGCATCCAAACATTTCTACCGTAGTGCGAATGATCCTGCGGGATGGATCCACCTGATCAACAGTGAATATCCTGTCTCCATAAAGCTCTTGATAAGTTATCCGGTCACCGGGATATATTCCTGTGTTATTATCCTTTCTTCTGTCTTCGTTACCTGATACATAATTATGCCTGGCTTTTATCTCTTCTATCCATGGGAGCCTCGGATCTGCGTCTCCCCAGAGACCAAAGTTCAATTTTCGCGCCTTTCCAAATATCTCCGCTTCTACAACTGCATAGCGGTGACGGTATTCCATTTTCGTTATGTATTTCCGGTATTTTTCAAGAGGTCCAAATACCTGGTCTATCTGATTCGTTTTGGATAAATGGACATAGCTCACCCGCATGATCCCGTTTTCGAGGATACTATCTAAGAATTCTTCATCCTCAGAGCTTACTGGAACAAAAACCTTCTCTTTATCCGGCTCATCCCTGATGCCGAGCAGGGATGTGAAATCAGGTATTTTTTTCAAAGCTTTATGAACTTCTACCGGGTAGTCCGTATCTATAAAAATATATCCGGGAAAAAGACGACGGATCATGATGAGACACCTGTCTTTTCTGCGGCGTACACTCTCATACAAGGGTATAAAGCAGTCCTTGTAATACTCATGATCAAGCCTTTCATCCAGCATTAATTTCGTCTTCTGCTCTTCTCCGGTCCTTACCTGGATCACATACCACATATCATACCCCCATTGCTACTCGCCCCAATATAATGACACGAATTGCTTTACTTTAACCCTGTCATCATAAATAATTATGTCATACAAAAAATTGCATTTGTGTGTTTTTTCAGATGCAGTATACACTGAAGTTATCATTATGATCCGTGTATATAAATACTTAATTTCTTTCAGATATCATGACGCAGTTTAATATATTCAATAATGGAATCAAACCTTTTCTCCCAGGTATCATATTTTATGGCAGTTTCGTACCCTCTATATGCAATCTGTTCCGCTGCATCCGGATGATCCAAAAGCCAGACTGCGTCAGCAGCCATCTGTTCAGGATTGTTAAGATCAAAAAATACAATGTTTTCGCCATCACGATAGTTAATATCAAGATACGAATTCCTATCACTGATACACAAAGCTCCATTTAACATTGCATTAAACTGCTTCTCACTGCACCCTCTCTTGTACCATGGCGTGAAGCATAGAGACATTCGGGCGTCACATATCATACAGTTTAATTCACTGCTGCTGATTCTCGAATGCATCCGGATCCTGTCACTAAAAGGTCTGTCCTCATCTTCCCAGTTAGACCCATATATATCAACATCAATTCCTGCATCGTCAAGAGCATGCATTCCCATAAGCTTAAAATATCTCCTTACCTGCCTTTCAATAAATCCTGCCGGGATCAGATTTAGTTTTAATATATCATCCTCAGAAATGGCATATGAATGATCTGAAAAGTATCTGTCAATTGCTTTTTCCGTTGTAAGATCCGGCTGATACTTCATCATATCTATTGTGTCATGATAAAAAGATAATCCTCCATTTGGAAGACCTTCTATTGTAGGAAAAATAGTCTCTTCTCTCTGACATCCTCCCATATACAATACGTTCATACTACGTTCTTTAAATGATTTAAATCCGCTGACTTTTGTCCCTCCATTCGGAAGGAAATACTTCCTTTTTATTTCAGGATAAAACCTGTCGATAAATGCAATATGATCTAAATCCAATGAAAAAACGCTTATATCACACATTGGATGCAGCAGAGCATCCGCAAAATTACGAGGATGATCCTCAGTAAAATCGTAAACAGGTATGCCATATTTCTTCCAGAAATTTTCACCCTCATTAATCAGTCCTATACCTGACTGATTAAATGTAAACATCACTGCAGGCTCATCTTTTATAAAGTCAAGAAGTCTATCTGCTGCGTATGAATCCGGATCAAGTACATCAGCTATAAGATAGTCAATTCCTTTTTGCTTAGCACAGTCAACCAGCCTGTCATAAAAATATCTAAGATCAGGGAGATCTGAATAGAAAATAATAATCCTTACATTTTTCATATAATACTCCCGAAAAAAATATCTGCTGTTTCTATTCCGGATAATACACTGATCCAACGGGCTGTATTTATGTATGTCGATAATGTATCTCTGTTTAATTTCAAATAGAAATTCATCTATCAGGCTCCTTTCCTTAAACTGACCTCATTACAATAAACGCTTTTGAAACTTCAATATCCGTACGACAGATTTATTTAATAATACTGCCAGATACGAAAACGCACTGTTCCCTATTATCATTCTCCTGCATTGACTCATTAATTGAAGATCCCTGAAAGCAAATACCCGTGATAGTATACGTCTCCCGGAAGAGTCAGGATTTCAGGCAGAAACTCATCATTTGGGATCATCCACACCTTTCCATTAAATGGATTCCACTGGGTGTAATTTGATGCTTCCGATACCATGGATATATTTAATTCATTCTGCCTTAAGATTTCAGGAATACTATTCCCATCCTTTTTTTGCCCGATCATAATATCCCATATATCCGGTTCAAAAGCACAACTCAGTAACCTGGGCTTTAGTCCAAATACATTCTCTAACTCATATCCGTTATGGACATCATGAACATAGAAAAACGAATCATCCAGATACCAGTCATCACCGGGATGATTGATCTCTGCATATCGATAAAATATATATTGAAAAATCTGATTTGCGAGTCCACCATTAAGAAATATGATCTTCATAGAAATTGTCCTATCTCATGGTATAGGTCATCGATATTTATTGGACATATGATCTCTGTTACATTGTCCCTCTTAAACATATTCCTAAGGGAGTAGTATTCTAACGCCTTTACTGAAATCAATCCTCCACTGCTTCTACATCCTTGAAACAGGTCGGCCCTTTCTGTCCATACAGGGCAGGATTCATTAGGATAAATTGCAAATATGTCAGCCTTAGTAAATGCACAAGCAACGTCCAAAAGTCCTGTCCTGACTCCGATCACATGACCGCAAAGCCGGATCAATTCCACAGTATCCCTGATCCCCATGTAGAAATGCGGCACACCGGCAACAACTTCGTCCTCTGAGTTAAATACAGCCTTATATCCGTTCTTATATAATAATTCCACTATTCCCTTCCAGATTTCTTCAGGAACAATTTTGTTTCCAAGTGTGCCTGCATATGGAACAAGGAATACTGTCTTTCCTTTCACCAACGCTTCCCTATTAAATACTTCAGCAACCTTTTCTTCATTATCAGGCCTCATATGATAGTATTTTGGATAGATATCATACGACAGCCCCATGCAGTTGCAAGCAGCTTCAACCATATTCGAAGGTTTCTGTCCTTCATACTTCTCATACATCAATACAAGATTATGAACATCATTCATTGCATAGAGGTCAGGATATTGGGTCAGGTAGAACATAGTCTCACCATCTATCGTAATAACCTTGTCAGCCCCCATTGAATTCTGAATAAGTTCCAGACCGTTTCTATCCATATCTATCATAATTAACGCTGTTTTCTTATGATATATCTCCTTATACTCATTCGGTAGGCAGGCATAAATGGAAGTTTCTCCACTTGGTTTTTTTAACAAAAAAACTGAATAACCCTCAGAATTAAGCGTTTCTATATCAGAAAGTATTTCAGGTTTCCATAGCCCAAGCCGCCGTTCTAAACGCTGTTTTCTATCCGTATCAGTGCCCATCATTTCTGATAACTCTGAACAGATCCAACTGCAGAACTTAAATCTTCCTTCCCCTTCCAACAGATCACAAAGATTGATAATATCCTGTAAGATCAGATTGTCGCCGCCGGCTTCTGCAGGAATCTCATATTTTTTCATGAAAAATAGAAACCACTGAGCCAGTTCCATTTTTCTATCATCTGATTCCCATGCTTTTACAACGGCATCAATTGTAAGCTCATTCATTAGAAGAACCTGCCGTCTTGCATTTGTTTCTTTTGCACGGATATCATCACCCTTAAAAATACACGGTGGAAGGATCGCATCAGCCGAATGATATTTCCTGTCTTCGGGTGACCTGAGTTCAATAATACCTGCAGAATTTCTTCCTTCATTTTCCATGAGATAAACAAGACGTTCTGCTGTGTCCGCTGACCATATGTACCACGAATCCAGGATCAATACATATTCACCTGTTGAAGCATATATCTCATCAAATAAAGTGTCTCCATCTTCAGGAATGATCCACTCGATATCTTCATAGGTCTGTGAATCCATGATTCCATGGATCAGATCCTCATTATCCCGTGCGCAGGGTAGAATCAATATTGATATTTTCAGCATTTCTTGCGCCACTCTACACCTCTGCATCCACTTACAACTTGCTTCTTGCACAGACTAAATATTGATATGCCCTAAACTGCTGCTCAGGTGCAGTTTCATCACTTTCTAATATCGGTATGAACCACTTTTTATCTTCTTCTCTTATTAATTCCTTCCAATCATCTGTATCTACCATTGTAAAGCGCATTTCCTCTATTTCATAATCACACTCGTCAAACATGCTGCAAATATTATCCAGTGTCCAATTATGAAGATGAGTATAATCCCGTATTCCGGCATCTTCAAAAACAAAACTCCCCTTTAATAATGGGATGATCACAGAATAATGCATAATATTAGGTATACTTGCAAGTATTTTTCCACCTTTTTTTAACATATCATGACATTTTCTAACCATTCCATACGGATCGATCAAATGCTCTATTACATCGCCAAAAATAATGTAATCCATCTTTTCCTCTAACTCATCAGGGCTGATTTTTTCTACATTACCTTGACGGATATTACAATTCATTTTTCCGATCCGAGCAGCTTTTTCAACTATTTCTATTCCATATATTCGTACATTTGGATATAGATATTTCAAATGAAGATTTGCCGTTCCTACACCACATCCGCACTCCAGTACACTAAACTCATCCTGATGATCTGGATGATCTTTCATGATAAACTGCATCAATGTATCACCAGTATTCGAATAATAGTTTACGCTAACTCCCCACTTTTCCTTAAAATTTTTTTCATCTTCCCTTTCCAAATAATCCCAAACAGGGTTATTATTTTTTTGACCATCAACTATTTCGTAAATCAAACTATTATGGCAAACTTCTATGAAGTTACCATTTTCTAATACTCTTAAACATACATCATCTGTCCTAAATTTATCAGAATGAAAAATCTCATCCTGAAATCCAATTTTCATAATAGCTTCATTTTTTATCAATAAATGAGAATTCCATGGCCAAACTGTTCTTTCACACTTTTCAGAAGAAGGAACATTGACACGCATCGCATAATCCATGCATTCCCTAAGATCACGGATTGATGCTTCAAAAAAACTGTGACCCACAGGTGAAACAGCGCCAACCTCGTCATTATCATATAATGCCATCCTAAGGCAATATAAACTATTAGGCAGAAGTATATTTCCTGCATTTATCCAAAAGATATCAAAGCCTTCAGAAGCTTCTCTTATTCCTCTATTGATATATCCTGCCATTTTACAATCTTCCGTATCATTCAGTACCTTGACATCTTTTTGCTTTGATAAATACTCTATCTCAGAATCGGAGCATCTCCCAACAACCAGTATTTCATAACTATCCGGACTACAGGTTATACGTATACTTTCCAGTGTTCCCTTCAAATGATCTAGATTTCCGGAGCTGGTTATGATAAAGCTCACCGGATTAACCCTGACAATGCCGCTGTTGTACAGTTCCTTTATAGTGGCATCTATCAAGTCTTTCTTCTCTGATTCTGAAAAAAAACTTGCATTCTGTAACGATAGATATGCCAGATCCGGATTACTATCAAGATAATGATCCGCCAATTTTAAATAATTCTCAGGATTTTCCATATCACGCGCTATATTTTGGGCAATTAATTCAGTATCCTTAGTATTCATACATCCCCCTTTATAAACAAATCCTCAAGATGTTTGTAAAACGGCTACATCCCCATAACATCATAATTTGAGATCATAATCGGTTTATGCATAGATACAAATGCTGAAACCATGGGTGACGGACTTCCATAGTACGCGTCATATTTTCGGGTTTCCATTTCAGCATCTTTAATCATCACAGCTATCATCTCAAGTTTTGCCTTCTTTATGATAGACAGAAGCTTATCTGAAAGATCTTCATCGATTTCACGCCACTCATCAATGTCATTTGGATATAGATAAACGGTGCTATTTATCCGTTCTTTATTTTCTAAAAACAGTCTGATCCGATCATTGACTGCGTCGATAAGCTTTTCTCTGTGTTCCATTAACTCATTTATACCGATGCAATACAGCATCTTTTTCTTTTCTTCACGCTGTATCGGCATATTACTACTTTCAGCAGTTCCAACCTTGATTTTATCTTCCCAACATTTTTTTGTATCTTCTCCCGCAAAGCCCGTTAGACACCGGATATACTGCTCTCTGATATTCTCTGATTGCACCAAAACCCTATCTGCATATACTATTCCCGGCGCTTTTACGTAATGCTTCATATTGTAGATATCATTTATATCGTCACATCCAAATTCATCGGTTTTCTTAAACGGAATGAATATCATTTCTCCGGTATACTTTCTGATATTTTCTGCATAAAATTCAGCCGGAACTGTGAGGCACGGATTTGTCTCATCGTAAGGATTTTGAATATAAACAACATCCGGACAATGTATTGAAAGATCATAAGTCCTCCAGTCAGTTAACGAGACATCTTTTGGATATTTCTCAAGCTCCGCTGCCACATTTATCTCTTCCTCTGACATGATTATATTTCCAAAGTAATCTTTCCTTAAAACCGGAAGCGGTACTACATATACATCTGTATCGCTTTCATTTAATGCCTCATAATAAATAGCACTGAATCCTTCCCATTCCGTATGCCCGACAGGAAGGAAAAGGATTTCTCGTCTATTTATGATATTCGCTTCTATGATGTTCTCTGCTTCTCCCAGAACATCCCGAGACGAAATACGCTTATCACTGCCATTTTCCGAAAGATTCAGATGATCCTGCCATATGAACTCACATAATTCTTCTAAAGCTTTTACAACCTTTTTAGTATGAGGAGCATTCTCGCCCTTAACATTCTCTAACAAAGTACCCAGATCGATCGTAAGCTGCTGCGCCTCGATCAGTGCTTTTGAAGCGTCATCATATACTCTTCCACATACAGCATCTTCCGCATTTACCAGCAACTCTCTTAATGCATTTACACATTCTCTTACTGTATTTTTTAGCGATGCCGAAAGATCCACAGCAGGTCGAGACAGCATTTCTCGTCGAAAACAAAAGTCCGGAAGTTTTTCACCGCTTAATTCCTCCATTTCTTTTTTTTGACCCTCAAAAAATGGATACCCATGTCCGGTCCAAACCTTTCTTATCTGATTAAAATCACCATACCTTTTTGTTAAAATCTTCCCATAACTTACCGGAACCGGAATCGTGGTATTTTCAAAGGGAATTCTTATGATCTTTTCATATAATTCTTTATCTTCTCCTATAGAAGTTCCATTTTTAACAACCCACGGAAATATCTGTCCGATCTTCCTGCTTTCATTATCTTTCACCCTTGACATCTGCTGCTCTGCCAATCGATACAATTTAACTGCAAGTTCTGTACTGTTCTCAGCAGCACTTAAGCTCGTTCCATACTTTTTATTTATCTCATACAATTGAGCGGAGATAACCCGATTGTCTGCTTTTCCTCCGATCACCATCTGAGCTACGGTATATAATTTCATTACTTCTTTATCACGTTCTTTTTCCATATCATCAGATGGATACAGATAGTCCTTAACAAATATATCTGTTCCAACAAGCCATGGAAAGTTATTGTGCTCTCTAAGATACCGCTCATCAAAGCACATTTTCTCGTTATTCACGACTCTGACTATAAATTCCCAGTGATCATTCTTCCTTTCATAGTCATGAAATACATAATTATCCGGGAGTTCCGCGTCTGCTACAGATCGAAATTTTTCATAGTCAGACCGTTTCATTCCTATATCCAGATCATCATCCCATGGCACAAACCCACCATGTCTCACCGCTCCGAGCAATGTTCCCCAGTCTGCAAAATATGTAATATCATGCTTCTCACAGATCCTGTCAATTTCAGACAAAACTTCTAATGCTGCAGCCCAGGCCTGCTTGATAGCTGTTGGAATATAAAATCCACACCTTACTTCATCTCTGAGAAAATCTGTGTCAAATCCCATACAGCTGTGTTCCTCCTAATGCTTGATTACCTGCTTTATATACATCAAATGATTTCCGGATTCTCTATCATAACAGGGATCTTACTTTCTATCGCTTTTCGCATCAAAGCATCACTATCACCATATATTGCATCGACTAACGAAACCACATGGTCAGCCTCCCCTTCGATCAGAATTCCCACCTGTTCTTTCCGGAATAAGTTTACAAGGTCATCAAAATCCTGAACAAGTTTACTCCCAAGCAATGGTTTAACATCTGACAAGATTGGCTCACATTTCCAGATCAACGCAATATCATTTGTCTTCTCTCTAAAAATTTTTATTACACTCTTCCATTTGTCTATTGTCTTTTCTTTATAATGATACAATACACTTAGCGTTGTAATGAAAAGAATGATCTTTTTCCGACTGCCATCAGAACGATAAAGATTTTTTTTCCATTCTTCCGGAACATCCGGTATTTCATCATCGATACTTTTAACGATCGTACCTGCTTCTTCTATATCTTCATCGATTCTATATTTTTCATCTGCTTCAATTCCCATTACTGAATAGTTTTGGATCGTAGTTTTCTTTCCTGCTTCTCTGAAACTATCTGCTATTACACCGGGATCACCATAGTATTCATCACATTCATTGATCGCTTTTCCAATGTCTGTTCCTATGTCACAAACATTGCATCCCTTTTCGATAAAATCATGTATTATGGATTCATACTGTTTCATGAGATCAGGTGCCACTTCATCAAGCGCTATATCATCATTTTTCAAAAAAACGTCAGGCATCCACCATAATTCATATTCTTCATTTATCGAAAAAGACCTAAGAACACTTTTTATCTTCTCAGGTGCTTTTTCACAATGAATAAGCATTTCTCTCATCCCGGTATGGTAAAGCACATTTTTTTTGCGCGGACTACGCTTGATTTCAACTGATCCATATCGTGGTCTTTTTTCGCTTTCTAATTCTTCCCTGTAATACTTCTCATCCTTTAGCTGTTTTGAATAATATGGATAATCATGGGCTGCTCCTATATTTCGTGGCATGATATAATCATGTCCAAAGCGATCGGTCAGTATTGCATCATATCCAATCGGTACCGGTATAGAAATATATTCAAATGATTTTAATAATGTTTTTTCAAAATGATCCTTTGGTATCTTTCTGGTTCTGTCCTTGAAATATTCATCATATCGGACCACAAAATCGGCATCTTCTTCAGGTGTGATACGACAGACCTGATCATATAAAATCTCAAGCTGGTTTTCTATCGGCCGGTCATTACTAAACTCATATCCCGTTTCCCGCTGAAGTTCTATAAGTTTTAGCGCTACTTCTTTACCGATAACATTGTTGTCTGCAACGATCCTGCTGCCGTCCACCATCGACATCAGCTCTCTGTTCATTGCAATAGTGTCGTCGATCTTGCCAAGCAGATTCAAAATGAATCTCTCATCACTTTCATTTCTCGGAACATAATAATACGGATATACATCCAGTCCTGTCACAAAAGGGCAGCCGTGCCATCTTCTGATATCTTCTCTCTTAAAAGAAGTTCTGGGAGCATTTGTAATATGAGTAAAATTCATACTGTACCATGTTCTGGTATACGGATTAAGAATGGTGTATTTATCACCATATTCCTTTGACAGGATTTCCAAAAAATTCACATAATCCATGCCGACAAGACCTACATCAACATCATCGTCCCATGGGATAAATCCATGTTCTCTCACTGCACCGAGCAATGTCCCATAACTTGCAAACAGCTTAAGAGAATGTTTATTGCATATTTCTATGATGTCATCAAGTATTTCTATATAAGCTGCCCAGGAGCGTTTCATGACCTCATTTACTGTAAATCCGTTTCTTTCTTCCTGAAGAAGAAATTTATCCAGTATTTCCATCGTTTTCATAGCTCCTTGCCCCTTACAGTAAAGGCCGTCACTCTAGATGATCGATCATCTGGGTGAAGCCCTTTTTAGTTGATCAAAACATGTAAATTATCCAGATTTATCGAATTAAATTTCAGTAGCCTGTTTCGATATCGAACATCTTCCCGGAGAGTTTTCTCTTTATTAATTCCTGTTTCAATACTTCTTCCTGATCCTTATATAATGGATAATCATGCATGTTCCTGCATATTATCGGTGTCATATAAGTGTCTCCATAAGAACTTCTGAGGTATTCATGAAAATGCCTCGGAACAGGAACTGTTATCGGTCCAAACGGTATCCTGATCAGATCCTCAAATCGCGCCTTTTCGTATATTTGGTTATATTCTCTACTTATCAATCTTAAACACGGATATGTAGCATACGTACTATTACTGTCGTCATATTTTTTACAGATCTCATGTATAAGCTCATGCATTTGCATTTTTAGAGAACGTGTTTTTTCAAGAGCTGTGCCTGTAACATTTTTTACCCGGCTTATCGTTTCATCAATTTTTGAAGCATCCTCTTTTCCATTTTCAATATTTCTGAATACTTCCAGCGCTTTTAATGCTACACCCATCTGTTCTCTTTGTTCTTTATCTAGTTCGTCATTCGATGCCATATCATCCAAAACATCGATATCCACTCCTAAAATGTATGGACACCCATGATATGTTTCCATTCTTTCGTCATCCGTGCTCAGTTCCAAGCTATTTACCACACGACTTACCAGATTTTCATAATCTGCATCCAAATGATCTTCTTTAATTATCAAGCCATCCCAAAGCCTTCCTTCTCTTGCAGCGGCAGCAAAAATCTCATAATCTTTTCTAAACATCGTAATGTCTATATCATCATCCCAGGGGATAAAACTACCATGTCTCACTGCTCCGAGAAGTGTCCCCCAATTTGCAAAATATTGCACACCAAGTTCCATGCAAAGTGCATCTATGCGAACCAAAACTTCCAGTTCCGCTGCCCAATAGCGCTTCATCATAGTATTTATCCTGAATCCACCTATTTCTTCCGCCTCGAACCATTCTTTTTCAAATTGAATCAAGCTCCCCATATGATCTCCATCAAACCTATATCTCGTCAATAAGCGTTATGATCTGCTTTATCGGCATAAGCGCGTTATCAATTTCATACGCCCTATGATTTCGCAAGATACTCTTTGCCGCATTTTCCATTGCAGGGAACGCAGCACGTAAAAGCTGATTCGCATAGATCACTATATTCGCTCCATGACTTATCAGCTCCGTCTCAGTTACAGTATTATATGAACTCGGAACAACCACAATAGGAGTTTTCTTATCTGTCTTTCTAAACTTATCGCAAAATTCAAAAATCTCATCCGGATTCGTTTTCCGACTGTGAATCATTATCCCGTCAGCACCGGCATCACGAAATGCATATGCTCTTTCTAATGCATCATCCATTCCTCGCTCAAGTATCAAAGATTCTATTCTCGCGATGATCATAAAATCTTCCGATAACTGCGCTTCTTTCCCTGCCTTGATCTTTTGACAAAAGTGCTCAATAGTATCCTGCGTCTGGACTACATCATTTCCAAACAAACTGTTTTTCTTAAGTCCTGTCTTATCTTCTATAATAACCGCCGAAACTCCCATTCTTTCAAGTGAACGAACATTATACACAAAATGCTCAATAAAGCCTCCAGTATCACCATCAAAAATAATCGGTTTGGTTGTCACTTCCATTACATCATCGACTGTACGGAATCGGCTTGTCATTTCAACCAATTCAATATCCGGCTTTCCCTTTGCAGTACTGTCGCATAATGAACTGATCCACATAGCATCAAACTGATCTATTGCTCCGCCATCAGCGACTACAGTTTTCTCAACTATGAGTCCGGTAAGGCCATTATGAACTTCACATGCTTTTACAATCGGTGCAAGTTTTAAGAGTTTTCTCAGTCTCCCTCGCCTAAGTTCGGGAATAGACAATTTTTCCTTCATCTGCTTTTGAATACGTGCTATATTTTCGTTATATGAATAGGGTATATCAATAAGACGTCCACCATATTTATTGGTGGTTTCAAGAATATTTTGGCGTATAGCCTGCATTGATTCTGATTCCCAGTTATCGCCATGTACTATATAATCCGGTCTCAATTCCTGAATGACCTTATCGTACATTATTTCTTTTTGGACAATAACATTCGCAACACCTGGAATTTTTTTGCACATCTTAACGCGCTCAGCAGTAGATTTCAGAGGGAAGCTATTATACTTGATCATCTGCTCATCAGATAAAACTCCGACTGTTACTTCCCCCAGCTTTTGTGCCTCTTTTATTATGTTTAAATGACCTTCATGAATATAGTCTGTACAAAAACATGTATAAACTGTTTTCATTTTCATCCCCTCAAAAAAAAAAATTATCTTTGCCCCATCCAATAATTGTCTCTCTTTAATTATCTTTTATTCATTTTCTTCACACACAAGATTTATATATGGTATAACCTGCCCTCTATCCCCGGCATCAAATGAGTCTAAAAATCATAATTTCTAAAATAAGCATCTGCCATCAATGCATCGTTAAACAGATGCGTACCATTATTACCGTCTCAAATGATCCCTTACAGACAAAAATTCATTATCATATATAGAAAGATCACATATATCATACTGATAATTGTTTTTCCAGCATACATATCCTAAACTCATCTGATCACGAGCACTTTCTGTCATTATTTCTTTGAACCAGTCTCTCATTACCGTATTTAGCTTCGGATCGTGATTTGATCTCACGAGACAAGCTGTATCACATAATCCAATGTCATCCGGGTAACCATCTTCCTTATATTTTTCAATCTGCTTCTGCAATGTTCCTGCTTCTGCTTTCTTATTGTAAATTAATGCTGCAGCCTCCTGCGCTATGGTATCCCTCCTAGGATGTGAAAAGCACAACATACTGCTGTCTCTACCGTATCTGATAATAATATTTTGTAGTGGTCCGGTAATTCTCATCTTACCATCCACCCAAATAGTATAATCGTATTCCTTCAGATACTCCGAGGGCTCCATTTTTACCTTGCGCGCCAACTGAAGTTCAGTTAGTTTTTCAACATTATCTATGACTACTATTATCCAATGTTCAGACTTCATAGAATTATTGTCTGTAAAACATATGTAATCCCACTCCGGATTCACTACTTCCGGCTCATTTAATTGATCATACCCTCCTGTGATGCACGTATACACTGCGCACTTTCCATTAAACCAATTAGATATTATTTTGTTCCTGTAATATCTATTAAAATACACCTCATGTACATGTGCCCTGTCTCTGCTTTCGATTTCTGCTTTATTTCCATACTCTTCTTTCAATCTGACTATTTCTGTATTTTCACACATATACAAAGAACATATTCCAAGCCACAGCATCTCATCTTTGTATCGCTCTAAAAATAGTTCTCTGATGCTTTTCTTTAGTTTATTCGAATTCTCCGGGTCATTTCTAAATATCAATGCCATTGCTTCCAGAGAAAGCTTTCCCCCATCGTACTCTGAAATAAACTTCTCCCTCCCTGTCCCGGAAATAATCTCATACCCCAGAAACAGTATTTCAAATACTCTCTTAACAATCTCATCGACATTTTTACACTTAGAAAAACTACTTATTTCTATTTTTGCTTCGAGCTCTTTTGTTTCCACATATGAGACCAGGCAACTCACCAATAAATCATACTCTCTGAGCTTCGATATTTCTTTCAGTCTGCGTGAACCCTCTTTAATGTCTCCTTTGTCCAGCAAATATAATATCTGTGGCAATTCTCTGTTCCGTATATCTCTCAGCCTGCTGATCAATCCACTCGCCATTGATATTTCAGCTTCAGAAGGCATATTATAGTTTTCTGAGAATACCTTTGCATTTTTCTTCCGACCGGAATCAGACCATTCTTGATAATATGCTCGCAGATACCACCTCTCCGGATCAGATACAGCACCTATTTTGAATCCTTTTATCCGGAATTCCATACATTCAGACTCTGCATAATATGTGTATCCGGTAAATAAATCTTCCCGCCATTTTACATCTTCCCTCGTAATGATCATTGCTTCATCGACGATCGAAGCCTCTTTTATTTCTGGTTTTTCAGCATCTTTAGACGTTCCAAGCATCTTTAATTCAGGATGATCATTAAAAATCTGAAGTATATCTTCTATAAATTTCGTCGAATGTATAAAGACATACTCTCTTAAATAAACCTTTATATCTGCATCAGATGATTCCATCGCAGCATTATATGCAGCATAAATACTATCTGCTTCACCTATCGTGATAACATCAGTTTCGCAGTTAAGCGGTACACGTATCCGCTCCAAATATTTAAGACATTCCCGCAAGTATACAGTCTCTTTCCAACAAACGATAAAGGCAACTTTGCACTTGTCCATTACACCTACTCCCTTAAAATTTGTTCTGCATTTCTCATGTATCACGCCCGAAATCACTGCTTTGAATTTTTTATTCAGCAGCACTCATCAGCATCACCGGTATCCCTGCATTTCTGCATCTGTGTGCGAGATTTCCTGCGCAGCCATAATATGCATTCAATTTATTTATATGACTGTCAACTTCTCTACTTTCGTCAAAAATGATATCTTCATCCGATCTTATAACGTCAAATAGATCACAATATTGTTTCCATAGCTCACGGTCTATCTTTTCAACCATATCTATCCCCGTTTCCGGTGAAATGATACATGCTATTTTTTCTGATGCTTCACTAATGGTTGCCACCGAATCGCTAAGCTTTTTCAATGCCTTCTTCCCGTATTGAAGCAAATACGATGCTGAATATCTAAAAATCAATACCTTTCTTCCTGCTATCTTTTTATTCCATTCTTCTGAAAAACCTTTATCTTCTAAAAATTGCTTTTTTTCTTCCTGCTGTCTTACTTTGATCTTTTCTTCCCAATACTCCTGTCTGCCGGAAAGCTCTGTCAGATACTCAACATACAATTTCTTTTTAACTTCTGAATCTACTTCTACTTCGTCCGCATATACTATCGCCGGTTGTTCAATGAGCAGCTTCATAGTTATGCATCCTCTATCAGTATCACTCACAGGATCCATACATTCAAAAGGTGGTACATATACAAGTTTATTTGTGTATTTCCTTAAATTCTCAGAATAAAAGAAAGGCGCTACGTCCATTGTCGTACAGTATCCATCGTAGGGATAATCCGTATATATGATGTCAGGATGATTTTTATCAAAGTCATATGCATTTATATCTGTGACCTCGACATCCTCCGGCAAATGATTTTTTTCGTCACATATCACACCTTTTATATGTGCCAGCCCATCTCCCGAATAATACGGAACCGAAATCACACTGACTTCAGTATCCGGTCTTGAAACATATTTTTTATACGAAGCTTCCAAACATTTCCACCATGAACTCCTGAATGATAAAAATAGTACTTTTTCTTTTTTCTTCCTTAACACCTCATCAACTTTCCTACGAACATTTTCAATCTGCCTTTCAAGCATTAAAATACGTTCTTCTCTTAAATCTTCACCACATTGGTATACATATTCACAATACTCTTCCAGCATATGTACTGCTTCTTCGTTTCCCCGAACATATTTTTCGAGCATTGTTCCGAGATTTATTGCCAGATTTTGACATCCTTCTAAAAGTTTCAGCACAAGATTTATATTTTCCGATTTTGATATATTTCTGATCTGACCATGTGCTTCTACGATGGCATCGATTAATTCTGCACATTGATGACTAAGATCTTCATTTCTTCTCTCCGGTAATTGTATTTTTTTATCAAGTGTATATCTAAAGGGATTTTCCCCGTTGCTTTTCGCAAGAATTTCTTCCTGATCTGTGTACACCGGATATCTGTGTATTCCACCATCCTTGCGAATTTCCATAAAATTACCGTATTCTATCTGAAGAACTTCCTCATAATATGCCGGTACCGGAATATATACATTTTCAAATGGGAGCATTATCACATCGTCAAAAAGTTTACGACTATATATGTGGTCATGATTCGCAACCCAAAATGGCATCATTGCTACAGATTCTGCCTTATCAGACGGATACATACAGAAGAATTTCCACATGAGAAATAAAAGTTCACTTATTATATCTCCCTTTCTGTGCAATATAATGTGATTCCGTCTCTCTATATCAGCCAAAATTCTCCTGCAGTCGTATGTATCCATACGCCCGGCCTCTATGAGATTTTTTGCATCCCATATGGTCTTTATCATATGTCTGCGTTCATCTTCACTTTTCTTATCCCTTGATACCCCATCCAGCGGAAATATATCAATTCCTATGGCATATGGACATCCATAGTACTCTCTCAGATGTCCCTCATTAAAATTAATGGCATGTCCGCTGATAACCTTTCCAACAGGTTCTTCATTTTCATTCTCTTTAAGTGGATTTCTTATCCAGTATTCTTTTGGAAGTTCCTCCTCTGCCACCTCAAAAAATCTGATCCAGTCATGTCTCAGCATACATATATCCATGTCATCATCCCAAGGGATGAATCCTCCATGCCTCACAGCTCCCAAAAGGGTTCCACAATCCGCATACCACTGTATATTATGTTTTCTGCACACACGATCTATTTCTCTTAGGACTTTAAGTTCACAAGCCCAATACCTCTTCATCATGGAAGGCACAAAAAAGCCCTCACGTACTTCATCAAAAAAGTATGTCGAATCAAATCTCAAATCCTTTAATTCCGTATGCACCATGATAAACATCCTTATCGCAAATTTTTGATTTTTTCTTTGACCTTGGTTCTATAATCATCGTATATCACAATATCCATCAATATGTTGATCGCCTCTTCGGATATATCTCCTCTTTCAATAAGTATCTTCGGTGCTATTTCAGGTTCAATATCAAATGCAAGCCGTATCAGCATGAATCGTAATTTTTGATACTCATATATGAGTGCATCCGCATCCCGTCCTTCTTTTCCAAGACATTTCTTTCCGGCTTTCAATTCCTCCGATATGATTGCTGCGATCACATATAAAGAAAATAGATCATTATCCTTGTTTTTATATGCATGCCACTCAGATACAAATCCAACCGCCTCCATATACCGTCCTGTGTCAAAGAGTCTCCTCATTTCAGGCATGATATTTCTAATGGATATCAGATCTTTTTTATATTCATCATTCTTCTCTCTATGGTCTTCGCTCTCACTATATTCAAAATATCTTGAATATGTCTCACAAAAGATCTTTCTATACTTGTCGTAGTTTTCATAATTCAGTATCCCATTGTCATGAAAAGTCCAAGAGTGCTCCTGATAGGGGACCGCAATCTTATAGCCTGCTTCCATGAATTCCATCGCCTGAGATATGTCATAAAAATCCCAACCATCAAACCTGTCCTCCCGCCAGGTTAGATCTTTACTTGTAGCTATCAATAATCCGTCCACTGCCCATACGTAACTAAGTTTATTAAATCCTGAATCAGCCAGTCGAACTACGTAACCGTAACACTCATATACTACGCCTCTATCCCAGCAGAAATGACACTTTGCGTCTGCCGGAAGATCTGTACTACCTGCTACCCCCAGCATTCCTATATTTTCATCCTCACAGAAAATTTTTATGATATCTGTAATAAAATTTCTGTTTATTATAAATACATCCTGATGAAGATAAACTTTATATTTGGCATCTGTGGAACGCATCCCGGTATTATATCCCGCGCACATACTTTTCGCGCCTATTATAGGAATTATTTCAATAGTAATTCCCGGTGGAACTATCAGCGACCTGATATATACTGTGCATTCATCTAAATACTGCTGATCATTTGAACAGATTATAAAAGCAACTTTTTTGTCATTCATTCTTTATTTCCTACTTATAATACGAAGCTTCACAATCCAAGAGATCGACGAAAATTACATAAATCCGTTTCATTAAAAAACTCATCTGCTTTTACTCTTTCGTATATTTTTCCGGTTATGTCATTGCGATCTGTACCGCTATACCCTCCTACTATCGATACTGCTGATCGAATGACACTGAAATAAACTTCTTTATTTCTCTTGGCAAGATCAAATTCTGAGCATATTTTCAACAATTCATTTATGCGATCCCCAATGTCTTCAAAGGGATTGTCCCTATCAACCACAGACGTCACCAGCACCTTCGGAATTTCCGCTGCCTTTCTGCCATCAATGAGTCTTAGCAAAAAATCTTTTTCACCTGCATTACCTAATCCTTCATCAAATTTGCCGCGAGAATAAATACTATTCCTTCTTATCACGACGGTTGAAAGTGCCGGATAAGATGATTTTGCAATTTCATAAAAAATATCACCTGACGTCCTGCTCTTATCTATATCAACCTCCGGCCATATCCGCGCCGCTCCCATAATTTTTTCCTTACGTCTTTCATCTGCATATACAAATTCAGTATTATTGTCAGATTCCAGAAGTGCTGCCGCACTATATACAAAATTCTGATCATATGAAACTCCGGCTGTGGTAAATACCAGATATTCACCATCCGTTTTTTCTATTCCGGCATTATTCCTTTGTGACCTGCTTGATCCACCAAGTTCCACTAGACAGATTTTTTCATCATATGATTTATCAATGATTTCTTTCTCTTCCTCTGTTAACATATCCGCAACTACAACTATCTCCGTCGTCGGATATATCTGATTTCTGATATCCTCAATAGTTTTTTTCAACTCATCCGGATTTCCATTTGACAATAATATAAAGCTCACTTTTTTCCGACCATCAAAAACAGCCTTATTTTGCGGTACTCCGACTCTTATTTCAGGATCCTTTGTACATATATAAGCCTTAAATGTATTCGGAAGTGCAACATTCATTGCCAGATCATCTGACAGATATTTATTATCGATCATTCCAACATAAAACCCATTATCAATCAATCTGTCAATGAGGTCATAGGATGCATAACACCTTCTGTTGTGCTCGCCACCAAACACCGCCCAGTGCAGCATCCTTTCTTCCGCATCAATCGGTGCATACTCCAGCGTCTCTGTGACTCCTATACCAATACTATTTAAAACTATCAGAAATCCATCTTTTTTCAGTATTCTATTGAGTTCACGCATGGCTGTGATATCATCTTCAAATCTGTTGAATGTATCAAACATAACGATCACATCACAGCTTTCAGTATCAAGTGTAAAAAACTCCCTAAGTTCATCTGCTTCATGCTGCCCTGAAACATAGCTCTCCAGCGTGATAAACTCAGCTATTCTATCCTGTGTACAAACCCACTGTCTCAAAATTGGCGAATACGACAGCAAGGCAACTCTTTGGTCGTCCCTATCCGAAAGACTTTTTATAAGAAGCGCAGCAATCCGCTCGTATAGAGAAGCTCCACAAGAAGCACAGTGCACTTCTTTTTCTGACTCTCCTGTATACGCAGCGGTCCACCATGAAAAAGTATGTTTTTTTCTTACGTTTTTATTTGAATTTGCAAAAGTCAATACACTTTCTTTATTTCCACAGACAGGACAGATAAAGTTTTTCCTTTCTTCTCTCTTTCCTATCGGCAGCCCCTCTGAAAGCAGGCGTTCGTATACCTTTGTCTTGTCTAATATGTATTTATCTATCGCGCTCATGATCGCGGCAACTGTATATTCCTGACTAATAATTCCTGATCTTAACTCAGGAACATAATCATCTACCGGACGATCAAACTGAGCTCTGTAAAGCAAGAATCGTATATTTATGTATTTTTCCCGTACTTCCTCATATTCACTGCCTCTTGCCCAAAATGTAATACTTTTTTCATTTACTTCATTTCTATGAATTATCAAAAGTTCCCTTAGGATATCTTGATCATTATCATTATGCACACGACACAGCTTTATATACGGATATTTTTCAAGTGCTCTTTTTAATCTGCCATGTTTCATATCTCTATAGATCAATTCAGACATTTTTCGGGCAGCATCTTTATTTTTTTTATACTCTTCTATAAAAGGATCACTTCGATCACAACGCGTATCAAAACCATATTTTTCTCCGTAGGTCTCACAAAAAGTCCTGCGATAATGCTCATATCTGTCAAGTCCCAAATGACCTACATCATGAAAGCACCAAGGACTTTTCTGGTATGGAACTGCTATTTTGTATCCACTATCAGTGAATTCCATACTATGCGACAGATCATAGAAATCCCAACCGTCAAAGACATCTCCTCTCCATTCGACATCTCTGTTTGTGATCATCAACATGCCATCTATTGCGGATACATAATTCAGCCCTTCTTCATTTTCGTGCATGCTGATACCGCCATCTTCACCATTAAAGATCAATGTGCCTCCGACATCCCAGCAATTATATGCATTTGCATCAGTCGGAAGCATCTTTGCGCCGATTATTCCGAGCAGACCAACATTTTCGTCCAATGAAAATGCATCAATCGTATCCTGGATAAAATTACTGTTGAGGATAAAGACATCCTGATGAAGATAGACCTTGTACAGGGCATCAGATGAATGCATTCCGGCATTATAGGCTTCACAGATACTTTTAGCCTCACGTATCGTGATGATGTCAGTCTCAAAACCATCCGGAATACGCAGACAATTAATATAATAAGAACATTCTCGCAGGTATTGGTCATCATTTGTCGCAATGATAAAAGCTATCTTGTGATCATTCATTCAAAAGTCCCCTCTCTACAAGATTTTGCCGAACTATAGGGAGAAATCTAAGCATTCTGCTGTCTTCAATCTCATTTCTGTCATTTATGTCAAAATATGTATCTTCATATGTAGAACCGGTAAAATCAGCAAATCCTCGTTTCATCTTTACCTTGTAGTAATATTCCCTTGACTTCACATAATAGTGATTGATCTGAAGCATTGCACAATCCTGATCTTCTCCAGAAAGATCATAGGGACCATCTATTTTTGTTCCTCTCTCATTAAATGCATAATACCCCGGAAGATACTCAAAATGGTGTGGTCCAAGAGGTGTTACTGTTATCCGCGGATTACATATACTCTTTATATGCTGATGCTGCCAAAATGAATTCTCTGCACGATGAAAAAAAGTCCCTATGACAGGCTTTCCATCATCTTTTATGCGCCCCTCCGAACCAAAAATCCTCCAACTCACAACTATCCCACCGGCATCTTTATGTTTATTAAATAATTCTTCCACCAGTACCGGAACGTTATCTCCTTTTACAGGCAAAATAAACTCATCCGTATCGATGAATCCCATGTATTTCACTTCATACCTGAATCTGTCAAGAGCATCTGCATATGCCGGATATTGAAGCGCTTCTCCGGGGCACCAGCTATACGTGACAATTCCTTCATCAATATATTGCTGCAGAACCTGTCTGGTATTATCGGTACTTCCATTGTCATAAATAAAGAATCTGGAAATTCCTACTGCCTTGTGATACTCAATCCACTCCGGAAGATATCTTCCTTCATTTTTTTCTATGAGAACCAGTCCTAAAATGTCGTTATTATGAGAGATATTGTCTGCGGCTATTATTACATCATTAATAGCCTTAATGATTTCTGAAAAATAATTATCTATGAATGAATCATATTCTTCTCTCTCTGTTATATTTACTGCTTTTTCCCATTTTTTTGCTTTTATAAGTATTTTTTCCAAAAGAGAAATGACATCCTTTTCACTCCTGAATGCAAAAAACATTCTTTGAATAAAGAATTCAAAGGATGCCTCTATGCTCTCTAACTTTACTATCCCTTCGTCCGAAGAAATGCCATGTATTAATTTATTTATACGTTCAAGTATATTTTTTTGTCCAATTATTTCTTCGCGGATTTCATGATATACTTCCTTATTCATACTTTCCCCTCTTTACCTGATACTGCTATACAATTCTGATAATTCCGTATCATTTGAGTCTATCGAATATGCATATCCCACATACTTCCACATCATCTCAATCTCATCTATAGATGAACTGATCGCGATGCCAAGTTTTAGAAGCGTCATATCTTCCCTTACAATGCCCTTGTATTTATTTAGCCATATCATAGCATCTTCGTATCGACCGGCATTAAAAAGCTCAAATACTTTCTGTGTCAGACTTTTCTGTATGTTTATACTCCAAAATTCTTCACATTTATATTTGTATTCCTCTATACCATCAAAAAAATCACATTTATACAGTTCTTCTGACATAATGAATTCTCTGGGAAAAAGCAATTTTTTCCCATGACTCCATCCCCATTTCAATGTAGCATCCGAAACCTTCTTTTCCCTATCAGAAAAAAAATAAAAAATTTGATCATATATCTCGTCGGGATATAAATCTCTACTGTAAATCCTATTGTAAATATGTCTCTGCGCAGGAAAAATCCGAAACTCTTCCTGCTCCCAGGTATCGATCTGTAAACTTTCATCCAATGAGGCATCCAGATAATTTCTGGAAAGCAAACCTGAAAATGCTAAAAATGCCCCCATATCAGCTATTCTTCTTGCCCCTGTCTCTAATACCTGCCTATATAACCACCCAACTTCGTCCATTATCAATGCCATATTTTCTCCCCTTAGTCACTCCCATATGTTATCTTCGCCCCCGGTACATCGGTCTGCACCATACGTACTTCTTTTATCCGTGCATCCTGCATAGTGAGCCATACTCTCATTAACCGCTCTGACAAAAAACCCATTACACGTCTCTGATAACTGTCTTTTATCTCATCCGGTCTCAACTCTTTTTCGACGCAAAACAACAAAGGAAACAACCATTCGCAATATTTATCAAATAAAGCTTTCTTTGTAACAAGCATGTTACATCCACTAAAGAAATACTTGTTCATATTCCATTCAAACGACTCAAGATATGACGGGCAATTTTCTGCTATATAATTCCTGCTTATATTCAATGCAGGCGATTTATGACTAATTGAAAAAAAAGGATAAGTCGGCATTGATGTGTATGTTGTCCTGGGAATGATTATGTCATATTTTTTTAATAATTCCTCGTATTCATCCTGATAAAGTATCCTCTCTGCATCATCATCTGAGTAATATCTTCGGTAATGGCAAATTCCAACATTGTCACAATTGCAATTTTTCCATATCCAATACAAACCGGTTAATTCACAATAATAATCATTTTTTTCGGATATATTGTCTCCTGTGTCATCCCGTTCATAATGGAGACTCTCATGAAGTGCTGCTCCGACCTGCAGTGGATAGTAACATTTTTCATCCGGATAACTGCATTTTTTATGTGTCATGATATATATCCTGGTGTCCATGCTTCCATCACCTCATCCAAATGCTCATTTTGTCAATCCTGTTATCTTCAACATCCTCTCTATACGATCACGATAGTTGAAATCCCTTTTCATGATTTCATATCCCCTCTGCGCAGTTTTTTTTCTCTCATAGTCATGTTTTAGATAATATTCTGCCTTTTCACAAGCATCCCCTATGCTTTCATACATCACACAGGCATCCTGAGGAACAAGTTCAGCCAGTTCCTGCTGGTAATTTGACAAGAGAAATCCTCCACAGCCCATTATATCCAGGCATCTCTGAGGGATACCGCTTACTATTTTCCGTACTGTGATATTCAGATTTATTTTGCTACACTTAAATACATCCGGCATTTCCTTAAACCAGTCAACCTGACCACAATATTCGACGTTTTGAAGAACCTCTGACTTTTGATAAGAAAAGAACTTCACCGGAAATCGGCGTCCCAACATTTCCAATAACATCAGTCTTTCTCTATAGGTGACATTTTTACACATCAGAACCCACAAAAACAGATCCTGTATCACATCCGGTTTCTTCTCACCTTTAAGGTAGATCGCATTTCCCACAGCCTTCATAAATTCCGGCGTAGATACAGCCTTTCGTACCTCTTCCGAAAGTGCGGCTTTCATGACATCCTTTCCATAAGTATCAAGCTGGACATCTGTGAGCGCATGGATATATTCCTGCCAATATTCCGGGATGTTTTTCAGATCATAGTTCAATCCGTTGTCATACAGCTGACCTACAAACGATATTTCAGAATTATATTTTTTTCTTTGCAAGCTTGACGGAATGTGTCTGTCAAACCTCCTTGTACTAACAGCAAGTGGCATATGCCACACATTGCTGATACCATATTTCTTTCTAATATCCCCAACTTCTTGTGCGTCAAAAGCAAAAAGCTTACTTGTGTCGTAGTACAATCCCTCTGAAGTTTCAATACGCATTGGAGAATCGTACGACCATGATATATACATTACATCTGCCTCATGGCAGGCTTCAGCTATAGCAGAAAAATAATTTATACTGAAAACTGCATCATATTCTCTTTTTTTTAGATATGAGCATACTATTTCATAAAAATGGTGATCCTGAAAAAGAGTCAGATCGCATTCATCATCAAATACATCAAACTCCATACCCATGTTCTTTAACTCTTCCTCAAGATCATAGTTTGTCAGGGAACGCCATCGATACACCAATAGTCTCATTATTTTTGCTCCTGTAAAAGATGCTGTACAATTTCCTGCCCTCTTTTTGCCACTTCCATACGCTCTTCTGCATTTTTCAAATAGTACTCAATCTTCTCCTGAGCATCAAAAAAGTCCATATAAAAAACAATACTTCCCCGTGGAAAATACGCAAAATAAGAACTATTGAAAGGAATCATGACAAAATTTCCGGCGAGTACAGCTGTGAGGACTTCCTCAGACATCATTTCAGGAATCGTTCTTTCCGGTATGATTATGCTAATCTCTGATTCAGAACAGAGTTCCAAAAAATCTTTCTTTTCCTCTCCGTGATCGTGAAAATTTTCCAGCATTACATTACAATCAAGGCCAAATGCATCTATTTCCGTCTTAGCCACGAGAAAACTAAGGATTTTTTTTCTATCAAGAAATGCAAGCTGCGGAAGGATCAGATATTCATAATAATTTATCTTATCATCATTATTTTTTTTGTACTCATCCGGAAGCGGAAGAACTTCTCTTAGATCATCAAGCACATAGTCAGGCATGTGATGCAACGTAAATAATCCCCCGAATTGCCCTGCCTGAGCATCACAAAGTCCACGTAAATAGCCTTTTGTAGAATCTTTTAAGGGCATCTTTATTTTTTCAATCTCTTGATATCTGCCAAGCATTTCCCCATAAAAGCCAGCCTTATATTTCTTTTCCCCCACTCTTTTCTCCTCTCATTTCCCAAGCTTTGACCCAAGCCCTGCCGTCTTTAATATCCTGCGCAATCTGTCTTCATAAGTAAAATCTCTCAACATTACTTCCCGACCTTTGTCAGCGATTCTTTTTCTTTCTTCATCATGCTGCAGATAATACCCGGCTTTGTCGTATGCTTCTTCTATAGAGCTATACATTTCACATGCATATCGTGGGATCATTTCATCCAGCTCTTCCTGATAATTGGACAGCAAAAAACCTCCCGCTGCCATGATGTCAAGGCAACGCTGCGGTATACCTGATATGATCGTTCGAAGTGATATATTGAGATTTATTTTTGATCCTTTAAATGATTTCGGCATTTCACTATCCCATGCAAGTGTGCCGCATTTTTCAACATTCTGAAGGATCTGGTTATCCTGATAAGAGTAAAAATGTACATTGTAATGACGTCCAAGAAGCTCCAGAAGTGTGATCCTCTCCCTGTGTGTCACATACTGCTCCATAAGATATCTCAAAATACCGGGTGAGATTTCATTTTCCTCCGTTTCCTTTGAACCTTCTTTAAGATACAATTCACTAAGACTATCCTTAAATTCCTTTGTAGATACTTCTTTTAAGATATCTGTAGATAGTCCATCAAAAATCGTATCTATACCATAAGTTTTTAGCTGCACATCATTCATTGCGTTAAAATATGCTTTATAAAAATCCGGAAGGACAGAAGTGACCTCTTCAAATATATTGTCATAAAGCTGACCTACAAAAGAAATATCTGCTCTGTAACGTTCCCAGTCTGAAGGTGATAACTGATAACTATCAAACCTCCCCACATTCACAGCAAGCGGTAAATGATGGACATTATTCGTATCATACGCCCTCTTCACGCGCTTACATTCTTCCCTGTCAAAAGAAAAAACATGTGTTGTAGGATACTTTAATATGTGTATATATCCTATATTCAATGGAGAATCATATGACCAGGCAAGATAAGTCACATCACACTGATGACATGCTTCACTAAGAGACGAAACATAATTCACACTAAAAACCGCGTCATACGCCTTAGCTCTGATAATTTTGATAACCTTTTCGATAAAATCTTCGTCCTTATATAAATTCCTTTTGACTGACGTATCAAATGTGTCAAATTCGATTCCAAGCTTATTTAATGCCTCTTCTACATCAGCCTGAGTAAAACAGGCCCATCTGAAAACCAAAAGTCTCATAGCCCTCCCCCTTGCATCAAATAACTATCCTCACATTCTTTATCGGAACAAAGTACAAAAAATTCAACAGTTGTTTAAATTGAAAAACCCCACCTCCTAAGAGGTGGGGTCTTTTCCCAGGTATTTCAAAAACTATCTTATGGTCTTCGTTAGCCAAGAAGTGAAAGAACACCCTGATTAGCCTGATTAGCCTGAGCCAGCATAGACTGACCTGCCTGCTGAAGAATATTATTCTTCGAGTACTGAACCATCTCAGATGCCATATCTGTATCGCGGATAGCAGACTCAGCTGATGTGGTATTCTCAACAATGTTATCCAGATTCTTGATGGTGTGCTCAAGTCTGTTCTGAACCGCACCAAGTGCAGATCTCTGCTTGGATACTGTAGCGATCGCGCTACCGATCTTCTTAATTACAGAAGATGCCAGTGCACCTGTGGAATCCTTAACGCTGAGCGCATCTGTTCCAAACAATGTCTTGCTGTTCATAGCTGTGATGCCAACAGCAATCTTATTGGATGCCTTCGGATCTGCTCCAACCTGAAGACTTACACCAAGAACAGAACCATTGATCGATGTTGATCCTGTCTGAACAGTACCGGAAAGAAGGTACAGCTCATTAAACTTCGTTGTTGTAGATACACGATTGATCTCAGATGTAAGCTGATCAAGTTCATCCTGAATATTCTGGCGATCTGAAGAAGCAAGTGTTCCATTTGCAGCCTTTACAGAAAGCTCATTCATTCTCTGAAGCATATCATGCACTTCTGTAAGTGCACCTTCAGCTGTCTGTACCATTGAGATACCATCCTGAGCATTTGCAGATGCCTGTGTAAGTCCACGAATCTGCTTTCTCATCTTCTCACTGATAGAGAGACCTGATGCATCATCTGCTGCACGGTTTACTTTGTAACCGGATGACAGTTTCTCACTTGACTTTGCAAGGGAACCTGTTGTGATGCCGAGCTGTCTGTTTGCATTTGCCGCTGTCATGTTGTGCTGTACTACCATAAAATTACCTCCATGTGTGTTTGAAATCCAAATTCCATTTTGGACCATTAGTGATTTAAAAACTGTAACACAGTGGGATTTCTCCCGTATAATAAATCCGATGCCCCTGGGAAGCTCCGATTTACTATCGTTTTATGTCCCAATCAAGTGCTGCAATCTTCTTTACACCTTTTATATCGGTCATTTTTGTATACACAATAGTGTTTTTTTGTTTTATTTTAAATACATTTTTCCAAGATAATTTCATGTCCCCCAAGTATTCTTTCAAATTCCAACAGCTTAATAACTATATTATATGGGCTTGCATCCTTAAATCTGAGAGAATCTATAACATATGAATCCAATTTCAATTCTGAAAGCTTATGTTGCTGCATCACCACAGCCAATTGTGCAACAGCCTGCTCATAAACCTTCTTACTTGTTCGAATGCAATATTCAGAATTAAGATTCTCTCCAAACTCTGTTCTAAGAAAATCATAGATTTCAAAATATATATTTACATTGAGCACGGATCGTTCAAACGGTGTCATTCTGCTCCATATACCATTCCCACTACCAACATCGAAAACAAAATCTAACGAATTCTCGAAATATTGTTTTCCAAAATGTATACTTAAATGATTCCGAAATGTGTCTGCCTGAAACGTATGAACACGTCTGCCATCTATCCTTTTATTGATATCATCCAAAATTTCCTTACTAAAAAAATTTCGAAACACACTGGCTGATGTCTGAAGAAACGTCACTTCCAATACATTCATCGCTGTTCTGTCACCATCAGCCTCAACTGCAGCAACTCTTTCTTCTCCGTCTGCCTCCACATAAAAGTTCGAGCCATAACTAGAATAATCATCATGTTCTTCTAAAAAATGTACAGCTTTATAAATCTTGCGATCATTAATCCAATAATCATCTGCATCTAATACAGTGAAATACTTTGTATCCAGATTGTTATACGCCCAGAAAATCGTACCTCCAAGCCCAATATTTTGATCGTTTTGACAGTATATTATCGTATTAGGATATTTCTTTTCGTATTCACTGATAATATCCGCACTTCTATCCTCTGATCCATCATCCACTATTACAATCTTGTACACAAAGTCAACCTTCTGCATCAATGCAGATTCTATTGCACGACGAAGCGTCCCCTCTTTATTGTATACCGTAATAATTACAGAAACTGATAGTTGCATATTTCTTCCTCTATGTCAGTTTATAAATTTTAGAAAAAATTCTCTTTACACAAGATCTATCGGATTTTAACTTTTGACACTGTAATCATATTATTAAAGTGTACACAGATATCTCCAGTCTTCCGATGCAAGCACTCCGGTAATCTTTTCTCCTGAATATAAACCCTCGCAGAACGCTATTCCTTCCTCTTTAAGCATATGCTTTACAATGCACATGGTATTCTGCTCTCCTACCCTTTCATAATCATCAATAATGATAGCAAATGACTGATTAAGACATGATGGCAGAATTCCGATGATATCAACTCTTGAATATACTTCACTACCATTCGGTCCATCAATTAGGATCAGATCAAATTTTTTGTCACTAAATGCTTGTTCAAAACCATCATAATGAAATACATCTTTTCCATTATTTAACGGAATATCCATAGCTTCATGTATTCCCGGTAAATAGACTATTTCTGTCCTCTTTGATATATCAAATGTATCTGTAAAATAATCAATCCATGACTGATTGTGCTCTACCACATAGTGATGATAATCATCGGTATTACCTATACTATTCATATAATTCGAGATTAGTTTTGTTGACTGTCCCAATCCCATCTCCAAGATGCTTTTAGGATGAACATCGTTTAATATACGATATAGGGCATACAACGCCGGATATCCAAGCGCAGCCCGTCCCGGAGAAAGTGACATAGGCTTTAACCACTCACTTCCCTGAATCGTGTTGGAAAAAATATTTGCCCATAGTATTTCTGTCTGAATCTTTATACTAGCTTCTATTATTTTACTAATATTTTCTATTCTCTTTAGCTGTAAATTTTCTTCAATCATATTTTTCATCCGTCTTTTCCTAAACAACAAGGGGCTGTCGCACTAAGCAATTAGTGCGACAGCCCTTTTGTCATGCGATAATACTGTATTAATACAAAAGCCAGGCTTCGAAAAGTCTGGCTTTTGCTGTAAAATATGTTTATGCGACTAAACAATATATTACAAGGAAATTATAGCCTTTCTTCCTTAAATCATCAAATAAAACTTCCGCTCGACATAGAGTTATCAATAGCAGATGACGATCCGGTTCGCCTGGTAAGCGCATTCGTGGAGGAGATGGATCTTTCTGATCTTTATGCAACATATGAAAGAATCAGAAAAGGCCAGGCAACGCCCCGTCATATG
>KE384177.1:32065-93293 GCA_000424365.1 Lachnospiraceae bacterium NK4A144 | reverse complement strand
ATGAGTCGCCCGACAAATGGGGCACTTGAACCTTGAAAACTTAATACATTACCTTTTTTAATAGTATAATTGAGATAGGGTATGTTGGAGGTACAATTCATGTCATTTGCAACAAATTCATCTCAACAAATCAGCATATTTGATGCTACTTCTAATCTAACACAACGAGAAGTGAAAATGCTTGAAAAATCTTGGGCTAAGTTTTTTTCCGAGAATATTTTTCCTGCTATAGATGAAGAACCTTTTCGTGTATTATACAGCGATCAGCCTTCTCGTAAGAATACACCAATCAATGTAATAATGGGTGCTCTTATTATCAAGGAAATGTTTCAGCTTACAGATGAAGAAATGGTTGAGGCTCTTCCATTCGACATCAGATATCAGTATGCATTACATACGACAAGCTTTGATGAGCAGCCATTAAACGACAGAACTTTTGGCAGATTTAGAGCTAGGTGCAGTTCATATGAAGAAAAAACTGGGATTGATCTTATTCATCAATGCATTGTTAATTTGTCCTCTCAGATTGCTAAAATGATGGATCTCAATACTGGGATGAGGCGTATGGATTCACTCATGATAGCAGCGAATATCAAAAAAATGAGTCGCCTCGAACTGTTGTACACCTGTATTTCCAATCTTGCTAAATGTATGAAGCGTATCAAAGACAATGCATTACCAGATGCTTTAAAGCATTATCTTGACGATGATGATCATAACAAAGTGTTATATCACAACCGTAGCGAAGATAACGACAGAAAAATATCCCAGGTTCTCAAGGATGCTGCTATGATCATTTCAGCCTGCGGGAGTAGGTATGATGATTATAGCGAATACCAACTGATGCTGCGCGTAATCAAAGAGCAGACAGCCGAGGATAAAGATGGAAATCTTGTTCTCAAGCACAAACAAACAGGCATGGATTCAAAAATACTTCAGAATCCTGCTGATCCAGACGCGACGTTTAGATCTAAGGCCGGTAAGGAAAATCGAGGTTATATTGCCAATGTCGTAGAGGTATCAAACGGAACCAATTCCGTGGTTTCTGATTATCAGTTTGAACAGAACATTTATAGTGATAGCCAATTTCTAAAGGACTACATATCTGCATCGCCAGAATCAGATACACCTATTACGATGGTGACAGATGGTGGCTATTGCGGTTTTGAAAATGTCAAAGCTGCAAAGGACAAAAACATAACACTTATCACTACTGACTTTAAGGGTTCCGATGTCGCAGATATTTATGCTGATTTCACTTTTTCAGATGATGGAAAAGAAATACTTATGTGTCCTTCGGGTAATAATCCCAAGTCTAATGTATATGACAAGAACACTGATAAATGCAAGGCTTCATTTCCAATCGACATATGCAAAAACTGTCCACATTTTTCAGAATGCAACCCAGAAATGCATGTCAGAGTAGCAACAGTAAAACTGGCCAAAAGAACTGCTTATCACGCTGAACAGCAGCGCTACTATGAGACTGAAGAATTTAAAAAATATGCCAGGTTCAGAAATGGAGTAGAAACGATTCCTGCAGCCTTACGGAAAAAACATAATGTCGATAAAATGCCCGTAAGAGGATTGATAAGAAACCGGCAATTCTTCGGATTTAAAGTAGCAGCATTAAACACGTTCAAGCTAATCAAATATAAGGTTAGCTTTGGTAAGCGCACCCAATTATCACCATTAATGCAAAGTTGATAATCAATGGCCAATGAGATGGTCCTTAACGTACGTCTGTAAATGAATATTTTCTGAAAAAAGATAATGTATTAAGTTTTCAAGGAACATTATACCGAAAATGGGCTTATCATAATTGCTCATTTGTCGGGCGACTCATTATATGATGTAAGGGTCAAAAGTAAATATTGCCCCTTACTGATGTCACGTGTTGCCCGCCTGTTATTGTTAGTAATACTACACATGACAACGCCACCTTTCATTGTAACATTCCTGTTTAGCGGTTCAATCGATATAGCCTTCAAAACAACATCCTGACAGACCCTAGCTGCAGCAAGTTCTCTTGTCAGGCCATCTACCATGAGCGTGAACAACACCGAAAACAGCAAAATAATAAGAGCAGCATTGCTACTAGAGCAGCTACACTGATATCAGTACTTGCTGTACCAGTTACACTGCTTGCAGGGCTACTCTTATCTAATCGTAAGAAGAAATAGATCTAATTCCTCTTATAACCTCTATCTTGACATAAAGCCAAACAAGTTATTATCTTACCATTTTTTTAGGAACAAACTCTATTTTTAAAGTACTGTCCATAGCTTCAGCAAGGCGTTTAAGAAGCGCAATGCTAGGATTTCTTGTACCCTTCTCCAATCTGCTTATGTCCGCTTGACTTATACCGCTCTTCTCTGACAATTCCAACTGAGTCATACCCGCATGGATTCTTGCATCAAGTATCGCTCTTGTAATATCCATTTCTGGTTGAAGTGCCTCATATTCACTTTTAAACTCAGGATCCTGCATAAGTTCATTGGTCAATTCCTGAAGATCACTCATACGTTCCCGCCTCCTTCCTACTATGGTAGTCGGTTCTTCTCTGCTTAGCTAAATCAATTTCACCTCTAGGTGTTTTCTGTTGTTTTTTAACAAAACCATTAGTGGCAATTATGATTTGCCCCTTATCAAAGAAATACAATATCCTGACTATGTTATTTCCTTCACCACTACGTAATTCAAATATACCATCTTCCAGCTCTTTTGAAAGAGGTTCTCTAGCAAGATTGCCATACTCCTCAAGCAAGTGAAGATTAGCCACAACCTTGGCCTTCATCTTTACATCTAAAGTCCTAATAAATAATCCAACAGGCTTACTGCCGTCTATGTCTCTATAAAAATTTACTTGAAAACCAGACAAATTGTCTCCCCTCTCTTTATGTTATATATAACATATTCTCTTCTTTTCGTCAAGAACGTTAGCGTAGTATATGTCGAGCTTCAAAGCCATAAAATAGCTAATTCTCCATTCAGTTCATCATGTAAGCTCTCTAATGGATCACTCTCTTAAACACATCATAATTTCTTAAATCTTTGGGACTGCAATATACTGCAAATTCAATAATCCTAAATGCATTCAGATAATCTCCTATAGCATTCTCTGCAGCCCTTGCAACAATCTCCGGTTTGTTTTGAAATGCTCCACATCCAAAAGCTCCCAGTATAACTACTTCGTCATCATTAGATAAAGCAACATCCAATATACATCTAAGTCTCTTCTCATGAATCTCCAGCAGCTCTTTATCTGAAATTTTCACTTTTCTCATGCCATCATTCTGGTTATATAAATTGCTGGGATTATCCCTCAAATTAGGAGCTGCACAGGTAATAACATCGACCTCATACCACTCTGATTCAGGCATAGTAACAGGAGCTGCTGTGTCCGTCTTAAACACTACAACTCCCGGAGTGTATATTATGTCATCATTATGAACCGGATCAGAAGCAGCTCTATGCGGATTATAGAAACCATCCCACATTTCCTTCGTATTAAGCATTTCATACAAAGCAGAGCATCTGCACAGGCATTCTTCCTGTGCTATAGACCCTTTAGTTACGCCTCCACCAGGATTTGTGGCAGAAGCGAAATTATGAACAGCAACTCTCATGTTTTTATAAGCTGCCGCAGCCTCTAAAGTTCTTTTCTTAGATACAGTAAGGCTGACCCTGTCTGTATATCTACTTCTGTCAAAAGAGGGCAATGGCTCTCCAGCCAGAATCAGTTTCTGACCATCTCTCGCCTTCCTTATAGATTCTTTAAGCCTGCTGTTCTCATTGCACATCTTCTCTGTGTTTCTGAAGATAATGACATTCTCATCTCGTCCCATTTTTCCTCCTAAAGTTAATTATTGGCGTACGAGTACTCTGATATTAATTTCTCTGCAACGGAAGGAACAACCAGTTTCATTATGTCATCGATATCTTTCTCGTTACCGATTGCCTTAAATCCCGCCCATGCATATGGTGAGTCCTTAATCATCATCGCAACCGCTTTTCTGTCATGATCGTATTCTTCATACAGACGCCTTGTATATAGCATCATATCCTCGGTCCTAGCCTTAAGTTCTGCAAACTGCCAGTCATAATACTTAATTATATGTGCATCTTCCGGGAAGTCCTTTGCCAGCTTGGAAAAATCTTCTCCGCTGCAGAAAAGCTCCGCCATCCTTTTTGCTGTAAACACTCTGTTAGTAGCTATTCTATGCATTGCTACATAGGCAGGCGATTTTATCTTCACTCTGTTATGTTTAGCATCCACTACCACAAAGCCTTCTTTTTCAATATCTTCTCCGTCATTCAGTTTATCTGCAGCCTCCGTGCAATCTTTAAGTGTAGTTAGCGGATAGCTGTCAGGCTTTTTGAACTCTGACAGTTCATTATCAGCCTCTTCACCGGTCTTGTTATTCCTTGCCGCAAGAAAGAATAAAAGAGTCACATCATATCTGATGACAACCTGAGTAAATGGAGATACCAATTCAAAAATGTATGTGTAATCCTTATTCAGCTTATCAAATGGTATCTCCGCTATATTCTCTGCCTTGTTAATGATATCTGCATAACTCAGATCCTTATATCCCGGAACAGGAGCATTTCCTGCATCACAGGTAGAGCTTGTTGCAAATCTCCATGCACCTTTGTACCAAAAAAGCTTTATCATTGAACCATCTATTTTTTCCAACACCCTGGCGCTATTCCAGTCGATATCTGCAGCATACTGTTCCTGTACATTAAAAAACTTATCAAACGGCCAGCAGACCACAGAAAGCTGAACCACATCGATTACGATTCCTCTTGCTTCACATACCAGTGGATCTGAGAAATCAGCTTCTGCCATATATACTTAAAGCATGCCAGATCACCATTACGGCTTATCCTAATGAGCCTTGCATTCAGCTTTTCTTCCCAGCTATCTGTATTATTTTCTATAAACTCTAATATCTTCGGTTTCATTGCTGTGTCTCTTTACTAATCCACTTCTTTTCTTTCTTCTCCACTGCATGTTCAATCGTGATCCTGTGTATACTGTCGATATCAGATAGAATCCCGTCTTTTATCAGTTTTCCAAGATTGACCGGAGTATATCCGCATACATTGGCTGCAAGGTTTAAATGCTTGCAGCCTTCTTTGTACATCTCTATGTTACTGTGGTCATGACCATGAATGTTTAGACACCACGGAAGCCCATATACCGGCTCATGTGACAAAAGAATCTTGTCTGCTATAAATAGTGGACCGGAATATATCTCATTGAAAAGGTCCTTGTAATCTCCCCTTCTGTCATGGTTTCCAAGAAGCAGTATCTTCTTTCTGACCCTGAGCTTTTTTATATATTCAGGACTTCCAACATCTCCCAAGCAGACAAATGTGTCATTTTTCATGATCACTGAATTCAGGATATCGACCTGTTCATCTGGTTCTATCCAGTCAGGATCCATGAGTTTACAATCAGAATCTTTAAAATGCGTATCAGACAGGATATAAACAGATCCATTTTCTGACCAGTGCCTGAATGGTTCATATAAAGTTGATATCATGCTGCCTCCCGTCTATGATCACTCATCATTTTTCATTAGATACTTGTTGTTTATCACTTTCATTGATAAAGGCCCGCTAAGTGCATAAGAGTGAACAGGCGTAACAGGCCTTATTACTATTCCCTCTCTTATTGTCCCATTGTATCCAACACCTTCTGCCCTTGCTAATAGAGCCGCCTCATCAGGATACTTTGCTAAGAGATCATCGCCTTCCTCTTCCACCGGAACCATCTGACATCCGACATATCTGCAGATTTCTTTAAGCGTTGCCAGGTCAGTTCTCTTATCATCAGCTCTTGCCGTAAATACAAACCACTCTGGCTTCTTAAGCCTAAGTCTGTTCTTCTGTATTCCTTCCCCGCACCATTCTCCCTGGAGAACCAAAGAGCTCAGTCCATGTTCCTCTGCATATGCCTTCATCTTTTCTGGAACACCTGCTGTTTTTACATGCTCCACAAACGCTGACTTTCCGTCATCCTTATAAGTGAAGTTATGGCCGGTAAAAGAAATTTCTCCGTCCCTTACACCTATAGAATGACTTGAACCATCCATCTTGGTTGTTATGTAATAAGGCAGCCCCTTAAACTCATTAAGCAGCTCCGGCGCTGACTGTATCCTTGTCTCATCAGTCTTAGGTATATATCCTGGCCGATCACCTATCATGGTTCCTCCTGATCCTGCCCTTTCTGGCATTTCCCACTCTCGAACTCCAAGGATTTCCGTCACATCCATTCCTTCTTCAAGACTCATCCCCTGAAGCTTTGAGAGCTTATCAATCCCAAGGCATAATCCCTGAGATATCTCTCCCCTGAACTTCATAGTCTTTAATCTGAATCCTTCACCCATGAAATCATTGATTTTGTATGAGCTCTTTCTTAGGAATTCAAACTCCTCACATACAGGGAGAAAGGAATCTATCTCGAAATAGACCACCAGATCTCCCACATGAAATTCTCCCTTTTCTCCGACACACTTCCATCCAAGAACCTGAACAAGTTCCAGTCTGTCTGCATCGGGTATTGGAAAGACTTCCTTTATCTTCTGTATTGATGCTAATTTTCTCATTTTTCTATACCTTCCTTATCTTCTCTTTAAATCCGACTGTGACGGCGCACAATCCATTTAATTAAATGATATCCCTATACATACTGGCTGTCAGTTAACTCGTGGTTGATAAAACATAAAGCTAAAGCCTGCAAGTTTTCTATAGCTTAGTCGTGGGAGCAGGATTCGAACCTGCGTTGCACAGCTTATGAGGCTGGGCTGGAACCATCTCCAGACTATCCCGCAATATAAACGACTCTACAGAGAATCGAACTCAGGTTAGATGCATATAAGACCCCGGTTCTCACCATTGAACTACCGCCCATCATTTTTTATATTAAAAAAGGACCTACCCACTTTAACGGATAGATCCTAAAACCCTGATTATTATCTGCTGTGCCTGCTTTATTGCCGCTTGCTCTATTGGCAAAGACATCCAGCCGCCTAAAAAATTCGTTCTCTTCACAATTCCACAATTTATCCTGATCAGGAATCACATCCATCACAAATTGACCGAATCTAAAATCCGGATGGTTTTCCCATTCTTCTGCAATCCTATTTAAAAATGGACGTATTCTATTCTTATCTCTCATCTTTTCTCAATCAGTACTTCCCATTTCTTTACGGCTACAGGAACTAAAAGTTTATCAACACTTACACCCAAGAGACCGCTAAGAACATAAAGGTTTTCAATCACGAAAAATGATCCTTTATGGCGCCATTTATTAACTGCCTGTGGAGTAATACCCAATTTATCAGCGATAGTCTTATCTTTTAACCCCTTTGCTTTAATAAGATCACACACCCTTTTCTTTGTAGCTTCAATGTCAAGTCCTTTTACCCTGTCAGGTTCTTCCCAGCATGCTGTGTAATCCAATAGTCCCAGTCTCTGCCGAAATCTATTCATTTCAATGATCTCCATTATTTTTTTATATCCTTCATCCATAAATATTTTCCCTCTATGCCTACTCTGAATGTAATCTTTTCATCAATCCCAAAGGTCCCAAAACCATTCTTTAAACATATCAATAGCTCTGTCCTTGCACTCGTCTCTATATTGGTCAAGTTTCCTACTTTCTTCAAAATATCGGTCTTCTATCTCTTTATATTCCGGCACATCTCCTGGATGATACAACCTGTACAAGCCCTCTTGTTTCTCCCTGGCAATTTCATCCTCTGTTCTTAGTTTTTCTCCATGCTTCCCATATTTTTCTCTAAATTCCTGATATGCCTTATGATAATCATCTTCATATTTGTTTTTCTTAGTGCAGGTATCCTCATTCGATTCATTCAAAAGAAATATCATTTCCGACAAGATGTCATCCCATTTCTTCATACCCGCATTATCAACATCATCTGGTCTACCTGTACCAAATACTGCATGTGAAGTGTTTCCGCAAAAATCCGGGTAGCTATGAGTTGTATCTTTCAATTGTTTCAGCATCCCAGGCATCACCATCAAAAACCAGTGTTCAATGCTCCATACATCGGAATCGCAATAGCCATACTTTACACGCTGAAAAATAAACCTAATATTGCGTTTCCATCTTTTTATCTTATCGACTGGCTTCTCAAAGCCCTTATATTTTTCTCAATGCATGTTTTTCCGATTTTTTTAATATTCATTTCGCTTCTTATACCACGTAATCAATAAACTTATGCCTTTTCTCACATATATTGTATTAGAGATTTATTCCATTGTATATAAACCCGTGGTTGATAAATTAGAAAATCTCTCTATCAAAATGATTAAATAATAGTCCCAGAAACGGGTCGCAGGCATCCAGGGGATGCCATGCTTGCGACTCCGAGCTCTGCGAAGGGAACCTGCAACGCCCTAAGTCGTCTCTGCCTAAGTTCGATCACGCAAATCATATATTTGCTATCTCACTTAACAGTCAGATGCTCTACCAGTTGAGCTACAAGCCCTTAGATACAAGGATGGGATTCGAACCCATGCTCCCGAAGTTGCAGTCCAGAGCCTTTCCAGCTTGGCTACCATGTCTTAACTACGGCACTTGGAATCGAACCAAGATTACCGGAACCAAAATCCTATGGGCTACCATTACCCCATGCCGCAACGCGCAGTCTTAATCGACTGCAATTATGTCATCAATCGGAACTTCCAGATAAACTGAAAACGCTACAATCCTATCTATGCTTGGAAGCACTTCCCCTCGCAGATATCTATATACAAGGGATGTGCTTGCTCCCAGGTACTCAGAAACCTCTGGTACTGTATGTCCGCTCTCTCTGATCAGTTCCCTAATCCTAATTCCTGTTCCTTCAAGCTCCTGAATCTTTGTCTGGTATTCCTTAAAGTCTGCGATTCTCTATTCAAGCGCGTCCATCTTCTGCTGAGCTGTATCAAGAATCGCTTCCATCTGATAAATATGCTGAGGAATACTCTCAGCAGCCATTCTGTTCTTGAATCGGCTCTTCATGGAATTATATTTCTGCTCCACTTCATATTCAGGCACCCAGATCTGCGCCTTATTTATCTTATCCATGACAAGGGCAAAAGCTTCATAATTGCTAAGATCTTCATCAACTTGCTTCTTATAAGCCTCATACATCCAACCTGCAATCTTATCCTTCTGACGGTTTTTCAGATCCTTATAGCGTTTATTCATATGAAGGAGCTTGCCATCAACCATCTTATGTTTACTCATTTGCTCTTAAATCCTTTACGTTCCTTGGCTTTTTCAATTAGCTCAGATGCCTCGTTTAAAGCACCTTCAAGGTAATCTGCTTCCCACTCTCTGCCTTTCTTCTCTTCCTTCTTTATCGTAACCCAGGCTTCATAAAGTTCTTCTTCGGAAGCATATTTCACACCTTCAAAAACATGTGGATGTCTCCTGACCATTTTATCCGAAATGGTCTTTGCAACATCTTCAAAAGTAAACAAACCCTCTTCTTCCGCTATCACGGAGTGAAACATTACCTGCAACAGCAGATCCCCAAGTTCTTCCCTTATGTTTGTCGCATCCCCTGTCTTTTCGAGAATGTTGATTCCCCCAACTACTTCAGCTGCTTCCTCTATGCACGCTGCTTTCAAGCTGGAATGTGTCTGCACCTTATCCCAGGAGCAGCCGTTTTCACTTCGAAGCGTCTCTACTATACTTTTCAGCCTGCTTATCTCTGCCATTTCATTGCTTACAGCTCTCTTAGGCACCGTGAGTTTCATATACAGCCCATTACTATCCATCTGAGGATTTTCCGGAATCGTTTCACAAAGGCCCTCTGATTTCAACTTCGCTGTCACTGCAAGGCAGATGGCATCTGCTATATCATCAACATTACACCTTAAGTCTTTTGCCTTTGCATACAGATCCGGTACATTAATTCCCGGAATGAATCTCTTTATTACCTTTAGTCTTTCTTCTATACCATCAGCATCCTTCTTACGTGTAAGCAAAACAGAGCCCTTCAGTCTTGCAAAATCAAGTTCCGGATGACTCTCATCTATTCGGTTCTTATACTCAGGATGCGCTGACATAAACTCATCGACTTCCCGGATCTTTGGTATGATAGCAGAAGCTTGTTTCGGCAAACTCTTTCCAAGCGTTTTGATATTTGCCTTCCTTTGCTCTTCATAAGTTTCTTCATATACTGCTTCTCTGGAAGGCACCGGAAAGAGTGTAGACCCTCTGGGCTTTAACTCTTTTCTTGCAATATCATCAGGTCTTAGTTGCCCCGCAGAATCACGAAGGCCAATGACCATATCTATAAGAAATACAGTGTAATCTGGATATGCATCCAGGATTTCTCCTATCGAAGAAAATCTTTCTATTCTGAGATCACTACCAAGGATAGCAACGATCCATCCTCCATTACAGCCATCTGCACCTAAGAAAAAATTACTGTTGGAACTTTTCATTATCTCTACGATTCCTTTATTTAGCCAGGCTGTTTGCAATAACAACATTTATTGGTTCAATCTCAATCTTCTCCCAGACCTCTTCAATAACATAAGGTTCGTTAGCAATATAATCATCAAGTTCCTTGCGGCTATCGAAATCCATGATAAGGGCTGATCCTTTCATCTTTCCATTATCATCCAGCAAGCCACCGGCACTGATGATATGCTCGCTCAGCTTTTTCATTCCTTCCAGATGACGAGGGCGTACCTCCATACGCTTATCAAGTTTTCCTTCGGCATCATATGCTCTTATAAGAAATTGCATGATTGTCTCCTCCTTTTACCCATTCATCTATACCCATCAAAACCTTGTTCCACATTTCGGGCAAAAATCAAAGTCCTCTGTTGTCTCATATCCGCACTGCCTGCATCTGTGATAGTCAGCAGCAAATCCTCTTCCACCGCTTACCTGAGTCAAATGGCTTGGCAAAATTTCTACTTCCTCGCCCCTGGCAATCATCTTACCAATCTCTGAATCAAGCTCATAAACAGTTCCGCAGCAGCTTGTCTGCACATAGTAATGTCTGTTCCACTTGAAAATCGGTATAAAGAAAAGAGACAGTACTGTATATGTCATAAACACGTTGAAACGTCCATATTTCCCACAGATGGAACAGGTGATCAGCTGATTAAAATCAAAATCTTTCCTTCCATCTGTAATCCCCATGATAAAAAACATCTACTTTGTCACTCCGTTCTTAATAAGCTCATCCTCATGCTAACAATTCCGTCTTTTACCACCTTATGCTTACTCATTCACAGCCTCTTTAAACTTCTCAGCATCCAATGTCTTGATCACTCTTGCCGGACTTCCTACTACAACTTCATAGTCTCCTACATCATGGGTAACAACAGATGCAGTTCCAACAATTGCGAACTTACCAATTGTTACTCCCGATAGTATGGTTGCCCCTGCGCCGATCCAAGCTCCATCCTTGATAACGATAGGCTTGCAGGTCAGAATCTGTCTGTCATAAGGATCATGATTGTTGGATAAAAGCTGCACATTTCCTGCAATCTGCACATTATCCCCGATAGTAATGCCTCCTCTTGACATAGCCAGAAGATTACTGTTGATAAAACAATGCTTACCTATAACAAGCTTCTCCATGGCAGCTCCACCAAGAGGTGCTGCAACATATGAGCCTTCTCCAATCCTGTCTTCAAATAACTCTTTAAGCACACCCATATATTCCTCTGTACGTGGCATAGTATGATTCAACTTAAACATCAGCTGTGCCTGCCTGTCATATATTGCCTGTTCCTCAGGTGTACGTTCTCTCATATCTACTCTTAATTCTTCCATCATCATTACCCCTGTTCTCTATAGTATTTTCTCAAAAGCAATGTCCCCGCGCTCATATTTTCAAATTCATCTCAAATACTCCGTTTCTATTTCTTCAATGCTACACTCAGACTATTAGGAATGCCCCTCGGTCCTCGCACAGCATATATTCCATACTCAGATTTCAGCCTGTCAAAAGTGAACTTGTCAGGCTTATATCTCTTTTGCAGTTTTATCTTCATAAGTGCTGTGATCTTAAGATTCTTATCCTCATATTCATAGGGAATATCTACCTCTGTAACCTTACACTTATAAAGAATTGCAGATACAGGTGCGCCTACATACATAAACACTATATCACCCTTTATAATTCCAGCCCCCTGCTTCCAGTCTATTTCATCAGCATTATCAAAAGCATGTTCAATGTCATAGTATTTTGGATTTGCAGGTACTATCCATTCCTTTGGCTGACGGAACTTATCCTTTTTCTTCTTAGATGCCGTATCTAAAAAGCTGGCATCAATCATATTGCAGATTTCATCAAAGCTCACTGTACCATCGAGCAGTATTGTCATCCAACTGCCCTTGTTCATGTGATATCCGGGATAAAAACCCGGCTGTTGAAGCAGGATATCCCGCAGCATCAGATCATCAATCTTAACATTTAAAACATCAACTTCATCAGTGGAATTAATCCCCAGCATATCTCTGCTTATAGTTGCTATCAATGCAAACCATTTACGATTATCTTCATGACGATATATTGCAAAGCTTGGATATCTCTTCCAAAGATATTCTGGAGATGCTTTGTATTTTTTCTTTATGTACTTGGATACATCATCTCTTATAGATGCCATCAAAACACCTCCGCTATAATCTCACACATCATTAGTCCGGTTGTTGACCATCATGAGCCTTCCAGGCGCACTCTGTTATCTGCATATCTGTAAATACAGCCTTAAAGCTGGAATCTTCCGGGCTGCACGCATAGATTCCAAAGGAAATCGTTCCGGCTCCTTCCCACATATGGCAGATTCTCATTTGAGAAAAATCTTTTCCATCATAGGAACACTCAATACAGTAATCATCTTCTCTCCTGCTAAATCTATACCACATCTGCTTTACATATAAACAACATTGCTCCTGCTGAAGCCCTTACCATACCTCTGAGTCAAATCGCTTGACTGTTCCTTCATACAAGGATTTTGAAACAATACAGCCACCTAAGTTATGTGTTTTCAGTGTTTCCTTTTCTTCTTTTTTCTTAAACATATCAAATAATCCCAAGATTTCTCACCTCTATAAACCTCAAACAGACTTTAACACTCCACTCTGTTATTCTCTTATAAAATCAGCTACCGCATCATGAAGTTCAATATATGGATCATCCTTTAATGACTCTCCCGATAAGGTATTCCTTATATCCATCTTTCCAATACTGTAATTTCCATAACCATCCATCAGTTCCAAAATGCGATAAATCATCTCTGATGTTATGGAATACAGCTCATCTTCCTTTGATTTAAATTCTGTTTTTTCTACTAACGCTATTTCTACCGTTTCTTTCTGTATCTTCCCTAATGCCTTCATGAAGTCATTCTGAAAATCATTCATATCATACGTCCCGTCCGAGCGCTCTATCGGCTTCCCACCGATATTTTGTAGTAAGTATGCCCATATATTTCTTTGCCGTATTCAGTATTTCTTTATCATCACCAATTTTTTCAAGAATTGTGACCTGAAATACATTCATCAAATGAGCATCTGCCTTTTCGGAGACCTGTTCAAAATAATCAAACAGCTCCTTCAGCCTGTCTGGCTCATCACGCATCAGATCATCCTCAATAAACGGAAATAATATATCCTCAAATATCACTGTATCGAGTCTTTCCTCATACTCCAAAATATGTTCATCCACCAAAGATCGGCTTTTGGGATAGAACTCTACCATTTTTTCATAAAAATCATCAAGATTCATGCTTACTCATCCAACCCTTTATATCAAATCTCCGCTAAAATGCTGGATCTCATGCTGTATTATCTGTGCTGTAAAATCCGTATACTTACCGTGCTGCCTTTGGAAGTTCTGATCCAGATAATCCACTTCGATTTCCTTATAACGAGTACAAGGTCTCACTCCATCCAGTGAAAGACAACTTTCCTCTGTCTCATACTTCCCGGATTTTCTGGTAATCACCGGGTTAATCATCGGAATAGAGAACGGTCCGACAGCAATCACTATAATCTGCTTCTTCACGCCGATCATATTTGCAGCCATTCCTACGCAACGCTCACGATTTGCATTTAATGTATCTATCAGATCCTGTACTACCTGCTTGTCAGCTTCCGTTGCCGGTTCTGATTTTTGCTGTAGAAATAATGGATCCCTTACTATTTGCTTAACCATTGTTTTTCCTCTATATACATATTCTTACCGCTCTGATGAAAATCGTGATATCCATCCATCATCAGTATATAATTCACCTGCCAAACCATCAGACAAATCCCTAACATCATCATCACCAATTGAAAGCACAAAATCATCACTGTCTTCAATCATGCATAAAGCATTATGCATGCTGGTGTCCACAATCATCGGAATCAGATTCTTAACAAATATCTTTGCATTTTCATCTAAGGATCTGAACTGCTCATAAAGTGCCTGATCTTCCTCTGCTTTCATCGCGCCACTAAGTTTTTTATCATATAGCCTAATAGTACGGTCTCGTACCTCTTCTATTAAGTCCCTTCCAAAATCATCTTTTGAGTACATATCATCACATCCTCAATAACCATCTATATTTTTGTTTTATTGCAGTCTTTCTCAATAAAAGGCAACCACTACTCACGATATTTTTCCAAATACTTAGCATCGACTAATCTTGTCAACCAAACGCCGTTTACAGACTTATAAAAGACTATGCCATCTCTGTGCATTTCTCCGCTTTTTACAGAATATATGACCGGTTTTCCGTGACGGCTCCCAACTTTTCGTGCTGTATCTATATCACCTGACAGATGCACGTACAATCGAGATTTAGGAATAAGTCCCTGAACATCAATAGCTGCTGTATATTTCTCACCGGTTCCATGATAAAGAATATCCGGCGGAGTAACCTCCTCAAGCTCAATATCAACAGGTATAGAATGTCCCTGATTCGCTCTAATTAAAGTTTTATCCTCATTGAATGAATATCTCTGCTTCTCGTCCTCGGCAACAATTCTTTCAAGAATCTCCATATCCAAAGGATGTGTCTCATTCACTCCTGATATAAGTTCCGATACATTCGCCCATCCATGCTCATCAAGGGTAATTCCGATTGTCTCCGGCTTATGGCGAAGTATCAAAGATATAAATTTGCTTGTATTCTTATCTGACATTTTTTGTATTCTTTCGTTCTCCCGGCTTCATTCCGATAATATTTCTGATCTGTTCATTAGTAGCAATAGGATAAGTATCCATGATGTGCTTCGTAATTCGCTTAGCAGACTCTTCCGGATCATCCCAGGAGACACCATACATAATCCATGTTCCGCTTTCATTCGGCATTTTTAACCACCTGACTAATCCAACGACCTCTCCATCTTCACATGAGGAATTCCATCCTCCATAAACGGATCGGATACTACCTCAAAGCCTTCCTTTGCGTAGTATCCGATAGCATATTCCTGTGCTTCAAGGTATATTTTCTTTGCTTTCAGTATATCTGCGGCGACCCTGACACCCTCATGAAGCATCTTTCCACCCAGACCTTTACCATGCTCCAAAGTCACAACTCTGCCTATCTGAGCTACGCCCGCTGCCTCATCATGATCTTTCCAAAATACCCGGAGACATCCTGCAACTCTGCCGAAATCATTCCAACAAAAAACATGGTATGCATCCTGATCTTTATCATCGAGATCCTGATAAATGCACTCCTGCTCTGTAACAAAAATCTCAAATCGTGTTTTTAATATCTCGTAAAGCTCAGTGGTGCTGAGCTCATTGAAATGCTTTATTAGAAAATCCAATTTTTCTCCGTTCTATCGATTAACTACAATACTATTATGATATCCAATAAGTTCCATCCGGTGCCTGATGTATCGAGCCGATTTCTTCAGAGATAACATTCCCCTCAAAATCTCTTATGATCACCTTGTAATAGAGCTTGTAGCTGTCAGTGGCACAATCATTCTCATCATCCCAACCTTCTTCAATCCATTCTTCTGAGATAATTTCATCCTCAGTCATCAAAACAACCGCTTCATGATTCCTAAGCGTTAATGAAAGTTTCTCAGGATAATAACAGGAAAACTTGTCACCACAACTACTGATAACACGAACCTTTTCTCCGATTATGGTAAGATTATACAGATTTACTTCATCCATATCAAACTCTGTAACGACTTCAAGAATAATTTCAGGAAAATATTTATACAACGTTACTTTCTTCAATCCATATCTAAATACTTATATAGTTTTTTGAACTATATCGCCTTGAATGACACCATTGTATCAAGAAGACAATCCTATTAGCTATCAGCATTACTCATAACATATGCCCCTGTAAGCAAAATAAAAGAGCGTTTATTACAAAAAGGCTTATCCAGAATCAAATCTACCGTTTAACGGCAGCTCCTGAATAAACATTAAATAAAAAAAGCACCTCTTTCAAAACAAGACATTTCTTATCTTGAAAAAAGTGCTTTTACAACTTTCGTCGAATTCAAATTAGCCGTTTCCGACTGTCATATTATATCCAGAATTGTAAGCATCATACAGATTTATTGTATCTTTTTCTAATTTATCCAGATCTTCGTATCCACTTTCAATGAATTTAATTATTTTAATCTTAAACTCATCACCATACTTATAATCCGCATAAACATCACCATTTCCATGACCTGTAAAGTGCTGATTCACTCTAAATAAACACTTCTTGGCCTGTCCAACATAATACATATCCTTATCAACATTATAAAGAACGTACACACCAACCGGATCAGTCTGAGATTCATTTCTGAGATGATTAAATTCAGCCACTGAAATTCCATCAGAAAACAATGCTACTCTCTGCTCTTTCTTGTACTCGCTATAATGTTCAACCAAAAGCATCGCAGCATCGTCGATATCACGATTTTTAATCCTATCATTGGCATCGATAAGCCTACGTTCTTTTAAGGCACCATAATACTTAGACTCTTGTTTATTTACAAAGTGATTAATTCTTTCTGCCTCTTCAGCTATTATCTTTTCTACACCCGCCCTAATGTTTCCATCTCTTGTATATACATCAGATTCACTCATATTATTAGTGGTAACATAAGCAGCTGCTTCTTCAATTAAAAGCGGTACCGCCTCATCATAAGAAATCTTTGAAACGTTCTTCTTTATTTCAGAAAGCACTATTTTCATCAATCCTAGTACGACGAATATACCCAAAAATAGCATTAAACTTCCACCGAACATAATTTACCTCACAATCGGACGTTGTATACAAAAACAAATTATATAATTACCCTCTTATTCTGGCAATATTGTCTTATCGACTTTCTCATCGAAAATTTGAACAAAGTAAATATTTGCACCACAACACGTTATCCATACCCCATCCTTAGTAGTAACCCCTAATTTTCCGCTAATTTAACTACTATTTTTACTACTACCCGGTAGTAATAACTTGCCTCAGTTTGGTATAATCTACATGATTTTGTCGTTTTAAACCATAAATAACTATTCCCGAACCCCTGCGTAGCAGTGGTTTTTTCGGTGCAAAAAGGAGTAAATAATACCAATGATACGTCTGCTTTTTCGTTTGCCACGGCAGGATTTGAAACAACCAAAAGAAATGGCGGAAATAAGCCATTCATAGGCAAGGAAGTATCTGATTTACACCTTTTGAAGGTGAACTACCCGATGAATGATGAGAGCACTCTGCATGATACAGAGTGCTTTTTTGACAGAAACTTAGAATATTTCATACACAAAAGGAGCCTTACATGATCGTAAAGCTCCTTCCATAATCCTTTTAATTCAGTTATAATACCGTTCATCACTATTATATTGATTTTCCGCAGTTTTAGCCTTTTATATCAGCATAGTCACGTATTTCGCTTACCTTGCTTAGTTCAAGAGTTTTATCACATTTTTCAACAATAGAATACTTCTCATCAGTATAATTTTTACTCATAATAGCAAATATCTTCTGCTGCGGCTTAGACGAAACGTCTCTTATATCTTTTTTCAACAACGTGTTCGGAACATTTAGCCTTGTATATCCGTCTGTAACAAACCCCATACATGCGCATGTATTACCGGACACCTTCTCAGAATAAAGTTTAGGTCCTCGATCAGTGAACTCCCCAATCATGGCTGCAACTTTCTTAATATTCATCATACTCTCGATAACGTCCAATTTCTGCGCTGTAGTTCCATCTTTTGACAACATAAAATCATCTTCAGATAATCTCCCATCAATACACTTCTCAAAAAAGTTAATTGCAGAACCAATTTTCTCTTTATTAATGATAACACCTGTCAAATGAAGAAAATTAGATCTATGAAACGCAACTTCATAATACTTCAGATCAGTTATTGTTGCAGATTTATTGACGATCTACTTATTGATTTCGGAAGGAATTCCATATATAAACAAAACCTTTTGAGGTTTTTATGATAAAGCCTTGCTGCCTTTGTTATTACTGCGATTGCCTTTTTCTTATTCACTTAAATTTATGAAATCCCTTTCTAACAAAATTTAAAATGGGAATGTCATTGCCGCAGCAATGAACATTCCCATTTAGTGGTTGATTTTTCCGTTGTCTGCCAACCTCCAGCACCTACGTCTGGATAATATCAGGTTTTTCCGTTGCCTGCCAACCTCCAGCACCTACGTCTGGATAAAATATCAGATTTTAGGTGTCAACCCACCAAGGCTTTTCCCTTTTCTTATTTATATCATATATCGGCTCATCCATAAAAACAATGTACAATTTTCCCAAAACGATTATGACGCTTTGAGTTTACAGAAATAATCCCCCAAGTTGAGGGACAAATCGCTGAAATTATATTTGAGATTCCTTGGGGACATCATAAACTTATCATGGATAAGTGCAAGGATAACAGAGATAAGGCTCTCTTCTATGTTGAAAAACACTGTAGAATAATTCTTATTGGAGCTTGGCAATGAATTTGCTTTCGTGGGGCGTGAAGTGCGCCTGGAGATAGGTGAAACTGAAAATTTTGTGGATATGCTCTTCTATAACCTGAAACTGCATTGCTATGTAGTTGTAGAAGTAAAAATCGAGGAATTTAATTCGAGGGATATGTGGCAACTAGGCACATATATGGTAGCCGTAAACCATCAACTAAAAACAGATCTGGACGCGCCTACTCTCGGATTGATCGTTTGTAAATCAAAAGACAATGTTAAGGCGCAATATGCTTTGGAAGCAAGCAGTCAGCCGATGGGAATATCAGAGTACAGTATAAGTAGTTTTCTGCCGGAAGACTTTAAGAGCTCTCTGCCGACGATTGAGGAAATAGAGGCTGAATTGGGCGATAAATACTAAATGTACCTGATGAAAGATGAGAGAACTCTACGTAATGCAGGGACTTTTTTATAGAAGTTTTGAATAAATGGTACTAAACGCAGAAAATGATTTTGAAGAAATGAAACTCTTCTGCCCCTCAAATTTGAGGAGACGAGGAAATATAGAGCTAATGTAGCTATATTTTAATGTATTTTTTTTATAGATAAATAGCCTATAATATTTGCACAGCAGTGAGACCTACTGGGTAGTTATTCTACCAAAGTGGCGGTTGTTAGAGCAGTGAGGCCTACTGAATGGTTCGACCATTAAAGTGACGGTTGAAAAAGCGGTGAGTCCTCCCGAGAGAGATATATTCCCTCTGAAGTGGAAGTTGAACTACCCGATGAATGATGAAAGCACTCTGCGTGATGCAGGGTGCTTTTTTGACAGAAACCGCTATTTTCATATCAGAGAGTGTCAAGTTAAGTGTGTAAGTTTTTTTATTTTATTAAATCGGTGATCTTCGCGATCACCGATTCAGACCGTAGACAAAGTGGTCTTGAGGGTACATATCACAATTTGCTACAGCCTTTTTATATATAAGCTTCACTTATAAGACTAATCTTTACAATTAACTCAGTATAAACAGCGTTTCCTGTTCTTCCTTCTAACTATAACACTTCTTAAGTATTTCTATGCCTAATACAAATCTTGGATGCAACAAAATTTGCATGGCAGGCGAACAGCCCGATTGATATAATGTCAATATTGGGTCGTTCGCCTTTTCTATTATGGCAAGGAGAACTACTAAATATGAGTGAAAAAAGAAAGGATAACAGAGGGAGAATTTTTACACCTTTTGTCGGCGTAAAACCCCTGATAAAACGAGGAAAAACGATATGATTAAGATTTTATTTGTCTGCCATGGCAATATCTGTAGAAGCCCAATGGCTGAGTTTGTTATGAAGGATCTCGTCGAATCAAGAGGACTTTCTGATCAGTTTGAAATTGCTTCGGCTGCAACCAGTACAGAAGAAGTGGGAAATCCGGTATATCCTCCGGCGCGCAAAAAGCTTGCCGAGCACGGCATCAGCTGTGACGGTCATCATGCACGTCAGATCAAGCGCGGCGATTATGCAAAGTGGGACCTGATAATAGGCATGGACAATGAAAATATGTGGAATATGCGCCGCATACTTGGCGATGACACAATGAATAAGATTCATCTTCTTATGGACTATACAGATCGTCCGGGCGAAGTTTCTGATCCGTGGTATACCCGTGACTTTGAGGCAACATGGCGAGATGTAAAGGAGGGCTGTGAAGGACTGCTTCTAAAGCTTGACAGAAATGGTATGCTTGAATAAAACTATTCAAAACAGTCCGATGCCCCAAACATCGATGTTTATAAAGGATTGCATTTTATCAAACAAAAAATTTCACATATGAAGGGTTGAAGAATGACATACGAAAAAGATAATTCATATAACGAAATAAGATATAAGTCACTCATGAAATGGCTTGATGAAGTTGAACAGGACGAAAACCTCGCAATCAGCGGCGGAACAGTTTTGGCAAGAGAATACATTCAGTATCTCCGTGATGAAAATCAGAGCCTTAGAAATGAAAATGAACTGAAGAAAAAATATATGAAAAAACTGCAGGAAAAGTTAATACCTAATAAGGATTAAAGATGTTAAGTAATAAATCAAAAGGAATCATATGTATCTTAATGGCGGCTCTCGGATTTTCGCTCATGACCTTTTTTGTAAGAATATCCGGTGATATTCCCACAATGGAAAAGGCATTTTTCAGAAATGCAGTAGCTGCTTTGGTCTCTGTTTTTCTCCTCATCAGATCAGGAGACGGATTTAGAATAAAAAAGGGATGCAAATTTGATGTGTTCTTAAGATGTATATTCGGAACCAGCGGACTTATCGCAAATTTCTATGCAATAGATAAACTAAATATTGCAGATGCAAATATGCTGAATAAGCTGTCACCTTTCTTTGCTATCCTTCTTTCGATTCCCATCCTGAAAGAAAAACCAAAGAAGCTTGATATCGCGGCGGTAGTAATCGCATTCATAGGAGCCATGCTCATCGTAAGACCTTCCGGCAGTAATATGCAGTTTTTCCCTGCTTTGATCGGTCTATATGGCGGATTCGGCGCAGGTACTGCCTATGTTTTTGTACGAAGACTCGGTAAAAAAGGCGAAAGAACACCGGTGATCGTCTTATATTTCTCACTATTCTCTACACTGATAGCGATACCGTTCATTGCGGTGAACTTTGTTCCTCTCACACCTCGACAGCTAGGTTGTCTTATCTGTGCAGGAATATCGGCTACACTCGGTCAATATGGCATCACTTCCGCATATAAATTTGCACCGGCAAAGGAAATCTCCGTATTTGATTATACGCAGGTTATATTTGCTGCGATCCTTGGCATACTTTTCCTCGGAGAGATCCCCACAGTACTATCCTTCGCAGGTTATCTAATTATCATAGGCATCGCTGCATTCCGTTGGGGATATAATCTAAACACGTCTATAACACCAAGCAACGAATGTAATTCATAATTAAGTCAAAACGAGCTGCCGCTAATAACGGCAGCTCATGATTCTTTCAGTAACAATAATACATCTCTCACCGGTATTTAACGTCTCTAGCTTAAAAAAGTTAAATGTATCTGCAAAATAGACCACTACCCTCGTCCCCTAAGTCAATTACTCCGCTTCTTCTCTGACAAACTCGAATGTTTTTCCTTTATCCTTTGAGGCATAAATACCAACCGTGCGCGCACCACCAAGTTTTTCACTATGATGATCACCATCGGGGCCCTGACTTACTTTCAAGTATATAGTATCCGATTCTTCCCAAGCATCCTCGGGCATGACAAACGGATTATAAAATTCTCCGGTCGGAAGTTCTATCTTTGAAGAAGGCAGAATTACCTCCTGATAGCTTTTGCCACCATCAAATGTTTCAAATAAGAGACCTTCACTTCCTCCGGCGTATGAAAGTGCTGCGAAGCCGGTATTTCCATCACTCAAAAATGTTATAAATCTTGCTTCTCCTCCGTGTTGATTGAAAGGATCGGCGTTTAATAGCGATGCGCTATCAGGATTTCCTTTTTCATTAAAGACCATAAGAACATATAAACTACTCCCTAACGCACGGTCAATGGGAACAAGTGCATATTCACGTCCATCCGGGGAATCGTATGAGACTTCAAAATCATATGAAGCCCACTGTTTTATTGCCTCATCAGTTATCTCTCCGGTTTCATTTAACGTATCATCGTTTTCATTTAATGTGTCATCAGATACGTCATCCATTATATCTTTTCCGGACGGTACATTTTCGAAATAATCATATTCATGATTTATGTAGCGGTCTATACAGGTGTACAAATTATTGTAGAAACCAACCCTGTCATCGGCATAACTGTCCAGGCATAGCATATTATTAAAGCTGAATATTGCTTTCTCATAACCGGGTAATTCTAATATAATCCCTGTCGAATCATACATTTTCTGTGCTTTGCTATACGGAAGCCTGTCAAAACAACAGTCAAGCCACTCGCAAATATCGTCACAATAGGAATTCAGATCCTGACTTCCGGATCCGTTCATGGATATTACAAGAGTATAGACCAGATCATCCGGCGATTCACCTTCTTCTACATCCCAATCCAAACTTCTCATAAATCTTTCTGGAAACAGTTCATCTGTCACGGCTTTAAAGACTTCCTGCGGATAACTGTCATGAAGAGCCAAACTTGCATCCGCACGAAAATCTATACCATCCCCTCTTATGGCATATCCGTCTTTATCTCTAGATATCTTCTCAACATTTTTAATTCCGTATCTTTCCCTTAAAATATCTTCAATTTCTTCATCGGTATATCCCTCAAAGGAATCTCTTCCATCATAAAAAACCTCGATCTCGCTGTCGGGTTGTTCAGATCCTATAAAGTGAATGATACACCCACACTTCATCCATTCCACAGAGTAGTTTTCCGGAATAAACTGAACACCGTCATCATAGATATCCTGAAAAAATGAATCAACTGTCCGTTTCCCATCCTTAACTGTCACCCTCGCGTGTGAAGCACCAAAAGGCCAATCAGCTTCACCTACAGCCTGAAAAATAACGCTGTATCTTCCGTCCGGAGATTGTTCCCTTCCGATATTTGTTATCTTCCAGGACATTTGGTATTTCAGGAATAGACCAAAAACAAACAAAACTAATAGAAATATCCCTATAACCTTAATAATCTTTTTCATCATATTTTCCAATAACAGTAGTGATACCCACCTTACCGGTTGATCCGGTAAGGTAGGTACCTATCACAAACTGCTTTTTTTACTTCTTCTTGCTCTTCTTTTCTTTCTTCTTGCCGCCCATCTTGATAGTTGTTGAATACTTTACAGTCTTCTTGCCAACTCCATTATAGACAGCGGAGATCTTAACTGATCCCTTCTTATGGAAAACAACCTTTCCAGCAGCATCTACAGAAGCAACCTTAGGATTTGAGCTTACCCATGAATCCGGGAGAATACCCATGGACTCGACCAGCTCCTCTGTATACGGACTCTGATTCAGCTCGGAATAAGTAACCTTTTTCTTCAGTACGGGTTTCTCTACGTAGAAAGTTCTTGTTTCCTTATCTACCCATCTGTTTCCAACCTTAACCTGAAGTGTTACGTCTGTCTGTCCGGGCTTCTTTGCTCTGAGGATACCCTTGTTATTAACCTTAAGGATCTTATTGTTGCTTACAGCAAATCTAACCTTTCCGGAAGTCTTTGTAAACTGATCCTTGATATTTGCTGTCTGCTTTACCACAAAGTGGTCATCCTTCAGCACATATTCTGTGTCAAAAGTAAGGCTCTTGATCGTACCGGTATAATCCTTGGAATTTTCCATACCATCGACATATGATGCAGCTGTAACATCTGTCATTCCGCCCGGTGCAGAAGCCTTTACTTTCTTACTGTTCTTTGTAATAGATACTGCACCTTTGGATTTACCTGATACGGAAACCATACCGTATGAATCTCCGGATACGGTGTTGGATGTAGTTACAAAGCTCTCAAATTCCGCGTTATCACCCTTAAATGTTACACCGGTTGACGGCTTCAGTTCAGCCTCTTTAATACCCTTACCTTCAATAGAAACTAATGCACTTGGTGTTGTTACAGTTACATCTGCGCCTTCTTCTGCATCAGTAAGGACAAATGATGAGCTGCTCGGAACATAGAAGATATACTTTGAATTATTCTCGTTAACGACCATCTCAATATCGTTAACTGTCATTGTTCCGCTAAATGACTCACCATCTGAAATAAGTGTTGCGCCACTGCTGTTTTTAAGTGTAAATGCCTTTCCGGCAGGAACAGTTATGGTAGTATCTGTCGATGCGATCCTGTCATTGACTTCTTCCTGAACAGAAGCAGTTGTTGAAAGCGCCTTCATCTTACTCTGATCCTGAATTCGCAAAGTCTTAAAGCAGTCTGCCAGATTTTTGCTATTACTGTGGATCATATATGTAAATGTCGAAAAATCTTCCGGAATATACATATATGTAAAGGTACCTGTACCTCCATCAGAACCAACAGTATTCATGTCAAAAATCTGTACCTTATACTGCTTTGCAGAAGAATCATACTCACAACCGGTAAACAGCACTGCATGACCACCGGATTTATATGTACCGTTTTTATCATACCCGTACGAATAGCAGAACTGATATATATGTCCCTTACTTACATTTTTAACTACCTGAAAAAGAAATACAGACAAACTGTCTTCATTGTTTGCCAGATTCGTTAATCCACCAAATGCTTTATCACTGTGAACCATAGAAAGTGACGCATCATTTTGTCCGCCCTTTTCAAGGAACTGTGATAAAAACATGTAATTAATGCTGTTACGAAATCTGATATTCGTGTTTTTCTTCAGAACAGAATTTGGATCATACGGTGTGACCAGATCATGATACTGCGCAGCATTCTGATCAGCATCCTGTAAGTCTGACGCAGCTACTTTATTTTCGAAAAGAAGTCCCATTGTTGCAGACACTCCATAGCAGGCGCCCTCCCATTTTTCCTTCTTGTGCTTCGCCATTTCACTTTTTTCAGACTTGGACAACCCTTTTGTCAATGCATTGTAGTAAGCTTTATCAAGTTCATAGTTCTTTGCATTGTTAAATCCGCCGCCCTGACCATTATTATGCCTAAAATTATTACCATTCTTAGCTGGATCGAACTTGGTCGAGCCATGATACTGTGACGGGTCTACCGGTGAGATCTCAAATTTACCATTATCTGTAGTTCCCTTGATATCCTTTGTCTGCGGATCATAAGTTCCTGTAAGCGTTACAAATGAGAAATTTGAATATGCTCCGGAAGGTCCAACAGGCTTATCGATCCATTCTTTTCCCTGAAATACAAATGCACCTGTACTCTTATCAAGTGTAGCTCCAAAATTATAACTTCCATTTGCAGCATACTGGGCATCTCCACGGTCTGAAGGAGCGATGATCGCCTTACCCTTCATATTTCCATTCTCATCAATAGATGAGATCTGGATCATGATCTCTCTGGGTACGACCTTTTGTACAAACCAACTTGAATAATATCCGTCATATTCTCCGAAGTACATTCTCGGTACTTCATTGTAACTGATCGGTGTCTCGAGCTCCTCGAGTTCCGCTGCCATTTCTGCAGCTTCCGCCTCTGTGTCCACGTCAACCGCTGCATCTTCTCCCAAAAAACACAGACATAGAAAGTATAACATGAGATATACGGTTATTGTATGAGTATTTGGTCCTAGGGGACGGGGGTTGTGGACCATTGACTGTATTTCAGACTGTATTTCGTTGCTGTATTTCGTTTTAAAATTTATATTGCAATTATCTATCAGCAAATATATAATCTTCTACATTGAATATTTTTAATTGTCTTTTTCATATCATTATAGGAGTTATATTATGCCAAGAACCCCTAGAATTCTGAGTTCAACCGGCATATACCACATCATACTTCGTTCTATCAATCAGCACATTATCTTCGAAGAAGATTCCGATTATCAGAAATTCCTTTTTATCCTATCCGATTGTAAAAAAAAATATGATGTTGATATATATGCCTATTGTCTAATGGATAACCATGTCCACTTATTGATTTGTCTCCCCGACGACAAACTAGCCATTTTCTTTCAAAGTCTCGGAGCAAGATTTGTCCGATGGTACAACCGTAAATACTGTCGAAGCGGACATCTTTTCCAAGATCGTTTCTACAGTTCGACAATTGAAAGCGAAAAAACATTTCTTGCCACACTTATTTATATTCATAATAACCCAGTCAAAGCAAATATGTGTCGTTATGCTTCAGAATATCGATGGAGCAGCATCAACGCCTTTTATGGTGAAAATAACATTTTGGTCAACGTATCTTTCGTTTATAACATAGTTGGCTCCAAAAATTCCTTACTTCAACTTTTTTCAAAGGACTATGATTCGTCTCAAAATCCATTGTTTAAAAACGATCATCGTAAAGTAAATCATTTTTTTACAGATGAAAAAGCTCTGGATGTATTCTACTCAATAACAAATCTCTCATCCATATCTGAAGTCTCCGGTCTAAAAAAAGTGAAAAGAAATGAATATGTTCGTACATTAAGAGAAAAAGGATTAACTATAAAACAGGTTGCACGTATCATGGATATATCGCCAACAACAGTTAAAAGGCTCTGTAAAATGGACCACTAACCCCGTCCCCTAAGCTCATTCACCACACTGGAATACACTCCAAATCCCACAAATATCAACAGGAAATTGACTGCAACTTTCATAAACCTTTTTGGCAGAATGAGGCCGAACGGGATCACGAGAAGTTTTCGTAATGCAAGTAATATCAATAGTCCAAGAACTATGCGAAGTATCCGTTTACCAACCGACACGCCCTCCGTGCGGCATCCGGGCTTGTACTCATGAAGGACCGCTACTGCAGCGACACCTATCCATATACCGATAGCTTCGTAAGAGTCAAGGACCAGTTCCGCAGTATCTGCTAAAGTTTCTCCATTTACCACCGGCGGAACCGGATATGACTTAAGCTCATAATAGATGATCGAGATAATGCTTACTACCACAGTCATCCCCAAAAAGATCCAGACTTTACGCCGTTTTTCACCGGTATGTTCAAATCTCTCAAATTTCTTTATGAAAAGAAGACCGACTGCAGAACTGCAAAAACCCACCAGAACATCCTGTGGTGTATGTGCTCCTACATAATTTCTGGAAAAACCTATTAGAATGATAAGGACAAACATTGCTGCCGCAAGCCATTTTTTCTTATCCTTATATTCCAGCCCCACCGTTCCATACACTCCTACCGCATTTGATGTATGACCGCTCGGGAATGAATAACCGGTTGCTTTTTGCAGAGGAACTATCGAAGTATCCCTGACCCATGGACGAAATGCACAGACTGATAATTTCATCATCCCGTTTATCATAAAAGACGTGCCTACGACTCTTATCATCTTTTGACCGAGCTCAGGATCTATTCCAAAATATACGATCGCTAATATGACAAGTGTCGGATAAACGCTGCCGAGATCTGTTATCCCTACAAAAATATGATTAATCACACTTCCTGCCCTGTCACGAACGCCTTGCAAAAACAACAGATAATCCAGATCTGCCCGAAATCCTTCCTCCTTAAACACAGTCAGACTCATCAGAAAAAGGCATACCGAAACACCCACTAGTACCGCTATTATCACATTTTCTCGTCTTTTCTCACTATTCATACTCTTTCCCATCATGAACAATATTCTATTTTGTACTGAATATTCAGGTTTCATCCTTACAATTCAATACAACTTTTTAATACACCCATAGTTCTGTGTAATTTAAACAATGCACTTCCGCGCTTTTTATTAACACAATGTCGCTTCGTCGAAAAAATTATACCATGGCAGAACATTTCTATGACGGCTTTCCGTCATTTTATTTATACAATTGTTATTTATTTGACAGAAATCGGATCAAACCGTAGAAATGCTCTTATTTTTAATCGTGACAATCGAATCCAATGTATTTATAATCATTTCCGGTCAGAAATTTGTTAAAAGAATTTAGCCGTATTGAAAGGATTTAATCGAAATGAAAGTACAGAATATCAAAAATATCGATACGTTTTTTGAAGTTATCAATAAGTGCAAAGGACGTGTAGAAATGGTAACTGACGAAGGCGATCGTCTGAACCTCAAGTCACGTATGACTCAGTACGTATCTCTTGCAAGACTCTTTGCAAATGACATGATCCCTGAGATCGAACTCGTTGCATACGAGCCTGAGGATGTAAAGCTTCTCGTTAACTTCATGATCAATGATAACTGATCAGAGTTATAAAAAATCCACCGGTAAGTGCTCAAAGCACATTCCGGTGGATTTTTTCATCTTAGCACGCTTTTCTTGATTTTGCATTGTTATTGCAAAAATCTTCAATCGCCTGACGGTTCTCCTCTGTATCGATCCAGCCAAACCATCTGAGGGAGCATCCATCCCATTCAAAATTTTCCGGAAGTTCTTCTACCGGAATGATGCTGCAGAAGCCGGTTCTCTCTGCCTCAATTGCAGCGTTCTCATCATTGAACCATTTCTGGGACTTCTCTGTCACCGGATCACAATCAATGATCGCTTCGACTTCCATCAGGCCTGTATTTTCAAAGTCAACTGCTGCGAAACCTCTTCCGGCTTCTTCAACAGTCCAGCCTTCAATAACAGCATTTTTTACATCTAGTTCTTCATAATTCCACATCGGGACCACTCCTCCTTTTTGCTCAACGCAAAACTGTATGCAGTATACACTGTATTGAGAAGTGTTGCAAATACTGAACAATTTCTCAAAACCCCGATAAATACTGGATTTATAACACTTGTATATTTTTGTTTGAAAAAAAGGGCATTTCAATCGTTTAAGATATCTTTTACGATATCATAGTCCATTTTATCCATTGCTTTACGGACTTTTTCATATTTCTCTTTTTCACTATCCGGTACCCGGTATTTACGCAGATTATCAAAGATCATTTCTACACTTTCGAAATCATTCACTTCGATAAACTCTTTTAGCGCTTCATACCCCTCATACAATTCATCCCTGCTGATCTCCGGCAAAGCATCACCTTTGTTGTCCGGAAGGGCCTCTCGTATTGTATCCCCGATCACGTCTGCCCATTCCAATAAAAGAGTTATGTGCAGATAAATGAAATCCATCTTTCTGGCATCACCGCTTTTTTCCATATCAAAGCATAGCCTGGAAAAATCAGGAAGACCTGCCAGACGAGCAGCCGTTTTCAATGCATGAACTTTGATTGTGAAATTATCTATATCACCCTTGTCTATAAACTCCTTTAAATCCGCAGTCTTATCAGGAAGGGTATCCACAAACTCTCTAAGCACTTTTAGATAAGTAGCAGGATCTCCGCAATTATCAATGGCATCTTCTATCGTCAGCTGTGGTATCTTGTCAAGCTCCATCAAAAGCTCACGCATCTCGATGTCTTCGATTTTCTCAAACCATGCTCTGCCATCAGTTTTCTCTTCAATTTCTTTTACCGGTATCACCTTTTCTTCCGGCATGAAGTGACGCACTGTATTCTCCAGCTCGTTCGGGTTAACAGGCTTTGGCAAATATGCATCAAAACCATCCTTCATGAATTTCTCTTTCATTCCGGACATGGCATTAGCAGTGAGAACAATTATCGGCGTATCACGATTAAGGGCTCCCTCCGGAAGTTCCCGTATAGCTTTCATGGTTTCTGTGCCATCCATCTCAGGCATGCGATGGTCCATAAATATCATGTCATATTTAGCTTCTCTGATCGCCTCGAGACACGCTTTTCCGCTTTCAACGGTATCAACCTGCACCTTTGTCCGCCCTAAGAGATTTCTTATGACAGTAAGGTTCATGGAAGTATCATCGACTGCCAGAATACGCCCATCCGGAGCATGGAAAAACTCTCTGTCCTGACGAGCCTCACTGCCTCTTTCTTTTCCTCGCGCAATGTAATCATTCCCTATCGGAGCCCAGTCTGCCACCTCCTGGATCAACGCACATGAAAACTCAGACCCTTCTCCATATACGCTGGAAACCTGTAAACGGCTTCCCATGAGTTCGAGAAGAGTTACTGTTATGTTCATTCCCAGACCGGTACCCTCGATATTTCGATTTCTTTCTTCTTCGATTCTTTCAAATGCGGCATACAGTTTGGGAATATCTTCTTCTTTTATGCCAATTCCGGTGTCTTTAACTCTAAACGTGATCTCGATTTTATTATCTTCGATCTTTTTATACGAAGCGCAGAAAGTGATCTTTCCTTCTTTCGTATACTTTACGGCATTACTCAACAGATTCATAAGTATCTGCCGTATACGGATCTCATCTCCGATACACTCATCAGGTATCTCCGGATCAACCTCCATTACGAGTTCAAGCTTTTTATCCGCGATCCTTCCTTCAGTGATCACATAAAGATCATTAAGCATCGACGAAAGACTGTACTGTATTGGAATGATCTCCATCTTTCCGGCTTCTATCTTTGAGAAATCAAGTATCTCATTTATAAGAGAAAGCAGCGTGTCTCCTGCTTTTTTGATGTTTTGCGCATATTCCGTAATCTCATCATCACGACTCTTACGCAGGATCATCTCATCCATTCCGAGTATAGAATTGATCGGGGTCCTGATCTCATGAGACATATTGGACAAGAAGGACGACTTTGCATTATTCGCAGCCCTTGCGACCTCGATCTTACTCTGCAGTTCTCTCTCTTTCTCCTGCTCCTCGAGTTCCATATACTCTTCTGTCGTAGCCTGAATAAGATGTGTTACTTTATCAAAAAATGGTACACGGCTCTTATTATCAACTTCATACTGTATCTCTGTTACTTCATCAGACGCAGGCTCGCCTTCTCTCATCATCATTGCTACCAATGAGCAATTTAACAGAAATACGCCTTTTTCTACATTTACAAGTTCACCAAAGCAGCAGCATCCGGACAGTTCCGGCTGGAGCTGCGTAAAAAACTCGATCTCCTGCTTTTCCTCTTCTTTCATGTACATATTTCTGTTCGTACAAACTGTGAGGAACAATGCCTCTCCTCGGAATTTCGCAAGTTTTTTTGCTCTGTCCCAGGAGTAATTGAGCATTTCGGAAATCGTGCCCATTGACAGTCGTACCTTATCTTCTCTCAATATACCTGCCTTAATAAGCAATCCGCCTCTCTCGGTGATCACAGGTACATCACGGACCAGATCGTAAATCCCATGCTGGACCATCAATGGAAATTCCAATATATTCTCTATAAAGTTTTCATCAACTTCTACACCCAGATATTTCTGATACAGTTCTGTTGCCGGCAGTCCGTCTATTTCCAGGATCTCATTTCCGTCTATCTTGGTTATGGTATGACTGATACCTGTCGGTCTCCATCCCTGAGAATAAATGGTCTCCGCATAGAGATCGTTTCCGCTGAACACCACAAGCGCAGCACCTCTATGATAGACCTTCTCTCCATCAGTAAAAAAATAATGTTCCGGATCCGAATCACCATGATCCTTTGAAGAAACCACATCTCCTGCCAAAGAGAATTTATCCGATGGTAATTCCAACGAATGGAAAAAAGCCTTTACATCATCCATAAAAGACGTATTGATGTACAGTCTTGCACAAACAGCATCCGGAGTATCTCTCATAGCTGCGGTCATTCCACGCGCCATTTCCCTACAGCTCACAACATCTTCTTCATACGCAAAAATATGTACATTGCTCTTCTCAAACACAAATAATCCGAGAACGATCGAATCCTGTTGTATCTGCCCCTTTGCGATCTCGAAATGTGTGCTTATCCCCAAAATATGGATATTTCGTATCTTTTCCCGTAATTCAGAAGCGATCTTCATGGTATGATCAGGAGAATATTCACCTACCATTATTTCCGCAAAGACAGCAGAAGAAGGCGCATAGCAGTCATGCGCCTTCGCTTCTTCAATTGCTCTGTTGAGATCGTCATCATCACGAATAGTGTAGGTAAACTGCTTCATGCACTATCATCTCCTGACATATTCACCCATATGTATGTCTGTTGATCTTCCGTTCTCCGCAGCCAGCTCTCCGTTTACGAAAACAAAACGTGGACGTCCTTCGACCTTTAGTCCCTCAAAAGGAGTGTAATCCACATTTTGCTCCATGTCATTTGCCCTGATAGTCCACTTCACACCCGGATCCCACACAGTGATATCCGCATCTGCACCTTCCTGAAGCGCACCTTTTCTCGGATACATTCCGAAAACTTTTGCCGGATTCGAGCTCATTAACCGACAATAGTCCATTGCGGAGATCTGATCACCAAATATTTTTTTCATGATGACAGGTCTGTGTTCTATACCGGGACATCCATTGGGAATCTTCGTGAAATCGTCTCTTCCAAGGTTCTTTTGTGTGTCAAAACGAAAACTGCAATGATCAGTGGCTATAGTATCTATATCCCCGACGATCACAGCTTCTCTAAGAGCATAAATATCCTCTGCCCTGCGAAGGGGCGGACTGCATACATACTTTGCTCCCTCAAAGTCAGGGAGTTCATACTTTGACTCGTCAAGTATCATATACTGAGGGCAGCTCTCCACATATACTTTCACGCCCTGTTCTTTTGCTTTCTTAACTTCCTGCAAACCAAGTCTCGTTGACAGATGCACTATATTTATCGGACAACCTGACAATTTACCTAAGTAGCAAAATCTACTTATTGCTTCTGCTTCCGCCTCCGCAGGATGCGCCAGTGGATGCGCATCTGTGCCAAATCTGCCGCCCGCCTTAAGTCTCTCCTGCCTGTTTGTGATCACTGAGCCGTTTTCGCAATGACATCCCACGATAAAACCGTATTTTTTCGCGTCTTCCAACAATTCAAGAATCTCTGCATCGTTGAGTGCAGTATCATATGCCATATAGACCTTCAGCGAAGATACTCCTGCTTCTCTAAGTGCCTTCAATTCATGTCTTGCATTATCGTTCCAGTCGCAGACTGCCATATGAAAAGCATAATTTACATGAGCTTTTCCCTCAGCCTTTCTTTTCCATGTATCAAGCGCATTTAAAAGTGTGTCACCTTCGTATTGTGTAGCAAAATCCACTATGGTCGTCGTTCCGCCCGCAGCAGCAGCTCTTGTTCCCGACTCAAAGTCATCTGCCGTCAGGTTTCCTCCAACAGGAAGATCCAGATGAGTATGTGCATCAATAAATCCCGGAAATACGAGACATCCTGAAGCATCTATTATCTCATCATCCTCTTTAGGAGTTATTTCTCCGATCTCAACGATTTTTCCGTTATAAATCGCAAGAGACAGGTCGTAAAGCCCCTTTGGCGTCACAAGTGTTCCATTTTGAATAATCTTCATAACCCCTCACTTTCCAATGAACTGAGACTATGCATGTATGATGGTTCCCGTTTTTCCGTTCACTCCGTCTGACGCACTTAAAAGATGTGTTATGAGCGTCGTCCTGCCGGGTTTACTCTCTGTAAACTCCAGGGCTGCCTGCATCTTTGGAAGCATCGAGCCCGGAGCAAACTCACCATCTGCTATATATTTCCTGATCTCATCAGGCACAAGTTCATCAAGTTCCTTCTGTTCCGGAGTGCCAAAGTGAATGGCGACTTTTTCTACTGCCGTCAAAATGATCAGCATATCGGCATTCAGCTGCTCCGCAAGCTTTTCTGCTGCAAAATCCTTATCGATCACAGCAGCAGCCCCCTTCAGATGATGTCCTGTCGTACGAAAAACAGGTATACCGCCTCCGCCGCAGCAAACGACTATGTGATCTGTCTGAACCAGAGATTCTATGGTTCCTATCTCGACTACACCTACAGGTCTCGGAGAAGCTACGACCCTTCGGTATCCTCGTCCTGCATCCTCGATGAAATCATGATTTCTTTCATCCATCATCGCCTGAGCTTCTTCCTTTGTCATAAAAGCTCCGATAGGCTTTGTAGGATGTTCAAATGCAGGATCCTCCGGATCTACCTCAACCTGTGTAAGCACGGTAGCGACGCCTTTATCGATACCTCTGTCAAGCATCTCCTCTCTCAGAGCATTCTGCAGGTCATAACCAATATAACCCTGACTCATTGCTACACATACAGATAAGGGAAACGGAACATGATCCTCCGGCTGCTGTCGTACGAGATACTGCATTGCCTGCTGTATCATTCCGACCTGCGGACCGTTCCCGTGAACGATTATCACTTCATGCCCGTCCTCTACCAGATCCGTTATAGCTTTTGCTGTCTTTTTAACAGCCTTCATCTGCTCCGGAAGGTTCTTTCCAAGCGCATTTCCGCCAAGCGCGATAACTATGCGTTTTCCCATTGCATCACCACCTTAACACAGATTTTTTCACTTCATAAAATGTCTCTCTTTTCCATTCTCCGCAAGAGCCTTCAGTACATTCTGCGGATCCTTACATTTTGCAAGGAAGATCATTGCTGCGATTATATAAGGCTTATAAGATGCCTCTTTATAAAGTGAATCTCTGTATCTGTCAAATACGGATGCTTCAACCTCACCCTGTTCACAGGATACATCATTAATATCTGCCGGCAGACAATGAAGGTAAAGAGCTTTTCCGTCTTTTGTAGTCTTCATGAGTTCTTCGGTGCAGCACCAGTCTTTATGTTCAGCATTCTGAGCGAGCAGTTCTTTTTCCAGTGCATCGATTCCGTCAAAGTCGCCCTTTCCATACAGATCGGTTCTCTTCTCCATTGCTGCAAAAGGAGCCCAGCTCTTGGGATAAACAATATCAGCATCCTTAAATGCTTCTGCCATGTTATTTGTCTTCCGGAAGCTGCCTCCGGATGCTTCTGCCTGCTTCTTTGCGATTTCCTCTACCTCAGGCATAACTTCATAGCCTTCCGGATGTGCCAGCACAACCTCGCAGCCAAGTCTTGTGAAAAGACCTATTGCGCCCTGAGGAACTGACAGCGGTTTTCCATAGCTCGGTGAATATGCCCACGACATGGCGATCTTCTTACCCTTGAGATTTTCTACACCGCCAAATTCATGGATACAGTGAAGTGTATCTGCCATGAGCTGAGTCGGATGATCCACATCATCCTGCAGATCCACCAGTGTCGGTCTCTGCTCCAGTATTCCGTCCTTATAGCCTTCTGTCACTGCATCATCAACGTCATGCATATATTTCAGGCCTTTTCCTATATACATATCGTCACGGATACCAATTACATCTGCCATAAAGGAGATCATATTTGCAGTTTCTCTTACTGTTTCTCCATGCGCGATCTGACTCTTTTTTTCATCCATATCCTGTACTGCGAGTCCCAGCATGTTGCAGGCTGAAGCAAAGGAAAATCTTGTTCTGGTGGAATTATCACGGAAGATACTGATGCCGAGTCCTGAGTCAAAGATACGTGTGGAGATATTGTTTTCTCTTAAGTTCCTAAGAGCGTCTGCCACCGTAAATACCGCATGCAGCTCATCATCTGTCTTTTCCCAGGTCTTAAAGAAACTTCCGTTGTACATTTTTTTGAAATCAAGTTTATTAAGTCTGTCGATATATTCCTGAATATTTGCACTCATGGTATCACTCTCCTTATTTTCCTAATTCATCCTTTTTACTTTTGACCCTGTCATCATACAGATTTAACGCTGCTACATATTCTGCTGCACATCTTACGAGATCCTGCTTCCATGTGATCTCATTCGGTGCGTGGGCCTGATTTTCTGCGCCCGGTCCAAAACCTACGCAAGGGATTCCATGACGACCCTGTATCGCAACACCATTTGTGGAGAAAGTCCACTTATCCGTCAACGGACGATCACGCAGTGCTTTCTGACTGTCAGGTCCCATCCTGTGCTCCCCGAAAAGTGCCTTATGCGCATCTACCAGAGCCTTTACGTGAGGCTCATTCTCTCCATTTATCCATGTCGGGAAGTAAGCTTCTGTCTCGTATACCGTTCCCTTCCATGACGGACGGTCATACATATACATAGAAACCTTTACATCATCACCGTATTTCTTCACAGCCGGCAGATTTCTGATCTCATCAAGGCATGATTCCCAGGTCTCTCCTGCTGTCATCCTGCGGTCGATCGAGATACTGCAGGAATCTGCAACCGCACAGCGGCTCGGAGATGTATAAAATACCTGAGACACGGTGCAGGTACCGCGACCAAGGAATCTCGCATCTTCATAATGATCAGGGTTGTACTTTGGATCCAGCATTTTAACCAGACCACGGATCTCTGTTGATTCATCGCAGCCATTATTATTAAGAGCCCGAACCTCCTGTATGATATCCGCCATCTTATAGATAGCATTATCACCGCGTTCCGGAGCTGAACCGTGACAGCTGACACCTCTCACGTCCACACGGATCTCCATACGACCTCTCTGACCTCTGTAAATTCCTCCGTCAGTCGGCTCTGTAGAAATGACAAATTCCGGGCGGATACCATCTTTTTCTACGATGTACTGCCAGCAAAGTCCATCACAGTCTTCTTCCATGATCGAACCGACTACCATGACCTTATAACCTTTTGGTACAAGATCCATATCTTTCATCATCTTTGCCGCATATACAGATGAAACAAGTCCCCCTGTCTGATCTGATCCGCCTCGTCCATAGATCACGTCATCATCTTCCCATCCGGTATACGGATCATCTGTCCAGTTGTCCCGATTTCCGATTCCGACTGTATCGATATGACTATCAAGAGCAATTATCTTTTCTCCGTCTCCGATCCAGCCAATGACATTTCCGAGTCCATCGATCTCAACCTTATCAAAGCCAAGTTCGTTCATCTTTGCTTCGATGTGTTTAACGACCTTTTCTTCCTCACAGCTTTCACTTGGTATCGCAATGAGTTCACGTAAGAAAGCTGCCATATCAGCTTTATATCCTTCTGCCTTTGCCTTTATAGCTTCGTAATCAAGACCCATTTCTTCTCCTCCATACAAATGATGTAAAGTTCAAAAAACACTTTTGTTCTTTATCGCGCCCAAGCTCCGTCCCATACTATCTCACGATAGCGTTCCGGATCCGTATCACCTTCCGTAGAGAAGCAAAGAACCCTGCTATCAGCATTTAATCCCAGTTTTTCTCTAAGTTCTTTGTAATTCTCATCTGTCATTATCGTATATACCGCGCCTGTATCCACTGCTCCGGATTCACCTGATATCACTCTTGGATCTCCCTTTACGGGCGACGAAAGTATCCTCATTCCTCTTGCCGATACCCAATCAGGACAGGACAGGAAACAATCAGCATGATTTCTCAAAATATCCCATCCGATAGTATTAGGTTCTCCGCAGGCAAGACCTGCCATTATAGTCTGCAGATCACCGGTGACTATCTGTTCTTCTCCGGTTCCGAGTACAGCTCCCTTATACAGACATGCTGCCGCATCTGCTTCACAGATGATAAACTTCGGTGGATCATCAGGATAAAGATTTGAAAAGTATCCAACGACAGAAGCCGCCAGACTACCTACACCTGCCTGTACAAAAATATGTGTCGGACGATCAACTCCGTTTTCCTTTAGCTGCTCTGACGCTTCCCTAGACATGGTTCCATAGCCCTGCATGATCCAGGACGGTATCTCCTCATAACCTTCCCAGGCTGTGTCCTGTATGATCACTCCATGTTCTGTCTCACGGGCTTCCGATGCTGCAAGTCTTACGCAGTCATCATAGTTCAGCTCTTCGATCGTAACCTTTGCATTTTCTTTCGCGATATTGTCAAATCTGGTCTTTGTACTCCCCTTTGGCATATGAACCACTGCTTTTTGATGCAGCTTATTTGCTGCCCAGGCAACACCCCTGCCATGGTTACCGTCAGTCGCGGTAAAAAATGTCGCATAGCCAAAATCCTTTTCAAATTCCAGGCTTGTTAAGTATTCATAGGTCATCTCCGAAACGTCACGTTTCATTTCACCTGCAATATACTTAGCCATTGCAAAGGAGCCGCCGAGTACCTTAAATGCGTTGAGTCCAAAGCGATAACTCTCATCCTTTACATACAGTCCGCCAATGCCGATCTCATCTGCAAGTTCCTTTAAGTTTGCAAGCGGTGTGACAGAATACTGTGGAAAGCACTTATGAAAGTCACTTGCCGCTTCTACATTTTCCTTTGACATGACATTTAACCACCTGTCATCGCTCCTTGGCATATGATTATCTGACCATTTGATTAGTTCCATAACAATACCTCCTCGATCCAGACTTATTTTATATTTAACAAATTTTTGTACGATACCGTTATTGTTTTATTTTCTCGACAATTCACTACTTTTAAGTCGTTTTGTGGTTATTTTCAACATATTTCTATCTTATCATCTGACAGTTCACTGTCAATCTTTTACAATGAAGTTCATTAAAAAAATTGACTGTTTGGTCAAATTCCAAGGTAACAAAAAAAGGCAGCGAAGCTTTTTATGACTTCGTTGCCCTTTTTATCTTCTTATCTGTTTTCTCTAAAGTATGCCTGTCCCAGACCTGCAGGCGGCTGATTTTCGAGTTTGTTTCTAAAACTTGTGATTATCAGAACGATTATGGTAACTACATACGGAAGCATTTTGCAAAGTTCCTGCTGTCCTCTTGATAGACCTGGAACATAGATATAGAGGATGTAAAGCGCTCCAAAGAGGAATGATCCCCAAATCGCATTTACCGGCTTCCAAAGTGCCAGGATAACCAACGCTACCGCGAGCCAGCCACGGTCTCCAAATCCGTTGTTTGTCCAGGTTCCACCGAGATACTCCATAACAAAATAGAGTCCGCCGAGGCCTGAGATCATCGATCCAACAACCGTTGCAACATACTTATATTTCATTACGGAAATACCTGCTGCGTCTGCTGTTGCCGGAGATTCGCCAACTGCACGGAGATTCAGACCTATTCTGGTATGGAACATGAACCATGACAGTATCAGCGCTGCTATCACGGATACATACGTCATTACACCGTAATGAAAGAATATCTCTCCTATAACAGGCACCTTGCTAAGTCCCGGAATATTCGCAGTATAAGCAGAAGCAGTGGACTTTACAGAGATCTGACCTACACCACCGGCAAGCTTTGAGATAGAACCACCGAAGAAGTTACCAAATCCCACTCCAAAAGTCGTAAGCGAAAGACCTACTACGTTCTGATTTACCCTAAGGGAAATAGTCAGGAAACTATAGATCAGACCGCCTATCGCACTTGCTATGAGCGCTGCCATAACAGAAATCAGAAATCCCACAAACGGAACCGGATTTTCTGTACTGTTCTCATAGAAGAAAGCACCCATAAGACCTGAGATACCACCCATATACATGACACCCGGAATACCAAGGTTCAGGTTACCGGATCTCTCAATAAGGATTTCTCCGGAAGCACCAAAAAGGATCGCTACAGCCTGTCCGACTGCCTGCTGTATGAAAATAATGATCGCTAACATCTCACGCCTCCTTCTTTCTGCCAAACCGGAACTTATACTGTACAAAATATTCTGCACCTATCATAAAGAAAAGAATGATTCCTGTTATGATGTCAGATGCATTTTCATTAAGACCAAACTGTGTAGCGATCTGGATCGCTCCCTGCTGCATAAATACAAAGAATGCAGATACTACAAACATAGCGATAGGATTGAACTGAGACATCCATGCTACGACGATAGCTGTAAAACCTCTGCCGCCTGCCGTACTGATAGATATGGTATGACTGCTTCCGCTAACAATGACTGCGCCTGCAAGACCACATATAGCACCGGAGATCATCATTGTACGGATAATAACTCTCTTAACATTGATCTTTACATACTCAGCAGTCCTGCTGCTCTCTCCTACAACAGAAAGCTCAAATCCCTGTCTGGAACGACGCATGTAGATCGTAACAAGTACTGTAACGATAAGGACCAGCAGCACATTAAGCCCATATGTACCGCCAAAAAGCTTAGGGAACCATCCGGCTTTAGACGCCGAATTAATGATGCCTACTGTGTTTGAGCCTGCAGGTTTCTCCCAAAATACGATAGCATAATTGATTATCTGCATGGCAACATAGTTCAGCATCAATGTAAAGAGTGTTTCATTTGTATTCATATAAGCCTTGAATACTGCAGGAACAACACCCCATATCATACCCGCAGCTGCACTTGATATGATGATAAAAATAAGGAGGATACCATTCGGCATTTTTTCTGCGCCATAGATCATCCATGCAGCAGAGACCAGACCACCCATAAGGATCTGCCCCTCTGCTCCGATATTCCAGAATTTCATACGAAAAGCCGGTGTGAGACCCACAGCAATAAGGAGAAGAACTGCTGTCTCACGGATAGTAACCCAGATGCGGTTAGGATTTCCAAATGCACCATTTATTATTCCAAGATAAACATTCACCGGGGATTCGCCTGTGATACCGGTTATGATAGCTGCGCAGACGATAAGCGAGAGCAGAACGGCAATGAGGCGCACACACATTGCCTGGCTCTTAGTTACATCATCTCTTTTTATCATGCGAAACAGCGGCTGTTTAACAGATGTTTCATTCATGTTACTCATTTTCTCCCTTTCCGCTGTCCATCATCAGCATACCGATTTTTTCTTTTGTGGTAGTACGTGCATCTTCTATTCCTGTCACCTTTCCACCACTTAAAACCATGATCCTGTCACAGAGTTCCAGTAAAACATCCAGATCTTCGATAACACAGATAACTGCGACACCCTTATTTTTCTGTTCATTTAAGAGATTATAGATCACGTAAGAAGAATTAATATCGAGACCGCGAACAGGATATGCAACCATCAGAAGCTCGGGATTTCTCTCTATCTCACGTCCAACCAGTACTTTCTGTACATTTCCTCCGGAAAGTCTTCGCACCGCTGTTTTCAGATCCGGTGTGACGATCTTTAACGAATCTACTATTTTCTTCGCTACTTCTGCCGGACCGGTCTTATTTAAGAAAAGGCCCTTACTCTCCCTATAGCTTCTGAGCATCATGTTATCCACGATATTCATGTTTCCGACAAGTCCCATACCAAGACGATCTTCCGGAACAAACGAGATCAGTTTATCCTTAGTTTCATTTCCGTTTTCATCATAGAACTTTATCTCTCCGGACTCATATCTCTGCAGCCCGGCGATCGCTTCCAGAAGCTGCTCCTGACCATTTCCGGAGACACCTGCTATACCCAGGATCTCACCGCTTCGTGCTTCAAAGGAAATATCTTTAAGGATACGTACACCTTCGCGATTCCTTACTGAAAGACCTGAAACACTGATACATTTCTTTGGATCGACCGGTTCACTTCTGTCGATATTAAGTGCAACCTTTTCGCCTACCATCATTTCTGTGAGCTTATCAACGGAAGCCTCTTTTGTCTCGATAGTTCCAATACTCTTTCCTTTTCTTAAAACCGCTACACGATCAGAAATCTCCATAACTTCATTAAGCTTATGGGTAATGATGATAATGGATTTTCCATTCGCTTTCATATTTCTTAATACAGCAAAGAGTTTTTCTGTTTCCTGAGGTGTGAGAACCGCTGTGGGTTCATCAAGGATCAGGATATCCGCACCGCGGTAGAGCACCTTGATGATCTCTACTGTCTGTTTCTGGGAAACTGACATATCATAGATCTTTCGATTAATATCAAGGTCAAAACCATATTTATCGATCAGTTCCTGAATCTTTTTATTTACTTCCGCTATACCGCCCTTTTTGTCCTTATCAAGACCTAGAACCGCGTTTTCCGCAGCAGTAAATATAGGGATCAGCTTAAAGTGCTGATGGATCATTCCTATTCCGAGTTCAAAGGAATCCTTTGGGGAACGGATGACAGTTTCCTTTCCATGCACAAATAATTGTCCCTCATCCGGAAAATAAATGCCGGAAAGCATGTTCATGAGTGTCGTCTTTCCACTTCCGTTCTCACCAAGTATGGCGAGGATTTCTCCTTCCTTCAGAGTAAGATCGACGTGATCGTTAGCGACTACACTACCGAACCTTTTTGTTATATTTTTAAGTTCAATCGCATTCATCTCATTCAAAATTCATTCACCTTTCCGACAGGTAATATTTTCATATTAGTTATTTAGAAAGAATAAAAGATGAGGCCACCTGTAAGACAGCCTCATCCCCAAATGTATCAATTCTTATTACTGAGCCTGAGCTGTAATACCGTCGATGATGATATCAAAAGCAGGTGCTGAACCAACCTCTGATTCATGGAAATATCCATCGGATACATAATCTGCATACTTTGCGTAATCTCCGCCTTCTGCAATGAGATCCTCAAGAGTTTTTCCGCCAACAGTAAATGTTGTTGTATCAAATACATGAAGAGAACCATCTGCAAGAGCAGCCTCAACCTCTGCTACCTTATCAGCAGTACCCTCTGCAACAGCCTTCTCATTAAGAGGAGTGATATTTACGCAGTTCTTGTCGTAACCCTCTGCATAGTCAACAGGGATCTCTGTACCATCAACAAGTGACTGACCTGCGATAGTGTAGTAAGCGCCCCAGTTATTTGCTGCTGATGTAAGTGCAGCAGAAGGAGCTACGGAAGTCATATCTACGTTATATCCAACACAAGGAACACCTGCTGCCTCACAAGCTGAAGGAGCACCTGTTGTATCAGCGTGCTGAGAAATCAGAACCGCACCGTTAGAAATAAGGGATGTAGCAACCTCATTTTCTGCTGACATATCAGCCCAGCTGTTTGTGTACTGAACTTCCATTGTTGCGGAAGGACAAACACTCTTTGCTCCGAGGTAGAAAGATGTGAAACCGGAAATAACCTCTGCATAAGGGAAAGCACCTACATAACCGATCTTTGCCTTATCCTCAGTGATCTTACCGCTCTCGATCATCTCATTGAGCTTGAGACCGGCAACGACACCGGATACGTATCTTGCTTCATAAATTTTTGTGAAATAGTTGTGGAAATTTGAAAGACCTGAAGAAGCAGCCTGATAACCTGTAGCGTGGAAGAACTGAATGTCAGGATACTCATTTGCTGCCTGGAGGAGATAATCCTCATGACCGAAACTTGTAGCGAAGATAGCATTGCAGCCCTGGCTTGCGAGATCAACTGCTGCATCGTAGCATGTCTCATCCTCAGGGATATTTGTCTTCTCGATCACCTGATCATCAGTAAGACCAAGAGCAGCCTGCATAGCATCGATACCAGCCATGTGGGACTCTGTATAGCCTTCATTCTCATCACCAACATAGATAACGCCGACTTTGAGATTCTCAGCAGCGATTCCTGTGCCTGCTACTGCTGTTCCCTCAGATGATGCTGCATCTGAAGCGGCAGATGCGGAAGTTGTGGCAGCAGCAGCTGAACTACCGGTTGCACTTCCGCATGCACTTAAAAGGCTTGTTGCTGCGAGCATGATTCCCAAAAGAATGCTGCAAGTCTTCTTTTTCATAATGATTCCTCCTCTTAAACGTCAGATCAAAACTGTCAACAAGTTGTAATCTGATCAAACAGTTACGGATGTCCGATTCAAAATCGGATCATCGTGTTACTTATGTACAAAAGGGGAGTATCCATGTATACGCATGAACAGCTCCCCTTGTTGTCCGAAAGATATTTTAACACACAAAAAGGAGTTGTACATACCTAAACTGTATCTACAACTCCTTTGCCGTATGAAATCACTTGAATTTATGCATATTCTACGCCCAAAAAAATTTTTTGTCAACATTTTTTGATTGATTAATCAACAAATTTTTTTGGAATCTATTTTATGTCGGATTCCTGTATACGATTCTCCTGTTTTTCTGCGTAAACATTAGCTTGTGCGCTTCGTGCGGACATTTTCTCAGCAATGTTTTTGGGAATCCCTAAAACATTGCACACTGCTTCCAAAAGGTCACCGGATATCTCCGAGATATGTCCACCGGACCTAAAGATCACTTCTCCATTACTTACGAGTACCGCATCCCTTTCAGAAGGATCAGACATGAAATCAAGCTCATCTTCATATATGGTCATTTTTTCAAGATACGGGTCATGCCCCATAATACACGAAAAACTGCAGCAGCCACATTCATTGCACAGTCTGTTTCTGTGGAGTACGATGTCAAAACCGCTCTTCATGGTAACCCGCGCATTTGCCCTGTTAGGACAGACATCTGTACAGTTCCTGCACTTGGCACATATCGAACTGTAACCATCCTTTGTCTCAAAGACCGGATAGTTTTTCCTGTCATAGTTTTTATCATGTACAGCTTCTTCCGCTGTTCTTTCCAAAGATGCGAGATCAACTTTATCCGGGACACTGACATCTTCTGCTGCTTTTATAAGTTTAGCTATATTTCCATATCCTCCCGGTTTCAGGAGAAACGACGATACGGTTACCGGTCTTATCCCTGTTTCAAGTACCTGCTTTATATTTTTAGTATCTATTCCTCCGGAAAAAGAAATCCTTAAATCCCCTGCCGCGCTGCAAAGCAGTGCTGCTGCATTTATCGACAGAGCATAAAGCGAAGGTCCTGACATATACATTGTTTCTCCCGGAAGAACATTGTCATGCACATTCACAGGAAAGGTGTTTGTCATTTTCACTCCAAATATCAGATCATTCTCTTCTGCCGCTGCCCTGCAATTTTTTGCGATCTGAGCCGCTGCCTCCAATGTTATATCATGCCTGAAACTATCCACGGAAAAGTCTATCTTTTCATAACCTTTTTCACAGAGAATTTCCTTTGCCCTATCCATTCCCACCAGAGTCGGATTCATCTTGATAAAAGTATTAAATTTCTTTTCTCTGATCAGATAAAGTGCGATCTTTTCTATATCTTCTGCCGGACATCCATGCATTGTTGACAAAGTAACCGTATCAGAAACGCAGGTCTCTTTCTCAAGTTCATAAATAAAGCTCTCCTGAAGATCCGTAAATTGCCTTATCCACGCGATGTCATTTTTCCATTCATCAGTCCCTGACGCATCGCGCATGGAATTTAAGAAATCGTCGATCTTCGGAGATCTTATTCCTTCCAGATCATATCCGACGCTCACGATAAATTCCGTTTTTTTTCGTTCTTCAAGTCCCGGCAGCTTTGAGAAAGCCCTGATAAGCAGATATGCTTTTATATACTCATCCCGTGCCTCTGCCACGGTTAATTCAGTGGACCACTCGACATTATAAACCTCATTCCCGACATAGATGCAGGGCTTCTGTATTCCAAGCGCCGCCCCCTCCAAGATCTGCACGGTTTTCAGTTCCATGACCGTTGCACCTGCCGCAAATGCTGCCACCAGGTTTTCCGCGAGCTGAGTATGCGGTCCTGCCGCTGGTCCTATCGGCAGATCACTTTCTTTCTCCAAAACCTTTACGCCAAATAGAGACTTTTTCTCATAGTATTCCTTAACACCCGCTTTATATAATTCTCCAAAAGGAAGTGGTATCATTCTATCGCTCATTTTTACCCCCCGATCCGAAATCACTGTTTCAGAGTTTTTTCCACAATGCAGCAGCTGCCTCACGGCTCTTACTCAATATCTGCTCTTCATCTGCCTGTACTAGTTTCCTGTGTCTCATCAACACTTTACCGTTTATTATCGTTGTATCTGTCATCGCCCCGTTCACGCCAAACATCAGATGACCATTTACATTATCCCCTGTAAGCGGAGTCACCGGATGATAATCTACAAGTATCACATCTGCCGGCAGTCCCGCCTCGATGGCACCATATCTTTCACCGATAATATCAGATGCAATAGCTGCGTTATTATCAAAACACATACGACAAGCTTCCAAAAAACCTCTGTCTGGTAATCCTCTCCTGTGCTTCTGCAGGATATTTGCGACCTTAAGGGATTCCATCATGTCATTTGTGTAACCGTCAGTGCCTAGGCCCACTCGGATTCCTTTATCCATCATAGTGATCATATCCGGTGCTCCAACTGCATTTCCCATATTTGATTCCGGATTATGTATCACCGTTGTCTTTCTTTCCGCGATAAGATCCATATCGTCTTCACTGATATGATTACAATGAACTGCTATAGAATTGTCTTTAAGTATTCCCATGTCATAAAAACGCCGAACCACAGACTTTCCATAAGTTTTTCTGCTGTGCTCCTCGTCATAGAAACCTTCTGCCACATGCACATGATAGCCTGCATCATGAACATTTTTTTGAGCACACATTTCAAGCGTCTCATCACTTAACGTAAATGATGCATGCAAGCCGATAAGACCTTTCAGCATATTTGAGTTTTCATTATGTACCCGATCTATAAATTCTATATTTTCATTTACAGAATCATCTCTTTTTTCCATCCCATCCCTGTCAGATACTTCATAGGACAGGCATGTTCTGACCCCAAGCATTTTCGCTGCATCCGCGATCTTATTTAAGCTTCCCCGTATACCTCCGAAGCTCGCATGATGATCAGACACAAATGTCACTCCATTACGGATACACTCAATGTAGCAGGCCGCTGCACTGTAATATGTCTCATCCAGCGCCAGATTTCTGTCTATATGCCACCACGTACCATCCAATATTTCCAGGAAATTCTTTGGAGCACTTCCGGGGATAGATGCCCCTCTCGCAAACTCGCTGTAAATATGCTCATGATTATTTATATACCCCGGCATGATGAGCATGCCTTCCGCATCTATATATTCCGCATCCGGATATTTATGCAAAAGGAGAGCGTGATCCCCCGCTTCGAGGATCCGCTCTCCTTCTATGCACACTGCTCCCTTATCGTAAAAATGATTTTCACGATCACGGGTTATTAATATTCCGTTTCCTATCAGGATCTTACTGCTCATACGCAACTGCCTCCTGCTTCCCTTTATACGATTCATTAAATACTCATAAATACGATTTTACCTGACTTAAAAGTATCTCTTTACCTGTTTCAAAATACCTGTCCAGATCAAAAACGCCCTCATCCGCAAGGTACTGGAGTGTAGCTCCTTCCAGCATGGAAACAAAATGCACCGGCAGATACTCCAGCATTTCCTCTGAAAGAGCCGGCACATATTTCCTGAGCATAGATCGTATTTCCTCTCTCCACTCCCTGAAAGAATGTGCAAGTTCCTGACTCGTAGAATCTCCAAGTCTGCTCTGTACCCAGAAATCGATCTCGGCATAATCATACTTCTTTTCACGAAGTATAAATTCTTTCTTCTGTCCTATAAACTGATCAAGCGCAGATTCCAGAGTATCTTCCGTCTCTTTCTTTATCTCTTCCCGGATCTCCAGACTCCTCTCTCTTACTCTCTTAAGCACAGCCATCATCAGATCTGACTTTGTCTTAAAATAGTAATGAAGATTGGACTGGAGCATCTCTGCTTCATCGGCTATGAGATGCATACGGGTACCGCTGATCGTATGTTTTTCTATCGTGTCGAGTGCAGCGCTGATGATCTTTCCTTCAACTATTTTGTTTTTCTTTAGCTTTTTTTCGGGATCCATATATTCTCACGCCCTCACAGAATTTTTTTGCCTGCTACATATTTTGCATCTATACTGCATTCTCCGGAGAGATAGATCATTCGCTCTGCTCTTTCATGCAGTGTCAGTTCTCTCATACTGCGAAGTGCACTGTCGTCGATGACCAATGCGTCAAACTCATATCCCGGTATGAAAGAACCTGTCTTTCCAAAATACTTTCCGCCGCCAAGGGTTGCCATATAAAAGGAATCCTTAAACTGCAGAGGCTTTACATCCTGATCCACATGACGCCAGTACATCTTTGACACCTGGATCGCATGTACCATAGCCTGCACGAGGGATAACGATGCTCCGCCCGCCACATCACTTCCAAGACCTATCGATACACCTGATTCAAGGAAAGTTCTAACAGGAGCGATTCCTGACGCAATATTAAGGTTAGAATCCGGACAATGCGCGATAAAAGTATGGTGTGCCTTTAAGATTGCTAATTCTTTCTCGTCAGTATACACGCAATGTGCCATGACCGCAGGATGCTTCTCATCTCCAAGCGCATTAAATAAGGCATATGCATCACCGTAATTCTCCGATGCTGGAACTAGTTCCTTAACCCATGCGATCTCCGAAGGATTTTCAGACAGATGAGACTGTACACGAAGCCCCTTCTCTTCTGCGATCTTACCTATTTCCTTCATCAATTCATCACTACAGGAAGGGATAAATCTGGGAGTCAGGATCGGCATAGTCCTTTTATATCTGCCATTTATATCATCCAGCCACTTGCGTGTCTCTGCCGCGGATACTTCCGCACTTTCTTCCGACAGACTTTCCGAACCATTCCGGTCCATATTAACCTTTCCCACATATGTTATGAGTCCGGTCTCTTCCAGCTGATCCATAAGGATCTCTGTCGCCTCTCTGTGAAGCGTACCGAAAATACATGCTCTGGTAGTAAAACTATTCTTCAGATCTTCAGTAAATATTGCATATGCCTTTTTCGCATACTCTGCATCGCTATATCGTGATTCCTCCGGAAAGGCATTTTCATTAAGCCAGTCCAAAAGTTCCATGTCCATCCCCAGTCCACGATAGGTATACTGAGGCGCATGTACATGCAGATCAGTCATTCCGGGGACTATCAGTTTTCCGGTATGGTCTTCTACCGGAAAGTCTTTGTACTGCTCAGGAATATCCGTAAATACTCCCTCGCATTTACCATTCTTACATATCAGAAAGACATCCGGCACGGTCTGCACTTCCCTGTCCTCAGTACAGAAAAGAACATCACCCTTTAATACAAAATCCAACTTCACTTTCGTGCCACTTCCTTTCAAAAACAAATACTACAAGATAAAAACGGAGCTTTAAGGAATTCTTATTCTTCTTAAAGCTCCGTTGCTGACATCTCTTATTTAGATGATGTAAGGGGCAAAAGTACTTTTGACCCTGTCTTTATTTTATTATAAGTATATAATTTTGATCAGTCAATCAAAATTACTTATTCGCCACGGAAGAAGATCTGTCCATCATCTGTCATCTTATCAACGATAGCAAGTGAAGTAACTTCGTAACCACGCTCACGAAGGTAATCTCCACCTTCCTGGAATCCCTTCTCGATACAGATACCGATTCCGCAAACCTTAGCCTCTGCCTGCTCACAGATATCGATAAGACCTCTCATAGCCTTTCCGACAGCCAGGAAATCGTCAACCAGAAGAACTCTGTCATCTGCATTCAGAAATTTCTTTGCAAGTGTAACTGTATAGTCATTATCATAAGTAAATGAGTGAACTATAGATGTATATACATCACCATCGATATTCTTACTCTTTGCCTTTTTCGCAAATACAACCGGCACATGGAACCATTTTGCAGCCGCGCACGCAATAGCGATTCCGGATGCTTCTACTGTCATGATCCTTGTGATTCCCGAATCCTTGTACTTCTCGTAAAAAGCCTTACCTATCTCATCCAAAAGATCAACATCGATCTGATGGTTCAAAAAATTGTCAACCTTTAAGATATTACCCGGACGAACCTGTCCATCCTTTCTGATACGGTCTTCAAGAAATTTCATAAGTGATTCCTTTCTTAAACAATACATTATAATTTTTCATTATAACCTACTTTTTTTGCTTTGGAGCATAAAAAATTGATTAAACAGTCTGTTTTTTTACAAGCAGATCATATAATGTCGGCTGAACATTAAATTCTTTCATGGCATTTTCAACTTCTGTCAGAGCAGTCTTTCTCGCTGCAGGAAGGGCAGGCTTTTTAACTGCACGGATAAGTATGTTCTTTGGCGTATGCTCGAAATCAATGAACTCGAGGAGCTGCGTCCTGTATCCGGCATAGGTCAGAAGATTTCCGCGTATTGAATCTGTAAGTAAAGCAGAAAACCGTTCCTGAATTATTCCAAATCTCGTCAGAACCGACAGATTACCTGTCTTCATCTGCTGATTAAGCTCATGCTGACAGCACGGAACAGAAAAAATCATCTTTGCGCCCCATGAAACAGCGTTATATAAAGCGTAGTCTGTTGCTGTATCACAGGCATGAAGCGTAATGACCATATCAACATCAAACGGACAGTCATAACCATTGATATCTCCAAGCTCAAAACGAAGACCTGTATAACCGTACTTTTTTGACGCAGCATTACACTTATCTATTACATCCGCTTTCAGATCAAGTCCGATGATGTTCGCTTCTATTCCTCTGATCTCCGTAAGATAATAGTAAACAATAAATGTAAGATATGACTTTCCGCATCCAAAATCTATGATATTAAGACGGCTTAAGTTTCTTTCACGTATTGTATCATCAATGATCTCAATAAAGCGATTGATCTGACGATACTTGTCATACATGGATCTGACGATCTTTCCGTCCTTTGTAAAGATTCCCATATCGATCAGAGGTGCAATTATATTTCCCTCACGAAGAATATAATTTTTCTGGCGATTATGATCGCCCGTACTCTGATTTTTTGCTATTTCATCAGGAGACAGCTTTTTAGCCTTATAAAAAACCTTGCCTTTTTTTGTAACCTTAATAGAAGCTTCTTTTGTATCAGACCAAGCATTTAGCTGCATAAAACGGTTATTCATAAGAACCGCACATTGAAACGCTATCTCATCTGATCCCACATTTTCATGAAAGACCTGTTTTTCCGTGTATTTAGCTATCTGATAATGATCTTTTACCGGAGACACTGTGATCTTCCTGTATTTATCAGCTTTATCAGCAGGTTTACTTATGATCAGTTTCTGAACTTTTTCTTCAAAAATCTGTCCTATATATTGCTCTAATTCGCTCAATTCAATCACCTCTAAAACATCAAAGTTTTAGCTTCATTAAAACTTTGCGTAGATCATACCGGCTTTATCATAACCGTTTCCGTATGCACCGAATATAACTACCGCTATGATCATAAGATACCACACAGTCCACCTTACAGGCTTTGGAAGTGCAGCAAACCTCTCTTTTAGAGGGTATTTATATTCCTTAAGCACACCGTAAATCACAATAATAATAAAAGAAATCGTAACTGTCCAGTAGTCAAATTGATCAAGACCAAACGAACCCAGATGTTTCACTAACTTATGCGGTCTGTATTTTATAAAGATCATCCGGAACATCTGAAAACCATCTTCCATTGTTTCCGCTCTGAAAAACATTTCTCCTATCAGTACAATAAATGTAAGCTTGATAAACCTGAATATTCTTACTGAAATGCTCTCTTCTGTCAGATGGATCTTCTCTAATAATGCAAGAAACGGCTTTTCCACTATATTCTCAATAAAGATCAATACGAAATAATACATTCCGTAAAAAATATAGTTCCACTTAGGTCCATGCCACAATCCATTCGATATCCAAACGCAGAAAATAGCGATCGTCGGTCCCGCAAAGTGACTTATTGTCTTTCCGAAAAGATTCTTTATATTTTTTGTAAGCTTCATTACCGGTTTTGAAACTGAAACCGGATAGAAAATATAATCTCTGAAAAATGTTCCGAGCGTGATATGCCATCTATGCCAAAAATCAGATGCATTCTTTGCAAAGAAGGGCTGCATAAAGTTTTCCGCAAGATCGATCCCGAAGATCTTTGCACTACCTATTACTATATCTATCGCACCGGAAAAATCCATATATTCCTGAACAGTAAATATAACTGCGCCAAAAAGCGCTATAGAACCGGCTTTCTCATTCCATTTAAATACCGAGTCCACCGCCGGCGCCAGATGATCCGCGATCATAAGCTTCTTAAAAGCACCAAGGTAAATTCTCTGATATCCGGCAGTTAAATTTTCATATGTAATAGGGCATCCGGAAAATAGTGCTTTGGCATCATCACCATATCGTGTGATCGGACCCTCGACGATCTTTGGAAAGAATCCCATGTAAAGAGCAACATGGCTAAAACTTGGATCTGCCTGTATATCTTCTCTGTAAACATCTGTAAGATACGAGATTGCTTCCAGCGTATAATACGAAATACCAAGAGGTATAGCCAGATTCAGCATTTTCCATTCTCTGGAAATATGAAATACCTCAAGAAGCTGAACAATATTCATCCCTGTAAAGTCCAGGTATTTCAATACAAAAAGAACAGCGATCAAAGACAGTATACCGACAGCAAGTACTTTTTTCTTTCTTTTATTTTTTTCCTTGCGCTTAAGTTCCTTATTATCCGAAAGCCGTTGGATCGCAAGGCCCATCTGCCAGGTCCATATAACTTCTAATATGTGTATAAGAAAAAGCCATCCGCTAAGTGTTATGAAATAAAACCAACTGGCAAGTAAAAGAACTCTGAAACGCTCTTTCTCCGGAGTAAAATTGTAGACAAGTATGACAATTGGCAAAAACAACGCAAAGTAGATCCAACTCGCATAAGACGGATCCCACCACAAAGCGATACATTTAAAAAACAATTCCGGTGTCATTAATATACTTCAAACTCCTTATTATCTCTCTCCCAGTCTTCATATGCTTTCTCACCATAATGATTCGGAAGTTTATAATTTTCAGAAAGATATGCTCCCATAAACGAACTTGCCTTTTCGGAGCCCTTAAATGACAAATGATTTCCGCCATCCATCGTATCAACATTCCAATCTATTCCCATATCCTCGATATGAAGATTGAGATCAACAAAGGGGATTCCATACTTATCTGCATACGCCTTAAGGACATTATGTCTTGACCAGGTCCAGCTATTTGGATTCGGAGCCGCCGTGAGCACCAACGGAACCTTCTTTTCATCACAGAACTCCCGAAATCTCTCCAAATACCTCATACTGTCTTCACCGATAGCAACCTGTTCTTCACGGTTCATATAATCTGCCGGACCTGTATAAGGAACAGCCAGATCAGTTTTTATGAACCCCCTTAATGGATGCTCAACTTTTAGATCATTATTTTTCTCTTTCATTTTTTTCGTTACAAATGATTTATAAAAAATATGATAGTGAAAGATTGGAAACATATCTTCTATAAAATTAGTTGGAAGTGCGTAATCATCCTTATGCGGATCCGCATCCGAAAAGATCGCGTCAGCCTCAAGAACTACAACCTTTGGATTCTGGGTATTAAAAGAAGCCTTTGTCAGCTCAAGAGCATCACACAAACGTAGCGCACTCTCACTCATACAATATGAACTGATACCACGTTCCAGATAAAGCTGCAGTGGTGAAAACGTGCTATAAACTTCACTATTCCCCGCAAATATCACATCTATAGTATTTTCTTTTTCTTTTGAGAAGGATTCGAGTTTCTGATTTACCTGAACAATATTGTAAACCTGACCAAAATCCGGTTTAACAAGCGACGAAAGTATTGAAAGGATAATTACGAAGATAACCGCAAACAGTATCCCGTTAAATAAATTATTTTGATTTAATTTTTTTAGCATATTTACCAACGTATTCTGTTATTTATTTTTATGATCATGTTTGCTGCTTCGTGCTGTTCTGAATAGCAGCCAGGCAACAAGCCTTCTTAGTTTATCACATTTATGCATTAATGTAATGTTAAGAAATATAAATGATGTCAGGGTCAAAAGGTCAAAATCCGATTGTGCTTGCACAAAGAGGATTGAGACCTTGGGACCCGCAAAACACGAGCAAGTAGCGTTATTACGCGGAATGCGAGTGTTTTAGGATTGCGGGAATTGCGTAGCAATGAAGCAATCCGTGACATCAGTAAGGGGCAAAATTTACTTTTGACCCTTACATCACAATAAATATAATGCACTAAAAAAGAAAAGCAACCCAAGCTGATAATGCACTTTGATTGCTTTTCCTGTATTATCTCATTTCATTATTATCAGGTAGCGGTTCCCATTCGCTTAAACCGATACTCTGCCTGTAAAGAGCTTCCTCAAATGACATGCGAGGAAGATCCTCTTTTAAGTACTCAAGTAATTCGTCTATTCCATCACGAGTTTTGTTGTTCACTTCAAACACTCTCTCGCAGCCTGCATTCTCCATCCACTGCCTGATCATAGGCACATTCGCATACGGAGAATCCGTCTTTGTGATAACTCCTATAAGCGGCCTCTGAATAAAGGTATGCATACTTGGTCCAAACAGATTATAGGGTTCATCTGCTGCCTGCACCACCGCGATCACATCAGCTTCAAATGAAAAACAGGCAAGTCCCAGGCTGAAATATTTTGATTCAGCATATTCGCCGGGTGAATCGATCGTGTCTTCGCCGGTATTTGTATACTGAGTTTTTACATAATGAAGTTCTTCTCCCCTAAGTGCCTGAGTTAGCGATGTTTTACCCGCTTCACTCCTGCCCATTAAAAAAATCTTTTTCATCCTGTTAATTCCTGCAAACCCTGCATGTTCTAAAATTAAGATCTTCCCTAAAAAATCTCACAACTTCCTCTACCGAACTTTGAACATCAGAGAGCCTTCCGGTAATAATAAGTGTTCCGCAAAAGCGATCCATAAAGCCTATCTCGACATCACCGGATTTCATAGCTATATCTGCAGCCACGACAACCGCTTCCCAAGGTGTAAACTTTATGATCCCAATGGATTCGCCTGTATGATCTTCACCTTCATGTACTCCTATATGAAGTCCAAGATTTTTATATACAGTTTCATCCGATGGACTGAATATATGTGCCATACAGACTTCCCGCCCGGGAACACGTACTCTCGTCATACGAAGAGTCTTTCCCTTAAGCTTTCTGTAATCATCATGGAATATCTTTTCCAGTAATTCTTCTTTAGTCATCAAGCTGCATCCTATCGTCTGGTGATCCTGCAAACAACATATTCCAATTCGTCTCTAAAATAATTCACGATCTCCGTCATAGCAGAATTAACATCAGAAAGTTCCCCTGTAATGATCAAAGTACCTGTGAAGCGATCCGCAAATCCCAGATAAACATTTCCGCTTTTTACAGCTATATCAGACGCGATAACTGCCGACTCAGGAGGTGTCATATTCATGATACCTATTGCAGATGATCCATAGTCGACCTGCGGATTAAGTCCGAGTTTCTGATATATAACAGGAGCCGGTCCACCCATAATATGAGCAAAAGTTATTTCCTTACCTGCAACAGTTTCCTGTACTATTCTTATCTGTTCTCCGTGTTCATTAGCCATATGAATATTCCTCTCTTCTGACTAACATTCTACCACATCGGGCATAAACCGTCATCAATTTAAATATATTTTCACACAATCTCACACAGATTTTCACAATACCACACATTAATTCATACACTGTATCCAGTAAAAAAAGAATCCGACTCACCATCGGAACATCCTGTAAAACAAAAATGAGCGTCTGCTCTCCCGGCTCTTCTGCCATTAAAGAAAGCGAACGCTCAAATTATTTCTCAAACTATCTTTCTATTATTTTTTCAAGAGGTTCAGGCTTGTACTCAAAGTGATAACGATCATCAAGCTTGTCTCTGAGAGACTTACAGGTATCCTGAACCACATTGTAATTACCTAATTCACTCTCATACGAAGCTTGTCTTGTGCGTGTATATCTGTGTTCAACTTTTGTGATCTGTTCGTCCATCTGCTGACGATAAAGTTTGCTCAGTTCCTCTATAGCACTACGTCTTTCTTCTTCACTTCCAAATCCAGCAGCCGTATTCTTTTTCCACCAATCAACAGGTGTCATATGAAAATTTGCCTTTTGTAAGGGCCGGCAGTCAAATGCGTGATCACGGATATATAAGGAAACACCCTCTGCACCGTTTTCACATACTATACATTTTTTTAACGAAACAGGATATTGCTCGACCACAAAATCCAAAAACTCTCTTTGAAGGTTTTCAAATTCAGTTTTTAATCCCTTGAGCCAAAGTGGTGTGTCTTTCTCGCCCGTCAGATCACTTCCTGCCTTTGACATCACTTTGTCCATCATTTTATCATAGGTACGATTCAGAAGATCCACTTCTTCGTCTACCTGTTTCTTTATTATCGCATTCTGCTCATTAAGGACTATAGCCCTCTTGATACACTCTTCCATGATCTCACAGATCTGCTCTGCATAAAACTCAAGCTTTTCTTTTCCGTCACGGATCATATCATCAAGAGATTCTGTTTCTTCCGGCATCTTGCCTTCTGCCTGTTCTCTGCATATCAGATCATGGATAGCATCCACGTTTCCCATGAGGATCTTTTGGATCCGGCCATTTCCCATGGCATGTATATCCACAGCACTGTTTCTGGCAAATATTTCCAGTCTCTTTAATTCTCTCCTGTATACTGTGCGAAACTGTATCTTTTCAACGCTTTCCAACTGCAGAAACAAATCCAACGCCTGCTCCGAAAGTGACTCGATTTCCTCTAAAGCATTGGAATGATAGCGCATCATTTCCACACCTTCTTTGCAAACACTGCAGATATCGCTGCAATAACACACTTAACAGCTATAAGTATTACACCGTCTGAAGGAATGATCCCCATCAAAACGACTACAGCAAAAATGATAACACTCATCCAGCCGATATTTGTTTTTTGTCTGTGGATCTCCTCTACCACAGCCGAGTTTTCAGAAGCCTGATTTGAAAGCATTTCAAGGATCTTCTTTTGCTCTTCCAAAAGATTTGTGCCGAATTCCTTTATTTCTTCAGTCTCAGCTTTGATAACGGCGCACTGATTTGCAAGGTTGTCATACAATTCTTCGTTTTTATCTTCGGCTTCTTTCACCTTACGAAGAACGTCCTCAAGTGACGAACGCAGTTCATCTTCTTTTTTGTTCACTTCTGCGATCGTGTCATTTGATAGATTTATATCCTTTATCTTTTCTTCAATTATTTGAGAACTTTGACCTATATCGTCACGGATTTTTTCGAGATCATCGAGAAATATATTTTTACTGACTTTATCGATAGTTTCAGACATGAAATCTCTAAACTCATCTTTAAGACTTTTTCGTTCCATTAAGAATAATCCCCCTGAAAATATTTAAAATAACCCAAATCTATTTTATCGGCATTTATGCCTATTAATCAATAAACATACTGTATAATTTTCAGGTGCAGATTTTTGTACTTTTGCCTATTGATTTTTTCTTAAAGAAAAATCCGATGGAATTCCTATAAGACAAAAGGGATCACGTTCAGATGTGTATCCACATTAAACGATGATCCCTTATGAAACGGCCTAATGGTCATTCATTATTAGAACATGAAAATACTGCCGTTTTCACTTTCATTTATAACGTAATATGCTCTGTTTTCAGCTGGCTTAAGATAGATATTGATAGACTTGATCGCATCCTTATCATGACCTGTTACTGCCCATGCATCATATATTCTCTGAAGAAGAACATCCTGAGTTACAGACTTTCCGTCAAACTGGATCTCAGCATCTATCTTTGGTGCTTTCTTAGAAGTAGTCTTCTTAGCTGTTGTAGCTTTCTTTGCAGTTGTTGTCTTTGCCGGTGCCTTCTTAGCTGTAGCCTTCTTCTCTGTTGTAGCCTTCAAAGCAGCAGTCTTCTCCGCTGCCGGCTTAGCTTCCTTAGTTTCTGTCTCTGTACCTGCTGTCTTAGTCCTTGGTGCCATAAATTGTATCTCCTCTCAACAATGTATCTGTTACTGTTCACTCACTTATTTGAATTTGCTAAGCATTCGTAATATCCGCAACAAATACTCCATCTGTATGTGAACAGTTACATTTATCTTACGATCACCGATTCACATTAATAACCCCATTTGTGATTCAATGACCACTGTACTTATAATACACAATTTTTTGTTCTTTTTTCAATACTTTTTTAACCCATTGAAAAAATCGGATAACAATGCGCTCCTTCCTGCGCTTCCATGATGTAATCATGAGTTTCTCCGTCAGCTGTCGCTATCCTCGCATGATTACCGCTGGCATAAACTGTTATAGTAAATAGCAGTCTCCCTGTCTCTCCGTAATACTTCACAGACTTAACTGCAGTTTCTTCATCAAGCTTTGACGCACGAGTCTCATCACCATAAACATAATCATTGATAAGTTTAGCGGCATCACTTACTGACCCCGAAACAAAAAGCGCAGGCGATATCGTATGGAATACGTTCTGGACTGATGTTCCACCGGAATTTGCAATTTCTTCTTCACTTAATGCCTGTAGCGATGTTCCATCCTCAAGAGAGGCTGAACCATCTGCATGTATCACACAACCCGGTTTATTTACAAGGTAATTTTTTGCTGTCCCGTTCTCCGCCGTGACAACGACTTTTCCCAATACGAGGTTAGAATTCAATACGATATCATTCCCACTATATTCTGCATTTAACGCTCCCGTGAGACTGCCGGTGAAACTAAGCTTTTTTGAACCATTTTTTGTTTTCATGGTCAGCTGATATCCGTAATCATCACCATTTATCGTTACTCCATTGGAAACAGTTGCGACAACAGACTCCGCATTTGTAACCTTAAACGAACAAAAATATGTACTATTCTTTATTTCAGCAGCAGCTTCTTCCCCAAGATTTGTAAACGTTACCTTTTTCGAAAAAGGTATGCTTTTTTCTGTTCCACCATCTATGCTGCTTTCCGATCCGTCAGCGGCAGTTACCGTAATAGGTTCTTTTCCTGATGAGATGATAGAAAAATCATCTTCCCCTATATCTGACTCAGGGATAACTATTGTGTATCCATCATCTTCTTGATCCGTTGCCTTTTCTATCGTTTCCGCCTTCACGCCCTCTCGTCCGTATCCGGTTTCAACTGCATATACACAAACTCCGCATATACATAAAACTGCCACGACGGCAGGTACAAAAATCCGCTTCATTACTAATAAACTCCTACAATTATTTCTATTATCAACGCTGTATATTAGCGTTATTATTTATAATTTTCATCTGAACCGTAACACATTATATAATAAAATGTATTCTACTTGATACATGAATAAAACGAAAAAGGTAAAAAACAAAAAGAATACAAAAAAAAAATCCCGGCGGATCACTCCACCGGGACTTCGTTTGGTTCATAATTTTGTTATTTTGGAGATTCCGCTACCTTTATCCTATGGCGGAATTTGATGTGGCTGTACAATTTATCTAGAATTTCCTCTTCCGGACCACTTTGGATCGACTTTTCTCCTTCATCGTTCACTTTCTGAAGAAACCATACTCCGCCTTCTTCCCAACAACTGATAGCATTGTTTTCAGATACTTCTTCACCATAATATATATCAAGGTCGCTAATGTCGGTATTCAGAATATCCAGTTTGAATTCCAGTTCAGCCATTGTCATGATAGATCATTCCTTTCTTACAAAAACTTTAACATCTGTCAGGTGTCTCGAAATTTGTTTTATACCGTCTGCATTTCCTTCTTTCCCTCACGCATGATCACCGATGCAACATAATTCTTTTTTGCCTCTGCATTGATCTTTGCGCGATATTCAGGATCGCATCTATAATTCGTTTCTTTCTGGATCGTATCGAGGAGTTTGCACCTTTCTGACCAGATACCAAAGTCTCTAATATGGATCTTCTTTATTACATCGCTTGAGCTTATTCCACCATCAGGATTCAGATGCAGTTCGGCTACAAGACCCTCTATACTGATCTGATTTGATGCATCACGGAACTTTGTATTGGTCTTATTTACAAAGTCCTCTGCGATCTTCGGATCAAGCTCATAGAGAAGTATCATCGCTACGTCGAAGCGCTTTCTGCCATACTCTTTCTTTCTGATCCTTGGCTTGTTCTTCACGTAATTGATAACGTTATTCAGAAGTTCCTTTCGGCTTTCTTCAGCTTCTCTTCTGGAATTAGTTCCCTCTCTGCTGCCATTCATCTCTGCGATCCAGCCTGCAACCTTGCAGCGATAATCACGAAGAGTCCACATCATATCACTATAGGAATCTGAATTGTAGCCCCAACTCTTTGCAGAGATAAGCGCATCTTCAAGGATAACTATGTTTTCAACATGTTCCATGAGCCAATTGCGATCATAGTCTCTTGCTGCGCCCTCAACTTCAGCCTCTTTCTTATTGAGTTCTTTAAGACTGACGCGTTCCATTGGAACCTGTGGAACCACAGGCGGTGCGGCTTCATTGACCACGACTGGTTCAGCTTCGTTGACCATCACTGGCACTGGTTCGGTAATACCTGCTTCTTCTGCTTCCTGAGCTTTATCAACTTCCAGAGTAAATTCCTCAACAAAGTTTTCTTCCTGGATAGCTTCGATGTCTTTATTTTCAGCATCTTGAACTACTTCTGTTTCGATGTTTTCAAAGTTCTGAGGAGCTTCTATTTCAACATTTTCACTACTCTGTGCAGCTTCTATTTCGATATTTTCGCTACTCTGTACAGCTTCCATTTCGATATTTTCACTACTCTGTGCAGCTTCTATTTCGACATTTTCACTACTCTGTGCAGCTTCTATTTCGATATTTTCACTACTCTGTGCAGCTTCTATTTCGACATTTTCACTACTCTGTGTAGCTTCTATATCAACGTTTTCACTACCCTGACTATTGATTTCATTAATCGTATCAATGATCTCACGCTGCTTGTCCGTAATTATCGGAGCTTCCTCCATTACCGGAGCTTCTTCCATCGCCATTTCCGGCATTACGGGTGCCTCGGCTGCAGGTTCTTCCGGCATTACCGGAGTCTCCTCCATCACCATGTCAGGAATTATTGGTGCCTCGGCTGCCGGTTCTTCAGGGATCACATCCTGCATTAATGTTTCTGTATAATCTACGGATGCCTCTGGTGAAGTTACTGCTTCTGCTGGAATATCCTGCATCAAAGTCTCTGTATAATCAACAGATGCTTCTGGCATTATCGGTGCTTCTGCTACTGGCATATCCGGCATTACCGGTGCCTCTGCCATAGGCATATCCGGAATGACAGATGCCTCTTCTGCAGGCATTGCTATATCTTCTGGTGCGATTGC
>KE384177.1:0-31700 GCA_000424365.1 Lachnospiraceae bacterium NK4A144 | reverse complement strand
TCTGGAATCACAGGTGCCTCATCCACTGGCATATCTGGAATGATCGGTGCTTCTTCCGCTACTGGCATATCCGGAATAATCGGTGTTTCTTCAGCTACTGGTATTGCTAAATCTTCCGGATTGATTGCATCCGTCGGCATTGCTATATCTTCGGGTGCTATCGCATCCATCGGCATCACTATATCTTCTGGCGCGATTGCGTCTGTCGGCATTATCGGTTCTTCGGGCATCACTGGTGCTTCTGCCATTGCCATATCAGGCATTGCCGGTGTTTCTGCTACAGGCATATCGGGCATCACTGGTGTTTCATCCATCACTGGCATATCCGGGATGATCGATGCCTCTTCTGCCACTGGCATGTCAGGTATTACCGGTGCTTCTGCCACTGGCATATCCGGAATAATTGGTGCCTCTTCTGCAGGCATCGCCAAATCTTCCGGATTGATTGCATCTGTCGGCATCGCTATGTCTTCCGGTGCAATTGCGTCTGTCGGTATTATCGGTTCTTCCGGCATTATCGGAGTTTCCTCAGCTACAGGCATGTCTGGAATGATCGGTGCTTCCTCAGCTATCGGCATATCGGGTATTACCGGTGTTTCCTCTGCTACAGGGATGTCAGGTATGATCGGTGTTTCCTCTGTAGGCATTGCCAGATCTTCGGGATTAATTGCGTCCGTCGGCATTACCGGTTCTTCCGGCATTATCGGAGTTTCCTCTGCTACCGGCATATCGGGTATTATCGGTGCTTCCTCTGCTACAGGCATATCGGGTATTACCGGTGTTTCTTCTGTAGGCATTGCCAGATCTTCCGGATTGATTGCTTCTGTCGGCATCGCTATTTCTTCCGGAGCTATTGCTTCTGTCGGCATTACCGGCTCTTCCGGCATTACCGGTGTTTCCTCCGCTACCGGTATATCAGGTATGATCGGTTTTTCCTCTGTAGGCATTACCAGATCTTCGGGATTGATCGCATCTGTCGGCATTACTATTTCTTCCGGATTGATCGCATCCGTTGGCATTGCTATTTCTTCCGGCATTATCGGAGTTTCCTCAGCTACAGGCATGTCTGGAATGACCGGTGCTTCCTCTGCTACCGGCATGTCGGGCATTACCGGTGCTTCTTCCGACACCGGCATATCTGGCATTATTGTAGCTTCTTCTACCGGCACATCCGGCATCACCGGCGCTTCTTCCGCTGCCGGCATTTCAGGCGCTGCATTTACAGAATACTTGCTCAGGATGTCCGGTCCTTCGACCATTCCTGATGCCAGGTATCCTTCTAAACTGTCATTTGAGAGATAAATTCCTTTTATCGCATTTATAAAAGGCTCAGTATCCAGCTGTCTCCAGTTTTCACGCTCTGTATTTTCCAAGACAGCCGCCAAAATTCTTGTATCTTCCTTGATATTTCTATTTGCTTTTGCAGCTTTATCAAGATTTCTCATTCTGCAAAGATCTGTTTCCGGTCTGTCCAACAGATGCTGCAAAAAATTGCTGTCTTCCAAAAATCCATGATACAGTGTCGCTATATAATTAACGAGTGCCGTATCATCCATGACATATCCTTCACCCATCTGATCCTCCTTCGTCGTCGGCCCTGTCCGAATCCATTCTGACGCCGCGAAACACTACAATTTATCTAATATGAAATACGAATTCCTACTCCATAATCCACGAATAACGTAAAAAAATACAAAAAGAAGAACCGCTATCCCAAGTGAACAGATCACCCGGAATAACGGTTCTTCTTTCAAAAAATATAAGGATCAGATCTTACTTTCAAGTATCTTTACCGCGTTTCTTATGCAGTCATCACATTCGCAAAGAACCTTTCCTGTCCCGATTCCCTTTAAGTCTCCGCAAATAGTTGCACCGCTTTTTTCTTCAAACTCCTGAAGCATCTCACGTGATACAGCTGTTGTTGGCTTTCCGGTGTCATTTGCAAGTCCAAGAACCATATTTGCTCCGACAAGCGCACCGCATGTAGCCTTCATGCAGCCCATTCCACCGCCAAAACCGGAACCGACAGCTTTTAACTGCTCCTCTGTCATACCGGTACGATCTTCAAATGCCTTCAGTACCGCCTGACAACAATTGAAACCACTGTGCTTAAATTCTACTGCCTGTTCTGCTCTTTCCATAATATCTCTTTCCTTTACTTTCCATTCTTTAACTTACAAATTCCCTGTGTCATAGTTCCCATAGGGCAAAAAGTACACCATGTTCTCGGGCGATACAATTTCATGACGATCAGTCCTATAAGCGTGGACGTAAGCATCATACTGTAAAATCCAAAGCTGAACTGTGCTACCCAGTCCGGAGCCATCCCTGCGGTATATGCCCAATTCCACGGAACCTTAAATGTCCAAAAAAGCTTTAATACCTGACGCAGATCCTGTGCACCACCGGCTACAAGCCATGTCTGATAAAGCATATTTCCAAACATCGTCATGAAAAACACCAAAAATCCATAGCGAAAATATTTCGACGACATCCATGCCGGAGCCGGTCTTTTTCCGGAAAATTTTAGCTTCTTACCAAGAAACCTGAATAGTTTACCACGTCCGCAATACTGATTGCAAAACATCTTGTTTCCGCCAAATATCGCAAGGATAAGCGGCAGTATAAAATCTATCATCCCAAGCCATGCAAACAGGATATTAAAAAATCCCAGCGAAAAATAAATGATCGGCCATATCCAGAGATGATCAGTCCATTTTTTCTTCATCTTCACACCTCCATGACCGTTATGCTGCCTGCCGGACAGCTGCCTGCACAGAGACCGCATCCGACACAAAGATCCTGATCTACCTCTGCTGCGATACCTTTACGTATATGAATAGCACCTCGTGGGCACTCATTCATACATTCACCACACGCCACACATATGTCAACGTTAACAAATGCTTTTTTCTTAGCCATTTTTCTTCCTCCTACATAAGGTCATTGACCCGCTTTCGAAGATATCATACCCGATACTCAAAGCATTGTATGTAACTCAATCACATTACACGTATTTTTTTAATAATTCCGTATCATTTATCACAATTTTTCCTCTTTGCAGCTCTATTGCTGATTCTTCTTCCATATATTTCAAAACACGACTCACAACTTCTCTCGCACTGCCGATCAGTTTGGCTATCTGCTCATGTGTGTAACAAACGACTTTCTCTCCGCTTTCATTCACTTCACGCAGAAGAAATTCTGCCACACGCCTGTCTGCACTATAAAAAAGGATCTGCTGCATAAGCCACAGCATATCAGAAAACTTTTCACTTGCATGCTTGTACAAAAAAAGTTCCAGTTCCATGTGCTTCTCCGCGATTTCATGAAGGATTGCTGATGGAACAACGACAACTTCTGTCTTTTCTATAGCTTCGATCATGATATCCACGGTTATAGCATCCATAAGACAGGAAGCTGTGAGAATACATACATCACCGCTCTGTACCCTGAAAAGAGTCACTTCTCTGCCTTCTTCAGATACTATATACGGCCGGAGCTGTCCTTTTTTTATAAGCAGTATTCCTCTGCAATCATCACTGCTTCTATGAACCACATCTCCCTTTTGATATGTTTTCGTAACTGCCTGTTCCTTGATACGCTTCTGCTCGTCATCAGAGAGCAGTTCCCACTTTGGAAAATTCGATTCTAGAAACGTTTTCATTCTTCATTTCCTTTATCTATCATATGCTAATGACCGATCCAAAAGCGCTTTTCATATTCATCCGGATCATAAAGTCATCATGCTCCACATATTTTAAGGATTTCTATTTTTTCACAAATAAAGATCTGTAATTCCTCGGAGACATCCCCATTTCTTCACGAAAGACCCTATTAAAGCTGGAAATGCTCTGAAATCCGGAAAACATAGCAACTTCTGTTAATGAAATATCATTTTGGGATAGTAATTCCGCTGCCTTCTCAAGTCTGATCATATTCAGCCATTTACTGTAATTCTTCCCTGTAACATTCTTAAATATCCTGGAAAAATAGTCCCGACTGATACCAGCCATCTTTGCCATGGTATTTTGTGAGAGATCATCGGCCGTGAGATTATGCTTAATGTAGTCCGTCACCATTATCATTCTCTGCATGACATCATCTGTGTAACTAATCTGTTCACCCTCAATATCAGAAACCAGCTCAGAACGATAATCCAGCAGAGTCAACATGAATTTCATAAAAAGCATGCAGCACTTGACCTCACGTTCCGGATCTCCTGACAAAAAAATATCCGTCATTTCCTGCACAGTCTCATGTAATTTTCCGGAAAGTTCCTTATGATTTTCAGCTTTTATCATATGAAGATGCCTGAATAAATGCATGATTTTTTGCAGATCAAAAAATGTATTTACAAAAGTATTTGAGAACTTGATTATCAAGGCGTCTTCAACATTCGCATCTACTACAGAATGCATCTCCATGGGCCAAACAATGATGAAATCCCCGGGTTTGAGATCATAAGTATTTTTTCCAACCCTATAAATATTGGTATCTCCCGCATTTATCATCATGATCTCGCCATACGAATGCCAATGAGACTGATAACCTCTACCCTTATGTCCATAGGATAGATAAAAATTACTCGTACTTTCGAAATCATATGTTTCAAACTTACTATAATCCATGGCGATCAGATTTCTCCCATAAATAATGGTATTTAAAAGTTAATATTCCGATTCTCTCATAATTTAAGGATTATATTTATTTCCCTGCACTAATCATAATAAAAAGCAAGAAAGAGGTCTATAGATTATTTCAATCCAGACCTCTTCTCGCGTGTATACTCGGCAAACTGAAAAGTATGGGGTACGAATATTTTCAGTAGCTCCGCCATATTAATTTACTTCTCCCTTTTAGCAAGGATAAAGATTTATTTACATAGATTCTACCTATGATCATTATTCTTTTCCTATCATTTTTTGTCATGAAAATCATCACTTTTTGCACAATTGTCTAAAACACAATCCTATAAATAAACCGATCAATGCTGGAAATACCCAACCGATACCAAGATCATAAAGAGGCAAAAAGCCTGACACAGCACTGACTGCCACATCAGCATGAATAGCAGCCTGCACGTCAGAAGGAAGTGTGCGGAGCAGATCAAAGAACGCTGCGATAGACGTAAATGCCGTTACAGATATGAATACTCGTTTATCATACTGTATCGCTCCTCCAAAAAGACACAGAAGTATAAGTGTGATCGCCAGAGGATACAGAAACATCAATACGGGAACTGCGTATGCGATCAGCACCGTAAGGCCTACATTTGAAATGATGAGCGGCAGGATTGTAAAAATTACCGCCCATTTTTTATAAGTGATCTTCGGAAAAAGCTGCTCAAAAGTCTCAGCGCAGCTTGTTACCAGACCGATCGCAGTTTTCAGGCATGCTAAAAAGACCATTATCGCCAAAAGCAGCTGACCTGTTTTTCCAAAATAATGAGCTGCGATCTGGGCAAGTGCGATACCGCCGTTATCACTGATAGCGAGTACTCCACGGCTCTGAGCACCCATAAGTGTGATCAGCGCATAGATCGTTCCCATTAAAATGCAGCAGAACACGCCGGCTTTCAGTGTACATTTAGCAATAGCCGCCGGTTCGCTTACACCAAGATCTCTGACTACGCGGATGATGATTATACCAAATGCGATCGACGCAAGTGCATCCATTGTATTGTAGCCTTCGAGAAATCCATTAAAAAACGTATTATCAGCAATTGCCGGGTCCGGTACTACAGCTCCCATCATTCCCATCGGACGAACAAAAGCCAACAGAAGCAAAAGTCCCAAAAATGTCAGGAAAACCGGATTAATAACCTTTCCGACCCACATCAGTATTTTTCCCGGCTTCAGCGAGAATATGAGTACCAATGCAAAGAAAAACACAGAAAATGCAGGCAGCCAAAAAGTTGAACCTGATGCTGAAAGCATAGGCTCTATTCCCACAGTGAATGAAGTTGTGGCACATCTCGGTATCGCAAAGAAAGGTCCGATCGTCAGGTAAAGTGCACAAGTAAAGAAGAGTGACCAACCTTTTCCAACACGGCTGGCCATATCAAAAAGACCTTCACTTCGAGAACTTCCCATCGCAGCAACTCCCAAAAGCGGCAGACCTACTCCGGTCGCAATAAATCCTGCAGCTGCGATCAATGCCTTTGATCCCGCAAGCTGTCCCATATGCACCGGGAATATCAAGTTTCCGGCTCCGAAAAAGAGCCCAAATAACATACTGGCAACTGCCAGTGTTTCTCTAAGTGTCAGTTTTGTTTTCATAGCTAAGAATATATCCTTCAAATCATTACTCTTTTTAGAGCGTAATATATCTATTATGATGTTCCACATCATTTTGGTCAATACCTAGAAACAAACCCGACATAAACCGATCGCATATAACAAAATATAGTAAAAAGCCTGTTTGCGGCACTGTATGGTCATTTTCCAAAACTTGTCGACGCGCTTTGTGACGGAGACGGCAGACCGGGCAGCATCTCAGGTTTTGTCACTCTTAATAAAGATGACTGCACAAAGATTTATCGCATGATGGTCTAAAAAGAATCCGACTTTGTAACCTTCAGGAATTTCAACGAAATATCCTGTAAATTAAAAATCAGCTGCACTGATTACAAAAAGAGCTTTACAGGAAATCAAATCCTGCAAAGCTCTTTTTCATACTTATCTAAAAATCAGCATTTCAAATCTTTACTTTCAATGTCTTCTTAAATTTCTTTTTACCAAACTGAACGGTGATAGATGTTCTGCCCTTACCCTTTACGGTTATCTTTCCGTTTGCATCGATTTCTGCAACACTCTTATTTGAGGACTCATATGCTGTAGGTACTGCATAGGTCACACCACTGAGCATTTTTGAAATATCAATGCTGTCGAGAGATTTAACTGTAAGAGACTTCATTACAGGCTTTTCGGCAACGATATTCTTGAAGGTCTTTGATTCACCATTCTTTCCTTCTGCAGTGATAGTTACTGTACCGGATTTCTTTACTTTTACAACGCCCTTGCGTGTAACACTGAGCACTTTTTTGTCACTTACAACAAATTTCTTTACTGAGAAATCAGTTTTGATAGTGTACTTATTGCCAAAACTCAGCACTGCATTATCACCTGTAATAGTGTTGTTTTCCGGTGCTTTAGGTGTATTATCCTCAGCCGGAGTTTCAACAGGTTTATCTACTGGGTTAGGATCATCAGGTTTCGGGTTATAAGGTTCTGAAGGATCGTCCGGTTCGGTCGGCTCGTAACCGCTTACATATACAGGTTCGCTGATACCCTCATTTGTAGGAGTCACTTCCTGCATATAACCATTATCATCAAAAGTTAGTTTATCAAGGCAAACTTCTCTATGATAACCATATCCGTTTGACACCTGTCCGAGCGGTGTCATGAATCTTGCATACGCAATGTACCAGTTATCAGTACCCGGAACATTCAGTATGGAATGATGTCCTGTGCCAAGGATATCATTTTTTGCATCTTTCTTAAGAATAGTACCTCTGAAATCAACTCTGTCACCAAGCTTCTCTGTTGTTCCGTAGTTGATATGGTAGTCCTCGGATCCTGTATCGTCGCAGGACCATGTGTAATGATAAATGCCGTTTCTCTTTGTGATGATAAGCGACTCTCTGAAATCATTCAAACCACCGATATTCTTCATCGTAGATGTATCGATGCTTGTCATATCATCATTAAGCTGAACGATAGCAGCCTTTCCGTTTCCAAAGGATAACCAGTATGTACCGTCGTCATCCTTAAATACAGACGGATCGATCGCCTGACCCATATTTATTCCTGCATCCTTGCAAGTCTGTATGGAGATAAGAGGCTTTTCGTTAACAGTGAACGGACCTGTCGGTGAATCTGCAGAAGCAACTCCGATTGCTTTTGCATTTGTCTCTGTATCATGGCCGCAGAAATAGAAATAATATCTACCGCCTTTCTCTTCAATAGTAGGAGCCCATGCGCTGCCGTTTGACCACGGAACAGATGCGATCTTTACACCATTATCATTTACGTTTTCTGCATCATCTTCTTGCTTCAGATCAAGGATCACACCTTCATCTTTCCAGTTCACAAGGTCATCTGACGAAAATACCTTGAACTGATAGCCGCTCCAACCCTCAAATCCATCGGTTGTGGGATAGATATAGTATTTTCCATCAAAGCAGTCGATATCAGGATCTGCATACTGTCCGCCAAGTGCCGGGTTATGACAAGCAACAGCACTGATAGTATAAGATTCCTCTTTCTCTGCATTTGCTGCCTTGATGGTAAAAGGCTTTGTGAGATCGTAACTATTATCTGCTCCATCTGTGATCTTTGCATCTGACAGAAGCTTAAAGGACAGCTTTGCAGCAGTAATGTCGCTCTTTGTGTTATTTACACTGTAATAAAGAGTTGCTGTCTTCTTATCACGGTCGATCTTCTGAGTGATGATCGTTACATTCTCAGAATTAACCTTTCTAAGAAGCGGTAGATCCAGATTTGCTAATTTAGCAATCTTCTCATCACTGAGTGCACCTGAATAGATAGAATAGTTATCGATCTCACCGATGAAGTATTCTTCGCCCCAGTTTGCCTTACCTATTTTGAAAGTACTGTTGTCTCTCAAAATATCAGAAACAGACGCATCCGTCTTAACTTCATCTACCTTTTCACCGTTTATATAGAGCTTTGTTCTGTCTTTCGCAAAAACAACTGTAACCATTCTCCAGTCATCATCGGCTCTGCCGCTCAAAGCCTGTTGTCTTGATCCATTATCTACCAGATGTCTCTCAGCAGTTACTGATCCGGACTTGTCCATCACTCCCAGGTAATGCTCACTTGAGAGATATTCCGGTTTCTCATCATCACGAACTGCAAAGACTGTCCATCCATGATGACCACTTGCGGCAGGCTTACTGTAGTAATTGATCGTTACCTCATCAAGTCCGTTAAGCGGGCTGTTTCCTTCATCATCATAAACATTGAGATAGGTTTCTCCTTTAAGATTCAAAACCTTTCCGTAGTTCTCATCGTTATCGATCTCATAATTACTTCCGACGAGCTCTGCCTTGTAACCGTTGCTTTTAAGACCTTGCGCTGTGTCATCAAAGGAAAAATTTAAGATCTCCTTCGGTGATTCTTCAGCTGCCATCACGCCTGTGACTCCAAACGGCAGTGATGTAACAGCCATTGCTGCTGACAGAGCGATTCCCCTCGCCTGTCTTCTCCAATTCATGTGCATCTAAAATACCCTCCCTTAACCGTCGGTTATCAAAACCGACTCGATTTCATCTCTACGTTGTGAGATATGGTACTATTTTAAATGCAATTCCTCCCATAAAGCAAGCACTTTGTATATTTTTATAGGATTATTTTAATAGCAATTTATGAATATTGTATATTTGTATTTAAATAAAAACTAAATATTACAACAAGTTACGCTAGGCTCGATAAGACCTCGCCAAGCGAACTTGCATAGCACGCACTAAGCTCGAAAATACCTCGCTAAGTGCTCCGCATAACAAAAACGCGGATACTATTCCCAGCACCCGCGTTCTCATATACCTAAATTATTTACCTAATTACTCAAAACTGTAACCACTATCGGTGACAGTCCAGCCTGTGTGATCTTCTCGAGTTCTACTTCCATCACTTCCTGACCGGCTGTGACACTTTCTCCTTCTTTAACTAATGGCTTGAGTCCCTTTCCGTTAAGTGTAAATGTATCAATTCCCACTAAAAGAATGATCTCCGTGTTATCATCGATCCGGAATGTCATTGCGTGATTTGTATCCGCTATTTCAGAGATAACACCATCACAGGGAGCAAAAATATGTCCATTCTCCGGCATGATGCCCATGCATTTGCCGATTACGCCCGATGAAAACATTATATCCGGGATACAGTTCATCGGAACAGTTTCGCCGTCTGCAGCAGCAGATATCGACAGATTACTCCTGCCATGACCTCCGGTCTCCATCAAAGCATCGCCCGCATGAACAACTTTGGATTTTTTCCTGCTAAGACGTGCAAAAGCTGCCGAACGCCAAAATGACACCTGTTCATCAGAAAGAGATGCTTCGATATTCAGCCCCTTCTCACCATAGAAAATATTTGTGATAACAAATCCACCTAAATAGCTGATACCGATTGCTATCAGATAACAAAGGACACTGATAAAACGACCACCACGACCGGCTGTCATCATAAACGCACCCATAAGACCGGATGGTCCCCAACCTGTCGAAGCAACACCTGTAAGCATGATAAATGCTCCTCCGAAGCCCGCTCCGAGTCCGGCTGTAAGAAAAGGCATACCTAAAGGCAGAGTTACTCCGTAGATCAGCGGTTCTCCAACCCCCATTATTCCCGCAGGCAGCGCACCAGCGATCACGGAACAAAAATCGTTGTTTCCGGCTTTCTTGGCTTTCTTCCAAAGTGCCAGCGCCGCTCCAACTTGTCCTGCACCTGCCATGGCAAGCGCCGGATAAAGTGTGACATAACCAAGTTCCGACAACTGGACGCTATAAAGAGCAACCAGACCGTGATGCATACCTGTAGCCACCAACGGTAGAAAACATGCAGATGCAAGGTAACCTGAAACAGCCTTGATCAAAATATTCTGTGACAGACATGCCCTGCCAAAAATCCAGACAATGCCCTCTGAAATATATCCGTATAACGGCATTACAAATATGATATACGGGATCACACACACCACCATTGTGATGACCGGTGTAAAGATCACGTCAACGGAACGAGGCATTATCGTGCGGACAGCTCTCTCTACATTGGCAATAAGCATCGCGCCAACGATAACCGCCATGATACCGCCCTTTCCGCTTCGAAGGATCGAATCCAGCGGAACCTCATTATTATAAAGTCCCAGGATTTCCGCTATCACATTTATCCCTTCCATAGAAGTGATCATGCCCAGCATACCGCCGAGAATAGGCGTACCACCAAACCTCTCCGCCGCACGATACCCTGCCCAGGCAGTCAGAAATGTCATAACGGATGTATTTATCAGTGACAAGATCTGATAAACAAACATCCACACATCATTTTCTGCATAGTTAGGAACCATTTGCGCAATGAGCGACGCAAAACCACCGCAAAGACCCGCACAAATAATACCCGGCAGCAGTGGAATAAATATCTCTCCTACAGTTTTCAGGTCATTTTTAAGCCTGTTCATTCTCATTATCAAACCTCCGGCAAGATTATGGTTTTCTTACGCTGATAATCCATCTGCTCCGTAGTAACGTAAGCACAGCATGGTGATATCGTCGAATTGTTCCGCCCCATCCACAAAGCGATTAATGTCATCCATAACATTTGTCAGGGTCTTTTCCGGAAGTGCATCCGGTTCACTGTTAAGCGCTGCCAGCATCCGTTCCGTGCCATATAGCTCATTATCAGCATTAGTAGCTTCCGCAACACCATCCGTATATACGAAAAAGCTGTCTCCCGGATTCATCTGGAATTCATGCTGTCTGAACTTTAATCCTTCCATAGTTCCGACCGGCATCGAGTGCCTGTAGATTATCAATTCATAACTGCCGTCAGCCTTTCTGACTGCAGGATGTTCATGACCGGCATTTGCAACGATTCCCTTACCTGTAGAAATCTCCATCACTGCAACCCACATTGTCACGAAAAATCCCTCATCATTTCCTTCACAAAGCTGATTATTCACGTGCTCCAAAGCTTCAGATACACTATTGCCGTTCTGAAGACCGGACTTTATGAGGACGCGACTAACCATCATGAGAAGTGCCGCAGGAACTCCCTTTCCTGACACATCCGCCATTACAAAACCGATGTGATCGTGATCTATCATAAAGAAATCGTAAAAATCTCCTCCAACTTCTTTCGCAGGAGTCATGCTAGCATATAAACTGAATTCTTTTCTGTCAGGGAATGGTGGAAAAAGTCTTGGAAGCTGGCTTTGCTGGATTTTGCTCGCCATCTCGAGCTCCGCGCCAATCCTCTCTTTTTCAGCAGTGACTCTTTTTATCTGATCGATATAAAGCGCAGTACGAAGCGACTGCTTTGCAAATGCTTCCGCGAGAACCTCGATCTCATCTCCTGTTCTGTACACATCTTCCATCTTGAACTGTCTGTGTCTGATACCAAGAGATGCTATCCGTCGCGTGATAGTATTCAGCGGGTCGATGATCCTCCTCGAAATTGAGTAAGCCGAGATCAGACCTGCGGCTACGATCAATACTACCAGGATAAGAAGGATATTTCGCGCATGGAACATTTTTTGACGAAATGAAGTCATCGCACCACTCTGGATTTCTTCATACTTATCCTGGAGCCCGTTTTCCTCATACACCTGTCTCTGCATCTCATAGGTGTCATCGACCAGCTTTTCTACTCTACTCGTCTGGTAAAAAAAGACTGCCGTATATGCCACAATGATCAGCACGATCGTAACCAGCATCATACTGAATATCTTGTGCCGGATACCACCTCTAAGAATCCCCCTTCGATCTCCCATCGATACTCCTCCGCTTTTACAGCGATCCCGCTAGTTTTATCGATACACTACATTTATTTTTCGGCATTTTTGAGTCATTTATATATGATATAAGGGTCAAAAATCCTTTTTGTGCAAGCTTCTTTTTAGGTCTAAGCGCAGAAAATGCGCCTGCGGCTTTGCAGGCGCCTATGTTTAGTTTTTTACCAACGATCATTCCTGATCAAATGTGATCGAATCGATTATTCCTGAAAGAGCATCTGACACAGCCATGTTCTGCGCATCATCATTTCCGTTGTGACCTGAAATATCAAATATAAGTGCTCCATCCATATAGTCTCTGCCAAGAGCGGTCTCATATGCGCCGGAGCCTTCTGTATCAGGCTCGAGAATAGCCCAATATCCGGTAATATCCTCATTTCCAAGGAAAGGTGCTTCAGAGTATGATGTCTTATCAGAGCCCCATGACTCACCAAGCTTCTTTATAGCAGCTTCTGCCTTATCCTCAACAGTATAAGTCACTGTGATCATATTTGTACCTGCAGATTCACCTGTGTAAACTATAAATACATCGCCGTTTTCTCTATTTATCTCGAAATCATTTGCATTATACTTGATGCTCCAGCCATTGGCGTCGTGATAAACGCTCTTCTCCGGTCCATTCACATAATTCTCTGCGCTGAAATTATCAGCATCCGCATCATCAACTCTCTCAAATACCAGCTCAAGGCCATCCTCAAAAGCACCTGTGATCCTGCCGTCTTCATTGGAAGTGATCTTTAAGATATCCTCATAAGAATCCGCACCACCGAAGCTAAAAGTAACCTCACCATCACCCTGAGTGCAGTCAAAAGGTACTCCTGTTCCTGTAGTACCATCCTCGGTATAACCGCAATCAGCTCCGTTAAACACGTAGAAATACGTCTTATCAGGATTCTCAGCTTCCTTCGCGTAATTCACATACACGCCCTTTGTGAAATAAACCTCTCCGGATGCGGTCTGCATGATGTCATCTTCGATCGAATCCAAAACTTCCGATGCTCCTGCTGACAAAGACATTTCTTCCTCAACGCTCTCTGCCGTCTGAGCCGCAGCCTCTGTTGCAGTTACTGCCGGCGCACTCTCTTTTCCGCATCCTGACATAAATGTCAGAGAAACCATACCTGTAACCATGATCACCATAAACTTTTTCATTTTTGTTTACCCCTCTATTATTTTTAATTTATCATCATTCTCTTGTTTTCCTTGGGACAAACAAATAATACCAATGTGATCATCACAGAACTGTCACACGATCAGAACCCGATCTTTATTCGTAGTATTTTAAGAGATCCAACAGCTGTTCCTTTATCTCATTTCGTAACGACTCCGGTTTCAGAACCTCCACCATCTTTCCCTGACTTAGGATCCACATGACGATGCCCTTGCCATACACCTCAGCTTCTATCAGCTGATACTCCTCAGTGCTCTCAATGACTCTGGCTGTAGGAAGTCTGTCCAGTACCGCATCCGCGCTCAGTCCGTAATACTTGAAACGGACTTTCAAGAGCTCACCTGCAAACATAAACTGGATCCGCTTCCGATACTCACCTTCCTCAAAGCGGCTGCTGTATATCACAGAAAATCTCGATTTCGTGTCCACCCTGCCGGAGATCCTGTCCAGCCGAAAGATCGCAGGATACTGATACTTATGAATAAACTCACCATTTTCATCCGTCTCACAGATAAACGCATTCAGATAAAAATAGTATTCCGAAAATAATAATCCAACAGGCTCAACGATATACACTAACGCTTTATGATTCTTTGACATTTTTTTGTACTTAAACTCTATACGTCGGTGCTCCCGGATATCCATACCAATATCCCACAAAAGATCGTTCAATTCTTTCCCGTGTCTCGGAGCTATGTAGTGATACTTCTCATTCGCTATCAAAGCTGAGACCACTTTTAGATTCTTTTCCGGGACACAGCCGGCAATCATCTTATCAAGGATCACGCAGATTTCTTTCTTCGTGAAAGCACGACTATCCAACAGGATCTTACTGACTGCGAGGATCTCGCTATTTGACATGAGCGATGACTTTCCACCTCTCATCACAAAACCGCCTTCATATCTGTCATAGACGATTTCCTGACTATCTCCGGTATCCCCGCTGCCGCGCTCAAGTAAAAATGAGCGTATATCATCAATATCCCTCTGGATAGTCCGCTCGTCCACACCAAATCGCCGTGCCTCCGTAACCTTGCTGACCGCAAAGCCGGAACACAGCCGAACATAAATATTCAGGATTCTGGAATTCTTAGATTGATGTTCGCTCACTATGTGCCCCCTGTATTTTATATAGCGTTAACAATTTCTTTTGACCTTGTCATCATTATAAATATCGACATTTTATTTCTATAATGACAGTATTTGTCATCATCAAATACTCAGTGACAGGTATATAAAAGAGGCGCCGGTGATTTTTCGTCACCGGCGCCCAAATAATCATTCTTCGTTATCTTCCTGCTCTTTTTCTGTCTTTTCCCTTGTCTTGATCGTAGTGCTGTTTGCCTTGAAATTGTAGATCGGTCTGATAACATTTACGATCTCGGCTGTAGGAGAAATATTCTCAACGATGTCTTCCATACCCTTATATGCAAACGGACACTCATCAAGAGTCGAATGGTTTACGCAGGTCGTGAAGATGCCTGCTTCCTTCATTGTATTCTCATACTCCTCAACCGTGAAACGTTCAAATGCTTCCGTCCTGGAGTACTTTCTGCCTGCACCATGCGGAGCGGATTGATTCCAGTCATCATTGCCTTTTCCGATGCATATCAGAGATCCATCACGCATATTTATAGGAATAATCAGCTTCTCTCCTGCACGAGCAGAAACAGCACCCTTACGGATGATATTTGACTCATGATCGATATAATTATGAACTGTAGAAAACTCGGACACGGGATTAAACCCGTAATTCTCAATAATTCTTTTAGCAATCATATGCCTGTTTCGATCAGCATACTCCTGACAGATCTTCATGTCATAGAGATAATCCTCACTGTACTTCCCGGTAAGGAAACAAAGGTCCAACGGCATATCAGGCGCAGTCTGCCTGAAATTCCTGTGAAGTTCTTTCAAAGCCTCCTGAATCTCAGCACGCCTGCCTGAGGCCTTGTACTCACGCTTTATGCGTTCCTCCTCTTCCCACATAGGGACTTTACCGGTATGAATACCAGTAGCCACAGTCTGATAATGATTGCAGACCTGCTTTCCGAGCTGCCTGCTGCCGGTGTGAATTACCAGATACTTATTTCCATCTTCGTCCTGATCAACTTCGATGAAATGATTTCCACCGCCAAGGCTGCCGATCGCACGCTCGACCTTTTTTGAGTCCTTGAGATCTCTGTAACAGCGCATCTGCTGCAGCTCCGGAAAACGCTCCAGCCTGCCCGAATTTACTTCACGACCAGACGGAACATATTCACGGATAACCTTATCAAGCTTCTCAAAATCAATATCGATCTTTCCGAGCTCGACCGTCAGCATGCCGCATCCGATATCAACACCAACAACATTTGGAATGATCTTATCACCAAGCTCTGCAGTGAAACCGATCACACAGCTTTTGCCAGCATGACAGTCCGGCATGATCCTGATATCCGCATCTCTGAAAGGTTCCTGATCCAGAATATCCCTTATCTGTTCAATACACGTATCATCACACTTGTCTGTAAAAACCTTTGCCTCATTATACATTCCCTTAATTACCTGCATATTCTTCTCCGTTTCTTCTAAACACAACATACTTGCGCGCCCACATAGCTCAGCTGGTAATAAGGTTTTTGAGTAATATATCTACATTATACATGAAGTGGATGACAGATACTGTCATTTTGGAAGATGGCTTTTGAATAATTTCATTTCAAAGCAGCTTCGCGATTTCCGGTCCGTAAGTTTCTGCCATATATACTGCAGAACCTGTGATGGTCTTATCTAGAATTTCGTCAGTAAGTTCGGAAATATCGTTTATGTTTGTTTCAGAGACATAATATAAAAAACCGTCTTCTGCAGAGAACCTCAAGCGTCCATAATCATAGTTTTTAATTGCCTGTCTGGTCACAAATTCCGGTAATTTATCATTATCCGGCTCTATATCATCCGGCCAGATCGCAAATACTCTATAACTTCCATCATCAAATATTCTAACCTGAATATTTGTCGACAATTTAGTTTGTGCTGATGTCAATGACAAGTATAATTCTGAGTTATCTTCATCAACATTATAGGGCCACTTAATTGACGATAACCATTCTTTAATCCTTGCAGCAACTTCCAAATGATCTATGCTTACATCCCTCTGTCTTACATCCTGAGCCTTCATTTTTTCAATCTGCTTCTCAGCTGAGGATGCTCCCTTGATCAGCAGTTTTACCTGTTCTTTATAATACCTATGCACATCGATATGTGTATTTATCATTTCGTAGAAAATATCTGCGTTAAAGGTATGTTCATCCCAGAATCTCTCGCATGTCCGATAAAAAACGAATTCACTCTCAAGATCCACACACATATCACCATGTGAAATATTTGTGTTAAATAACTCGACAAACTTAACAAGTTCCGGCAATGCCCTTTTAGCAGCTGTCTCTCCAATATCAGACATCATATAGTATCCGTCATCAAAAACAATTATTTTACCGCCAAAGTCAACAATGCCCTCCGGAGTAATAATATCTCCAACGGAATACGGAATTTCTATACAATCCTCGAAAATCTGAGACTCACGGATATCCATCAGGTTTTCATCCGTATCCAAGCTCTCAAGTATGCATCTGGTTAATAGTTCTTTGCACATTTGATCCATAATGGCTATACCCTTCATAATTTGTAGTCATAAAAATTATTTTCAACATGTACATGAAAAGGACATTCCTGATAAAGAAAACTGTCCTGACTGTGTCATTACAGATGCCATCACCATCGGTTCTCAGCGCCAATATACTATCCTAAATGTGGAGATAATCCACGACACTGTCGCGAATCAGATTCTCTGTTGATGAAGTTCTCAATGTTCAAGGGTGTGGCGTTTATGTCATGACCTTATTTCAAAAGTACAAGTTTTTGTACTCTTGAAATAGGACTACGACAATCAGCGGTCATGCCGCGGAGATTGTGCAGTCGGAGTTCATACCGCATGATCGGGGAGAGAAATCCGCCGAAAATAATCTGCGGATTTCTCTCCCACAATGTGCCGCCGGATATTGAAACAATACAACAATCTACAACAAATGATGTGATCAAAGACTTGACCGCACATTTTATTCTCCCTCACCATCTTCATAACTCATTGCTAATGCAAATTCTTCCTCCGCTGATGAAACGCCTACCAACAATCTGGCAAAACCATCCCCAAACTCTTCAAAAAACTCCACAAGTGTATATACATTTTGTCCAAGATACTCATGAGATACCACCGTATCTTCATCAAATCTAAAATAATACCTGCATTCAACATGTTCATCTGAAATCAAAAAATGCCCATACCTCATAATATCGTTTATCTTATTAATATACTTTAGTAGTTCCGGTGTTGACTCATCATCTACATATTGATCTCCAAATACATAAATATTGCAAGCTACGTTATCTATTCGAATAAACAAATTGACTCTTCCTATCTTACAATTCAAACGAAATCCCGCACGATAACAGCTGCATCCTGATTCGGGCTCCTCTATCTCATATCTTATCTCTTCTTGCTTAAACCACTTTTCAAACAATTCGCTGATTTCTTCTCGTTTTGCCATAAATATACTCCTTTCTTTATAAAGGACTAATTTCAATTTCTTTGTAATATATTTATATTATAAATGGAGTGGATGACAGATACTGTCATTGTGAAAAAAGGTTTTTGAAAATTTTTATATCAACGTAGACGAATAAAAGAAAACCGCTTCGTACTTCTGGAGGCTGAGATACTTATGAGATTGAAGCGTAAAAAAGAGACTCAAAAAATCCCTCTTGAAGCCATCTTCTCCTTCCACTCTCCAAATCAAGCTAGTTATTTTGCATATTTATTTTTCAATTGTATGCATCCCTGCTTATTCTTCTTGATATATTCTTCTTCTGAAATAGTTCCTTTATAATATAGCTTATACATTGCTTCGACATTACATACTTCTGGTCTGTCTGGATATATATCGCATAAGTTACTACTTAACAAATGAATGCATCTGCCATTTCCAGAATCAAAAGCTTTAAGTTGAGGTATTATATCAATGTGTTGACAGCATAATCCACATCTATCACATTCAAACGTCATGAAATAACTGCCTCAACCTTCTTTTGAGTACTTTCAATAACTATTCCCGATTCCTTTGTAAGATTTCCCTCTTCATCAAGAATAGGCGTATCTAATACAGCCTTTATTGCTCCAGCAATAGTCATAGCTGAAGCTACTACACCTTTTTCTTCATCTGAGAAATCTCTAAAATCTGTTCCCTTTTCTTTAATTATTTCTGACATTCTATAAATCAAAGGATCAAAAACAGTTTGAAGCCTTATTAAGAACCTATTAAACATAGCAGAGCGTCTTCTTATACCATTACATAATTCAGCAGCAGTTTTCATCTCTTCTTCAAACTCTTTTGCTTTTGCCCAATTTGCATTTGCAGCATCAAGGTTTTTTGATGCTTTAGCCCCCATAACAAGTCCCAAAACTGCCAGTGCCGGACCAGCTACCAAGCCACCAAGAACGACCGTTCCACCAGCCATTCCTAACCCTCCAGCAGCTAATGAACCGCCACCAAAAAAAGCTAGTGTAGCATTAGTTGCTGCTGCACCACTTAGGGAAGCAATAGCAGTTCCTGTAGAAGCTGTAGCCAATGCTCCTGCTGCACCATATGCTCCAAAAGCAGTAAGAGCTCCTGCCATTGCTCCAGATGCCATACCTCCTGCTAATGATGTTGCCATACCCTGTAACTGTTTCAAATCAGAAAATGACTTTTTATCTAATACAAATTTTTGTAGTTCATTCAATCCACTTGATTCACTCAATTCAACATGATTCAATTTTTCGAACTCATTAATAAATTTTTTTATACTTCCATCTAGTACAGCAACTTTTCTCTCGCCCAACTTATCGATGGCTTCTGCACAATTTTTGCGACTCTCATTCGCCTTATTTGTAGCATATTCAACCTTATACTCAGATGCTCTATTTATATCGCTTGCTTCTTTTTGATCTATCCCCGCTTTAATTCCTTTGCCTACTCCAAATAAAGCAGTACCTGCCCCTGCAGCAATAAACAATAAAGGTATTGGCATTTTTTATACCTCCTAAAAATCTATTTCTGAAATAGTTGTAAAAATTGTTTCCTGTACGTGTTTGATGTCCTTCTTAACCTGCTTTTTCTTTTCGAGTTTATAGTCATTATCAGGTAATCCCTCTATCCACTGCTTATGCTTTTCAAGTGCCAAGCATGTTTCAGCAACATCTATCATCTCTTGATACAAGCTATCTGGGATTTCCCAATACTCTCTTAAATAATCTATTATTTCTCTTTCATCAATTGTAAACTCAGAATCAGCATACCCTAAATTAACCAAATTCCAAAGAATCTTAGCCTTATTGATGTCCGAATCATACTTATTAAGATCAATATCTAGTACACCTGACATATATGATTCTTCTGCATTTCTTTCTACAACTTCAATACAATTCATTTTTTCTTCGTTACTTATCTCTCTACATTCTTGCTCGATACGTTTTTTATCATCTGCATTCAAATAAAGCTCCTTGCAGATTTCATCGAACAGCCTATTCTCTCCATCTGATACAGTCCCATCTGCCATCATATACAAGTAGTATAGTTTAGCCTGTCCCTTATAATTCACTTTTCATTCTCCTTCATAGCTTAAATGTTTCACCAGCACGCATTTTACTATTAAAATCTTCCATAGTATTAAACGGTTTTTTACCTCCAAGCGAAGATGTAATATTATTTGCACTTTCAATCAACATATCTACATCTCCTATTGCCAGCGCATCTTTAATTCCCGAAAATGATTCATTAAATATCTCCATATTTTCAGATAAATATTCATCTATAATTTTATTCATCTGAGTTCGATATTCTCGAATCATTTTTATATGCTCTTCGCAAGCTTTTTCTATTGCAATTCTTTCTTCATGAGCAAATTCCACTTCTTTCAGTGAGTTCATTAATATCCCATATGTTGCTGATGATAGTGCATATCCAACCATTCCACCAATTAATCCACCGACAATAGGAATCGGAATAACCGTCTGACCTATGACCGTAAACATTGATGAAGCAATCATTCCCGTGCCTTGTTCTCCCAAGTCCTCTAAGCACTGTGTTCCATCAATTTCACCTTTAAAATATCTGGTAAGCGTCTTTGTCGCACTAACCGTTACGGCAACAATTGTGCCAGCAACATTTGTCTTTGCAAGTGCCCTGGTATATTCAGATGCAGAGTTTTGCATAGACCCCTTAATTGCAGAACCAACATACCCAGTTCCATATCCTACAGCAGCAGACTTCGCAGTGTCCTTTGCAACATTTACAGCTGCATCTTCAGCTTCAACTTCTCCCTTACACATGCTTACTATATTTCTGACAAGCGAAGCACTTCCGCCGATAAGTGCAGCTGTTTCTGCCGTTTTTATACCTGCGCGATGTGAGATGTTCGCAACGCTTTTAATTGTTGAGAGCTCAGGATTATCAACAGCTTCCAAAGATTGTTCTCTTGTAAGCTTACTTGGTCTAAGATTCTTCTTTAACTTTTTTAAGTTATTTAACTTCTTTTCTATTGAAACAATTGCCTTATCATTACCATTTGCTTTGGCAGTTTTTAACTGATTTTGTAAGGAACTAATTTCTTCAGTTGCCTTGTCAATCATCTGCTGATATTCATCTTTGGGAACTTCAATCGTTACATCATTATCAATGTACTTTTGAAAATCTTTTGACTGTAATTTTTTTAATGCCCTTTCAGCATTACTAACTCCTGTCAGATCGCTTTCTGATGCTCCAATAAACTTCATTTGGCTTCCAGAGCCCGCAATAAGATTGCCATCTGCATCCACTTCCACATGATCGAACAAGGGATGATTGGCTGGAGTATTGGGTAAATCATCATGTCTAATCTTTCTAGTACTTTTCCCTTCAATAATATTCTCAGCATTTGAAGCAGCTGTATCTTTTACTTCAGCAGCCCATCCCGCTTTCTGTTGTCGTATAGAAAAAGCGTAAGCATCATTAGTCCCTTGTGCCTGGATACTTTTTAAGCTTTTTTGTAAAGTAATACCTGATTCATTATCAATTCCGGAATAGCCAACCAGATGTTCTTTAGCCGCCGCACCATATCTCTGTACTGCCTCGTACGATGCACCAGCAATTCCCGCGCGTAGCAAATCATCTTGTTTATCCTTCTTACTCTGCGCCAATTGAGCACCTCCTTAAAAGACAAAATACATCAATGCTTTTTCAACTGACTGTCTATTATCACTATTAGTTATTTCATTCCTATATGGATTTATTCCTTCCTTACATCCTCTTGATATTTCCCCGCCTGATTCATAATATTCATAACTGTATTTGTATCTATTTTCCACGACTTCATCAAAGCTTCAATGTTTTCCATCACATTATCATTTAAGGAAAGCTGTGAAACGGCTGTCTTACAAGCATTTATAACCGTTTCAGGGCTATCGAAAAATATGTCCCCAATTGTTTTTTGTGGTTTATATGTACTATGACTGTGTAAATCCAGTTTTTCCGAATAGAATGGATCAAACTTAGACATTTCAACTGCCCGGTTGCATAATGCATTCAAATCAAGTTCTGGGGAACAAGAATTGAATTGTTTAACCATGCCTCTAGCTAACGACAAATATCTTTTTTGGTCAAATGTAACAATAGAATATGACGACCTATTTTCAGTAATAATTTCATTGATAATGTTATCTTCGTACCCTAATAGCGAATAGTACTTGGAAAGAATTATTGTATTATCAAACTGATCCCCATATTTTTGCGCATGTATCGCGTACAACAAATATGACAGTGCATATTTCGAATCAGAATCTATCTTTTCTGCGAAATTACTCATCGATTCATAATCATCAGATGATTCCATGTTCCATATTTTTTGTTTCCGCTTCGCATCAATAGGAAACGCTTTTAATATTTTTCGTAATTCTTTGTTAGCATTTTCATAATAGATATATTGATCGCTTTCTTCTACATAAGATTTCAAAATAAAAAAAACCGACTCAAAAAACTTTTGTCGTTCCTTGTTTTCTGCTAATGCTTTGAGCCCTCTAATACCATATTTCAGCCCAACTTCAGTAAGCATTCCGCTTAAAAAGGCTATATTTCTTCTATCCCTTTCATTTTTATCTATCTTGTCTAGATTTGATAAATTCCTTTTTACAAATCCAAGGAATTTTTCTCCATACTGCACCTCATAGGTGTTCTTCGTAATACTTTTTGAAATACATAGTGCAATGTATTCCGAAAAAGAATCTAAATAATCCAGATTAGTTCCTATCAATGAGGCTAGTTTTCCATATCCGGTTACTCCCTGCAAACAGTTTGCTTGCTCCTGATAGTTTCTTGAAAGGGCAATGCTACTCTCCAAATATTTTTTATCTTCCATATTTGTCCTTCTCAGAATTTATTATATTTATTCATCAAATCATTTCGTTCATTGATCTTTTTATTACGTTCTTGGTTTAAAGAATTTATTTTATTTTCATCTCTACGGAAAAAACCTTTTGCCTGTTCATTACTTATCTGACGATCAATACCATTTATTTCACTGTCCTTAAAACTAATCTTCTGCGAAAGATCCTTTTTTTTCTTATTTTGTGCTATTAATTTTATTGCACCCATAGCTATCGTACCTACAAATAAGCCCATCGCACGCTTAGTGCTTTTTGAATCACTGCCAAGATCATCACGCTTTGACATAATCAATTCCTCCTATTCAAAAATAATATTTTCTAAATCAACACTTTTTTCTTCAGCTATCTTTCTAATATCATCAAACAGCTCCAACAATTCGCCATGATGTTCCATCGTTTCCTCATATTCTGTTCTTATCTTATCGCTCCAATAGTCCCTATCTTCTTTTCTTGCCCACTCATTCATCAAATAAATAGTATTATCCTTGAAAACATGTTGATTCATAAAATCATCTATATCATTTCTAATAGTGTCGAACTTACTATCACCAATAAATTCAGCTACATATATTTGTAACTTTGCTATTTCTATTACTGCTTTCAAACAAATTTGTGCGTTTTTTGTATAAGAATCCACCTTACTGACCAAAAAAGCTGATTGAATCTTTCTCTCCAATGGATTCATATTATCAATTTGAACAACATTTTGGATATTATTCCTCATCCTTTTTTCAAATACATTTCTCAACTCAATTAATTCATCTTGATAAGAGCTCATTTTTTCATTTGGATTATCAGATTGAATAGTATGCCTAATCTTTTGCTTGATCGAATCTATTTTACTTAAGTAATCCCAAATAATATCATTTTGTATTTCATGAGCTGAATCAATAACTGCTTCCACTGCTGAAAATCCTACATCAATAAAAAACCGTGCCAATTTCTTCGGATTGTATAATCCAAGATCCTTAATATACTTTTTAGTTTTTTCATCCGCAACAAGATATAAAACCTTAGAACTTGGTATACTTTCTCCCATTTGAGAAAGGGAATTCAACGCGTCTTCTATATTATTTTTTGATAATCCTTCAATAATTTCTCCGACAACTTTATCCTGTGCCATGTGAAGCAACTCCTTTTTCGAACATGTAAAATAATAATCAATCCTTATTACCTATTATTGTCAGGAAAGAAGACTTCGACAATCTGCGGGTAACGCCTCTCCCTCAATGTACCATCAGACACAACGATATTTACCTGAACAATTTTAAATTTCATATTTATGTATCCCTTTCTATTTTGACTTTGTGACCATTCCCAAAATTTTGGCGTATAATTTCTCTTCATCAAAATTACTTCCACTTATTTTTATATCCGCTTTAAGTTGAAGATCTATTCTTTCCCCGTTTTCTTTTAGATGTACTTCATGTGGTTCAACGATGACTTTCATCCCCATTGCAATCGAAAGAGCTTTAGCTACCAATTCCAAAACAACTTTACAATTAACAAAACCCTTTAGTATCTCTGAAACAAACGAACAGAGAAAACTATCTTTTCCGCAATGTATAACTTTCGTTATTATCTTTTTGAAATCATCTTTATTGATTTCTGCACTTAAATCAGTAAATACGGAAGCATTTCCTTTTTCTATACGTGCATGCACTTTCTCTATCTGTAATTCAACGCTCTCCCTCTGAAGATCATAACTTTTGCATAGTGCTTTTTTCGCTTCATTGGCTAACTTTTCTCTCAAGACTAATGATTCGATTCTGATTTCATCCATGTACACACCCTCAGATTTATAGCTTTTCATTGCATACGGAAGATTCAATCCACCGATTTATTTTTTCTTTCTCTCCATAGATCAATCGCCTGTTTATGTTCAGGTCTGAATTTGTCGTAATACTCGTCTATAGGATAAAATTCTCCTTCTTTTATCCTCCGATCTTTATCCTGTGAATCCACATGCCCATGATAATGTCCGTCATAATCTGCTATAAATATTTCTGTATAGTATTTGTAATGCCTGTATTTATGCGGAATTTTATCTCGATCATGACCTTTTTTGCTCTCTCCTGCTATATACCATGACGCATATTCAACATTTTTCACTTCTCGCCTTGCTTCTTCGTGCGTTTCACGTATTGCTGTTCTGCGATGTGATTCACCCTTACTCCAGCCGCCTCCTGGTAAAGCAAATTTGAATTCTTTTGTGCTGCATATTTCACTTTTCTTATCCGTAAAAAATACTTTATCAATGCCATCTACGTTTCTAAAAATAAGCATTTCCGATCGGCCCTTAAAATATCCTTCTTTGCCTTTTATTCTGCAGATGGGTAACGGATCATTTTTATATAAACAATACTTCCCAATTTTAAGTTTGGAAGGTACAGTCTCTCTAATATGACGAAAAACCGGAGCTTTTTTACTTGTTAATTTAATGGATTTTTTTATAAAACGAACATGATATACATCCGGTTTAGGCTTTTTATCTTTCTCCATTCTGCTAACCTCACTTCAATATCAACTTTTTTATCTTCAAAAGAGTCCTTTGAGTTTTTTACGATATTTTGATCCACAACAAAAAATGACAATTAACGGCTTCATGTTCTTTATCGGCAGATGCAATAATGGATTTTATAGAGATGCAAAAAGGAAGATTTACATACTTTAGCCAAAAGCGTGCCGGCAACAATGTCTTCACTATTACCCGCACGCTTCTCTTTCGTATCTTATCTATTAATTTCGTTTTTATCCCGAACAAATTTAATTATTTCTACTCATATTCTAAAAAACGGGAATGACATCATCTGTCATTCCCGCTGAAAATCTAATTATTCTGTTTATTACATTTCTTTTGGTTCGCTGTTTTCCTGTTCTACCAATTTGAGTGCTTCGTCATAAATTGACTTGGGATACTTGCTCAGTATCTTTTCCTCCGGTACTCCGAATAAGATCATGTTTTTAACAGCTTCGAGATCTCTTTTTTTTGTATTTTCTTCTACTGCCTCTTTTGATGCTTTTTCTGCCTCTTTTGTTGCTTTTTCTGCAGCTTCTCTGGCTATTCGTTTTGCTTCATAGTCTAAAACCTGTCCGCCCATGACTGTCTCAACTCCCTTCTGCACATTTCTGTATTTATTTGACAATGCTTCCGCAACTTTATCGCACATAGCTTTTATAGCTGCTTTTTCAAATTCTGTAATAACTCCATCATCAACAAAACTATCCATTTTATCCCACAGGTCGCGATAGGTCTTCTGCATTTCCTGTATCATTTCTTCTGAGGAATCCATCTCTTCCAAATTGAAGTTGAAGAAATAAAACGGTATCAGAAACCACAGCCTCTTATCGATCAGTTTTTCCAGTGAATAATCATACATCCTTATTACCGGAACCGCGTATGATAATTTCTTTCCGTTTGGTGCGACAACTGTAATGGTATGCTCCTTTGTATTCTTAGTCGAATGAAGATACAATATTCCCGATTTCGGAAGATTAAAGCTTGTATTATCTGTATCGGATACCGCTGTAGAGATGGCGATCTGAGTCGCATATTCGAATACTCGAACTATAACTGATCCATCTGGTTTGCACTGACATTCTATATGATAGCGTTGATGGATATTAGGTCCAACGCTGAAATTTGAATCAGTTATCCGCTTTTCATCATTTCCCGCTGTAATAAATGACTCATTTTGAAACAGATTTACTTCATCATCTAATCCATAGTTTCCGTCAAATAATACGTTAACTACCGGTATTATCAGTCTGCTGCAATCTGTCAGAAGTGTTCCATCTACGTTTCCGTTCAAACGTAAACGGAGCATTTACTGCGGAGTTTACGACCACAAACGTTGAGTAGCCATTGGATTTTGCCCATCGACGAAGTCGATTTTATTGCAAAATCCGTTACGTGAGCGAGCTGTACGCGAGTGAACGTAACCGGAATGCGTCATCATAAGGTGTATTGCTGTTGCTCATAATTTACACTCCGTTCTGTTATATTTTAATACTAACATATATTTTTTTAAATGCTCCTTAGTTTTCAAGGTTCGTAAGCGCTTACAGAGAACAATTGTTCTTTAATCATTCTACCGAACGTTTTTTCTTTTGTTAATAACAAACGCATACAGAAAACGGGAATGACATCATCTGTCATTCCCGCTGAAATCTATGTATTCTGTTTATTACATTTCTTTCGGTTGGTTGTTTTCCTGTTCTACCAGCTTGAGTGCTTCGTCGTACACAGATTTAGGATACTTGCTCAGTATCTTTTCCTCTGACACTCCGAATGAGATCATGTTTTTAACTGCTTCGAGATCCTTTTTCTTGGTCGTTGCTTTTTCTGCTTTTATCGCTGCCTCTTTTGCTGCTTCTCTGGCTATCCTTTTAGCTTCATAGTCTAAAACCTGTCCGCCCATGACTGTCTCAACTCCCTTCTGCACATTTCTGTATTTATTTGATAATGCTTCCGCAACTTTATCGCACATAGCTTTTATAGCTGCTTTTTCAAATTCTGTAATAACTCCATCATCAACAAAACTATCCATTTTATCCCACAGGTCGCGATAGGTCTTCTGCATTTCCTGTATCATTTCTTCTGAGGAATCCATCTCTTCCAAATTGAAGTTGAAGAAATAAAACGGTATCAGAAACCACAGCCTCTTATCGATCAGTTTTTCCAGTGAATAATCATACATCCTTATTACCGGAACCGCGTATGATAATTTCTTTCCGTTTGGTGCGACAACTGTAATGGTATGCTCCTTTGTATTCTTAGTCGAATGAAGATACAGTATTCCCGATCTCGGCAGGTTAAAGCTTGTATTATCTGTATCGGATACCGCTGTAGAGATGGCGATCTGAGTCGCATATTCGAATACTCGAACTATAACTGATCCATCTGGTTTGCACTGACATTCTATATGATAGCGTTGATGGATATTTGGTCCCACGCTGAAATTTGAATCAGTTATCCGCTTTTCATCATTTCCCGCTGTAATAAATGACTCATTTTGAAACAGATTTACTTCATCATCTAATCCATAGTTTCCGTCAAATAATACGTTAACTACCGGTATTATCAGTCTGCTGCAATCTGTTAACAGCGTTCGGAATGCGTCATCATAAGGTGTATTGCTGTTGCTCATAACTCACACTCCGTTCTGTTGTATTTTAATACTAACATATATTTTTTATAAATGCTCCTAAGTTTTCAAGGTTCGTAAGCGCTTACAGTGAACGATTGTTCTTTGAACATTCTATCGAACGTGCTTTCTTTTGTCAATAATAAAAGCATACAGAAAACGGGAATGACATCATCTGTCATTCCCGCGAAAATCCATGTATTCTGTTTATTACATTTCTTTCGGTTGGCTGTTTTCCTGTTCTACCAGCTTGAGTGCTTTGTCGTACACAGATTTAGGATACTTGCTCAGTATCTTTTCCTCTTGTACGCCGAACGAGATCATGTTTTTAACAGCTTCGAGATCTCTTTTTTTTGTATTTTCTTCTACTGCCTCTTTCGTTGCTTTTTCTGCTTTTATCGCTGCCTCTTTTGCTGCTTCTCTGGCTATCCTTTTAGCTTCATAGTCTAAAACCTGTCCTCCCATGACTTTCTCAACTCCATTCTGTACATTTCTGTATTTATTTGACAATGCTTCCGCAACTTTATCGCACATAGCTTTTATAGCTGCTTTTTCAAATTCTGTAATAACTCCATCATCAACAAAACTATCCATTTTATCCCACAGGTCGCGATAGGTCTTCTGCATTTCCTGTATCATTTCTTCTGAGGAATCCATCTCTTCCAAATTGAAGTTGAAGAAATAAAACGGTATCAGAAACCACAGCCTCTTATCGATCAGTTTTTCCAGTGAATAATCATACATCCTTATTACCGGAACCGCGTATGATAATTTCTTTCCGTTTGGTGCGACAACTGTAATGGTATGCTCCTTTGTATTCTTAGTCGAATGAAGATACAGTATTCCCGATCTCGGCAGGTTAAAGCTTGTATTATCTGTATCGGATACCGCTGTAGAGATGGCGATCTGAGTCGCATATTCGAATACTCGAACTATAACTGATCCATCTGATCTGCACTGACATTCTATATGATAGCGCTGATGGATATTTGATCCCACACTAAAATTTGAATCAGTTATCCGCTTTTCATCATTTCCCGCTGTAATAAATAACTCATTTTGAAACAGATTTACTTCATCATCTAATCCATAGTTTCCGTCAAATAATACGTTAACTACCGGTATTATCAGTCTGCTGCAATCTGTTAACAGCGTTCGGAATGCGTCATCATAAGGTGTATTGCTGTTGCTCATAACTCACACTCCGTTCTGTTGTATTTTAATACTAACATATATTTTTTATAAATGCTCCTAAGTTTTCAAGGTTCGTAAGCGCTTACAGTGAACGATTGTTCTTTGAACATTCTATCGAACGTGCTTTCTTTTGTCAATAATAAAAGCATACAGAAAACGGGAATGACATCATCTGTCATTCCCGCTGAAAATCCACTTATAAATAGTATCATCGATTAGATATGCCCGTAATGAATGCAACAAAACATGCGAAATCTCCAATTCGCTTTCTTTCATCCCCCAGTTCCTCTCTCCACGAATTATCTATCCCCTCATTTCCAACAATCCTTGACAGAACATTTATGGAAGTTATAAAGCCGTTATGTGCCAACGTCCTGCCCTCATCAGCTGTTATCCTTTCTTCACGTCCCATATTCTCCCAATCATTCCTAATTTTGGAATATACCGCAGCTTTCTTAATGCAATCATTCCAAAAATCCATCTTATCTTCAAGAGTGCATTTTTCTATACTTTCTGCCATTTTTTCATATATGGTCAATGCCTCATCAATAGTAATAATATTCCCTGCCGAATGATCAAGGTATGCTTTATACGTATTAATCATTTCTACCTAGTCCCCTTTTTTACTTACATAAACCACAACGGATCTATCTGTGCAAGAGTGAGCTTTCCTCCGCATTTTGGGCATCGTGTTTCTTTCGTAATAACCTCCAACTCCTTCATACGATAAACGCTTCCGCACTTATTGCATCGGTATCTTTTCTTCTTAAAAATGCTGCCATGATTAGGCATAAATAACATACATATCACATCCTTTTTACTATGAGTTCATAGAATACCATAATGCACTTAGACTTCCGCTTGTCCCTTTTAATATATCTCTGGCAATACATAATGTAGAATGAACTTCTGTATGCATCCATGTCTGTTCTTCATCATAGTGTTCCAAGTAGATCGGGCATATGTGTGCATGCGAAACAATAAATTTGCCCTTCTCTTTATCTATCAATTCGATCAATGAAATGAAGTCTGTTCCATCACATAGCAAACCACGTTCTGCACATCTTCTTTCATCTTCTTTGTCAAATGCTACCGAAAGAACTCCATATACTTTTTCATCACCAAGCGAATAGTACACAATATCACCTTTTGAGAATGGATGAGGCATAAATAAATATGGCTTGGTCAGCTCAAACCAACAATTGGGATAGTAATCAAACTCCGGCATATTACATATTTCAAAGACACATCCTTTTTCATCATAACTGACCCGACCGCGTAAATCACTAAGATCTATTCCTGTAATCTCACCGTTTTCTGAATATAACACAGGATATTTTTCTACAACGTAGGTCACCTCATCATTTTCTAATTCCTTTATTTCATGTTGTACACTTTTCATCACCTCATCATAATCATAGGTCATGATTATGTCATCGCCGGAATCGTCACTGTAATGATACGAAGCTTTATACATATACTTCTTGTCACTTTGTATAAACCAGGAATATGACTTGTCTTCTACTTCGCAAAGTTTCTGAACAGCAGAACCGATTTTTTCATTTTCTTCGAATATTTTATTTACGATGCTGTCTCGTACTTCTCTGTACTCGTCAAAAAGCAGCAGATTTCGATTGTCTTGAAGCAGCCAGAATATGTAATAATACGGTGGTCTATAATCTATTTCTTTCCAATATGCTATGACTGTCTCAGATACACCAAGCTTACGATATAGATCCTCATTAAAATCTCTTGGAATATCTTTCAAGTTTTTAATTTCATCCTGTACAAATGAAAAATCCTTCTCGTCGTAATCTGTTAATCCAATTGTTCCTATTCTCATGGTAAATCTCCTAAAATCACTCAGCTTATCACGAAAAATCTATAACAGAAACTAAATTACGTTAAATATTTGCTAACATTACAGTTTCAAACTCTTTATCGGTAGATGCAATCATTCATTTTATCTGTTTTTTACGTTTTCATACCGAACAGATTTGATTGTTTCTATATCATATACTAGAAAACGGGAATGACACCATCTGTCATTCCCGCTGAAATATATGTATTCTGTTTATTACATTTCTTTCGGTTGGCTGTTTTCCTGTTCTACCAGCTTGAGTGCTTTGTCGTACACAGATTTAGGATACTTGCTCAGTAT
>AUJT01000016.1 GCA_000424365.1 Lachnospiraceae bacterium NK4A144 | reverse complement strand
AGAGCGATAGACGGGATTCGAACCCGCGGTCTCCACCTTGGCAAGGTGGCGCTTTACCAGCTAAGCTACTATCGCATTCAATTCATACGCGCTGTTTTTTCAACGCGCATGTAACAATATACACGTTCTACAGATTTCTGTCAACGTTTTTTGCATACTTTTTAAAACATTTTTTTCTTCTGAAAAACAAGCCTGTATTTATACTTCCAGTACGTCCTGTAATTCTGAAAAACTGCTGATATCCGCTGCGGCTCCCTGCGTTTTGCCAAATCCATACTTTGCGTATATAAACGGCACTCCGGCAGTTTCGGAAGCAATCCTGTCTCCATCTGTATCGCCCACATACACTGGATTTTTCAAATGATTTCTATCTACAACACTTCTGATATTGTCAGCTTTTCCATTTCCTGTATTTCCATAACATTCTATATCCGTGATATACGGCAGCAAGCTGAGTTTATCCTCTACAAGCTCAATATAACCTGCCTGACAGTTACTGACTATAAACACCGGTACTTTTTCAGAAAGACTCTTTATCGTGTCTACCACGCCTTCATAGTCTATATGGCATGGATCGTTTTGCAGCTCTTCATGCTCATATTTGCAGCAGAGCTCCATGAGCTTATCCTTTTTCTCCTTAGACTCTCCTTCAAAAAGAACATCTGCGATCTCTTCCATTGTCTTTCCGAAAAGCTGCTTAAGCACAGGAGATGTAACCTTTACATCAGGTCTGCCAAGCTCCACTACTGCCTTTGTCCAGGCCACAGCAACTATTCCTGTTGAATCCCATATTGTTCCGTCTACGTCCAGGATCACTCCATCTGTCTGCATTTCATCAACCTTTCTAATGACCTAACAGCATATGTAAAGTCACTTCGTTACAATTATCAACCAAGTCGAAATGATATCACAGACATGACACAAGGAAAATATATTTACACAATATTAAAGGACATCTCGCGGAATAATCACTTCACGCTCGATGTCCTCTAATACCGTGATTCATCTGTACATCCCATTGGACTGTACCTCCTATATCTGCCTCCATGATGCGGATTCTGTAATTTATCAGATTTCTGAACGGTTTTCTCTGTGTCTTCTCAATAAGACTTCTTCATCATTTGATTTTCTCTCCGCCCGATATCTGCATCTGGAATGCTTCTATGCTATAAAGATGAATTGTTACTATTCAATTTTGATGATCAGTACCTTCTGATCCAGGCCTATCGATCAGAATGTTCACTTGGAAATTTAGTTGTCCGGTGGTCTCAACTCCTTCTTATTTTGTAATCCGAGTTTCTACTACACCTTTCCAGTTAAGCATTTGTCCTACCTCCGGGCGATTGCCCGTTTGTTAGTCTTGCCTCTCTTTCTTTGTTGTTGAGTGAAGTATATCGCATCTGGTCAGATGTGTCAATACATTTTTCATATTTTATTTCTTTTTTATATTCTCTTTCTATTTTTATACATTATTGTCTGACAATATAACAATTTTACAACTTAGCTTCGCAAACACCGTGACGTAGAAATCAGTACTACATTGTTACAACGCCGTTTTTGTGCTAAAATTTTCGGACAGAAAGGAAACATTTTAATATGAAAAAAGTCGCTATCGTCACTGACACTAACAGTGGAATGACAATCGCTGAGGGAGAGAAAAAGGGTATCTTTGTCCTTCCCATGCCGGTCATCATTAATGATAAGGAATATCTCGACAACGTCAATCTGACTCATGATGAATTTTATAATTTCCTCGACCAGGATGCTGCAGTTCATACGTCACAGCCCGCTGCCGGAGATGTTATGGAACTCTGGGACAAGATTTTCGACGAGGGATACGATGAAATTGTTCATATTCCAATGTCCAGCGGTCTTTCCGGTTCATGCGCAAACGCAAGTGTTTACGCAAATGAGTATGACGGAAAAGTCTTTGTCGTTAATAATCAGCGTATCTCCGTTACATTACGTCAGTCCGCAGTAGATGCAAAGGCTCTGGCCGATGCCGGCAGATCCGCAGAAGAGATCAAAAACATTCTGGAAGAGACAAAGTTTGACTCCAGTATCTACATTACCCTCGATACTCTTGAGTATCTGAAAAAGGGCGGTCGTATCACACCTGCCGCTGCTGCATTTGCAAAGATCCTCAATCTGAAGCCTATTCTCCAGATCCAGGGAGAAAAGCTGGACGCTTTCTCAAAGTGCAGAGGTATCAAGCAGGCAAAGTCCATCATGATCAAGGCTGTTAAGAATGATATTGATACACGTTTTGGCGGATATGATCCTGAAAATCCCAATGTCTGGATCCAGATGGCATATTCCCAGAACCGTGAAGCAGCCGAGGAATTTGCAAAGGATGTTCGTGAGGCATTCCCTAACTGCAAGCTCCATATCGATCCGCTTCCGCTTAGTATCGCCTGCCATATCGGACCGGGTTCACTTGCTCTGGCATGTTCCAAGGTAGTTCCGGGCGGCGTATCCTATGCTGACGCAGATTAAAACATAATCCATTTTTGAGCCCTGAGCCTTTGGCACAGGGTTCTTTTTTGTTCTTAAACTCTCTCCATGTACTAGATTTAATAATCTTCATATTCTTATAAAAACAATTCGCTCAACCGATAAAGAAAAAAGAGTGTTCTACTTATGAGTTTTGTTTTCACAAGGAGACGGAGTATGGCAAAAAAGAATTCAAACGCAGCTAAAACTGAGAAACGCAAGAATTATATGGGGTTATCTTACCTTATCCTGTCCCGGGTTATCCCCGTCCTGATGATCATTGTATTTGTATGCTTTTTTATCATTTATAAAAATATCAAGACAAGCTATACAAACCAGATCGTCGACCGTATGAACAGCGAATGCGGCAGTGTTACAAACAAAGTAGAAGTCTGGAGTAATGAGGCACGAGCTATCCTGAACACCATCGCCAATCAGCTGCAGGGACATTTTCTGGGAGATAATAACAGTTATGCAGCCTATATGCAGCAGCATCATACAGACGTGATAACAGGAAGTGATGGTGTATACCTGATATATAACGATGAGTATGGCACGACCGTTTCTTATGCCGGAAATGAAAGGTTTCCGGACTATCTTACAGAAGACTGGTTTCAGTTTGGTCTGAAGTGTGATGAAGCAACATTTGATAAGTGCTCATTCTACGACGAGGATGGCGTTACCGATTATACAGTTACATGCGCAAAAAACATCAAGGATACCGGCGGAAATGTCATCGGAATGGCTGCAACAGACCTCACCTTCTCCTCTATCCGTGATACTATTGCCGCAGAAAGCGAAAAGCTCAATGCTTCTTTCCTCCTTATAGATAATAAGAGTGGTATGGTAATAGCCTCCAGTAACGACGATTATCCGGGACTTACACTGCAGGATGCCACTGATCCGTTTCTTAAGGATCTACTCACAAACTTTGATATAAATACTCTCAATAAGACTGTAAATACCACGCAGGGTAAGTATGTATTGACAATAAGCAACGTCACAAATACAGAATGGTATCTGATGCTTTATGAAGATTACAACACTGCATACGGTGCACTTACCAGACTGCTCTTTATACTTAATATTGCTGCTTTAGTCATTTTCTGCGGCATAGTTTTGTCAGTAAGTCTGACTGTAAGTCGCAAGATGAAGCAGCTAAAGAGGGCTACAAACGATATCATAGAGATATCTAAAGGTAATCTCACTCTTAACTTTGATACGCACCATAAAGGACCGGATAATGAGATCACAGACATTAATACAAGCCTTCATGATTACATTATTAAGATGAATTCTATCATCTCAGATGTATACTCAACCGCTGAAGGACTTAATACACACTCGATAGAATTTAATGAGCTTGCGACAGGAATGAATGAGTCTACTACTACAGAAAAAGACTCGCTTGAAGATCTGGCATCAGAAATGCAGAATATCAACGACTCCATACAGAATCTCTCAACCGATTCCGAGAATCTGTCAAAGATCGCAGAAGAAACCGCAGATTCCAGCAGTGATGCAAAGAACTACATGGAAACAGTCAGAAATGACTCCGAAGAGACCGCTGATAATCTCAATAAGGTAACTGAAAAGATGCATGTGGCTCAGAACTCCATTAACGAGCTCGTGTCCCATGTATCGGATGTAGAAAGTTCCGCCGAGCAGATCTCGTCCATTACATCGGTTATTAAGGGCATTGCTTCACAGACTAATCTCCTGTCTCTCAACGCATCTATAGAGGCAGCCAGAGCAGGTGAAGCCGGACGTGGGTTTGCAGTTGTTGCAGAAGAGATAAAGCAGCTCGCAGATACAAGTAACGAAAATGCCGGAATGATTGAAAATCTGGTTAGTAATATATCTAACCTGATGTCAAAGACAGGCTCAGCTACCCGTAAGAGTGCAGAAGACATCGCTATGGGCGTGGAAATCCTCGAGACCATAGTGGAATCCTACAGCAATACAGTTGAACAGGTCAAGGCTACAAGTGAACGGATAAATAAGATGCTTGAAAATGCACAAAAGGTTGATGAAATATCCGGAAGAATGGCAGAGGCTACTACCGTACAGGCACAAGGTACTGAAACCGTCCTGATGAACGCCCGTGAGATCGAGCAAATGGTTTCTGAAGCCCAGAGCCAAAGCGAAAGGCTTCAAAAGGGTGCCGAATATCTAAAAGAAATATCCGATTCTCTGCAGAAGCAGATGGAATTCTTTAGGGTTCAATAAAACCCGATCCAGGACACTAGTATACTTAACACGCAAGCAGGGGCAGGAGAAATTCTCCTGTCCCTGTTTCTTGTTATCTCAACAGCATTTAATTTAGATCCTGACCGGTTTCCCATCCGTCTCCGCCGGTTCCCGTTCCGATGTCCGGTGTAGTCGGTACTGTCGGTGTGGTCGGTACTGTCGGTGTAGTCGGTACTGTCGGCGTCGTATTTTCCTGTACAGCCGGAGTTGTCTCCGTTACCGGCGAAGTTTCCGTAACAGTTTCTGCATCTTTCGAAGTGTCTTCACCCTCATTTTTCATAGACTCCCCGCCGGCTGCCGTATCAACCTCAGCAGGATCTGTGATATAGGCTGCATCCGAATCCGAAGCCAGCACTGCATGACTCTCGAGGAAGTCTACCCACTGCTGCATATACTGCTGCTTAATGTGAACTCCGTCTGACGAATATTCAGCCGGAAGATTCCCTTCCTCATCAGAGAATACCTGATTGATATTCAGATAAACTACATGCTCATTATCCGCTATCTCCTTCAGGAGCTCATTTCTGGCATCTATATTCGCATTACCGTACAGCGGTGCCGATTCGCCCTTTGCCTTTGTCACATGGATGATATCCTGCACATATATCACAGCATTTGGCTGATAATACTTAAGCATATCGATCATCCTGTAATAAGCATTTGCGAACATCTCATCATTGCCCCAGCCCATCTCATTCAGACCGAGCATCAGATAGATCTTTCTGTAGCGATCCGTATCCGCTGCCATTGCTTCTTCCAGCGTAAGCTTTCCGAGGACTGTATCTATAAATTTATCCGTAAATACTTTATTAACGGAATAACCCTTTTCCGCATAAACATTTATGCCCTGAAGCCCTGAGTACAGCGCAAAGCCCTTTGTTCTGGAGTCTCCGATAAAAAGCGTGTCTCCGTTTGTGAGATAGCCATCCGTAACCCTGTAAAAGCCATCGTTCTCACCGCAAAAAGATGTATCGCCCTCTGCAAGTTCCTGTTTTTCACCGGCATCAGTCTTTTCTGACTTATCTCCGGAAACAGTCCCTGATTCATCGATCACTACACCAGCACTCTCATCTTCGACAGTTTTTCTCGCATCATTAGATGATATCTTCTCAGCGATACTTGAATCCGGTACATACTCCGTAGGCTTATATTCCTTGGAATAATCCACTTCCTTAGTCTTGGAAATAAATGCCGTGAATCTTGCCTCCAGATCGTGAACAGCCGATGCGACCTCTATCATATCAGTACTCGCAACCGTAACATTTGATTTTACTTTTCCTGTCTGAAGCAGGATTCCATATACAAAAACCGCCATTACTGACAGAAAAAGCAGTATCATATATGGACAATTCTTTAATTTCTTCATTATTAACCCAGTTCTAAAATCCGCCCACAGTATCTCGATCAGAACCTAAAATACAGGAATGGATTATAAATCTCTTTAGTAAGCAGATAAACCGAATACCAAAATACGACGAACATAAAAGAGATCACCAGTACATTACTTCTGTGCTTTTTATACCAGTCAGAAAAGATCGGTGTAGCAAATACTACTCCAGCCGCCATCAAGATGCCATAGCTCTGAGCGTACTCCAGGAAATCTGTTCCGGGATTAATGGTAAACATCCGTGTGATATACACGATCGCTTCCTGAAGTGACGGCGAAGCAAAAAGGACCCAGCCTATCATCACACAGAGAAGCGTATAAATACGCGAAAAGAAATGCAGCTGGTCCAGTACTTTTTTTAGGAATAACCTTTCAACAGAGAGGATCACAAAATAATACAGTCCCCAAAGGACGAAGTTCCAGTCTGCTCCATGCCAGAAGCCTGTGATCACCCAGACAACCAGCATATTGAAGTATGTCCGAACTGCGCCGTTTCTATTACCACCAAGCGGTATATAGATATAATTTCTAAACCAGTCTGTCATGGTTATATGCCAGCGCTTCCAAAAATCAGACACGGAATTTGCTATATACGGGAAATTAAAGTTCTGAGGAAACTTAAATCCAATCATCTCTCCGAGACCTATAGCCATCAGAGAATAACCGCTGAAGTCGAAATAAAGCTGCAGTGTATAAGCAGCTATTCCAAGCCATGCAAAAAGCGTGGAAATATTTTCAAAACCAGCTTCACCGCAGGCACTCCACACGTTTCCTATGTTATTTGCGAGTATAACCTTTGAACCAAGTCCCAAAGTAAAGGTCATGAGACCTCTTTCTATGCCTTCAAGCGTTATCTCTCTCTCATGCAGAGCCTCTGCCACATTTTTATAAACAACTATAGGACCGGCGATCAGCTGCGGGAACATCACAAGATATGTTCCAACATTCAATATTGAGTTTTCAACTTCTATATTTCCCTTATAAACATCGATAACATAGGACATTATCTGAAATGTATAAAAGCTGATCCCCAGCGGAAGCGTGATCTTTGGTATCGGTATTGCCGTACCTGCAAACGTATTTACATTTGTGAGAATAAAGCCTGTATATTTGAAAAAGATCAGCATTCCCACATCGTATAAAAGAATAAGTGCTAGACAGATCCTCCTCTCACGTATCCGATACTGTCTGTCATACATAGCCATAAATTTTGTCGAGTAAAAATTAACTATGATCGACAATAGCACGAACACTGTGTATTTCGGCTCTCCCCATGCGTAAAAAACCAGGCTTCCTAAAAAAAGAACCAGATTTTTCAGCGGACGCGGGACTATGTAATAGACCAGCAAAAATACCGGAAGAAACCGAAAAAGAAATATTAACGAGCTAAAAACCATATATTTTCCTTACTAAGCAAAAAATTGCACAACGATCGACTATCATTCATTTCGGATAGCTGCCAGCGGACTAAGCTCCATTGCCCGCTTTGAAGGGAAGTAACCAGCCGCCATACCTACAAGTACAGCGAAAACAAAGCCCATAAGCATGAGCCATATAGGTGTAACCGACGTTTTTTCTGCAGTTACCGCATTAATTATAAGAGACGCTATAAAACTGATAAGATCTCCTATTATACCGCCAAGCGCACCTATCATTGTTGCTTCCAAAAGGAACATGCCTCTTATATCCGAAAGATTGCATCCAAGCACCTTCATGACACCGATCTCCTTAGTTCTTTCGTAGATCGACATCATCATGGTATTTGCAATTCCTATAGCCGCAACAAGAAGAGACACGCAGCCGATACCGCCAAGCATTGCCTGCTGGGATCTGGCCTGTTTCTGTGTCTCCTCTATCCATTCATAATTACTCTCTACAGAATAACCCATATCCCCGATTTCTTTCTGCAGATCAAGTACGTGATCAACACTATCAGAACGTACATAAATCTGATTATAAAACAACTGACGATATGGTGAACCATTTTTTTTGACCGGCTGTCCCGGGATTGCCTTATTACGATACTCTTTTTTTAGAACTTTTTCCAGCGCTTCTATATCGCAATACACGCTCCAGCTATAGTCCCTGTAATCATCATTTGTATTTCCGTACAAAACTCCGGCGGTTGGTATAAGATACTTCTTCGGCGGGGCTGTGGGTTTACTTTCAGCCGAGCCATCATCCTCGGAATACCCGTCAGAGTTACCTTTTATAGAATTATAGGTATCTGTATCAAACACCGTAAATATCGGATCTTTCATAAGATCTATGTCCGGAAGCACGTTTGTCTCCCAATACCCCTGTCCGGTTGCATAGTTGGAAAACTCCTGGAGATACATGTTTCCGTATATAAATTTCAGCGGATCTCCCTCTTTCGGAAAATCTCCTTCGTTAAATTTCCACTTCATGCTCTTTAAGGCCTCGAGCGAATACCCGTATCCATCATAACAAAAGCTCTCATAGGCTCCGGACCTCATTACGCACTGAAATGTCAGGACAGGGGATACTATCTCCACATGATCGAGCTTTTTTATATTTTCGACTGTCTCATCCGACAGTTTCCCATCTGTGGGATCACTTTTTTTACTTTGATCCGATGCTCCACCGGACGAGCTGCCGTTCCCCTCTCTGACCGTAATGGTAGTAAGACCACCATACTGCTCGATCATAGCCATGGACTGTTCCCTAAGTCCCAGACCAAGCGAGACCATGACTACGATTGACGCGATACCTATCACTACTCCAAGGATAGTAAGTATCGTCCTTAATTTTCTGCGGATCAAAGACTTCCACGAATATCGGAAAAGATCACTGATCGTCATTCTTTTCTTCCTCTGTTGTTTCCTCTGCGAGTTCTCTTAATTCCGCTTCTTCCTTCGCCTTCTTTTTCTTCTTTCTGATCTTAAAGAAAACGGTGAGTAAAATAACTAAGACTATGATAGATACGACCGCGATTATAAGATTTCTTACTATCGGGTTCATCCCTGTCTGTTCTTCTTCCTCTTCCGTGTAATCATAGTCATCTTCCATATATTCGGATACAAAGAGATTGATCTCTTTTGTCTCCTGGGTCACATTTCCAGATTCATCCTCATAGGAAATAGTACAGGGGATAACTCCGTCATCTTCTGTAGGTGCGACTCCCGTAACCATCACATCCACATTTCCCGTTCCACCGGATTCGATGGCACCGACAAATGCCAGTGCAGGCTCTACTGAGGGTGCGTTTATGCTCACGCTCACGTTGTAAAGCTTTGTCTTTCCGGTGTTATAGATACTGAACATTACATCCGACTGCTCTCCGACATTGATACTGGACGGTTCTACAGTTGCCGAACTGGTATCAAATCTCGCCGGCTGATGAACAGGGATAGACACATTTGCTTCTCCCTCATAAGGATTCGCCTCGTCATCCTCATACTTCATCTTTATATCCATAACATAGGGTTTCTGCTCGAGATCAGCTTTCGCTGTAAATTCCATCGAAAGATTTGTCTCACCACCTGCAGGGATCGAGTTTACATAGAAGCTGTTCGCACCGGATGTCGGAAGGAATGCGGCATAAGAGCTTGCTTCATCTTTTCCCGTTACCGTTCCGGTAAGGTCCAGCTCCATATTGTCGACTGCTGTCCTGTTTGAAGTATTTTTCATGGTGAGAGTCAGCATGAACTTTTCACCGGCTTTTACGCTTTCCGGTTCTGTCTTAAATCCTGTAACGATCACACGGGGAGTGGAAAGCTTGGTATCTTTCTCGTATCCATCCGTTGTACCGTACTTTGGAAGACCGACAGTTTTTACATATGTGGAGATCGTGCAGTTATGTACCTCACAAAGAGGATCAGTATAGGTTACCTGATAATCCAGTCTGTAGTATCCGCTCTTTACAGTATCTCTGGTGCGGAAGGTCCATACACAATTTTGTACACGCTTATTTCTGTCAGGCTGTTCTTTCTCACCCACAAGCGTCTCAATCTTTTCTGTAAATCCGGTTGAATCGATCTCAAACGGAAACTCATCCGTGCTGCTGGAAAGCACAGGTGTCACGATCACATCACGCACATTGTAGTCATACATATTTACCAGGGGCAGTACTACATAAAGTGCCTGTCCATGTGTCGCAACAGGAGTTACCCATGTAGCTGCCGGAACAATATACGGATTTGTCGATGTTGCCTGACTGTACTGTCCGCTATCACCGGACGAAGATGAACTATCAGATGAATCAGTGTTTGATGATGAATCTGAATTGCTCGAATCAGAAGAATCTGATGAATTATTTATCAGCAGTCCCGGTGCAGATCCATTGATCTCTGCATATGCTTTTAAGGAGCTTCCTGCTCCAAATGTCATTAGTACCGCTGATAAAGTCACTCCTGCGGCAATGCGTACAATTTTCTCCCTCAAGTTGTTTTTCATTGCTCTGTATCCTCTATTTTTCTGCCGTCTTTTATACGGATTATCCTGTCCGCATATGAAGCCAGCTCATTATCGTGTGTAACCATGACCAGGGTCTGTTTCCTGTCATGAACCAGTCCCTGCATGAGTTTCAGTACCTCTCCCGTAGTTACTGAATCAAGATTTCCCGTTGGCTCATCCGCAAATATGATCTCCGGATTAACTACAAGCGCTCTTGCGATTCCCACTCGCTGCTGCTGACCGCCGGACATTTCTGTCGGCTTATGATCCATGAACCGCGATAATCCGACGAGTTTCAGGGTCTTTATAGCTGCTTTTCTCCGTACTTCCGGAGAAATACCCCGAAACACCAGTGGAAACTCTGTATTTTCTATTGCATTGAGCGTAGGCATCAGATTATATGCCTGAAAGATAAAACCGATATGATCCCGTCTAAAACGAACAAGTTCCTGTTCATTATAGGTTTCGATGTGTTCTCCTGCGATCACTATCTCCCCACGGGTCGGCTTTTCAAGACCTGCCAGCATATTTAGCAGTGTTGATTTTCCTGAGCCGGATGTTCCGACTATTGCGACAAATTCGCCCTTATGAATGTCAAAGCTCACGCCATTCAGAGCGCGTACCCGCTCGTCACCGAGCTTATATATCTTATAAAGATCACGAACAGTAATGACTGCCGTTTTCGTATCCTGCATTTCTCCCCCGATGAAAAAATAAAATCACTGTGCCACAGTTGAGTATAGCACAGTGATTTTATTAACGATACTTATGTTTTATTAATATTTTCTTAGATTGATGTCAAGGTCAAAAGGTCAAAATCCGATTGTGCTTGCACAAAGAGGATTGAGACCTTGGAACCCGCAAAACACGAGCAAGTAGCGTTATTACGCGGATTGCGAGTGTTTTAGGATTGCGGGAATTGCGTAGCAATGAAGCAATCCGTGTTACTGTTCAGACGCAACCGGAGCACTACGCTGCGGAGGTTGCGTCCAAGAAAGATGAAAAGCCATTGGATTTTGCCCATCGCCGGAGGCGATTTAATTGGCAAAATCCGTTACGTGAGCGAGCTGGAAGCGAGTGAACAGTAACCAATCCGTGACATCAGTAAGGGGCAAAATTTACTTTTGACCCTTACATCCTTAGATTAAAGGATACTTGTCTGTGAGGCTCTTTACGATAGCGCGTGCTTCAGGAACCTTATCCTTGCCGCCAAGTACTACGAGAGAAATTGCCTCTGCAACCTTATCACAGTCCTCTTCATTAAATCCACGTGTTGTAACAGCCGGTGTTCCGAGACGGATTCCACTTGTTACAAACGGCTTCTGAGGATCATTCGGGATAGTGTTCTTATTTGCAGTGATATGTGCTTCATCGAGAAGTGCTTCTACTTCCTTACCTGTGAGTCCCTGAGGAACCAGATTTAAGAGCATCAGGTGATTATCTGTACCGCCGGAAACGATGGAAAGACCACGCTTAATAAGTCCCTCGCTAAGAGCCTTAGCATTCTTTACCACGTTCTCTGCATAAGTCTTGAACTCAGGCTGGAGTGCTTCCTTAAGGCATACTGCCTTACCTGCGATAACATGCATCAGAGGGCCGCCCTGTATTCCCGGGAATACAGCCTTATTAAACTTAAACTTATCAGCTGCTTCCTGACTTGAGAGGATAAGTCCGCCTCTCGGTCCGCGAAGAGTCTTATGTGTTGTAGTAGTTACCACATCAGCAATGCCTATAGGTGACGGATGTACGCCGGCTGCTACGAGACCTGCGATGTGCGCCATATCTACCATTAGATATGCGCCTACTTCATCAGCTATCTCACGGAACTTCTTAAAATCTATAGTACGTGCATATGCAGAAGCGCCTGCGATGATCATCTTTGGATGACATTCATGAGCGATCTCACGAACCTTATCGTAGTCGATAAATCCGTCTGCATTTACACCATAAGGCACACAGTTAAAATATGAACCTGAGAAATTTACCGGTGAACCATGAGAAAGATGTCCGCCCTGATCAAGGTTCATTCCCATATATGTATCACCGGGCTTCATCATTGCGAAGAATACTGCCATGTTTGCCTGTGCTCCGGAATGAGGCTGAACATTTGCATATTCACAATGGAAGAGTTCCTTTGCTCTCTCACGGGCAAGATCCTCAACTACGTCTACACAACCGCATCCGCCATAGTATCTGTGTCCCGGATATCCCTCAGCATACTTGTTTGTAAGTGGACTTCCCATAGCTGCCATAACAGCCCTGCTTGTCCAGTTTTCAGATGCAATAAGCTCGATATGACTATCCTGTCTTTCCTCTTCATGCACGATCGCATCTGCGATTTCCGGATCAACGGCTCTGATGTCGTCTAATGAGTACATTTTTTTCCTCCTGCTCAAATCTGATGCCGGTTTTGCCCGACCGAAAACTCACTGTTACCTAACTACCGAGCTTTCATTCATTACAGCGTTAAACAACTAAAATTATAACATAATATTATTTATTTTTGAACAATTTCTTAATCTATTGAAGTGTTATTTCCGTTATGCTAAAATTCTGATTTCAAGGAGACTAAAACTTATGAAGGCTTTTGTAAAAAGATACTCGCATGGTTTTCTGGCGCTTGCATACCTTTTTTTGTTTTATCTTCCATGGTTCACGCTACTGGAAAATCACGTTACCAGAAACTATCATATAATCCATATGGCAGCGGACGATCTGATCCCGTTCTGTGAATATTTCATTGTTCCTTATCTTCTCTGGTTTTTCTATATAGCCGGAGTTGTTACATATATGATATTCACAAATAAAAAGGATTATTACCGCACCATCACCTTCTTATTTATAGGAATGACCATATTCCTGCTGATATCCACGCTTTATCCGAATGGATGCCAGCTTCGTCCCGTTGTATTTCCACGGAACAATATTTTTACACAGCTGGTTCTCGGGCTTTACCACACCGATACACCGACGAATCTGTTTCCAAGTATTCATGTTTATAATTCTCTTGGAGCACATTTCGCCATTATCCATTCAGAGAAACTCAGCAAGAATAAGTTTGTGCGCAATGGATCACTGATCCTTTGTATTTCAATAATACTTGCGACAATGTTCCTTAAGCAGCATTCTATTTTCGATGTTGCGAGCGCATTTATCATGGCTACGGTAATGTTCCTGCTCGTATATGTAATTGACTACAAAGCTGTATTTGCCCGTCTCAGAACTGTTCGCGAAGGACGCGCCCAGAATGAAGGCGAGATCGGATAACTTTATAGACAGAAAAATGACACCCTTCCAAATCTTGGTTGGGTGTCATTTTTTGACCCTTAATTAAATCCTACGAACCAGTGGGCGAGCTTATAGCCACCGACTGTGATCTTTCTGCCTGATCTGCCAGGGAGATTCACCGCACGACCGAGCAGTCCGTGACGGATCTTTAAGTAGAGCATCAGATTCTTATCTTTCAGATATTCCCAAAGCGCTGCCTTTTTCGCAAGAGCTTCCTCCGTATTCGCACGAATGAGCATTACGGAAGATATGGTCATCATGATATCGAGGTAACTCAGCATATATTTTCTGAGTTTTCTGTTTGGTATATTTCGACCTGCCATGTAATCGATCATGAGCTTATTAACTCTTATCTGCTGATCGACACGGCTGATCATCACTTTTTCATTTACTGACTGATCATCTCTACCTATGAAATAACGATAGAAATTTACATTAAGGTAGTAGATGGTCCTTACATACGGAAGCGGCTCAAATACAAAGATATTGTCCACATAAAAAGTGTGCTTAGGGAGCTCAAGTCCACATTCCCTAAGGAGTGAAGTACGGTATATTACCGAGTGCATGAGCAGATACTGTCCCTTATGAAAATGACGTACGCCATCCCAGGTAACCATTTCATTAGAAGGAAGAGCAAATCGATAAGTCATGACCTTCTTATGTTTTGCTCCCTGCTTTTCATATACAAAGTTACATACCATGAGGTCAAGGACCGTATCACCCTTAACTATCTCGGAAAGTGTTTCAAGAACTCTCTTATAGGCATCCCCATCTACCCAGTCATCCGAATCAACAACTTTAAAGTACATACCCGAAGCATTTCGGATACCTGTATTTACTGCTTCTCCGTGTCCGCCGTTTTTCTGATGGATCGCTCTGCAGATACCCGGATATTTCTTTTCATATTCATCGGCGATTTCTGCAGTTCCGTCTGTGGAGCCGTCATCGACGATCAGGATCTCAACTTCGTCCCCACCCGGTAAAAGCGAATCTATACAGTGACGCATATATGCCTCTGAATTATAGCAAGGCACGGCAAATGACAGTAATTTCATCTTAATACTTTTCCTTTCATCAATTTCTGAGACGGCTTCCCTCAAATCGAACCGTCATAAGGAGATACTCCCTAAGTTCAGCATAGCGGTCAGCTATATCGCCCTGTCTGATCTCCGTATCCAGCGAAACAGCTATCGCATCTATGGTTTCGTTTGTGAGACGTGTTCTGATCTTCTCCAAAACATCCAGCTTTTCTTCCGGACCGTCTGCATCGAGGAATCTTAATAATTCAGGAGAGATCTCATTGTCTTCCTGCGGCTCATTTGATGATACGTGACTCACAGATTCCTGCTGACCAGCCGAGTCTCTGCCTGACTGTACTGATGTGATCTCAGTCTCAGTCGTTCCGCTCTCAACCTTTTCAAAGCGATACTTTGCCTTTACTTCCGGATGCTTATTGTGATCTACTTTTTTCATAAAGTCAGTAAGAGGACATGCAAGTGCCTTTCCCTCTCCACCGGCCGTTATATACACAACAAGTTCTTCATACGTCTCTGTATGACGCGCTCTTGCAAGAATCTCATACTCAACGCCGTCTATATCACGATACAATTCACCGCGTTTTGGTGTTTCACGCATATCAAACCTCTCTTTCCGCGACCGTTATTTACGTCTCCCAGAATACTTAATTATTACAAGTTCAACACTCAGCTTGTCTGTGATCTTTCCTGTCTTTACATCTTCTTCCGCACTTACGCAGTCCTGTAAAGCTCTCTTCAGGCTTTCTGAAGTATACCCTGCTGCCGTGCTCACATATTTTTTTACAAAAAACGGCGGTATCTTTACTGCCTTTGCTATTTCACCGGATGCCGCTCTTTTTTCAGTAAGAGTCTTAACCTGAAGCAGTATATTAAATTCTCTGGCTATCAGGAAAAGTATCCTCATAGGCGGTTCTTTTAAGAGAAGAAGATCATAGTAGATGTCCAAAGCTTTCTTCTGCATCCCGTTGGCTATCGCTTCCACCATATCAAAAATGGAATTAGTTATCTGGAGAGTGCAGATGCTGTCTACATCTTCATCCTCAATAATATCCCTTTCGCCAACATAAGCAACGAGCTTATCTATCTCATTCTTCAGATTTACCATATCTGTGCCGCAGCGGCCAAGTATACGCTCTACAGTAGAACCTCTGATCTTTTTACCCTCGTCCTTTAAGAGCCTTGCGATCCAGACTTTAAGATCCGCTTCTTTTTGGACACCGCACTCCTCAACATGGCCATTTTTCTGAACAGCCTTGTACATGCGGCTTCGCTTATCAACCTCTGTTTCGTTAAAGACAAACACCGTTCCCTCGGGGATCTCAGACATGTAGTCGACGATCTTATCATCAACTGTTCCCTTAAAAAGCCCGCTGCCGTCCACAACAATAAGCCGCCTCGGCGCCATGAACGGCATCGTTTCTCCCAGATCAATGAGAGAAGCGATGTTTATGTCCTTCCCCGAAAAGAAGGCAGTATTCATGGTGTCACCTGGCGGCGTTACAGCATCAATAAGCTTATTCCTATATTGCTCTCGTAGATAAGCCTCTTCTCCGCAAAGAAGATAGACCCTCTTGAAGTCCATATTTTTTATGTCCTGTACGACCTCATTCATAAGAATAATCATCGCATAGCTTCAAAATATCGTCAAGTTATTTCACTTCCCCATCATTCGGCATTTTTATGATCTCTTTTTTCAAAAGGATATATACAGAAACAGCTGAAAGCATCAGTATCATCACACCACCGACAACCATTCCCGCAACGGATTTCTTTTCACTTTCCCCTTCTGTCTGATCAAAGTCTATATTATCGAGTTCATCTTCCGTATCTTCAAAATAACTGCCCTCTGAAAAATCCCATTTGTCATTACTATCTGCATAATAACCAGTAGTGTTTATGATATTTTCAGACACTCCTGCATCGTATTCCTCATCTTCACCATTCCAAAAAGAATATGTTATCGCATTGCCTGAGCCTGTATACCACCTTTGTCCGAAGCTATTTCTTTCTTCCGTGCCGGATAAGTTTCCTTTATTACCTGCGGTCACTTTAGCATGACCTTTCTTTTTTTCTTTTTCCTTGGGCACGGTTACTGCTGCTGCCGTTTCGTCATCTTTGTTCTTATGATCCGGCTCTGTGTCCGCCCCTGTGGGTGGTGTTACAGAAGAGACGATATTTATATTTTCTCCGGCATCTTTCCTCTCCCCGGCTTTATCATTTTCCTTTTCTTTATCGCTTTCCTTTTTTCTTTCTTTCTCCCTGTTATCTTCTTTCTTGATATTTATCACCTTCACTGTATATGATGATCGGTTATGAAGTGCATCCTCGGTAAAAAACGTATAATCACCGTTACTATCTATCGTTACCTCTTTACATACACTTTTTTGTCCATTCCCATTCTCTTGAATCACTTCCGAAGCGCCGGTCTGATCATTTTTCCAAGAAAGCGTTGTAATGCCTGAGCCATTGTCCTCAGCCTTTATTTCCAGTTTCATCATTCCATTCTTTGTATCATTTTCCTTTTCTGTGACAGTTATTACAGGTGCATCCCGATCGATCCCTCTGACCTCTGCCTGTCCATCTACGATATTTCCTGCCGCATCCCTGATGCTGAAAAGGACTTTTCCATCAGCCTCAACGTGAAATGTATTATCCTCCTGCCAGTCATTTTCATTAAATGAATAAGCTTTCTCCGCAAGTCCTGATGTTCCGCTGTCTTCAGCTTCGATAGTGATAACAGCCCCTGTACCATATTCTCCTGCCTGATTTTCAAGGACAACTTTCTGTGCCTTTATCACCGGAGGATCCTGATCCGGTTCAATATCTTCCATCTGATCATCACTTACGTGATCTACTACTTCATCAGCTCTGACCCTTGCAGGAAAAAGCGCTGTAAAAGCGAGTGTTCCCACAAGTGCTGATATTGCTGCCTTCTTCATATAATTATTCTTTCTCATAAGTTTTTATCTCCATCTTTTCTCCATCTGTATTAACGGTTATAGCTCCGCTCTCGATGGTTGTGCATATTTTTGTGTGTATGTTATTTAGTCTCTCGATCGTTTCCCTGTGCGGATGTCCGTAAGAGTTGTTTTCTCCTGCTGAAATAAGCGCCGCTGCCGGATGCAGCTCCGATAGTAATTCCTCCGGGGTTGAGTTTTTGGAACCGTGATGAGCAACTTTAAGTACCGAAACCGGTCCTTCTTTTTTTAATTTCCGAATGATCCGGCTTTCACCCTCCCCCTGTATATCGCCTGTAAACAACGCCTTGAATTTTCTGTATTTTAATTCCAGTACGACAGAATACTCATTTACATCTTCTGCCCGAAAATCTCTCCCGGGATGTATGCATCTGATTTCTGTCTCTCCATCTCTAAAGCACTGTCCTTCCGATATCTTAAGGACTTTCGTCCCGGCTTTCCGGGCCTCAGACTCTATTGTTCTATACGCTTCTCCGGGGTCTTTAATTTCAGGCATGACAAAGTACTTTATCGGCAGCCTTTCTGCAGGTGCCATTTCAAACATTTCCTCAAAGCCTGATATATGATCCTTATCCGGATGAGTCATGATGCAATAGTCTATCCTACGGAGGCCCATTGATCTCATTGCCGGAATCACCCGGTACCTGGCGATTTCTTTCTCCGTGGTGCTCCCGCAGTCGATAAGATAAGTCGTTCCGGCAGCTGTTCGCAGAAGAATACTGTCTCCCTGCCCTATGTCCAGCATGGTTACTGTAAGTCCGCTTATGGGTCTCAAAATGAGCATCAGCACAGCCGCGGCCAAAAGTAATGGTCCTGCCATTTTCTTTAATCCTTTTCCTGATGTAACTGTTATCACCAGTAAGAGGATCAGATAATAAATGATCATCTTTATTACGGAAGGGCGCCCTGCTATAAAGACGCCTCCCGGTATTGTGTCGCATATTCTGCACCCCGTTTCATATAGTCGCAGGATGATCCTGCAGATCATCACAAAGGGAAATACCGGAAACCAGGAAACGTTCCCGAGTAACGCCAGCAAGAGCGCTGACACGACAAGTAATCCCATGAAAGGGATCAATAAAAGATTTAATGGTATGGATGTTAGTGGGATCTGATAAAAGAAGTAAAAAACTATAGGAAGTGTAAATATCTGAATAGAAAGACTGACCGATATAGCGGATAAGATTTTACCGACTATACCATCTTTTGCAGGAATAAAACTTTCAAGCCAGGGGTTCACCATACATATTCCCAGAACTGCCCCAAAAGAAAGCATGAATCCCGCGTCATATACGATAAGCGGATTTGATAATAAAAGCAGGAGAAGCGATGAAGAAAGAGCACTGAGCATATCATAAGTGCGACCTGATATATCTGCTCCTATGCACACGAGGAACATGGTAAGCGCCCTCAAAACTGACGTACCGCCTCCTGTCAGCTCCGCATAAAAAATGACAAGTACCGCTGTAAGTATTACGGATAACATCGAACCCATCCGTATTTTTTTCAAAAGACGGTATGTCCCATATCCAAGGATAGATATATGAAGACCAGAAATACTCAACGCATGCGCAAGTCCGTTTCGTTGATACAGGCCTCTCATCTCGTCTGTAAGCGAAGTCCTGTCACCAAGGATCATCGCCTTTAAGACACCGGCTTCACTTTCGGTCATTTTTTTGTCAAATACTGAAAGCATCCTTTCTTTGAGTCTTTGGATATTATCTCTTAAAAAGCTGCCGCGGCCTGTTCTCTTAATGACCTTCCCGTTAAATATACAAAAGTCTATCCCATGGATATGGTAATACCTTCGCATGTCAAATTCACCGGGGTTACGTGCTTCCGAAAAATTCTCTGCTTTTCCGGTAACTTCTATTTTTTCCCCGATCATCGGAAGCTCTTTATAACTTGCTTTTTCAAGCCAGACCTGAACTCCTGCGTATTTTTCTGTTTTTAATCCCGGATCTTTATCATTGCCTGAATAGGCGTGATCTGTTGTATAGGCATCTGCCAAAAGCAGAACGTAAGAATTGTTTTTGTACTGTCTGTCAGTCAGTACTCCAGTCATGGTAATGAATGTATCCGTGCCCGCCGGAGGGTCCTTTAACCCCACCGGCCGGAGGCACATAAAGAACAGCGTAAAGATGAGCACCATGCAGCTCATCCACGCCATAGGTCTCTTCAAACTCAGCTGCCCTTTCTCTTTACCAGATCTCCGTTTCTGGAATAAACCTTATCCAGCGGAAAATCGCCTCTAAGCGTACCGTCTGTCTTTCCGTTTATCGAGATCTGCACTTCGTGGATACCCGGCAGTTCTGTAAGTGAATTTACTATAGAATATAAAACCACTTCTTCTGTAACATCTACCGGCTTATCAGTAATGCTGGTATCCAGGCTCACATAGCATATACCATCCTTAACATTGATGGTATTCATCTTGGTATCCGGCGAGATCGTCGGATATGCCGACTTAGTTTTCGGTCCCTCGATGAGCTTCTCCATAACCAGCTTTTCCATTGATACATTTGCACTGAATACCACCTCTTCACTAACGCGAACGAGAAGCGTTCCTGTAGTATCAGCAAAGTAAAGATGGATAGTTCCCTTATTATAAGAGCTTATCTCATCTCCTGCATTATCTATAAACGTCCTGTCAGTCATGGCACCAACCTCTTCACCTGTCGAATCGAGAAGCGGTGCATCAGCAACAGTAAAGCTTACACTCCTCACATCTTTCAACTGACATAAGGTATGTACAACCGATGCCCTGAACAGTACCTCTGTAGGCCTTTCCAGCATCGTATAATCTGTATCAAAATTCAGTATCAGCTGACCATTATCTAAATGGTAATTCAGGAGCGAAACTTCCTCTCCCATGGTCCGCTTTAATAGTACACTGTCAGGATCTGTCATAAGCGCGTCCAAAAGATCATCAACTCCGGCATTTTCCGAGATCGATTTTTTGGTCTCGCTAGCTATCTGGTTTCCATCTTTATTTATGTAATAAACTGAAAATCCGTTAGGTGGTGCCTCTGTTTCATGAGTTCCCTTCCTGTCTCCCGATACAAATATCCCAACGATCACCAGCATCAGTATTACCAATGCTATTCCAAATATCTTTTTCTTGTCATTCTTTTCTATCCGCATACTTTTTCCCCTCTGCAGTAACTTATCACTGCACATATTTCAGCGGAATCATAACTGTAAATGTGGTTCCCTCGCCTTCTATACTCGTTGCCTTTATAGAGCCGCGATGAAGAAGGATCGCATTTCTGGTTATCGCAAGACCAAGACCTGTTCCTCCGATCTCCCTCGAATGAGACTTATCTACTCTGTAAAACCTCTCATAAATATGATCAAGAGAATCCTCCGGGATACCTATTCCCGAATCAGAAACCAGCAATGTAAAAAACTGATGATCTGCATCGAGATTTACGCGCACCCAGCCGCCGCTCTTATTGTATTTAATGGCATTTTCAACGAGATTACTGATAGCCAGCGAAAGCTTTACCTGATCTACCTCTGCACTGACAGCCCTGCCGCTTTCAAAAACGATATCCACCTGTTTTTTCGCAGCGATCGGACGCAGGCGTTTCAGTATCTTTTCAAGCATCGCATTTATATCAGTCAGTGCTACATTTGGAAGTCCTGCCGTCCGGTCCATCTTTACAAGTGACAACAGATCGGTGATTATCTGATTTTCACGGTCAACTTCTTCCGTGATATCACTCATAAATTCTTTATACGTCTCAACGGGTACATCCTCCGCGCTCTGTATGGAGTCTGCGAGTACTTTCATCGAGGCAAGAGGTGTTTTTAATTCATGAGACACATTTGAAACAAATTCTTCCCGGGAATCATCAAGCTTTTTTAGTCTCTCCATGAGATCGTTAAAAGCGTCCATGATAGCTTCGGTTTCCGTGTAATCGGGGATTGAAACAGCCTCTGACTCAAACCCCTGCTGCACTGAATTGATGGCCCTTGTGATCCTCTTAAAAGGGCGCACGAGCAATGCCGAGAGCATAGTCGACAGCATAAATATCAGCACTGTAGCCGTTATAATGATGATCGTCGCCTTTCTCCTAAGTATGTCCACGCTGTCTTTTATAGAATCTGTAGACGCACTGGCAAACATTACACCCGAAGTAATACCGCTCTCCGCATTCCTGACCGGTACCGTAAATTCGATATATCTGTTTTCATCATCATATGTCGAAGAACTGGTCCCATTCACGTAACAATCAATGATCTCCTTTGAGATCATTGTCTTTCCGACCGACATATTGTAAGTATCGGATATTACGCTAAAATCCTGATCCATGACCATGATCCGTCCATCATAAAATCCTGACAGCTGTTCTAACTCAGCATTCAGGGTCTCATCTTCGGGATTAAGCATATATCCGGATGAATCCAGGTGATCTGCCAGGATACGGCATTGATTTATGGCTTCTGTCGTCCTGACAGAAACCGCTCTGCTTCTGTAATTTAAGATGATACTCTCAGATAGAATGATGCACGGTATGAAACCTACCAGCATCAAAAGAAAAAAGATACGAAACTGCAGGCTCTTTAAAAACTTTGCCTGACTAATGATAAATGAGATTACTGTCTTCATTCTTTATGCCTGAAAATAGTAGCCTACGCCCCACTTTGTATGGACATAGCGCGGATTACTGGGACTCTCTTCGATCTTTTCCCGAAGACGTCTGATATGAACGTCTACCGTACGCTCATCACCGGGATAATCTTTTCCCCATATGATCTTCAAAAGATCTTCTCTTGAGTATACTTTATTGGGATTTTCAGCAAGGAGCTCGAGAACATCAAATTCCTTGGCTGTCAGATTTATCTCACGGGAAGAAACATATGCGCGTCTGCTTTCAAGATCCAGCTTCAGATCACCCTTTTCGATGACACGAGGCTTTTCTTTCTTTTCAGAACCACGCTCCGCACGGCGCATGATAGCCTTGATACGAGCCTTGACTTCCAAAATATTAAAAGGTTTTGTAATGTAATCATCTGCTCCGTACTCAAGCCCGAGGATCTTGTCCATATCATCGCCCTTGGCTGTGAGCATTATTATCGGAACGTCAGAAAACTCACGTATCTCCTGACACGCTTCAAAACCGCTGAGCTTTGGAAGCATTACATCAAGGAGGATAATATCGTATTTGGATTCACGCGCGAGGCGCACCGCTTCTTCTCCATCATAGGCAGCATCCACAGACATATCATCCTGCTTCAGGCTGAAAGCGATTCCTTTTACGATATTCTTTTCATCATCAACTACCAGTACTTTTCTTCCCATAAAGAGCTGCCCTTTTTTCAGGATACCCTGATACTGTCCCTGATCCTGCTGAAGAGTCCTTGCTTAATACCGTTCACGTTCATGATGTCTTCTATAGTCTTAAAGCTGCCGTGTTCTTCCCGCCATGCGATTATCGCCTTTGCACGGGATGATCCTATTCCTGTGATCGTAGTAAGTTCTGCCTCATCCGCAGTGTTAATATTAACTCTTGGATCTACTTTGTCTCCGGAGGGATTATTTCCTTCTCTTTCCGATGCTTCCTCATCTCGGGTGAGTACCCGTATGAGTTGACCGTCGTTCAGCTTCTCCGCCTGATTCAGGGAACTATCAGACGCATCAGCTGTCATTCCGCCGGCAAGTTTTAACACCTCAAAAAGCCGTGTTCCTTCCGGGACTTCATAGACCCCGGGATTCTGCACGGCCCCGCAGAGATAAACAAAGATCGTCTGCCGGGTCTCTTCTGTATCCTGTGCCTCGCTGCTTTCTTCCGAAACCTCGGATGACTCAGACGATTCGACCGGATACAGAATGTTTTCTTCCTTCCCGCAGCCTGCTGATAAAAGACTCAGGCTCAGAATCAACAAAAACAGTCCGACAGATCTTCCATAATATTTCATTTTTAACTCCTGACTGCATTTCTGTCAGGCGTCCCAAAGCAAAATCATTTTATACTTTTCAGAATTAAAACGCAACAGGGATTTAACATTTTTGTAAAATTTTCGTAAGAATACCCACAAGGCTGTCAATGTGCTCTTTTTCAATGATAAGAGGAGGAACCAGACGAAGCACATTACTGCCTGCTGTAATAATAAGAGCTCCCTCTTCCTGTGCCTTTGTAACAATTTCTCCTGCAGGGATAGTTAATTCCAGCGCCTGCATAAATCCCTTTCCGCGGCGTTCTTTTACTACAGGGCATTTCTCCTTTAGTTCATCGAGTTTCTCCTCAAGGTACGGGGTAAGCTCTCTTACATGACCTGTTATATCCTTTTCACGGAACTGTCTCAAAACCTCGAGAACAGCCGCACATGCAAAGGGATTTCCGCCGTAGGTCGATCCGTGATCTCCGGGAACAAGGGACTTTTCCGCAACTCTCTCTGTCATGAGAAATGCCCCGACAGGGACACCGCAGCCAAGAGCCTTTGCCGTCGTCATGATATCCGGCTTTATTCCATACTCTTCAAAAGCGAACATTGATCCTGTACGTCCCATTCCGCACTGTATTTCATCAAGGATCAGCAGGATATCCTTTTCATCACAGAGCTCACGCACACCCTTTACAAATTCCGGATCAGCAGGATATATTCCTCCCTCTCCCTGAACAGTTTCCATTATGATCGCGCAGGTCTTTTCGTTTACCAGCTCCTTTACGCTCTGAAGATCGTTATATTTTGCAAACCGGATATGACCTATACCTGTTCCAAAGGCTTCTCTGTAGTGTGAATTACCTGTTACAGAAAGCGCTCCCATACTGCGTCCATGGAAAGAATGTTCCATGGCGATGATCTCATAGTCATCTGCCGGAGCCTTTGTGTATGCGTATTTTAACGCTGACTTGATCGCACCCTCGATAGCTTCTGTTCCGCTGTTTGTAAAAAATACCCTGTCCATTCCGGACACGCTGCAAAGCTCTTTTGCCGCTTCAACCGCAGGAACATTGTAGTAAAGGTTACTTGTATGTATGATCTTGTCGATCTGCGCTTTTAAGGCATCATTATATTCTTTGTCGTTATAGCCTAAAGCAAATACAGCGATACCTGCCGCAAAATCGAGATATTTTTTCCCGTCAACATCTGTAAGGTATACACCGTCTCCGTGATCAAGCACGATCTTAAAACGGTTATAGGTGTGAAGAAGGTTCTTTTCGCCTTCTTCTATATATTTTTCTGAAAGACTCATTTTCATTCTCCTTCTTCTACCATTGCTGTTCCGATACCTTTATCTGTAAAGATCTCGAGGAGCAGGCAGTGTAGCACACGTCCGTCAAGAATATGTACATTATGCACTCCGCCATGAATAGCATCGATGCAGTTTCCAAGCTTCGGGATCATTCCTCCGCCGATAAATCCGTCATCAAGAAGTGACTGTGCTTCTGATGCTGTTAATCTGGAAATAAATGATGACTTGTCATTTATATCTTTATAAAGACCTTCAATATCTGTTAAGAATGCGAGCTTTTCAGCCTTTACTGCCTTTGCTATGGCGCATGCCGCATCATCAGCATTGACATTGTAGGTGTGATAATTCTCATCCATTCCGATAGGAGCTACGATGGGAAGGAAATCTTTTTCCAGAAGATCATGGATGATCTTTGGATCAACTTCTGTTACTTCTCCTACATATCCTATGTCTTCGCCGTTAGAGAGCTTTTTCTTTACCTTTAAGAGTCCGCCGTCTTTTCCGCTGATACCGATGGCTTTTACTCCAAGGGACTCTACCAGCTGTACGAGGCACTTATTTACTTTGTTTAATACCATCTCAGCGATCTCCATGGTATCCTCATCCGTTACACGGAGACCGTTAATAAATTTCGGCTCCATTCCGGCTTTTTCTACCCAACGGCTAATTTCCTTTCCGCCGCCGTGAACGATTATCGGTTTGAACCCTACGAGCTTTAAGAGCGTCACGTCTTTTATCACGTTTGTCCTGAGTTCATCACTTGTCATGGCTGATCCGCCATATTTTACAACGATTATCTTCCGGTTAAATTTTTGTATATAAGGCAGAGCTTCGATAAGTACTCCTGCTTTGTCCTGTATTTTCTGCATTGAAATGTCCATTTTTTTGCCTCTCTAATCTAATACGTGAAGTCTGGTAACTGTCTGTGTATAACGATACGAATCAACTATCAGGATCTGTAATCCGCATTGATCTTTACATAATCGTAGGTAAGGTCGCAGCCCCATGCTGTGGCTGTCTCATCACCCATCTTCATATCAGCAGTCACATGAACAGTCTTTTCTGAAAGGATCTTTGTTGCTTCCTCTTCGCTGTAATCCACTGCCTTTCCATCCTTAAAGATAAGCATTTTTCCTGCGTCACTTCCAAACCAGAGCTCGATATGATTGGGATCAAAGGTGACTCCGGAATATCCCAGTGCACAGAGGATCCTTCCCCAGTTTGCGTCATGACCGTAGATCGCAGCCTTTGTAAGAGATGAAGTGATTACTGACTTTGCAAGAACCCTTGCATGTTCTTTAGTATCAGCGTTTATTACTTCTACTTCAAAAAGTGCAGTAGCGCCTTCTCCGTCCCCTGCCATCTCTTTTGCAAGTGTTGTATTCACGTAATTAAGGGCTTTTCTGAAAGCTTCATAATCTGCGTTTTTCTCTGTGATCTCTGCATTTCCTGCTTCACCGTTTGCAAGACAAAGATAGGTATCATTTGTGGAAGTATCTCCATCAACCGAGATCATATTGAAAGTATCAGGTATGTCGCCTGAAACAGCATCTCTTAACAGATCACTGCTGATGTTGATGTCTGTTGTCACATAAGCAAGCATGGTGCACATATTCGGATGGATCATTCCCGAACCCTTTGCCATTCCTCCTACAGTCACAGTTTTTCCGCCTATTTCAAACTGTACGGCAACCTGCTTTGAGTGGGTATCAGTAGTCATGATCGCCTCTGCCGCAAGTGTTCCTGCGTCAATGCTGTCATCAAGAGACGGAATCAGCTTTTCAACGCCTTCTTTTATCTTATCCATTCTAAGCTGCATTCCGATAACGCCTGTGGAACCAACGAGAACCGTATCCTCCGGGATATTAAGGAGAGCACCTGCAGCCTTGGCTGTTTCAGCGCAGTATGTCATGCCTTCCTCACCTGTGCACGCATTTGCGATTCCGGAATTTACTACAACTGCCTGAGCTATACCCTTGCCGCGTACGATATCCCTGTCCCAGATTACAGGAGCCGCTTTTACTACATTTGTTGTAAAAGTTCCCGCAGCCTTGCAAGGTGTCACAGAGTAGATCATCGCCATATCTTTTCTGTTCTGATACTTTATTCCGGCTTCTACACCAGCTGCCTTAAAGCCTTTTGCCGCAGTTACACCGCCCTCTATGATCTTCATATCCTAGTCCTTTCCATAATTTCCTAACTCAGGAATTGAAACTCTCAATATTTTCTGTATTTAAGGTGAAATCGTAATAGTTAAGGTCCTGTCTCTGTGTCCACCCGATTTCTTTCCAAAAAGCATTTCCAACATCGTTTTTTGTAAACGCTATAAGAGCCACTTTATTTATCTTCTCTTTTTTAAGCGCCCTCATCGCCATCACAACCATCTCTCTGCCAATACCGCGCATACGGTATTCTTCCTTTACGCACACATGATAGAAAGTAGCTCTCCTGCCATCATGCCCGCAGAGAAGTGCTCCGACTATTTTTCCATCCATCACGGCTACGATCGATGTTGCAGGATTTCTCTCCAGAAATTTCTGCACGCCCTCACGGCTGTCATCTATGGAACGGATAGAAAATCCCTTTATGGACATCCAAAGCTCATATACACCATCGTAGTCATTTATTGTCATTGTCCTGATCATTATTTCTTCCTTACGGTACCATTGGTACGGATTTCAATCCTTCCGTCTCATCAAATCCAAACATCAGATTCATGTTCTGAACAGCCTGTCCTGCTGCACCCTTTACGAGATTGTCGAGTGCGCCCATCATTACGACACGGTTTGTTCTCTCATCAACCTTGAAATTCACATCAACAAAGTTACTTCCCTCTGTAAATCTGGTTTCAGGTGTCTGTCCGTCATTCAATACACGTACAAAAAATTCATCTTTGTAATACTTGTTATATGCGTTTCTGATATCCTCCGCTGTCACACCTTCTTTAAGGCTTGCTGTTTCTGTCGCAAGTATTCCTCTGTTCATAGGAACCAGATGAGGTGTGAAATTGATCATGATCGGATCACCGTATGCATAAGAAAGCTGTTCTTCTATCTCAGGCGTATGTCTGTGAGTTGTAACTCCGTACGCCTTTGCGCTTTCATTTACTTCACAGAAAAGATTTGCTACCTTTGCGCCTCGTCCTGCGCCCGATACACCTGAAAGAGCGTTGATTATCAGTGTGTCCGGATCTATCAAATGTTCTTTTACCAGCGGATAAGCCGTGAGGATCGAGCAGGTGGTATAACATCCCGGATTTGCAAGAAGTCTTGTATTCTTTATCTTTTCTCTGTTCACCTCACAAAGTCCGTATACCGCTTTCTGAATGAGCTCCGGAGATTTATGCTCGAGGTGATACCATTTTTCATATGTAAATACGTCTCTTATACGATAGTCTGCCGAGAGATCGATAAACTTTGTCTTTTCAAGGATCTCATTAGTAAGGACACTTGAAAGATAGCCCTGAGGAGTTGCAGTAAATACCACATCTACGCTGTCAGCAAGTTCTGAGAGTTCTTCTCCGCTGCACTCCATATCCAGAACTTCAAAATAGTTTCTATATATATCAGCATATTTCTGACCGGCAAAACTTCGGGATACCAGCCATTTGATCTCTATATCTTTGTGATTAAGAAGCAGGCGGATTATTTCATTTCCTGCATATCCTGTTGCACCGATTATTCCGACTTTTACCATAGATGATTTCCTTTCAGTACTTAAAAACCTGTATTATATATGCTCCCGGGCCGTAACCGGCTCCTGATTATTGTAGTTCAGCTTTTAACTCATTACAAGTGTAACGCGTTAACGTGTGACACGATCAACCTAAAATGCCTAACTCTTTTTATGATGTGCATAAGTATACGTCTTATATGCATATTATGCAACCATTTTATTGAATTTTTGCATATTGCACATGTTTTATGCTTTAAACATGAATATTTTATACTTGATTGATTTAAATATGCGGTGTATTATCTTCATATGAGTTGCCGATGGCACAGCAACAGTACCGGCTTACAGGGCAAAACATTGTAGCCGGAATAACAGTATAAATATACACTGCATATATTCAGGCATATACATCATCCTGATAGATGCACCGGCGCTTTTGCGCAGATTGGAGAAATATCATGGCAGATAAAGAAAAGGTTATCCTCGCTTATTCCGGCGGACTTGATACTACAACTATCATCCCCTGGCTCAAAGAAAACTACAATTATGATGTAGTTTGTGTCTGTGTTGACTGCGGACAGGAAGAAGAACTCGACGGACTGGAAGAACGCGCAAAGTCCTGCGGTGCCGCAAAGCTTTACATCGAAAATGTAATAGATGAGTTTGCTGATGAGTATATCGTTCCCTGCGTACAGGCTCATGCAGTTTATGAAAACGAATATCTCCTCGGTACATCGATGGCTCGTCCGCTTATCGCAAAGAAGCTGGTAGAGATCGCGCGTAAAGAAAATGCAGTTGCTATCTGTCACGGTGCTACCGGTAAGGGAAATGATCAGATCCGTTTTGAGCTCGGTATCAAGGCACTCGCGCCTGACCTCAAGATCATCGCTGCATGGCGTGATCCTAACTGGGATATGGACTCACGTGAGTCAGAGATCGCATACTGCGAGAAGCACGGTATCCATCTGCCTTTCGATCCCGAGTCATCCTACAGCCGTGACCGTAACCTCTGGCACATAAGCCACGAAGGTCTGGAACTCGAAGATCCTTCACAGGGACCTAACTACAAGCATGTCCTCATGCTGAGTAACCGCCCCGAAGATGCACCGGATGAAGCCGAAGAAGTAACAATGACTTTCGAAAAGGGTATCCCCACAAGCATCAACGGTCAGGAGATGAAGGTTTCCGACATCATCCGCACCTTAAATAAACTCGGCGGAAAGCACGGCATCGGCATCATCGACATCGTAGAGAACCGTGTTGTCGGCATGAAGAGCCGCGGCGTTTACGAGACTCCCGGCGGAACAATCCTCTATGCCGCACATCAGCAGCTCGAGGAGCTGATCCTCGACCGTGAGTGCGCACGCGAGAAAAAGCGGATCAGTGATGAGCTCGCACAGCTCATATACGAAGGAAAGTGGTTCACACCTCTTTGCGAAGCTCTCCGCGCATTTGTGACCGTTACTCAGGAATATGTAACAGGCGAAGTAAAGTTCCGTCTTTATAAGGGAAATATCATTAAAGCAGGTGAAACTTCTCCGTATTCCCTGTATAATGAAAGTCTGGCATCCTTTAAGACAGGTGATATGTATGATCATCATGATGCACAGGGCTTCATCACACTCTTTGGTCTTTCTACAAAGGTACGTGCCCTCAAGCAGCTTGAGATCAAAAAGGACTTAAAGAACGCCAACACTAAATAATCATACAGGCGGCAGGAAAATATAATGCGGACATTTCTTACAGTAATCGGTGTTTATTTCATAGCAGTTAACCTCTGGGGACTTATCCTTATGAGGATCGATAAAAAGCGCGCAGAACGCAACTTCTGGCGTGTCAGTGAATTTGGGCTTTTTATCCCTGCATTCTTCGGCGGTACGATAGGATGTCTGCTTGGTATGTACATTTTTCATCACAAAACCAGACATTCAAAATTTACTATCGGAATGCCCGTAGTTCTTTGCATACAGACTGCTCTGGTCCTTGGAGTTGTATTTTTTGCGCCTTATAAAATAACATTTATGTAATTTTATCCCCCGGTTTTCACGCCGGGGGATTTTTGACTTATAAAGAATCCGACAAAATCATGGGTCTATTGGGGGAATATTATGGCACTTTATATTGCGGTACTGGACGAAAATCCGGCAGACAGAAAACAGGCAGAACGCCTTTTAACTCGTGAATCTTCACGTAGAAACGAAACAGGGCAGGTTATTTATACAGATATTTACGGAAGTGAATCTGCGATGATGCCTTTTGCAGAAAAATATGACCTCTTCTTTATTGATGTCATAACTCCCCGAGACGGAATGATGGTTGCTGTATCTCTGCGGCAAATGAATATCGCTGTTCCGATCGTTCTCTGCTCCGGATCTATCAGTTACAGTGATAAATACGAAAACACCTTAGACCTCCTGTACCGTACAAAGCCCTTACAGGCTCGTGACTATACGACCCTTATCGATTACGCATTTTCCGCAAAGGAAAATCTTCCGGAACGGGTCGAGCTTCGGAACGAAAACGGAACCATCTATGTTCCCACAGCCGAAATCCTCTATGGTCGTGAAATGAACGGTTATGTTGCCGTTGCTTTGAAGGGTGACCGCTCCTTCCATTTTTTGGGGGATCTCTTTGCCTTTGAGAATCTTCTCGATTCCTCCACTCTCCACTTTCTCGAAACATCAAAAAACACCGTCATAAACATGGCAGAAGTCGTATCCGCTCAGGGAAACAGCTTCCGCATGTCTGACGGTGCCATCATACGTTATTCACTTTTCCGTAAATCCATGATTCAAAAATCCTGGAAAAAATATGCACAGCTAAAATCCAAATGATCTTTTAGAATGTGGCGATGATACCACCGTCACAAGCATACAGAGAGGAGATGCCTGCCGTATTAATGATACGTATCTCCTTAAATTTTGCTTTTGCGATATAAAGCGCAGTAACTTCTTCTGCCCTTTTTTCGCAGTTGCAATGAGCTACGAAAAGCACCCTGTCCTCTGTTGAAGATACCTGCTCAAGGCTATGGGATACCATCTTTTCAAGTGCTTTTTTCATGCCTCTTGCGATAGCAACCTGCTCGATAACACCGTGGTTTCCAATGCAAACCGGCTTTATGCTGAGAGCTGTCGCTGCAAGTGCTTTCATTGTAGAAAGTCTGCCGTTCTTTCTAAGTGTTTCAAGGCTCTCCAGAACAAAATATGTCTTCAGATCATCATAAGCGAACTTTTGTGTTTTCTCGACAACCTCTTCAAAGGACAGTCCCTGCTCTACAAGTTCTGCTGCTTTCAAAAGTACCTGCATTTCTCCGCAGGATGCAGAGTAAGAATTGAAGACATGAATCTTCTTTTTCTCATCCGGATGATCTTCCTCGTACAGCTGCTTTGCAAGCACCGCTGAGTTATATGAACCGGAAAGCTCACTTGAAAGCGTGGTTACAAAGACAATATCCACATCTCCCTCAAACGCACTCATATACTGCTCAGGAGAAGGGCATGAAGATTTTGGACACTTCGGATAAGCTGCGACTTTTTTTAGGAAATCCGCCTGATCAAAGGAAGCATCATCAATTATCACATCATCTCCGACCATAATGGTCAGCGGTACATTCACGCAATCGTGCTCTTTTTTGAAATCTTCCGGAAATTCACAACAGCTGTCCCCTACATATCTGATTTTCATTACATACTCCTCGGTAATCAATAATAGGAAGTCTGAAATTACACGTTCCCATCAAGTAGTTTTGAATACCACATATTATAGCATATGATATCTATGCTAACAATATAATACGATAGGATATCCTTCTTGTATGTACACGATTCCCGCGGTAAAATATTAGTCATGATCGCACTTAAAATTAAAGATATAAAAAAATTCATGAATCTCTTATTCGCTTCCGAAAATCTCGACAATTGTTTTCTTGAGGAAGCTACTATACGCACTTTTGCAGACTTTTCCATCGACGGACACTTCAATCCGTCTTTTTTCGGCGATGAAGCAGATGCTGTAGAAAAGACAGAATTAATACGCTGGAAGATGGTCCGCCCGTCCTGTCTGTCACTGATACGCGGGCGCAATACACCGCTCTACATGAAGTTTGTTTTTCATTATGATATAGATACACTTCCCGAGCTTCCGGACAGGGACAATGTGAAGGCCCTGTTATTTATGGTGCAGTTCCGCGCCGGAGAGCTGACTATCACCACCGGCAGTTCTCAAAAGACTTTCAGTCTCGATAAAGACGCTGACCATTACTGGGATGACTACTTACGAGAAAAGATCATCTCATCAGAGATCAGTTTTGATGAGTGATATCATCAGAAAAAGGATGTTTCCCTATCAGAGGAAACATCCTTTTTCTATCGCACTTCTATGATCAAAGTTTGAAACCCTTTAAGAGATCTCCAAGAGAAGTTGTTACAGGTGCTGTTTCAGGAATCTCAATTTCTTCCTCCGCTGCGCCTTCTCCTGTGTTTTCGTTCAAAGCTTTCATGGAAAGAGAGATCTTTCCGTCTTTTATACCCGTAACCTTAACTGTTACTTTCTGACCTTCTTTCAGCACTTCACCGGGGCTCTTTAAGCGCTTCTCGGAAATCTGTGAAACATGAAGAAGTCCCGTAAGATCATCTCCGATATTTACAAATGCGCCGTAAGGCTGGATAGTCTCAACTGTTCCTTCTTTTACCTCACCGACTTTAAGAGCATTGAGCTTATCATCCTTTGCCTTCTTCTCTGCCTCTTTTAAGAGTACCTTTGCGGAAAGAACCAGCTTCTTTCTGCCGGAGTCTACTGTGATAACTCTGACTTTCAGATCTTTCCCAAGCCATTCATCCAGATTTTCAACAAAGCTCAGCGAGATCTGTGATGCAGGGATAAATCCTCTTAAATTATCAATGTAAGCTATAAGTCCGCCGTTTACAACTCCTCCGATCTTTACCGTTATAGCCTCGCCGCTTTCCTTTAATTCCTTAACCTTTGCCCATGCGAGGTTCTGTTCTGCCTGATCCTCATCCTCAACCTTACCGGACATTACATCTCCGGATTCCAGCTTCTTATAGGATTCATCAAGCTCTTTCTTAAGATCGTCCATCGTTTCCATGTTGCTGTTTCTCCTTTTTTCTATTTCTTATTTACAGGCATTCTGTCTGTATTGCAGGTAAGATAAACTATCTGAAATCTTTCCGCCATCTTTTCCAATGCACGGATAACCTTACTAACCCGGACGTCATCCAGATTATTTAATACATCATCGAGGACCATGCAGGGCTTTTCCTCATTGTAAAGGACATCAACCAGAGCAAATCTCACACAAAGTTCTATTAGGTCCTGCGTTCCCCGGCTTTGGGAGTCAAGCTCTCTCATTTCTCCGAATCCCTCTACCGAGATGGTGAAATCGTCCCTTATCTCAACTCTCGGACCGTCAGGATAAAGAACACTGTAAAACTCCTGAAATCTTTCCCTGATCGGATCAAGGTAATGCTGCGTCAGCTCTTCCATCGCCTTTTCAAGCGCTTCTTTCGCTTTTTCGACAAGCTGAAGCTTCTTCGCGGCATACTCCTTGTCTATTTTCTGTTCTGCACCTTTTTTTCTAAGCTCCTCTGCCTTTTCTTCATATGTCTCCAGCTCTTTTATTTCCTGAGTTATCCTGTCAAGGCGGTCACGGGCTTCATCACGGGCTCTTCTCGCTGCATTTTCGCGTGTTTCGTGGACTTCCTCGTCATATTCCCGCTCCCTGAGCCTGTTTGTACGGTTTAGAAGGAGCAGTACACCGATGATCAAAAGTACTATGCCGACGGATGCCATGGTGACACCTACACGGAAATAGCCATCGACAAGACGCATGACAAAGGCTCCGCAAAAAATAGATGCAAAAGATATGATAAGGATCAGCACACCGAATACCAGCTGAACGTTTCTGTTTCCCTTTCTTCCGGTACGGTTCATAAATTCTTCAAGTTCTTCCGTCGCCTCTAAAAGAGCTTTTTCTTTCTTACCAAGTTCCTTTTCGATGTCCTTGATATTTTCTCTCTTTGAACGGAGTTCCTCTATTTTTTTCTGTATTTCCTCATCTTTGCAAGGTTCATCCCCGGACTTATCAGCTGTGTCACTCTGTGACGATTGGATTTCCCGGAGGGATCCTGCTTCATTTGCGAGATCCTTTATCGCGTTTTCATATCTCTTTCGGTCACCGGATGCACCTGCAAGCTCTCTAAGGCGCTGTCTGATACTTTCTCCGTCACCGAGCCTCAGGTCATTCTGAAAGATAAATGCACTGCTTCGAAATCCCTCAGAGTCAACGCCAAGGATATCTTCTCCAGGATTTGAAAATCTGTCCGTGATATCCTGTCCGGTCTCATCCGTAACAGTACAGGTATCATCTACCTTACTCATACCAAAATATCTGGTCACGGTATATCTTCCGTTCTCTGTTTCAAAGGTTATGCTGCCTCCGAACTTTCCACCCTGCCACGGCATATATCGTTCTCTGATATTTCCGGATTCAGCAAAATTCATTTCGGACATTCCATAAAGCATTGACAGGATAAATGCGGCAAACGTTGTTTTTCCCCAGCCATTTCCTTCGTTCAGAGCATTTAATCCGTTATCCAGATCGCATCGCACATGATGGAGTGTTCCAAAATTTTCTACATTACATGTGAGGATCTTCATTCCTTCTCACCACCTCCCAGTGCGTTTAGTCCTATACGTATGATCTCTTCCCGATCGTCCTGTGATCCGGCTGACTCACGAACGATCCGTATAAATTCATCTTTTAATGATGTCCCGATTTTCTGTTCCGTGTTTTCCTGTCTGGTTATCTTTATAGGTCTTGAATAAACAGGTCTTTCCGGTTCTTCTTTAAGTTCTTCTTTTATTTCTTCTTTTGGTTCTTCCTCAGGTTCTTCTTTTGGTTCTTCCTCAGGTTCTTCCGCCGGTTCATCTTTTGAAATCGAGAACGGGTCATCCATAAATTCACGTTCTTCTTTTTTCAGCGGCATGATCCTGGGTATCTCCACCATCCCCGCCTCAGGTTTAGGCGGTTCATCCTGCCTTTCCGGCGCTTCCAGACAGAAGAAATAAAATTTTTCACCGTATATGCTTCGGATTTCATCCAGCTCATATCTGTCAAAGCTTCTGCCATTGAGTCTGAGTCTCAGGATATCTCTGTCTGATGCTTCCGTTTCAGCTATCGTTTTGTCGATCTTTTCCTTTAATTCTTCTCCGTGTTCCTCTCCGACAGTCAGATCCGCCTCCAAAAAGAGACGCTTTGCCGCCTGAACAAATACCGGTTCTATAGTACTGCCGGATATGTCCAGTCTGATAAATCCTCTCGGACCGCACTCCGGGAAATGCCTGCCCTCCAATGTTCCTGAGTAGCAGTACCGCCCGCGGTTTCCAAGTGCTCCCTCGTCAAGGGCTTCAGAGCCTCCGGACGCGAGGTAATCTATGTATTTTCCCTCCCAGGCACCTGTATTTATCGGTCCATAGTGCATAACTATATTTAGATCGGTTGCGGAAAGCCTTAAATCCTCAGCACGGTCCGGTGCTGATATCACTACATCACCCTCATAGCGTATCCCACCGGGTAACTCCGACATATTTTTGAAATTTTTAGGAAACGGACGCATGGCTTCTGTAAATTCATCTCTGCTGTGCCTGCCGCTTATATACAAAAAATCTATACCCGGATTACCTGTTATACATTCTTTTACTATGTTTAATGAATTTTCCGAAATCGCTCCGGGCACGAACAGGTTTCCTGTGATCATAATTGCTGTAACGTCATTTTTTACCGCATACCGCACCATCCGAACAAAAGTCAGCAATATTTCGCTGTTTCTTTCTTCGGCTTTTTCCCGCCCCAACGACATTTCCGGTGATGCATTCAGCCGTATATCCGAACAGTGAATTATTTTCATCATACCCTCCATTTTCTTTTTTATCTCTGTCGATGAGCAAAATCCAATGACTTATCCCTCTTTCGCAGCATCAAGGCAGCCCAAGTAAAAAGTATACTCCAAGCGACGAAACTCCAAATGCTGCTATTATCATGCCAAGTACCGCTCTCATTTTTTTTCGTTTTTCCAGCTCTGTAAGGAGCAGCCCTATATAAAGGCTTTCCGGAACTATCAGATATGCTACATATCTAAAGTCTTCCGAGCTGAAATTCGGTACTGAAAACGCAAGTCGTAAATAAAATATCAAACCTGTTGCATAAAGGATCAGCCAGAAGATCCTTATTACCGGATCCTGTAATAATAATTCTTCATCGTTAATTCCTTTATTGTTCATTTTTTTGACAGTCCTAAGCGTATAACGGATCGTTGCCAAAAACGCAATGACCGCCAGCAATGCTCCGGTCGCAAAAAGGATCCATGCAAAAGGTGTTATATAGCGGTTTACCGCACCAAGATCATACTCACCTGTCAGCGACGTTTTTATCATCGCAACAGGCACATTGAATTCATCAAAGGCATTTCCGTTTTTGACCATACTGGAATAAGGCGAAGTTACACGCACATCAAAGATCCTGGCAATGATGCTATGATCACCTACCGGTTCTCCGACTTCCGGCATATACATCAGCGGAACACCAAACAGTATGAAATTTCTGAGTGGGAAAAACAAACCGATTGGAAATGAAATACAGCCAAACAGCACGAATTGCTTAAGATATCCAAAGGCTTCCTTTTTTCCTGATCTTATAAGTTTCATGAGGAAAAGGAATGCGATCGCGGGAGCAGCTAAGAAACCTGACAATTTTGCCATCATTGCTCCGCCGATACAGAATGCTGTCTTTACAATATTTCCATACGTACTATCATTATACCAACAAATGGCATAAAAAACAGACATAATCAAAAGAGTGAGGCAAAGCATATCATTATTTACGGAACCTGACATCAAAATGAATGACGGATGAAGTGCGATAAGAAATGCCGCTGCCCTGAATGGCATGCCTGATAGCTTCATCTCCCGCAAAAGTCTGATACCGAAAAATACAAATATCATACTGTAAACAAACGTCAATATCTGTATGTTTTCGCACGCTTTATCGTAATTTACACCAATAAACAGATTTATTTTGAGCCATGCTGCCGAGATGATATGATGCAAAAGCGGCTGAAAAAATCCCCACCTTGTCCTCGGGTCAAAATCCGGAAGTTTAACATTTTCCGCAAGCCACTCGATAAGTGCTGCCTGTCCTATTCCTTTTCCGTTATTAAATCCAATAACATCATGCTGCCGCTCCCAGGTCGGCGTATACATTATATAAAAAAGCCTTATTATGAAAGCAGTTATAAGAGTTCCGATAAGGATGCCGTCTTTTTTTGTCCTCTTATGTATATAAACCGCCCCCATCACAACTGCGATCATTAATAAGATCACCAGTACTCCATATTCTCTCCTGGTCAGATTCATTTAATTTTGTCTCCCATATATTTTGATGATGTCAGGGTCAAAAGTAAATTTTACCCCCTACTATTGTCTGCTATCGCCAGACCTTTCTCCCTGTTTAAACCGAGAAGCAGTCCTACCACTTCACTGTAGCTAACTTTCCCGCTCGCTATACCGTTAATATTGAGCGTTGTATTTATATAGGTCTCAGTTGCCTTTCTGACGGTATCCGATGACACAACAGCCTTTTTTTCTATCTTGTCCTTTGTTTCTTCCGTGATAAATACGTTATCCTTTTTTACCTGAGAGGAAATCGCCGGATGCATCTTGTAGAGCTCGTTTTTACCACCACAGGCTGCTAAAAAATCATTATCTACATAGTAAAGTACTCCGAGTACTCCGCTGTATCTAAAAAAATCGTCATCTGAGCCAAGACACGCAACACATGCTATGTAGTTTGCCTCGTCCTCTCTTATATATCCTTTTGTATGCGAAAGCTCATGACACATGGTGAAAGGTACGTTTATCTCAGTCATCATGGTATTGTAATTTGCTTCCATTGTGAACGGAAAGTAATATCCGCACATATTTTGCTGACAGAGGAATCCCGATGAGCGTAACGGCTTCGGTATCGAATAGTAACCGCTTAATACCTGATCATCCTCTGCATATTCTCCCATGGCTTCTCTTGCTTTCTTCTTTAGATCACCTTCATAGTGCGGTATGCCGTTTTTGTCACGTGTAACCACTTTAGAAAGCTGATTTGCTTCTGCTACGAGCGCATCTCTGAGTTCCGCAAGTTCCTCAAAAGTATAATCTCCGTCCGATTTCTCAAAGGAATCCCCGATCTCAGTACAATGATACAGTGTAAAACAGGTTATGGTCATTATCAGTGCTGTCACCGCAAAGCCCATCTCAAATACCCGATACAAGCGATCATAATGCGGAAATCTCTGTCTGAGCCTCTCAGTAAGCCCCGGTTCTTTCGCTTTCCTGTTTTTTAGGACGATAGCCTTATGTACAAAAATTATACCATCTCCAACCCATAAAATTAAATTCCACAGGATAAAAAGAAGTGCAGCGAGCAGAAGGAGTTCGCCAATAGAGAAAGGAAGCAGATTGCTTATATGTGACATTATGATCTGGAGCACCTTAAAGGGATATTTTCGTATCCAGTCAGAAAAAGCCGCAGACTTCCACGAGACTGCATTAAGTATTACCGATAGGCATAGTAATACCGTTAGAAGTCCTGTATAAAAAGTCAGCGGCTTTTTATTATTCATATTTTTGTACCCTCTTCCCAATTATTCAGAAAGAGTATTCCCGTTTAAGAGAAATATACGACTTCTTCCTCTGCAGGTTCTGCTTCTTCAACAGACTTCGCTATGAGAACAGGAGCCGGCTTGTCGTAATTTTTGCTCATGGCAGACTGCACTTCGGCAGTAACTGTCACATATGATTTCTCCTTTAACTTCTTTGCACCCTCAAATCTGCAAGGGAAACCAACAAACTGAATGTCTGCAGCACAGCAGGTCATCGCAAATCTGCCCGGTACAAACATATCGGGATTAGAATTTTTCGGATGATAAACCTGCCCCTTGAACTTAACGGTCTTGCCAATGTAGTTATCCATATTGTCGAACGCATCCAGATACCAGATACCAAAGTCATCGTCCTCAATCTGGATTTCAGAGGCATTTATGTCGTAAGGAAGTTCTTCCTTTACGTCATTATTCATAGTACCGTCCGTCATCTCAAAGATAACCTGTGCACGTCTGTTTTTTGCCCTTGCTGTTCTCTTATACATAGCAAGATCCATATCTTCTGTACAACGGTTGAAAAGGATCAGATCCGCATACATGAACTGATTAAGCATCATCATCTTCATGTTGCCAAGATAAGTCTCATAGGTCGCTGCATTAACTGTGGCAATACCTTCTCCAAGAAGCCACTGTGGCGGAAGTGAATCCAGGATACGATCTACATCCCAGGTTCCGTTTGCTTCGAGGATAACACGGTCGGGATGTACACTCTTGTCGATCTTTGTAAGCGCCTCTTTTGTGAGATTCTCTTCTTCCTCAAATGTATAAACCTTGAATTTGTTCTTTTCGAGGAGTTCCTTGTCGATCTCTTCCATACCTTCTTCACAGACGATATAGACAGTCTTCATTCCGTCCTCGAACTGTCCCTCTTTCATTGTTTCAATGATAAAACTGGTCTTACCGCTTTCCAGAAAACCGGTAAAAAGATATACGGGGATTTCTCTTTTCTTAAACATATTTTACACCATTTTCCTGCCTAACGGCATCACACTCCGAAGAGTTCTTTAAGCTTTTTTTCATTTATTCCGGAACCGATAACACAGATCCTTCCTGTGTAGTCTGCAGAACCGTGACGAACCTCAAATTCACCCGGAGTAAGATCAAAGTGAAGCCACTCTCCGCCTTCCGGTCTCGGCACATATCCCTTTGCACGAAGTACGATTCCAAACTCCTCATCATGTTCTGCCTTGAGCTTCTCAAGGATAGCTGTGAGTTCTTCCTCAGTAAACTTATGGGATGTCTCTACGCCCCAGCTCTGGAATACTTCATCTGCATCATGATCGTGGTGATGATGGCAGCTGCAATTCTCATCATGGCAATGCTCGTGATCATGGTGATGATGCTCATGCTCATCCTCGTCATGATCGTGGTGATGATGATGCTCATGCTCATCCTCGTCATGATCGTGGTGATGATGATGCTCGTGCTCATCCTCGTCATGATCGTGGTGATGATGATGCTCCTGCTCATCCTCGTCATGATCGTGGTGGTGATGATGCTCGTGCTCGTCATGAGGCTGTGCCATGATCTCAGCTATCAGGGAATCAACGAGTGTATGCCCCTTTTCCATGGCAGCGATTATCTGATCACCTGTGATATCATCCCACGGAGTAGTAATGATAACAGATTCCTTATTATGCTCGCGGATAAGCTCTGTAAGTTCATCAAGCTTCTCCTGCTTAAGGTTCTGTGAACGGCTGATGATAACAGTTCCTGCTGTCTCAACCTGGTTATTGAAGAACTCACCAAAGTTCTTCATATACATCTTTGCCTTGGTTCCGTCTACTACTGTAACCATGCTGTTGATCTTGAGCTCTGCTCCGTCCTCGGAGTTTTCTACAGCACGTGCTACATCAGAAAGCTTACCGACACCTGAAGGCTCGATGATGATACGGTCAGGATGGTACTGATCTACCACTTCCTTAAGTGCCTTTCCGAAATCACCTACAAGAGAGCAGCAGATGCATCCGGAATTCATCTCAGTAACATTGATCCCTGCATCCTTGAGGAATCCTCCATCGATACCGATCTCACCAAACTCGTTTTCTATAAGTACAACTTTTTGTCCAGCGAAGGACTCAGCTATAAGTTTTTTGATAAGAGTTGTCTTTCCGGCTCCAAGGAAACCGGAAATAATATCTACCTTTGTCATTACATTTCCTCACATTCTACCTGAAAAAAAATCAGGCAAACTACCGGTCCGGCCTTTATTTCTCAGCCAGGATCTCATCCATAAGTGCATATATATCATCTCTTCCTGCTTTTGATTTTGCAGAAAAAGGAATGATCGTAAGTGTTTCATCCGCTCCCAGATCCGCACGGAGACGACTGTCTGCCTTTCGAAGTTCTGTTTTATTGAGCTTATCGGACTTCGTCGCTATAACGATCGGACGAAATCCGGCATTGCAGATCCAATTATACATCATCATGTCATCTTCTGAGGGCTTTCTCCTGATGTCCAACAGTAAAAAGATCGCCCTTAATGTAGGAGTATCATTGAAATATCCCTCGATCATCGGGCCCCATGAAGAACGGAAATTGATCTTTACTTTTGCATATCCGTATCCCGGGAGATCCACCAGATAAAACTCATTATTTATGTGATAAAAGTTTATTGTCTGGGTTTTTCCCGGTACTTCCGATACCCTTGCATAGTTTTTTCTATTCATAAGGGCATTAATAAGTGAGGATTTTCCTACATTACTTCTGCCCGCAAAAGCAATCTCCGGCTGTCCTGTTCGCGGAAGTTTTTTTGTTGTTACGCCAACTACTGTTTCCAGGTCAACTGTCTTGATTACCATAAATCATTTCCTTTCCGGTTATGTGTGAACAATTACCCTTTTTGGCATCTTTACGATGGCAAAATTCAGAACCTCTGCCATCTCTTTCACGCATTTTATATCCATGCCACCGGTGATCTCATCTGATATTTCCAGGAGATCCGGTCTGTTCTTTTCCGGTATGAGTACCGTCTTCATGCCTGCATTTTTCGCTGCCAGGAGCTTTTCCTTTAGTCCTCCGATAGGGAGTACCCTTCCTCTCAGAGTTATCTCTCCGGTCATGGCAATATCCGCTCTAACCTTGCTGCAGGTCACCGCGCTGAAAAGAGCCGTCGCCATAGTGACACCTGCCGACGGTCCATCCTTCGGGACAGCTCCCTCCGGAATGTGCAGATGAAAATCATGCTTATGGAAGTAATCTGTCTTTACCCCATAATCCGAGCAGATCGATCTGACATAAGAAAGTGCCGCCTGTGCTGACTCTTTCATTACATCACCAAGCTGTCCGGTAAGCATCATGCTGCCTTTACCCGGCATGGTATTTACTTCGATCTCCAGAGTCACTCCGCCAACAGCAGTCCACGCAAGACCTCTTACGATTCCGACAGAATCTGTGCCTGCCTTATCTTCCGGCAGATACTTTGCCTTGCCTAAGTAAGACTCCAGATTTTTAGGCGATACACTGACAGATTTTTTCTCACCGGTATACACGATCCGCGCGGTTTTTCTGCAGATCTCTCCTATACGGCGTTCCAGTGATCTGACTCCGGCTTCTCTGGTATAGGACTCTATTATCCCACGTATAGCCGCGTCTGAGATCTTTAGATTAGATGCCTTTAACCCATTCTTCTTAATCTGCTTCTTTATCAGATGATCCTTCGCTATATGAAACTTTTCATTATCCGTATAACTGGAAACCTCAACGACCTCCATACGGTCAAGCAGAGGCGCCGGTATACTCTGTGTCGTATTAGCCGTAGCGATAAAGAGAACATCAGACAGATCTATCGGTATCTCAATATAGTGATCTCTGAAAAATTTATTCTGCTCAGAATCAAGTACCTCGAGAAGAGCGGATGCTGTTGCACCCTGATACTCAGAGCTGACCTTGTCTACTTCATCAAGAAGGACCAGCGGATTACTGACTCCCGCATGCTGAAGTCCTGACGCTATCACTCCAGGCATAGCTCCTACATAGGTCTTTCTATGTCCACGGATCTCCGCTTCATCCCTGACACCGCCAAGGGCTATACGGATATACTTACGTCCCAAAGCCTTTGCAATAGACTTTGCTATACTTGTCTTTCCTGTTCCCGGAGGTCCCACCAGAAGTATTATAGGACTCTGTCCGCTTTCTGTCAGATTTTTGACTGCCAGAAATTCGAGCATACGCTCCTTGACCTTTTCGAGACCATAATGATCCTTCTCAAGGATATCCTTCGCGTGGTCAAGAGATTTATTTTCAACAGACTTTTTATTCCACGGCATCTCCAGTAAGGTCTCTATATAAAGCTGTTCTACGCCGCTCTCTGACGAACCTGACGGAGTATTTCTAAATCTGTCGATTTCCTTACTGATACGCTGCTTTACTTCATCAGATGCATCGAGCTTCTGACATTCCCTCTCATACTTATCCGCTTCATCCTCAGCGCTCTTCTCACCAAGTTCTTCACGAATATACTGCATCTGCTGCCTCAGAATATAGTCCTTGTGGTCCTCATCGACCTTACCCTGAACCTTTTCTGCGAGCTCACTTCTTATCCTGGCAACTTCTACTTCCTGTCTGAGAATTTCCTTTACTTTCTCATATCTCTCGGAGCAGGGAACAGCCTCCAGGACCATCTGCTTCTTATCATATTCCAGAGGCATGTTGGCGATAACTGCATCCATCAGCTCAGACAGAACCTTTATCTCTTCAAACTGCTTACCGAATGCCTTACCTACCCTCGGGAAGAAACTGATAAACTCTGCAAAAAGCTCCTCGATATCGCGGCGCATGGCTTCTGCCTTTATATCCTCAACATCATTCACTTCCGCTTCAGTAAAAGTCTTTACCTCTACGACCCTGTACTTTTCTTCCTCTGCAAATTTAATGAGGCGGCCACGCTCCAGTGTCTCGATCATGATACGGACCACGTGTCCCGGCATCTTTATTACCTGACGTATCTTTGCCAGCGTGCCGATCTGATGCAGATCATCTTCTTTTAATTCAGCCTCATCCTTCTCTTCTTCCTCAGTCTTAACTGTTGCAAGAAAGATCTCCTGAGCATCCAGCATAGCTGCGTTGACAGCAGCAACTGATCTCTCATCATCCAGATCAAAATGGATAAGGACATTCGGAAGGATTGACATTCCGCTTAGGATCACGCATGGAACTTTTCTGATAATCTCAATTTCATTTTTTTCCATATTGTCTCCGCTTCCTATTTGTTTTTGATAAGTATGTTATAACAAAACGGCAGGATGAAGTACATGCCTCCTTCCTGCCGTTAAACATCAAGCTAAACTCTCGCCAGCTTTTCTGATTTTTTTCTTTGCGGGTTTCTTTGCCTGTCTCTCACTCTGTTCATAGTGAACGAGTAACGGATTGCTGACACCTTCAACCGCTTCTTTTGTAACGATAACTTCGCTTATCGACTCATCTGACGGAACACTGTACATAACATCCATCATTGTTGATTCGAGAATAGAACGAAGTCCTCTCGCACCTGTCTTGCGCGCAAGAGCCTTATCTGCGATCGCCTCAACTGCACCTGATTCAAAGGTGAGCTTTACATCATCGAGGCTAAGAAGCTTTACGTACTGCTTTGTAATAGCATTCTTAGGCTCGGTAAGGATGCGGACCAGATCAGCTCTCTCGAGGTTATCCAGTGCAACAGTTACCGGGAGACGTCCTACAAGCTCCGGGATAAGACCAAACTTTGTAAGGTCGCCGGGAAGAACCTTGTGGAACACAGCTCCGATATTGTCCTCACGCTTCTTGCCGATCTCAGCATTGAAGCCGATGGACTTCTGGTCGAGTCTGGTCTCGACGATCTTGTCGAGTCCCTCGAACGCACCACCGCAAACAAAGAGAATATTTGTAGTATCAATCTGAATAAGTTCCTGATGAGGATGCTTTCTTCCACCCTGAGGAGGAACGGAAGCAACCGTTCCCTCAAGGATCTTCAGCAATGCCTGCTGAACTCCTTCACCTGATACATCACGGGTAATGGAAACATTCTCACCCTTACGTGTGATCTTGTCGATCTCATCAATATAGATAATACCAACCTGAGCACGCTCTATATCATAATCAGCAGCCTGTATAAGCTTTAAGAGGATATTTTCAACATCCTCACCCACATAACCGGCTTCTGTAAGACTTGTCGCATCAGCAATGGCAAAGGGTACATTAAGAACCTTTGCAAGTGTCTGTGCTAAAAGAGTTTTTCCTGAACCTGTCGGACCAAGCATCAGGATATTACTCTTCTGAAGCTCGACATCATTGTCCTTCGGCGCCATGATCCTCTTATAGTGATTGTAAACCGCAACCGAAAGAACCTTCTTTGCTTCTTCCTGACCTACTACATACTGGTCAAGAAAATCATGAAGTTCTCTTGGCTTCAGCAGATTGATCTGCGCATCATTTGAGAGGATGGGGCTTTCGTCCATCTCCTCCTCAATGATGTCGGCACAGATTGCAATACACTCATCACAAATATAAGCTCCGTTAGGGCCTGCGATCAGCTTTCTAACCTGATCCTGCGTTTTATTGCAGAAAGAGCATCTGATCTTTCCATCTCCGTTTTTTGCCATATTCCCTCACTTGCTTCATACATTATCTGTATTATTTCTGCTTCTCAGCAGCCTCTTCGGCAGCTCTACGGCTGATAACGATACTATCGATCAGACCATATTCCTTTGCCTCATCCGCTGTCATCCAGTTATCACGCTCTGTATCCTGTGCGACAGTTTCAAACGGCTTACCGGTATTTTCGGAAAGGATCCTGTTCAGCTTTTCCTTAGTCTTAAGGATCTGTCTTGCAGTGATCTCGATCTCTGTTGCCTGACCTCTTGCTCCGCCTGACGGCTGATGAATCATGATCTCGGCATTAGGAAGTGCGAGACGCTTGCCCTTTGCACCACCGGCAAGAAGAAAGGCTCCCATTGATGCAGCCATTCCGATACAAATAGTGGATACATCGCACTTGATATAGTTCATTGTATCGTAGATAGCCATGCCGGCTGTTACAGATCCGCCCGGACTATTGATATAAAAATGAATGTCTTTTTCCGGATCTTCTGCTTCAAGGAAAAGCATCTGGGCAACAACAAGACCTGCTGTCTGATCGTTAACCTCATCTCCAAGGAAAATAATACGTTCCTTCAACAGACGGGAATAAATATCAAATGCCCGTTCGCCTCTATTGGTTGTTTCTATGACGGTCGGTACTAACATTTCTCAACACACCTTTCTCATTATTTGCACTCTTACAGCAACTGTATAATGGACGATCCATTATACAGTCACACATCGTACCAGGTGGTTAATTATTCAGCAGACTTCTCAGGTGCTGTCTCCTTAGCCTCTGCTACGATCAGATCAACAGCCTTCTGGATAGCGATATCTGTTCTGATATTCTTTGCTTCCTTATCTCCTACGAGATCCTTAAGCTTGTCGATCTCCATCTTATACTGGTCAGCCATCTTCTGAAGCTCGTTGTTGTACTCTTCATCAGTAGCCTCAAGCTTCTCTGCAGCAACAACTGCCTCGAGAACGAGACGGCTGTGGATATTCTTAACAGCCTGATCCTTCATCTGGTCTCTGAGTCTGTCAACTGTCATACCTGTGTACTTAAGGTACATATCGAGTGAAAGGCCCTGAGAAGAAAGTCTCATAGCATAGTTCTGAAGAAGCTGATCTGCCTCTGTCTCGATCATTGCATCCGGGATGTCCATCTTGGAATCATCGATGATAGCCTGGATAAGCTGATCTTCCTTAGCAGCCTTAGCGTTGTTCTCCTTACGTTCAGCGATCTTCTTCTTTGTATCTTCCTTGAACTCGGCAAGAGTCTCGAACTCGGAAACGTCTGAAGCGAACTCATTGTTAAGCTCCGGAAGCTCCTTCTCCTTGATACCCTTAACTGTTACCTTGAATGTAGCAGCCTTGCCTGCAAGAGACTTCTCCTGATAATCCTCAGGGAATGTAACGTTTACTTCTGTCTCATCGCCTGCGTTCTTACCGATCAGCTGATCTTCGAATGTATCGATGAAGGAATGAGAACCGATCTCAAGGTCATAGTTCTCGCTCTTTCCGCCTTCGAATGCCTCACCGTCAACAAATCCCTCGAAGTCGATAGTGGCGATATCCTTCTCCTGGATAGCACGACCTTCAACGTCTACCATACGTGCATTGTTCTGTCTCTGTCTCTCGATCTCTGCGTCAACTTCTTCATCTGTTACAGAAGTATCTACAGCATCGCACTTAACGCCCTTGTACTTACCAAGCTCAACCTCAGGCTTAAGAGCAACCTCTGCTGTGAAGATGAAAGGCTTTCCGCTCTCGATCTGTGTAACATCGATCTTAGGACGGGAAACGATATCGAGCTCTGTATGCTCCTCAACAGCCTTCTGATATGCTTCAGGAATCAGGTCGTTGGCCGCATCTTCAAAGAATACTCCCTTGCCGTACATCTTCTCGATCAGGGCACGGGGTGCCTTACCCTTACGGAATCCCGGAACAGAAATCTTTCCTCTGTTCTTCAGATATGCCTGCTGAACAGCCTTTTCAAAATCCTCTGCAGCTGCCTCGATGGTAAGCTTTGCCATGTTGTGGTCCAGTTTTTCAACCTGTAAACTCATTTTAATTCCTAACCTCCAGTTTTAAATATAGAAAAATGAGTCGCGTATTTCGCGATTCGATGCGCGACTCATGATATCAGCGCGCACTATCAGTCATAACCAAGGTAGTATAACACAGCAGAAATCAAATATCCAGTTAAAAAACTGTAAACAACATATACATTTTTCACAATTTTATCTGACTAAATACGGGCATTAATACTGAATCTGTGCCAGTATCTCATCTGCTTTCTCCTGTCCGAGAAGCTGCGCACAATTTGCTGCTGCAAACTCTATGGATGCGCCCATACCTCTTGATGTCACAAATCTTCCGTCTGTAACAGCTTTTTCCTCAGGATGATACTCTGCTCCCTCGAGGAACTTCTCATTTCCGGGATAACAGGTTGCCTTCTTTCCATTTAGGAATCCCAGCTTTCCGATAACTCTCGGTGCCGCGCAGATAGCTGAGATAAATTTTTCTGCCTTATTTGCTTTTATAAGGATGTCTCTGAGCTTATCGCTCTGCTCCAGATTCTCTGTTCCGACTCCGCCGCCCGGCAGGATGAACATATCAACATCATCATACTTAAGCTCGTTCATCATCATGTCAGCTTCTATCGGAATACCGTGAGAACCCATGATCTCCGTGCTGTCCATTATCGAAACAGTGATGAGATCAACTCCTGCACGTCTTAAGAAATCTACCGTTGTAAGACCCTCGATTTCTTCAAATCCGTCCGCAAGAAATACTACTGCCTTTTTTTCCATGATAACCCTCCTCGAAAAACGATAGTTTATAACTTCCAGTTTTCATCTGTTGCCATGACTGCATTTTTGTATCTGCGGTCAAAGGAAACATCCTCTCCGAACCATTCCGGTCCTGTAAACGCAAGCGCTTCTTCCTCTGACTGAAATTCAACTTCAGCAAGGATCAGCGGCGCAATATCGCCTTCAAATATATCAAGCTCGATCTTCAGCGAATTTTCTATAGGGATCACATACCTTTTTTTGGTTATGAGCCTGCCGTCTCTTTTTTTTCTTAAATGAAGGTAGGTTCTCTCATCAAGCGGCAGATTATATTCCTCATGCGAGATGTCGTTATTTCCCGGTGTATTGCGGGCCGCTTTGTAAGTGAGATAAAAGTGATCGTTCTCCTTACGTACTCTGACCGTCGGAGATGACGAGAGATATGCCTGCTCAATTTCAAGACATTCATAACCATCCAGTTCAAAAGGGACTTTCTTTACGAGCCATTTACGCTCAATTTCACGATTTTCCATATGGTCTCCATTTGTTTTAAAAGAATATTAGGAAAGACCGATTTTCCCAGTCTTTCCTAAGTATACTCTTATCTGCTCTACGCAACAAATTAAATAATCAGAAACTTTTAGTTTATCTTCTTTACGGATTCTCTTTCTACCAGATGTGCCTGACAGATCTTGTGCTTGTGTTCGCCATGTCCGTCTATGATACCGAAAAGGATATCTACAGTTTCTTTTGCCATTTCGCGCACCGGCTGTCCCATAGTAGTAAGGGCAGGACAGGAAAATTTTCCGGCTTCCACTCCATCAAATCCCACTAAAGATACGTCATCCGGTACTTTTATCCCCGCTTCGTAAAAAGCTCTTATCGCGCCTATCGCCAACGTATCAGATACGGCAAAAAGAGCTGTAAAGGGCACTTTTTTTGCCAGAAACTGCTTTGTGACCTCATAGCCGTTTTCCATGGAATAGTCTTCGATATCCGGTCTCATAAACATTACAAGTTCGGGATCAAACGGGATACCATTATCCTCGAGCGCCTTTTTATATCCGCGAAGTCTCAGCTTACCTATACTCTCATCATCTGTTTTAGCGGAGATCATTGCGATCCTCTTATGTCCGTTCTTTATGAGGTACTCTGTCATCTTATAGCCTTCCTCCATATCCGCTACCGATACTGAGGAATACTCATCTTCGCTGATGTCTTCCGGCTGTGATCCTGCTGTACTGAGGATAAAAGGAACATCAAGCTCCTTAAGTTTACTTACGCGGTTCTCAAAATCTCCTCCGAGGAAGATGATGCCACGAAGTCTTTTTTCCTTTACGAGCTCAAGGGCGATATCCACTTCGTCCTGATCAAAATGAACACGTTCAAGCGCCATAGTGTATCCATGACGCTTAATTTCTTTTTCCAATAACTGGATCATTTCTATAAGGAAGGTATTTGTCAGACCCTTGATCAAAACAGCAATGACCCTTGATTCCTGTCTTTTAAGATTTCGTGCACTGTTATTTGGAATATAATTATTATCCGCAATGCACTGAAGTATTTTTTCTTTTGTTTCCGGATTTATGTCCGGATGATTATTTATAGCCCGGGATACCGTGCTTACACCCACTCCGCACATCCTGGCTATATCTCTTATATTCACAGAATTCATCAGGCCGTTACTCTTCCTTCCCCCGTTAAAAGCGGGGCTTGCACGCCCCGCCCTTAATTTCATTATCTATTTCTGGCATAAAGCTTTACATACTCGGCTATCCGCTTCCTGATTTTTTTAGAAAAAGCACTCTTACGCATACGCCATTCCCAGTTTTTGCCGAGAGTTGACGGTGTATTGATACGCGCTTCTCCGCCAAGTCCGAGAAAATCCTGCATGGGTATGATACAGATATCGGACACGCTTGCAAACGCGGCTCTTATGAATTTCCATGGGATCTCTTCTTCCGGAACTCCCTTTAGATCCATGTACTTCTCCGCAAATCTGCGATCCGCTGCACAGATAGATCTGTACCATCCGAGCACGGTATCATTGTCATGAGTTCCTGTATAAACTACAGAATTATGCTCATAATTATGAGGCAGATAGTCAGATTCATCTCTGGAATCAAACGCAAATTCCAATATCTTCATACCGGGATACCCTGTCCTCTTTACGAGCCTTCGAACCGAAGGAGTCAGGAATCCCAGATCTTCCGCGATAACTTCACGTTCTCCGAGCTGCTTTTTCATCTCTGCAAAAAGCTCATAGCCCGGTCCCTTCTTCCACTTTCCGCCCCTTGCATCCTTTGCAGGATAAGGAATGGAATAATATGCGTCAAAACCGCGGAAATGATCAATACGAACAATATCATAAAGTTCAAAGCACTTCTTTAAGCGCTTCATCCACCATTCAAAACCGGTTTCTTTATGATAATCCCAGTCGTAAAGAGGATTTCCCCAAAGCTGTCCTGTTGCGGAAAATCCATCAGGCGGGCAGCCTGCAACAGCCTTTGGCTCCAGATTTTCATCAAACTGGAACATCTCCGGATGAGCCCACGCATCTGCGCTGTCCATAGCTACGTAGATCGGAATATCACCGATAAGACGTATGCCCTTTTCATTAGCATATTCTTTCAGAGCTTTCCATTCTTCCGCAAATTCGAACTGCTGAAACTCGTAAAATACGATCTCTTTAGCAAACTTTTTTCTGGCTTCGGCAAGCGCCTTTTCTTCCCTGCGTCTTATTGGTTCATCCCATTTGAGCCAGCTAAGTCCGTCAAAGGAATTTTTAACTGCCATATATAAAGCATAGTCTTCAAGCCAAAAGGCATTTTCTTTTACAAAAGCCTTAAAATCAGCCGATTTTTCTATATTACTTTTTTCAAAGGCTTTTTTCAACACTTTAAACCGTGAAGTGTAGATTTTTCCGTAATCTACACGGTCTTTATTCTTTCCGAAATCATATTCCGCGATTTCCGCTTTTGTAAGCCACTTTTTCTCTACAAGCCTGTCAAGATCGATAAAATATGGGTTTCCCGCAAAGGTTGAAAAAGAAGAATACGGGCTGTCACCATAGCTCGTCGGCCCTAGAGGCAGGAGCTGCCACAAATTGAGTCCTGACTCTGCCACGTTGTCTACAAATTCATATGCTTCTTTTGAAAAACTGCCGATACCGTACTCAGAAGGTAGTGATGCTATCGGCATTAATACACCTGCGCTTCTTTTCATAATCAATTACCCCTTTACTGCTCCGGCAACTACACCCTCGATGATATACTTCTGGCAGAAAAGATAGAGAAGGATCACAGGAATGATCGTGATAACGATACATGCCATCATCGGCGCCATCTGCACACTTCCGTAACTTCCGCGGAAATACTGGATATCCATAGGGATAGTCCTGTACTTCTTGATATCAAGTACCAGTGTTGGCAGGAGATAGTCGTTCCATACCCACATGGTCTCGAGGATTGCAGTAGAAATTGTTGTCGGTTTAGTTATCGGCATAACTACGCGAAAAAACATCTGTATCGGACTACATCCGTCGATCATCGCTGCTTCTTCAATTTCAAGAGGCATGGATTTCATAAATCCTGTAAACATAAATACAGCAAGACCTGCGCCGAATCCGAGATAGATTATGCAGATATTGAAAGGTGTGTTGAGCTTTAATGTATCTGCTGTCTTTGCCAGGGTAAACATTACCATCTGGAAAGGAACGACCATTGAAAAGATGCAAAGGTAGTACATTGCCTTTGATGCCAGTGTATTTACTCTGGAGATATACCATGCGCACATTGAGCAGCAAAGGATTATGAGTACTACTGATGATACTGTGATAAAAAGGCTGTACAGGAAAGATGAAAGGAAGTCCATCTTTGTAACGCCGTATATATAGTTAGCGATTCCTGCAAATGTATCTGCTGTCGGGAGCTTAAATGCTGTATTTGTTGATATAGCAGACTCGATTTTCAGTGAATTTGTTACGATCAGAAATATCGGGTAAACGTATACGACACAGACCAGCGCAAATACTACTGACAGGATCATATTTATTATCCGTGTCTTTTTTGATTCCTGCTTTTTTTCCATATTTACAACTGCCATTATGCCTGAACCTCCTTTGTTCTGGTAGCTCTGAGCTGGATCAGTGCGATGACTACAACCAGCAGGAAGAATACAACTGCCTTAGCCTGACCGATTCCCTTCCACTGACCGCCGGAACGGGCATAGAATGTATCGTAGATATTCAGGGCGAGCATCTGTGACTTCTTTGCAGGTTCACCGCCTGTAAGAGACAGGTTCTGGTCAAAGAGCTTAAATGAATTTGTAAGTGTAAGGAATGTACAGATCGTTACACTGGGCATTACCATAGGTATCTTGATCTTTGTGAGGATCTGCCACGGAGTAGCTCCGTCGATCTCGGCAGCTTCGATGAGATCCGGGCTTACGTTCTGAAGTCCTGCGATGTAAATGATCATCATATATCCAATCTGCTGCCATCCCATGAGGATCAGGAGTCCTGTGAAACCGGCTTTTTCATTGAGGGCAAGGAGAGGAAGTCCCCAGTTTGAAAGAAGTCCGTCCAAAAGGATCTGCCAGATATAACCAAGTACGATTCCTCCGATGAGGTTTGGCATAAAGAAGATGGTACGGAATATGTTTGTTCCTTTGATACCGCGTGTGAGAAGTACTGCGATCAGGAATGCTATTACATTTATGAGCACTGTGGATGCTAATGTGAAGAGCGCAGTAAACCAGAATGCGTGTACAAAGGTGCTGTCTGAAAAGACTCTTGTATAGTTTGAAATACCGACAAACTTTACTTTGTTAACGGTATTGAATTTGCAGAATGAAAGGTAAATACCCCAGATAAACGGCCATAAGAAGCCTATTGTGAATGCGATGAGTGTCGGTAATAAAAATACCGGCCAGTATTTTCTAACTGATTTCTCCATGTGGCTTTCCGCCTTTCTAACTTAGATGACAGTATGTAACTCGTGTTTTTGTGATAATGCGTCTTTTTGTATGCCTGATGGCTTATATCTTTTTTATCGGAAACGGTTCCGAAAAAATTCAGTGATATGGGCAGGCTTTTTTTATTGCCTGCCCACTTTTTGATGTCAGTTTCCGACATCTTTTTTACATTTATTCTTACTCGTTTGCGAGTGAGTACTCTGTTGCCCAGTTGTCAACAAATGCTGTCTTTACATCATCCCAGCTGCCTGTTCCTGCTGCATATGCTGTAAGTGCAGAACCAAGTGTATTCTTCCACTCTTCAGAAGGCATTGTTGTGAAGTTCCATGATACCGGTTTCTTGCCTGCTGCTGTGTTGTCTGCATCCTGCTTTACGAATACGTTAGGAGATGCCTCTGCTGTCTTGAACGGGATTGTGAAGCCCATATCCTCAGCCATTGTCTTTGTGCCTTCTTCGCTTGTTACGCACCAGTTCATGAATGCGAGTGTTGCAGCGATATCTTCTTCAGATGCCTCAGAGTTTACACACCAGTAGTTCTCTGTACCTGTGCAGAGACCCTGATTTGCTTCATCACCAACTCCTATGTAGATAGGAAGCATTGCAAGCTCGTCATCTGAGAACTTCTCAGCAAGGCTGCTGTACTCCCATGAACCGTTCTGATAGAATACTGCCTTTCCATCGAGGAACTCGTTTCTTGCGTCATCTGCTGTCTTTGCGGAGAGCTCCTTCGGATCGCATGTGGAATTGTTGATGTACAGATCAAAGATATTCTTGTAGTTATCAAGGTATGTGCCCTTGATAGCCTCTGTGGAATTAATTCCATCTTCCTGATACTCAAAGTAGATAGGAAGGTTTGCAAGGTGTGTCTTGAATCTCCAGTCTGATGAAGAATCCATACCTGTTGATGCAAATGCCGAGAATCCAAGCTCATCCTTACGAGCTGTGATATCTTCTGCTGCCTTCTTCAGATCATCAAATGACTGAATCTTATCTACTGAATATCCTGCTTTCTCAAGAAGCTTCTTATTTGTGATGATACCGTAGGACTCAATAACGTATGCAACACCACGTGTTACACCGTCTGCATCTTTAAGTGCGTAGTCATCGCTTGTAAGTCCCTTTGTGATCTCTGCATCAGAGAGATCGTAGCAGTAGTCTACCCAGTTACTGAGACCTACAGGTCCGTTTACCTGGAACATTGTCGGTGCTTCGCTCTTTGCAATCTCAGACTGAAGAGTTGTCTCGTACTCACCGCTTGCTGCTGTTACTACAGTTACCGGAACACCTGTCTCTGCTGTGTAATCTGCTGCGAGCTTCTGCCACTGCTCATCTGCTTCCGGTTTGAAGTTTAAGTAATAAACCTTTCCTTCTCCTGCGTTTGCTGCCGGTGCAGCTGCCTCAGATGCGCCTGCCTCAGATGCGCCTGCCTCTGCTGATGCTGCTTCTGATCCTGCCTCGGATGCCGGTGCATCTCCTCCTGCCGGTGCTGCTGCTTTATTTCCGCATCCTGCAAGCATTGTTGCGAGCATTGCTGTACTAAGTAATACACTTACAACCTTCTTTTTCATTTTCTCCCTTTTCCTTTCTGTATTAAAACTTATACAATTTGGAACCGTTGTCGGTATCGTTATCGGTAACGTTTCCGACCTTTCGAAAAGAATATAGCACTGCAATCTTTTTATTGCAATGCTATATTGCACTTTTCGTTTATAATCCCAAAAATGATTATCTGTTTTTGTTTAAATTATATATAATTGCATTTTTTATACTTGTTTATTAATCGGCGATATCTATAATATCGACGATTTATCTAGATGATGGTATGTGTGCTGCCAAGGTCATTGCAAGGGATGATATCGGCATACTCTGGAGGATCACATGACCGGGTCCTGTTATAACTGTGTTAAAGAGTCCTTCGCCTCCGAAGAGCACGTTCTTGATTCCTTTTACAGTTACTACATCCATTGAGCAGCTTGCTGACATTGCTGCCAGATATCCTGTGTCTATGATCTTCTTTTCTCCGGGCTGAAGATCGTATTCATGTGCGCTGCCGTCGATCTCAAGGAATACGAGTCCCTGACCTGAGTACTGTCTCATGAGGAAGCCCTCACCGCCAAAGAAGCCTGTTCCGACTTTCTTTTGGAAAAATACTTTTGAATCAAGGTTTCCGTATGACGCAAGGAATGCACCTTTCTGGATCACTAACGGATTATCGGGTGTTACTTCGATCGCTCTTATTGATCCGGGCATTTTGGAAGCAAATGCTATTTCTCCGCCTCTACTTGCTGTGTAGTGGTTTAAGAAGGCATTTTCGTTTGTCATCATACGTCCGAACATCTTTCCGAGTCCGCCGCCTTCTGTTACCATCTCTATTCCTTCGTCCATCCAGCTCATTGCGCCTGCTTCACAGGACACTGTTTCACCGGGGTTAAGTGCTATCTTTACCACCGGAAGATTATCGCCATCTATTCTGTACTGCATATTTAACCTCCTTTATGCCCGCATCATTTTCCCCTGATACGGATTTTGCTTTCTGCGAGTTATCGTGATTATATCATGTACGGGCTGTTTATTGAGTGGCTGTTTTGCAAAAAATTGTCCCCCCGGAACCTCTTTCAGTTCCGGGGGAGTTGATATTTCCGGTATTTCTTATTGTTACTGGAAGAATGACATATCCTGATTGAGCTTGTCGGATATTACCTTCAGGGAGTCTGCGCTTCCTGCGAGTGTCGTTACTGTTGCAGACAGTTCTTCTACTGCTGCGCCTGTGGTCTGTGCTGATGCGGCATTTTCTTCGCTGACAGCTGACAGCGATGTCATCGCATCTGCTACGATACCGTTGGCACTTACACATCCTTCTACCGCTTCATCGATAGTCTTTACTCTCTTTACGGTATTCTCGATGTCATCGATCATTCCCTTTACACTATCAACAGTTGTATTAATGATCTCCTGCTGCTGCTCGTTTTCTTTTCTGACTGCATCAGCCATCTCAACTGCCGAGCTGGATTCTGACAGGAGCACATCCATCTCTGCTCTGATCGCACTTGCGAGATTCTTTGAGTTATCAGCAAGGTTACTGATTTCTTCTGCAACTACTGCAAATCCGCGTCCTGCCTCACCTGCACGGGCTGCCTCAATAGAAGCATTGAGTGACAACAGGTTCGTCTGAGTTGCGATAGATGCGATCTCTTCAACCTTCGAATTGATATTTTCAACTGCAACACCTGTCGCACCGACTTTTTCGGAAATCTGAGTGATGCTCTCACTCATCTTTTCGCTGCTCTTCTGGAGCGAGCCCAGATTGTCAGAAGAAATTGTACTTGCCTTCTGCATGTCTGTCGTAAGCTCTGCCAGTCTTCTGGTATTGTGCTGAACCTTACCATTTGCTTCACTGATCTTTTCAACATTTTCTGTTACATTCTGGATCTCATCTGCCTGCTGAGCCGCACCGGAGGAGATTTCCTGAACAGCATTCGCTACGCTCTCTGCGGTCTGTGAGATCTGATTTGCAGTCTCTGCCACATCCTCCGATGAGTTATTAACCTCATGCGTAGAAATCTTGATATTACTTATAATTTCACTTAACGTACCTATAACAGAATTTGTATTATTTATTATCTCTCCAAATTCATCCTTACGATCCGTATATTTTTCAATAGGAGCGAATACACCTATTGCAAGGTGGCTTATACAATCGTTCAGTAAGTGAAGCGGATTCGTGAAAGAATTTGCCATTGTAAAGGAAATACCGATCGCCATGATCAGCAGCAAGATACCGATACTGACAGTCAGCCATGCACTCTTACGGGCAGCTGATGTTGTCTGGTTGTAGTCCATCGCTGCAACTACTGTCCACCCTGTGGTATCGTCCTTCTTGTAGCCTACTATGACTTTTCTTCCGTCAGCATTTCCAATATATTTTCCGCTCTCCTGACCCTGAGTGATGAAACCGGAGCTGCTGTAATTGGCTGCTTCTTCATCTACAGGTATTTCATATCCCGAATGAGCTATAAGATTTGCATCTCTGTCAACGATGAACGCTTCCTCTCCGACTGAAGAATCAACTGCTCCCGAAAGGAACCCATGCAGGAAAGATAGATCGTAGGACTTCTGAACAACACCGATAACTTCTTTATCTTCTAAGTCCTTTATCGGAATAGCCAAAACAACGATCTTTAACCCTGTAGATCTCGATATAAGTACTTCCGAAATAACTTCTTTACCGGTCATAGCCTCTTTAAAAAAGTCACGGTCGCCGACTTCAACCAGTGTTCCAGATGTCCTGACTATCTGCTGACCTGTCGCATCCTCAACGATGATGTCATTGCCATCGCCGAGATGATCATTAAGGGTTATCAGATACTTCTGAACAGCATCAATATCTTTATGATCAGGGTCAAGAAGCAGTTCCTTCACTTGTTTACTGTGTGATATGGATTCCATCATGCGCACATTTTGAATAAATATAGCTTCAAACTCATTTTCCACTATCTGCGCAAGCTGATATCCTTTGACCTGCGCATCAGCTATATCTCTGGACATTGCACTCCTATAGCTTATAGTCAGAGAAATAAGCATGGGAACTACGCATATCAGCATCATTACTGCGATCAATCGCGTTTTTACACTGTTCATAAATGTAACCGATGATCTTTTGGACTTTTCCTTAGCCATAAAAACCTCCTGGTACCCCTATTCCAAAGTTGAAAAAAACAAAAAATTGATATTCCCAATTTTTTCATCGGCTGATAGCCTTTAACAAATAAGAGACAGATTTGAGGAAAATTGTTTAAAAAAAGACCCACAGCCGTTTCTTACATCATTGTCTATGACCTCTAAATTTTTGAATATCCAAAGCCGATAAATAATAACGTTAACAATAATCACGAGGGGGAAAACAATGAGTAAAAAAATCAAATCACTTTGTGTCACAATATCAGCAATAATGATCCTCACAGGCTGCCGAAGCTCAGCACCTGCCTCAGATGTCACGCAGAGCACAACCGCTGCCGAAGCAGTAGAAAGCACTGCTGCCGTCGAGGTTCAGGACACTGCTGCAGCCACTGAAGCAAGCGCAGCATCCGAAAGTACCGCATCCGACGAGTCACCTGAAAGTTTACTTGTTGAGGGCGCGGTTCCCGTAACATGGGAACCCTCATCCGAGCACCTGATCATAGAGACCGACGAAGCGAAAGAACTCTATGACCGCATAAAATCCGAAGACTATCCGTCACTTGAGGAGCTTAAGGCCCACCCTGTGGTCGCGCAGATCGATTCTCTTTCTGCGTACTATATCGCACTTTACGGAAAGACCTCCGAGATCGATACTCCGGAACGTAACCAGATTCGCGAAGATGTCTTAAATGAATTTCTCACAATAGGTTCTGCCAGAACCGAGAGCACAGATCCGGACACCGGACGCGCAAAATACGTTTACGACGGTCCTCTTAAGAAAAACTTTGAGATGGAACTGGTACTTGGTCTCCCCGCTTCCGGAAAATCCACCCAAGTTACCGATCCTGACAGCGAAGAATCACAGTCTTTCATCCTTGATTGCGATGTCATAAAGGAACTGATACCTGAATATAAGGAATCTCACGGATGTGCTGCTGACGCCGTTCACATGGAAAGCGTTATGATCATGGACAAGGCAATAAAAACCTTTACTGAAGGAGAGCTGAAAGGAACCAACGTGATCATCCCTCTGGTTGCCGATGATTACGATTCCCTTATGGAAACCTATATCAAACCTTTTGAAGATGCAGGATATAACGTAAGAGCAAAGTTCGTTCCCTGCGAAGAAAATGTCAGTATGGCACGAAACGTAGCAAGAGAGCTGGAAACAGGCAGGATCATCAATAGTGCAGTTGTTTTCTCCTTTGGAACAAAACCTGAGGAAGTCTATAACAAGCTCGCTCCTATGCTCAACAAAAAGGGCATACCTTATGGCTATGACGAAGAAGATGAAGAACTCGAAAACGCAGCATAATTCATCCAAACCGGTAATTTTGTGATTCCAAATAGCAAAAAGAAAAGTCCTGCGGTCTTTTTCGGCCGCAGGGCTTTTTAGCACTAACTCTTACATCATTAGATGTAATAAACGTAATTATCTTTTCTGGGAGCGGGATCTTTTGCCGGCTCTGCAGCGTATCCAAGTGCGCAGTGACCTATTCCCTCATACTCTTCTTCGATACCAAGTTTTTTCAGGATATTCTTTCCGAAATCAGACTCAAACTCTTCCTTTGCTCTATGGATCCAGATGCTTGCTACTCCAAGACTCTCAGCTGCATTCATGAGGTTACCCATTACGAGAGATCCATCGTACAGGTACGTTCCTACTTCTTTTTTCGCAAGTACGATCAAGATCACAGGCGCGCCGTAAAACGGATCAAATCCTTCCTGCCAGCCGCCGATCTTTCTGTTTTCCTCGGCGATCTCATCACGAAGCTTTTTATCTGTTACCGCGATGATGATCGGACTCTGCTTTCCCATACCGGTCGCAGCATAAGTGCCTGCTTCGAGGATTGCTTTCAGCTCCTCTTCCTTTACCATATCCGGCTTAAAATTTCTGCAGCTTCTTCTGTTTTCCAATACCTTCAGGGTTTCGTTCAATTTTTTATCCTCCTCTTCCCCAATATACCAATCGGCCAACACTCATTCGTTCCATTTTCATGTATCACTGGGACGCCAAGCGAAGTTACAAAGTCCTTCCACTCTATGTAGTTTATCCATAATTGGTGCGGCTGTATCGGAAGCAGCAATCTTTTTCCATCAATATAGATTCCAACGCAGCTGTTGGTCATGTTTCTCTGACGCATGGTATTGATGAAAACTTCTGTAATCTGCCCTACGCCAATAGTCCTTCTATAAAAGAAAAGATATCGGATCGTTATAAAGCCCTCGTTCACTTCAATACTTTCAGTAGCTACTGCTATAAGCCACAGATCAAAGAGAATAAAGAATGCAAGGATCAGAATTATGAACATTACATTTGCAGTATCACCCTTTTCAATATTGTAGTCAAGGGCATAAAGCATTCCCATTGCTATTGCCGAATAAAACAAAGCGCAAACCCATAAAACTATACGATAGCGATTATTTGTTTTAAATTTCATAACTTGAAGTATCACCTTCCTATTACTATTTTCTGTTGTTCATAGTCCTCGCATCAAATTTCGCAATCATTAAATATCACACCTATCGCATCATGAATAGACAGGGCCGGATTATCTCTGTAATAGGTATATCCCTTATATTGAAGAGATACTTTCTCATCCCTCTCATTATTTGCACAAATCACATCAGCTCTTCTAAGAGCCTCCCTAACATCATGAAGTGTAAAAGAAAAACAAGTGAGTGGCTTTTGTTTACCTCTCACTTGTCTATGATAATAATAGCACCGTTAAATCTATAAGAAAAGTACTAATGTCGGTCGAGACGCGACAAAACGAGTCAAAACGAGACAATGTCGGTCACATACTTTATTTTTCAAAATCCGGTTTCCAACCAGCAAACTGAATAAGCTGTTCATCTGTTCTATGATAATATCTTTCATTCTTATCAAGCTTTGCTATCTGCGCCATCTCATCATCTGTAAGTTTAAAATCCAGAATATCCAAATTATCCTTGATATGCTCCACATTCTTGCTTCCAGGAATTACAACAAATCCCATCTGTGTATGCCAGCGAAGAATAATCTGTGCTGATGACTTGCCATATTTCTTACCCAGCTCAGCAAATACAGGCTCGTTAATAAGAGACTTGTCACCATGTCCAAGTGGATACCAGCTCATAAGCTTAATATCATATTTGTCCAAAGTCTTACGAAGCTCTGTCTGCGTAAAATATGGATGTGCTTCTACCTGAATAAACTGAGGTACAATTTCCCATTTAGTCTCAAGCTCTTCGATATACTTTCCTTCGAAATTTGAGATGCCAATAGCCTTAACCTTACCCTCTTTGTATGCTTTTTCAAGCTGTCTGTATCCTGCGAGCCAGTTCCCAGCAGGCTGATGAATGTAAAGTAAATCTACATAGTCAACGCCCAGGCGCTCCAAAGTTTCGTCTACCGCATTTACGTTTTCATACTCTGATGGCCAAAGCTTTGTAGATAAAAATACATCTTTTCTATCTACTCCGCTTTCCTTAATTCCTCGACCTACAGCCCTCTCATTCACATAAGCATTCGCTGTATCTACCAATCTGTATCCCATCTTAAGTGCTTCTCGCACACTATTTTCTGCATCTGCAGGCGATAACATAAATGTGCCAATTCCCACTACTGGGCATTCTAATTTATTATTTAATACGATGTTTTCCATTTGTAAATCCTCCTTAATACATTGATGCTCTGGAACTTGTAAACTTCCAGCTTCCATTTTTTCTTCTAAGTGTAAAATCTCCCTGCAATCTCCAGCTTCCCTTTCCTCCATCGTAAACCGCAGCAACTACTCTACTTTTTCCTGTCATGGTTGCCTCATCGCCATCAACACTTACTACAATGTCCTCATGCTCGGCTGAATAATAATTGAAAGTACCATTCCTTAATCCATCTATAAATTCATCAGTAGACTGCTTCACACCAGTCATATGATAAAGACAATAATCTGAAGACATAAGACTTCTGAGACCTTCTATGTTTTTCTCTATCATATAATCCCAGTAGTCTTTATATAGTTCTGAAATTTTTGCTTCTTCACCCATAACATTATTCCTTCTGTTCCGCTGGATCCAGCATCTTGATTACCTTAGCAGGTACACCACCTACAACCGCATATGCAGGTACATCTTTTGTAACAACAGCTCCCGCTCCAACGACTGCATATTCTCCGATGGTTACGCCAGGACAGATAGTTACATTAAGGCCAAGCCATGCATTTTTCTTTACAGTGACTTTTCCATAGGTATATTTCGTGTGACGCTCGTTCACATCATGATTAATCGTTGCAATTTTAAGTCCAGGTGCAGCCATTACACCATCCTCAAATTCTATTCCACCGGATGATGACAAAATCGCTGAATGGTTGATAAATACCCCTTTGCCAAACTTTACCGTATTTCCGAAGTCACAGGTAAATGGTGTAAGGATTCTTACATCATCAAGCTTTCTACCAAAGAGTTCTTCTAAGTAACCTACATATGACGGATCATCCGGCATGCAGGCATTCGCCTTTGCGCAAAGAGTTCTGGCTCTCATCATTTCATCAACTGCATCCTTAAAATAAGGCTCTCTATTATCAGTAGGTCCACCCTGGGCCATTAATTCAAAAACATATCCTTTTGGGTAATCCACTAATCTTTCCTCCGTCTCTATCTATTTACATTAATCCATTTGCCGCAAACCACTGTTCCACGGATGCTTTCGCATTTGCAGCCTGACTTCCGGTAATTGCAAGTCCATTTTTCACATCTGCGCCCTTAGCATACTTTTTTACATCACGTTCACTAGAACCCATTCCACTTCCTTCATTGGTACAAAGCGGAAGTACGGTCTTTCCTGTAAAATCATATCTTTCAAGAAATGTTGCAACTGCCATTGGAAATGTTCCCCAATAATTTGGATAAGCAAGCACAATGGTGTCGTACTCATCAACATTGTCCAAGTAATTTGTAAGCTCTGGGCGAGCATTTTCTCTTAAATCTTTCTTCGCTTCATCAATGCAGGTCATGTACACCGGAGAATAAGGATTTAACATCTCAATCTTGAATGTATCTGCATTTATCAGTTCTTTCATCTGATTAACAACAATTTCTGTGTTACCGACCTTTACATATCTCATTGCTCCACCAAAATAGTTTTCATCTGCTCTTGAGAAGAAAGCGATTAATGTTTTTGCCATTTGTATTTCCTCCATCTAAATTTTCTATAGATAGCTGTTTATACCAATTGGTTTTGTCCTTTGTTGTTTACATTATCTCACGTAGGCTTTATGATATCCAATAGAAACATTCGACAGTTGATTTAATTTTTAAATATCAGAGGTGTTCTATGACAACAAAACAAATAGATTATTGTATAGAACTGGCTCGTACAGAGAGCTTTTCCAGAGGTGCTGAGAATATGTTTGTAAGCCAGCCTACATTTTCATATCAGATAAAACTTCTTGAGGAGGAAGTTGGTTTTGAGATTTTTGTTAGAAATGGAAAAGGGGCTACTCTTACTCCTGCCGGAGAACAGTTTGTAACCTACCTTTCAAATATGCGTGAAGAGCTCAAAAGAGCCATTGAACAGGCTCAAAACTTCAGTGCGAAATATCAGGACAATATCACTATCAGTCTTATGGTTAGACAGGCTCTTTACTTTCTCCCTGAAGCCATAAAGGACTTCGAAAAGAATGAACCTGGAGTGCAAATAACACCTCTATTCCAATATGAAAACGGCATAGATAGCTTTTTGAAAAATGAATCCGACATTGTATTTGCCTTGGAAGAACAGACAAAACAGCTTGCAGGCACCACTGTCCACAAGCTGTTTCAGAGTCATATTTATTTAATTTGTGATAAGAATGATCCTCTTGCATCTAAAAATCTTATTACTGATGAAGACATTTACGGTCGCACTCTTATGGTAGGTGGCGGTTCACCGACACTTCTCCGCTCAGTTCAGCAAAAGCTTATTTCATCAGGAAAGATTGAGTATTTTAATAGCCCAGATCATGACACCACACTTACTAACGTTGCTTCCGGTAAAGGGATCTGCCTTGCTCCCGGTTTTCTTAATGACCACAGCGGACAGTTTGCATGGATTTCCTATAATTGCGAAGATACTTTTTCATGTGTCCTCTGCACTCATAAAGCAGACCAACGTCAGAGTCTTGATACTTTTATTAGAGTATTACAGAAGCTATACAACGAAGCTGTTGCGTTTCCTCTATGAACCGCTCCCAGTTCCAATGTCATTTAGAAAGTAAAAAACGGTGACGGTGTATTATTTAAGAATTCTATTTCATATATGAAAGATTCTTTTCTTTCTCAAAGAAGGCTGTGTTTAATTGCTGATATTCTTCATCTGTGCAAACTTCGCGGCATTTAGACATAAAAGACCTTGTTACCTCGAAACACTCTTTAATATTGTCGCAAGGATATTCCCTGCAATCAGCACATGTGTCAATCCCTCTGTCCACGCAGCATTTAACTACGCGGTATCTGCACCAATTTTCCGGCTTACACCCCGTACATGAAATCTCTTCATTCGTCACCAAATGATCACGATACCCAATTTTCATCCACAACTCTGCAGTGTGACGGAGTTCTCCGCTCGTCTTATAACCTGGATGTGCAACATACCTTGGACAGGCAGCACAATCATTTCCACAAGCCGCTATTATTTTTTCCATTAGCCATCACCCTTTATAAAAACGATAAACTTAAATTTATCTATCAATATATATCACCTAATGTTTTTTTCGCATTCAGCTATACAAATCATCTAATGTTAGCAATGATACCTTCTCAGCATCAGCGTTCTCAATAACCCACTTAGAAAAGCCTGACAAAGAAAAAAACATATACTGAACTTCCTCGAATTTTCTATCAATGAGCCCCTTTCTGTTCATCAGGTCTTCATAAACCGGCTTATCTATCTGTTCATTTTTGAACTTGCACTCTCCAAGAATTGCCTTCTTTCCAATTTCATCAATTCCAACAACATCAATATCTGTTGGAATACGATCATGTCCCATCCCCCACCATTTTCCTACATTTGTAGTCATGCATTTCAGCTTTCCATTTAGCCCGTGTGAAAGAACGTAATATCTACACATATCTTCAAAAATCTCACCCATGAAATCATGCAAATTGTTCTTCACGTACGTATTATAGTAAACTTCTCCGCGGTTCATCTCGATGGCCGCACGCCCCTTAGGTATGAATTTATACCAAAACCGATACATGCCATCAACGATTTCATAGTTAACCTTCTTTTTGTTCTTTTCATCTGTTATGGCGGAAACTTTTGCCAAAACTCCAACTGTAGTAAGATTCTTTATAGTATATGAAACCGCAGCGGTCGACTCATGTACTTTGTCAGCAATTTCATTTACTTTATTTGCTCCACCTGAGCACGCCTCAATCACTGTATTGTATGTGTTAACCGTTCGAAACTCTTGCATAAGCAAATTGTATGGTTCTTCATAGAGGTAACCGGATGGTTTAAAAAAATTATTAATTAGATTATCATCTAACGAAACAGAGTCATCAAAAAGTGTTAAGTATTTTGCGACTCCTCCAGTTACACCAAATACAACAGCCTTTTCCTCATTATTGTATTTAGGCACGAATTTAGCAGAATCTAGATAATCAAATGGTTTTAAAAAAATTTGATTATCACGTCTGCCAAACAGTGGGCTCTTTTCACTCAAGATCTTTTTTTTCATAAAACTAATTGCAGAGCCACTAATAATAAGATATATATTTTTCTTACTAAGAATTGAATCAATCGCACCTTGAAATCTTGATAGAAAAGACTCGTCCACTTCGGCAATATATGGTATTTCATCCAAAGCGATTACAGTTTTTTCATCCTTACAAATATTACCTACAAACTTAAAGAAGCCTTCCAAATCCGAAAACTCTACACCTTCCATCTCTGGTACGATATCAGAAATGAATTGTGCACTCCATTTTTTAACATTATCTTCTAAGCTAGATTTTGCTGCTATATAATATGACGCTCTCTTATCCTTAATAAATTCTGTGATAAGGGTAGATTTACCTATACGTCTGCGACCATAAATAACAGTCATTTGGAAACCCGGCTGATTATATGTTTCCTCCAGCACACTCATTTCATGTTCTCTTCCTATAAACATACTTATTTCTCCCACTAATAATTCTCTTTACTAAAACTATCTTTGCTAAAATATGTTTTACTAAAAACAATTTTAGCATAGTATCCATAGATGTCAATGTATACTCCTAGCCACTTATATATATCCGCTCTTTGGTGCTTTTCAGCGCCTTCGAGATATCCTCTTGGATCATGGCAACGGAATTCACGCTTCTTATGTTTCTCTTCATTGCGGTTGTAATCTTGGATCTCCTTTCTCATAAAAACAGTTTTTAGTTACAAATCCAAAGCCCGTCGACTGACTTTGAATATACGGCCGTATAAGAAAAAGCCCTGCCGAAGTGCCTTTTATTGACACTTCAGAGAGCTTTAACTTTCAGGTAGTTCGATGACTTCATAATTTGTCATCAGCTTTCAGTATTAAATTGTATTTCTGGTTATCAGTTCGTTCCGCTTGCGTATGCTTGCATTTGCAATCACAGAATGTTATACTTTCATCAAAGATATTTGAATGAAAGGAGCGTGATTATTATGGCAAATACAGCACCAGTTTATGCCCGTATAGATACCGGACTCAAAGAAAACGCCGAAGCAATCCTCTCACAGCTTGGAATTTCTCCTTCAGAGGCGATTAAAATGCTTTATAGCCAGATAGTTCTCGTCAAAGGAATGCCTTTTCAACCAAAGCTCCCTGACATAAATCAGTTCTCTGCTCAAGGCATCACAAAAGCTGAGTTTGATGCAGAGCTGCAAAAAGGTGTTGATTCCATCAAAAATGGACGCACACATTCTGTTGAAGACGTTGATCGCATGCTCTCTGAGGAATTTGGCATATGAGTGATTTTTTTGTCTGCTACTCTGATGAGGCAAAAGACGATCTTCGTAACATTTTTATGTACATCGCATATAATTTAGGTTCGAGAGACAATGCTGAAGGACAAATCAATCGTATCCGTGACGCTATAAAAAAGCTCAACAAATTTCCGAAAAAGAATCCTCTTGTTCCTTATGAGCCTTGATCAAGTCTCGGTATGAGACGCATGAACGTTGACAATTATGCTGTTCTCTATCTGGTTGACGAAGACCGTGAACGCGTAGAGATTGTCCGTATCCCTTTTGGAGCAATGGACCTCGAAAAATTCTTTGAGGAAAATCTGACCTGATTCAGATTTAACTGCAAAATCATATACACCTACTATGTACGTAATCCTCTTTATTGGCACATAGTAGGTGTATTTTTCTTTTATCTTCATTCAGGCATCTCGATGACTTCATACATGTCATCGGCTTTCAGTATTTAGTTGTCTATGATAATAATAGTACCGTTAAATCTATAAGAAAAGTGCTAATGTCGGTCGAGACGAGACAAAACGAGACAATGTCAGTCAAGAACTCAACAAACAGGAAGTTGTTGATTAAAGCCCGGCAAACAACTGAATTTCCTGCTCCAGGAGACGGAATACGTTCGCTACCAGGTAGCCATCAGCAATCGCATGATTCAGACGGACAGTAACAGGCATGACAAGTCTGCTGTTTTCTTCCTTGTATTTTCCCCAGTTGACGACTGGCGCAAAAAACATATGAACGTCGGGCAATTCAAGATGCATGGAATCATAGGACAACCAAGGTATACATGACGCATCAAACCAGTTGGGATGATTCATAATATCAAAACCGTATTCTCTGGTCTTTTTTGCCTCTTCAGCATCCCGCAGAGCCGCAGCGTAGAATTTCTCATAATCTTCATCGTATTCCGTATAGACAAGCGTGAAGGTTTCTGTATCTTTATGAAAGATATACTGTATGGGATTGATCACATCATAACAGATCAGTTCGTCTTTTTCCCTAAGATACCCCATCCTGTAATCCTCGCGAGAATTTAGAACCTTTGACAGGATATAAAGAAAGTTGATGTAGAACTTTGTCTCGGTCATTTTGGAATAACGAACAAGATCAGTAACATCAATCCTCGCTATCATAGAAGTCGAACATGTGCAGTCCTCTGTAAAGTGCCGGAAGACGCCCTTTCTATAGTAAGTCTCTTTATCTATAACCTTATAATTCATTTTGCATTATCCTCACAAATTTCGATTTCACATTGATTAATCTGATCCCGCAGCCATTGCAGATACCACTGCTCTGTTTCACCCTCAACTGTAAAGACGTATTTCTTTGTTTCCAGCTTCTCACTCATCTCCAGGCACCTCGTTTCCTACGATAACCTTTTCGAGCATAGGGCTGAAATCGACATCCTTTATCGCGCCATACCTGCTGACAAAATAATTATTCATATAGTCCTCGCCCTTACGAATGCCATCTGCCGTCTTAAAATCAGAAAGTGCATAATGAATACTGTTACCAGTCTCATCTTCTCTCTCTACGAATTTTATCTCGTCACGCCTAAGCAGAGACGAATCCAGAAAGATAGGATTATGCGTATTGAATATAAGTTGGGCATGGTTCTTATTGATATCATCATTATGAAATACATTGATAATGTTCATAAGCGCCATTGGATGAATAGACGCATCAAATTCATCCATAACAAGAGTACCGCCATTTAGTAATACACGGATAACCAACGGAAACTCATTGATGAAACGAATAGTACCATATGATTCAAACAACTCAGCAGGAAGCAGTTTATTTCCAATAATCGAACAAAGAACTGTATCTTCTGCGTCATCATTCCCTGTGGACTTATATCCCAATGCATTACCGGTAATACCAAACTCTCTGGCCGCCTCTGTAAGTGTTGTCTCAACATAAACAGTATTTGATTTCGGATCAGCAAACTTCCTTACCAACCTCATGTCATCGGAGCGATATACTACAATAAACTTATCATTGAACCAAGACAAAATTCTCTTCACCAGTTCCTGTGCATAGATTGACTTAAATCCATTGCACAAAAAAAGCTCCGTATCAGACAGACTGTCCACAGCTAATTCAAGCATCTTTGCTGTCTTCCGTTTTATACTTTTATTCACATACTCTTTGATCACAGACGGAAGATTCACAACCAATTCATCATTTCTTAAAAACACCTGCTTCTCATTCACTGTCAGCTTTTCTTCTAAAATTTTTCGTGGATATTCAGTATCCATAAAAGAACCCAGATCAGCCTTGACTGAATATTCTACTAACAAGCCATCATCCAGAAATCTTAAGGAAAAATCTGTACTCTCCTTTGTCCCATTGCAATTAGGAATTAATTCCAATGCTGATGCGGCCGCATTTGGCGATGCAACATCCGTATTACGAATACTTCCGCGAAGTACAATCGACCTAAAAGTATCCATTGCCCCTATCACATTTGTTTTTCCAGACGCATTCGGACCATAAATTACCGCAGTACTCAGTCCTTTATATGACCTAGTGCCTGATTTCATAGAAAAAATACTATAATCCAAGCCCTTCTGTTTTGGTGCAGGAGTCATAGAAAATACCATCTCATCTATAAATGACTTATAATTCTTAGTTTTGAATTCTAAAAGCATGATTATGCCCTCCATTTACGAGTTATTTGCAAAATCAAGTATATTATAGCACATCAAGCATCTTTGCAAATTATACATAATAATATTTTGTAAACTTTTGCTCCCCTTTTTTCCGAGACACACAGTCAAGGAGGCGTTATCCGCCGAAAATAATCTGAGGATAACGCCTCCCACAATGTGCTGCCAGACAGTATGTTATTCATTACATAAAATAATAGAAGAATTCAGCGTCCTTTCATCCCTCCCTATCATCATAGTGTTGAAGTCCAACATATTTTCACAGCAATGATTTTCTATCTCGGTTCTTTACAGCCTCTTCAACAAGTGCTATAGTCGAAAAGCCTCAATTTCTTACATAAGAGGTGTCTTGAGCATTTCGCTCACAAAATTCCCTTATACAATATTTTCAATATAAATAATTAATCGAAAAACGGCTGCACATAGCATCTTATTAAACGCCTCTATGTACGGTTATTGAGACACTCGTCACTAAATGATAGTATTAGAGAAAGGCAACATAATTAATGACCGAACAGAAAAAGAGAACCAAGAAACCCTTTGATGAACTCACCATCACTGATAACTATATGTTTCAGACGGTGATGGCGGATCCAAAGTATGTACGACCATTGCTGGAAATGGTCCTCGAAAAGAAAATCCGCAAGATAGAGGTGCTTACATCAGAGAAAACCATCGAGACCGGCTATGATTCCAGAGGAATCCGCATGGATGTATATGTGGAAGATGATGAGAACACGGTCTATGATGTGGAAATGCAGGCATCCAAAAGAAGATTTCTTGGTAAGCGGTTTAGGTATTATCAGGGTTCGATAGATGTCGATATCGTAAATAAAGGTGATGACTACGGTGTTCTCAAGGATAGTTTTATCATCTTTATAACAACATATGACCCTTTCGGTAAAAGCTGGTACATGTATCCCTTTGAAACAATATGCAGCTGGGACAGCAGCATAAAGATGAAAGACCACGCAAAAAGGATCATCCTTAATACCAAGGGAACAAAAGATAAAGAAGGTCACGAAGTAAGCGATGAGATCAAAGATATGCTGTCCTACATGGACGGAAATGCACCGGAATCCGATTACGCTAAGATGCTTGATAATGCGGTGAAAAAGGTTAAAGGAAATCAAGAGAGGAGGAATGAGTATATGAACTTAAACGTGTTTGCCACAGATGAACGGGTGTTGGGTAAATACAGTAAAGTTGTTGAACTAATCCGCGACAGTAACGAATTAGTATCTGATGAAATCCTAGTCAAGCTTTTGAAAATCACTCCTGAATTCTTACACTGCACCCGTGAAGCTATCGAAAAGTATCCGGATTGGGACGACGAAGACATAGCAGACTATGTAATATCAGAAACTGAATGCGATTGATTTGAGCGAATATTCTTTCTTCGCCATAGTTCCCTTTCTCTTCCGCAATATTGCCTAAACAACTTTATTGTCAGTGGAAAGGTAGCTTTTTGTATAACAACCTGACTCGCCCCCACATAGTGAGTGTTTTATTGATTCGGTACTATCCTACTACTCATGAACTGTAACGTTTTTCACCAACTGCCACTACGTAAGGTATGCGGGTTGTGTCTCCATAAGGTAAGCTATCTCGGAATCGCCCGGCAAGATATGCCGCTTATGTAGTTCTAACGCACAGGTCAAGAGCAGATCCCAAACGCGAATGGGCTGTGCGTATGAACTACGTAAAAAATCCCCCGAACCGCAGCTATTCTGCGATCCGAGGGACTTTTATCGTATGGACAATGTGTTTATATGTTTTTTATGCTTCTTCGGCGATAGCTGCCTGTGCTGCTGCGAGTCTTGCTACCGGTACACGGAACGGTGAGCAGGATACATAGTCAAGACCGATCTGGTGGCAGAACTCTACGGAAGAAGGATCTCCGCCGTGCTCACCACAGATACCAGCGTGAAGCTTCGGGTTTACAGGACGGCCAAGCTTCAGGCATGTATCCATGAGCTTACCTACACCTGCTCGGTCAAGCTTTGCGAACGGATCGTTCTCGTAGATCTTTGCATCATAGTAAGCATTGAGGAACTTACCTGCATCATCACGGGAGAATCCGAATGTCATCTGTGTCAGATCGTTTGTACCGAAGCAGAAGAAGTCAGCTTCCTTAGCGATCTCATCAGCTGTAAGAGCTGCTCTCGGGATCTCGATCATTGTACCAACCTCATACTTAAGGTCAGCGCCTGCAGCCTTGATCTCCTCATCAGCTACCTTTACGATGATATCCTTAACGAACTTGAACTCCTTAACTTCGCCTACGAGCGGAACCATGATCTCCGGAACTACAGACCAGTCAGCGTGAGCCTTCTGAACCTTGATAGCTGCGCGGATGATAGCACGGGACTGCATAGCTGCGATTTCAGGATATGTTACGGACAGACGGCATCCTCTGTGACCCATCATCGGGTTAAACTCGTGAAGGCCTGTGATGATGTCCTTGATCTGCTGAACTGTCTTGCCCTGAGCATCAGCGAGCTTCTTGATCTCGTCCTCTGTGTTAGGAACGAACTCGTGAAGAGGCGGATCCAGGAAACGGATAGTAACCGGGTTACCCTCCATAGCCTCGAAGAGCTGCTCAAAGTCATCCTGCTGGTAAGGAAGGATCTTTGCAAGAGCTGCTTCTCTCTCTTCTACAGTATCAGAGCAGATCATCTCACGGAATGCTGCGATTCTCTCCTCATCGAAGAACATATGCTCTGTACGGCAGAGACCGATACCCTCTGCACCGAGCTCACGAGCCTTCTTTGCATCAGCCGGTGTATCAGCGTTTGTACGAACCTTGAGCTTTCTATACTTATCAGCCCACTCCATGATACGGCCGAACTCACCTGCGATCTGAGCATCTACTGTCTCGATAACGCCATCGTAGATGTTACCTGTTGTACCATCGATGGAGATGAAGTCTCCCTCGTGGAACTCCTTGCCGCCAAGTGTGAACTTCTTATTTTCCTCATCCATGTTGATGTCGCCGCATCCGGATACGCAGCACTCACCCATACCACGAGCAACTACTGCTGCGTGAGATGTCATACCACCACGAACTGTAAGGATACCTTCTGCAGACTTCATACCTGTGATGTCCTCAGGAGATGTCTCGAGACGAACAAGGATAACCTTCTCACCCTTTGCAGCCCATTCAACAGCATCATCAGCTGTAAATACAACCTTACCGCAAGCAGCTCCCGGTGAAGCACCAAGTCCCTTTCCGATTGGAGTTGCAGCCTTCAGAGCCTTAGCATCGAACTGAGGGTGAAGCAGTGTATCAAGGTTACGAGGATCGATCATAGCTACTGCTTCCTTCTCGGTCTTCATACCCTCATCAACGAGGTCGCAAGCGATCTTCAGAGCAGCCTGTGCTGTTCTCTTACCATTACGGCACTGAAGCATGTAGAGCTTCTTATTCTCAACAGTGAACTCCATATCCTGCATATCATGGTAGTGATTCTCAAGAGTCTCACAAACCTTGATGAAGTCAGCATATGCCTCAGGGAACTCCTGCTCCATCTGAGCGATCGGCATAGGTGTACGAACACCAGCAACTACGTCCTCACCCTGTGCGTTCTTAAGGAACTCACCCATGAGCTTCTTCTCACCAGTAGCAGGATCACGTGTGAATGCAACACCTGTACCTGACTCGTTGTTAAGGTTACCGAATACCATCGGCATTACGTTTACAGCAGTACCCCAGCTGTACGGGATATCGTTATCACGACGATATACGTTTGCTCTCGGGTTATCCCATGAACGGAATACAGCCTCGATAGCGAGCTTCAGCTGCTCAACCGGATCAGACGGGAAGTCCTTGCCGAGCTGCTTCTTGTACTCAGCCTTGAACTGCTCAGCGAGCTCCTTAAGGTCAGCTGCTGTCAGATCAACGTCGTACTGAACACCCTTCTCTGCCTTCATCTTGTCAATGAGCTGCTCGAAGTACTTCTTACCAACCTCCATAACTACGTCGGAGAACATCTGGATAAATCTTCTATATGAATCGTATACGAAACGCTCGAATGCAGGATCAGGATTTCCCTTGATCATAGCTGCTACTACTTCGTCATTAAGACCGAGGTTCAGGATAGTATCCATCATACCCGGCATGGAAGCACGAGCACCGGAACGAACGGAAACGAGAAGCGGGTTCTGAAGATCGCCGAACTTCTTGCCGTTGATTTCTTCCATCTTCTTTACGCCTTCCATAGCCTGAGCCATGATCTCGTCGTTGATCTTGCGTCCATCTTCGTAGTACTGAGTACATGCCTCAGTTGTGATTGTGAATCCCTGCGGAACAGGAAGACCGATTGATGTCATTTCTGCGAGGTTAGCGCCCTTACCACCGAGAAGGTTTCTCATGGTCATGTCGCCTTCGCTGAACATATAAACCCACTTTGCCATTTTTTTGTTTCCTCCATAAGATAAATAACAAGTTTGATGCACCGATTCCAATCATGTATGAATATTAATGCACTTCGGTGAATCTCCGTTGCCTATTGTAGCACAATGTACAACTTGAAACAAATATAAATTGTAAAAAAATCACGACTTGTTCTATACATTTATTCTGTATTCTGTACATTGTCCACATATGAAATGTTTCATGTAGTAAAGAATACTAATTTTAGAGTCAATTTCCGACAAAAGAACAACTTCCTCCGTAATGTGTATAGACGAATTATACGAGGTTTTTCAATATTTTTGTGAGGTTCGCACAGAATTTGTATCTTTTGTGGTACATATCGAGTTGTACGGTCATCTTTTCACTTAAATTTTCGTTGTACTTAATGCACTTTGTTTATATTTCCCCTAACAACCCGCTATTTTTCAGTCGTTTTTGCCATCGTATATTTTTACATATTCACGCACTCTTCAGTTGGATACATCTGACCATTAAAACGACTTATATCTCATCATTTTTATCCTGGTTATTTCAAAGTGTACTTTTAAAAAGGAGTCAGTTATAATGACTCTGTATATCTATAAGTAAAAATCCCGTCTGAAAGAAGCAGACACGAAAGGAAACTATGAACTACGGAAAACACGGAGTTGAAAGGCGTCAGCGTCAGCTGTCATCACTTCTTCCAAAATTCATACACTTATTCATTGCTGCTGCATTTGCGTGCGTGGTCTTTGGCTGCATCGCAATTGGAACAGCCGGAACCGCCGGTGGTCTCGGCGTATTCAGAGGAATCCTTGCTTCCTCTCCCGAGATCAATGAAAGTGTTATACGGCCTTCCGGTTATTCTTCCATCGTATATGATGCGGAGGGAAATCAGATAACGAAGCTCGTAGCAGCCGATTCAAACCGTATCTATCAGACCATCGACAAGATACCTCTGGATCTGCAGCATGCGTTTGTCGCTATCGAGGATGAACGTTTCTATGAGCATAACGGAATCGATCTGCGCGGTATCGTACGTGCTGCCGTAACCGGTATAAAGTCGCACGATTTCTCACAGGGCGCCAGTACCATAACACAGCAGCTCATAAAGAATAACGTCTTCACAGAATGGATAAAGGAGTCGTCATTTTCTGAGAAGCTCAAGCGAAAGATACAGGAACAGTTCCTGGCAGTTGAGCTCGAGCAGCAGGATAATGTCACAAAAGAGACTATCCTCGAGCTCTATCTGAATACCATAAACCTCGGTCAGAATACTCTCGGTGTACAGGCTGCATCGCTCCGTTACTTCAATAAAAATGTTTCTGATCTAAACCTTTCAGAAGATGCTGTAATCGCTGCTATCACCCAGAATCCATCGCGTTACAATCCTATTTCACATCCTGACAACAATTCAGTCCGCCGTAAGAAAGTACTGAACAACATGCTGGAGCAGGGTTATATCACTGAGGCAGCATACGAGGAAGCGATAAATGATGATGTTTATTCTCGTATCCAGACTATAAATGCTCAGACTGAGAACAATACTGTTAATTCATATTTTGTAGATGCTCTGACAAAACAGATCCTCTCAGATCTCACAGAAAAGCTCGGATACACCGATACACAGGCCTACAACCAGCTTTACTCCGGCGGCCTCAGCATCTATGCGACTCAGGATCCTAAGATTCAAAAGATCTGTGATGATTTCACAGGCAACGAAGAAAACTACCCGGCTGGAACAAAATATCTCCTGGATTACAGACTTACAGTGGAGGATTCCGAGGGTAATTACGAAAACTATTCATCAGAGATGATGGCTATATGGTTTGCTGAAAACGGCTACAATAAACACCGACTCTTTGACAGTAAGGAAGAGGCGCAGGCGGCTGCCGATGCTTACAAGGCTTCCATCCTGAACCAGGGCTACACTCTCGTATCCGACAATCTTTCCACGGCTCCGCAGCCCCAGATTTCTCTGACGGTTGCCGATCAGTCTACAGGATATGTAAAAGCGATCGTCGGCGGACGCGGTAAAAAAGAAGCGAGCCTCACTCTTAACCGTGCGACCGATACCATGCGTCAGCCCGGTTCTACATTTAAGGTTGTTTCTACCTATGCACCTGCACTGGATGCCGGCGGAATGACACTCGCCACCACACAGGTGGATGAACCTTTTAACTACTCAAACGGCCGACCGGTCTCCAACTGGTACAAAGGCTACAAGGGCATCTGTACTCTACGTTACGGTATCGAGCAGTCACTTAATATCGTTACTGTAAAGACTCTTACAGATATCACACCGCAGCTCGGTTTTGATTACCTGAAAAAGTTCGGTTTCACAACCCTTGTTGAGAACCGGGTTACAAAAGACGGCAAGGTTCTGTCCGATATTTCACAGGCTCTCGCACTCGGCGGTATTACGGACGGTGTAAAAAATATCGAGCTTAACGCAGCCTACGCTGCTATCGCTAACGGCGGTACATACATTGAACCTACTTTTTATACAAAGATCCTGGATCACGACGGAAATGTGCTCCTGGAATACGAGCCGGATACTCATGAGGTAATAAAACCCACTACAGCATGGCTGCTTACCAGCGCCATGGAGGACGTTGTAACAAAGGGAACCGGCGCTTCCGTAAACTTCGGAACACAGCCAATTGCAGGTAAGACCGGTACAACCTCTGATGAAAACGACGTTTGGTTCGCAGGATACACACCGTACTACACCTGCACGACCTGGGCTGGATTTGACAACAATGTGGACCTCACTACCAAGGATCAGCAGCGCCTCGCACGCACAATGTGGCGTGGTGTCATGGAAAAGATCCATGAAAACTTAAACCGTAAAGAATTCGTTCAGCCTTCCGGCATTGTTTCAAAGGTTGTCTGCAAGCAATCCGGAAAGCTCGCGGTAGACGGTGTCTGTACAGCAGATGGAAACACTTACTCTGAATATTTTGCATCAGACAACGCTCCGACCGACTACTGTGATTATTCACATACGAGCATTCATTCCGGATATATCTGCTCCGCAACCGGGCTGGAAGCTTTGGACAGCTGCCCGTTCAAAGTACCGGGTACAGTTATCCCGGGCACAGGAACCTGTCCTCATACTGCTGATGTAACCGCCGCACTGGGACTCACACCTACTCCCACAGCACCTGCTGCTCCCGCAGTAAACGGTGATGCAGCTAATGTAAACAACGCTGTTGGCGAAGAAAACGGACTCCTTGCAGGTGAGGAAAACGGACAATAACCATAAAAAACATCCCAAAGCACAAACTGCTGAGGACATACAAAAGTAAAAAGCAATAAAAGGTATGATATGAGATTAGATAAATTTCTCGCAGATATGGGCGCAGGGTCACGAAGCGACCTGAAAAGCGCCATTAGAAAAAAGAGAGTAACCGTCAATGGAGAGATCGTTCGCGATTCCTCCATGTCGGTTACAGAAAATGACACCGTCACACTTGACGGTGTCACTGTTTTGTACGAAACAATGCAGTATTTCCTCATGAATAAACCTGCCGGCGTGATCACCGCTACAGAGGACAAGCGCATGGAGACTGTTCTGGATCTGCTCCCCCTGCCTCATCGCACGGATCTTTTTCCCGTAGGCAGACTCGACCGTGATACAGAAGGACTTCTCCTCATCACTAATGACGGCGATCTGAATCACCGTCTGCTGTCACCTAAGCATCACGTAGATAAGACTTATTTTGCAGAGATCGATGGCGAAGTCACACCTGAAGATGTACAGAAATTTGCAGCAGGTATATTAATTGACGATGATGAAGGGCCCGCATTTAAAGCATTACCTGCTGACTTAAAGATCTTATCAGCAGGTAATGGTGTTTCTGAAATCGAAGTAACTTTACAGGAAGGTAAGTACCACGAGGTAAAACGTCTTTTCAAGGCAGTTGGCAAACGTGTCACTTATCTCCGCCGTATCTCCATGGGCCCGCTCCGTCTGGATGAAACCCTCGCTCCGGGCGAATGCAGAAAGCTTTCTGCCGAAGAGATCGAAGCACTTCAGGATGTTTGGTAATGCAGCTATTTATTTGTTACTGTTCACTCGCTTCCAGCTCGCTCACGTAACGGATTTTGCCAATTAAATCGCCTCCGGCGATGGGCAAAATCCAATAGCTTTTCATCTTTCTTGGTCGTAACCAGCTAAAGCATACACTCTCACTAAGCTCACATTCGTTCGCTAAGTGTTCGTAGCATCCGCAGCGTAGTGCTCCGTTTACGTGTGAACTGTTACATTTATTTAGCTTTGCCGGTTATAACCGCCCACAATATCTTAAGTACACATGTCCGTCTCTGACCCTGTCTATTTCTACTATATCTCCGGTTCTGAAGCGATATAGTCCGGACTCACTGGTAAGCAGTATCTCGTACCGCCGTCCGGGCTTTACGCCTTCAGCCGACACGATCTTTCCTCTACCGCTTTCCGGCGCAAATTCGATAAATGATTCATTTTCCAGAAGCGTATATACATCTGTATTATCTTCCTCTGCTTCCGCGATTATACTTTCAGCTGTCAACAGATATCCGTTATTATAAGGCACATCTTTACCGAAACGCTTTATCTTTGTCACGTATTCCGCAAAACTCCCTGTTCCTATTGCGGATATCCGCTTTAATCCCGGCCAGATCTTTAACAGTATATCGTCAAAGCCCTGATCAAAAATCTTTCTAAGCGCAGCCGCTCTCTCCGGCTGTGCCTTTAACTGCTTTTTCAGAGTCTTTTTAACCTGAGGCGGAATCTCAGCACCACCTGTTATCTCACCTTTCTCGAGATCATTTATCAGGCTCTCGTAATTCTTTTCCAGATACTCCAGATGCTCATAGACCATCTGCGCTGATGTAGCCATAATGTGAGTAACATTTTCTTCTGCCAACGCAAATAAGAACCTCACATATGTGAAATCAGCTCTTTCCTGAGGATACATTATTTCGTAAGGACAGGTTAATGTACCATATTTATTCTGTCTCTGATGAGAGTTAAATACGTCACGTCCCTTGCGTTCATCAAGCACTTCTCCCCATATGGTATTCAGTTCTCCGCCGTCCTTAAATTTGATGCGCTCATTTACAGGCATACCTTCAAACATTGCAAAGGTGCTTCCCTCTGTTCCTCGAAGTGCGCTTATAAAGAAACGACGGTTTCTGCTTATGACCTGAGCAGACTGGGGCATTAATATGCAATTCCCCTTAGAATCTTTGTAACTGATATACGACACTATCCTGCCGTCATAGAAAATCTCCGATTCCCCAAGTTTCGTGGTGAGATCTATATATGGCTTATAGTCTGCATATGTACTTACAGGTACTCTGTCCTGATACTCTTTTATTGATCTGATAAGCGAAAATCCATACTTACGTCCAAGCTCACAACCCTTGTTTTCGTTCAGTATCCGCTGAAGATTTTCTTCATCTGTGATCTTATGCTCGCTATATTCACCCAGAAGTACACGACGTACTCTGAGCATCTCTTTTTCTGCTTCGTTTCCGCCAAAAAACTTTGTTGATACTCTAAGCGGTGATACCAGTTCAATGATCATCTTTACGTCTTCCGCAATGGCATTTTTGTCTTCTTTTGAAAGCCGCGCCGATGACTCAACAATATTCGCTATGAGTCCCAGTACAGTCCAGGCATAGTAAGGCGACCCAATGCCATTTGTGATGGATAAACTCACACATTCCAATACATCATCCTTGAATGTCATGATGTCATCCCTCGAAAAGATCTGCTGCTGTGTCACTGCTGCGTGATTTAGATAATGAACATATGCAATGATCTTTGGGAGAATGATAGTCTTCTTTGATGCTATGAGCGCGGTCAGGCAAAAAAATGCACCTTCACTGTACCTAAGAGACAGGTCAAACTTGAGATTTGCGCGTTTTATCAGATCTCTCCTGATCATCTTGCTCCATACTGTCATATTCGCTATGGTGATCAGCTTCTTTATCTCCGGATTTCCCTTTTCTATACATATACAGTCTTCTGTCTGATCATAGAAAGTTCTCATATCGAGATTCAGATCGATAAACTCGTCTTCTTTTTCAGTTTCTGCACGGAAAGATGCTACATCGGCATGTTTTTTCTCTATATACCTATAGACGTCTTCCAGACCATTCTCCATAAAGTAATCATCAGAGTCCATAAAAGCTATATATTTTCCCGTAGCTTTTTCCAAAGCGAGATTTCTCGGACTTGAAGGTGTCATATATTCGTCATTAAGAATAAATACACGGATGTTTTCATATCCCTCAGTCATCTTTTTTACGAATGTCTGGTACTTTTTCTCAGAATTATGGATCACAATGATCCATTCCAGATTTTCAAATCCGATGGACTGATTTTTTAACGATTCAAAACCTCTCTTAAAAAGCTCTTTTTCTGTATTTCGAAAAGGTGTTATCACAGAGATCAGATATTTTTCGTCAGACATTTGCACCTCGCTCTTTACATGATCAAACTTGTTAAGATATACCAACGGTGTTCCTCTGATTATTTTCGACATATTCTTTGTGTTTCATTAGGGATTTGATCGTAAAAAAGCCCTGCGAAAAGTGCTTTTTTACACACCTTCCGCAGGGCTCTCCTGCATTACTTTTATACCATTTTTGAATATTAGTTCAGTCCGCTGTAGGACATCATGATCGTATTTGATCTCTCGATGAATGCTGCCATCTCATCAGGTGAGAGCTGCTTATTTGCAATGAGTGCCAGATCGTAAAGCTGCTCACTTACGAGCTTACTCTTTTCCTCATCAGGATTCTCCATCACCTTCTTTACCAGCGGATGGTTTGCGTTGAGGACGAGCGTCTGTCCGTCATCATCCTTAAACATATCATCCATTGCACCGCTTCCTGCAGAGTACATTCTCATCATATCCTGCATACGACGGGTCTCCTCGGATCTGGTAAGCATGGAAGCTACCTTCTTGTTCTTGAGCTTCTGGATCTTAACCTCGAGCTTTTCTTTCTTAAGAGCCTTGCGAAGAAGTCCCTGTACAGTCTCTGCTGACTTTGCAAACTCTTCCTGCTCCTTCTTTGACTCCTTGGAAGCCATTGCATCGGTTACATTTGAGTCGATACGGAGGAACTTTACGCCCTGATTCTTTGCTTCGAGCTGCTGCATGAACGGAGTATCGATATTATTCTTAAGGATAACTGCGTCCATCTTTGCATGCTTAAACATATTTATGTACTGACCCTGCTGCTTTTCGTCAGTTACATAATATACGATCGTCTCTTTCTTTTCTTCCTCTGACTCGTCCTTCTTTTCTTCCTCTGACTCGTCCTTCTTTTCTGCAGACTCATCTACAACCTCTGCCTCAACCTTTTCGCCGGTCTCGGTATCAACTGCTTCTGTCTCATCAGCAGCTTCTGTCGGGAGATCCAGACACTCAGGAAGTGTGAGGTACTTTCCATTGATATCGTGGAACAGGATGAAGTCATTGATCTTCTCAGCAAACTTTGAATTTCTGAGATAGCCGTACTTTACGAAGGGAGCTATATCATCCCAGTACTTCTCGTAATTTTCCTTATCGGTCTTGCACATGCCGGAAAGCTTCTCAGCGATCTTCTTTGTGATGTAGTCTGCGATTTTTGTCACAAAGCCGTCATTCTGAAGTGCGCTTCTGGATACGTTAAGCGGCAGATCCGGACAGTCGATGACACCCTTTAAGAGCATCAGGAACTCAGGGATTACTTCCTTGATATTATCTGCTACAAACACCTGGTTATTGTAGAGCTTGATCTTTCCCTCGATAGACTCGTACTCTATGTTGATCTTAGGGAAGTAAAGGATTCCCTTAAGGTTGAACGGATAGTCCATGTTCAAGTGGATCCAGAAAAGAGGCTCTCTGTAGTCCTGGAATACCTTACGGTAAAAGTCCTTATACTCATCCTCTGTGCAATCCTTAGGAGTCTTTGTCCAGAGAGGATTTGTATCGTTTATCGGAGTCGGTGCTGCAGGCGGTACTTCGTTTCCGTCCTTATCCTTTGTAGGCTTGGGCGGCTCTGCATTTACATCCTTGAGATAGATCTCTGTCGGCATGAATGAGCAGTACTTATCAAGTACTTCACGAACGCCGTACTCATTACAATACTTAAGGCTGTCATCATTGAGGTAAAGTGTGATCTCTGTACCTACGCGTGTACGGTCACCATCTGTCATATCATAGTTTGTGCCTGCACCCTCGCACTCCCAATGTACCGGTGTTGCATCTTTCTGATATGAGAGTGAGTCGATCGTTACCTTATCGGCTACCATAAATGCTGAGTAGAAACCGAGACCGAAGTGACCGATGATCTGATCATTATCAGCCTTGTCCTTATATTTATTAAGGAATTCCGTTGCACCGGAGAAAGCGATCTGGTTGATGTATTTATCTACCTCATCCATGGTCATTCCGATACCATTATCGATGAATTTCAGAGTCTTTGCTTTATTGTCGACCTGTACGTCAACTCTGCCTTTGAGACCTGATCCCTCTGTTCCGTCTGTTTCTTCTGCCGGAGCCTGATACTCACCGATCATCTCGAGCTTCTTCAGCTTTGTGATCGCATCGCATCCATTACTTACGAGCTCACGGATAAAGATATCCTGATCGGAGTACATCCATTTCTTTATGATAGGGAATATATTTTCACTGCTTATTGAAAGATTTCCGTGTCTTTCTGCCATAGTTTTGCACGTCCTTTCCACATTTTTCCGCCTTGCGCGGTATTTTTGTCTCAACAAAAATAATTTTAATTCCCTATAAAATAAAAGTCAATGAATTTTTAGCACTCTTTTAAATAGAGTGCTAGCAACGTTATAGTTCAGACGCAAACGGAGCACTTTGCTGCGGAGTTTGTGACCAACAAATATGAATAGCCATATAGGTTTTGCTCATCGCCGAAGGCGATTTAATTGGCAAAACCTGTTACTGTCGCGAGCTGAAAGCGAGTGAACAGTAACCTAGCAATGTATGCAGGCACGTACGGGGATGTAGTTATCTCTTGTCACGGCTCGGACAGACACTAAGCTCACACTTTGAATATATGACCTGCACTGAGTAAGACCAATGTTTTAAATTTATTCTACGCCAAAAACATCATCATACACTTCAAAGAAGCCTTTATCTGCAAACTCAGCGTCCGAGTCCATCTTGACGCTGTTCCAAAGATCACGGTTCAACATTACATGGAGCTTTCTTGCGAAATCATTGTAGACTCTGTTAAATGCCTCGGACTTACGGACCTTTACGATCCTTTCCTTGTTTGCATCAGTCTCAACTTCATTAAAGGTACTTACGCACTTGATGATGTGATAACCGTACTCTGTCTCGACGATACCGCTTATCTCATCTGTGTCCAGATTAAATGCCGCTTTTTCAAATGCCTCCGGCATCGTTCCCTTACCAAAGGTGTAGGTGCTGACCGAGTCTTCATTATATTCTTCTGTGAGGCTGTCAAAATCTTCACCATTCTGTGCTCTTGTAAGAACTTCCTGTGCCTTTTTTTCCGCCTGAGCCTTTTCCTCATCGCTCAGAGGTACAATTTCTCCGTTCTCGTCTGTCGAGCTGCTTCGTATCAGAATGCACTTAACTGTGATAGTCCGGGCTTCATCATCACTGATTTCCGGATTTACATTTTGAGTGATCTGATTATAAACCTTATCCGCAATCGCATACTCGGTGTACATATTTTGGATCATCTCTTCTGTGATACCGAGAGATGACTTTTCTTTATCAGAAATGCTGCCAAAATATGTCTCTGCTGCCTTCTTCACATCAGCCTGCTCATCAATATCCAGATTAATCCCCCAGTCTGCAGCAAGGAGATTCATGGACTTAACCTGGGCGATCCGCGCAAGAGTCGTGTCCTTCAACTCATTACCCAGGGTCACTCCGTCAATCTCTCTGTCCCAGATACCATCGCCAAATGCCTTTTCATAACTATCCGCAGAAGAATAAAGGTAAACCAGCAATTCCGATCTGGAACAGCTTTCCGTATCTATACGAAGGATCTCATCATCCTTAAATTCCGAAGTCAGGACAATTTCCTGCTTTTCTCCTCCGTTACAGCCTGTAAGTGCTGTCGCACTCAACACAGTCATTACAAATATCGCAAATAATCTATATGATAAACGTCTCAAAACATCCTCTTTTCTATAAACCCTATAAACAATAGGATAATGATACCATAAATGCAGATTCTTTACTTATTTTTTGAAATAACCTATAATACTGAATTGGTATAAGGTATAAAAGCACTGTTCGTTTTCTTTGTAACAAGGAAAGAGGGAATGATGAAAAAACTCGGTAGATTAATTACATTTGCACTTCTTGCAGGCGCTGCTGCCGCAGGAACATATTATTACCTGAAAGAACGCGATAACGAAGATTCCTTTGAAGATTCCGACCGCGATGTAAATGATGATCTTGAGGAATTCCTTAAGAGCGAAGCAGAGGCAAAGGACGTATCTCCTGCTGCAAAGCGTGAGTATGTACCGCTCAACTTCTCAAAGGAAACTGTTGAGACAGCTTCCACAGAAGACAAGATCATCGGCGAAACAGCAAAGCCTGCAGAAAACAATGTCGAGAAGGATCCTTCTTCCGACAAGTTTTCAACTTTCAGCTTCTCAAGCTTTGACTCAGAAGAGGAATAAAAAATAACAAATATCCGCGTCGCTAGGCGCACCGCAATAAAGCCCGTGCCTCTTACGAAGCACGGGCTTTTAATTATGTTTCAGACTGTTAGCCTTCTTCTTTTGCCTTCTGGTGTTCTATAATCTCTTCCTTCAGGTCGCGAGCCATATCCTTTATCTTCGGACCGGCAACTCTGCTGCCTATAATACCTGAAACCAATTTTGCTGCATTAAGGTAATCTTCAAATCTCATACATAAAACAGATAGCACATAATCAAACGTAGTCTGTTCCATTCCTGCCATCGGGAATTCTTCCTTCATGCGGGCTGTCTTAAATCCTTCATACGCAAGTTTCAGAGCTTCATTTTCGTCATCGTTGCACTTCTTCAACTGTGCTTCATAGTCCTCAGCTTCTTTATCAAGACTCTCGCCCTTACCTCTGATGACCCAGCCCATCTTCAGGCACAGATATGCCTTTTCAGAATCTTTTCTTCCACAGGTCATGGCATTTACAAGCGCGATCTGGTATCTCTTTATCGCATCATCATATGAATAAATGCTTCCGGGTTCCTCATATTTGAAACCCGGCTTGATATTTTCAAGCACCAGCTTCTTCTGAGGCTCCATGATATTCTTGAAATCACGGGTCATTGCAGCATAGCCGCATTCCGGACAAACAACTACATCATACTTTAAAGTATCCATCTGCTCGAAACGAGGACGAAGGTCTTTATCCTGACCGATCCTTCGTACTCGTCCGCTCTTAACAGCTTTAGCCTTGAACTTCGAACCGCAGACAGGACAATCCATGGTTCGTTCCAGGAGATAGTTTTCTTCTGTAACAGCCGGCTTAGCTTTGACTTCTGCAGCCGCAGGAGCTCCCTTCTTAGCAGGCTCATCAGCCTTAAAAAGATCTTCCTGTGAAATCTTCTTCAGACCCATCTGGTCCATTCCGTCAAACAGTCCCATATTAACTTAACCTCCTAACTTTACACTCCGGATGCCATCCTTCGGCATCCGTTATCCCCCAACTCCTTATTTATTAACCGGCATCTTGAAAGAGCTCTTTAATGAAACGATCCGGTTAAATACCGGTGCGCCCGGCTTTGAATCCTTACAGTCTGCACAGAAGAAACCATTACGTACAAACTGGAAACTCTCATAAGGCTTTGCCTCTGCGAGAGCAGGTTCAACATAACACTCACATACAGTCAGTGAATTAGGATTAACGTTGACGTTTCCCTCTTCGTCATATACGCCCTTTTCCTCATCCACGATATTTTCGTAAAGTCTTGCTGTCACCTTGACCGCATCCGCTGCATTTACCCAGTGGATGGTTCCCTTTACCTTGCGATCAGCCTTAAAATCCGGTCCCTGCTTGGTTGCCGGATCGTAGGTGCAGTGTACTGCGATGACATTTCCCTCTTCGTCCTTATCGCATCCAACACACTTTACGAAATAAGCATTCATGAGACGAACTTCATTTCCCGGGAAGAGTCTGAAATATTTCTTCGGCGGTTCTTCCATAAAGTCATCCTGCTCGATCCAGAGCTCACGGCTAAAGGAGATCTGGCGGCTTCCGAGTTCTTCATTCTCAGGATTATTAACCGCATCCAGAAGCTCTGACTGTCCCTCGGGATAGTTATCGATAATGAGCTTCAGTGGATTAAGTACAGCCATCTGTCTCTTTGCCTTCGGCTTCAGATCCTCTCTGATGCAATACTCGAGCATATCCATCTCTGCAGTAGACTGTGACTTTGAAATACCACAGAGCTCAACAAATTTGCGGATAGAGTCCGGTGTATAACCGCGGCGGCGAAGACCTGCGATAGAAACAAGTCTCGGATCATCCCATCCGTCTACAATACCGTCCTCTACAAGCTTTTTAATATAACGCTTACCTGTTACCACATTATTCAGGTAGAGCTTTGCAAACTCGATCTGTCTCGGCGGGTGTGCAAATTCACATTCCTCTACAACCCAGTTATAAAGAGGTCTGTGATCCTCAAACTCCAGTGTACAAAGGGAATGTGTGATTCCCTCGATAGCATCCTCAAGAGGATGTGCGAAATCGTACATAGGGTAGATGCACCACTTATCGCCTGTATTCTGATGTGTAAGATGTGCGATCCTGTAGATGATCGGATCACGCATGTTGATATTCGGGCTCGCCATATCGATCTTTGCTCTGAGTACGAGACTTCCGTCCTCATACTTTCCTGCCTTCATATCCTCAAACATCTGCAGACTTTCTTCTATAGGACGATTTCTGTTTGGATCGTCCTTTCCGGGTTCTGTAAGAGAACCACGGTACTCGCGTATCTGCTCTGCATTGAGATCAGATACATAAGCCTTTCCCTTCTTTATGAGCTTTACAGCATATTCATACATCTGATCAAAGTAATCTGATGCAAAGAAAAGGCGGTCTTCCCAGTCTGCTCCGAGCCATGCTACGTCATTCTTTATGGACTCGACAAATTCGGATTTTTCCTTTGTCGGATTAGTGTCATCAAAACGAAGATTGAATTTTCCTCCGTACTGCTTTGCAATGCCTGAATTAAGTACTATAGACTTTGCATGTCCGATATGAAGGTATCCATTCGGTTCCGGAGGGAAACGTGTATGTACCGTATCATAAACGCCGTCTGCAAGGTTTTTATCGATTTCCCTCTCGATAAAATTCCTGGATTCTTCTGTGTTTTCCATTTTTAATTTCTCCTGTTTCTAACCGGCACTAATTAAGCCGAAATATCAGAAATATCATACAATAACGGCGTTTAAAAATCAATTTTGTAAGGCTTTTCATCACTTCTTTAGTGCCTCTTCAGCCCACCAGGTATCTGCCTTCACATCCTTCTTTGCATTCATCGGCGCCTTGCTTCCAAATACCAGATTGATGATAGACTGGTCATTGAGTTCTATTTCCTCAATTATCAGGTCATGCAGTCCTTCCGCCGGTCTCTTTCCCGTAAGGAGCGAAAGAGTTACGATAGTCCGCACGCGATCTGCCAGATACACTGAGATATGCCCGATATCCAATGCCTGCAGCAGCGTGAGCTTCACAAAATCCATCTCGTTTGTTCCGGGGATCTGAAGTGCTTCCTCGATCACATACTCCGAAAGGTTCGGCTTCTGATCCGCAATATAAAAATCCTTCCACTGATCAAAATCTCCTGTCATACTGCACCTCCCGGTTCGATACTTCCGCGTAACCGTCTCCTGACTATGGCGAACAATTACCCGATTTCAAGCTTTTCTCCGTTGAAAAATGCTCCGGTTATCTTGTAATTTTGCTTTGCACCGGGCTTTCCACTCCGTATACCTTCCAGACGGATAATTACCTTTTCATCATCTGTCTGGTAATCCTCCGAGGCTTTCTCACCTTCTCTTGCCTTATTCATGACCATTGCAAAATCCGTGAGAACAGACGGGAGCATTACATTCGCAACCCGTAAACCCGCATCAAAACCATACGCCTCTATGAGACGCCCGGTAAGCATATTTCTTAATTCATTATCATTCATATTTTTCTCCGCTCTGCGCATTAAGTTCTTTAATTACCGTAAAATCGTTACTGTTCACTCGCTTCCAGCTCGCTCACGTAACGGATTTTGCCAATTAAATCGCCTCCGGCGATGGGCAAAATCCAATGGCTTTTCATCTTTCTTGGTCGTAAACTCCGCAGCGTAGTGCTCCGTTTACGTGTGAACTGTTACGTAAAATCTATCTTTTTTACTCTCTAAAGCGCGCAGTTTTCCCTTATTCATGCATAATGAATTATATCATTGTTTTCGGATACCCCGGCTTTTTTGCTGACCTTATTTTTGGATTTTATTTAATACTTTTTTGAACCGTTCTCCACTCGTCGAACCTTTCATTAAGTTAAAAACCCCACAGCAGTCCATTTTCTGCTGTGGGGTTTCTTGTTCAGTATACGATTTCATCGCCGCTGGTTTCAACCAGCTGACCTTTATCTATTAATCTCGCCAATATATCCTGCGGAACATCACCGTTTCTAAAAAACAGGCCCGCAGCAGTCATATATCCATCCGGTTTTCTCTTATCTGTCTCGACTTCTACAGAAAAATCATAATCATAATCTGAAGCCTTTTTCCATTCACTGTTATAGTCCGACATTACAGTGTTTTTCAGTATCTTTTTTATCTCATCCGGATCTTCAAAATCTACATCTCTGTACTCACCTACATCATCTATATACCCACTGATGGTGAGTTTCGTCACATCTGTCACCTCATCGATTGGATCCAGCCACATATTGTTTTTATTAAGGAAAGCAATGGTATTCTTATATCCCTTATAGACATTGTAGCTCTCGCTGAGTCCCCAGTTGTCCTTTCCACCTATGTTTATCTCTCCAACCGGGTACTCATCACGGGCAAGCGTAAAGTCGTAATTCTCTTCTACATCCTTTCGATATGCATCCGCAAATTCCGTATACTTTTCACCGTCTGTCTCTGTCACATCAGCACCGTTTGAGTAGAAAATATTGTATCTTTTTTTGTTTTTCTCAAAGTATCCGTCATTAAAGATCGGGAAATATGCTCTGCAATATCCGTCACTTCCGACCACCTGATCCATGACATTTTCATCTATATCATACGGGATATACAGCTGTCTGTGGATCTTTCGACCGTCTTTCATATTCCAGATAAGTTCTGAATACCATCCGGTCGATTCATCAGAGTCAGAGTGAAATGTCTCTCTCATATGACTCTGTCCTGCTTCTGCGATCTTCTGCATAGCTTCTACATCCGTGATATGCATATACTTTTCGATATAGGCTTGTTTCTCCATCTGATCTGATAAACCATTTTCATCTGTATATGTCATATCCTCGTTGCCATCATTTATAAGCACGGCATCTTTTACGGCTGATGCTTTAGGTATATAGCTGTCAAATCCGATGAGATCCAGTCCGAATACAAATATATATACACATGAGAGCACTATTGCTGCAGCAGTCACCCAATAGTCCTTAAAAAACTTTTTGATGTCTGCTTCGAACAGGCTCTCCACTATTCCTGAAAGGACAATGGCGATTATAGCAGCAATCACACACATAAATATCATCATTCCGGTTCCCGCTACAGATCTGGCCATCATCCATAACATAAAAACCAGCATACATCCAAGTGCACCTGCCCACGATACGATCAGTCTCGATACGATACGTACAGGTTTATAGATCACGGTATTTCCGGCTGCTTCTGACTGACGTATTTTGTACAGGCGAAGTGCAATAAACATGACAATAGCGCCGACAGCAAAGAATACTATCGTTTCAGGCATGAGATCTCTGATCATTCCGAGTATCATTGCCTTCGGTCTCATATAATTATCACCGAAATATATATTGTTATTTACTTCCAGGCATGCAAATTCATTTATGTATCCGTAAAGTGGTGACAGTATTATTTTTTTGCTGACCGATGAACTCCACATATATGTGGCAAAAAATGTACTTGCAAACATCGAATACAGAAAGGAAAACACCATTTCAACGCACAGAAAAAAACCAACGCCGCAAAGAGCGAATATTGCGTTTCCGGTGAGCATAACCGAAGCTACCGACAGACTATAGGTTGCGAAATATACTCCGAATATACGCAGAGCCTCAAAGATAATTGCCGCAAGTACGGATTTTGTCAATCCATCCATAAGAAAGGCAAGTCCGATGGATATAGCATAGAGTACGATAAACGGTACTACGAACATCACGATACCATTTATATAAAAAAGCCAGTATCTTTCTTTTCTGGTTTCCGGCTGGCTTTCATAAAAGTCAACTTTTTCCGCGCTGAAGAGCCATGCGAAACTTCTGATACCGATGATCACCGCAAGTCCTATGATCATTACCGGCCACAGGTGCTCTATTCCGAGAACCTGATTTACTTCATAGACTCTCATGAGCTTTGTCATTACTTCATTGTATTCACTTGCCCTGCAAACCTGGTCACTCCTGACGACGGTCATTACTGTCGCAAAGGGAAGTAGAAAGATCAGCACGCCTATTGTAAAAAATACCAGCGCACCTCTTCTTTTCAGGAGTTTCCATTCTTTAATCCAGAATGAGTTTTCTAACATCATAACCGGCTGCCTCCGTTTCACTGATAAAGATCTCCTCCAATGTGAGCGGAAGGATCTCTGCATATACTGTTTCTATTTCTTTAAGGCTTTCCTGTATGTTTTCTTCCGTGCCTCTGACTGTGTAAGTTCTAAGTCTTCCTTCTGCCTTACAGTTAAGGACACTGAGTATTTTTTCTGCCTTTCGCTGTTCTTCATCCGTCGGAAATACACACTGCAGCTTTCGTATCTCTGACTTCATATCATAGACATCCTCAGACAGGAGTATGCCTCCCTCATGTAACAGACCTACGTGATCACACAGATCCTCGATCTCTCGCAGATTATGTGATGCTATGACCGGTGTAAGGCCATAGTCGGACATGTTTTCTGCAATAAGACTTTTTACTGCCTGTCTCATGACCGGATCCAGTCCGTCAAAGGTTTCATCGAGAAACAGATATTTTGTTCCCGCAGACAGTCCGATGATTATGGCGAGCTGCCTCTTCATTCCCTTTGAATAGGTCTGAATACGTCTTTTCATTCCGAGCCCAAAGTCTTCCACGAGCTTCTCGAATCTTTCTTTGTTAAAATTTTTGTACTCTGTCATATAGTATTCTTCCATGTCCTTCGGTGAAGAATTCGGGAAGAAATACAGATCACTCGGCACAAAGAAAAGACTTTCTTTTACTTTTCTATTATCAAATACCGGTTCATCATCTATGATCACCGCTCCTGAATCCTGTCTCAGTACGCCTGCGAGGATCCTGAGGAGCGTGGTTTTTCCTGCTCCGTTTGTTCCTGTGAGACCAAAGATCTCACCGTCTTTTAGGGTGATGGTTATATCATTTACGGCTTTTACACCGTCAAATGTCTTCACCAGATTTTCTGTCCTGATCACGCCTTGTCTCCTTTCGTTTTATCTATTGCAGCTTTTTCCGCCGCCTTGGAAAGAAGTTCATCTACTTTGATTCCAAATTCCCGACCCTCTTTGAGGATCTCACACAAACGCCCAACCAGTTCTTCTTTTTTTGCTTCCATGAGATTATCATTCTCCTTGACAAAATTTCCTCTGCCCTTTACTGCATATAAAAATCCCTGTCGCTCTAATTCTGCGTACGCCCTCTGTATCGTATTGGGATTGGTTCCCAACTCGACGGCAAGGCTTCGAACAGACGGCATCTGCTCATCCGGCTGCAAAATCCCTTTTAGTATCAGCGTTTTGTAGTATTCGCTGATCTGCTCGTATATTGGTCTGGGATTTTGGTAATCGATCGGTGTCATCCGCTCCACCCATCCTTTCTAAATCTTTGCACGGTGTTTTTCCGTCCCTTTTTTGCACCGGCTTTTCCCTGTGACAGCAGGAGAGGCACATCTCCTGCTTACTTTTCCTTCTGTACGGTCTGCACTTTTACTGTGTATCAACTGTACTAGAAGTATTAGTACACTCGTAATATACTTCTGCTTTGTGCTGATGTCAATACATTTTTTCGCACTCTACGTTCAGCCCGTGTATATATGTCTTCCTGAACTTCCTGCGAGATTTCTCACTCAATGAGAATGCTGAGTGAGTGACACCAAAAAAGTCAGGAAAATAGCGGGTTTCCAGGCAAAAACATTTGTGAAAATTCCAGAGAAATGGTATAATAATGAGTGAAAAGTAGCGCTCAATTATTCATCCAAAAGAGGTGCCAAATGTATCTGGATTTCACGGTTCCGATACCGGATCTGCCCGGAAAAATCGGGCGATTTAAGAAGGGAAATACGACATATATAAGGTATGTTGTAGGACGTCAGTATCATGCTGACAGGAAGTACAACATACCAAATCACAAGATCATCGGGAAGGCCATCCCGGATGATTCT
>KE384176.1:95073-100930 GCA_000424365.1 Lachnospiraceae bacterium NK4A144 | reverse complement strand
ACAGGGTAGCCAAATCCGGATCGGATAAACGCTGAAGGCATCTAAGCGTGAAGCCGACCTCAAGATGAGATATCCAAGGATCCATGAGATCCGCGAGACCCCCTGGAGAGTACAGGGTAGATAGGATGGAGGTGGAAGCACCGTGAGGTGTGTAGCTGACCATTACTAATAGGTCGAGTGCTTGTCCAAGATAAATCGGGAGTTATTCCCGGATGGAAAAATGATTCGATGTTCGGTTTTTGATGTACAGTGTGAGGCAGGTTGTAGAACCTGCCTTTTTTGTGCGCGAGCGTATGCGGTCGGTTGAGAGTTTGCTCTTTTTTTGGTACAATTAATCATTGTGAAAAAGTAAATAGGGTCAGAAAATATAAAAGATATCGAGGAAGAAAATATGAAAATGCTTGGGAAGAAGATTATAGCGATCGCATTGATTTTGGTGGCAATGCTTCAGCTTACTGCCTGTGGAGGGGCGGATCGTCTTATGATGGGCACCGGTGGAACGGCAGGTACTTATTATGCATATGGCGGTGTATTAGCACAATATATAAAAAGTTATGCAGATGTAAAAGTAACAGCAGTTTCTACTGGTGGATCGAAAGTCAATATTCAAAGTATACAGGATGGCGATTATCAGTTGGGAACGGTTCAGTCTGATGTCATGACGTATGCATGGAATGGTGTTAAAGCTTTTGAGAGCGAAGGTGTCACACATGATTTTCGCGTGATCGGTGGTTTGTATGCAGAGACGGTTCAGCTGATAACTATGGAAAAAGATATTGATTCAGTTGAGGATCTTAGAGGAAAAAGTGTATCAATAGGTGCACCGGGATCTGGTGTTTACTACAATGCACAGGATGTACTTAGTGCTGCCGGCATAACAGAGGATGATATCATACCTCAGTATCAGAGCTTTGAGGATAGTAAGGAAGCACTTAAGGATGGAAAGATAGATGCGGCATTTATCGTTGCAGGAGCACCAACATCAGCTATTACTGAATTAGGTACTACAAACGGCGTAAAGCTCATTAATATTGCTGGTGATCTTCGTTCAAAGATCATGGAAGAATGTCCGTATTATTCCGAGTATAAGATTCCGGCCGGAACATATCCGGGACAGGATAATGATATTGAGACGATTACGGTCAAAGCAACATTGATTGTTTCTGCAGAATTGCCGGAGGAAGAAGTTTATAAGATGACAAAGGCAATTTTTGATCATAAAGATGAGATAGCATCGGAAAATGCAAAGGGAGATGAATTATCGCTTTCAAATGCTACTGCAGGAATAGCTGTTCCTTTTCATAAGGGTGCCGCAAAGTATTATGCAGAAAATGGCATTCAGGTTGATAGTGAATAATTAAATCAGACAGTAACTTATTGATTTTGAAAACAGGAGATGAGAATGGGTAAACAGGAGGAGACGAAAATAGATAATATAAATGATGTAATGAAGAAATATGACCGGGAGTCCAATGTCAGGGAATGGACAGGAAAATATGCTATAGCGGTTAAGGCAATAACGATCTTCTTTTCGCTGTACTGTATTTATGTGACTTTGTTCGCTACATTTTTAGAGGAAATCCGACTTACATCATTTATGGCATTGATCATCCTTTTGGGATTTTTGACATATCCGGCTAAAAAGGGAGAAACGCGCGTAAATTACATGCCGTGGTATGACATAGTAATGATGATCCTGGGTACAGGTTCTTTCTTATACTACACATTCAATGCAGAAAGTATAATTCAGCAGGGAACAAGATTTACGCCGATTCAGATACTTATTGGTGTAGCGGCTGTTGTAGCTCTTATGGAAGTTACTCGCAGAAGTGTAGGTTGGCCTATATTATGTGTTGCGCTGTTTTTTATTATTTATGCGTTAACATATGGTTTAACAAATCCGGCTATGTGGGGTAGGATACGATATTTGGTTCGTAACCTGTTCTATACGAAAGAGGGTATTTTTGCTACACCGATAAATGTATGCTCAAAATACATAGTTGTTTTTATTATTTTTGGTGCTTTTCTTGAGAGAACCGGTATTTCTGAGTTCTTTATAAGTCTTGCAAATTGTGTTGCCGGAAGGTATGCAGGTGGTCCTGCTAAAGTTTCTGTTATTTCATCAGCACTTTGCGGAATGGTATCAGGTTCATCTGTTGGTAATACAGTTACGACAGGTAGTGTGACCATACCAATGATGAAAAAAACAGGATATAGAGCGGAATTCGCAGGTGCAGTTGAGGCGGCATCATCTACAGGCGGTCAGATCATGCCTCCGATAATGGGTGCAGCAGCATTTTTGATGGCGGATTTTGCAGGTGTTCCATATTCAGATATTATTGGTAGAGCAATCCTGCCGGCAATATTGTATTTCACAGGTATTTTCATTGCTGTACATTTGGAAGCGAAGAAATATGGTCTTACGGGTATTCCAAAAGAAAATCTGCCAAAGTTCGGAGAACTGATAAAGAAGGTATATTTACTTGCTCCACTGATCGCTCTTGTCTGGTGGGTATCTACTAATATGATGACAATGCAGAGAGCAGCTTCATTGGCTATTCTTCTTGCCATTTTTGTAAGTCTTTTCAATCGTGAAAACAGGATCACGCCTTCAAAGTTTTTAGATGCTCTTGAATCAGGCGGTAAGGGAACTATAACTGTCGGAGCAGCGTGTGGTGTAGCAGGAATTGTTAGTGGAACTATTACAATGACAGGCCTTGCTAATGAGTTGATAAATGGCATTGTTGCTATAGCAAATAATCAGCTGATCATAGCGCTTTTCCTGACAATGCTTTGTTGTATTGTTCTTGGTATGGGTGTTCCGACTACTGCAAATTACTGTATTATGGCGGCCACTTGCGCACCTATCCTTGTTAGGATGGGGGTTCCGCTTATAGCAGCACACTTCTTTGTATTCTATTTTGGAATTGTAGCTGATATAACACCGCCGGTAGCGCTTGCGGCGTATGCAGGATCTGCCATAGCAAAGGGAAATCCGATGCGTACGGCTTTTAATGCTACAAAATTAGCAATAGCAGCATTTATTGTTCCGTATGTTTTTGCATTGAGCCCGCAGATGCTTTTGATAGATACAAATCTTATGGGTGTTATTCAGATAACTATTACATCACTTATAGGTATTTTTGGAGTTTCCTCTGCATTAGAGGGATATCTGATAGCGAATATGAGTCCTTTAGTTAGGGTTATATTTGCTGCAGGCGGATTATTGCTGATCGATCCGCATATTAAGACGGATTTATGTGGATTAGTGCTGATAATTGCGGGAATTGCATATCAGATTTATTTATCGCGTAAGAGTAAAGTTGTAAATAATAATTGATAATTTTTATGAAAGGGATCGGACTTATGTACCGATCCCTTTTAGTATGAAAAAAAATACAGAGAAATCTGTACATTTTATTTAACCAGAGTACTTGTGAGTATGTAAATAGTTGCCGATATAGAAACAGACGAGGTAGTTTTGGGGGAAGGTTACGTGCAACTTTTTGTTTGTTACCTTGGAGGGAATTCGATGTGAGAGGCTTAGTGAGGCACGCATCGGTATTTAGTTACGGAAAACGTTAATATAATTATGTGAGGTGCAGGGTATGGAGACTAATATTTTACTTGAGAACGGCACAAATGAGCTGGAAATACTGGAGTTCAAGCTTGGTGACGATTCGTATGGTATTAACGTAGCAAAGATTACGGAAATAATACCGTTTCAGCCGGTGACGCCTGTTCCGAATGCACATCCCAGTATTGAGGGCATTTTTATGCCGCGTGATAAAATGATCACAGCAATTAATCTGAAAAATTGTATTCAGAGAGGTGTTCAGGATTCAAAGGGACTCTTTATAATAACGAACTTTAATAAGTTGGATATCGCATTCCACGTTGATTCTGTTGTGGGAATTCATAGAGTATCGTGGACGGCTATTATTAAGCCGGATGCTACCGTTAATACAGTCGAATCCGGTATTTCCACAGGTATTGTAAAATTTGATGATCGTCTTGTGATCATTCTTGACTTTGAAAAGATCGTTACAGATATTAGCCCGGAGACAGGTCTTAAGGTTGCTGACATTGAGGATCTTGGTTCTCGTGAGAGAAAGGACATACCTATCGTTTTGGCGGAAGACTCTGCATTGCTGCATAAGCTGATTTCTGATTCGCTTAGGAAATCAGGCTATGTGAACCTGATTGATTGTGTCAATGGTAAAGAGGCATGGGATTTCATTTCTGCATGTGAAGCAGAGGGAACATTGTCGCAGAAGGTTGGACTCATTATTACTGATATTGAGATGCCGGTTATGGATGGTCATAGACTTACAAAGCTTGTTAAGAGTAATGATCGTACGAAACATATCCCGCTTGTTATCTTCTCGTCGCTCGTTAATGATGAAATGAGGAGAAAGGGTGAGCAGCTTGGTGCAGATGCGCAGCTGTCAAAGCCTGAGATTGGAAATCTCGTTAAGGAGATCGATCGATTGGTAAATATTAAAGTAGAGTCGGAAGATGAATGACCTTGGATAAAGGTTGATCTATGAAGTTGTTCTAAGTCGAATCATTTAGGGTACTGAGTAGGCAAAAAAATCAGGAGCCGCGACCGGTTAAGGTCAGGACTCCTGATTTTTTACTTTATAGATATTTGGTTGACGTTTATCAAAGAGCAAAATCACCCTTGAATTCGTCGTTCATTACATAGTAAACCTTTTGGGTTTCAGGCTGGATGTACAGGTTGCAGGACTTGAGTGAAGCTGCCTTGTTTCCTGCATCAGTCCAGATCTTCTGAGCTGTGCTCATGAGATCCTCTTCTGTTTTTTCTCTTCCACCAAACTGAATAGTAAATTCTTCCTTCATAATTGTACTTCTCCCTTCTTGATGTGACGGCGAATAGCTGATATAACTAATTCCTTTTTTTACCGTTCTGTTCTAATATAGTATAGGATCTTATAAATTTCAAGACACGGTTATGTGTCTATTTGTTACTGGTCACTCGCTTACAGCTTGCGCACATGTGAACAGTAACGTCTATGTTTTACTGTAACAAGAAAGGAGTTACTGTTTACTCACATAAGTAACAGCAACAAAGAAGTAATGGATAATAAAGAATTGATCAAGAACTACGTAGATGCTGCAGATATGGTTTTGGTAGGAATCGGAACCGGATTTAAGTCTGAGGATCAGGCAAACGTGGAAAGAGCATATACGAATCTGAAGACTCTTATTGATGGAAAAAATTATTTTGTTATTACAGAAAGTGATGACGAAAGTATTTTTAAGGCAGGGTTTAAGCAGGATAGAGTTACAGCTCCTGTAATAGAAAAAGAGAAGAATGGAAAAACAGCTGATGAAAACTGGGATACATACCTTAAGTGGGTCATGGGAAGTATGAATCGCAATATTTTGCTTCTAGAGCTGGGAGTATCTTTGGTTCAGCCGGAAATTATACGTTTTCCATTTGAAAAAATGGCAGCCGTTAACATGAAATCAAATTTTATAAGAGTTAACAAAAAACTTCCGTTTATTCCGGAAAATCTGTCTGAAAAGGCAATTTCTGTAAAAGATGACCCTGTAGAACTTATGATAGAGCTCGAATAAACCGATGTATATTTCTAGAAGGGTAAAGTCTGTTTAGGAGTTATGGCTGATCCTTATGGTATTGACGCATTAGCGTTTTTTGAGGGGCCAGACATGTTTGTCTGAGAGAAGAAAGATCAGAGGGCGTTTTCATGAGTATGAGTTCTGATGAAAATTATCTTGATTCACTTCTAAATTCTGTTGAGTTGGATGGGGACGAGCAGATCGTGGATCAGGAAAATGATCAGTCTTTGCTGGGGGAAGTAACTGAGAC
>KE384176.1:0-94443 GCA_000424365.1 Lachnospiraceae bacterium NK4A144 | reverse complement strand
CCAGAGCCGGAACCAGAGCCAGAGCCAGAGCCGGAACCAACACCGGCACCGGAGCCTGAATTGGATATAGCATCTGAGTTAGATCTGGATTTGGATTTGGGACCAGAACCGGAACCAGAGCCAGAATCTGCGCCTGCGCCAGAACCGGCACCATCAACGGGAGATGAAGTGATGTCTGAAGACGATATTGCTAACTTATTAAATGATATCCCGGAATTGGGAGATGATATAGGGGATCTTGCTGGGACAGTAGATCAGGCAGCAGAAGAGACGACGGAACAAATACCGGAGGATACTTTGGCTGATCCAGCTCCTGAGGAAGATTTATTAAGTGAGCTTTCTGCATCGGCAGATAAAGATATAACTGATATTCTGGATGAGAATCCTCAGGATGAAGAACTTTCAGAAATCAGCGATCTACTGAAGAAAAATGACAGTAATGAGATGGTTGACGATGATATCCTGTCAATCCTGAACGATTCAGATGATGGCATAGATGCCGGAGAAGGTGAAGAAAAGCCAAAGTCGACTTCTAAGGCTAAAGAAAGTGGTGAAGAGGCCGAGGAGGAAGGTAAGAAAAAGAAAAAGAAGAAAAAGAAAGGCGGATTCTTAACCAAATTATTTGGAAAGAAGGAGGCTGACGAGGAAGAGGACGGAGAGGAAAAGAAATCAGAAGAACCTGAAAAGAAGAAAGAATCTAATGAAGAAGTTCCTCCGGATGCAGAAGATATCCTCGGTTCGCTCATAGAAGAAGGCGAGGGAGATAAGAAAAAGAAGGCCGGAAAAGATAAGGCGAAAGAAGGAAAGGAAGAAAAACAGGGATTCCTTGCAAAATTATCGCTTCTTCTCTTTGGCGAAGACGATGATGACGATGAAATGGATGGCATGAGCGAGGCAACTCGTGAAAACATGAAGGTCATCAAAGAGGCAGAAGCTGCGGAAAAGAAGAAGAAAAAGAAGAAAGAGCCGAAGCCTAAGAAAGAGAAGAAACCAAAAGAACCCAAGCCAAAGAAGGAGAAAAAGAAGAAGGAACCGAAACCGGATGATGGACCGCCGGAGCCTAAACTTCCAAAGAAGAAGGTATTTGCGGTAGTTCTGTTCTTTGTTTCTCTGACAGCAATGATCATATTCTGTCTGATGGTATTCCCGAAGGCAGGATACGTAAATCTCGGAAAGTCACTATTTGAAAAAGGTGATTATAACGCTGCATATGAGACATTAGCCGGAGTATCTGATCTGGATTCAGTGAGTCAGGAAATATATGAGAAATCTGCATTTATAATGAAATTGCAGAGAAAATATGACTCGTATACAGATTTCATGGCTCAGGGTAAGTCATTGGAAGCACTTGATGCGCTTGTACAAGGAATATCAATGTACAATGCAAATCTCCCAGATGCACGGGAAAAGGGTGTGGAAGAGGAGTATACAGCAATCTACAACAACATCTTGTCAGCACTGACGAACACATTTGGTGTGAGTCTGGAAACGGCAATAAGCTGGCTTCAGATGAATGACAGGATCGATTACACGATCGCACTTATGGATGTGACGGATCCTGACTGGAGAGCCCGTATCGCGGCTGAGATCGCGGCAGAGACCGGTGAAGAAGTGCAGGTTCCCGAATCATCAGATACAGGACAGGTACCTTTATCTGATAGTATTCAGGAAGTTACGCCTGTGAATAACGATGCAAATGAACCTGAGATTGTTGTAACTGATGAGGCTGCTCCTCCGAGTGATGCAGAAAATGGTGAGATCGCCGCAGAGGAAACAGGAGATGATCAGGGTGACAATGAGTCAGAAAATGTTCCTGAAGAACAAAATAATAGTTCTGATAGTGGAGCAAAGAATGGAGATCTGCTTTACGAATTTAATGTAAAGCGAAACAATGATGGAACATATTCATCTCGATAATGCTTAAGAAAAGGCTGTATGTACATGGGAATACCCGGTACATACAGCTTTTTAGCTTGTAGGAAATTCTGACAAAGTCGGATTCTTTGTTACTTAATGTCCAAAAACAGTTGTTGAAAATAGTGATTTTATGCGATAATGACTTGATGTCAGGGTCAAAAGGTCAAAATCCGATTGTGCTTGCACAAAGAGGATTGAGACCTTGGGACCCGCAAAACACGAGCAAGTAGCGTTATTACGCGGAATGCGAGTGTTTTAGGATTGCGGGAATTGCGTAGCAATGAAGCAATCCGTGACATCAGTAAGGGGCAAAATTTACTTTTGACCCTTACATCATGACTTTCAATGGAACAAGGCAATTCATGTATTTACTGAAAATGTAGGCAGAAAAATGAAAATAGCAATAATCGATTATGATGCAGGTAATATCAAAAGCGTTGAAAAGGCAATTTTGAAACTGGGAGGAAATCCGGTAATTACCCGGGATAAAGAAGAAATTCTCTCGGCAGATCATGTTATCCTTCCCGGAGTCGGTGCTTTTGGTGATGCTATGGAAAAACTGAACTCATATGGATTAACAGAGGTGATCCATGAAGTGGCAGAAAGAGGCATCCCGCTCCTTGGAATCTGCCTGGGCGAGCAGCTGCTTTTTGAAGAAAGTGAGGAATCTCCCGGAGTTAAGGGCCTGGGTCTGTTTAAGGGAAAAGTATTAAAGCTTCCGGAAGACAAGGGACTTAAGGTGCCTAATATCGGATGGAATTCACTTGAGTATCCGGCGGAAGGCAGATTGTTTAAGGATGTTCCGGAAGGATCATTTGTTTATTTTGTACATTCATTTTATGTTCACGCAGAAGAACGTGATATTGTTAAGGCAACGATAGATTACGGAACGACAGCAGACGCATCCGTAGAAAAGGGAAATATTTTTGCCTGTCAGTTTCACCCTGAGAAGAGTTCCGATATAGGAATGCAGATCTTAAAAAATTTCCTTACTGCATAATTTTTCATTTTAGGGTAGAATGACATGGGTGATAAAAGAGCGGGGCTTGTAAACAGGCTTTGTTCTGCGATAATTGTTGATTGCTTAACTGATACGGATGAATAAATAATGTATACGAAAAGAATAATCCCTTGCCTGGATGTTAATAATGGACGTGTAGTTAAGGGCGTAAATTTTGTTAATCTAAAAGATGCGGGTGATCCGGTAGAAATTGCCAGGGCATATGATGCTGAAGGTGCGGATGAGCTGGTTTTTCTTGATATTACAGCTTCTTCGGATCATAGAAAAACGGTAACAGAACTTGTTCGTCGTGTTGCGGAGCAGGTTTTTATACCTTTTACAGTAGGCGGAGGAATCCGTACAGCTGAGGATTTTCGTGAAATCCTCCGAGAGGGTGCGGATAAGGTGGCCGTTAACAGTGCGGCTATTATGAATCCTTCACTGATAAGCGAAGCTGCTGAAAAGTTTGGAAGTCAGTGTGTTGTGCTTGCGATGGATGCAAAGCGCAGAGAGAACGGCAGCGGATGGACCATTTATAAGAATGGTGGTCGTGTCGATATGGGCATAGATGCTATAGAGTGGGCTCAGAAGGCTGTTGAACTCGGTGCAGGAGAGATCCTTTTGACCAGCATGGATTGTGACGGTACAAAGGCCGGATATGATATAGAACTTACAAGGGCCGTTGCAGATGCCGTATCTGTACCTGTTATCGCATCAGGCGGTGCAGGAAAAAAGGAACATTTTCTGGATGCTCTCACAGAAGGACATGCGGAAGCAGTATTGGCTGCATCTTTATTCCATTATAAAGAATTGTCTATTAGTGAAGTAAAGGATTATTTGAAGGATAATGGAGTGAATGTAAGATGTCGGCAATAACTAATGACTGGCTCAGTGCTGTTGGAGAAGAATTTAAGAAGCCATATTATACTGAGCTGTACAAATTTGTAAAAGAAGAATATTCAAATCATGTGATATATCCGCCTAGTGGGGATATATTCAATGCTTTACACCTGACACCGCTTCACAATGTAAAAGTTGTGATCCTGGGACAGGATCCATATCATAATGAGCATCAGGCGCACGGATTGTCTTTTTCGGTTCTACCGGATGTTTCGGCGAAGGATGTTCCACCATCTCTAAAAAACATATATAAAGAACTTCACAGTGATCTTGGCTGTTTTATTCCGGATAACGGATATCTGAAAAAGTGGGCAGATCAGGGAGTTCTACTTCTGAATACAGTGCTGACCGTACGTGCACATGAGGCTGCTTCTCACAGAGGACATGGTTGGGAGAAATTTACTGATGCGATCATTTCTGCCGTGAATAAAGAAGACAGACCTATAGTGTATATGTTATGGGGAAGACCGGCCGGGGAAAAAGCAGCAATGCTTGATAATCCGAAACAGCTGGTTCTGAAGGCACCTCATCCTAGTCCGTTATCGGCAAGCAGAGGATTTTTCGGCTGCAAACACTTTTCACAATGTAATGATTTCCTACGGTCAAATGGAATAGAACCCATTGACTGGCAGATTGATAATATTCATACGGCCAACTGACTTTTCGGTCTGGCAGATATAAACACATGGAAAAGCCTAGAACACAGGCGTGAAAGGAACTTATGAAGATCAGAAACTTATCCGAGGAACTGAAGAAAAACGCATATCCCGGAAGGGGTATCGTTGTCGGACGGAGCGCTGACGGCAGTAAAGCTGTGACTGCTTATTTTATTATGGGCAGGAGTGAAAACAGTCGTAACCGTGTATTTGTTGCAGATGGAGAGGGAATCCGTACACAGGCATATGATGAGTCAAAGATGGAAGATCCGTCACTTATCATTTACGCACCGGTACGTGTGCTGAAGCATCATACTATCGTTACAAATGGTGATCAGACTGATACGATCTACGAGAAGATGAGCAGGGATGAGAGCTTTGAGGAGTCTCTTAGAAGCCGTGAATTTGAACCTGATGCACCGAATTACACACCTCGTATTTCTGCCGTGATGAATGTGAAAAACGGTTCCTATGATTATATGATGTCTATACTGAAAAGTAATAATGGAGATCCGTCAGAGTGTCTTCGTTTTACATATTCATACTCTGCACCAAAGGCTGGTGAGGGACATTTTATCCACACATATATGAGGGATGGTAATCCTCTTCCGAGCTTTGAGGGCGAACCGGAACCTGTTGAGCTTGATGGTGATATAGATACTTTCACACAGAATGTGTGGGAGTCCCTCGATGCTGACAATAAGGTATCTCTCTTTGTGCGTTATATCGATATCGCTACAGGAGAGTATGAAACAAGAATAGTAAATAAACATAACTGATTCTCTGTAAGCTGTATATCAGCCTGCAGAGGATCAGAGCACTGCAGGCTGGTAAAAAGGATATTGCTCTGAATAGAGGAGACAAGTAAGATGAACGAAATTTCCCTTAAGTATGGCTGTAACCCTAATCAGACTCCCGCCCGTGTTTTTATGGAAGATGGAAGTGATCTTCCTATAACCGTACTTAATGGCAGACCGGGATATATCAATTTGCTGGATGCGCTTAATGGCTGGCAGCTCGTAAAGGAGCTTAAGGAGGCAACAGGTCTCCCGGCAGCTACATCATTTAAGCATGTATCCCCTGCAGGTGCTGCTGTAGGTCTTCCGCTTACAGATATCGAAGCAAAGATCTACTGGGTTGATGATCTTGGTGAGCTGAGCCCGCTCGCTTGTGCTTATGCACGTGCCCGTGGTGCAGACCGTATGAGTTCCTACGGTGATTTCATTTCTCTTTCTGATGTGTGCGATGTTGACACAGCTAATCTCGTACACAGAGAAGTATCAGATGGAATCATTGCACCGGGATATGAGTCTGAGGCTCTTGAGATCCTTAAGAGCAAGAAAAAGGGAAACTACTGTGTGATCCAGATAGATCCTGAGTATGTGCCGGCAGAGACTGAAACAAAGCAGGTATTTGGTGTTTCTTTTGAGCAGGGACATAATAATGCTGTTATCAGCACTGATCTTCTTAATAACATCGTAACGGACAATAAGGAAATACCTGATTCTGCAAAGATCGATCTGATGATCTCACTCATCGTATTAAAATATACACAGAGTAATTCTGTGGCATATGCAAAGGGTGGTCAGGTGATCGGAATCGGAGCCGGACAGCAGTCAAGGATCCATTGTACAAGATTGGCTGGACAGAAAGCAGATAACTGGTTCCTTCGTCAGTCACCAAAGGTTCTGAATCTTCCGTTCCTTGATAACATTCGCAGAGCAGATCGTGATAATGCGATCGACCTGTACATCGGTGAAGACTATATGGATGTTCTCGCTGATGGAGAATGGGAGAGGATCTTTAAGACAAAGCCGGAAGTATTTACGAGAGAAGAAAAGAGAGCCTGGCTTGATAAGAATACGGATGTTGCTCTCGGAAGTGATGCGTTCTTCCCATTTGGAGATAATATCGAGAGAGCCTTTAAGAGCGGTGTAAAATATGTTGCACAGCCCGGCGGCTCTATCCGTGATGACAATGTTATCGAAGCCTGCAACAGACATGGTATAGCAATGGCATTCACCGGTTTAAGACTTTTCCATCATTGATCAGGGAATATAAAGATTAAAAGAGCTTTTGACCCTGTCATCATAAAAGTGATATAGTATAAAGCAAAGGGCACGTCAGAAATGACGTGCTCTTTTAGAGATGATATATACAAACTATCTGAAACAAGATCGATCAAGTTTTAAAAATAAAAAATCCGCAGATCCATTTCAAAACTGAATCGCGGAAAGAAAGTGCCGGCAGTGGGACTTGAACCCACACGATGTTGCCATCAAAAGATTTTGAGTCTTCCTCGTCTGCCATTCCGACATGCCGGCGAATATTAAATTGAAACGCGCAAGAAGTATTATAGCATAACAAAAGGGGAAATACAAATGAAAATTAATTTGATCATGCCGATGGGTGGCGCGGGAACGAGATTTGCTGATAATGGTTACGAATGTCCAAAACCGCTTCTGCCGCTTGGAGATCGTCATTTTTTTGAATGGGCAACTGATTCGGTAAGAGGTCATGTTGAGTTGGAAAGCCTGACATTTGTTGTATTGAAAGAACATATCGAAAAATTTGGGATAGATAAAGAAATAAAAAAATATGCGCCTGAGGCAGATATCTGCGTGCTCGATCACGTCCTTAACGGTGCAGTACTGACCTGTATGGAAGGGGCACGCGCAATTAAAAATGATGCACCGATTATTTTCTGTGATTGCGATCTGACCTTTACATGTGGGGCACTTTACGAGTATTATAAGAAGGATGCGCGTACTGCTGATGGAACTCTTGTGACATTTGAATCTGATCTTCCCAGATACAGTTATGTCAGAAAGAATGAAAGCGGATACGTAGTGGAGACGGCGGAAAAGAAGGTCATAAGTCACGAGGCTATTTGTGGAGCCTACGGATTTGGAAATAAAGATGTTTTTCTGAATGCTGCGGAGAAGTATATGGATACCTGCCCGTATAATGAATATTTTATGAGCGGTATTTACAATCTCATTATCGAACAGGGAGGAAAGGTAATGAGTTTTCCAACGGACAAAATGATCTCGTTTGGAACGCCGGATGAATATGAAAAAGCGAGGAGTTTAGTTAATGCCTATTCAGATCAATAACTTCATGGGCAGGCTTGGATGGAATGCAAGAAAGTATCTTCCAAACCTTGCAAGTAATGCATACTTAAAGCTTCAGTTTATGACAAGGTCAAAAATGCAGAAGCAGTACTGCGACTATTTCTTAAATGCAGATGAAGTGCCGAAGCCAAATATCGTAAATATCGAGACAATAAACAGGTGTAATTCCACCTGTGCTTTCTGTACGGCAAATATTCATGCTGAGAAGAGACCTTTCATGCAGATAGATGATGATCTTTATCGTTCTATCATTGATCAGCTGGCAGACTGGAATTACAAGGGTCATCTGACTCTTTATGGAAATAATGAACCCTGGCTTGATAAAAAGATAGTTGAAAGACATAAATATGCCAGAGAGAAGCTTCCTGAAAGCTACATTTTTATGTCTACAAACGGACTTATCCTTGATCTGGAAAAGGTAAAGTCGATCCAGCCATATGTGGATCAGCTGATCATCAACAATTATTGCCTTAATATGAAGCTTCATAAGAATATCCAGAGGATTTACGAGTACGTAAATATGCATCCGGAGGAATTTGAGAATATAGATATCCTGATCCAGATGCGTTATCTTAAGGAAGTGCTGACAAATCGTGCCGGAAGTGCGCCAAACAAGAAAGCAACCGAAAAAGTCATTAAAGAAACATGTCTCCTTCCATTCACAGATATGTGGATCATGCCTAATGGTAAGATGGGACTCTGCTGCTGTGATAACTTTGAGGTAACAGACTTTGGAGATCTTAATAAGACACCTCTTAAAGAAGCGTGGGGTTCTCCTGAGTTCATGGAAGTACGCAGAAAGATCGCAGAAGGTCGTCAGAATTATGACTTCTGTAAGCACTGTGACTTTATAGATGCCGGTATGCGTATGGAGATCGTAAAGAATATCCTTGCAGGTAATGAAGAAGCTGCAAATCGTCAGGGCGGCCACGAAAGAGGAATAAGGAAGTAACATTAAGGTATAACAATGTCCTCCGGGAAATGTAATAACATTGTTCCCGGAGGATTTTTAAATGTTATAATGTTAAGGAATTAACAAAATATATCATGGTCAAAAGAAAAACAAGGGTTAAAAAGTTACATGAATAAGCCGATTATACTAGTAGGGTTTTTATACAATAGGGATATTGTGTGCTTTTTTACAAAGGATCATTTTGGCTAAAGGTATGAGTGTTTTTCAAAAAGATGGAAACGACGAGTGGCTCTCGACTTTTATCTATGGCTGTGAAGTATCAAAGTTACAAGGGAAACTGAAAGGAGAAATTGAAACATGATTACGAATGACAAGAGTCTGGTCTCATTGAAACACAAAATAATGGAAGAAGTTGCCAGACTCGCATGGAAAGATGAACTGGATGAAGACCATAAGCAGCAGTTGATACTTGATGTATGTCCCGGACCATTAGCCAGCTACAGATGCTGTGTATATAAGGATCGTGAGCTTGTAAAGCAGAGGATCAGACTTGCAGAGGGAAAGAATCCTAATCCTTCAAGTACATCTAAAAATCAGATCCAGATTCTTAGTCCGGCATGTGAAGAGTGTCCTATTTCATCATACACAGTTACAGATAACTGTAGAAAGTGTATGGGTCAGGCTTGTCAGTCTGCTTGTAAATTTGGAGCAGTTTCAATCGGTACTCATCGTTCTCATATCGATCCTACCAAGTGTAAGGAGTGCGGACAGTGTGCAAAGGCATGTCCGTTCAATGCTATCGTTCATCTGGAGCGTCCCTGCAGAAGAGCATGCCCGGTTGGAGCGATCACTTATGATGAATATGGTATCTGCGTAATTGATGAAGAAAAATGTATCGAATGTGGACATTGTATCCATGCATGTCCGTTCGGAGCTCCTGCATCAAAGACATACCTTACTCAGATAATCAAGGCTATCAAAGAGGGCAAGAAAGTCTTCGCTATGTGTGCACCGGCAACAGAAGGTCAGTTTGGTGAAGAGATAACTATGGGTTCTCTCCGTCAGGCCTGCAAGGAGCTTGGTTTCACTGATATGGTAGAAGTAGGTCTCGGCGGTGATATGACAGCTGCGTACGAGTCTGAAGAGTGGAGTGAGGCAAGAGCAGAAGGAAAGAAGATGACAACTTCCTGTTGTCCTGCATTTATAAATATGCTTAGAAAGCACTTCCCGGATCAGTATAGGGACAATATGTCTACAGTAGTATCTCCTATGTGCGCTATTTCCCGTTATCTGAAAGCTATGAATCCGGATTGCGTAACTGTATTTATCGGACCGTGTATCGCAAAGAAGTCAGAGGCTGCAGATAAGGAGAATACGCCTGAGAATGCAGACTATGTAATGACTTACGGTGAGTTCAGAGCACTTCTTCGTTCCAAGGGGGTTGAGCTTAAGCCGTGTGATGATCCTTATCAGGAGTCTTCAATATTCGGTAAGAGATTTGCTACATCCGGTGGTGTTGCAAATGCAGTTATTGAGTGCATGCAGGAAAGAGGAGAGGATACTGACGGTATCAAGCTTAAGAAGTGTGCCGGTGGTGATGAGTGTAAGAAGGCTCTTCTTCTTCTCAAGGCAGGAAAGCTTCCTGAGGACTTTATCGAGGGAATGGTCTGCGAAGGCGGCTGTGTAGGCGGTCCGTCAAAGCATAGAACAGAGATGGAGATCATGAAGGCCAGAAAGCAGCTTCTTGATTCTGCAGATGACAGAAAGGTTCTTGAGAACCTTAAGAACTATCCGATGGATAAGTTCTCTATGTTTAGAGATGATATTATCCATAAGACCTGGATTGAGGGCAAAGAAGATAAAGAGTAATACGATGAAATAAAAATGTGAAGATTGTATGAAATTTTGAATTTGACCATTGAAATTTATATTGATATGTTAGTGATGTTCTGAGGTTGTATACAGAATCTTGGCTGCATCACGATAGAGTGTCTTGTCATGTGAAACAATGTGGCAAGACATTTTTTATCATTATCAGGAGAAAATGGGAATGATTAAGAAGAAAAGTTCGGTAGCTTTATTACTTGCAGCAGTGATGACATTTGGGAGTGTCGGAGCGGCATCTGCAGATAATCTGCAGGAAATAGAGGAATTTTCTGTGGAAGATTCAATGGTATCCGTTGAAGATTCCGGAAGTCAGACTGTTGATAATACGGAAACTCAGCAGAGCAGTGAGGATAGAGAAGACAATAGTGTAATGCTGAGATATCATCCTGAACTTCAGAAATATGTCAGAGCGGATGGATCTATTGATTATGTGGCGATGGACAAGGATATACTGCCAGAACTTCAGGATGATATGGTAACGGAACAGATTCCTGTTTCTGCAAATAATGCCAGTGATCCTGACAATAATACATATGTTTTTGATAAAGCATCTGGAACACTGACAGCGACAGGTACAAATACGATTAAATACGATACGATGAGTGCCGTGATCGACGACGCATGTGAAGGACATGAAGATGAGGACGTTAATACTTATCTCAAGAAGATAAGCGCAGGCAAGGACATTGAGGGATTTTATGAGAGTCTCCTGAAAAGGAAAGCAAATGCACTTACAGAGATTTATGTAGAGGATAATAATAATCTCGATCAGATCGGAAGAAGTGCATTTAAGCAGAATCCCAGTCTTAAGAAACTTTATGTGGGAACAGCTAAGTCTGACACAAAGGGATATGAAATAAGCCATAAGGCTTTTTATGGAGACACCGCACTCTCTGATGTAACCCTCAATAATGTATTTCATGTGGGACAGAGAGCATTTTATAAAGACAGCGGCATTACAAAGATCACCTTTAATGTACTTCATCACATGAGAGGCGATGCATTTGAGGATTGCAAGGGTCTTGAGGCATTTGAGCTTAAGAGTGACAGCAACTATTTCTACACGGATGATGGTATGCTGTATAAGAAGTTCTGTCCATACTATTTACAGGATAAGCGTTTTAATATCGTAGTTCCCGGACTTATGAGCGTTCCTTATAAGAAAGTGGGAGAGACCTTTAAGGTTAAAAGAGGTACAAAGACAGTTGGTTTTGCAGCGGTTGCAGGCATGGATCAGATGAAGACAGCAAAGATCTCATCCGGTGTAAAGATCGTAGGCCCGCGTGCCTTTTACAATGCTCCAAACATGAAGGCTCTTTATATTTCAAAGAGCGTTAAGCATATCGGAAACGAGGCGTTTAGTATATTTGATACTACAAGACCGGGGGCCAATGACGCTCCGTATGCGGATTATGATGATGTTCCATATGCAACAGCAGCAGATTATGACGAAGCCTTTAATGGAGATTATTTTGATAAGGGTAATCCTGATAATGGATCAGTTTCTGTCTGCAATGTAACGGATGTTTATTACAGCGGCTCTGAGGAAGAGTGGAAGCAGATACGTTATGACAGGTATGATGACAGCGCAAATTATTATGAGGATGCCGGATCAGTCGCAGATCACATGGAATCAATAGGACTTTCTTCTAATGTTGTGATCCACTACAATTCAACAGATCCCGATATCCTTATGCCGGACTTTGTAGAGTCAAAGGGCGTTATTAAGTCATATGCGGCAGTTATGACGTCAGGAAGCAATAAGATAACTTTTGATTCATCATTCTATGGCTTTACACCGAGTTCTTATACTGTAAAAGCTCTTGAGAATTCGCCTGCAAAGGGCGTAAGGATCAGTAAGAAGGGCTTACTCTCAGGCAGAAAAGCAGGATCTTATGAAGTAACACTTACTGGTGACGGTGGAAAGACGGCAACAGTTTACATATTTGTTGAGAAGCCTGTAATGAAGAAACTTGTAGTTAAATCGGCAGGCAGCGCAGTAATTAGTCAGATGCTTACGGGAACCACCTACCTGGAGCCTACAAAGTATGAGTCAAAGAAAACAAGTGTAGCAACGATAGATGAGAATGGAAATATCAAGATTTTGTCCAAGGGTACATCAAAAATCATTGTTTACTTTGGAAAGAAGAAGTATAGAGCAGGAATAACGCTTAAGATAAAAAAAGAGAAGCAGAAGAAAGATAAGGAAAAGTAAGGCAATAGCAGCTGATCAGTAGATAAATCCTGTGGATGTACAATGAAGTATGTCTACAGGATTTAAATTTACTCTATCACTTTAACGTTTTAAATGGTAAAATTATCTGAAAGATGTTATAATTCCAAAAGATGTTAAAAAAACTGGCATCCGACAGCATTTAGTCAGACATGAAACTGACGGTTATTAAGGAGGAAGTGTTATGGATAGGATTTCAGGACATACAGGTCTGCTGGCACTGATTGGTTCACCGGTCGGACATTCCGGTTCACCGGCTATGTATAATTACAGCTTTGAAAAGCTTGGTCTTGATTATGTATATGTGGCATTTGATGTAAAGGAAGATAAGGTTCCGGATGCTATCCAGGCAATGAAGACCTTTAATATGAGAGGCTGTAACGTAACTATGCCGGATAAGATCGCTGCCTGTAAGTGTATGGATGAGCTTTCTCCTGCGGCAAAGATCATCGGAGCTGTAAATACTATCGTAAATGATAACGGAAAGCTTACAGGACATATTACAGACGGTGAGGGATTTAATAATAACCTCAGAGACCATGGTGTAGAGGTTAAAGGTAAAAAGATATCCATTGCCGGCGGTGGTGGAGCAGCTACGGCGATCCAGGTACAGATGGCACTTGACGGAGCAAGAGAGATCTCCATTTTCAATGTGAAGGATGCTTTCTTTGACAGAGTTGTGGAGATGGCTGAAAAGATCAGAAACGCGGTTCCGGAATGTGTTGTAAATGTATTTGACCTCGCAGACACTGCAAAGATGACAGAAGAGATCCTTTCAAGTGATATCTTTGTAAATGCAACGATCGTTGGAATGAAGCCGAAGTTTGAAGATCAGTCAGTGGTTAAGGATCTGTCTGCTTTTCATAAGAATCTGGTGGTTGCAGATACTGTTTATAATCCTGCAGAAACAAAACTTCTTAAGGACGCAAAAGCAGCGGGATGCAAGACTGTAAATGGAAAAGGAATGCTTCTCTGGCAGGGAGTATCGGCATTTAAGCTGTACACCGGACAGGATATGCCTGTAGAAGAAGTAAAGGAGCTTTTCTTCAAAGACTGAAATAAGAATTGATATATTAAAAGACCGAAAAACCTGAATGATGGTTTTTCGGTCTTTTTATGTGTTTAGAAAAGATAGATATATCTAACCAATGAGAAATCTTGAATTAGTTCATGAAGCCATGCTTCTTAAGAACTTCAAGGATATTTCTTCCTTCTGTCGTTCCCTCGATGATTCTGCGGGCTCTCTTACTGTCACCGATGTTGTAGATCTCAACTGTAGTATCAGCGTATGCCTCTTCAAGCTCCTTGAGTACAGGAGTGTTGGATCTCATACCGAGGCAGATGAAGCCGTAATCAAACGGAACTTCCTCAATCTCACCCTTAGGATTCTTAACGATGAAGCGGTCTTCCTTAACTTCCTGAAGTGCAGTATTTGTCATCTGCTTAACGTTGAACTTCTTCATCTTGGAAGCTGTATCACACTTAGTAACAGGATCAAGTCCGTTACCGATGATAGGAAGCATCTCAATCATTGAAACGTCAGCGCCCTTCTCTGTGAAGTATTCCATAACATCAAGACCAACTGCACCACCACCGATGATAGCAACCTTCTGGCCATCCATCTTTTCAGGATACTCAGACATACGCTCGATCATCTTAAGAACTGTAGCTACCTTTGTGCCGTCCTTATCAACGAGATCATGGAGACCTGTGATAGGCGGAAGAGTAGGAACAGAACCTGTAGCATTAACGATGATGTCAGGGTTGAAGCTATTAACCAGCTCTACAGTAGCCTCTGTATTCATAAGGATAAAGAGGTTCTTGAGCTTCTTTGCTCTGTTAATAAGGTACTTCGGGAAATCAGTCATACGAGTCTTGTCCGGGATCTTTGAGATAATGGAAGCAAGACCACCAAGCTGATTACTTTTTTCGATAAGTACTGTTGTACATCCAACTTCAGCAGCAGTACATGCAGCTTCGAGACCGGCTGTACCACCACCAACAACTACAACGTTGCAAGGCTTTGAAATTTTGTGATTCTTGTAATCATCAAGGCTGAAAAGATCAGGGTTAACAGTACATCTGATCGGCTGATTGAGACCGATACGATGTCCGGCACATCCTACGTTACAGGAGATACACTTTCTGATATCACATTCTCTGCCGTACTCAACCTTATTTGCCCATTCAGGATCTGCGATAAGTCCACGACCCATACCGATAAGATCAGCATCGCCACGAGCAAGGATATCCTCAGCAACCTTAGGATCACGGATATTACCCATTGTCATACAAGGCTTGTTGTACTTATCCTTAACTGCCTTTGCAAGATAAGATCTCCAACCGTCAGGCAGATAGTTTGCATCGATCTGGAACTGGATAGATCCGTTAAGACCTGCAGATACATCAAATACGTCAACTTCCTTTTCAAAGTACTGAAGGTACTCAAGAGTATCCTCAAGAGTATTTCCGCCCGGAAGGAATTCATCAGCACTGATACGAACAAAGATTGGGAAGAACGGTCCAACCTGACGACGAACTTCTTCGATAACGAGCTTTGCAAAACGAGCTCTGTTCTCAGCAGATCCGCCGAACTCGTCAGTTCTCTTATTTGTGATAGGAGAGAGGAACTGGCTGATAAGGTATGAATGGCCTGCGTGGATCTCTACAGCATCAAATCCGGAAATAACGGCTCTCTTTGCAGCTTCACCGTACTTCTTTACGATACCCATGATCTCATCCTTAGTGAGCGGACGAGGAGTATCGCCATTTTCCTTGGTCGGAACATCTGATGCGGAAACAGGCTGAGCACCGATTCTGGAAGACATAGCGGATGCGCCAGCATGATTCAGCTGAACAGCGATGCATGAGCCGTGCTTATGAACAGTTTCTGTAAGCATGTAGAGACGCGGAATGAAATTATCAAGATCGATACGAAGCTGAGTAGTACCGTTTGAGCCAAGCGGATTATCAACACTTACGTTTTCAACGATAAGAAGACCTGTGCCTCCCTTTGCACGCTGCTCATAATAAGCGATATGACGGAAGCTCATCTCACCTGTCTGCTCACCGAAGTTGGTTCCCATAGGTGTCATGACTGTACGATTCTTAAGAGTCATACGTCTAACTGTGAATGGTTCAAAAATATGTGAATACTTGCTATTCATTTAGATTCTCCTATATTTAATAAATGCATAAAACTAAAACCGACAGCGTAAGCTCCCGATCATCAATATACGATATTGTTAATAGTTTCACTAACAGGGCTGATAAAATTATAAAATGTGCTGTTTAACAGCGTCAAATGAGTTTTATGTGTGGTATTGATAGCGGAAATGTACTAAAAGTGTTTTGATTGATACATAAGGGATGATCAGATGTGTGACAAATAGACAAAAGCGCCGTGAAAAATTGTGCCTAAAGCCGAATACGCCGTTATCTTCTTTGTAGAAAGAAACGGCGTAGAGGACGATAATTTATTGATTATTTTTAAATAATACAAATGAACAAAGAACGATCATTATGTTGTTATATCTGATCATGATAACCGTCCTTTACAGCGTTTGTAATAAACGAAATAAGGCGCTGAACAGCCGGAAGCATGTAAATATCCTTTTGATAAGCCATGTATACCTGATGATAAAACTTTTCCTCAAGTATTAAGGGTTTTATGACGATATCATCTCTGTGGATAGCGTGCACGTCTGCGACGAGCGCGATCCCAAAACCCTCGGCTACAAATGAAGCGATACTATTTTCGTCCGGAGATTCACAGATGATGTCCGGATTAATATTATGCTCTTTAAAAAATGCTCCGGAATAACCGCCAAGACCGGAAGTGTGAGTGTAGCCGGCAACAGGATAGCGGGTAAATACCGTATGGTCAAGAGCGTCATACTTGGCAAGAGGGTGATCCACGGGAAGGATAACGACCATGTCCTGCTTTATGATAGGGACAAACTCTATTGAAGGTTCGTTCTCTACATATGAGCCAAAGATAAGGTCAACAGTTCCTGCCTTCAAACTCTTCAGATTTTGATCTGTGTAATTTTGATAGAAGTTAAAAACTACATTTTTATTTTCTTTTTGATTGAGAAATGCCCTTACGAGACTTGGGATGAACTTGCGTGCCAGCGGTGCTACATATGCAATATCTATATGACCGCCGTCAGTGGACAGTTCGCTCATTTTCTCTTCGGCAGCGGAAACATCGGTCAGTATTTTTTCTGCATGGAACAGAAAGATCTTTCCGGCTTTGGTAAGAGTAACATTTCGGCCTTTTTTTTCGAAAAGAGTCAGACCGAGTTCGTCCTCAAGGGAGTGAATGGAGCGGCTTAGAGATGGCTCGGATATATGAAGCTGCTCGGCAGCGAGATTGAAATGCTCCAGAGTTGCTGCTTTATAAAAATAAGTAAGCTGATTCAGAGTCATAAGGCATCTCCTTTTTGGGTGTTACTACATATGATAATTTAAAACAGTATAGCACCATTAGTACACCAAAGCTATTAATTTGGTCGAAAGTTGGTATTAGATTTAATAAGTTTATAAATGTATAATAATTTCATGAAGATTGTTAAAAATTAAACAGGGCTGATAATTATTTAATCAATCAATTCAGAGCGCTAATACGCGGGAAGGAAGAAACAATGGCAGAAAGAATTACAGGACATACAGAGCTTATCGGACTTATGGCTTATCCTATCAGACACTCAAGTTCACCGGCAATGCACAATGAGGCATTTGCTTACCTTGGACTTGATTACGCTTACCTTGCATTTGAGGTTGATAACAGCACTCTTGAGGATGCAGTTAAGGGTATCCGTGCACTGAAGCTCGTTGGTTCTAACGTATCTATGCCGAATAAGACAGTAGTTGGACAGTATCTCGACAAGCTTTCACCGGCTGCAGAGCTTTGCGGTGCTGTAAATACTATCGTTAATGAAAATGGTGTTCTTACAGGTCATATCACAGACGGTATCGGATATATGCAGTCCCTTAAGGATTACGATATCGATGTTATCGGTAAGAAGATGACTATCGCAGGCGCAGGCGGAGCTGCTACAGCGATCGAGATCCAGGCAGCTCTTGATGGCGTAAAGGAAATCTCTATCTTTAACGTTCATGATAAGTTCTGGGAGAACGCAGAGAAGACTGTTGAAAAGATCAATTCAAAGACTAACTGTAAGGCTACTCTTTATGATCTCGATGATAAGGAAACACTGAGACGTGAGATCGAGGACAGCTACCTTCTTGCAAATGCAACAGGTATGGGTATGAAGCCTCTTGAAGGTCAGACATTCCTTCCGGATACATCTTTCCTTCGTCCGGACCTCATCGTAACTGATACTGTTTATGCTCCTGCAAAGACAAGATTCCTTGAGATGGCCGAGGAAGTTGGATGTAAGAGAATGAACGGATTCGGAATGATGCTCTTCCAGGGTGCTGCTGCATTCAAGATGTGGACAGGACACGATATGCCGATCGAGCATATGAAGGAAGTTCTTGGTATCGATTACGATAAGATCTGAACATACTTAGTTAAAGGAGTTTATTAATGAATAAGAAGTATTTCCCTGCAGCGTTTATACTGTATCTGAACTATTTTATCCACGGTGTAGGCTGCTCAATCCTTGGACAGTCTGTAATTAAGGAAGCTCTCGCAGCAAGCTGGGGAGTTGAAGTAATGTCTATCACAGCTATTTCAGCTGCGCTCGGACTTGGAAGACTTATCGCACTTCCTTTTGCGGGACCTCTTTCCGATAAGCTTGGTCGTCGTATTTCTGTTGTTATCGGTGGTCTGTCATATGCTATCTATCTTTTCGGTCTTGCATTTGCATTCAACGCAGGTGCAAACGGCGGTTATCAGATCGCATATATCTGCGCTATCGTTGGTGGTATTGCGAACTCATTCCTTGATACAGGTATCTATCCTGCAGTTGCAGAGGTTATCAGCGATGCACCCGGTGTCGCTACAATGGGAATCAAGTTCTTCATCGCTATCTCACAGATGCTTCTGCCTTTCTTCCTTGGCATGGCAGTAGCAACAACAGCAGCAGGAATGACTTCCTACAACAATCTGTTCTATGTTTGCGGTGCAGCTTACCTTATCCTGGTAGTTCTGATCTTCATCCTTCCGCTTCCTGATTCTGATGCATCAAAGGGAGAGAAGAAAGAGGGACTTATCGAGAGCTTAAAGCATACGAATTTCTCAATCGAGTCCATCGCAATGATCCTCATCGGATTTACATGTACAGGTACATTCCAGCTGTGGCTCAACTGCGCACAGAACTACGCTAAGACAAATGTAGGCTGGGAGAACCCGTCTATCATGCAGACCTATTACTCAATGGGTACACTTATTGCACTGGTAGTTACATCTATCCTTACACGTAAGATCAAGGATGTTCGTTTTATCCTTGTTTACCCTCTTATCTGTCTCGCTACACTGATCGGGGTTCTTCTTTGCCCGACACAGGCTGTATGTGCAGCAGCAGCGTTTATCATCGGATGGGCAGGAGCCGGCGGACTTCTTCAGATCGCTACTTCCGTTTGCAACATGCTCTTCCCTAAGATCAAGGGTACAGTTACAGCACTTGTTATGATCGCATCATCACTGTGCAACTACACTATCCTTACAGCAGCATCAAAGATGACACCGTCCGGAGTTATGATCATGAATATCGTTCTTACAGGTATCGGTGTTCTGCTTGGTCTCTTCGTAAATCTGAGATATGCAAAGATGCTGGAAGCAAACAAGTAAAAAAGAGGTATTGGTATGAATACTGTTAAAGTTAGAAACGTCGTTATTGGCGAAGGTACACCTAAGATCATCGTTCCTATCGTAGGAAAGACAGAGGAAGAAATCCTCGCTGCAGCAGCTTCTTTCAAGGAAGTCAGATATGACATCGTTGAGTGGCGTGTTGACTGGTTTGATGAGATCTTCAATGAAACACGTACAAAGGATGTTATGCAGAAGCTTCGTGATGTATTAGGCGATAAGCCCATCCTTTTCACTTTCCGTACATCCAAAGAGGGCGGAGAAAAGGCTATCGATGCTGAAGCATACGTAAATCTCAACAGCATGGCTGCAGAGACAGGTCTTATCGATCTTGTTGATGTGGAAGCATTTACAGGTGATGAGTACGTAAAGCGTATCATTGAGAATGCACATAAGAATAATGTTAAGGTTGTTGCATCAAATCATGATTTCCACAAGACTCCGGATAAGGATGATATTGTAGGAAGACTTAAGAAGATGCAGGAGCTTGGAGCTGATATTCCTAAGATCGCAGTTATGCCTCAGAACAAGGCTGACGTGCTGACACTTCTTTCTGCAACAAGAGAGATGTCTGAGGAATATGCAGATCGCCCGATCATCACTATGTCTATGGCAGGAACAGGTCTTATCAGCCGCCTTTGTGGTGAGGTATTTGGATCTGCTGCTACATTCGGAGCTGTTGGAAAAGTTTCTGCTCCGGGACAGATGAATGCGAAAGATCTGGATACAATTTTGGGTCTTATACATGAAAGCATCTGATAAGCGAAATTAAGCATCAGAGTTTTTGTTGAATATTTAGAAACAATTAGGGAAGATGAGGGCGAAAGTTATTGAACAGATACACTTTCGCCCTCGTTTTTTGCTCCGAATTAAGCAAATTGTTAAAAAACTCACTTCAATGATTTACATTAATGAAGTATAATAAGTAATACGATATCAGATAAAATGATGTAAGGGTCAAAAGGTTACTATTGTCTCTTACTTATGTTTTAGAAGGGGAAAGCAATGAAAAAGATTTTATATTATCTGGAAGAAAATCTCGAAGAAATGCTTATGGTCCTTATGTTGGCAGCGATGGCAGTCATCATGGGAATACAGGTTTTTTCTCGGTATATATTGGGCGTGTCCCTTTCGTGGTCTGAAGAGATAACCAGATATCTGTTTATCTGGTCAGCTTTCTTAAGTGTCAGTCTATGTACAAGAAAATGTATATCGATAAAGATCGACCAGTTTATAAAGTTTTTCCCAAAACGCGGTGAAGCAGCATTTAAATTAGTAAATCTGACAATCTCATTCATTTATTTTGCATACCTGATACCGTATTCATTTACATATCTGAAATCTACTATTGCAAGCGGGCAGGTGAGTCCTGCGTGTGGGATACCGATGTATTTTATTCAGGCAGCACCGCTGGTATGCTTCTCGCTTACCGGTATCCGGCTGATCCAGAGGTGGATCATAAATCTGGAGATCGTAATGAAAAAAGATTACAAAGAAATGGGAGAGGGAAGTCTCGCGGAATCCATTACAGAGTCTGTAACAGATAACATTGGAAATAAGGAGGATATCTGAAATGTCAGTAGCAGCTGTATTTATCATATTTATCATATGTCTCCTTATCGCGATACCTATTTCTATTTCTCTCGGAATAGTCGCTGTATTGCCGGGGGCTTTTGATCCGTCCTTTACAGCGAGCGGAAGCTATGCGATACGTTCAATGCTCGGAGGAATTGATAGTTTTCCTCTTCTTGCGGTTCCTATGTTTGTACTTGCGGGCATAGTAATGGCGCATGGACAGATCTCAAAGAGATTGTTTGATGTTTTTGCATATTTCCTTGGCAGACGAACAGCCGGTATACCGTGTGCGGTTATCATAACGTGCCTTTTTTACGGAGCTATTTCAGGATCTGCGCCTGCTACGGTGGCAGCTGTCGGAAGTATGACCATCCCGTTCCTTATGGAAATGGGATATGATAAAAAGTTTTCCGTTGCAATAGTGGCTGTTTCCGGAGGACTTGGAGTTATCATTCCGCCGAGTATTCCTTTTATCATGTTTGCGATGGCGTCGGGAGAGTCAGTAAGTGACCTGTTCTTAGCAGGTATCATTCCCGGTTGTCTGATCGCGTTATTGCTCATGGGATATGCGGTTTTTTACTGCAAGACTCGTGGAGAAGATCGTGAAAAGATTGAGGCAAAGGTCAAAGAGCTAAAGGATAAGGGCTTTTTACGGGTAGTAAGAGAAGGATTTTTTGCATTACTAAGTCCGGTTATCATACTCGGCTGTATCTATACAGGAATCGCATCTCCGACAGAGGCAGCGGTTATTTCTGTTTTTTACGCGCTGATCGTGAGTCTCTTTATATATAAGTCTTTGAAACTGCGTGATGTGTGGACAATCTTTGCAGAAGCGGTTCATACATACGGACCGATATTGTTTATACTGGCTGCATCGACAGCATTTTCCAGAGTCCTGACACTGATGCAGGTGCCCCAGGTAGTCAGCGCATGGATACTTGCACATTTCACAAATAAGATAATCCTTCTGCTTGTGATAAATGCATTCCTTTTGATAGTAGGAATGGTTATGGATACAACACCGGCAATACTTATACTGACACCTATCCTGCTTCCGATAGTGACAGTAGTTGGAATGAATCCTGTTCATTTCGCTGTAATGATGGTTGTAAACCTCGCGATCGGATTTGTAACACCGCCTATAGGAGTGAATCTGTTCGTGGCAAGTTCGCTTTCGGGAGTACCGGTTATGGATATAGCAAAGAAGAGTGCGCCGCTCATCATTATTTTTATGATAGCGCTGCTTCTCATCACATTTATCCCCGGGATCAGTCTGGCACTGTTTTAAGGAGAATAATTATCATGCTTAAAAGGCTTAAATTAATATTGATCCTTGCAGGAATGTCTGTGGTTTTTGCAGGATGCGGAAAATCAGCAGATGGGGTGGAAGAACAGAGATATGCATGGCCTCTTGGAACATCCAGCCCTGAGGACACGGTAACACAGATAATGGCAGAGAAATTTGCCGATGAAGTATCTGAATTAAGTGACGGCAGGATGAAGATCCAGGTTTATCCCAATAGTGTGCTTGGCGGAGATAGAGAACTTCTGGAGTCCTGTGCAGATGGTGATATACCGTTTGTGGTACAGAATACTGCACCGCAGGTTTCCTTTATGAAAGACATTGCTGTCTTTGACATGCCCTGTGTTTACAGCAATATTGATGACTTAAGAAAGGTTGTAGATGACCCTGATTTCTTAAGCGGTATAAGCAGTGTATATAAGAGCGGCGGATATGAGCTTTTGGGATATGCAGATCAGGGTTTCCGTGTAATGAGTACAAATAAAAATGTCTCAGCTATGGCGGATTTTAAGGGCCAGAAGATCAGAACCATGGAAAATTCTTATCATCTGGCATTTTGGAAGCAGCTCGGAGCGAGTCCGACTCCGATGGCATTTTCAGAGGTTTATATAGGATTGCAGCAGGGAACTATTGATGCACAGGAAAATCCTTATGAAGTTATCGTTTCCAATAAACTATATGAACAGCAGCATTATATAGTGGAGACAAATCATCTGCCGCATCTGATCTCGCTCATAGTAAGCGATGAATTCATGCAGAAATTATCAGCAGAGGATCAGGAGATAATAAGGACAGCTGCCGTAAAAGCAAAGGACTATGCCCGTGAGCAGTCTGATGAACGTATCGCTTCCAGACAGGAGATCATCAGAGATAGCGGAAGTGAGATCATAACTCCGTCAGATGAGCTTTATGCAGAAATAAAAACTTCCTGTGAGCCGGTTTATGACAGCATAAGAAAGTCTGTGGATCCTAAACTTGTAGATCTTTATATGAGCGGAGCAGATAAATAAGAGACTATAGGTCATGAAAAAAACGATTTAGCACATAAACGCTTTAAATCGCTAAAACTTTTCCTTGTCATTGCATCGAAGTATGTTTTATAATGATATCTATTCAGAATAGCCTGAAGCACTTGCTGCTGAAGGCGTACGAAAGTGACGAGAGAAGTCTGGAGGGAAATCAGAATGGAACAGCTCGAAAAGATCCGTGAAAAAATCGGTGAATGTGATAACAGAATTATAGAGGCGCTTGCTGATCGTATGGTGCATATTCAGGAGATCATCTCCTATAAAAAGGCTACAGGAATCCCGATCCTCCAGCCGGAACAGGAGAAAAAGCAGACAGAGATGCTGAAGCAGAAACTCGGCGATAATGAATTTGAAGAAGAAATCCTTGACATTTTCAAATATATCGTTAAGAATAGCCGTCGCGTACAGGCAAAGAGCCTCTTTGATTACAACGTATTTCTGATCGGCTTTATGGGAGCCGGAAAGACTACGATCGCGGCAGAGCTTGAGAGAAAGCTTGAGATGCATCGTGTGGAGATGGACGCCATGATAGTAGAGAAGCAGGGAATGTCCATATCTGAGATCTTTGATGAATACGGCGAAGCTTACTTCCGAAATCTTGAGAGCAACTGTCTCATCGAGCTGCAGAAAGTAAAGCAGAGTATAGTATCCTGCGGCGGCGGCGTTGTTATGCGTGAGGACAACTCCGAACACATGAAGAAAAACGGAAGAGTAGTACTTCTCACAGCAAAGCCGGAGACTATCCTGGAACGTGTTAAGGACAGCAATGACAGACCTATTCTTAATAACCACATGAATGTAGAGTTTATAGCTAATCTTCTGGAGAAGAGAAGAGAAAAGTATCATGCTGTTGCTGATATCGAGGTTGCGACAGATGGAAAGAGTGAGGATCAGATCTGTGACGAGATCATAGCAAAACTGATCGCATTCGATAATGAACGTGAAGCAAAAAATGCGTAAAGCGTATAAAGAAATGTAAAAAGCAGATCCGCCGGAATGGTCAGGATCTGCTTTTTTCGTGCATATCTTTTTCGATGAAATCACAGCGGAGAGTAAGCCAGTCATGAAGCCAGGCTGTCTGGCTGCACCATGAAGTATCATGATAAGCATAATAAACTTTGTTATTCTCTTCTTCCGGGATATCCCATCTGATAAAGTTCATCTCGGCTGAATTTGACATCCTTTCAACACGCTCAGGAATACTGTCGGCAGTCATCCGAAAAGCCTCTCTGACACCGCCATTTTCATAAGTGCTGCTTATTGCCTCAAGGAACCTCGGGTTATTAAAAAGCGGAACATAATAGTCGCGTACTCTTGCTGTCCATCCATCGGGCCAGATATAGTCTTCTTCAAGGAAGGGCATATCTATAATGCCTGCGGTCCTGTCGTAGTCCCACGCCGGACCCATGTACATTTTTTGGTCGGATGCTGACCAGAGGAGATATACGCTCCTGCCGGTAGGGTCGGTAGTCTTTGAAAATTCCTGAAGCCAGTAATATTTGGCCAATGAATCCATATCGAAAATGGACAGATCAGAGTTACTGTCGTATAACTCGTTTATTGACTCTTCTAAATATTTTTCCGAACGCTGTATTTTTATAGCATCCCTACTGTTTCTGAGTTCTCCGTATAGTTTCTTGAAATTGCCCTCACCGTGAGCAAAAGGGTTGGTATATACAAGAAACGAATATTTGTCAGGATCCATTCCGATTCTGTACAGGTAGTCGCCGTCTTCTGTGTGTACTCTTTCACGTCCGATTTCGACCTTTTCCGCAAGTGAATAGACTCCGCGATATTCTCCGTTTATAAAGAGATTTATTTCTCTGAGATCAGGGGTATAGGGGAGTCCAAGATTTCTTGCAAGATCCAGAAAAACCTCATTTCTAAGCAAAGAATAATCACAGGAGTTTGAAAGGAGAATCCAGTTCCTGGCGGCACCCATGTTAAGAAGGTCCGGACATTTCTTGAATTTTATCTGATAAGATTTTTTGTCTTCCTGCCAGGAAGTATTTCCACGACCGCGTACTTCGACTATCCCCTCGGTTATGCGGCCGTCCGGATTGTCCATCTTGAAATCAGCCTTTGTCCTGATGTGATGATCATCTGATTCCTCGAGATCTGTAAGCGAAGGATAGTTTGAATAAATGCTTAAATTGATCACAGGCAGATCTGACTGCATCATGGTGACTTCAATTCCCTCAATTTCTATAGATCCTTCGGTGAAGTCGTGCCTGTAACGATGAAGTATATCTCCATCAGCGTCTGTTGAATAGAATTCGAGGTTCGAAGCATCGGCAGTTTCAGGCAGGAAAAAATAGCATTTGTTGTCCTTAAGAAACCCGTATATGTCAAAAAACAGCCCTTGATTTTCTGAAGAACGCATGAGAAATCCGGAAATGGCAGGTTCATCTGATGTTTTGAGCGTTTTTAATGGAAAATTATTTTTTAATGAAATATATCCAGAAATAATAAGGAGAAGGACACATGCTACAAATATGGATAGAAAGGTCCGGTTTGTCTGTTTATCTTTATTACTCACTGTCATTGCCCTGCTTTTTTCTTAGTGTATTTTGTTACGTACATTATTGCTATAGTTTACATCAAATAAGGTATAAACGCTATTCTTCTTTGGCTATTGAGCCTGTCATTTTTGATGTATAAAGAACTGAGAATATCTGATAAAATGAAGCTGTTCAGCAGAGTCTGAAGTGTGGAACTTCAGAAGACGTAATTAAAAACAAAGGTGTTCGCATGCTTTTTTGAATGCAGATTTGCATGGAGGAACAAATATATGCCAAGACGGAAGTGGAATTTGAACAGCGTCTATATTTCTGAAAGACTTCAGGAAGGCCTCAGACCGATTTCATACTGCGCCTTGACTACCGTAATAGCTCCTATGGGATATGGAAAGACTACTGCGGTAAACTGGTTTCTTTCAGAAAGGGAAAAGGAAGAAAAGGTAAACATTGTTCGGATCAGCGTATATTCGGGGAATGTCACAATCTTTTGGAAGAGCGTTCAGGATGCTTTTATGTATGCGGGATATGATTTTCTGTGTAACTATCCGTATCCCGGAGATCCGGCCGGAGGAAGTCTTCTGGCGGATATGTTTTGTCATGAGCTCAGGGGAGAAAAGCCCTGCTATGTTTTTATTGACGATTTTCATCTGATGACGGAACACAGGGTGTCGGATTTTATCTGCTACCTTGTAAACAGGCTGCCGGAAAACGTGCATCTCATCATAGCGGGCAGAGACCGTTTTTTGCCCGCGGCGGAAATATTGCGGCTCGGGAATAATGTGTATCAGATCGGTGTGGAAAATCTGCGCCTTAATCATACGGAGCTTTCAATATATGCGCATCGATGTGGGTTTACGATCACGGAAGAACAGATCGAATCCCTTCTCTATTCCAGTGAAGGGTGGTTTTCTGCTGTGTATCTGAATTTTAGAACACTGTTTGAAAGGGGAAGTCTGCCTGATCGTGATTCGGACATCTATGCCATGTTTACAGCGGCGATGGTCGAACCGCTGCCGGATGAACAGAGGGAATTTCTGGCAGTTATGGGACTTGCGGATGAATTCACGATCGATATGGCGAAGGCTGTCACCGGCAGAAATGATTCGCAGGACATGATAAGGCTCCTTACAGAACAAAATGCCTTTGTAACAAAGCTTGCGGATGGAGTGAGTTATCGTTTTCACCATATGATGAAGGAGTGTGCAGACAGGGCGTTTCGCATGCTGCCAATTGAGAAGCAGCGGATGTATCGTGACCGTTACGGAGAATGGTATGAGGAACGCGGCCTGTATCTGCATGCGATATTTGAGTATAAAAAAAGTGAGAATTTCGACGGTGTGTTAAGAGTGATCCAAAAAGATGCCGGGATCCTTTTGTCATCACTGGATCCGGAAAGCGTACTGGAGGATCTGGATAAGTGGCCGAAAGAGGTGATGCGTGAGCATCCGTTGGCTATACTCGTATTAATGCGGTGTATGTTTAACTGGCATAAGATCCCAAAGATGCTGGAGCTAAAAGAACTGCTGTTGAATTCCATAAATGAGAGCCTGGATATGGATCCGGTTGAACGCGGAAATCTGCTTGGTGAATGTGATCTGATCACAAGCTTTCTCATGTATAACGATATCGTCGCGATGAGCAGACTTCACAGAAGCGCGAGCTCGCAGATGTCACGTACGGCGATCAGCCTGAATAAAAGCGGAGGCTGGACTTTCGGATCACCATCTGTATTGATGATGTTTCATAGAAGTCCCGGTTCCTTAAAAGAGGAACTGTCCGAAATGGACGAATGTATGCCTCATTACTATAAGATAACGGACGGACATGGACAGGGCGCTGAAAAGATCATGCGGGCAGAGGCGTATCTGATGAAAGGACGTTTCGAGGATGCAAACATCGAAATAGAGGGCGCTTATCCGAGAATAGAAGAGAGTGGACAGGAAAATATGGCACTTTGCTGTGATTTTGCAGCGAGACGACTGTCACTCTGGATCGATATCGAGCAGAGATATACCTTTGAAGAACGCTACGATCAGCTTTTGAAGAGTCGGAATATCGCGCAGATCAATATCTGGAGTGCGATCAGTGCATATTACCATGCACTTCTGAATGAGCCGGAAAAAATCCCGGAAATATTCAGAGAGCACATGCTTTCTACTGTAAATATCCTGGCACCGGGCAAACCCATGTATGAGATGATAGAAAATCAGGTTTATCTCATACAGGGAGCGTATGCAAAAGTCATCGGGCGAGGTGAAGGTCTGATGGCGATGTGCGAAGGGCTTCATTATGGTCTGGTCCTGCTGCATGTGTATATTCAAAATGCTGCTGCATATGAAATGCTTGGAAAACGGGAGGAAGCGCAGACATTTATCAAAAAAGCAATTGAATGTGCTGTTCCGGATGAGCTGATCCTGCCTTTTGCGGAAAATTATCAATACATAAGAGAGATTTTGAATTGTACGGAAACAGGAAAAGAGGCTTCATTTGTAGAAAAGATCAGAAAACTGGGGCAAAAGTATGAGCAGGGAAAGGCTCGAAACAGGGAAAACGCCGAGCGTCCTTCTGTATTTGCAGTACTCACTGACCGTGAATACGAGATAGTAATGATCATGAAGAACCGGATGACAAACCGCGAGATCGCAGATAAACTTTTTTTGTCAGAAGGAAGTGTAAAACAATACGTTAACCAAATATATTCAAAGCTTGATATAGAGGGCGATAAACGTACAAAACGTCAACAATTATATAAAATGTTAGACAGCAACACCTAACCAAAGGTTAATGTCTATACTTATTAAACCACCATACAATATGTATGGTGGTTTTGTGTCGTGCGAAAAAAAGATGTGCAAATTGCACAGGAAAAACACAGAACAAAGAACATTGGGTGACGTATCTCACAGTTTTAGGTAAAGAGACTTATTGTATGCAGCAGGAAAGGGTGTGACTAAAGAAAAGGAGGGGTATATGTGGATCGAAAGTACATCTTATCTGTAGAGGCGCTGCCGGATCATGTACTTCAGGTCGATTTTGTATCGGGCAGCCGCTTACTTCTCGACATGAAGCCATATCTGGACAAAATGCGATTCAGACCTCTTTCGGATCCGGAAGTGTGGAAAAGTGTCGTTACAAACGGCATATTTATACGCTTTGGGGATGTCGAACTGAGTCATGATGAGATTTTGACTATGGCAGAGCAAAAACATGAATCTAACGGTAGATACTAAAGAAGAGGGGGCTAATATGGGTGACGAAAATCTAAACAACAACGAGGAAGCCGAGGCTTTATTTGTATCAGCGCACAAAAAGAAAAAGGCAGAAGAAGAGGCAAAGAGAAGGGCAGAAGAAGAAAAGGCGAAACGTGAAGCTGCGGAAGCGGAAGTCCGCAGGATGGAATTGGAAGTAGAACAGAGAAAGAAAAAGGCAGAGGAAGAAGCTCAGAAAATTAATAAAAAGGGTGAACATAAAAGAGTAAACCCGGCAGACGCTTCGAGCGCAGGGGAAAAACCAAAGTCAAAGCTACCGGTTATTATCGGGATCGCTGCGGCGGTTGTTGTCCTGTTTATTGTCGTAGGAAGTGTTATAGGCGGAAAAACCTCAACACAAGCTATGACGGATGAGATTGAATTTAATACTGAATATACACCTATGGAATCAGGCTTTGATATACCGCTTACCTATCCGGATGCAATATATACGGAAGTACAGGAGGAAAAACTGGAAAACGGAGTAAGAGTGCATCTGGTGCCGGAAAAGGGACGTCCTGAGCTTGACTTTATCATGGGAAACATTGGTGATGCTGAAGGAAATATGCTTACAGATGCAAGAATATTTTTCTATTCTGCAAAGGATCTGAATGAAATGTTGTCGTTCACCGTAGACAGCTCGATCAGTCAGATCTTTGGAGAGGTGGAATACACGGAGCAGAACTCGTCAGCTGATTCAGGATCAGTATATATGTACAGCTGCAAGTTTAAATATGGCGACTCTATGGTAGCGGATTGTGATGCATGGATCACTAAAAATTCCAATGAGGAATATAAGATCCTGGCAGTGTGCAGTGCAGGAAGCGATGGATCTCAGGAAAATCTGGAGATGACAACAGATATTGTTGCTTACAATAATTCTTCGTTTGAGCTTGGAACCCCCGGAAGTATCCCTCCGGAATCATCGGAACTTAATGGGGAATGCAATTTCCTGACATATCATATGAAGATCCCATATCAAAAAGATCGCTTTAAGGCATATGCTTCAGCAGACAATTCTACGATCATGTCGGATCAGAATGCAGCGGTAATTTTGATGACAGGCTCAGAAATTGACTCAACAATGAGTGCTATTGGAAACAATTCTGCAAAGATAATCGAGGGCATCGCCGCTGATGCAGAGAATGAGAGCGGGATAACAATGCTTTCAAGGATAAATGAATTTGAATTTTTGGGTGACCAGTTTACCGAACGGAGCAAGGAAGCAGAAAAAGTATATGACAACTTTACATGTGCATATTCTGCAGATTTTAAGATGTCTTATGATGGCATTGAATATTGGGAAAGGAAATTTACCTGCGCCTGGGAAGATGCAATAACCGGAAAACTCTACTTATTCACATTTGATATGATGGCACCTTATCGGAATAAAGAAGTGTATGAAAATATTTTTGACAAGATGCTGGATGGTATGGAGGATATGTAAACACATCAGGAAATTGTCTTTAGGAGGGATTGATATATGAGTTATCTATTGACTGCCGTTTTTGAAAACGGATTTTGCGAATTATATCTTCCGAGTGTGGACAATAAAAAAGTTCCGATGGAGATAAAACCGTATATAAGCGGAAGAGATGATGATATAGTCCTGCCTTTTGAAGTTTGGGATGGGGTATGGACTCTGTCAGGTGGTGGACAGTTTGTCCTGCTGCAGAAAGAAAAGGCAGTGGAAAAAGTTCAATTGCATGAAGGGCTGTTTCTGAACTGTGAGCTTCCGGATGGTCAGGTCTTTTCGTTAACGGCAGAAGAAGTTACAGAAGGAAATACGCAGTTTAAGAAATACCTGCTGAAAGCGGAAGCACAGACAAATATCAGTATCGGTAATGACTCCGGAAATACTATCTGCTATGCAAATAAATTTGTTTCTGCAAAGCACGCAGGGATCAGCATCGCGTCCGGTCGCGCTGTTATAAAAGATCTTGGAAGTGTGAACGGAACCTTTGTAAACGGAAAAATGCTCGAAGGAGAGCGTGAGCTTGAGTTTGGTGACATCGTTTATATCATCGGATTAAAGATCGTTTATCTTGGAAATTCCATTGCGGTCAATAATCCTAAAAACAATTGCAAGATAAAAGACCTGAAAGAGATCATCATCACCTCTGCAGGAGGCGATGAAACAGCTGTGGCAGAGGAGGAAAAATATTTCCTAAGAACACCCAGAAAACTGGAATTGATCGATAAGCAGGTGTTTACTCTGGAAAAATGCCCGCCGAAGCAGAAACAGGAAAAGCAGCCTCTTATACTGACCATAGGTCCGTCGTTTACAATGATCATTCCTATGGCACTTGGAGCAGTATTGTCCATGGGGTCAGGATTTGGAGCGGCAGGACTCGTGATGAGTGTCGGAGCAGCCGGGATCGGCGCTGTATGGGCAGTCATAAATTCAAATCATCAGGACAAGGTTTATGCGGAAGCAGAAAAAAAACGTGTAACCACCTATGAAGAGTATGCTGTAAAAATGATGAAGAGGATCCGGGAAAAGATGGAGGAAAATGCCGGTATCCTTGACAGAACCTATCCAAATGCAGAAGAAGCTGCAGAAATAGGTATAAACGGAACTGCCAGACTATGGGAAAAGAGCTGGGTGCACGAGGATTTCCTGGATGTCCGTCTGGGTAAGGGTGACATACCGTCATTTAATGTGATCGAGATTCCTAAAGAACAGGCTATGCAGGAATTTGATCCGCTGAACAGCAAGACAGAAGAAATAAAGGCTGCAATGTCGGTACTTCGCGATGTTCCGGTATCGCTTTCACTTTACAGAAACCGCTTTGCCGGTATCATCTCTCCGGATAGAGAAAAGGCACTGAATCTGGCAAGAGTTATCAGCGTACAGATCGCCAGCGCGCATCCGTATACAGATGTCAGGATGTGCGTGGTATTTCCACAGAAAGAACGTGATCAGTGGAATTATATGAGGTTTCTGCCGCATGTATGGTCTCCTGACGGAAAGATCCGTATGATGTGCTGTGACAAAAACAGTATCGGTGATGTAATGTACTACCTTTCCGGTGTGATACGTGACCGGGTAGAAAAAGTTGGAAAGGAAGCAGCAAAACAGGAAGATGATAAAAAAATCCTGCCACACTATGTATTTCTCATCGCTGACTATTCTCTGCTGGAGGAAGAAGCGATCGCTAAGTATCTCCTGAATCCGACAGATGAAATGGGAATATCTGTTGTAATGATCGCAGACTCTCCGGATAAGCTGCCAAGCGGCTGTACAGCGATAATAACCGACAGCTCGGAAAAGCACAATTTTATGTCCACAGTAAATGCGTTTCCGGAAAGAGAAGATGTCAAGTTTGACGTGCTTTCACTTAAGAAGGCAGAGAAGTTTGCAAGAACGCTTTCCGGTGTACGGCTTCGTGAAATGGGCGTATCGGCAGGAATACCGGATCTGTTGACGTTCCTTGATATGTATAAAACCTCGAATGTTGAGGATCTGGATATCTATCACCGCTGGCTGGAAAACCGTACTTATGAAAGCATGAGGGCAATGGTCGGTTATAAATCAGGAAATCAGCCTTTGTTCCTGGATATCCATGAGAAATATCACGGTCCTCACGGTCTCGTAGCAGGTACTACAGGTTCCGGTAAATCAGAAACACTTCAGAGCTATATCCTTTCACTCGCAATAAATTATCATCCGGATGAAGTAGCGTTTATCCTGATCGACTATAAGGGCGGCGGAATGGCGCAGAGCTTTGAGGGTCTCCCGCATCTGTCAGGTGTGATCACGAATCTCGGAGGAAATGCGACAAACAGAGCGCTTCTTTCTATCAATGCGGAGATAAAGCACAGGCAGAAACTATTTAATGACTTTAAGGTAAAGCACATCGATGCGTATATCGAGCTTTACCGTTCCGGTGTAGCGACAGAGCCTATGCCGCATCTTCTCATCATTGCAGATGAGTTTGCAGAGCTTAAGAAGGAGCAGCCGGAATTCGTTCGATCATTGGTATCTGCGGCACGTGTAGGACGTTCGCTTGGTGTAAACCTGATCCTTGCGACGCAGAAACCGTCCGGTGTTGTAGATGATGAGATCTGGTCCAATACGAGATTCCGTCTATGCCTCAGAGTTGCTGATAAGTCTGACTCCAATGAAATGCTCAAGAGACCGGATGCAGCCTATATTACCGGAACCGGTCGCGGATATTTTCAGGTTGGAAGTGATGAGATTTTTGAAGAATTCCAGTCAGGATGGTCAGGCGCGGCATATGAACCAGATATACCTTTTAGCGATGATAAGAATGCAAAGGTAGAACTTATCAACCTCATCGGTAAGAACGGAGTACCTAAAAAGAAGAATAAGAAAAAGAAGTCCGACAATATCCAGAAAGTGACTCAGCTCGATGCGATAGTAAAATATGCTGCGGAGATCGCAAAGGAGCATGATGTAGCATCAGTGCGTCAGATCTGGCTTCCGGCACTGGAAAAGAGGATCTACCTCGAAGAACTTCATACAGAAAAGACGGAGGGATATTCTCTCCGTATGCCGATCGGTCTTGCTGATGACCCGGAGATCCAGAGCCAGTATACAGCATATGCGGACTTTGTCGCAGATGGAAATCTACTGATATGCGGAACTTCAGGATCAGGAAAGACAACGCTTTTGCAGACTATAATCTACGGAGCTGTAACGAAGTATACGCCTTCAGATGTAAATATCTACATCCTCGATTTCTCGTCCAGAACGATGGCGGTATTTGCTTCGATGCCGCATATCGGCGGTGTGTGCTTTGACGGAGAAGATGACAAGCTGAATGACATATTTGAATTCTTTGCATCAGAACTTGCGGACAGAAAGAAAAAGTTCGCATCTATGGGCATAGGTTCCTTTAAGGAATACGTGCAGCATAATAATGACTGCCCGGCTCTGATGCTTGTGATCGATAACTTTACTGCGTTCTATGAGAGCTATGACAAATTTGATGATGATCTTTCTGTTCTTACAAGAGAAGGTGTAAGCTATGGAATTTTCACAGTTGTAACTACAAATGGATCAGGAGATCTCCGAAGCAGGATAAGGCAGAACTTTAACTCCGGAATCGCGCTTCAGATGCCTGACAGATTTGAATATGAAGCTGTTGTCGGTGATCATACGGAGATCATGCCGGAGGGAAGAACTCCGGGACGTGGTCTTGTAAAAGCTCCCGGCTGCGTAGAATTCCAGGTGGCGCTTCCTGTACGGGAAACAGAAGGTTTATCACAGGCGCAGAGCATAAAGAAGAATCTGCAATCCGTAAATGTAGCGCCAAAGACAAAAGGAGCAAAGCGCCCAGGACAGGTGCTTGATTCCTTAAGTATAAAAGATCTGATGTCTGAAACCGCAGATTACCCTGAAAACATATTCCCAATCGGAAAGACGATCGATGGTGAGAATATCGTTTCACTGAATATGGATGAAGAATACTGTATCAGCGTGATCGGTATCGGAAAGACAGGAAAAACAAATCTGTTAAAGGCACTTGCACTGGAAGGTATGAAAAAAGGAAATGAGATCATCATTTTTGACGGCAGAAATGAGGAGTTGAAAGAGTATGCGGATGCTAATGGGATCAGAAATTACGTGACGGATGATGAAGGGCTGTTTGGACTTATGCAGGATCAGATAGTAGGAGCCTTCGGAGAACGTAATGCGCTTGTTCATGAAGCAGCAGAAAATGGTACGTCGGCAGCGGAAATGCTCAAGGGACATAAGCGGATCCTGTTCCTTATCAATGATTATGCATCCTTTATTGAAACAGTTTACTCAGAAAACTACGGGATGAACGCATTTTTTGAAACAGCACTGGAAAAGGGAAGGAATCATAAGATCCAGTTTGTTGCGGCGATGACAGGAGATGATGTATCGGATCTCGCAAGATATCAGGTATCCCGTCAGTTTACGTCAATGGACAGCGGAGTAAATATGGGTGGAATGTATGATCAGCAAAGCGTACTTCACTGGGAGATGTCATCTGCTGATGCAGTCAGACAGCTTCCCGCAGGATTTGGATATGCGCTTTCTGACACAGGAGTTCCTGTAAGGGTGATCACACCACTCGTATAAAGGAGGAATACAGCTATGAGCAGGATTTTTTTGGAAACAAGGGTGCCGGGGATAGCAAAGACATATGAGTTTTCTGCTGATTCTGTGATGACAGTCGGAAAGGTAAAAAAGGAGATGATCAAACAGATCAGCAATGTTGAAAATATGACTGTATTTCCGGATCCCGATAAAGTTCTTTTTTGCAGCATAGATATGAAGGGACTGCTGCAGGACAATGAAATACTCGGAAGCATAGGTGTAAAAAGTGGCGGAAAGATCATGCTGATCTAGAGGAGCCTTTGGCGTAGAGGAGATACTTATGGCAGATATGACAAATGTGGATGCCGCTAAACTCAGGCAGACAGCACATAGGATCGGAAGTCTGGCAGGAGATCTGTCCGGAAATGTATCAAAGATCAATGATGCCATGAACAGCCTTTCCAAGAGCTGGAAGTCTGAAGCTGCGACGAGATTTATGCAGAGCTGGCAGGCGGATCAGGATGCACTGCATGAGATGGTGGATCAGTATAACGAAGTGCAGGAGATCCTGCTTGAGATCGCTCAGGATTTTGATAATTCGGAAAGTGAAGTAGGCGGACTCGTGGGTAAGCTCAAGATCTAACCCGGACAGATAAAGGAGAATATATGGCATCAGAAAGCGAAACAAAGGTTGATACTGCGCTCCTTGCAAATACAGCGGAAACCTTAAAACCGCTGATAAAGAATCTTGAAAAAATATTCGAACAGTTTCAGCAGGAAATAAAGAGCGCAAGAGGAGAATGGCAGGGTGACAGTTCGGATGATATCAGAAATACGGCTGCACAGTTAAAAGCAAGTTCGGCAGAAATCGTGAAGGTGCTTAATGGCTATGTGAGCGGCTTAAGAGAACTCGCCGGAATCTATGATAAAGCAGAGAACAAGGTTCGGGATACCGGTAAATCTCTGAAGTTTGATTCTACATTCAAGTGAGGTACTGAATATGGCGGTTAAATTTGATTATCAAAAGACGATACAGCAGGCGCAGGCTTTGGAAAATATGGCGTCCGATCTTTCCGGGAAAACGAAATCAAAGCTTGCGGGGGTTCGTGATAATCTGAGCGCGGCGTGGACAGGAGATTCCGGAAAGGCATTTCTGAAATTCCTGAATACAGCGGAAAGTGACCTCGATGCAAAAGCAAAGTATCTGCGCGGTGTTTCTGATTATCTGAAGAAAGCAGCGAAGAAGATGAAGGAAGCAGATGAGGCAGCAAAGGCATCGGCTTCATCCATCTCATAGAAAAGAGGGGAACAATGGCAGCAAAGAATACGGTAAATATCCAAAAGATGAGGTCTGCGGAGTCAGAACTGGACAATATCTATGCTTCCATGCAGAAAAATATCAAGACTCTGGAAGAAACCATGAACTCTGTTAAGCGGGTCTGGTCAGGTGACGCAGCAGCGACATATTTGAAACAGTATGATAAAAATCATGATTCTTTCCGAAAGATGGCTGCTGCGATCCGGTCGGCATCTCAGGCACTGGGAGAATCCTGCAATACCTATGGTCAGGCGGATAACCGCGCCATGGATATTGTAGAGAAGATGGGAAGAAGAGGCTGAGGAGATCGGAGGTCATTATGTCAGAAGTAAATATCAATGTTGATGCTGCAAAGCTCAGATCTCTTGCAGAGTCACTGGATAAAGTACAGACTGGCTTAAGAGAATCCTGCTATGGAGCAAAAGGACAGATAGACTCATTAAAAAATATCTGGACAGGCGAGGCTGCGTCTACGTATCAGAGCAGTTTTCAGAAACTTATGGATGAATGCAGCGAAGCGCTGGAAGTTATGGGAAAGATGGTGAACTCGCTCTATGATTCTGCGGATAAATATGAGAAGAGCATAAAGGCCGTAGAGAGTGATGTTAAAAATATTCCCAAGCTGCCCACCAATCTGTTTAAGTGAGAGGGAGAAACGGTTCATGGGCAAACGAGATTACTCAGTTTGCCCGTGAATACGAATGTCAGGAGCAGGTAAGGCGGTGAGAAGATGGCATATAAAGTATCGTATAAGGTAGTTTCCGAGCAGGGCGAACAGCTGAAAAACATCGCAAAGGATATGGATAACTACGTAAACCAGATAAATCAGATCGTGTCTAAGCTTGGAAATGATGAGTTACTGCAGTCTGTAAGAGCGGATCTAAACAAGTTCAAAAAGCAGATGGAAGAGGAAAAGACTGTACTAAATTTTGCAGGGCAGGTTCTTGTGGATGTAGTCCAGAGCTACACTTCGTCTGAGAAAAAAATTGTACAGAAGGTTGATAGAGTAAAGGCTCACAACAGGGACTTCTATAAGAGACCTGTGGCAGTTGCATCAGCAGGTGCGGCTTCCGGAGCTACAGCGACGGCGACAGCAACGGCGCACGCAACGGTCAATTCTTCCGGTGGAACGAATATATATCAGGAGACCACGAATATATATGTAAGCGGAGGAGCCGCAGGCACAGCAGTTCCTGATATAGAGACACCGATCCCGGAGGCTGCGTCATATGTGGCAGCTGATATTGCAGGTGTAGGTGTAAGTGCAGGTACAGAAGCAGCGTCTGCAGGTGTATCGGCAGCGGCTATGGCGGGAGTAGGAATAGTGTCCGGAATGGCAGCAGCTGCCGGAGGCATAGTAGGAAGTGCCACAGGAAAGACTATTTCTGATAAAATGAAAGATAAAGAAACTAAGAAATAGTACATGTGAAAAACGAGGTTATGAGCTTTATGGATTACAAGTTTTGGGGTTGGAAGACCGCGGATGTAGCACCGGTGACAGATGGATATAAGGGAATAAATGATCCACGGGATCTTTATGACATGCTTTCAGAAATATGGTGTGCAGAAACATGTGCGCCGAGAATGAGAGAAAACTGGTCGGTAGATAATAAAACGCTTGGGCAGTGTTCGATAACAGCGTTTCTCGTTCAGGATATTTTTGGAGGAAAAGTTTACGGAATAGAAAGAGCCGGTGGAAATTACCATTGCTACAACGTGATCGGTGATTGCGCATTTGATCTGACCAGTGAGCAGTTTGGAGATGAAGTGCTTGATTATACAAATAACCCGGAACAATTCCGTGAAGTGCATTTCGCAAAGGAAGAGAAGCGGCAGCGGTATGAATTCTTGAAGAAGAAACTGCAGGAAAAACTAGGACTTTTATAAGTTAAAAAACTGCCGCAAATTTTGCGGCAGTTTTTTAACTTATAAGATATAAGGTAAAACGTTATTGTATTCGAAATATATTTAGGAGTAAAAGAAAGCTGGGGTCGATAAAAACCCCAGCTTTCTTTCTGCGCAAAAAAATGCACTCTGCATATGGCTCTTGTATTAAAATACGATGTGAAGTGAAAAAATGTGAGTAACAGTTCAAACGTAAACGGAGCACTACGCTGCGGAGTTTACGACCAAGAAAGATGAAAAGCCATTGGATTTTGCCCATCGCCGGAGGCGATTTAATTGGCAAAATCCGTTACGTGAGCGAGCTGGAAGCGAGTGAACAGTAACAAATGTGAAGGAGAGGTAGATATTATGGGTGAGTTTGTATTTGATTATGATGCAGCGGCAAACTATTGGGTACAGAAGGATGCTGATTCTAAGCAGATGGATAGGCAGCGGCTTATTGACAGGATTTACAAATTTTTGAATGAGCATAATACCTGTACACTGGGTACAGCATCGGAGGGACAGGTCAGATGTACGCCTATCGAGTATAATTTTGTAGATGAGAAGCTGTATTTTTTCTCAGAAGGAGGACAGAAGTTCAGAGGATTGAAGGAGAATAAGCACGTCGGAGTCGCTATCTATGAGCCATATAATGGTTTTTCTAATCTTAAAAGCCTTCAGATAGAAGGTACAGCTGACCTCGTGGAACCATTCAGTGATGAGTATCTGAAACTCATGGAACACAAAAAGATCCCTGTGGAAGCTATGAAGAAACTGCCGCATCCAATGAATCTTATAAGGGTCGTGCCGGAGTCGTTTGATTATCTGGATTCCGATTTGAAGAAAGAAAATCTAAGCAGCAGACAGCATTGTGAAAAATAGAATATATGATCCGTCAAAGACAGATTGAAAAATCAAAGCAATCAGGAAGAAGAATTCTTGATTGCTTTTTACAGTTTATGATGGATATTTAATAGTGATAATGGAATAGGAGCCATTGGGTTTGTATTGTTGTCACGATAGTTGTATAATAATCGTGACAAAAGGAGGCCGTTATGGCAGGAAGAATATATGATGAAATCAAAAACAGGATAGATTTGTATGAGGATGGAGATATCTTTTTTACAACGGATTTCATAGATATTGCATCGTTAGCTACCATACGAAAATGTTTGGGACGTCAAGTAGAAGAAGGTGCAATAAGACGTGTTATGGATGGTATATATGAAAAGCCTAAGTATAGTAAGATTTTAGATGAGTTCATACCGACAGATCCGGAAAGAGTGGCAAATGCTCTTGCCAAGAAGTATCACTGGACTATTTCACCTTGTGGAGATGTTGCTTTGAATAAACTTGGATTATCTACGCAGGTGCCGGTAGTATGGTCGTATGTTAGTGATGGACCATATAGAAATTTTACCTGGGAGAATATTACGCTTTCGTTCAAACACAAAACGAATCGCGAAATATCGTTTATGTCACGCATTTCTATTATGGTAATAGAAGCTATAAAAACACTTGGTAAAGACCATGTTGATGAGAATACAATAGCAATCTTGAGAAATAGATTAAATGGAGAAGAAAAGAGCATTTTATTAAAAGAGGCTGCTGATTCTGCAGCATGGATATTTGAGATAGTAAGAAAGGTGTGTGCTTGAAGATGAATAGATTTCTGAATTTGTCAGCGGAAGAAAAGAGAGAAGTGTTTCAAGCGGTTTCTTTATCTATGGGTCTTAGATCGGATATTATAGAAAAAGACTTCTGGGTTTGTTTTGGGAGAAACTAACGATATTGCATAAAATGGCAAATTTCCCTAAGGGCAAAAGATTACCATCAAGATATGCGAGACATTTGTATGATGTTTATTTTATGGCCAATAGTCAAATCAAGGAGAAGGCGTTTGCGCGTAAAGAGTTACTGGAAAAAGATGTTGTATTTAAGCAGAAATTTTATTATGCAAAGAGTGCACATTACGAGACTGCAACATTAAAGGATATTTCTTTGGTTCCGGCGGAGCATATTATGGATGATGTAAAAAAAGATTACGTTGCGATGAAAAATATGATTTATGGTGTGTATCCGGAATTTGAGCAAATAATTGAATTTTTGAAAAAACTTGAGATAGAGGTGCATAATTTATAATTGAATAACTCCGGCTTTAGAGGATGAAGAATGAAAATTGCGGTTAGTGCTTGTTTGTTAGGTGAAAATTGTAAATATAATGGTGGCAATAATTATAGCGAGAAAGTGATGGATTTCATTAGCGGGCATGAAGTCCTCGCTGTCTGTCCTGAAGTATTGGGCGGTTTACCGATACCAAGAGAATCAGCGGAAATCGTAGATGGAGTAGTAAGTCATAAGGACGGATCATCGGTCGATGTAGAGTTTCGCCGAGGAGCAGAAATCGCGTTAAAAATGGTATTGGAGAACCAAGTTGATCTAGTGATATTGCAGTCAAGAAGCCCATCATGCGGTGTGAATAGCATTTATGACGGAACGTTTTCCGGAAAAACAATTCAAGGGCGGGGCGTATTTGCAGAGTTATTGCGAATAAATAATATAAAAACAATGGATGTGGCAGATCTGTAGGCGACATTTATAGAGGTCTTATGAAAATCGGAATTATTCAAGCAAGTTCACAAGCAAATAAAAATCAGTTGATCTATAGCGCGGTAAAAAAATATGCACCAAAGGATTCTGAGATAATCAATTTTGGATGCACACCGGATGAAAAGTATAGCTATTCCTATATTGATATATCAATATTAGTTGGTATATTGCTTGCGAGTGAAGCGGTTGATTTCATAGTTACAGGATGTTCCTCTGGACAGGGTATGATGCTTGCGTGTAATAGTATGCCCGGAGTTATCTGTGGTTATGCACCCACTCCAAAGGATGCTTATCTTTTTGTTCAAATTAATAACGGAAATGCAATATCGCTGCCACTGGGAGAAGATTATACTTGGACAGGTAAAGAAAATTTAGATAGAACAATCGAAGCTCTTTTTTCAGAACCGTTTGGACAAGGATATTCGAAAAGTGAAGCAGCAAGAAAATTAGAGGATACCAAGAAATTAAAAGAGATCAGAAGAGACGGTCAGATTTCTATGCAGGAACTTTTGAGTAAGTTGGATTCATCACTGCTTGAAACAATAAGGAAAAAGCAGGATGTTGTTCAATATGTGGCGAAATATGGCAAGGGAAGAAATCTCTATCACCAACTTTCAAAAGCAGCATGGAAGTGTTTTTAAGGCCGATGGGTATGTGGTAGATCTGTAAGCGTTGTGAGATTTCGCACCTAAGTGTTACTTTGGACATTTTTGGCGTATTTTTGTACTTTAGATATTAAAAATCTCTCGCCTAAACCAGAAAATTGTTTTAGGTGAGAAATTATGAAAAAAGGGGAGAATGGAAAAATGCAGATCCGAAGAATAGAGGCTGGGGATGAGAAACAAGTATCGAATATGATAGGGAAAACGATAAGTATTTCAAATATCAAGGACTATTCGAAGGAACTTATGGATGCATTAATTGAAACTGAGACACCTGAGTTTATCCTTGAACGTGCGAGTTGGACGCATTTCTATGTTGTTTTTGATGAAGACGAGATAATTGGATGTGGTGCAATAGGTCATTATTGGGAAAAAGAAGACGAGAGTTGTTTTTTTAATATATTTGTTTTGCCTGATTATCAAGGAAAAGGTATTGGGCGCAGGATAGTTGAAACTTTGGAAAATGATGAATATGGACTTCGAGCAAATAGAATAGAAATACCCGCGTCGATCACGGGAGTACCATTTTATCTTAAGATGGGATATAAATTCAAAAATGGTATATCAGAACCTGACGAAGAGCATCTGATACGTATGGAGAAGAATAAATAGCTGAAGATTGCTGATATGTCCGATATTAGACCTTACAATCTGATGCAAAGATAAATGGCACTGACAAAAGACAGACGGAATTGTGATATCAATGATCACAATTCCGTTTTTGCATGAACGAGAAAGGAAATGATTCTTTATTTTAGGTCATTGAAAAATATTTTGTGCAAAAAAATGTGCTTTGCAAATGGCTCATGTATTAAAATACGATATGAAGTGAAAAATCGCGGTTTAGGGAGAAACAATATATGCAATACAGTCAAAAAATCGTTTTGAAAAATGGGAAGGAAGCATTGCTCAGAAATGGTGATGCATCGGATGGAAGCACTGTTTACGAGCTTTTTAATCTGACTCATGCAGAGACAGATTACCTGCTGTCATATCCTGATGAAAACAGCTTTGATCCGGAGCAGGAGGCAAAGTTTTTGGAAGAAAAAGCAAAGAGTGATAATGAAATAGAGATCGTTGCTATAGTGGATGATAAAGTCGTAGGTATGGCAGGAATAGGAGCCGTAGGACCAAAATACAAGGTGCGGCACAGGGCTGATTTTGGCATCAGCATTTTGGAAGAATACTGGGGACTCGGATTGGGCAAGGCTCTTACAAAAGCATGTATTAAATGCGCCAAAGATGCAGGATATATCCAACTGGAACTCAATGCAGTAGCGGAAAACGAAAGAGCAATAGCTATGTATAAGGACTTTGGGTTCAAAGAGTTTGGTCGGAATCCGAAGGGGTTCAGATCCAGAATAAGCGGATTTCAGGAACTGGTTTATATGTCTTTAGATTTGAGATAATCTGCATTCCATTTGGGCAGGACAGGAAGATTTATTGAGAGAGTAGAAATTTGTTACGCACGAGGTGATCGCAATGGTTGATTACGGTCTTAAAGACAGAGTTGTTTTGATCACGGGACAAATAATAAAAGTTTCCAGTGGAAAAGCGTTGTAAGTGCCGAAGACTATAAGTAAGGGAAGGGGAGAATGGAATATTGGAAATCGGTACTGATAAAAAGTTGAAAAAAGATATCGTTGAAAAGTATACTTGTTGTAAAGAACCCTATGAATGGCGGATTTGAATTATACGATTTAGAAAAGATATGTGGTTAGTGCTAAGTTTTTTATTGGGTTAGGAGACCGCTATGAGCGAATTAAAAAAGAAAATAAATTACACTGTTGTTTGTGTAAATGAATTTGCAAACAGGTTTCACATTGCCTCAAAAGAAGCATTTAACTATCTGTATGAGCATAAAGGGATTGAGTTTATCAAGGAACACTATGATATTGAACATACACTTAGCTTAGACGATGCTGTTGAGGATTTGATGATGATATGTAGAAATAATGGGGGTAAGTACTGATGCTCTTATATCACGGAAGTAATACAGATATAAAAGAGATAAATCTTGCTATGTGTCGTCCCTATAAGGATTTTGGACAGGGATTCTATCTTACGGTTATGAAAGAACAGGCTGAAAAGATGGCTAACCGTGTAGCACGTATTTATGGTGGCACACCGGTTCTCAATGTTTACGAGATAGATGATTCTTATATGGAGACAGAAGGGTTGAATATCAAGGATTTTGGAGTAGAGACATCTGAGGAATGGGCACGTTTTGTAAGGAATAATCGAAGCAAGAAGTTTACAGATTTTTCTGATCCGGAATGCAATTTTGATAATAAGTATGACATTGTTATTGGTCCAATAGCGGATGATGATATGGCTCTTTTATTCAGACAGTATGAGAATGGTGTTATTACTTTTGAGAATATGCTTAGTGGTATGATTTATAAAAAGACTACCAATCAATATTCTTTCCATACACAGAAGGCAATTAGTTTATTGAGAAAGGTGAGCGATTAAGCTATGAGTAAAGAACAGCAGATGATTGAATACATGGTGCAGGATCTTGTAGAGATGCTTACTGAAACACAGGGCATAGAATATGATGTCGCTATGCGTACAATATATGATTCGCAAGTTTATGAGAAAATCATAGATACTGAGACCGGATTGTACAGAGAAAGTCCGTCCTATGTATATGGATTGCTTCAGGATGAGTTCAACTTTGGACATATCGTACAGGCAGAGGTATGAGCCAATAGGGGGACGGGGTTACAGGGCCATGAGCCTGTAACCCCGTCCCCGTGGCTTAAAAAATGGTATTGAAGAACCAAGTTGATCTAGTGATATTGCAGTCAAGAAGCCCATCCTGCGGTGTAAAGAGTATCTATGACGGAACGTTTTCTGGAAAAACAATCCAAGGGCAGGGCGTGTTTGCAGAGTTATTGCGAAAAAACAATATCAAAACAATGGATGTGGCAGATCTGTAAGCGACATTTATGGAGCGAAATGTGATTAATAAATCATTGAATCGAACAATAGATTACTACAACCAAAACGCTGATACTTTTGTATCCGGTACAGTAAATGTGGAGTTTACAGAAGTACAGGATATGTTTTTGAAAAATCTTACCACCGGTGCATTTATTCTCGATTTCGGTTGCGGATCCGGAAGGGATGCAAAGTATTTCCTAAGTAAAGGATTTCAGGTAGAGGCATCAGATGGTTCAGAAGAAATATGTAGGATTGCCGAGAAGAACGTAGGTATTCCGATAAAAAAGATGCTGTTTTCAGAGCTGGATGCTGTTGAAAAATATGATGCCATATGGGCATGTTCGTCTATACTTCATCTATCAAAAGAAGAGCTTAAGGATGTAATGTGCAAGATGATCCGGGCGACGAAGAAGAACGGATACATTTATACATCTTTCAAATATGGTGATTTTGAAGGATATCGGAATGGAAGATATTTCACGGATTTTACAAGGGAAAGTTTTGCGGAGTTTTTGAAGGCCTTTCCGAAACTTGAGATAAAAAAGTCGTGGATATCGGATGATGTTCGTCCGGGCAGAGGGGATGAGAAATGGCTGAATTTGATTTTGAAAAAGTTGGATACAGTCTGAAAATTGATGGAAAATATCATAATACGTTGGATATCGAGGGTTTTTCACATATGATGAAAGATCCTTCTTACTGTTACAAATTCTATTGGCTGGAAGCTATTGTGCAGTTGATATCGGAGGGGATTAGTGAGACCACCTTTGATACAGTGATCAATGAGATGATCTGTAATGCCTGGTATTCGGTCAGAGAGTTTCATATACACCTATCGGGAATGATGGCAGATGGTCATGTACGGGATGGTCTTGAACGGGCCGTACTTACCTTATCAGAACTTAGTAACCTGCCGGCAAATGCATCAAAAGTAGAAATAAAGAATGCCATCAAGGAGCATGATAAGGAATTAAAAAGTGCTAAAGAACAGCTTACCAACATGGTACCATACAGGGCTCTCGCAGGCTTCTTTGTGAATGATAAGTCTGCAGTGGATTGGAACAGTATTCGCAGGATGGTAGCATATATACAGATGATAAATCGTGATGTGGTATTGCTTCCGTATACACTTGGAGAATCCAGTAAATTGAAAAGGGAGATCTATTTTCATCCTGCATGGATGGAGATGATCCAGGATAATACGGTATCAATCCTTGGGTGGATTCAGTACGAGAAAGTAAAGTGGCTTCAGAATAATAATCCTGAGGTTCCGGGACTTGTGTATAAGCTTGTACCGATGGATGAGAAGATGCGGAAGCTGAATAATGTGCGAAAGCTATGGGAATGTATCTTTGATATTAGCGAAGTAAAAGATGTATTTACCGGAGAAATGGTCGAACCAAAGAAGTATGATGTGGATCATTTTATTCCATGGTCATTTGTGATGAATGATGAACTGTGGAACCTCATGCCGATGGATTCTTCACTGAATTCGGTAAAGAGCAACCGACTTCCTAAGTGGGATCCCTATTTTAAGAGTTTTGCTGAGAATCAGTATTTATTGTACGGATATATCCATAAGAATGAAGTGATACATAAACGGTATGAGGCCTGCTACAGAGATAATCTACATTCTATTTGGGCAGGGCAGGAACTGTACCGAAAAGGGAATACACAGGAAGAATTTTATAATATCCTTCAGAAGAATATGCAACCGGTGTATGACTCTGCCAGAAGACAGGGGTATGAGATTTGGAATAGAGGATAATAATGAAAGCAGAAATATTATCGGATCTTCGGTCCGGTTTTGAAACAGCATATATTGATTCTAATATCAATTCAAATGAGGCGTTTAAGCCATCGTTTGTATCGAATAATTACAAACAGGGAAAGAAGGTTGTCGCATCAATTGAAGATGAACTACTCTCATGCGATAGATTTCAGATCAGTGTTGCATTTATAACACAGGGTGGGATTACGCCTTTGCTCCAAATCTTTCAAGAACTGGAAAGACGAGGAATTAAGGGAGAGATACTTACAACAAATTATCTTAATTTTAGCCAACCAAGAGCATTGGAGACGCTAAATAGTCTGTCGAATATCACACTTCGCATGTATGATGTGAATGCATCGGGCGTTGGTTTTCATACAAAGGGATACATTTTTCAAAAAGATGAAGTGTATAGAATTATCATAGGAAGCTCAAATATGACTGAGTTTGCGCTTACTTCTAATCGAGAGTGGAATACAAAACTTGTATCTACAGATCGTGGTGAAATGGCTCAGGAGATTTTGAGTGAATTTAATGAACTATGGAATTCGCCATATACAGTTGATTATGATGAAATCAGAGAACAGTATAAAACCGCTTACAGAGTTTCAAAGAAACAACGTGAAATAGTAAAAAATGATCCTTTAGTTCATATTGAAAAAGCGAAACTTCAACCGAATAGTATGCAGGTTCGCTTTATAAATAATCTGCAGCGTATTATCGAACAGGAGAAAAACAACGATAAGGCATTATTGATATCAGCAACAGGAACAGGAAAAACATATGCTTCGGCGTTTGCTATGCGAGAATTGGGATTTAAAAGGGTTCTGTTCGTTGTGCATCGTGAACAGCTTGCGAGACAATCTATGCGTTCTTATCAGAATGTATTTCCGAGTTCTGTTTCTATGGGTGTGATTTGTGGAACACCTACGCTTGAGGATAATAAGGATAAAGATATTATATTTGCAACTGTACAGACGCTCAGAAAGGAAGAAAATCTTAGAAAGTTTACACCTGATGCATTTGATTGCGTAATATTGGATGAAGCGCATCATAGTCCGGCAAACTCTTATCAGGATGTTATGAAATATTTTAAGCCCAAATTATGGCTCGGAATGACGGCGACACCTGATAAGCGAGACGATAATATTGAAGGACGAAATGTCTATGAGCAATTTAATCATCAAATTGCATATGAGATCCGTTTGCAACAGGCTATGGAAGAAAATCTTCTTTGTCCATTTCATTATTTTGGAATTAGCGATCTTGAAATAATAGGTGATCAAAATGAAGTGGACTTTAATATGCTTACAAGTGATAGCAGAGTAAAGCATATCATTGATCAGGCAACTTATTTTGGATATAGCGGAGAAAAAGTTAAGGGTATTATCTTCTGCAGCAGCATTAAGGAATCTATTGCATTGTCAAATATTTTTAACGAAACAATTAATCCGGATACCGGAAAGAATTTCCGAACAATTTCGTTAAATGGCGATGCAAGTGATGAAGCCAGAGAGAATGCGTTTGAGCGACTAGCGATGAATGAAGAAGATGCTACTGATGAGAAGCAGCCGCTTGATTATATATTTTCTGTAGAAATCCTAAATGAAGGCGTTGATATTGTAGAAGTTAATCAGGTAATCATGCTTCGAAAGACGCAGTCTCCAATTGTTTTTATTCAGCAATTAGGTCGAGGACTTAGAAAAGCCGAGGGCAAGGAATACGTCGTAATTTTGGATTTTATTGGAAATTACGAGACGAACTTTATGATTCCGATTGCCTTGTCCGGAGATAGATCCTATAACAAGGATAATGTTCGTCGTTATCTAATGGAGGGCGGACGGATTATTCCGGGAGCGTCGACGGTACATTTTGATGAGATTTCCAAAAGAAGAATTTATGATTCCATTGATCGGATGTCAACAAATCGTAAGCTACTTACTGAGAAATATATGAATCTAAAGGATAAATTGGGACGAATTCCGACGATAATGGATTTTTATGAAAACGGTGAAATTGATCCGATGCTTTTTGTTGATTATTCCAAGACGTATGATAAGTTTGTACGTTTGGTGGACAAGGAATATAAAGTAGTCTTTTCTGATGAGGAAGAAAAGATATTGGAGTTTGTATCTAATATTATCATGAATGGAAAGCGCATACATGAGCTGTTAATGTGTCGAATGCTTCTCGAAAATGGAGAGTTCTCAATCGATTCGATGAAAGATGGATTGGAGAAGATGAATGAGAAGTATCGAGAGGCTGATTACGTGTCGGCTTATAAAGTGTTGACGAAAGAGTTCATTAACGCACCTTCAGAAAAGAAACGATATGAGACTATTGATATCATAAACCGGGATTCAGTGGAAAAAGGTTTGGCTCAACGTGCTAAAAGCTTTGCTGAAAAGCTGAAAAATATGTATTTCGAAAAAGAATTAGCTACACTGGTAGAATATGGTATTACGAGATATCAGGATATGTATGGTGAACATGATGAAAATAATCTTGTTTTGTATCAGAAGTATTCCAGAAAAGATGTATGCCGTATTTTGAACTGGGCTAAAGATGATAGTTCAACAGTATATGGATATCGGATCAAACACAATACTTGCCCGATATTTGTTACGTATGAGAAATCCGATGATATTGCGAGTAGTACAAAATACGCAGATGAATTTGAAAAAATTGCGTCTAATCCGGCGTGCTATAGCAATAAGATTTTTAGTTGGATGACTCGTAGTAAGGTAAGTGAGAATAGTCCTGAAGCTCAAGCGATTATTCACGCGAGAGAAAATGGGTTAAAGATTTTGCTTTTTGTAAAAAAGAGTGATGGTGAAGGAAGCGACTTTTATTATATGGGAGAAGTTAATCCGATAAAGTGGGAGCAGACAACCATTCAAAATGACAAAGGCAAATTACTTCCAATTATGAATTTTAAGTTAGAGCTTAAAAACGAAGCGAGAAAAGATATATTTGATTATTTTACAGCGTAGGAGTTAGTTTGCATGAAGAAAATACGTGTAGTGGCAGCAGTAATGAAAGACAAAAATGACAAGAATGAACCAATTATTTTCGCAACACAGCGAGGCTATGGTGAATTCAAAGGTGGCTGGGAATTTCCGGGTGGAAAAATTGAAGAAGGCGAAACCCCACAAGAGGCACTAAAAAGAGAAATCAAAGAAGAACTGGATACGGAAATATTGGTGGGGGACTTGATTGATACGATTGAATATGATTACTCTACATTTCATCTTTCCATGGATTGCTTTTGGTGCCGGATTGAAAGCGGTGATTTGACTTTGAGAGAACATGAAGCGGCTAAATGGCTGACAAAAGACAATCTTGACTCCGTTGATTGGCTGCCGGCAGATGTTACTTTGATAGAAAAAATCAGAGAAGAGATGTGAAAATAGGCGGAAGATGGATTGAAAGGATTGCTCAGATTGGCAGAGTAGTAACGTTGGCGCACGGTATTCCTCATGTGAAGATGGAGAGGGCGTTGGTGTCGAGATGATGGCGAAAATGTCAGATAAGAGGAGTATGGTTAATAACTGTAAAAAGATTATATTTTTAGGTTCTTCAGTAACTTACGGATCGGCAGCGGGAGGAATATCTTTTGCTGATATAATCTGCGAAAAGTATGGCTATGAAATGATAAAAGAGGCTGTTTCCGGAACAACGCTGGTCGATGAGAATGATGAATCATACGTTAGGAGAATAAGGGGGATAAAGGCGGATTCAGCGGATTTGTTTGTCTGCCAGCTTTCGACTAATGATGCTTCGCTTGACAGCCCGTTGGGAAATATCGCTGAGGGGAAAACATTAGATTCATTTGATTTAAGCACTGTTGCAGGAGCAATATAGTATATTATTGCCTATGCTAGAGAAAAATGGAAATGTCCCATAGCATTTTATACAGGCACAAGATACGATTCTGAGAAGTATTCGAATATGGTTTTGTTACTAAAGAGTATTGCCCAGAAATGGGGAATTGAGATTGTAAATCTTTGGGATGATCCTGAGCTCAATGCTGTAAGTGCCGAAGATTATAAGAGATTTATGGCAGATCCTATTCATCCTACGTTAGAAGGATATCGTGAGTGGTGGTCGCCTTTTATTGAGGAAAGAATCAACAGAATGTTGGATTTTCAGCAGTGTAGCAAAATATAAAAAGCACCAAGCACATTGCTTGATGATTTGAAGAAAAAATGTTCAAAAAATAGTCAACCCCAGGAGCAAAGGAATTCTGAGCACTTACGTGCCTACTCCCATTCGGGAACCCAGCTTTTATCCGTCACAAGTTGACTAAGTTAAGTATAACATAGATTTGAAGACAAAAAAGTTCAATAGTTGATTTTACATAGAACCGATAAGAGCATAAGGAGAGGCAGAAACATGGAGTTATCGGAGAGAAAGCAAAAGCTTTTAGCGAGTATGTTTGTAAAGAATTTCATCAGTGCGGATAGTGATGATAGAAAGTCATTATAGGTGGAGAGGGAACCTATGCGAGATAATGCGTATGTTAGAGCTGCTATTACGATTTTAACAGTTTTGGTGATGATTGTTTTTGTCGGCTGCGTCTCAAAGAAGAATGTTACTGGGGGCAGCGTATCAACGGAATCGACTGATTACAGTGTTGAGAGCAGCGAATATTCTTCTGAATCTGTAGATATTGATGATGGTTCTACTGATACATTTTCAGAGAATTCTGATGACCAACCTGATACATTATTTGAGACAAGCAGGAGCTACAGAAGCACATATTCTGAAACTGAAGATACGACAGAGAGCGAGGATTATGGGGCATATAGAGATCAGATAGAATGGTCATCTGGATATTCGACAACGGATAACTTTGATTCCTTAAATAATGATCCGGATGATTATGATACCCCTGAGGATTATGCGGATGACGCATGGGAAGATGATTTCGATGATTGGGATGATGCCTACGAGTATTGGGAAGATAATTATTGAAATGAGTGATAGAAGAGTGGAGGATATGAAAATGACGTTAGAAGAACTGATAGGGAATTTTACTACTACTCCCTTTTTATTTGTTGGATCTGGTATGTCTAGGCGTTATTTGAACTTACCGGATTGGAAAGGTCTTTTAAAACATTTTGTTGATGTTATTGGCAAGGATGAATTTGCATATAATTCATTTGAAAATAAGGCAAAGTCCAGTGAATGCAAGGCTGGTATTATGCCGAAGATTGCAGAATTAATTCAACACGATTACGATGAAAAATGGTTTGCAGATTCAAACATAAGAACTGTTGGAGAAGCAGGTTTGAAAGAAATTCAAAATGGTGTATCGCCATTTAAGGTAGAAATTGCAGAGTTTATCCGAAATAATTGTTTAATTCAAGATACATATGCTGATGAGTTAGATGAACTTCGATTTTTGGCTGAAAAAAGTATTTCAGGTGTCATAACAACTAATTACGATAAACTTCTTGAAAATGTATTCAGTGGTTATTCAACTTATATTGGACAAAGTGAACTTATTTTTTCTGCGTTACAGGGTGTGGCAGAAATATATAAAATTCATGGTGATATAGATAAACCAGAAAGTATTGTTATAAACGAAGAAGACTATCTTGAATTTGATTCGAAAAGCGCTTACCTTGCCGCTAAACTCCTGACCATTTTTATGGAGTATCCTATAATTTTTATGGGTTATTCTATAAGCGATACTAATATTATCAATATCATTAAATCTATTGTTCAATGCTTAAACACTGATCAACTTAGGATACTTGAAGATAGATTTATATTTGTGGAATATAGGGCTGATTTTGTTGGGGCAGAAATTACACCTTATGTTATTATGGCAGGAGACAAACCACTTACTATGAAGAGAATAATCCTGTCAGACTTTATGCCACTATATAAAGCATTGGAAAATAAAAGGGCAAAACTACCAGTTAGGATTCTTAGAAGATTTAAGCAAGAAATTTATGATTACACTATTTCTAGCGTTCCAACAGGTCACTTACGGGTAGCAGCACTTGATGATAATAGGGTTGGTGATGAAGAACTTGTACTTTCAATTGGTAAAATGTCTGATTATGGCTTAAAAGGTCTTAGCGGTTTAAAACCTAATGAATGGTATAGAAGTATAATACTTGATGACTTGGATTTTACAGCGGATGATCTTTTAGAGTATGCCTTTCCTCCTCTGATAAAGCAGAATTCGGGTAGATTACCAATAAATAAATATTTGAGTAAAGCGACGAAAGAATTTGAAGAGTGTAAAAAAATAGCCGTTTCATTGGATTTTGACCATATTATTTCCAATACTATTAAGAAAAACAGAAAATGTCTTGGAGATTATACATCAGTTACACAGATTTGGAATCAGGAGAAGTCGTCTTTGGAAAAAGCAACGAGATTAATATCGCACCTTCCGCAGGACGAAATGAACGTTGATGAATTAGAGAAAGTGCTTCAGGAAATATTTGATAAGGATGTAAATGTTCTGGAAACAGCCCAAGTCGGAACAAGAAGTCATATCAGAAGGCTTATAATGGTCTATGATTACTTAAAATGGGGAAAAGAAAAAGAACTCCACGACTAAAGCATTTGTAAACAAACACCGATCGTGAAGCCCTTGTAAATTCAAGATCAACGCCTTTGAATTAAGCATTTATAAATAAACACCGAAATCAAAAACGCTATAACTTCTAGTTCTTGTTAATTATACATTCATATTTGATGGATGTAAATGTTTATTTTATCAAAGCATTTGAGGGTCTGACCTCATGAACTATGAGTGGGAAAACTGATGTGGAAGGATAAAAACGTCAATGACTTAGAAAAAAGGATATTTTGAGGAAACAGATTGAATTTTGTGCCGAGAGGTAAAAAGATAGGAAGTTCACATTTTATATATGATGAAATAAAAAAGAACCAAGCACATTGATGGAAGACTTGAAGAAAAAAGTTCAATATCTGAAGTTAATAGAATAGAACTGATGCAAAATACATTAGTTAAGAGTTCTTTGTTTCAGCAGTGACGAATGAAGATACTGGTATAGATAAAGAATAGAATAAATAGGAGCAAAATCAGGAACCGATAAGAGTATAAGGAGAGGCAGAACCATGGAGTTATCGGAGAGAAAGCAAAATCTCTTAGCGAGCATGTTTGTAAAGAATTTCATCAGCGCGGATAGTGATGATAGAAAGTCATTATATGATGAATTTGTGGATACGTTTTTAGCGGATATTAAAGACGCTGAGCAGGTTGTTGGTAATGCTTTTGTAGAAGCAGGGGCATCGGATGAGACGATTGATGAGTGGCAGCGGTACGAAAGTGACAGGAAAAAATACAAATGCTGTGAATGTGAGATTTGTGAGATCCAGCCGGGAGAGGAATTAGAAACGGCAAGATTGTTATCGGATGAGCTGGATTTGATGATGCATTTAGAAGGTTACGGAGACCGTGGTACGATTAGTGATTTTATGAAGACGGGCTATTCTTTTGTAGCGAAAAAGGATGGAGTTATTGTCGGAGCCATACTGGCGCAAAAAATTATGGATTATGGTTCATACTACATGTACGTAAATTGTTTTGCAGTTAAGGCATCGGTACAAGGTAGAGGAATTGGAAGAAAATTGATTGATCATTTGTGGGAACAGGCTCTTGAAGAAAGGATTTTTTGTATAAAACTCGCGACGGAGAGAAGATTTAAGGCATATGATGTATACCATCATTTGGGATTTAGGGATCAGGATGAAGAAACTGTTTATATGACGAGGTAGAGAGGGAACCTATGCGAGATAACGTGTATGTTAGAGCAGCTATTACGATTTTAACAGTTTTGGTTATATTTGTTTTTGACGGTTGCGTCTCAAAGAAGAATGTTACTGGAGACAGCGAATCAACGGAATCAACTGAATACAGTCTTGAGAGCAGCGAATATTCTTCTGAATCTGTAGATATTGATGATGGTTCTACTGATACATTTTCAGAGAATTCTGATGACCAACCTGATACATCATTTGAGAAAAACAGGAGCTACAGAAGCACATATTCTGAGGATGATGACCTGACGGAGAGCAAGGAATATAAGTCATATAGTGATCAGACAGAATGGTCATCTGGATATTCGGCAACGAATAACGTTGATTCCTTAAATAATGATCCTGATGATTATGATACCCCAGAGGACTATGCGGATGACGCATGGGGAGATGATTTCGATGACTGGGATGATGCTTACGAGTATTGGGAAGATAATTATTGATATAGGTTGCAGATTATTCTGTTGGATATCATAAAATTCTTAATAGGATGAACGATATGAAAAATCGGTATGTTGGAGATATAGGTGATTTTGGAAAATATGCCCTGCTTCGTGCCTTTGCAGAGGCAAGGATTAAAGTCGGTATCAATTGGGATTTGATGGCGGACAATGCTTCAAATGATGGGAAGTTTACGGATTATCTTCAGAAAGATGATCTTCGTTGGTATGCACCTGAAGTATTTGAAGAGTTGAAAAAGATATCAGGTACACAGATCCAAAAGAATTTGGGAGGAAGTTATAATGTCTGAATTGTTCATTGGAGTTGTCTCAGGAGTAATATCATCGATTATAGTATTATTTATGACATCCATCTCGAAATATATTTTTCGAATGAGAACTGAAAAATGTAAATTATATAATTTGAAATATATTGGAGCGAGGGATGCATGTGCACCACCAGAATATCCAAGAGAAACGGAATATGCGATGCCCGAAGGAAGTGAAGAGTGCGAGAATGAAGAATTTTATGAAAAAGTTGATATTGTTAAATTACAGTTCCCGTTTGACATAAAAGAAATAGAAATTTATACAAATGATCAACTTATTTATCCAACGGATAATATTAAACATTTGCCGGCAGGTGAATCAATTTATGTGAATTGTAAGCTATTAATTGGTTCGGATGTACCAGCGTTTGTGGTTAGATGTAAAACATTTAGACATGAATATCGCGAATATGAATATACTACAATTTATAAATATTCTGGTGGTATGTCTGGATTTGGACTAAAATTGATAAAGCAGAGATTTTGCATTTGAAATGTTACACATCAAATGTGATAAAGGATTTGAAATGTAATAGTAAGGGGTTGAATATGGATAATGCAAATGTTTTTGTTAAAAGCGATGTATATCCGATAAAGGTGTTATTTCTTGAGAAATTCGATGTGGATTTTTATCAGAGAGAATATGTTTGGGAGAAAAAACAGATTGAGGATTTGATAGAAGATCTCACAATTGAATTTCTTAAGAACTGGAAAGAAGGGGATAAGCTTCAGAAAGTAAGCGAATACTCACCGTATTATATGGGCGAGATAGTTCTTTCTGAAAAAGGCGGCACGCGTAGTGCGATTATTGATGGTCAGCAGCGTATTACGACAATAACTTTGCTGCTGATTTATTTACAACGCAGATTTGGTTCGGTACAGGGGTTTCCATCAGATATAAGCAAGCTTATTTATGATGATTATTTTGGAGAGCAACTATTTAACCTTGATATTGAAGAGAGAAAACCATGTATGCTTTCTCTGTATGAAAATGGAACATATATAGTAAAAGATACTGATTCTGTATCCGTGCATAATCTGGTCGGAAGATATCAGGATATAGATGAATGCTGGCACGCGGAAATAAATGAAAATAATATAGTTTATTTCATGTATTGGCTAAAAGAAAAAGTCATGTTTTCGAAGGTATGGACAAATAGTGATGATTTTGCATATGTTATTTTTGAAACTATGAATGATAGAGGATTATCGCTTACACAGGTCGAGATGCTTCGAAGCTATATGCTTGCCAATATTGACGTTGATAAGCGTGATCAGATTATGAAGGAGTTTGATGGAACAGTAAAACGGCTTGCAGCAATCAGTTTATCATCAAAATCTAAAGCCGAGTTTGAATTTTTTAAGGTATATTTCAGATCACATTATGCTGTTAATTTATCGCAGGCGAAGAACAGCACCTCTGATTTTGTGAGAATTGGCAAAGAATTCCATAGATGGTTACGCGATGAAAGTGAGAAGCTTGGGCTTATAGCATCTTCTGATTATATAGATTTCATGGACAGGATATTATATTTTGCGAAGAAATATATATACATCATGGAGTTGATTGAAAGCCGAAATGTATCAGATTATTTTTATTTAATAGTAAATTCTGATTATGGTTTTACACTTCAGCCGGCTTTGATCATGGCAGCCATAGCATATAATGATAGTTTGGAAACTGTGAATGAGAAAATAAAAGTCGTTACAAAGTATCTGACAAAGATTTTGTCATGGAGAGTATGGAACCATTGGTTGATTTCACAGAATCAGATGGAGACAAAGATTTATGAGCTTTGTAAGCAAATTAGAAATATGTCTTTGGATAATTTGAAATCATTTCTTGAGGCATATTCTATGGATGAAAATAGCCTGGAAAAGAATTCTCCACATCTGAATCAGCAAAACAGAGCTAAGTTAAGGGTACTGTTAGCACTGATTACCGAGATAGTTGCGAAAGAGTCCGGAACATCTGACTATATGCTTAATAAAAAGGAAATTGAAGTAGAGCATATATGGGCAAATCACTTCGAGCAGCATACAGATGAGTTTGATAATGAAAGTGATTTTTCGACAGCAAGAAATAATATTGGAGATCTTTTAGTACTTCCGAAGAGTTTTAATGCGTCATATGGAGATGCACCATATGATGTGAAAGTAAGGCAGTATTTTTCGCAGAATATCTTGGCACAAACATTAAACGCTCAAAAATATGAGAACAATCCGGGATTTTTAGCATATGTGAGTAAATCGGGATTGCCGTTCAGATCATATGATGTATTTAAGAAAGCTTCGATAGATGAGAGAACGGATCTTTATAGAAAAATTCTTGAATATGAATTTAAGGAGTTTATGGCGTGATTAAGCATTTCAACGAAGTCAACGGACTTTACATCGAGAAAATAATCGGTCAGGACAGGCTTGCTTATGCCATGTCTGATACGGAGGATTTCTATGATCTTGTAGAATTTGCAGATCGGGACGGTTATCAAGGATCTGTTGTAAAGTTCTATGATTTTGAAAATGGAAATGTTTATACGCCGTTTGAGAAGAAAAGAGATGTAATTTGTGGAAAACCAGTATATACAAATGGATTCTATTATTTTCTTCGAGCTGATTATGGTCTGAAGAAGGTAACTCTGTATAAGTACTTCCCTGAGACTGTTCTTGAAGCTGTAACGGAGTTTGACATGGATGAGGTAAATCTTTATAACCTCATGAGTATCGGTGAAAAAGTTCACGTTACAAGTCATGATGGTAGTGATTTTAGATGTTATTATCCGGAGAAGATTTCATTAACGATTGATGATCATGAATCAGTAACATTTATGACAGAGGGTAACATTATTTCAGAAAAATGGGTTGAAGAAGGCTGGGATTTTGTTAATGACTGTGCTACAGGTGAATATAAGTTTTATAACAAGGTAATCATAAGAGACTTTGACGGTAATATTATCTCTGAAGAAATCGGTTCGATACATCAGGCACCGGATGGAACTTATTGGATATCATAAACGTAATAGATGATCATATAAGGAAATGATGGATTGGATAAATGAGTTTTATAGTTAAGCATTTTAAGGAATTAAGCGCCACCGAGCTTTACGAGATATTAAAAACAAGATTTGAAATCTTTGTTACTGAGCAGGAGTGCATTTATCAGGAGCTTGATGATAAGGATCAGGATGCTATTCATTTATTTTGTTGGAATGATGCCGGCAGAGTTGCGGCATGTCTCAGGGTATTTTGGAATAATGAGGCAGAAGGGATTGCTCAGATTGGCAGAGTAGTAACGTTGGAGCATGGTAAAGGTCTTGGCGGAAAGATGCTTCATGAGGGTGTCAGAATTGCCGAAGATATATTAAAAGCAAATAAGATATACCTTGAAGCACAGGAATATGCTATCGGATACTACGCAAAGGAAGGATTTGAGGTAGTATCCGATCCGTTTATGGAGGACGGTATTCCTCATGTGAAGATGGAGAGGGCATTGGTGTCGAGATGATGGCGAAAATGTCAGATAAGAGGAGTATGGTTAATAACTGTAAAAAGATTATATTTTTAGGTTCTTCAGTAACTTACGGATCGGCAGCGGGAGGAATATCTTTCGCTGATATAATCTGCGAAAAGTATGGCTATGAAATGATAAAAGAGGCTGTTTCCGGAACAACGCTGGTCGATGAGAATGATGAATCATACGTTAGGAGAATAAGGGGGATAAAGGCGGATTCAGCGGATTTGTTTGTCTGCCAGCTTTCGACTAATGATGCTTCGCTTGACAGCCCATTGGGAAATATCGCTGAGGGGAAAACATTAGATTCATTTGATTTAAGCACTGTTGCAGGAGCAATAGAGTATATTATTGCCTATGCTAGAGAAAAATGGAAATGTCCCATAGCATTTTATACAGGCACAAGATACGATTCTGAGAAGTATTCGAATATGGTTTTGTTACTAAAGAGTATTGCCAAGAAATGGGGAATTGAGATTGTAAATCTTTGGGATGATCCTGAGCTCAATGCTGTAAGTGCCGAAGATTATAAGAGATTTATGGCAGATCCTATTCATCCTACATTAGAAGGATATCGTGAGTGGTGGTCGCCTTTTATTGAGGAAAGAATCAACAGAATGTTGGATTTTTAGCAGTGTAGCAAAATATAAAAAGCACCAAGCACATTGCTTGATGCTTTGAAGAAAAAATGTTCAAAAAATAGTCAACCCCAGGAGCAAATGTTGTGATTGTTGTGGTCAAGCTTTTTTGTAACGCCGTAGCCTAATAATTTACCACAGGGCTATATAGCCCCGTAGCGAGCCTCGAAAGGCGTTTTGTAATTGTTATCTTTAATAAAAAGTTTTATGCAATTTCCAGAAATCTATAGTCTCCTGTAAATCTGCTTCATCCACAAAGAGATTCATCTTCTTTCCAATAGCAATAGCCATATCGACATACATATTTGCTCTTGCGGTAATCACGTAGTCTCCAGCGACCAAGTCTTTTTTAACAGAATGAGTATATTTCTTCATTAGCGATGGATGAAATATTGCCGCCGGGCACCAGAAGGAGTTCAACCTCTTTTGGATCAATTTCGCTTAATGCACAGGTCGCATTCAAAGAAAATCTCTCTTGCTGTAAACGGGTGGATACAAATACATATGTTGATTAGATGCCTGGTTTTTTACGAAAAGTGATATACACAAAACGGGGAGACTCGGTTATTAAAAGGAAGGTGTTTTTGGATGAGATATGCTAGGCGGAACAAAAAAATAACATGAAATGAAATTAATGTTATGAAAACATAACATTCACCGTTGACCGTGATCCGCTTTGTGATAAAATGTAATCAGGAAGGAAGTGATGGATATGAACGCATTACTGGGTGATCGTATAAAGGTTTTGAGAACATCAAGGAATTACACACAGGAACAGGTTGCAGAACGTCTCGGTATCAGCAGACAAAAATATGCACGAATTGAAAATGGTACTAATAGCATTACACTGGATATTCTTGCGAAGATTGCAGAAATGTTGGATGTGACGGTTGGTGATATTACAAGGGTCCTTGATGAAGAGCCTGTAATAGCGTATAGATCGGAATCTGACGGAAATTCTTCTGAAAAGATTTTTGATATGCTGGATCTTTTCTATGCAAATAAGCATATGTATACGAAGTTACAGCATAGAGAAATGGAGCATTAATATGCATAGCAGAAGGAAAAGGGAAATCCGGATACAAGCTGATTCCTTCAGAGAAAAATGTAAGATCAGTCGATATGGGATCATAGATCTTTTTAAGGAATGTGATCGTTTAGGCTATAAACTACTTAGATATCCTCTGGGAGAGGCTGCAGACCTGGGTTTTGCCTTGTTAAAGGATGACGATGTTATCATCTTCATAAATACTAGTATTAGACTTTCAAGAGAGATTTTTACGCTGGCTCATGAAATTGGACACGTTATTCTTCACATAAATGGTGAGAAATCTTTTATTGATAATAATTCAACGATTGCCGGAAGCAACGTTGATGAAAAAGAACAGGAAGCAAATTATTTTGCAGCTTGTTTATTAATGCCGTCAGAAGTGGTTGAGCGCTTTATTGATCTGGAACTTCCGGATTTTGAGGAGAATGGATTGTCCGGCATGGATATAGCCAGAATGATGTCTGAGTTTAATGTCAGCTATGATGTGGCATTAAATAGGCTTGAGTCTTTGGGAAAAATTGATATAAATCAAAAAACACGACTTCAAACCGAGCGGACTGAAAAAAGGGTTGGAAATCTTCTTAGAAGCATTGGAGGAAATGCGCGATTAAATGCTGCGGGAAATGAAATAGTTATTCCTTACGAGTATATAGATTACGTTATATATAATTACAATCATAACGCGGTTCCAAGAGAAACACTGGAAAAAGTGTTGGATTATTATCAGCTCACTATAGAAGATATAAGCGATAGGCTTGTTGATTTTCCTTCGGAAGATGATGATCTGGATGATCTTATTGGAGGACTGGAAGATTGAGAGCATCTTTGGATACAAATGTAATCATACATCTATATAAAGCGGGGCTTCAACGTGTATTGTTCGATGTTTTTGATGAGGGCGTTTTTATATATGAGCAAATTCGGAATATAGAGCTTGAAAACCACGGAAGAAATATACTTGAAATAGTTGATGAAGATATCGCTTCAGGAAAAATTGAGATATACACCGATCAAAAGTTAAAAGAGTTGGCAGTTTATAAAATTTTTGAGAATAATTTCAAAGAAAACAGGCTTTTATATGGAAGTGGTGATTTAGGAGAAGTATATGCTATTTCTCTTGCGCAGACATTAGGAGCATATTCGTTAGTGACGGATGACACAAAACAGGGTGGACCATATATGTCGCTTCTTCAGTTTGAAGATAATGTTATGCCATTTACTTTTGCCGATGTATTGATATTACGATATTTGATGGGAAAAACAGATGCATTACAAACTGTAACAGATTTTGATGCAGTAAATACAGCATCGGAACTTGGTTGGTCGTTCCGAAGTCAGATATCAAAATTTATAAGACGTTTTCTTAAAGAACCATATAGGAAAGAGGATACTATTTGGATTCGAGAGCTTGAAAAGAAACATGACATTAGGATAAAAGACAAGTTAATACGTCTGAGTAAATTATTATAACCATGAACAGGGGCTGACCCTATGAACAGAATGTGATGCCGTTCAACGTTTTTATGTTGGTGCTTCTAGAGCAAGGTTGCGATTGGATATTGTCACAATAATGACAGATGATCCGGATGCATACCATGTTTTTTGCTGGAATGATTCAGGCAGAGTTGCGGCATGTCTCCGAGTATTTTGGAAAGATCATGATGAGGCAGCGGCAAGCGCGTATGTCCGATGAACGCACTATGATCTTGATTTTAATAATGATCGCATATCCAGTTTATAATTCCTGTAAGCTTTTGGACTCATATCAAATTTTCTTTTAAATGCCTTGGAAAAAACCAGAGAGTCCCGGTAGCCTACCATGTTGGATATTTCTTTTATGCTGTAATCTGTAGCGACCAAAAGATTTGCAGCTTTATACATACGGAAATCTATTAAATAATTCTGTATAGAAATATTTGCATGCTTTGTAAATAGCTGATTCAGGTAGCCTTGTGAAATGCCTGCATGTGCAGCTATATCGGTTACAGAGATTTCCTGCATATAATGAGTATTAATATAATCGATGGCAGCGTCAAGATGTCTGTTCTTATTTAGGATAGAGTTTTCGCTGCCATCTTCTTTTATGTTCTGTTTATGGGTAGACACCAGCAGTGCCATTAATTTCATCAGGATACTTTCCCTGTATAAGCTTCCTGCATAATCCTGGACAATATGATTAAATAATTCGTCAAAGCATGAATTTAACTCATTCTCGTCCGGAGAGGGGAGGACAGGCTTATTTTTTGAAAAGCCGCATTGCTTTAGGATAGCTTCGGCTCTTAGGCCTTTAAAACCTATCCACATATAACTCCAGGGATTATTGGTATCTGCGCAGTAGACAATAGGCGTATTCGGGTAGATTAAAAACATCTGCCCGGCATTAATAGGGTAGTTTGCGCCGTTTATAGAGTAAAATCCGGTGCCGCTCACAACAAAGTGGATGATATATTCATCACGGGTTCCGGAAATAGCATGATAAGGCTTACACTGTTCTTTTCCCATATGTAATAAGTCAAGTTCCATGGAAACGAGACTCATATCTTCTAAACATCTAAAATCCTGACTGTTAGTGTATTTTACATTTACCATAATATTCCCTGTATATCTGATTATGACATAAAACATGTATATATGTCGTAAAATATCTGATCACGACATATAAGATAATCCATAAACTCTATAATTATAACATATAAAAAATGAAATCTTAACTTTAATTATTCCATTTAATAAATGACATAATTTACATTTCTGCGGTTATAGTATAAAATCCTGCCTTTTTGTATAACTAAGCATAGCCAAAAGATACAGAGAAAACAATATTTGTGTCAAAAAAGTTAGCAGGAGGAGAAGAATGAAGAAAAAAGTTTTGGCATGTTTATTAGCTGCTGCTATGGTCGTTTCGGCAGCGGGATGCGGTAAAAAAGAAGCTGATAATACTATCAGAGTTGCGATCTGGGATAATAATCAGCTCGCCGGATTAGAAGACATTGCAAATGAGTGGGGTAAAGAAAATGGTTATCAGGTTGAGTTTGATGTTTTGGGTTGGGATAGTTATTGGACAATGCTTGAAGCAGGAGTATCCGGTGGAGAAATGCCTGATGTCTTCTGGATGCATTCAAACAACGCATTAAAGTATGAATCGTCCGGAATACTGCTTCCGCTAAATGATTATATAGATGAAGCAGGATTGGATATGAGCAATTATTTTGACGGGATAACTGAGCTCTACACACTGGATGGTGTTCATTATGGAATGCCGAAGGACCATGACACGATCGCAGTTGTGTACAACAAAGCTATCTTTGATAAATACGATGTTGATTATCCGAATGATTCATGGACCTGGGAGGATTTCGCGGATGCTGCACAGGAAATCACGGATAAAGGAAAAGCTGATGGTGTTTTTGGAACATACTGTAATGTAGGCAATAACCAGGATACCTGGTACAACATTGTTTATTCTTACGGTGGTGAGATTATAAATGATGAGAAAACAGCATCAGGATATGACAATGAAAAAACTATTGAAGCAATGAAGTTTGTTGCAGACAAAATTTTGCCGGCGTGCCCGACTCTGGATGCTATGGCATCGACCGGAGGAGACACAATGTTTTTATCAGGACTTGTTGGTATGATCTGCCAGGGTTCATGGTGCGTAAATAATTTCTATAATGCTGATAATTCATCTGATTATGCCTGGGCAAAGCTGCCGTATACAGATAGAAATGGAAACGGGAAGTGTGAAAAGGAAGAACGTTGTTCTATCTACAATGGCTTAGGCTGGTCCATTTATTCAAAGACTGACAAAAAGGATGCAGCATGGTCATTGATCTCAGCTTTTTCTTCAAAGGAGGGTCAGGAAAAACAGTCGGAGCTGGGCGTGACAATGGCTGCCTATAAGGGGATGTCCGAGCCATTTGTTAAAGCATACAGTGGAATGGATATTTCTCCTTTTGTTGATATTGAAGATGAGGGAACACTGGTATTCAGACCATACTCAAAGAGCACCGGAACATGGGAAAGTGATGTAAGTGACACATTGGTAGAAGCATGGAATAATCCGGATAAAATGGAAGAAGTGCTTAAGAAATGCGCAGCTGATATGAATGCAACAATTTCTGAGGAATAGGCAGGGGATTCAAAATGAAACGAAAAATGACATCCAGGCAGAAGTCACAGGCATTTTGGGGAATAATTTTTATCCTTCCGACAATACTTGGACTGCTCGTGCTTAATTATTATCCAATAGTGCAGATAGTATATCAGTCTTTCTGTAAGACAGGTGATTTTGGTCTGGGAAATATATTTATCGGGTTTGAGAATTACGCAAGACTTATATCAGATAAAGAGATGTACAGGTGCTTATGGAATTCTGCCAGATACGCACTTTTTTCAATACCGCTTGTAATACTCATACCTCTTATTTTGGCGGTTCTCTTAAATCAAAAGATCAAATTCCGTGGTGGGTACAGAACAATCTTCTTTCTGCCTATGGTTTGCGCACCCGCAGCTGTAGCTATGGTATGGAAATGGATGTACAACCCGGACTATGGTCTCTTAAACCACATGCTTCATTCTAAAATCAGCTGGGTTACTGATCCGAAGCTTGCTATGATCTCTGTTGTCATAGTGGGTGTATGGAGCGCACTCGGCAGCAACATGATCTTATTTTTAGGAGGACTCCAGGACATTCCAAAGGATTATTATGAAGCTGCTGAAATGGATGGCTGCACTGGAGTAAAGGCATTTTGGAACATAACAGTGCCGTTGTTATCACCAATGATCTTCTTTGTGCTGCAGACAAATCTGATAGGAGCACTGCAGCTTTTTGATCTTCCCTTTATGATAATGGATCAATCCAGCAGGGCATGGCCGTCAGTAAAGACGATCACATATCTTTTTTATGAATATGCCTTTGAAAAGTCAGATAGAGGCTATGGTGCAGCAATCGTTATATTTACGATGTTTGTGATCGGTATTTTGACCATTCTTCTCCAAAAGAGTGAAAAGAAATGGGTTCATTATGAATAGGGGCAAAAAAGATGGTAATTTCAAAGTTTAGGAAGCATTGGCTGATACATTTAGTGTTGATCATAGGCTCATTGATAATGATCCTGCCATTTGCATGGATGATCCTCACGGCGCTTAAGACTAAGAGCGAGGCTATTTCTGTTAATCCGTTTTATATATTTCCTCAGTTAGGATTGCAGTTTGAGAATTTCATTGAAGTCTGGCATTCATATAATTTTATTGTCTTATACAGAAATACGTTGATCATGATTTTTCTTCGGGTTGTTTTTGCATGTTTAACAGCTACTTTAGCAGGATATGCATTTGCCAGATTGGAATTTCCATTTAAAAAATTCTTTTTTTCACTGATCCTTATTCAGATGATGGTTCCGGGGCAGATATTTATTATCCCGCAGTACCTTATGGTGTCCAAAATGCATGTGTTAAATAGTCAGATTGCTTTGGTCTTCCCGGGAATCGTTACAGCCTTTGGAACTTATCTCTGCAAGCAGAGTTATCAAAGTTTGCCGGTAAGTCTGGCAGAAGCAGCAGAACTTGACGGGTGTGATATTCCAAAACAGTTTTTACATGTAATGCTGCCGCTTACAAAATCATCGTTGGTATCCCTTGGGGTGTTTACAGCGCTATTTGCTTACAAGGATCTGATGTGGCCGATGATCGTATGTCCTAAGCCGAATGCAACCACTTTAACAGCAGCGCTGTCTAAAATCCAGGGGCAGTATACAAATAACTATCCTCAGGTAATGGCAGGAGCGGCAATGGCAGTTATTCCAATGCTGATTTTGTACTTTATTTTCCAAAAACAGTTTGTTGAGGGTATAGCTACATCTGGAGTAAAGCTTTGATTTGGAGAAATAAACGGATGAGACTTTTAGATATTGAAGTAAGCGTGAATTGCAATGAAAAAAAAGTGCTCGTGGGTTCATTGATTTCAGGTAAAACTGAAGAAAAGGATAATATAAAGGTTTCGTTTGAAGAAATCGCAGAAGGAAAGTGCAATATTGGAAGGATCAAGGTAGATATATTAAGACGTGAGACATGGGATACCAATGGTCTTAATATAGATGAGCCGATCGTGGCAGAGGCTTATTTTGATGAACTTCCGGAAAAAATGACCTGTATGTATTTATATGGCCCATGGTGGACAAGACCTGCTTTTGTTCAAAGCTTTGAGGATATTCCGGATAAGACACAGGTGCTTTTTTGCAAAAATAAGAATGATTTTACCTGTATTTTGCCAATGGTTGGCGATGATTATAAGACAGTCATAAACGGCAGCGGATCAAAGGATAGAATACAATTTGTGATGGATGCCGGAATAGCGGGTGTGAGACATGTGGACGAAACAATGTATATTTCGTCTACGGCAGAGACATTGTCTCTCGCAATAGAAAATATTACTAAGACATTGGAGAAAAAATATGATATCAAACCCAGAGAAAAACGCAAATATCCGGAAATGTTTAAGTATGTCGGATGGTGCAGCTGGGATGCCTTTTACAAGGATATATCTGAGGAAAAGGTGCTGGATAAGGCAAAGGAAATAGCTGAAAAAAAGCTGCCTATCAGATGGATGATCTTTGATGACGGATGGCTTCAGGATGAAAACGATATGCTGAATGATATAGCTCCTGATGGAAAAAAATTCCCAGGTGGTTTTGATCAGCTGATCACTAAGGTAAAGAGTGAAACACCTGTGAACTGGGTCGGAGTCTGGCATGCCTTTGGCGGTTATTGGGCAGGGATCAATCCAAAGAGCAGACTGGCAAAAGAAAAGGCGCAATGTCTGTATAAAACTGTGAATGGCAGAATCGTACCAAGCCCGTACAATGGCAGAGACTTTTATGGAAGCTGGTATAAAGAGCTGAAAGCAGGACAGGTGGATTTTGTGAAGGTGGACGGACAAAGCTCAATGCCTGTTTATTTCAGAAATGATATGTCCTATGTGAAGGGAGCCAGGCTTTTATCTAACGAGTTGGAAGATGCTGCCGGGATCTTTGATAAAAATGTGATCAACTGCATGGGAATGGCAATGGAAAATATTTTGTCACGGAATGAAACAGGCATTTCCAGAAACAGTGATGATTTTGTCCCAAATAGAGAAAAGGGATTTGAGGAGCATATACTTCAAAATGCATATAACTCTCTTTATCACAATGAAATTTATTATTGTGACTGGGATATGTTTTGGACAGAACACAAAGATGCATTGAAGCACAGTTTGTTAAGAGCGATCAGTGGCGGACCGGTTTATGTCAGCGATGAAATAGGAAGGTCAGATGCATCTGTAATCAGGAAACTGTGTCTAAGCGACGGAAAGATCTTGAGGTTAGACCGTTCCGCAAAGCCATGCGAGGATGTTGTATTTGAAGATGTCACAAAAAGAGGCTTGTTAAAGATAAATAATGCAGGACAAATCTGCAATGGAGATACAGTAGGCATAATTGCTGTATTTAATCTCGTAGATAGCAGGCAAACGGGAGAGATATCTATCGGAGATATTCCTGAGCTTAAGGATGTGGAAAGTTGCTATGTATATGACTACAAGGCCGATACAGTCGTAGAACTTAATAAGGATGATACGATTTCGGTTTCTTTGAACAGAGAAGAATATGGATACTATATTTTCTTTCCAAAGGATGAATGTGTATTACTTGGTCTGATTGAAAAATATGTTGGATTCAAGGCGTTGTTATCAAGTGAAGTATCAGAAAACGGAATTTACAGATTTAAGCTCCGAGAAAAAGGAAAGATAGGATTTGTATGTAGATCAACTGTTGAGAAAGTGAGCTTAAACGGTGAAGATATCACAAACAGATTGATTGACAGGGGTTCATATTACCTTGTGGATATAAATGGATCACCAGAAGAATGTATGCTTGAAGTGGCTATAAAAAGGAGAATGGAAGAATGAGCATAAGATTTGATAAAGAGCAAAGAGTTTTTTGCTTAACTACGAATAATAGTGAATACCAGATTGGTATAAACGAGATCGGGATTTTGAAGCATCTTTATTATGGAGCTCCGGTAGGGCAGAGTAATATGAATTATCTGGATAGTTCTTCTGATAGAGCCCTTTCTGGGAATCCGTATGACAACAGAGTGAAAAGAGATATGTCTCATGATACTTTGCCGCAGGAATATACAACTAATAATGTTGGAGATTATAGGATCGGCTCTATTCAGCTGCAAAGTGAAAACGGTAGTTTTAGCTGTGACCTTAGATACAGTAGGCACAGTATCAAAAAAGGAAAATATACTTTGCAGAAACTTCCTTATGTAAGAGGAAAGAATGGAAATCTGGCAAAGGATGAAGATGTTGATACACTGGAGATTGTTTTAGAAGATCCTGTTATAAAACTGGAAGTAAAACTCTGTTACGGTGTATTTGAAAGTAAAGATGTAATTACACGAACTGCTATTATTAAGAACGCAGGTGAAATGAGTATATGTCTTAATAAAGCATCAAGCATGGCGATTGATTTTCCGTATGCAGACTTTGATCTTATTCATTTCCAGGGTAAGCACTGTAATGAAAGACAGTTTGAACGTGAGGCAATTAATCATGACATAATCACTGTTTCATCAAAGCGAGGAATGTCCAGTCATCATAATAACCCGTTTGTCATTCTTGCTGATAGGACTGCTACAGAAAATACAGGGGAAGTTTTTGGTTTTATGATGATGTATTCAGGTAATCATAAATTTGAAATCGAAAAAGATTCCCTCGACAGTATTCGCTTGGTAGCAGGTATTAATGACACTAATTTCAATTGGAATCTGGGAGCTGGTGAAGAATTTACAGCACCGGAAATGATACTGGCGTTTTCTGATGCAGGACTTAATGGTCTTAGCAATATTTATCATGACATTATCAGAGAAAATGTTATCGATGCTAAATATTATGATGTGAAGCGACCGGTTCTTATCAATAACTGGGAAGCTACATATTTTGATTTTGATGATGATAAGATCAAGAAACTCATAGATAAGTCCAGTCAGTTAAAAATTGACATGTTTGTTCTTGATGATGGATGGTTTGGAGAACGAAACAATGATGATGCAGGTCTCGGAGACTGGTTTGTTAATGAGAATAAGCTGAAAGGTGGAATAAAAGAAATTGCTGATTTTGCAAACAGCAAAGGTATGAGATTTGGGCTTTGGTTTGAGCCTGAAATGATAAATGAAAACTCAGATTTGTTTAGAGAGCATCCTGACTGGGCATTAAAGGATCCGGGCAGAAATCCGATGATTTCACGGAATCAGCTAGTGCTTGATATGTCGCGGACTGATGTGCAGGATTATCTGTTTGAGTCCATAAGCAAGATTTTAGACAGTGCAAATATCCAGTACGTAAAATGGGATTTTAATCGTTCTGTTGCAAATGTATATTCTTCTGTAACGGGTTATGAGGATCAGGGAAAGATTTCTCACAAATTTATTCTTGGTACATATAGTTTGTTAAGTCGTCTGTTAGACAGATTTCCGGATCTTATGATAGAAGGATGTGCAGGCGGTGGCGGAAGATTTGATGCAGGCATGTTATTCTATTGCCCGCAGATATGGACTTCGGATAACACAGATCCGATAGCACGATTATCAATTCAAGAGGGTACATCTTATGGTTACCCGGCCTGCGCTATGGGAGCTCACGTTTCTGCATCACCTAACCATCAGACAGGAAGGATCACATCATTTAAGACAAGGGGAATAGTGGCACAGTCAGGGACTTTTGGATATGAGCTTGATGTCACTAAGATAGACAATGATGATGAAATCAGAGCTCAGATCGAGGCTTTCCATAAGTATGACAAACTCATGCATCATGGAAATTACTATAGATTGAAAAATGAATGTAATAAAGATTTCTTTACTGCGTGGTCTTTTGTAGCGAAGGACAGATCGGAGGCTCTGGTAAATCTGGTGGTAAAAAATAAGGAAGCTAATCAGAAGATACCATTTGTAAAACTGATAGGGCTGGATGCAGATAAAGAGTATCGCCTGGAGGAGACAGGAGAAAAGTTTTCAGGACAGGCTCTGATGAATGGCGGATTTGCGTTTTCGAATTATTTTATCAGAAATGGATATTTCGAGAATATTTATCCAAGCATGCAGGCACATTTTATAGGTGAAGATTGAGTTGAGCACGGATAGGAAGAGCTAAGAGCCGGACATAATTTGCTGCATATGTTTTCTATTGAAAATCCAAATTCGCAGTTGCTTAGTAAATATGAGGAATTATGTTCATGAGGAACTTCGAAAAATAGGGTTTGAATAACTGCGACGGCGCATTCTCGTGACTTTAGATATATTGGGATATCGAACCGGAAGCATGAACCGCTTCCGGTTTTCATTTTTCAATTAAGCTGTGGGAGTATGTCAAGAACAAACAATATTTCTATCTTCTCCGCGCTGCCATGCAAGTACATTTTTCTTTACTTCTTCGAGACATCTGGTTCTTGCCTCAGTGCTTCCCCAGGCCATATGAGGTGTCACTATCAGTTTACCGCTGTTCTGGATTTCCAAAAGTTTTGAGTCCTTACGCATAGGTTCAGGGTTAAGAACATCTATGCCAGCTCCTCTTATCTCGTCGTTTTTCAGTGCCTCGTAAAGATCGTTTTCTACGACTACGGCACCTCGTGCAACATTGATGAGATAAGCGGATTTTTTCATTTTCTTAAAAGCTTCTATGTCAAAGAGATCACGTGTCAGATCACTAAGCGGACAATGCAGAGAAATTATATCGGACTTTTCAAGGAGCTCGTCGAAAGAAACCTGCCTGTATTCGTGGTAATCACTGTGACCGCTGGAAGGATAAAAAATAACTTCGGCACCAAAGGCTTTGGCAATAGAGGCAACTTTTTTTCCAATATTACCCATTCCAACAATTCCATAAGTCTTACCTGCGAGTTCCGAAAACGGAATATCAATGCAGCAGAAGTGTGGCTGATCGGCATAGCTTCCATCTTTTACAAATTCATCGTAGTGACGGAGATTTTCCATAAGATAGAATAAAAGTGCGAAGGTGTGCTGTGCTACAGAGTCGGTAGAGTAATTTACTACGTTAGCAAGTTTAACTCCGTATTTCCTGCATGCATCCAGATCTACATTGTCATATCCTGTGGCAAAAACACAGATCAGTTTAAGATCAGGAGACTGAGCCAGAACTTTTTCAGTGATCTTACTCTTGTTTATGAGAAGAACCTGGGCTCCGGGCATCCTTTCACCGGAATTGTCTTCATTTATACAGTCATCATAATAAATAACCTCTCCAAGATCATCATATATCCTGAAATCAAGGTCTGATCCTACACTGTCGATATCTGCTGCAACAATTTTCATACACTTTCTCCTGCATTTTTTGATTTACAAATCTAGAATATGTAAGATGTCAGGGTCAAAAGGTCAAAATCCGATTGTGCTTGCACAAAGAGGATTGAGACCTTGGGACCCGCAAAACACGAGCAAGTAGCGTTATTACGCGGAATGCGAGTGTTTTAGGATTGCGGGAATTGCGTAGCAATGAAGCAATCCGTGACATCAGTAAGGGGCAAAATTTACTTTTGACCCTTACATCATTTTTTGACACTTTGGAAATGCAACACAAAAACACGTTGCATTTACGGGGCATTTATTATATTTTAACATTAAATGAGCATAATAGCTGCTAATTTTAAGCGTCAGATCTTTTGGGTAAAAAAATCACATCTTAAACAAATGAGGGGGAAATTGAATAATGAAATTAAACACATTGCTTATGAAGAAGGTAATGGCAATTGCGTTAATGGGGCTGCTGGTGTTTCCACTATCTGGATGTTCTGAGGAGGAGAATGTTGAGGCATACTATGAGGAAACGGAATACAGCGATTATGATGGGGATTATGAAGATTTACCTGAAGATTATGAAGAATTGCCTGAAGATTATGAAGCAGGAGATTACAGCGATGATGAGTCATTTGGAATAGTTGAAAACGCTTATCTGAAATTTGCCCAGAACGAGGAACTGCAGGCAGAGCTCGCGTCTGAAATTAATGCAAAAAATGGTCCTATACCTTCGTCATATGTTGATGAGGACATGGATTATTATGAGATAACTCATAATGGTAAAACTATGAAATTTCTCATGGAAGAAAAAGGCGAACGTGATGAAAATGGATTGACTCCATTGTATATCACTTTACATGGCGGCGGCGAAAGCGATTCGAAAGACAACAATGATCAGTGGCTCGAAATGTTCCAATACTACAACGATGCTGTAGAAAATGGAATCTATATTGCCTGCAGAGGAATCACGGACACATGGGATCTGCACTTTCAAGAGGATTCATATGTGTTGTATGACCGTCTGATAGAAGCAATGATCGTAAACTATAATGTGGATCCTGATCGTGTATACCTTCTTGGATTTTCTGCCGGGGGAGATGGTGTATATCAGATCGCACCAAGACTCGCAGACCGCTTTGCTGCAGTAAATATGTCTTCGGGTCATCCAAACGGAGTTAAACTTATAAATCTGGCAAATTGTCCTATTAGCATACAGGCCGGAATCCGTGATTACTATTCTGCAGACGCAATGCGATCAGTCCGTGCTGCAGAGTTTGAGCAGACATTAAGTGATTATCAGGATAAATATGGGCCTGGATATGAGCATGAAGTTTGGATCCATGTTCCGGCAGGACATAATTATGTCGATTACGAAGATAGCGATTCTATGGTTTTAAGTAATCCGAAAGAATTTGCAGATCGTGCAGTTACTGAGGATTTTTTAGGACAGTTCATGGCAATAGCTGAGAGCTGCAGCTTAGACAGCGATGTGACATCACTTTCATACTATTCGGATGGCGCGAATGAAGAATTTGACGGCTTGATGGCGGGATACATTACGGAAAACTTAGGTCTGGAAACAGCTATTGAAAACACCAATGCAGTAGCATATGTTTCACAATTTACCAGAAATCCGGCACCTGATCATATAGTATGGGATCTTTCCACAAGAGCTTCCAAAAGAGAAAAAGATACATTTTACTGGCTCGAAGCAGATCCATCTGTAAATAGTGGAGTTATCATAGCTTCATTTGATTCAGATACAAACACTATTACAGTCGAACCGGATGAGGATGTGAATGGCGATTTTGCGATACTGATCCATCCTGACCTTGTAGATATGGCGAGACCTTTAACAATAAAAACAAAAGATGTTTCCAAAACTTTTGATATTGATCCTTCGGCTGATTTTTTAGAAAAGTCCATGATCGAAAACGGAGATCCAAAGCTTGCATGTGTAGAAAAGATAATGTATAGCAGTTTGACAGAATAAAAGATCAGACGGTTATGATGAAGGAAGCATAACGAGTTGATATGAGAAAACGTACATCCGGAGAATGATTTTATGGAATTAAAGGTAATACCATATGATTTTACAGTATGTAAATTAAAAACTGACTCAGATATTGATGTTACAAAGATTTTTTATTTTGTGGGAAAAACAGACGAGGAAATCTCTCTTGTTTGTAAAACAGAGGATACTCCTGCCGATACGTTGGAAAGAGACGATGGCTGGAGAGCGTTTCGGATACAGGGAGTACTGGATTTTTCTCTTATTGGAATTTTGTCAAAGATTTCCGGCATATTAGCTGATAATAAGATAGGGATATTTGCGGTATCTACATATAATACAGATTATATTCTGGTTAAGGCTGATAATTTTATCAGAGCATTATCAGTGCTGGAGAAGTCTGGGTACACAGTGATATAAATGATGTAAGGGTCAAAAGTAAATTTTGCCCCTTACTGATGTCACGGATTGGTTACTGTTCACTCGCTTCCAGCTCGCTCACGTAACGGATTTGTTGCAAATGATGAGATATGGAACCTTCACCCCACTACAAAGAGCATCAACTCCGCAAAGAGCAATAGCATCTAAATTCCACAATGGTGGAGGACCGGCTTTATAGGTCGGGGCTTTCCGAAAAGGAATTCGGTGAAAGACTTTCGGAAATCGTGCTTCCGGTATACCAATCTGCGAAGTCAGCGGGTTTCCGTGAGTGGGAGTATAAGATAGTATAAGGTAGTTGAATCCAGTTTAAAATGTCTAACAGGGGAGAGTATGAAGACTATCATTAAATCAGATATAGTAAGTGCATTAAAAAGTGTTGGGCTCCAGAATGGTGATTCAGTAATGGTACATACATCACTTGGACAGATTGGATATGTATGTGGTGGTGCACAGACTATTATTGAAGCTTTGATTGATGTTGTGGGGCAGAATGGAACTATTATGATGCCTACACAGTCATGGAGAATGGTGTTCGTGTCTGGAAAGCTTATGAAACATTGTATGTTGATGGAGAGGACTTCAAAGATATAGGAAGGGCATTTGAAGTAGCCTATACTACATGTAAGGTAAAAGTGGGCAATGCTGACATAAAGCTGATGAACCAACGTGAATTAGTAGATTTTGCTGTATCGTGGATAGAATGTAACAGAAAATAACTTTCAGTTTTACGTTTTATGAAAACTTAAAAAATGTATATTGACTCTCACATTATGTGAGGGATTATCGTTGTAGTGAGCTCAAGAAAATACATCCATGGAGGTAGAAACAAATGCTTAAAATAGGCGAATTTTCAAAACTATCCAGAGTAAGCATCAGGATGTTACGCCACTATGATGATATCGGACTTTTGAAACCGGCAGAAATAGATGATTTCACCGGGTACCGTTATTATCGTGAGGAACAGCTTTTTACTATCGGGAGGATAACGTCACTCAAGGATATGGGCTTTACCCTTGCGGATATTATCAAGATCCTTGACAGCTATGATGATAAAGAAAAGATGGATGCCTTTCTGTCAGAGAGGCAGAAGGAGCTCTCAAAGCTTTCCAAAGAAACGGAGTACAAACTGATGCTTCTGGAAACAGCCAGAAAGAGGCTGAGGAAGGAGCAGAATATGAGTTTTGATGTAACTGTAAAAACAATACCGGAGAGATATGCTGCCACGGTTCAGATGGTGGTTCCTCACTATGAAGATGAAGGAATGCTCTGGAATACAATGATGAGCGAATGCAAGGATCTTGTGCCGGCAGACCCGTGTCTTGCGGCGGCTGAGTTTCTTGATCCCGAGTACAAGGAAGAAAATGTTGAGATCATTGCGTGGATGACCGTGAGTGGTTCTTATAACGATACGGAACATGTGAAGTTTAAAACTCTTCCTGAAGTAAACGTTGCAAGTTGTATTATTAAAGGCAGCTACGATCAGATGGGTGAGGCATATGCAACTGTGGCGTCATGGATCAAAGCTAATGGATATAAAATGAATGGACCTATGTTTAATATCTATTATGTGAGTCCTGCACAGACACAGAATCCTGATGAGTATGTAACGGAAGCTTGTTTCCCTATTGAGTAAATACTATCTATGCCAAGGAGCTTAAGTGTTCCTTGGCATATTATTGAAAGGAGCGGTCATGGAATATGTTCATGTAACAAAAGATAACCTCGAAGAGGAGCATATTTGCTGCGCGATATCAAATAATAAGGATGTTCAGGTTTCTTCTAAGAAGGCATGGCTTTCGGAGAGGTTTGATGAAGGACTTGTTTTCCTAAAGAGCGTAGAGCGCGGAAAGTGCTTTATCGAATATATTCCGGCGGAAAACGCATGGATTCCGATAGAGGCAGATGGATATATGTACATTGACTGTCTCTGGGTGTCCGGGGCTTTCAAAGGACATGGATATTCTACTGATCTACTTACTGCCTGCATCGAGGATAGTAAGGAAAAGGGGAAAAAAGGGCTTTGTATTCTTTGCGCTTCAAAGAAGAAACCGTTTCTGGCTGATCCGAAGTTTCTGAAGTACAAAGGATTTGTCGTGAGCGATGAAGCTGATAATGGTATTCAGCTTTGGTATATGCCGTTCGATAAAAATGCAAAAGCTCCGGTGTTTAAGGAATGTGCAAAACATCCGCATATAGAAGAGAAGGGATATGTTCTGTACTATACGAATCAGTGTCCGTTCAATGCAAAATATGTCCCGGTTTTGGAGCAGACGGCAAAAGAAAATGGTATTGCATTCAAGGCAATACATCTTGAAAGCAAAGAAGAAGCACAGAATGCACCGACACCGATCACGAATTATGCGTTATTCCATGATGGAGAGTATGTTGCAAACGAGCAAATGAACGATAAGAAATTCTTAAAACTTGCAGGAAAGTGATATTCGTATTAACCGGAATACAATGTAGACCGACAAATCGGGATTGAACAAAATCACTGCACACAGCCTAGGCAGGCCATCGCGCAGCGATTTTGTTCAATTCAAGTTTATATGGTTGAGCTGAATAGGAGATTTCTGAATGGCTAAAGTAATTTTATTAAATGGCAGTCCGAAGGCTGATGGCTGCACAGCAACTGCGCTTGCTGAGATGATAAGTATATTTCATGAAGAAGGTGTTGATACGGAGCTTTTTCATGTTGGAAATAAAGCTGTAAGAGGCTGTATTTCTTGCGGATATTGTGGGAAGAATGGAAAGTGCGTTTTTAACGATGATCTTGTAAATGAGGTTGCGGCTAAATTTGAATCAGCTGACGGTCTTGTTGTGGGAAGTCCTGTTTATTATGGATCTCCAAATGGAACGATTTTATCATTTTTGGATCGTCTGTTTTACAGCACATCATTTTCAAAACAAATGAAGGTCGGTGCAGCTGTTGTGAGTTGTAGAAGAGGTGGAAATACTGCATCTTTTGATGTTCTGAATAAATACTTCACGATCAGTTCCATGCCGGTTGCGTCGAGTACCTATTGGAATCAGGTGCATGGTTTTACAGCAGAAGATGTAAGGAAAGATCTAGAAGGATTACAGTCTATGAGAAATCTTGCCAGGAATATGTCCTTTATGATGAAAGCATTCGCTGACGCAAAGGAGAAATACGGTCTTCCAATACAGGAGCGAGAGGCATTTACAAGTTTTCCGGATGGGAAGTGAGTGTAACCCGCGTCGATCACGGGAGTACGATTTTATCTTAAGATGGGATATAAATGATGTAAGGGTCAAAAGTAAATTTTGCCCCTTACTGATGTCACGGATTGCTTCATTGCTACGCAATTCTCGCAATCCTAAAACACTCGCATTCCGCGTAATAACGCTACTTGCTCGTGTTTTGCGGGTCCCAAGGTCTCAATCCTCTTTGTGCAAGCACAATCGGATTTTGACCTTTTGACCCTGACATCATATAAATTCAAAAATGGTATATCAGAGCCTGATGAAGAGCTTCTGATGCATATGGAGAAGAATGAATAACTGAAATGAATGGGGTTAAACTTGACAAAGCGTAGTCGAAAAGAATGGGTGATACGATCTATTATTCTTATGATAGGCTTAACAATAGCACACTTGGGCGTGACCTTGTTTTTGCTGTCGGATCTAGGCGCTGATCCGTTCAATGTTTTTGTACAAGGCATCTATCGAAATCTCGATACGGTAATCGGTCATGGACTACTTACACATGGAAGAACGCACATGATGATATCGTTACTTATCATTGTGTTACTGCTGATTATTGATAAAACATACATTAAAATCGGGACGGTACTGTGCATGATCTGTGGAGGCCCGATTATAGACGTTTTCACATGGTTATTCCAAATGGTGTTGTAGGTGTCGGAACCATTGTTTGTGTCGCACTTGTAGGACCGGTAGCAGGTATTTTTTTACCATTGAATGAGCGAATGATCGAGGGCTGCATGAAAAGAATTATGTCGTGACCAATGGAAAAATCGAGCTCCGAAGAATAGAGGCTGGGAATTGGAGATTCCTCGGTAATTCCATATTATTTACCTGAAGAGGGAGGAAAATGAGGTTTTTTAAAAGCAAGAAACTTAACAATAATACAGATGCTAATGATATTGGCGATTTAAACATGTTAATTTCTGAACCTATTGTTACGGTTAATTATAAGCCGGATCCGTGTCATAGAAGAATAGATTTTTACTACGAGGAAGACAAAGTTTATATAGAAGGGCTGGCTGATAATAACTGTACATTTTGGTTGTCAAAGACAGATATTACAGATACTTCGATAAACGCCCGGATATGCAAACATATTTTACATGATTCATTTGATGTGTATTATTCTATAAGCAAATATTATCAAGAATTACATAGTTTATTTAAAAAATCTATCTTTAGGGAGAGTGATCGTGTAAGTGCAATATGGCAGACTCCCTTTGGAGCGTACATTGGTGATGATGATAATACAGGATTATTTATAGCTCAATCTCTAGTTGGATATAAAACCGAAATAGATAAACTGTGTGAAGCAAGAGAAGATGGTGGTAATTATTTAAGCGTCATGCAGAGTATTCTGGAACATTTATTACAGAGGACTGATGATCCGGTAGGGGATTATATTGCTGCAGCTCCATGGATTAAGATTATGAAGGATGAAGACTACTTACTTTGCTCTAAGAATGAGCAAATTAAAGGCTTATACTTGCAGTTAGCAGAACAGTGCTCAGATCTTTATAACAGGTATATGACAGCGGTACGTTAGCCGATCAATTCAAGTTTATACGCATTCTTCAAAATATGATAATGAGTATTTTAACAGCATGATTACCGCAATTGAAAGCGGAGATGCAGATCGTATTAAGTCATTATTTGCAAAAGATCTGCAGAAGAGTTCTGATGACCTGGACGTGGGTATTCAGGGGATATTGAGCCTGTATCAGGCAGGCTGGGAAAAGGACAAAATCGGATTCCGGCATGTGGCTATGTGTTATCAGGCGAATTTTTTGGATGAAGATGTCGTTATAGCATATCCTCAATGCGAAGGTGCGTATGCATATTGTTCAGACGAAGCAAAGAAAAGAATAAATAGAAAACTGGAAGAGGCAGGATATGAGGATCATGACAGGTGATGCAACGTACTTGCTTTTATCGAAGAAATCGGATAAGACATATCATTCGTAAAATCATATGTAACCCTAAATTCACCCGGGGCATTATCCAACACGTATTTCTTCTGTTCATCCGATACAATCACTGAAACATGATCGGCATAGGATAATGAATCATCCGCCTCATAGAACTCTCCGGTAATAACATTATCGACAACATCATCTCCACTGCTCGGACTTCAGGAAATCACCATCATATTTATCTTCTAATGCTACCTGTTCTATCGCCGCTTTTATTGAATCACCGAGAATAAATTCATCAGAATAAGAGTTTTCGGATACTTTTTCTCTATCATTATCAAAATCATTCTCCGCTGAGATCGATTCTACATTATTATGTATTTCTTTATCACATCCACTTAATAATATGCCCATTGAAAGGATCATTGTGATACACAAAAATTTATATATTGTCCATTTTTTATCCTTAAAGTAAACTCTCATTTCTTCATATTCTCCGCATTAAAACTTATCTGTAATATCTATAGAACCTATTTTTGCTTCCACATAAAAGTATAGTGAAGTCATAAGCAGGAAAAAAGGAATTTTAGCCACTTTTTTGCTTATAATCCATAAGATTTCCGAAAGATAGTCCAAATAACAGGTGTTTCATGGTGCAATATACAGAATATTGTATTCAGTTTTCGTATCTTAAAAGGTCCTTAATTACTTGTTTCGCTTATCATAAAAAGGACTAGAAAGAATGATCGCAGTTGAGTAAGCTGTTGAAGCTTACCTATCCAATTGTATTCCATTTTCACAAGAAAATCAGAGTGTTATTATTAGCGTAGAAAAGTTTGAGGTAGTATCCGATCCGTTTATGGAGGATGTTATTCCTCATGTGAAGATGGATAGGACATTGGATTACTCTTGATGAGCATAAATGGCATCTGTAGCCTAAGGGGGCGGTGCGAATGGAAGGAAAATCAATTCTTATTAAGGACACGACAAGAGAGGGACGTGAATAAATGGATTATAAACTACGAAAAATGACAGAGGCAGATAATACTGCTGTTGCGGCGATTGTGCGTGACAATCTGAAACAGTTTGGCCTTGATATACCGGGAACGGTGTATTTCGATGAAGGGCTGGATCATCTCAGTGACTTCTATAATAGTGAAGATTGTCAGTATTATGTTGCAGAATATGACGGAAAAGTTATCGGAGGAATTGGTTTTGCTCCCCTTGCATGGAAAACTGATACTGCTGAACTTCAAAAACTATATCTGACGGATGCTGCAAAGGGAAAAGGAATCGGATATAGGCTGATAGATTTTATCGAAGAAAAGATGATATCTGCCGGGTTTAAGCAATCATACCTGGAAACGCATGATAATCTCCAGGCGGCAATTCATATCTACGAGAAGTCAGGATATTGTGAGATAGAGCGACCGAAGGAAGTTGTTCACAGTACGATGAACAGGTTCTTTGTGAAAGAGCTTTGATGGAATCATAACTTCGCTTCAGATGGAGATGTACCTGTGTGTCAGGGATTTTCGTCAGCGGAAGAACAAAAAAGGTGAGAGTTACGGATGGCCGATAGCAGTCTATGCCACACCGGAACATTTGTGGGGGTATGACTATGTGACATCAGCCTATAAGGAAGATGCTTAGGTGACTCATGATGGATAAGGTTGAGAATGCTATAAAGCGTATAACTGAAATCAGGGAGAAGTGCCCATTTTATCCAATATAACGAGCGAGAGGAGTGTATGAAAAATGTCAGAGTTTAATGTTGGGGTCTGTAAAGACAACGAAGTAATAAAAGAGATTTTTAAAGAATATTCCCAGATAAAAGGTGCGGAGAGCTGCTTTGTCTCTTTTGACAAGGAGCTTGCTAATCTGGACGGGTATTATAAGGGGGGAGCGCTACTTCTTGGAAGTGAGGACGGGACTCCTGTTGGAAGCATTGCTATTAGGAAGATAGATGATGCTATCTGTGAAGCTAAGAGATTATTCATCAAGCCTGAGTTTCGCGGTAAAGGCTATGCAAGAGTAATGCTCAATACCATGCTTGATAAGGCAAAAGAGCTTGGATTTAAGGAAGTTACTTTTACTACCAAGCCTGAAGTGATGAAGGTTGGATACGAGCTTTATAAGCGTATGGGGTTCGAAGAGGTTGGCGAGAAAGACGGAGTTGTCAGCATGAGGATGGGATTATGAGATATCTAAAATGGCTGAATTTGATACCGCTTATTATGTTCTTCATAGTAGATAAACTGAGAGGAATATTGATCAGCAGTTCTTTAAGATTGCGAGAGTAGCTCTTTTACCATTTGGTGCAAGGGTTGTGAGGGTGAATTATTAAGATGAGGTTTTTGTAAGTGTTAGATGAAGTAAACAGCTTACCCATTCAGGGGGTGAGCATTAAATGGGATAAAATAGATAGTCGTAGTTATCTGCGCGGGATTGAGGCCATAAAGGACTTGGATTACCTCGCCTTTAACAAGAACATAACCATATTTGTTGGTGAAAATGGCAGCGGCAAGTCTACAATGCTTGAAGCTATTGCAGTCAGCTATGGCTTTAATCCGGAAGGTGGTACAAAGAATTACAACTTCTCTACATATGACTCTCACTCAGAGCTCTGTGATGCTATAAGGCTCTCGAGAGGTTTCAAGAAGCCTGGATGGGGATATTTCTTAAGAGCAGAGAGCTTTTATAATGTGGCTACCGCTGAAGAAATGTATAGCAGAGAAGATCCAAGAGGCATAAGGGAACAGTTTCATGAACGTTCTCATGGGGAGAGTTTTCTACAGATGGTTCAGTCCAACTTCCGAGGCAATGGCCTGTATCTTTTGGATGAGCCGGAGGCCGCATTGTCTCCGCAGAGACAGCTGACTCTTTTGCTGGAGATTGTTAACTGTGCAAAAGAAGATGCACAGTTCATCATGGTCACTCATTCGCCGATTCTCCTGGGGATTCCGGGAGCTGAGATTCTGAGCTTTGACAATGGACAGATTCATCCGATTGATTATGAGGATACTGACAGCTACCAGATAACAAAAATGTTTATCGAGAATAAGGAGCAGCTGCTTAAGCGGCTTTTGGAAGAGTGATATGAGCGTATCCAAGAGAAAAAAGAGATTGCTGCCCTTGTGTTTGATGATATGCTCAACAAGGAAAGAGAAAATGTGGTTGCACCGGATACCACGGGCGTGGACTTTTTCTTTCTCATGGACTTTATCACAGATGATATGTCCAGTGATTTTGCCTTTATAGAGCAGGATTTTCTCAAAAACTGCAGAGGCAGGCTCGATGAATTTCAGAACGTGGGCTGGTATGGAGAAAGGTCATTTAGAACGAGCAGACCGCGTTATGCTATGCAGAACAACGTGCTCAGGCTTATCTATAATGGTGCAAAAATCGGAGATGATTACTGTCTTGAACTGATCAAGAATCTGTATAAGGTTTATCACAAAAAGGAGTACAAGCAGCTTAAGCGATTTAGCAAGATCAATCCGGATGAAATCTTTTCTTTATCAGAAGATGAGTACGAGGACAGCGATCATTGTTCTATTGGAAGAATCATGGGCATGTGTCAGTTCATGGGAATTGAGCTTCATGAGAATTGCTCCTTCATGTATAAGCTTCTGAATAATAAGAGAGAGGATTATCTGGCAGAGATAGCTGAGCTACGTAAAAAACTCAATGAGAAAGAGCAGGAGAACAAATATCTTCGTGAGCAGTATAGAAATGCCAGAAATTCTGCAGAGGTGACAGAGGGTCTTGTTAAAAAGTATGAGGCTGAGCGCGATGAACTGATCGCGCTTCGTGAGTATGCGTATAACTCAGAACATGAGGATGATGTTGTTGAGGAAGATAAGCTTCCTGATATGGAAAAAGCTATTGCTGATAAGAAAATAGTTATCATAGGCGGTCACGTAAACTGGCAGAATAAATTTAAGCAGATATTCCCGGAATGGTTCTTTGTTCATCCTGATGCATACAAAACCGTTAATGCCGGGATGCTCGAAGGCAAGGAAAAGGTTTATTTCTTTACAGATTACATCAATCACATAAGCTACAAGAAATTCATAGCTATCGTCAGAGAAAGGAATATTCCATTTGGATATATCGGTAGCAGAAACATAAACAGCGTGGTATACCTGAAGGGGAATAGACAAAAGAATGATACGTATGAGCTTTAAGTTTGATTTAGAGCTAATTAGGGACATAAATGGCATCTTAAGCCTAAGGGGGCGGTGCGAATGGAAGGAAAATCAATTCTTATTAAGGACACGACAAGAGAGGAACGTGAGCAAATAATTAAGAATTCCCTTGATTGTGGTGGAGGATGTGAAAACTGCTCATCCTGTTGGCTTGGCGGTGGAAGTCCCTGGGATATTTATCAAGATTACATTGACGGTAAGAAAGAAATTCGTGAGATAAATATGGAGTACATGGAAAAGTATCGCCAGGATAGGAAGATTTATTGAGAGGATTTTTTTTATGCTAAGTGCACCGGAGATAAATGATTCTACAGTTGAAGAACGAAGAGCATACATAAAAGAGAGATTTCCCTGCATTGCAGACTGCGATATGTGTGGGCTTTGTAAAGTTTTCCATGGGAAAGATGCTTTTTATCTACAACAGTCCTGAAAACGTGATATCTGAGGATGAGGCAAAGAAGATTGCGGAAAAGATGCTTGATATCGAAGCACAGAAAGAAGTTGCATTAAGCGTCTTAAAATAAGCTAAATAGCTATGGTTCTTGTTTGAAAAGGTGGCTTGGAAGTGGCGAAACATGAATTTGGTATTATGAATATGGATCCGAAAGGTAATGTAAGATATGACGATTATGAACCGGAAAAATATGGCTGTATTTCGGTTCACGATGATTATGTTCTGCCATTATTAGAACGTTTATCATGTATGGATTGCTTTTGGCATACGTTAGATAATCCAAAAAAGAATCTTGCATATTGGGGTGTAACTCTTATTCCGCCGGGTTCGTTACAGCAATTTGTAGAATGTCTTGCAGGAATAGATGGAACTGATGAGCTAAAAGGTCTTTTGATGAAAGCAAAAGCTGAGAAAAAGTTTGTTATTCATTTCGGTATTTAAATGCCTGTTTGAAGAGGAGCCAATACAGCATGAAATCCAGCATTTTAGTGAGGAACTGATATAAGGGAAGATGAATGAAATAAAGATTAAAAGACCGTATGAGGCGGCAGAAGACTCAGATGGGATTAGAGTGCTGGTTGACCGGATGTGGCCTCGTGGAATAAGTAAGGATAGATTAAAAACAGAGGAATGGATAAAAGAGCTAGCTCCTTCTGCGCAAAGTGCAAAGAGTGGCTGAAAGACCGAAATGTAACATTTGTTTTTGCTGCAAAGAATCTTGATTGCAACAATGCGGTTGCTCTTAAAATGTGGGTAGAAGACAACATAAGGAGTGAATGCTGTTGAAAAGAATATACTATGATTATGAGCAGTTCCGTAGGGAAGATGGCCCAACAAGTTTTTTTATAAATGATGCTGAAGCTATGCCTGCGGGAACAGAGATTTATGCGATGCCTGTTGAAGATAAATCGGATGAATATGACCGTGTTTCCAAGAAAAACGGTATTTACTTTATTTTTGAGGATAACATTCCTAAGAATCCATTCTATTCGGTGCCTTATCTGTGTCTCTTTGCGACTGATGGAGGAAATGGATTTTTTGCGTGCAAACATATATCGGATGTTGAGTTTGAAGAACCAATCTATTATATTCCAGGAAGGAAGAAGGTTTATCGGGTTGCAGAGAGTCTGGAGGAACTGATCTCCGGGGGACGGAGTTGGCAGGAAAAGTTGCGTCAATCGAGGAAAGTCAAACTATATGATTCTAGGTCTAGGGCAGAAATGAATGAACCTTTTGTTGATGATAGTATGATCAATATGGAACCGCTACCGGAGCTGAGCGTTCAGGAGCTAAAGAAGTTGTTTAGATGAGAGTGACAAGAATTTGGTTTGTGGAGAAATAGAAGGCTATGTATAAAATAGAAACCTTTATTCCAAAAGAATCGCTGCAAGACCTTCGTAGAGCGTTACTTGAAGTCGATGCCGGTCATGTTGGAAACTATCGGGGATGTCTGTCCTATTACCCTGTCACGGGTGTTTGGTTTTCGGAAGAAGGATCTAACCCGACAATTGGCAAGCAAGGTGAATGGAGTGAAGAACCTGAGCTGAAGGTTGAAGTAAACGTAGAAGATTCCAACAAGGACAAGACTGTGGAAGCCATTAGAAAAGTCCATCCTTATGAAGAACCACTGATTAATGTAATTAAGTTGGCGGAATGAAAAAACGGAAGATGTTTTGGTAAGAATTTGATTTTTCGGATTAAGCTGAGGAATGTTGTAGTAGGGGCGTATTTTTAATGGTTGGGGTACAGAAGCGTAGGCAGATCAGTTGTGGTTTTGTTTAAGCCAGGTTCTTGACTTAATGATCGTAGAGACTGCCACTATCAATACGATAGAGCAAACTCCTAAGCCTGTAAGTGCGGTCATCTGCTTCCTGAAACTGATCTCTTCTGCACCAAAGCGGGCTGTCATTGCAATCTCAAGAGAAAGCATGGAGACAAGAGCTGCCGTGAAGGAAAGTTTTTTTCCATGACGGAATAAGCTTTGCAATAGCAATACATGTTATTACAAGAGCGTAGCTGGAAAGAAAGTATGCCAGATATGCCACCGGGCCTGTGATTTCTTTTGCAAGCACAGCTCCGACTAATACATACAGTGGGATGGAAATAAGTATGGCGGTGGATGGCTTAGGAATAAAAAGCCTCTGCAATATTTTTTTCATAAAACTCCTTTAATTTCTGCCCTGATACTCTGAACTGATAATCTGCGCTATTTCTTCCGGAGACTTGTCGCATCCATGATCAAGCCATATCTTCACTATGCGGTTAAAACCGCCTCTGAAGAACTCCATATGATACATAATGTCTTCGCCATGGAAATACTTTTCAGCATCTTCTGTGTTGTATTTGACAAGAGGAGTTTCTCCAATTCCAAGTTTGAAACAGGTCTTGTAAAAGAGCTGGTTTTCAGCGATGTGTTTTAAAAGCTTTAAGTAATCATTGCTGTTATAACAGTTTGCAATCTCGTCGCTGTACAGGTTTTGTACTTCTTCCTGAAGCATTAAAAGCACCTTGTCTGCAAGATCATAAACATCCAGGTAATTGGCATAGAAAGTCGCCCTGTTTAAGCCTGCTCTTTTGCATATATCTGTGATACTGATTTCTGACAGTTCATGTGTTTGAATAAGTTCAATAAAGACTTTCGTAATCTTCTCTATGGATTCACGCCTTCTCTTGTTATTCTTTACATTCATTTTTATTATCCCAACAAATGTTTAAAAATTGTTGATTGAAGAGTTCTATCAAAAATGATTATATTTTAAATCACAAAACGTAAACAAGTATACAAATAATAAAACTTTGGTAAACAGAAAGGAAATAATTCTTTTAGGCTTGGTTTAGGTAACGTATTTATTATCATTTTTGATAATCATCTGCGGATGGTATTCCGCATTATAAATATTCCACAAACAACTAAAAATTGGAGGTACTCAAAATGTTTAAGAAAATTGCGATAACACTTTTGTCAGCAGCTTTAGCCTGTACTTTTGTTGCATGTGGTAATAATGTGGCTACAACTACCACAGAAAAGGATGTAGCAGAATCAGATACCACAGAAGACCGCGAAGCAAATACTCTTGCTGAAGGTAACGAGTCGGATAGTAATGCTGCCAGTGAGGAAGGAACTGTAACAGGAAATGATGAGATTTCATTCACAGTAAATAATACTCTGGCAGAAGATGAAGAGGCTCTTGTCAATACGTATACAGATAAGTTTGAACAGCTCGAGTATACCGACGAAGAAACCGGTCTTTCAATAACATATAATCTGTATCTTCCGGAAAACTACGATGAGAGCAAGGAATATCCTATGGTTGTTTTCATAGGAGATTCTACAACAGCAGGAACAGATGCTGAATACTCACTTACACAAGGACTTGGCGGCCTTGTATGGGCTACATCTGAATGGCAGTCTGTATATGAGACAATCGTTGCAGTTCCAACATATCCCGAGACTATTCTTGATGACCATGATGGTTACAGCACAACTGAGTATGTAGAACTCACAAAGAGATTTATAGATTATATGACAGAAGAATATGCAGTAGATACAAACAGAATTTATGGTACAGGGCAATCAATGGGATGCATGACAACGCTTATCCTTGCATCAGAATATCCGGATCTCTATGCAGCATGCATGTTTGTTGACGGACAGTGGGATACAGAACTATTATCCAATCTTGAAGGACAGACTTTTGTATATTTTGCAGCAGAGGATGATGCCAGTGCCTGGTCTGGAATGCAGGAACTAATGGAAAGATTTGATGAAGACTCAGTAACATATACCTATGCACAATGGGATGGAACATGGTCATCAGATGAGCGCACAGCTGCAGCAGAAAAACTTTTCAGTGAGGAGAACTCAGGCGCTTACTTTATTTCTTGGGCAACAGGAACCATAGATGCAGACTCGGGTAATTCTCCTATGGGTGGAAATACCGGATTTGGAGAAAACGGCGAAGGAGAAGAGATGGCAAGACCTGAATCGGACGAAGGTAATTCTGAAAAGCCGGAAATGCTCGAAGGGGAAATAGCATCATCTGAAATGTCTGGTGAAAAACCAGAAGGGATGACGAGCAGAAATGGTGGCAACGGCGGAGGCGCTGGTGGAGGAGCAACGTACCACATGGCATCGTTTGACTATGCATACAGCAGCGTAGCCGTGATGGACTGGCTGTTCCAACAGACTAAATAGAGAATCAAATTATTCCTTGTAGATGAAAAATATTAGATTTAGCAAATAAGTGCAACTCTTCGGAGCTGCATTTATTTTTATGGAGCAAAGGCGGGGCAGAATAAACAATTGTTGTCATTTTAGATTTACTTCGATGAGAGTTCCTTATCAGCCCACAATTTGAGTGATTCTATTGCCAGCGACATATCAGAGAGGTGTTCTCTGAATCTTTCAAAGTCTTCTTTTTCGTCTTCGGTGATCATTCCGTCAGCAGCGATATCTATCATTCATTCTTTCTTTATCGTGATTTAGAGTGTTGAGACGTGATAATAATTCCATTGTGACCTGCGGTAGGTCATGAATGGTGTCTACAGCCGGAACATATTTCTTGCCGATCGGGCATTCTTTTGTGCAAAAGTAATTGCACAGTTCAGGTTTGTTGTATGCTTCAGCCATTAGAATCACATCTTCCGGATGAGCATTGAGTGTTTCGCTTTCGATCTTTTCGATTCTGCTCTCTGAGAGGAGACCGTTAGTGGCATCTGAAGCGGCTGCTCTGGATATATTTAGTTCATCACGAGCCTGCTGGTACATATTTTTGTTTTCTTTTGTCGATTTTTTACCCATATAAGTTGGCCTTTTAAAACTAGTCTTGGTATTCAATATAGAGAAATGACTTATGTTTTTCTACAGCGATAGGAGAGAATTATACGAATATAACTCATACTTATGTGTATATATTTTGCGGAGAATCGAACTTATACTTGATGTATCAAAGCAATCCGTACCGGATTAGGAGAGAAGAAATGGATAGTAAGGAGAGAATCAGGAGAGGAAGGGTACTTGAGGAGATTTATAGAAATAGGGAGGTTATATTATGACAAATGAAGTAATGAACGTAACGAAGACAACTACTCAAGAAATAGCTAAGGAAGTAGCAACGAAAAAGAAGATGCGAGAGTTAGTTCTCGACATCTTCCTATATTTCATAAAGTAAATGGGACATCCAATCCTCTGTAAATCCCATAAGATGAATGTTCACATATGGATATTTGGAAACGAGAGTATCTAAATTCTCAACAAATTCATTCCACTCTCTTTTATCAGAAATTAGATACTTCATGCAACAAATAACGCCAAATATACGTTGATTACCAATATTTGCAAGACGGTCAGATTTATAAAGCTTCGGTGTTTTGGTAAGTTTAACATTATATAATCTGCCATAGTGTGCACAGAGATTTCGAACATAAGCAATTGTTTCAATCCAACTCTCTAAATAAGAGTATTTGAGATTATATAAATCGGCTATGGTTGCTTTATCGTCTGTATTTAGGTTTTTGTAAAGTCGAGATAGCGTGCCAAAGCTTAAAGTTTCAGCCAAAGCATAAAATGGAATATCGCCATTTTCATAGTTATCTTTGAAATTTCTTATAAAAGGAGAACGGGAATTTCGCTTTATTTCTCTGTTAACATCATTCAGCAGAGAAGCATGATAATCTTCATTTGGCATAATAGATGGATTTTTATATCCTAGGACGCCATAGTTTTCACATATATGATTAGATAGTCGTGTTCTGAGATTGATTTCAATTATTTCGATTTTTGAAAACAATAACTGACGTAGTTTTGCATTAAAAAGATATAACGATACAATCTGCTCAAAAGAAACTCCATCATGATAATTGCCGTTCTTTTCTTTTAAGCCAATGCTGAATCCCTTAATTAGTCGATAATAGGAAACATCATTTAGAAAACGGCGAGCATATTCTTCATCAGGGATTGATAGACCAATGGATTTTAAATTTTTGATTTGATCATCTATAGACATAGATGGTTGAAGCTGCTTTAACGTAAAAAACTCCCTAAATTAAAATGACCCGACGTGGTCCGCATTGTTAAGAGGCGTGTCGGGTACTGTTGCTATTATAATATAATAGATTTGGCGGAAATTCAATGTTTTTTTTGATTTTTGTATGAGCGATGATTGAAATGCTCTTTATTGTAAATGTTTTTCCGATGTGTTACATTTTAATCAACTTGAGGTCTGGAGCAGGAAATGTAAGGATTATCTTACATTTCCTGCTTTTTTCTGTATATCTTGAAGTTCCTATCGAAAGAAGCATCGCAGTCGAGTGAGCTGTTGTAGCTTACCTAGCCAATTTATCAACCACGAGTTAATTGTCAGAGAACCATTTTGAGATTACTATATTATTGAGTACAGGAGCAAAAGAGGTATATTTCTGATGGATTATGTTGCAATGTGGGAAGTATAAGGGGATGCCTTCGACTGACACATTTTTCTTTTGGGCAAATGTGTTAGGGGTATCTGTATACGATATAGTTGTTTTTAATGACATAAATATTTAAGTGAATGCAGACAACTTTTTTAACAGAAGATAGATAGCATGAGAAAAATAGAAGAATTAAAAGAATTTGAAATGGATAGTTACGATAAAAGATTTTGAGTAGGATTAGAGCTGTTAATGAGAAACATGATGCATACAAATTTCACAGTTGAAACAAAGGCATATGATCGCACGATCAATATGCTTAGTATCTGTGAGCTTGATTTGGTGATATTAGCGAGCAAAGGATATTGGAAAGCAATAAAAGGATAGATTATAAAGTCCGATGTTAGACTGATAATAAGTACATTGGAATAATAATCAGGGTTTTAGGATCTATCCGGAAAAAGGGTAGGTCCTTTTTTGATACATGGATTGTGCGCCGCCACATTAATCCGGAGGTGGTGTGGAAATCAGATGAGAAAATTAGCTTCAATACAGAAGATAAAGGCTGTAATGCCGATACCGGATGCGGACAGACTGGAACTGGTCCAGGTTCTTGGATGGAAGTGCGTTGGCGGAAAAGGTGAGTTTCATGTATAAGGATGATGGAAAGTCAACATTTGTGGAGTATGTAAAAGCATCTGGTATTCCTGAGAAGATGAAGGCATATGCTGATGAGCATGGACTTAGCACTATAGTACTTCAGGGTGAGTGGTGCGGTGAAGGAATACAGAAGAACAGGCTTAAGTTAAAGAAGCCAGAGTGGTTTGTATTTACGGCCAGAATTGATGACAAGAGAACTGACCTGACAACACTTAGGAAAATATGTGAGTATGTTGGGTGCCAGATGGTTCCCGTAGAAGAGGAAGGTGATGACCTTCTGGCAAGGTATCCTGATGAATCAGCTCTTTTAGAAAGAGCAGAAGGAGTCGGATATAACGGAACAACAAGAGAAGGAATAGTAATTCGTCCTGTCACACCCGTACATTCTTATATACTTAGCGGCCCTTTATCAATGAAAGTAATTAATAACAAGTATCTAATGAAGAATGATGAGTGATAGAATATGTATAGGCTTTAGAACATTGCCTGATGGCGTTGCGCATACAATAAGCAGGAAATATCAGTTATTTAAGTGATTGAGTTAAGAAAGAAATACGAGGTAAAAATGATACGAGAGTATGTTGAAGATTATGTAAAATACTTTCCGGATAAATGGAGATGGGATTTGAAGAATTCACATGAGCAACATGAAATATATATGCGTACAAGAGCTAGAAAAAGTAAGGGCTATAGTGGCAAGAATTGTGATCTTCTTCCGGATTTTTATTCAATAGAGCGAGATGCTCAACAGTTTGAACTTGAGCATGTGGAATGGACAGATTTCTTTGGACTTACATGGGTAGGAACAAAGGGGGTACATGCATATGCTGGAGCACCTGATTATGAGGGTAGCTTATATTACTACAATTATGACGAAGACTCTTATTGTGTTTCTTCTGAATACGATGCTTATGATAATCAACCGCCGGAAGACATGTATACGAGAATAAAGCAACGATGTGTCAACCATTGGATAGACACTGCTGATGTGGTGGATATCAAGTATAAGTATATAGTTGAAAATCACTTATTCAAAGATACGAGTATTGATCTAGCGTATACAGATGGAGAAATAGTAACTGTCTTTTCTGAATATGAAGAATTGATCAAAGGACTCATGAAGCATGGTAAGGATAAACTTGTTAAAGTGGTTCTTAATTCTATGAATGAGCATTTTGTTAAACTGCGTGATTCTGATAAAGAGGAAGAACGTAAATACTTTCCTGGAAAGACAGCAGAGGAGATATTTTTGGAAACGTAGAGAAAGTGCTTATATGTTTAATACTAATTGGATAAGAATTCAGTTGTAAAGGATTTCTTTACAACTGTTGCTGATGGAAAGAAATACAAGACAACGGTCATGGGAGCAGGAGATGTAGGGATTAGCTTACATTTCCTGCTCTTTCTGTATATCTTGAAGTTTCTATCGAAAGAATGATCGCAGTTGAGTAAGCTGTTGAAGCTTACCTATCAAATCTATCAACCACGAGTTAATAGCTAGAGAACTATTTTGAGATTACAATATTATTGAGTATATTGTGACAGATACGGGAGATGATTCTGGAGAGGAAGAATGAGCACAAGAGGTAATTTTATATTACGCAAAAAGTGTACTGATAAAGAACTGAAAATAAGACATGATGCTTATCCGGATGGAGCAGGCCTTGATATTGTAGAGCTTATAAAAACTGTGGATATAAAGGTTCTTTATGATAATATCGAGGATTATGAGGAGGCATCGTTTGATGAAACGATATTCGATAAGCCTGATTTTCCAGATGGACCGGAGGCATTTTCCTTTGAAAAATGCAAACAGGCTGTAAGGAAAAAAATCCTCCTATACGGGACAGTGAGGAATGCCCCAAATTTCAATAAGAGAGGCTTTTTTGATGAATATGAATACAGAATTGATTTTGATAAAGGAAAGTTGTTTCTCTATAGGTCTGTATTTATAAAAACATATTGCTCAGATGACAATAATTGTAAAAAAGTAGCTGAGGATGATATAGAAAAGTATAATCGATGTTTTACAAATAAGTTGGCCGCAGTTTTTGATTTAGAATACATAAGAATGGCAGATATTGACCATATTGTTGATCTAATGAACAAGGCTGTACGGAATGACAATAAAGAAGCGTTTATTTATAGTGCGGAGAGCTTTAAGCAGTGTGAGGGGATAGCATCAGATTTCGATAAGCAGAAGTACCAGGCAATAGCGACTGTGCAGCAGATCATTGAAAAGCTTGACTCGATCAAAACTGGAATACCGGGATTAGCGATTATTAGTAATAGACGGGCAGATGATTTTTTACACAGCTGTGTGGATCTTGTAAAGATCACAAAGGAGTTGGAAAACATGGTCGATTTGTTGAGGTGAAAGTATGAGTCCGCCGCGGGGCATTGGTTATGGAGAAAAATATGGAAAAGATTAAGAAGACGGGTGTTTCATGTTGGTATAAAAAGGATCTTAAAAGAGAAAACATAAACGACAAGCTGTATCGTTGGAGAATGAATATTAAGTATATCTATCAGCGGGCAAAGTACGGATATTGTGATAGGGATATATGGTCCATTGATTATTGGTTTTTAGAAGTAATGCCGGGAATGCTGCAGCAGCTAAAGGAGAATACAGACAGCTATCCGTGTACAGCAGATTTTCCTGCCCATGCAGTTTTTGGAACGAAGTCGCAGAAGGATATTGATACCGAGGGAATGCAGAACTGGCATGATATTCTGTCAGAGATGATTTTTCTTTTCAAAGAAGCAAATGAAGATACATGCAGCAGAAAGAATAAATTTGAGGAAAAGTACAATAAAGCACAAGCTGGGTTTGAGGCCAAGTATGGATTGTTTGGCGAAAAGTTGAAAACTGAGGAAGATAAAGAAAGAGAAAAGGATACAAGATCGCACATCGTATATATGCTGGGGGATGCCCCGGAGTATAAAGAAATATCAGATTTATATTTTGATGAGCAAAAGAATATAGAGAAATATCGCGATGAGTGTAAGGATAAAGCTTTTGTGTTGTTTGCCAAATGGTTCTGGCATCTATGGGATTGATGTTTTAAACCTATCTATCCAATTTTATCAACCACGAGTTAATAGCCAGAGAACTATTTTGAGATTACAATATTATTGAGCACAAGCAAAAGAGGTATATTTCTGATGGATTATGTTGCAATCTGGGAAGAGCCTGACAGGGAAAAAGGGCTGGATTTGGAAGCTACAAAGAAAAGAGTATGTGATTTGATAAAAGAAAAGGGATTAAAGGATAAGATCATAGCCGATAAACTGGGGATTACTCCACAGGCTGTAAATAAATGGAGACATAAAGGGCTCTTCAGGGGTAATGGTGGGTAAAAAATACCATCATCCCCAGTGTGTATGCTGATTATGCGTCCCTTGGCTTTCTGTTAGGAAGTGGAACTTGCAAATCCGAGCATACCAGATAGACCATATCGAGCATGTTTTGGATGTTTCGAAAACCATATGCCTTGCGAATGATCAGCTTGATTTTGTTATTTGTAGCCTCAATTCGTGCGTTGCTCATACCGAGCCGTATTGCATTCAGTATGTGCTCTCTGTGACGCTTGATCTTGAGGTATAGCTCCTTGAAAGCATCAATCCTGCTGTGGCTGGCCCACCAGAGCCAACGCCTG
>AUJT01000013.1 GCA_000424365.1 Lachnospiraceae bacterium NK4A144 | reverse complement strand
CTCTTCTGATCATAACGATGGCACCGCTTATGGCAGAAAGGGCAATCATCCTGATGCCATTTATCAGTCCTAGCTTGAATTCTGAGATGGCATACACCATCTTGATCATCATAGAAATTTGCATCTTCTATGACGGTATGCTTGACATTGAGCAGCTTTTTACATAGTGTATTAGCAGAAACCATCTGTGGGTACTCCTTTGAGTTTTTGGTTTGGTCGCTAATACTCTACAGGAGCACAGGTGGTTTTTCAATTGTAAAAATACGTCAGAGGTCAGGCAGTGTACCCACCTTTATGCCAGAAGCCTCTTATATTTATTGTGTTTTATACATGAGCTATGTATACATCAGCTGATTTATATATCGACATAACCATAAGTGTGATAAATATCATAATTGTATTTTGGGACATACAGATAAGTTATTTATACAAGACTTATATATGCGTGCGCTAATGTTTAAGGGAATTATCTCAAGATAAGTCACGTTCTATAATTAATCAAAAAGGATGACGTGATTACATGATAAGACTTAGAATAAAAGAAATTCTGGATGAACAGGGACATACAAAATATTGGCTTCGCAAACAGTTAGACGGCATTGGATATACAAACCTTAGTAATCTTATGAATAACGAGGTTCGTAGTATTCGTTTGGATACTATCGATAGGCTGACTAACGCTTTAAATTGTACACCGGGAGAATTATTCGAAAAAATTGATGATTTGTCTCAGTCGAATGAAAAATGAACTTATCTGATGGTTATAGCTGTGTAGATCTTTACTTTATATGTCTGCACGGCTTTTTCTTTTTTGGAAAATATATTCAATTAAATTAGGTTTTCTAACTATTGTCAAAAATCAGCAGTGAGAGGCGACATCATGTTCATGAACCATTGGAAGCGGAGGCAGGAAGCGCGAGCATAGCTCAGGTGCGGGAGGCACTGTTTGAGCGTACTTTGTGCATTGCACGGAGTGCATAGGAACAAAGCGCGCGAGTTGCCGGAGCACCTGAAGATAGGCGGCGGAGCGCTGACAACGAAGCGACGGTGAACGAACATGATGTCGCCTCTCGCTGCGTCCCTATTTATGTTACAATGGTAAAAATGTGTTTTTGGGGAGCTTAATGAATATGTTCTGTATAAATTGTGGGAAACGAATTGATGATGAAGACCGGTTTTGCAGATATTGTGGGACGGAAATACTTTATACAAAGGCTGCAAATAAAGAAAAAACAGAGAAAAAGGAACCGGACATAAAAGATATCGAGGAAAGAGTCAGGCGCCGTTCGGAGGAAATCAATAAGAAACCGGAAGAGTCTATCCGTGTAGAAAATATAGAGATAATGCCTGAACGTGAAGTTACCTTTGTGGAAGAGGGAGGAGTGCCTGAGGAATCTACGGAAGTCATGCCTGATCATGAAGTGACTTTTACGGTAGAGGACGAGGTACGGGAAGAGAAAGAAGATGATGATCCCGATAAGCTTCCGACAGAGGATATGATACTTTCACAGACAATAAAGCTCTTAAAAGGAAAATCTTAAACTTAGAAAAGATACTACAAGAGTTTCTAGACTCAGAGAGTGTTTTGCTTTATAATCAGAGAGATGTTTTTGCCCATCGCCGAAGGCGATTTAATTAGCAAAATCCATTACGTGAGAGAGAACTTTTGCAATAGATTCAGTTGGAATAGGATTTTATGGGAGAATTTTTTAGAAAACACAAAGAGGCCGCCCACGGCGTGATATTTATGGGCGGTCTTTTTATTATGCTGGCTGTCTTTTCGGCTGTCATAAAGCCGGAGAGCGGAGAGGTTTACGATATAACGGCAGTTAAGATGAAAAACGAGGTAACGGCGCATGAGAGACCGGAAAGCATAGATATACTTTTTGCCGGAAACAGTGAGTCTTACCGTTCGTTTTCGCCGCTTCAGCTGTACCGTGATCACGGTATAACTTCATACAATCTGGGGGCAAGTGCCCTTCGCCTTTGCGATTCTCGTGAGATTTTAGCAGAAACATTTAAGACACAGAGTCCGGGATTGGTGATCCTCGAAACAGATGCTCTTTTTGAGGATGCAGGCGCATTTCGTGACGAAAAAGCAATGCTTACCAACAAAGCTGAAAAGATCTTTCCACTGTTTCATTATCATATTTTCTACAAATCATGGCTGCCGGCTTCTGTAAAGAAAAAGGATATGTATTATACCGACGCAGCAGTTTTTAAGGGATTTCTAGTGGAAACTATGGAGCGTCCGTATGATGGCGGCGACTACATGAGTGATGATGAGGTAAAGGCTAAGATGCCTGAAGAAAATGAGCATATCTTAAATGATATCAAGAAGCTCTGCGAGGAGCATGGAGCAGAACTTTTACTTGTATCTGCGCCGAGTGCGACTAATTGGAATATGGGTAAACATAATGCCGTGGAAAAGTGGGCAGATAAAAAGACCGTGAAGTATCTGGATCTCAATAAAAAGCTTGACGAGATCGGAATAGACTGGTCTAAAGATACCATGGATAACGGCAATCATGTAAATTTTGCGGGTTCAGTAAAGGTTATGGATTACCTGGGCGAATACCTTTCGAAAGAATACGATCTTCCGGATCACAGAGGTGATAAATTCTTTGGTGATTGGGACAAAAATCTGGAAAAGGCGGTGCTGTACTCGTGATAAATCATTTTTTTGACTTTATGAGATCCGGGACAGGCGTGTCCTATGCGGTATGGTATTATCCGGTGCTTTTTTTACCGCTTACTTTACTCTTTTATCAGCTGAGCTCTAAGACATTCCGAAGATATGTGCTTCTCGCCGCAAACCTCATTTTTTATGTGAGTTTCAGTGGGCTCCTTGTGATCTTTCCGATTTTGGCATCCGGTATTTCCTTTGGCGCTGGACGCATGATGGAGTCGATATCCGGCAACAAAGAGATAAAGCGCAAAGAACGAACTAAAAAGAAAAAACAGGTCCTTACAGCTTCTATAGTTTTGCTGCTTCTGGTTCTGATTATAATGAAATATGCGGACTTTGTAGGACTCACTATCGTGAGGATAAGTCAGGCTTTTCATGGAGGTTTTCACTGGAATCTTCTTGAACTTGCGGTTCCTGTGGGTATTTCTTACTTTACGCTGGAATCAATAGCGTATCTCACAGATGTGTACAGAGAGGATATCGCAGCTGAGCACGATTTTATAAAGCTGCTCCTCTTTATGACATTCTTTCCAAAGCTCCTTGAGGGACCGATCTCGCGCTATAATGAAATAGCTGACAGATTGTCTGCAGGGGAACCGGTAATGGCAGCTGACCTTGCGGAAGGTTATCAGAGGATACTTTGGGGATTGTTTAAGAAGCTTGTGATCGCAGATCACCTGGCACCGGCTGTTGATATTTTGTTCCAGAATAATATCATGGATGGTTCTCTGTCACTGGCAGCTGCGGTTCTCTTTACGCTTCAGGAATATATGGATTTCTCCGGTACAATAGATATCGTTATCGGAAGCGGAATGACGCTCGGAATCCACATGCATGAGAATTTCAGACAGCCATTCTTTGCAAAAAACGCATCTGATTTCTGGAGACGCTGGCACATAACACTTGGAACGTTCTTTAAGGATTATATTTTTTATCCTGTGACGCTCTCAAAGCCTGTAATGAAGTTCACAAAAAAGATCCGTGACCGCTTTGGAAAAAATGTGGGAAATCTGGCAGCGCCGGCGCTGGCACTGTTTCTCGTGTGGCTGTCTAACGGTCTCTGGCATGGACCGAGATGGACATACATTTTTTACGGAATGTACTATTTTGTACTGATCGAGCTTGAAAATATAGTTGAGGGACCGTTCCTTTTCATTCTTGAAAAAATGAAGCTTAAAGAGACGTCGGTTCCGGTTCGTGTGTTCAGGTTTGTGAAGCTGTTTTTCCTTGTGATCATAGGAGAGATGTTCTTCCGTGCGGATACATTTTCTGTGGGATATGAGATGTTTAAGCAGATCTTTACAAATTTCCACTGGAATGTACTTACGGATAATCTGGGACTTCTCGGTATGGATTTTTGGGATTACTGGACAGTGATCATCGGTCTCTTTGTGGTTATCATCATAAGTGTGCTGAAAGAGATTGGATATCCGATAAGAGCGACATTAATGTCGAAACCGTTTATAGTACGAATGCTTTTCTGGTATGCGTGCGTGTTTGTTATCGTACTTTTCGGAGCATATGGAAATGGCTACGATGCAGCAGGCATGATATATGCAAAGTTTTAGTTATAATTTGCACAATCTGTTATGTGAGCGAGCTGAATGCGAGTTAACAGTAACAAATTCTAAATATGGGAGTAGGAAATGGAAAAGAATGTTTTGGAGTGGCTTGAGAAAGCGGGCCGCCTTACACCTGATAATATAGCTTATGAAGATGAGAATACAGCCATTACCTTTCGTCAGACTCTCGAGGAAGCGAGACGTATAGGAAGCCGTCTTGCGGAAAAAATCACTGATCCTGCGCCGATAGCGGTTATGATGGGGCGGACGGTTCATACAATAGTTTCTTATCTCGCAGTGGTCTACAGCGGACATGTTTATGCTCCGATCGATGTGACGCTGCCGGAAGACCGCGTGTGCAAGATTTTGGACACATTAAAGCCGTCAGCAGTTCTTACGGAGAATGAAAATCTGGAGACTGCATCGAAATATGCAGAAATAGCAGCGTGTCCGGTATTTGTACGGGAGGAACTTAATACAGGATTAACTGCGTGGCCTGTTCTCAATAAGATCAGAACACGAATGACGGAAAATGAACCGCTTTATATCATTTTTACATCCGGTTCCAGCGGACGGCCGAAGGGAGTTCTCACAAGCCATCATTCGCTTATGTGCTATATAAGCGCGTATGCGCACATGATGGGGATCCGCAGAGAAGACAAGATAGGATGTCAGTCACCTCTTGATTATATCGCGGCTGTCCGTGATATTTACGTGCCGCTTCTCACGGGTGCATCAGATTATCTCCTTCCGAAAGAGTACTTCATGCAGCCGGATGAGCTCTTTAACCTCATGAATGAAAAAGAGATCACTACTATCGGTTGGAGCACGTCAGGACTGACAGTTCTTACAAAGCTCGGAGCATTTAAGGACACAGGGCTTAAGACTCTTAAAAAGATCTGTTTTTCAGGCTCTGTGATGCCAGGAAAGGTTCTGAGGATATGGCAGGAAAATCTGCCGGAAGCTGTATTTGTTAATCAGTATGGTCCGACAGAAGCTACTGCGTCCTGCACCTATTATCGTGTGGATCATCAGGTTACTGATGATGAGATCCTGCCGATCGGCGTTCCTTATGATAATTACAATGTATTTTTATTAAAGGACAATGGCGAAGAGGCAGCAGTAGGAGAAGAAGGTGAGATCTGCGTAAGCGGACCTATTCTGGCACTTGGATATTACAGAGATCCGGAACGCACAGAGGCAGCTTTTGTGAGAAATCCGCTTGTTACTGAGTATTCTGAGAGGATGTACAGAACCGGTGATATCGGAAAGTACAGAGAGGACGGAATACTGGAGTTTCACGGACGCCGTGACCGTCAGGTAAAGCATATGGGACACAGAGTCGAACTTGATGAAATAGAGGCTGCTGCAGGACAGAGCGCCGGTGTAGCAGAGTGCTCAGTGCTTTACGACCACGATAAAGAGATCATCTGGCTGTTTTATTCCGGAGAAATGGAAAAGAGAGACCTCGTACTGTTCCTTAGAACAGAGCTTCCCGGATTTATGATCCCCAGAAAAGTAGTAAAAATGGAAGATCTGCCAAAACTTCCTAACGGAAAAACAGATTTATCTTCCCTTAAGAGAGAAGCGGGGATACAATAGGTGATGCGGATATATTTAAGAGCCTTTTTTGCTGACGTGCGTATTATGCACGGCAATGCAAAAACGGACATCCGGCAATTTTTTGTCAGCTTTTAACTGACGTATATTTAGGAGGAATTTTTACATGAGAGACAGAATACTTGAGATCCTTCAGGACCAGAGACCTGACATTGATTTTGAAAATGAGACAGAGCTTGTTTCCGGCGGACTGCTGGAGTCTTTTGATATAGTTTCTATCGTTTCTGAGCTTGATGATGAGTTTGATATTGAGATCACACCAAAGGAATTAAAGGCTGAGAACTTTGATTCTCTTGATGCGCTTACAAAGCTTGTAGAGAGCCTTTCAGAGGAATAAAGATGGATCGCAGAGAACCACAGACACCTTACTATGTTTTCAATTCTGATGTTTTTGCGCAGTCTGTACGAAAAGTGCAGGAGGCGCTGCCGGGTATTCCGCTGGTTTATTCTATCAAGGCAAATCCTTTTATACTTACAGGACCGCTTCCTTGCGAGATCACCATGTTTGAAGTATGCAGCCCGGGAGAACTGTCTATCATAGAGAGACTTCATATACCTCCGGAAAAGATACTTTATTCCGGTGTGATGAAGGAACTTCATGATATCAGAGAGGCGATACGGTACGGCGCAGAGATTCTTACAGCTGAAAGTATCCGTCATGTGGAGCTTTTAGAAAAGGGTGCTGAGTGTGAGAATGTTTCTGAAAAACTGAATGTTATTCTTCGTTTTTCTGCAGGAAGTCAGTTTGGAATGAGTGAAGAGGATCTCTTAGAAATCCTTTCTCATAAAGAGTACTATGAGCATCTGAATTTCATGGGACTTCATTATTTTTCCGGTACAGGAAAGACTCGTGGAAAGAAGATAGAGAAAGATCTGGAAGAAATCCGTGGAATTCTTTCTGTTCTCAAGGAAAAGGCAGGGTTTCAGCCGGAAATCGTTGAATATGGTGCAGGGTTCGCTGTCGAGTTCTTTAACCCGTCGCTTCAGGAAAAGGATGACAAGATCTTGAGTGAAGCGGCACCTCTTCTCAGGGCTTTTGCAGAGGAGTATCCTCTGAGCATCGAGATGGGAAGATATTTTGCTGCAACCTGTGGAGAGTATCACACGTCTGTCTGCGATATAAAGTCAAATAGAGGCGTGAATTACGTTATCCTTGACGGCGGTATGCATCAGGTGAACTATTTTGGTCAGATGATGGCTATGAAGATGCCGCCTGTAAGACAGGAGGTAAAGAGAGACGGAGAAGAAGTCTATACCCTTTGCGGAAGTCTCTGCACCACAGCAGATGTACTAGCCAGGGATATAAACCTTTCCCCGCTGGAAATCGGTGATGAGCTTGTCTTTGAGAGAACAGGAGCATATTCCGCAATGGAAGCACCGGCGCTTTTCCTCTCAAGGAAATTGCCGGAACTGTGGCTAAGAACCGGTTCAGAGTTAAAAATGATCCGTGGATCAGAACCGGCAGATGAGATCAATGTGCCGTTAGGACGTTGAACTAATTATTAAATATGACTATGGCACGCATGACAACCTAATCGCACTTTTTTATTGCAGAAGAATTAAATATTGTCATTATGAAGAGCGTCAGCTTGTGATTTAAGTTCACGAGTCTGGCGTTTTCTTTTTATCATTTTTAGATCAGATATAAGGTGTCCGGCGGCACATTGTGGGAGGCGTTATCCGCGGATTGGTGTAGGCTGATTTCTCTGGATTCTGAAATCACCCCTGCTTAGATACACATTGTGTAAGGAAAATATATGTGTTACAATATTACACAACGTGTATTTTAGGGGGTGATAATTCATGGATAATAAAGCAAAGAAAATAAAAGAACTTCGCGAAAGTACTGGTATGAATAGAAGGGAATTTTGTGATTATTTTGATATTCCTTATAGAACAGTCACAGAATGGGAACGGGATATGCGCCATGCGCCGGACTATGTTGTAAGACTTTTGGAGTATTACATAAGGATGGAGAAACTTATTAAAAAGGATGATGAGCATTATGGAGAAAGAGAATAAAGCAAGAAACGTGTCCGTAATAAAGGATGCAGACGGAAACAACATTGTCATGATAAATGACATTATTTTTAAGGGGAAGAGAAGCCTAAATTGGGAAGATGTTGAACATTATCTTAAAGATTATGTTGGGGATTTTTATTCAATAGCGGAAGATGGAGAGATTGTGTATATAGGGACAAATCTTCCGGGAGAATATGCAGGATCGATTTATACAAAGAAGCTGAAAGGGGCTGTCGCTAAAGCTAAGGCAAATGCTGCTCAGGGAATTCCTGAGATGATAGAAATAGCAACCAACGGCGTATTTGAGGAAAACAGGAAGAAAAAACATGGACGTGATGCAAAAAATGGATGGTATAGATACGATACTCGTTTCGGTTTACCAGTCTATGGTGATGATGGGGAAATCAGTGGTTATAACATATTTCATGCAAGGCTTTTAATCAGACACGCGGGTAGTGGAAAGAAGTATTTGTACGATGTTATGGAAATAAAAAAAGAAACGAGCAAGTCCTGTCAGGCTGATGCCCTACCCGGTGAAAAACCCATTTCTTAATTATTATCTTAAAGAACTTTGTTATAATTGTCAACAAAAATTTGGAGGGGTACAATTTTATGAAGACAAAAAAGCAGCTGATATACTTAACTCTCACCAGTTAATGCAGGACTATGGAAGGACGCGAACAGAGACTTCTTTCATTACAAAAAAATGTATACACTAAGCGTAAAATCTTGACTGATCGCTAGATTTTTAGTACTATAAAGATGTCGATAAGATATGTCGGCGTTCATAATGCAGATATAGTACAGTGGTTAGTATTCCGGCTTCCCAAGCCAGCGACACGGGTTCGAATCCCGCTATCTGCTGAGTGATAACTAAAGAGGACTGCTGATTTAGAGATTTTCTAAGTCAGCAGTCTTTTTGCGTGTCATTGCAGAAGTTTCAGCACCGTTTCGGGATTTTTGGTTGCCTGAGCGAGCAAACTTTCGCCGGCGTTGGTCAGGATTTGTGTGAGAGAGTACCAACGTATGAGTTCAGCCATGTCCGAGTCTCGTATACGGGATTCGGCAGCGGTTGTGTTCTCAACTGTGTTCAGTGTGCCGTTGTAGGCGTGCTCTAATCGGTTCTGATATGCACCGAAGAGGGCTCGTTCATCATTTATCGTTTCATGAGCATATTGAATATCGTCCAGTGCTTGTAAGGCGTCATCAACGGTAAGAACGTTTGTATCCGAAAGTCCCAAAATCGATAAGTTGAGAATGGGATAGGTTATATTGATCCTGACATTTTCAGTGCTCTCAGAAGCTGTATGTATTGGAATGGTTCGTTCAGTAGTAGTATCCAATATTTCTTCTGTACTGTATTGTGGAATCTCGATTTTAGGAGTCTGAGCATGGATTACAGAAGAGACATAGTTTTTTCCGCCTTTTCCATTATCGCTGTTGTTCTTATAGTAATTAGAATAATAAATATCAATTCCACCGATACCAACTAGTTTATTCATAATATCGTTAAAGGTATCACCACTTTGAGGGAGTATACTAACTCTTAGTGTTCCAACGTCAGTATATTGTGTTGAGTTGCTGCCGATTGTGAATGATGTATTTGAAGTTAGATTAAAATTCAAGTGGATGAGGGAACCAGCGGTAAAAGTATTTGGAATAGTATCGTTTGTAGTTGCAGTAACAGTTCCGATATTGTCAAATTCAAATTGAAACTTACATGTCCCGCTATATTGACCATTAGAAATGGTTGGTTTATTTATAAAATTATTTGCGTTAGATGGTTTGGCTCTGGCAAATGAAGTGTCTGCTTTGCCGTCAAAATCACATTCTGATTTAACAAGTGCAGGGTATGTAAGTTGTACGTCCGTACTGCAGTCGACTAGAACGGGATCGGTATCGGAATTATCTTCGATTTTGGATATGCCGTTTTGATTGTATATTATTGATTCATGCTCATAATCGATATTCACATCAAAATAGCATCCGTTAAGCGAAGTAATCAGGTCTGCCTGGGTAGTATATTCATTGGTTGAATACTTAAGTATTCCGTTTATTCCTACAGCATCAGGGTAAAGACTATAGTCCATCAGTTCTGCAACTGTTGTATTCATAGCTCCGGGATGAGTGACAGTAATGGTTCTGTTGGGATTATTTGGGTCAGGAATACTTGCGGTTTCATCTGCTGGCCAATTTTTCCAGTTTGATTTATATTCGATTCCGTTGTATCCGGTCCAATAAAAACGAATCCCTTGTGTAGTATCGGTTTCGATATATATTTTATTATCTACAGGATAAGCGGCTGCGTTTAAGTTTGTGTGTTCCATACCCATGTTTGTGCCAAAGGTTTTTAATTCGTAATTTATGGCATTGACCATGGTTGTGCCGGAAGGAACGGTATTAGTTTTAGGAGAACCGCCTTTCCAGATATATATTTCATTATATTTAGTAGTGCTGAGAATTCGCTCAGTTTCTGCTTTTAGCTGTTGGATTTCTTCATTTATAGCAGCTCTATCACTGTCTGAGTTTGTACTGTTTGCAGCTTTAACAGCGAGTTCTTCCATACGGTTTGTGATGTCGGAGATTTCGTTTAATGCTCCGTCAGCGATCTTGCAGTAGGAGATTCCTTCTTGGATATTTCGAGCACCCTGATCCAGTCCTCTGATCTGGCGGCGCATTTTTTCGGACATGGCAAGACCTGAAGCATCGTCCGCGGCACGATTTATCTTATAGCCGGAGGAAAGACGCTCCATGGCAGTAGCTTTTGATTTATTGTTAAGTCCAAGCTGCCGCTTGGCATTCATAGCTGACAGATTGTGGGCAAGAATGTTAGAATTCATCAGACCCTCCAAGCATAGAAAAACAGCTTTCAGGAGAAGGCATCTAATTCGTAAGCATTCAGAGGCGTTTAGGATTTGACGGATACACTATCCGCTGTACTTCGTGAGCGCGATTCTAAGCGCGAAGGATTAGTACAGCGTGATCGGGATTCGGAAAATCCTGCCGGGCGAACGAATGAGATGCCTTCTCCTGAAGGCGTCAATTATGAGTCAATTATGAGCAATAAACTTCACAACACATCAAAAACCTTAGCTGTACCGTTGTCCAAAAAGCTCGTGACCTTAGACACATACTCATCGTAGATCCGGAGGTCCAGCATCACTTCGCCATTGGATTCTGACAGTATCTCAGCTTTATAAGGCAGGAAAACAGGATATTCCTTTCCGTTTTTCTGTTTAAGGATAAGCCCCATATCGTCATAAGGTTTTATGAGTATAGATTCATCGTTGTCAAAGTCAGCAGAATCAAGCCCACGTAGAGACAATTCTATATACGACAGCTTCTTCCAGACCTTTACCAATGTTTCAAGTCTGTAGATAGGCGCGGCATCTGAGAGAAACGGAAGGATCCACAGAAACAGTACGCAAAGGAACAGGAAACATATGACTGATGCCAATACATACCATCCCTTGGGACTGCCGTTCACCAGGATCAAAAAGTCATAAAAAATATAAGAAATACCAACTGATATCACAAGGCGTGCTGCCATTTCAAAAAGGATATATGCAGTCTGGACCCTGCTTTCAGCTCTGCGCTTTGAAATTTCCTCAGAAACCCGGTGCTTTAAGGCTGATATCGTCACGCTTGTATTTGTAGGATAAGTAATATTAAAAATAGTGATTCCCCCCTCATAGGAATATTGTGATGGAAGCGAAGTAATTCGTGTCATCACGTATTTTTAACTTATAGGAATTTCCGTTGGAATTCCTATAAAAGTAAAAAATGCACTACGTGCATAAGATAAAAGGATATACATATATATCGGCAAAAAATCGTCTTTTGTTAACAAATAAACACTGAAATCGTGGTATCCTTATGTCAGACTCTAAAGATAAGCATTATCGTATATCGAAAGGAGAGAAAATGGTTAAACATATCATTCTCTGGCAGCTTAAGGACGAACTCGGTGCAGAGGAAAAAGCTGAAATTAAAAAGAAAATAAAGGCAGGTCTTGAGGGACTTGTAGGAAAAGTTCCCGGACTTACGGAAGTACATGTCATAATCGATGGACTGCTTCCTTCAGCAAATGCAGACCTGATGCTTGATAGTACACTTGAAAGTCCTGAAGCATTAAAGGGCTATGCAACTCATCCCGAGCATGTAAAGGTGGCAGATGGTGTAGTTCGCCCCAATACAAAGAGCCGTACTTGCATAGATTACGAAATCTGATAAAGTGTATCAGTATGACGGTCATACAGATCAATAGTCACGCATAAAAACGAAAAAACGCTGCAGCAAAGAAAAATCTCTTTCTGCAGCGTTTTAATTTTATACACCACTTGAGCCTATGCGCCCCTTCATGATCGCGATAGCCTCGTAGCCAATACGATAAAACTCACCAACTCTCTTAGTCTCGGGATCGGGCAGTAATTCTTTTGCCTTTTCTTCAAAATAAGCGGAAGCCTCATTGATCTCATCATCCTTGTAAATGGCTCCGTCAATTCCGCTCTTAAGAACACCCGCATTTCTATCATAGACGGATTCATCAAGCTGCATGCCGTGCTGATAGTCCTGTCCGGTAAACGACTTAAATAAATCTTTAATGGTATCTTCCCTGTTTACTCCCATAGTATTTACCCCTCAATCCTAGACAAGTACGAAAATTGCCGGACCCTGAACCGGATCCGGCAACAGTTAAGATTATGATAGCACAGAAATAAAAAATAGATACAAAATAAACGTTGTGTCCATTATTTTGAACAATCAATGATTATTTCAAATTTGTCCGTGCTGTTGAGAGCATGAGCTTGATACGGTTCAGCTGATTAACCTCAGAAGCACCCGGATCATAGTCAATAGCCACGATATTTGAGGTCGGGTGAGCCTTTCTGATAGCCTTTATAACACCCTTTCCGACAACGTGGTTCGGGAGACAGCCAAAAGGCTGTGTGCAGACGATGTTATTTACACCGTCATGGATAAGCTCCAGCATTTCTCCTGTAAGGAACCATCCTTCACCGGTCTGGTTACCGATGGAAACAATGCTTTCGGCATACTTTGCAAGCGTCTCGATATGGTTCGGAGCCTCAAAATGCTTTGATTTCTTAAACTCAGAAACAGCGGCACTTCTAAGGAATTCCATAGCTTTGATACCGAGCCATGCATTACGGGCAGTCTTTTTGGACTGACCGAGTTTCTCAGCCTTGTAGATTTGGTTGTAGAAACTGTAAAGCAGGAAGTCCATGAGATCCGGAACAACCGGTTCTGCGCCTTCTTTTTCGAGGAGGTCAGTAAGGTGGTTATTAGCTGCCGGATGGAACTTAACGAGGATTTCTCCGACAACACCGACTCTCGGCTTCTTCAGGTCTTCATCGATCGGGATATTGTCAAAGTCACGGACAATATTCTTGCAGATAGATCTGAACTTAAAGAAGGAAGGCTTCTTTTCAGAAACAAAGTCCTGACATACCTTTACCCAATTTCTATGCATCTCGTCGACAGAACCCTTCTTTAACTCATAAGGACGCATCCTTAATACGCATCTGAGGAAGATGTCTCCAAAGGTCAGACCGTACATTGCTCTGGTGATCAGATCACGTGTGAGCTTAAAGCCCGGATTTCCTTCGAGACCTACGAGGTTCAGGGAAATAACGGGGATATAGTCCATATTTGCCTTTTTAAGGGCACGTCTGATAAATCCGATGTAGTTTGTCGCACGGCAACCGCCACCTGTCTGAGACATGATGACAGCGGTTTTATGCAGGTCATACTTGCCGGACAGGAGAGTATCCATTACCTGACCGATTACCATAAGGGACGGATAGCAGGCGTCGTTATTTACATATTTAAGACCCATATCAACGGCTTCACGTCCATCATTATCCATGACAACCAGATTGTAGCCGGCATTACGGAAAGCGGTCTCTATGATCTCAAAGTGAATAGGAGACATCTGAGGGCAAAGTATCGTATAGCCCTGCTGCTGCATTTCTTCTGTGTAAACTACGCGCTTAAATGCAGATGAAACGATCTCTCTCTTTGTTTCGTGTGCTTTACGTACACGGAGCGCTGCCAGCAGAGAACGGACTCTGATACGTGCTGCGCCGAGGTTATTTACCTCATCGATCTTCAGGCAGGTGTAGATCTTTCCGGAATCGGCGAGGATCTCATTTACCTGATCAGTTGTAACGGCATCCAGACCGCATCCAAAGGAATTGAGCTGGATAAGATCCAGATCCTCACGTGTCTTTACGAACTGTGCTGCGGCATAGAGTCTTGAGTGGTACATCCACTGGTCCATTACACGGAGTTCACGGTCAACGTCCTGAAGATGAGAAACAGAATCCTCAGTAAGTACAGCCACATTGTACTGTGTGATAAGTTCCGGTATACCATGGTTGATCTCGGGATCGCAGTGGTACGGGCGGCCGGCGAGAACGATACCGTGCATATTGTGCTCTTTCATGTAGCGGAGAGTTTCTTCACCGCGGCGCTGGATATCACGACGCTCTTCCGCAAGCTCTCTCCATGCCTTTTTAGTAGCTTCTACGATCTCCGTAGGAGGTACTTCCGGGAAAGCCTCGATAATACGTGGATAGATAGTCTCGGGAGACTCAAATGACATAAACGGATTTCTGAAATCAATATCTCCGTCTGTGATCTCCTCCACGTTGTTCTTTATGTTTTCCGGATAAGAGGTAACGATAGGGCAGTTATAGTGGTTTCCTGCATCCTTAAACTCATTACGCTCATAGAATACACAAGGATAGAAGATTTTCTTTATGCCGTTCTTAATAAGCCATGTGATGTGACCGTGGGCAAGTTTTGCCGGGTAGCACTCTGACTCACTCGGAATGGATTCGATACCGAGTGAATAGATGTCGTGGCTTGAACGGGGTGAGAGGACTACTCTGAATCCAAGCTCAGTAAAGAGTGTGAACCAGAAAGGATAGTTCTCATACATATTGAGGACTCTCGGAATACCGATCTCTCCGCGCGGAGCCATGTCAACAGGGAGGGGTTCGTAGTCAAAGAGTCTGTGATATTTATAATCAAAAAGGTTAGGTACGTCTTTATGAGTCCTTGCCTTTCCTGCGCCTCTTTCACATCTGTTTCCGGAGATGAAAGTACGTCCGCCGGTGAAGTGATTTACGGTAAGGCGGCAGTGGTTATTACAACCCTGGCACTTTGCCATGGAAGTAGTGTACTCAAGAGAGTTGATCTCGTCGATGGAGAGCATGGTGGAATCAGTACCGGCCTCATGTCTTTCACGGGCAATGAGTGCGGCACCGAAAGCTCCCATGATACCTGCGATATCAGGTCTGACAGCTTCGCATCCGGCGATCTTTTCAAGAGCACGGAGTACAGCGTTATTATAGAAAGTTCCACCCTGAACTACGATGTGCTTACCGAGTTCGCTGGCGTCACTTACTTTGATAACCTTGAAGAGCGCATTCTTGATTACAGAATATGCAAGTCCGGCAGAAATATCGGAAACCGGTGCGCCCTCTTTCTGTGCCTGCTTTACGCGGGAATTCATGAATACGGTGCATCGTGTACCGAGATCGATCGGGTGCTCAGCAAAAAGAGCTTCCTTTGCAAAGTCTTCAACTTCAAAGTTGAGTGATTTTGCGAAAGTCTCGATGAAGGAACCGCATCCTGAGGAACAAGCCTCATTCAGCTGCACGGAATCAACGGAATTATTCTTGATCTTTATGCACTTCATGTCCTGTCCGCCGATGTCCAGGATACAGTCAACTTCGGGATTAAAGAATGCAGCAGCATAGTAGTGGGCAACTGTTTCTACTTCTCCCTCGTCCAGCTGGAAAGCGGATTTCATCAGCGCTTCACCGTAACCTGTAGAGCAGGCACCGACGATGCGGACATCCTTTGGCTTCAGGTCATAGATCTCTTTAATGGAACGGATCGCTGTCTTAAGCGGAGATCCGTTATTGCTGGAATAGAACGAATACAGAAGTCTTCCGTCCTCGCTGATGAGAGCAGTCTTTGTAGTCGTTGATCCGGCATCGATACCGAGATAAGCATTTCCACGGTAGGAGGAAAGGTCCTTGGTAGCGACCTTTGCCTGAGCATGACGCTGCTCAAATGCCATGAACTCATCTTTGTTTTTGAAAAGAGGCTCCATACGCGGAACTTCAAACTGGATCTTTATATCTCCGCGAAGCTGCTCGATAAGGGCAGAAAGAAGCCTTGTCTCATCTTCATGATTAAGAGCAGAACCCATAGCTGCAAAAAGGTGAGAGTTTTCCGGAGTGATGGCGTGTTCGTCATCAAGCTTCAGCGTACGGATAAATGCCGCCTTGAGCTCAGTCAGGAAATGGAGCGGACCACCGAGGAACGCAACATGTCCGCGGATAGGCTTACCGCAGGCAAGTCCTGAGATCGTCTGATTAACGACAGCCTGAAAGATCGATGCTGCAAGGTCTTCCTTACGTGCACCGTCGTTGATCAGCGGCTGGATATCGGTTTTTGCGAATACACCGCAGCGGGCTGCTATTGTATAAAGAGACTGATAGCCCTTTGCATACTCATTAAGGCCCGGAGCATCTGTCTGGAGGAGGGAAGCCATCTGATCGATGAAAGCACCTGTACCTCCGGCACATGCACCGTTCATTCTTTCTTCAACGTTTCCGCCTTCAAAATAGATGATCTTTGCGTCCTCGCCGCCGAGCTCGATGGCTACGTCTGTCTTTGGAGCCTGCTCTTTCAGCGCGGTCGCAACAGCGATCACTTCCTGTACAAAAGGAACACTTATGGTATTGGCAAGAGCAAGTCCGCCGGAACCGGTGATGACCGGGGCGATCTCCACATCGCCTGTTTCTTTAAATGCATCCTCCAAAAGATCACGGAGGGTCTCCTTTATATCCGCAAAGTGACGGCGGTAATCGGAGTAAACAAGCTTTTTATTTTCGTCGAGAAGAGCCACCTTAACGGTAGTAGACCCGATGTCAATTCCCAATGAATAACTCATATAAATAGGTAAATCCTTTCGAAAGTCTTAAGATTTTAATTGTACGCAACGTGATATAGTATACTGCGAGTCGAAAAAATAAGCAAATAAATATGTAGGGATTTAAATACACACTATGTCTTTTGTTTGGCAAACAGTCCTGTAGTGTGCTATGCTGTGCGTTAGGGAATTTCAAAATTCTCTAATAACATTGAAAGAGTAGGAGATAAAATTTGAATAACTGGTTATATAAATTAGAACAAAAATTTGGCGATTATGCTATTTTGGATCTCACAAGATATGTGATCATCTGCTATGTGATCGGATACGCGCTGCAGTATATGGGTTTTATAGACTATGTGAGCCTTGATCCGTATCTCATTATGCGTGGGCAGGTATGGAGGATTTTTACCTGGGTGCTTATGCCGCCTACGGCACTTGGCATTTTTACCCTTATCATGTTGATGTTCTATTATTGGATAGGCACGTCGCTGGAGTCGACATGGGGACCTTTCAGATATAATGTCTATATGCTGGGAGGTTTCCTGTTTACGCTTATCGGAGCGTTTATTACTTATGGACTGGGCATAGCTAATAATATTTCACCGGTTCAGCTTGGATACTACATCTCAGGACTGGTATCTACCTATTACATAAATATGTCACTGCTTCTGGCGTTTGCGGCAAGTTATCCGGATATCCAGATAAGGATTTATTTCCTTTTCCCGTTAAAGATAAAATGGCTTGCAATATTTGACCTTGCGTGCATCATTATTGATTTCGTTAATTATAATTGGATCGGAAGATCTGTTATCTTGGCATCACTCTTAAATTTTGTACTGTTTTATTTCAGTACAAAAAATATGATGCACCTTGATTCAAAGCAGTCCAAGAGACGGAAAGAATTCCGAAAAGCTGTGAACAGGGCAAAGAGGGAAGGATGGAATCCGGTTAACGGTGGAGTAGGCGAAACTACTTATTCTCAAATGGGTATCGCAAAGCACAAATGTGCGATCTGCGGCAGAACAGAGCTTACAGATCCGGATATGGAATTTCGTTTCTGCAGTAAGTGTAATGGAAATTACGAATACTGCGAGGAACATCTTTATACACATCAGCACGTGCAGTAATACGTGCGAACAGAGGAGTTTTTATGAATGTTACGGAATATAAGTCAACTCTTGACCGTGCAGTGAGACTTGCACATGAAGGTCATAACTATCTGGCGGAAGAAGAGTACCAGAATCTTTTTGGACCGCTCAAGCTCACAGAAGAACAGGATACACTGACCCGTCAGTACTTTGAGAGCCTGAATATCAAGTTTGGTGAGTGGGATGGCGAAGAAGAGATCGATCTGCCGTTAGATACCGAGAATGGTAATTATCTTAAATTTTACTTAGAGGAGCTCCGAGAACTTCCTAAGTACACAGAGGAGCAGAAAAAAGAAATCATCCACAAGGCATTTAAGGATGATGAGGAAGCAAAGGCTGCTCTCTTAAAAATGTATCTCACAGACGTTGTAGATATAGCAAAACTCTATGTTTATCACGGAATGAGGCTTGAGGATCTGATCGGCGAGGGAAATATCGGCCTTATGATGGCTATTGATCTCCTCGGAACACTTGATTCGGAGGATGAGGTTGACGGTCTTATCGGAAAGACTGTCATGGATGCTATGGACGCTGCCATTAATCGCGACAATGAAGAACGCGACCGTATGGATAAGGTGATAGAGAAGATCACTGACATTGGAAAGGCTGCCAAAGAGCTGTCAGAGGAACTCAGGAGAGACGTGACACCGGAGGAACTGGTAGAAGAAAACAGCCAGTTTACACTGGAAGATGTCATCGAAGCAATTCGTCTTACAGGAAATCATATTGAGGGACTCTCAGGGAGGCATATCATAGAATGACAGAAGAATACAGAAACTGGGAAAGTTTTTCACATTCGGGAATGGTTCTTGAAGGTGGAGGCTCCCGCGGAGTTTTTACCGCAGGAGTGCTTGATTACTTCATGGAAAAAAATCTGTACCTTCCCTATACGGTCGGTGTTTCGGCAGGTGCCTGCAATGCGCTTGACTATGCATCGGGACAGATTGGGCGTACCAAAGATGTCCTGATCGTAAATGATAAAAAAAGACGTGGATGGTCGATGGAACATTTTTTTAAAACCCATTATCTGTATGACATGGATATGCTTTTTGATGAATATCCAAACAGACTTATCCCTTTTGATTATGAGAGTTATAAAAAGAGAGGCATGAGGGTCGAGATGGTCGTGACAAATCTCACCACAGGCCGGCCGGAATATCTTTCAGACTATAAGAGCAGTAAGAGACTATACAAAATATGCCGGGCTTCATGCTCTCTTCCTATGGTAGCGCCGCCGGTAAAAATGGGAGCAGACCTGTATATGGATGGTGGACTTGCGGATTCGATCCCATATGGACATAGTCTTATGTTTGGAAATACAAAGAATGTAGTGATACTGACTCGCGAGATGGGCTATAGAAAGAAACTGAAGCCCGGAATGGAAGGTATTTTCCGCAGGATGTATAAAGATCATCCTGCACTTGCGCGGGCTATCATTAATCGACCGAAGGTATATAATCGTCAGCTGGATATCCTGGAACGACTCGAAAGGGAGGGGAAAGTTTTTGTGATCCGTCCGACCGAAAAAACAGTAGGCAGAGCAGAGGCAGATCCGCATAAACTGGAAGCTTTTTACGAACACGGCTATAATACGGGAGTTGCAGTTTACGAAGAAGTATTGGAATATTTAAGAGCTTAGGAGGAACAGCATTCAATGAATATAGATGCAGTGAAGGAAAAGTACGAGTTACTGGAAAAAAGAGAAATCCCTGATCTTCATTCCACAGGATACAGGTTTTCTCATAAAAAGACCGGTGCTCGTATCATGATCCTTGAAAATGATGACAAAAATAAGGTATTTACGATCGGTTTCCGTACACCGCCGTCAGACTCTACGGGAACACCGCATATCCTGGAGCATTCTGTGCTCTGCGGATCAAAGAAGTTCCCTGCAAAGGATCCTTTTATCGAACTTGCAAAGGGAAGTCTCAATACATTCCTTAATGCGATGACCTATCCGGATAAGACGGTTTATCCGGTTGCGAGCACAAATGACAAGGATTTCCAGAACCTTATGGATGTATATATGGATGCGGTACTTCATCCGAATATCTACTCCAGAGAGGAAATCTTTAAGCAGGAAGGCTGGCACTATGAGCTTGAAAGCGCAGATGCGCCTCTCACATACAATGGTGTTGTTTATAATGAGATGAAGGGTGCGTTTTCATCACCTGATGACGTGCTGAGTCGTGCGATCCTTGTCTCTCTGTATCCGGATACGCAGTATGCAAATGAATCCGGCGGTGATCCGGCAGTCATTCCTGAGCTTACGTACGAGAATTTCAAGGCGATGCATGCAAAGTACTATCATCCGTCAAATTCTTATATCTATCTCTACGGAAACTGTGACATGGCTGAGAAGCTTCTCTGGCTCGACAGCGAGTACCTCAGTGAGTACGATCGTCAGGAAATCGACAGCAAACTCGTAAAGCAGGAACCCTTTAAGAGTCAGGTATATGTTGAGAAAGAATATTCTGTAACAGAGGATCAGCCGGTAGAGGGAAATGCGTATTTGTCTTATAATGCGGTGATCGGTGACAACCTCGATCCGAAGCTTTACCTTGCGTTCCAGATTCTTGAGTACGCGCTTCTCGATGTACCGGGAGCACCGCTTTCACAGACACTTTTGGATCGCCACATTGGTAAGGACATCGACGGTTCCTACGATAACGGTGTATATCAGCCGTACTTTACCGTAACAGCAAAAAATGCGGACCTTTCAGACAAGGACAGGTTCCTTGACACTATCCGTGAAGTACTTCAGAAAAATGCAGATGAGGGTATTGATAAAAAGGCACTTCTCGCGGGCATAAATTACTTTGAATTCCGCTACAGAGAGGCAGACTTCGGTCAGTTCCCGAAGGGACTTATGTATGGTCTTCAGTCCTTTGATTCATGGCTTTATGATGAAGATCAGCCGTTTATGCACATTGAAGAAAATGCAACCTTTGAGTTTTTAAGAAAAGCTGCAGAAGAAGGCTACTTCGAAGAACTTATCCGTAAGTACCTCTTAGATAATCCTCATTCTTCAGTAGTTGTACTTAAACCTGTAAGAGGTCTCACTGCAGAACGTGATGAGGCAGTTGCGGCAAAGCTCGCAGAGTACAAAAACAGCCTTTCCGCAGCAGAGATAGATAAGCTCGTAGAAGACACAAAGGCACTTAAGGCTTATCAGGATGAACCCAGTACGCAGGAAGAACTGGAAACGATCCCGCTTCTTTCGATTTCTGACATAGATACAAAGGCAGAGCCTTTTGTAAATGCTGCGGAAGAGAAGAACGGTGTGAAATTCCTTCATCACGATATCTTTACAAACGGACTGTCTTACCTCACATTCCTTTTTGATCTGGATTCTGTTCCGGCAGAACTTGCACCTTATGCAGGAATCTGGAAAAATCTCTTAGGTCAGATGGATACGGAGCATTACAGCTATGCAGACCTAAATAATGAGATGAACCTGCAGAGCGGCGGTATTGATTTTTCGATAGGCACCTATTCAGATCACGAGGAAAGACACGCATTCCGTTCGATGCTGGAAGTGAAGGGCAGATATCTGGAGTCAAAGCTCGGCTTTGCATTTGATATCATTCCTGAGGTACTTCTCACAACAAAGCTTGACGATAAGAAGCGTCTTCATGAAGTTTTATCCATGCTTAAGAGCCGCATGGCAGTACGCATGGTATCAGCCGGACACTCAACAGCAGTGATGAGAGCGACATCTTACTTCTCACCGTCAAGTGCGTTTATAGACGAAGTAAACGGGATCACACTGTACGAGCTCGTTCAGGATCTCGATAAATACTTTGATGAGAAAGCAGATGACCTCATCGAGAAGCTGAAAACAGTTCGTGACCTGATCCTCAGAAAGGATAACCTGCTGATCGATTACACAGGTTCAAAAGAGAGCTACGCTCAGGTACTTACAGCTGCTGACGGCTTTGCAGCAGTACTCTCTGACGAAAAGAGCAGCAGAGGTGTCTGGAAGTTTGAGCCGGATCAGAAAAACGAAGGCTTCCGCACATCTTCACAGGTACAGTATGTAGCAAAGGCAGCGGATTACAGAGATTACGGTCTTTCATACACAGGATCCCTCAAGGTGCTTAAGGTAATGATGGGATATGAGTATCTGTGGCAGAATATCCGCGTAAAGGGCGGAGCGTACGGCTGCATGAGCGCATTTGGCAGGACCGGTGAGTGCTACATGGTATCCTACCGCGATCCGCACATTAAGGAAACTGTGGATGTTTTCGATAAGGCAGAGGATTACATTGCCGGCTTTGATGCAACAGACAGAGACATGACAAAGTTTGTCATCGGTGCGATCTCTGACATGGATACACCGCTGAATCCGCGTGCGCAGGGCATTCGAAGCATGGCAGCATACCTTGGACATGTCACTTTTGATGAAGTTCAGAAGGAAAGAGACGAAGTCCTCAGCACAGGCGTAAAGGAGATCCGCGCTCTGGCACCGTTTGCAAAAGCTATCAGAGACGCAGGAAATATCTGCTGTATCGGCGGAGAAGAAAAAGTATCTGAAAACGCAGATCTTTTCAAGGAAACAAAAACACTTTCATAAAAAGCATTAAAGAAGGGGCGTGTCATAGAGTACACGCTCCGGTAAAGGAATTACATGGAAAATCAGAAAAGGGCAGGATTTGTAACGATTATTGGCAGACCGAATGTGGGAAAATCCACACTCATGAATCACATTCTCGGAATGAAACTTGCGATCACCTCAAGAAAACCTCAGACAACAAGACGCCGTATGCAGACGGTATTCACTAATGAAGAAGGTCAGATCGTATTTCTGGATACTCCTGGTATACACAAGGCGAAAAACCGTCTCGGTGAATATATGGATAAGGCAGCGGAGAGAACGATCTCTGAGGTTGACTGTGTACTGTGGCTCGTAGAGCCGGAAACATTTATCGGTGCCGGAGAAAAGCACATTGCGGAGGTTCTGCAGAAAGCAAATGTGCCGGTGATCCTTGTTATCAACAAGATCGATACTGTAAAAAATGAGCTTATCCCGCCGGTAATAGAGGCGTATAAGGACCTCATGCAGTTCGAGGAGATCATTCCGGTATCCGCTAAGCACAGCATAAATAAAGAAGAGCTTCTCCACGCAGTATTCAAAAGACTTCCTTACGGAGAACCGTTCTATGACGAAGAAACCGTAACGGATGAAACTGAGAGAAATATCGTTGCAGAGCTTATCCGTGAGCAGGCACTCAGAAATCTTTCAGAGGAAGTTCCTCACGGTATTGCTGTTGAGATCGACAGCATGAAGGAAAAGCCGAAGATCTGGATGATAGATGCGACTATCTACTGTGAGAAAGATTCTCATAAGGGAATAATCATCGGAAAAGCCGGACAGATGCTTAAAAAGATAGGTACAGGAGCACGTCTCGAAGCAGAGAAGCTCCTTGACAAGAGAGTAACACTCAGACTTTGGGTAAAGGTTCGTAAGGACTGGAGAGATGACGAGAAGCAGATGAGAGCCTTTGGATACAGCGCAAAGGATCTGCAGGACCGCTGAGCTCTGGAATAATGGTCAGCAAATGGTACAGGATTTTACAGAGGTTCACGGCATTGTCCTAAAAAGTGCCGATTATTCCGAATATGACAGGCGTCTTACACTTCTTACGTCAGAACGCGGGAAAATAACGGTTTTCGCCCATGGCGTAAGGAGAACGGGTAACCGTTTCATGGCGGCTACAGAGCCCTTTACTTTTGGAATGTTTCGGCTGAAAGAGGGCAGAAGCGCATATAATCTTAAGGACGTAGAGATAAACAATTACTTTGAGGGACTTAGGACCGATCTGGAAGCTTTTTATCTGGGATCGTATTTTCTTGAGATCGCAGATTACTATTCAAGGGAAAATGATGACGGTATGGCTCTCCTAAAGCTTGTTTATGCAGGTCTCACGGCGCTTCTTAAGAAAAATATGGATACTCGGCTCATCCGGGGTACTTTTGAAATAAAAGCGATACAGTTAAATGGTGAATTTCCGGGAATTCCGAATCACAGGACTTTTCTTCCCGGAACGGTACATGCCGTGTCATTCATCATGCAGACACCGCCCCTTAAAGTTTTTTCGTTCCAGGTGAATGATGAGGTTCTAAGGGAATTTATCCTACTGACGCGTGATTACACGCAGAATTTCCTCAGAGCAAGATTTCGGAGTCTTGAGATCATGCAGGAGATGGGAATGTGTTAAAGTCCTTACGCTTGAAATATAAAATAGTACGGATTATAATACATTGATGCGAGTGTAAAAAACTGGGCTTATGAGTATTCTGCCGAAAAAATATCAGGCAGATTGGTGGCGGTGAAAAAAGTGAAACGTAAAAGAAAAAGTAAACGTCAGAAACTTAGAAGGATCAAGGCATATACGGCGAGAACCGTGTTTGCTCTGATCCTTCTTGTAGTGGTAGGAGCGATAGGCTTTGGCGGTGTAAAACTTGTCGGTGCACTGTCCGGACTCGGAAAGAATACAAAAACAGAAGGAAATGAGATAGAAATCCATTCTGACGGGTCGCTTACCGAGATCACGGTTGATTCTTTCGATACAGACAAATACGATTCCGACGGGCTGCAGGATATGGCAAAGGAAGAGATAGCGTCCTACAACGAAGGAAAAGGCGAAGAAAACGCGGTCAAATTATCCGGACTAAATTTTAAGAACGGATATGTTACCATGACAGTTGACTATGCTTCAGCTGACGATTACTCAAGCTTTAACGATAAAGAATTAAAAATTCTGGATCTTTCAGAGGATACATCTGGATTGTCCTCACTAGGCGTGAAACTCTCTACTGTTGATGGAAGCAAATCACTAAAAACAGATGAGATCGCCGAATTAAAGGGACATGCAGTTATCATAAATGACGATACATCAGTCGTTACCCCTAAAAAGATAAAATACATCAGTAAGAACGTAACACCGGTTCGTTCAAAGCAGGCTACCGTAAAAAGCGGAGAAAATCCTGTCGTTATCACTTATTAAGTTAGTTGCGCTTTTTGCGTAATGATAGAAATCTGCTGATCCCGTCACGAAACCACGTGGCGGAGAAAGGTATAAGAGGAGAAAAACAATGGCATTTGAAAAGACAATGGACAAGATCGTGACACTGGCAAAGGGCAGAGGCTTTATCTATCCCGGTTCTGAGATCTATGGTGGTCTCGCAAACACATGGGATTACGGAAACCTCGGCGTTGAGCTCAAGAACAACGTGAAGAAAGCATGGTGGCAGAGATTCGTAACAGGAAACAGATATAATGTTGGTGTTGACTGCGCCATTCTCATGAATACTCAGACATATGTCGCCAGCGGTCATATTAAGAGCTTTTCAGATCCGTTGATCGACTGTAAGGAGTGTCATGAGAGATTCCGTGCAGATAAAATCATTGAGGATTGGGCTGCTGAGAACGGCGTAGAGCTTGATTCATCTGTTGATGGATGGACAAACGATGAGATGATGAATTACATCAAAGAACACAGTATCGGATGTCCTACATGTGGTAAGCACAACTTCACAGATATCCGTCAGTTCAACCTGATGTTTAAGACATTCCAGGGTGTTACTGAGGATGCTAAGAATACAGTATATCTTCGTCCGGAGACAGCACAGGGTATCTTTGTAAACTTCAAGAACGTACAGCGTACCAGCCGTAAGAAGGTTCCTTTCGGAATTGGTCAGATCGGTAAGTCATTCCGTAACGAGATCACACCGGGTAACTTCACATTCCGTACAAGAGAGTTCGAGCAGATGGAGCTTGAGTTCTTCTGCAAGCCCGGCACAGACCTTGAGTGGTTCAATTACTGGAAGGATTACTGCCATAAGTTCCTTCTTGATTTTGGTCTTAATCCGGAGCACGTTCGTACACGTGATCATGAGAAGGAAGAACTTGCTTTCTATTCAAAGGCTACTACAGACTTTGAGTACCTCTTCCCGTTTGGCTGGGGCGAGCTTTGGGGCGTAGCTGACAGAACAGACTATGACCTTACACAGCATCAGAATACATCCGGTGAGGATATGAGCTACTTCGACGACACAACAAACGAGAAGTATGTGCCTTACGTTATCGAGCCTTCACTTGGTGCAGACCGTGTTGTTCTTGCTTTCCTTTGCGATGCATATGATGAGGAAGAGCTTGAGGGCGGCGATACACGTACAGTTCTTCGTTTCCATCCGGCTCTTGCACCTGTAAAGATCGGTGTTCTTCCGCTCAGCAAGAAGCTTGGCGAGCAGGCACAGAAGATCGCTGATGAGCTTGCGCTTCATTACAACGTAGAGTTTGATGATCGTGGTGCTATCGGTAAGAGATACAGAAGACAGGATGAAATCGGTACTCCGTACTGCATCACCTATGACTTTGACTCTGAGGAAGATCACGCAGTTACTATCCGTGACAGAGATACAATGAAGCAGGAGAGAGTAGCTATCGACAAGCTCGGCGAGTATTTCGCAGGTAAGTTTGATTTTTAACGTATAAACTTCTGTCAAGCGGCCGCGCAGGGTGTGTGCTTGCACACACATAGGCGCGGACATTTGACAGAGTAACGAAAATTAGAAAGGTTTTTAGATTCATGAAGAAATATGGCGTAAATGAACTTCGTGATATGTTCCTTTCCTTCTTTGAAGAAAAGGGATGTCTCCGATTGAACAGCTTTTCGCTTGTTCCGCATAATGATAATTCACTGTTGATCATCAATTCCGGTATGGCTCCTATGAAGCCGTGGTTTACCGGAGCTGAGATCCCGCCGAGAAGAAGAGTTACAACCTGTCAGAAGTGTATCCGTACAGGTGACCTTGAGAACGTAGGTAAGACAGCTCGTCACGGTACATATTTCGAGATGCTCGGAAACTTCTCTTTTGGCGATTACTTCAAGAAAGAAGCTATTCCGTGGGCTTGGGAGTTCCTTACAGAGAGAGTAGGACTTGATCCTGAGCGTCTTTATCCTTCAGTTTATGTAGATGATGAAGAAGCATATAATATCTGGCTTAATGACATGCATATCCCGGCTGAGCGTATCTATAAGTTTGGCAAAGAGGATAACTTCTGGGAGCATGGCGCAGGTCCTTGCGGTCCTTGTTCTGAGATCTACTACGACCGTGGTGAAAAATACGGAAACGGTCCTGAGGATGTAATGGGCGGCGAAGGCGATCGTTTCATGGAAGTATGGAATATCGTTTTCACTCAGTTCGATAATGATGGAAATAACAACTATTCTGAGCTTGAGCAGAAGAATATCGATACAGGTATGGGACTTGAGCGTCTTGCTGTAGCTGTTCAGGATGTAGGATCTATCTTTGATGTAGATACAGTAAAGGCTCTTCGTGATGAGATCTGTGCTCTTGGAGGCGGCAAGGAGTACGGTAAGCCGGGTACAGAGGATACTGATGTATCTGTTCGTATCGTAACAGACCATGCACGTGCGATGACATTCATGATCTCTGACGGTATCATGCCTTCAAATAACGGACGCGGATATGTTCTTCGTCGTATCATCCGTCGTGCAGTTCGTCATGGAAGAAAGCTTGGTATCCAGGGTTCTTTCCTGCCGACACTTGCACAGAACGTTATCAACGGATCTAAGGATGGTTATCCGGAGCTTGAGGAAAAGAAGGACTTTATCCTTAGTGTTGTAAAGGCTGAGGAAGAGAAGTTTGAGAAGACCTATGAGCAGGGTATGGATATCCTGAACCAGATGGAAGAAGAGCTTAAGAAGAGCGGCGAGAAGCAGCTCTCCGGTGAGAATGCATTCCGTCTGTATGATACATACGGATTCCCTCTTGAGAACACAATGGAGATCCTTGAGGAAAGCGGATTTACAGTAGATGAGGCTGGTTTCCGTGCAGCCATGGAAGCTCAGAAGACTCAGGCTCGTAAGGATCGTATGGAGTCCGGAAAGAACGCTGATTACAGCGGACATGCGGCTACTGTCTATGATGAGCTTGATCCTGCTGTCAGCAGCTCTTTCGTTGGTTATGATAAGGTCGTATCAGACAGCAAGATCGTAGCAATGGTATCTCTTGGAGATGATGAGGCAGTTGTAGATGCTCTTTCTGATGGTCAGAAGGGTGCTATCGTCACATCTGAGACACCTTTTTACGGAACAATGGGTGGTCAGGTCGGCGATAAAGGTGTGATCGTTATAGGTTCCGATGACGGAGCAGAGGGTACAGCACTCGGAAATGGTCAGGCTGTATTTGAAGTAGAGTCCACCGAGCACGTAGCAGGAAACAAGATCGCTCATGTAGGTCATGTTGTTAAGGGCATGTTTAAGCTGAATGATGCCGTAACACTTAAAGTTGATGCAGCAAATCGTATGTCTACATGCCGTAACCATTCAGCAACTCACCTTCTGCAGAAGGCTCTTCGTGATACACTCGGAACACATGTAGAGCAGGCCGGTTCCTATCAGGATGCAGACCGTACAAGATTTGATTTCTCACACTTCCAGGCTATGACAGCAGAGGAAATCGCAAAGGTTGAAGCTGAAGTTAATGAGAAGATCGCTGAGCAGATTCCGGTTGTTACAGAAGTTCTTTCTATGGAAGACGCAAAGAAGACCGGAGCTATGGCACTCTTTGGTGAAAAGTACGGTGACACTGTACGTGTCGTTGAGATGGGCGAGTTCTCTAAGGAATTCTGCGGTGGTACACATGTAAAGAATACAGGAGATATCCAGTTCTTTAAGATCCTTAGTGAGTCAGGTGTGGCAGCAGGTGTTCGTCGTATCGAAGCTATCACAGGCGCAAACGTACTTAAGTACTATGCAAATGTTGAGAAGGAACTTAATGCAGCAGCTGCTGCAGCAAAGGCAACTCCTGCAACTCTTACAGACAGGATCGAAAAGATGCAGGATGAGATCCGTGCACTTAAGAGTGAGAATGAGTCTCTTAAGAGCAAGGCTGCAAGTGAGGCACTTGGAAATACTGCAGATCAGATCAAGGAAGTTAAGGGCGTTAAGTACATCGCAACACGCGTTGACGGTGTAGATATGAACGGTCTCCGTGATCTTTCCGATAAGCTCAAGGCTGAGATGGGCGAAGGTGTCGCTGTTATCTTCAGCGAGAACGATGGTAAGGTAAACATCGTTGCATCTGCAACTGACGGTGCTCAGAAGATGGGGGCACATGCAGGAAACCTCATCAAGGGAATCGCCGCACTCGTAGGTGGTGGCGGCGGTGGACGTCCGAACATGGCTCAGGCCGGCGGAAAGAACCCTGCAGGAATCCCGGATGCCCTCGCAAAGGTTGCCGAGGTGCTCGAAGGTCAGATTAAGTAAAAAACATAAACCCGAAAGTGAAAGTAACGGAATACATTCACTTTCGGGTTTTGTTTTGTCTTGAAACAAATAGAAACAAATTTAATTCGATGTCTCTGTTTTTTGCAATTGTTTTAACCGAAGAATAGGATGTAGTGTGTTTTAACGCTGTAGATATAGAACGGAGATATTGAGATATGAATAATATATACTGGAAAAAAAGCATAGCTATTTGCATTGTGCTTACTATCATGATGCCTTTGTTTTTTCAGTCGGGCTTAATAGTACCCGTATACGCAGATGACCGTGAAGTAATAGAGACAAATTCTAGTATAAATAATGAGCAGACCATATCGACAACGATCTCTGCGGGTAACATTATGGAAAATGGAAATGTCATATTTACACCGGAGAGACTGGATGGTGAGAAATTATCTACTGCAGGATATGAATATGGGGACATTCTTTTGGTAAGCTTCCTTGATCACTCTTTAGAGTTGCCGCTTTGCGGAGATATCAGAGATGTATTTTTGGGTGAATCGTTGATCTATGCAAAAAAAAATTATGTAATTCTTGGCATTAATGGCAGGGAGTTTGCAGCTGTATATGGGATCGCTACAAAGACAGTTGACGGGAATAATAAGGTATCGTGGACTCTGAACGACGGATTAAAAGAAATATCTGTTAAGATTTCAATTAAGGAAAAAAGAGCGTATAAGATTTATCCGCTGGATTATACGGATATCAGGGAGGATTATCCAAACCTTTCCGATGAACAGTTCGCTAATTTCAGGGCTGTTACAACTACAGGTATGGGACGAGGGATCCTCCATCGTTCTGCTTCACCTGTAAATCCTCTGCATGGCAGAAATAAATACGCGGATGAGGCGATCAAAAAGGCCGGAGTAAATGTGATCATGAACCTTGCAGATGATGAAGATACAGTAAGGGGGCGTGAGGGTTTTGAAGACACCTATTATTCCGGACAAAAATTTATTGCGTTGAACCTTGGGGTTGATTTTTTATCAGAAGATTTTCAGAAGGGACTTGCGAAAGGAATTCATTTTTTTGCAGCTAATCCCGGTATTTACGAGGTTCACTGTACAGAGGGAAAAGATCGTGCGGGCTTTGTCAGTGCAATTCTTGAGTGTCTGATGGGCGCCGGTTACGATGAAGTTATACGTGATTACATGGTGTCATTTTTCAATTATTACGGAGTCACAGAGGAAGAGGCAAGATATCAGCGGATAGTGGACGGCAATATTGTGAAGTTTCTTCAGAATGCGTTTGGTGTTGATGATCTGAAATCTGTGGATCTTTCGGTTGAGGCGACAGAGTATTTGAGACAAATCGGGGTCAGTGACGAGGATATAAGGTTACTAAAGGCTAATTTAAGTGTTTCAAAGTCTGATGATTCCGAAAGCAGAGTACCTATCACAGAACCCGGCAGCAAATATGCTTCATCCAGGGACAATTTTGCACCGATAGCCACATCCGGTAAAATAAAGAAGCTTAAACTCGATTTTTCAAACGTGACAAAATCAAATGTAAGGCCATCGGATCTTAAGATGACAGCCGTTAAAGGATCAAAATTCACTACGGTCGCAAAAGTCGCAGAAGGTGGAAAAGTATCGGGAAGCGGTGGAGTGAAGGTGAAGGTTAATAAAAAGACGAGGGTGGCCAGCATAAACTGCAAATCCTCCGGAGCTGCAACCTTGCCCATGGAAGACGGCACAACATATACGATCACATTCACGGTTCAAAAACCGAAAGCAAATAAATCTCTAAAATATATTTCCGCTGGAGACAGGGAATATAAATTTACGGTTAAAGACCTCTTTGGCACAGATATAGACGCAGGGGAACTCTCTATAGGAAAGCAGAAGCATGCCCAGGCGAAAATAGTCGATAATGCGCTGATCATAAATCCGACCACGACGGACAGAATAAAGCTTATATATAAGTATCTTAATAAAAAATACAAAATAACAATTAAAGTTAACGTAAATGAATAGATAAAAACATATATTCGGTGCAATCGGTTTAATTTCAGTTTTAATTCGTTGTCTCTAATTTTTACAATTACATTAACCGATATTTAAGGGGCTGTCGCTCTAGATGATTTGATCATCTTGAGCGAAGCCCTTTTTTATGCCATAAATAATGTTTTTTCGATGTGCTGGCACAAAGGATGTTGGGGGCCCTTGTGACAGGCAGCATTTGCAGTCAATACGGGTGATGGGAATCAGGGTATGTTTTGTGTTTTTAATCAATGATGTCATACTGTTATTGTTCAGACGCAACCGGAGCACTACGCTGCGGAGGTTGCGACCATAGAATAAGGCGAGCCATTATGATTTTGCCCATCGCCGTAGGCGATTTAATTGGCAAAATCAGTTACTGGAACGAGCTGATAGCGAGTGAACAGTAACGTCATACTGAATATTTGGATGCTTATAAAACATTTTTTCTGTATTTTGTATGTATAAGTGTGGTATCATATGAATACAATAAGAGCACGTAATCATATGAAAACGTGTTATTATAGTCCGTTGAAAGTGGAAAATAGATGGGAGAATATGAAAAAACACAGTGGCATCCGCCATTTTGTGCTGCTGTAAAATTGGAACTAAGGGCTGACAAGAATAATCTGGATTTCGATACGGAACATACGCTTAATACGAAACCGATACAGATTGATCTTTTGGTCATAAAGAAAAGGCAGGATGTACGCATTGAGAATGAAATTGGAAGAATATTCGAGGGTCATAATATTTTTGAGTACAAGTCACCCAAGGATGCACTTGGCATAGATGAATATTTCAAAACATTGGCGTATTCGTGTCTTTACAAGGCGGATTGTCCCAAAACGGACAGTATCAAGGCAAATGATGTAACAATTTCGCTTGTCAGGGAGGGAAGACCACGGGAACTGATCAAGTGGTTCAAAGAGAATGGTTGTGAAGTTATTGAGAAATTTCCGGGAATTTACTATGTAACTGGAAGAAAGATCATATTCCCTACGCAGATAATAGTTTCGTCGAAGGTGAATAAGAGCGAACATCAGTGGTTGAGTGCTCTGACCTCAAAGATGAACATGAAAACAGGCGAAAAACTTATTATCTCTGTAAATGGATTGTCGGAAAAAGATGATAGGGAAAATGCTGATTCTGTATTACAGTTGGCGCTTTCAGAAAATGAAGGAATCTTTAAGGCAATACGGGAGGACTCAAGTATGTGTGAAGCTCTAAAAACTTTGATGAAACCTGAATTGGATGCTGCAGTTAATGCTGCAGTTAGTGAAGCAGTAGAGAACACTGGTAAAGCTAAAGATGCTGAGTATGCATCTCTACTTACAGCTAAAGATGCTGAGATAGAGGAGCTCAAGGCAAAGATAGCTGCATTGTCTGCTGAAAAACACTGATACGTAAAGTATACGTAAAGGATTAAGGTGAGTAATGATCGAGTTAGGTGTGTAAACAAAACGCCCGTTTGGCGCTTGCGGTTTAATTTCAGTTTTAATTCGTTATCTCTAATTTTTACAATTGCATTAACCGATATTTAAGGCAGAGTAATATTTACTCTGCTTTTTTAGTACAAAAAAGAGCGCGTTTAATTGGCAATGGAACGGGAGAGGTTCTGTTGTTAATAAGCTGTAGCAGTGAAAGATACTCTGCATGGATTGAAGTTACAGTTCAGTTGCAACCGGAGCACTCTGCTGCGGAGGTTGCAGCCACAAACTATGGTAAGCCAGATAGATTTTGCCCACGCCGAAGGCGATTTAATTGGCAAAATCTGTCACGTGAGCGAGCTGGAAGCGAGTGAATTGTAACGGATTGGAGAGTCCACAAATAAAAAGATGAGGCTAGGAAGAGTATGAGTTCAAAGGGAAAGAGAATTAAAAAGTTCAGAATGAAAAAAGCAGCGCGCAGAACTGTAGCATCGCTGCTTATGGCTACTGCCCTGATAGTAGCGGCAATTCCTGCACCGGGAGTCTCTGCGGCAAGTAGTACGACAGAGTATTGGTCGGATGGAAATGTTATGCTGGAATTCAATTTTTATAATGAATCTGAGGCACGATTAACCGGCTATACTTATGATGAGGATGGAGAATATTCTGCAAAAGAGGAGATTTCCGAGATAAAAGTTCCTGCAACGGTTGAGTTTGATACAACTGGTGATGGAGAAATTGATAAACCTAATATTCCTGTAACACAGGTTACAAATCTTTCAGCGGCTGTAAATGGTGATTCTTCTGCTCTTACAAAAGTTGACATGAGCTCAGCATCAAATCTGACTTTGATTGGTGCAGGTGCTTTTGAAAATAATACAGGATTACAGTCTGTTTCATTTCCGTCATCACTTGTAACAATTGAGGCAAGCGCATTTAGGGGATGTACGTCACTGGAATCTGTAACTATTCCTTCAAGCGTAGAAACGATAGGTGAAAGTTGTTTTGAAAGCAGTGGCATTACAAATGTTACGATCGAGAGTTCCAATTTAGGTGCATTGGCTAGTTATGCATTTGCAAATTCGTCGTTGCGTACGATAAATTTCACGGGTCAGTGTACAACGTTCAATGAACATATTTTTGAAAACTGTACAGATCTGACAAGTGTAACTCTTCCGTCAAATCTACAAACACTGGGAAGTAATGATTTTAACGGATGTTCAGCACTGACATCCATTGATTTTCCATCTTCGCTTCAGTCTATTGGAAGTAATGCGTTTTATGAGTGCAACAATTTATCATCAGCAAATCTGCAGGATACCCAGATAATAGCGGTTCCGACAGGATGTTTTACAAGTTGTGTTAAATTAGCTTCTGTTGAATTGCCTGAAACTTGCACAAGTATTGAAAGCGATTCATTTTCTAATTGTACAGGATTGATTAGGGTTAAGCTGCCCGGAAGTCTTGACAGTATTCCTGATGGAGCATTTACAAGTTCTTCCGGAATCACTGATTTCACATTATTAAATAATGATGGTAGATCAGGTTCTTATAGTGATTGGGATTATGATGTTACAGTTAATCCTGACGGAGCTATCGTCACAGCACTTTCCGGACTTACTGTAAGTGCGTTTAAGTATTTTGATCGTTCAAATCATAAGTCTGATACAAGTTTTTATTCATGGATATATAAGTATTGTAACGAAAATGGAATAACCTTTAATGATCTGGGAGGAAGCAGCGAAGAAACTACAGATGGTTATACAATTGATGGTTCCGGTATGATCACAAATGTTTCACCCTCAATCTACGAGAGTGAAATGACGATTCCGGAAGAAATAAATGGTACAACGGTTACAGGTATAGCAACAGGCGCGTTTGAACCTAATGATGTTATTTCAAAGATCACACTGCCTTCATCTGTAACTACACTCGGGGACAGTGCATTTGCAAATCAGTCGGCATTGGTTAGTTTGGTTGCTCCTCAAAGCTTTAATACATCAAATATTGGCTCCAGCCTATTTACCGGTGTAAACGAGAATTTTGAGATTACCGGTGTGATCAGTGCGGATAACGGGCTTTACCGGTATGCGATGAATAACCAGATATCCACTGATACAGGTTCATATAAGTTCATTCCGTTCCATAACGTAACCTATGGTGACGATGGATACTATCTTACTGTAAATAATTTGACTTCTACAGCATGGGATAATGGTGGAACGACAACACTTACAGGATATGAGCCTCAGTCAAATTCATCTTCACTCACGATTCCTTCAGGAGTAGAGGAGATAAAGCTGTCAACAAGTACTTCTCTTGCAAATAATGCGAATCTTACAACATTTATTGCGGAGGATAATGGATTAAAAACCATTGATTCCAAGCAGTTTGCAGGAGATTATAATCTGACAACAGTTTCTCTTCCGAATAGTATTACGTCGATAGGAACAGCACCTTTCCTTGGAGATGATGCGATAACAAGTTTCTCCATAAGTGCTCCGAATTTTGGATATACCGATGGAGTATTGACAGGACCGGATTCAAATGGAAATGCAAACCAAAAGATTATAGAAGGTATAGGTTCCTTACAGTCATATACGGTTCCTGATGGAATAACGGAGATTGGCGAGTATGCTTTTGCAGAGCTTGACGCTTTATCTACTATTACCATAAAGAATGGGGTGGTAACGGAGATTCCTGAGCACTGTTTTGAAAATGCAGGGGCGCTTATAACGGTTTCACTTGGTTCATCTGTAAACAGTGTACGTGATTATGCCTTCACATATATAGGGACACCAGCAAATATATATGTGGGAAATGCCGGAGTAAATTATTCAGATCAGGCATTTTCTGGAAATGATTACAATAACCAGAAATATAATCTTTATGGTACAGAGGCAAGTAATTCTGATACTACTTATGTGCTTGCGAATAAGAGCAGTACAGATGGATTATTCTGGATGGGAACAGGAGTGAATCCTGATGATGATCCTACTGAATTTGCAAAGTATTGCTATGCTGTTGCACTGACGCAGTTTAAGTACGATGGAACATCAGCAACCTATACAGTTAGCGGCGGAACAGATAACAACGCAGACTTTGTTGTAGTAGACAAGAGGACAGGAGCTTTTGTTGATCCGGCATTCTACACACCTTCAAGCACAACGATCACCGTTGATTCGGCTAATAATGTAACGATCACTCTGGCAGGAGACGGCGTAAATTATTCCACAGATACGATCGAGTGTACATTTACAGTAGTCGATGAGTCCGGTGGCGGAGGAGGCGGCGGTGGAGGCGGCTCCACATCAGGAAACAGCATTTCGTTCTCGATAGATGCATTGAATCCTGACATGTTTACCTACACAGGCGCTGCTATTGAACCGTTACTTACGGTAAGACTTACATCCGATTATGAAAAGATTTTGAATCAGGGCGAAGATTACAGAGTTGAATACAGTAATAACTATTATCCGGGAACTGCGACAGCAAAGGTAATAGGTATCAAGGCTTATGCAAATGCAGAGTCGGCAGAGATAAACTTTTATATCAGGCGTGACCTTGGTCAATGTACGGTAGAAGTTGAAAATGCAGCATATACCGGTGAACTTGTGCAGCCGACGGTTCATGTATTTGACATGGAGACGTCCACTAAGGAACTTACGAAGGATTCGGATTATGTAGTTGTAAAGTACGAGAACAATGTAAAAGTATGTAATAAAAAGGCAGTTGCTTACATCGAAGGTATAGGTAGTTATACCGGAAGCAACTCCGGAAAATTCTCAATCTACAAGACAGGATCCAGTTCATCCAGCAGTAAGTCAAGTTCGTCGAGTTCCAGCAGCTCATCGAGCTCCAGCAGTTCGAGTTCCAGCAGTTCGAGCTCCAGCAGTACGTCCAGTTCATCGAGTTCGGCAACGTCAGTAACACAGAATGTTGTTACACCGACACCGAGAACTAACACACCGGTAACTACGGGAACTTCGGTACCGGTAGATACAGGTGGAACAGGACTTGGAGACGCGAGTGGAACAATTGAGGGAACGACAGACAATTATGTAGTAAAGATCACAAAGACGGATGTAGCAGATGCAGAGTTTGAGGATGCGTTGAAAAAGCGTTACGGAGACCTCAGCGGATACCGTTACTTTGCAATGGATATCAGCCTTTATGATTCAACAGGCGAGACGAAACTTGACAATCCGCAGGGTGTATCAGTTACACTTACGGTCCCGATTCCGGAAGAATTGGCACTGTATGGCGGAAATAACAGGGTGGCAGCGGTTAGTAAGGATGGTGAGCTGGAGAATCTGTCCACCAGATTTACCATGATCGACGGAAGTCCGTGCGCAACCTTTACAGCAACACATTTCTCGCCGTATGGATTCTATGTAGATGTAAATAATTTGTCCGCAGGAAGTCTGGACTCCACGCCAAAGACCGGTGATCCCATCAGTCCTAAGTGGGTTCTTTCCATCGGACTTGCAGCACTGTCAATTTTCTTATTCTTAAAAAAGGATCCGGTATCAGATGCGAAAACAGCAAAAGCATGAGCATAAATTAAATATGCTCAGGGCGACCGGGATCATGACGGCTGCCGTACTTGGTGCGGCAGCTGTTCTTGTAATATTTCTGGTAAAGCCCGGAAGATCACAAGCAGGAAGTTCTTTTAAGATTGATGGAAATGGCACGCTTTTAAGCTATGACGTGAGTGACGGGATGACGCAGGTTGTCATTCCGGATACAGTCACAGCCATAGGAACAGGTGCGTTTCTGGGGGACAACACGCTTGAAAAAGTGAGTATCCCGCCAAGTGTAAAAATAATAGGAGATAAGGCGTTTTACCGCTGCTCACATCTTACGGAAGTCTATATACAGGAAGGGACAGAAGAGGTGCAGGACAGTGCTTTTGGTATGTGCACAAATTTGAGCACAGCAACGCTTCCGGCATCGCTTAAAACCATGGGTGATGGCGTGTTTGCAGGGGATTCTTCTCTTTATCAGGTGACACTTGCTGATGGAAACAGTGCATTTTTCTTAAATGACGGAGTTATTTACAATAATGACTCAACGGAGATCGTGCAATTTGTGCCCGGGAGAAAAGGTGATGTCTATGAGATGCCGTTTACTGTGACATCCATCAGACCGTACGCTTTTTGGGGTGCAAATAATCTAAAAAAAGTATATGTATCAAACCAGGTAACGGAGATACCTAATTTTGCATTTACAAATTCGGCTGCGCTGGAATTTGTATTTTTGCCAAATTCTGTACTTTCAGTCAAGGAATATGCGTTCCGCGATTGCAAAAAAATGGTATACGTAGGCGCAGAGAGCACGTTTACGACTGCGGACAAGAGTTCTTTCGAGGGAGCGGAAGAGCTTACAGCTGAAGTAGGTGTAAGTAAAGCTGATGCGGAAACAAGATATCTTGAGCTTTTGTCAGGCCACGGCGGATCGGGAGATGGAAAGTCGGGGGCAGCGGATTCGGATGATATGGTAAATGAAAACGGTGCTTTGGCCGATAAAAATAGTAGAATAATCGGTACGCCATGGGGAATAAGCGCTCCGTATAAGGAGATAGATACGTCAGAGAGCAATCTCTATGGGTATGGAAAGATCGTAGGCGGAAGCACACTTATAATGCCTACGGGAAATGTATCGGGTGGTTCTGTATCTGGAAATTGAGAGAGTTGGGCTTTAATGATGGGAGTACTGCATTACAGGCAGTTTTAGATACATCATTTCAGGGCTTATGGAGGGAATGATATGAGATACCGGTTTTATCGAAAAATGATCGCATTTTTGATCGCGGCCAGTATGATACTGTCCGGAGCTGTTCCTGTATGTGCAGAGGAAATACCTAATGAATTTACTTCATCCGATTCGGGTTCAATTATTGATCAAGTTGAAGATGCAGGAATTGATGAAGCAATAATACAGGTGGATGAAAATGAACCTGAAGCAGTAATAGACTCAGATGATGCCTCAATCACAACGTTTGACGCTGCGGTCGATGCCTTTGATGCCGGAATAAGTGAGGTAGAAGAAACAACTGTATCTCAAGCAAAGCCAAAAACGTGGGGAGGAGTGTATTGGTGGTTTCAGGATTCGACTAATCAGCAATTATGTATTAGTGCAAATCAAAATGCTTCAAGTCCTGGAAAGATCACCGATATGTCGTGGCAGCCGGGTGATGATAAAGGAACTGGTGCATGGTTGGATAAGTATGCAGATTCTATACAAGAAGTACAGTTTATAAATGTTACTGAAATTGGAAATTTCGCATTTGCTGGATGCGTGAACCTCGTAAATATTGAAATACCGAAAGATTGCAAACGAGTAGGATATGCGCCTTTTGTGAATTGCAAAAAAATAGGTTCAATAAGTGTACATGATGATAATAATTATTTTGTAGCTGAAAATAATAACAGGATTCTATATAAAAAGGCTTCAGACGGTTCGAATGACCACAAAGAGTTGGTTTGTGTTCCGGGTTATTATACGGGAACATTAACGATCGACACCGATACCGAGAAGATAAGCGATTACGCATTTGTAAATTGCACAGGTATTGTAAATAAGGTTGTCATTCCTAAAAAGGTAACAACAATTGGCGATAAAGCATTTTATGGATGCACAAATATAACACAAATAACAACTGGAATCAGACCGGGAACGATGGGCGAAACCGAAGCACCTAAGTTAAAGAAAATCGGAAGCCAGGCTTTTTATGGATGCACAAGAATTAGAAGGTTATACCTTCCTAATACGTTAAACGGTGTAGGTGGTGCGGATGTTTATGATAATTCTTTTGAAAATTGTTCAGGCGTAAAATATATTATTTATTATGGGACAAAAGATACGGATATGAGTAAGAGTGGTCTTCAAACGCAATTCTCTAGTTCCGGAATAGTGAAACCAAATTCATCTACAGAAATATGCTATTGTCCTTATGGTTACTGGGTTGTGTATTTTGATCCAGGCAAAGGTTCAATGGCTAGTACGGTTGAAGCCATAGCAAATAACGGAACGTTTGGAAATAATCTTCCGACACCTGAATATACAGGAAAAGGCTTTGATAAATGGTATTATTCTGGTGATGAAGATTCCGTTTTTAAGGATGATACACCGGTAGTTGCAGATACTGAACTGGTTGCTTTATATTATACAACCTATTATTTGACGTTTTTATCTGTCAGTGGAGAAGAGATAAAGATTGTATCCGTAAATGGCGGAAAGACTTTAAGTGATTATATTTCAGAAATTCCTGATGCTCCGGATATTCCAACAGGAGATTTTAAGGGTTGGAGAAGTGCGAAAAAGAAAGCTTTGTATAACAGCGCTGAAGAGGCAAGGAAACGAAATGATGTATATGCTTATTCTGAATATGGAACAATTCTTCAGGACGATACATTTACAGCCGTGTACACCAGTCATTATGTTGTAAAGTTTTACGCTCCTGACGGTACCTTGTTGAATGAAACGCAGTATTGCAAAGCTGGAGATAAAATCGCCGATTTCGATACCATTTCACAAAATGAATATCTGTTAGAAAAGTATCCTAAGGATCATTATGATTACAAAGGATGGTTTAGAAGCAATGGTTCTGTGAAATGGACTAAGGATATGAGGGTTTATCAGAATCTTGAACTATATGTACAATATAATCGATTCATAATAGTTTCATACAATTATTTGTACGAATATGATGGAGTTAATTCTGTAAAAACAATAAAGCACACCTATAACACGGACCTTGATATAGCTGTTGCAAATGACAGAGAAGGATATGAGTTCCAGGGCTGGTATGATCAGCCGGATGGCAAAGGAAATCTTTACTCAACAAAAATTCCTAATGCCAGAAAAGATCTTAACTTATTTGCAAAATGGGTTCCCAGATTTAAGGTGACTTTCTACAAGTCTCAGGGCGATACAGAACCTTATGCAATCACAGATTACATCACGAGTGGAAATAAGATCTATTTGCAGATGCCGGATGCTCCGACTCTTGCGGATCATGCATTTACCGGATGGTATACTGCAGATGGTACGAAGGTGACAGGTGCAACTGTGATTACAGAACCGCTTACGGTATATGCAAGGTTCCAGCAAGGCTACTTCAATATTTACTACTATGATGGTGATGATCAGATAGATACGCAGGCTGTTCTTAGCGGCGATACTATCAAGGAAGGCACCGGAGTGGGTGTTCCTACACAAGAGATGCTTAAGGAAATAGGCTTTACAAAGAGAGGCTATAAGCTCATTGGATGGAACACAGAGAAGGATGGAAGTGGCGAAGACATCACTGATGATTATGTTGTAACAGGCGATCTGGTATGTTATGCACAGTGGTATGATGATCCGAATGAAGAAAACTATATTTACTATATGGTTTACTTTAATTCAATGGGCGGTTCGGAAGTGCCTTCTCAGAGGGTTATTGAGAATACTCTGATAACAGAACCTCCAGCACCTACACGTCCGGGATATAAATTGGTTGGATGGTACAGGGATACTAGTTATGCTACACAGTGGGATTTCAGCAAAGACGTGGTAACTAATGACACGTATCTCTACGCCAAGTGGAAGACATGGACTGATGAGCAGGAGGCGGAATATCAGGATAACCTCAACGGAATCTACTGGGTAAAGATCATAAGAAAACAGGAAGTTTCTCTTGCAAACTACTTTGCGGGCGCAGCAAAATTAAAGGCTGAGGATAAAAAAATCGCAAAAGTAAATTCCAAGAAGAAGACTGCAAAGGGAAAGAAAGCCGGAAATACACTTATCACCGGTACTTTTGCATCAGACGCAGAAGCGAAGTCGGTCAGACTCTTTGTTTACAACCAGACGATCTCGCAGATGTCTGTATTTAATACCCATACCTCGATGAATGCTGTTGATCAGCTCGCGTATCCTCAGTTTATACCGACCAGTTGGAAGAGCACCAATGCAAAAGTGGCGAGCGTCGATCCGAACACCGGTGAGATCACAGTGCATAAGCGCGGAGTTACAAGGATAGTAGCTTATTATGGCAAGGTCAGGGTATTAGGAAAGCTCGTATGTAACGTTCCTGAATTTACCAGAAAGTACATCAAGGTCGTACCCGGACAGACGAAGAAACTTCGGATCAAGGGTGTAAAAGACTACACTATCGTGAGCTACAATTCGCCAAGTGCGAATGGAAAACAGCTGGCAGAGATAGATGCAAATGGAGTACTAACAGGTATGAATGCCGGTGAGTCTACGATATCGGCAAATGTAATGGGTGAAAATATTTCCTGTAAACTCTTTGTGCAGCAGCCATCTCTGTCAAAGACGAGTCTCGCGATGAAGCTTGACTCGACGAAAAAGGTTAAACTGAAGCATTGTAAGCTAAAAGTAGTCGAGTGGAAGTCTTCTAATAACGGAGTCGCATTTGTGGATCCGACGAACGGCACGGTGTATGCGGTTGGCAAGGGTACAGCCACCATTCGGACAAATGCCGGAGGTGTGACGAATACCATGGTAGTCACGGTAACCGAGAATTTGAAAAACAAAGATACGACTACCAAGAAAACAAAAACTAAATGAATCTATTTTCAAAATCCCGTCGACTAAAACTCGGCGGGATTTTTTCGGCAATGTTCGTTTTTCTGTTCATTAAGGTTGACAGAGTGGGTATAGTTGCATACAATGGTACAAACGGTTTAATGCATTGACGTGCTAAAACGACATAGGAAAACAGCGGGGGATTGTTTTCGTATCATAAAAGAGGAGTTATGAATGGAAGAAAAAGACAATATTCAAAAGGATGTAAGTGACAAGTATTCGCTTCGCGGCCGCGTTTACCAGCAGCTTCGTGATGATATTCTAAACGGAAAATATGCTAAGGGCGATGAACTTAAAGAAGTTGCGATAGGAGAAGCGTACGGAGTAAGCAGGACACCTGTAAGAGACGCTTTTCATCAGTTGGAACTTGAAGGCCTTATACGGATAGTCCCCAATAAGGGCGCTGTTGTGGACGGTATATCTGCAAAAGATGCAGTAGACATCTATGAGATACGTTCCAGACTTGAGGGGTTGGCTGCCAGATGGGCATGCGCTCACATCACAAAGGAGCAGAGAGAACAGATGGAGGAAATCCTCTATATGTCAGATTTTCACGCCGGCAGGAGCCATTGGGAAAAGGTGACAGAGCTGGATTCTTCGTTCCACGAGCTGATGTATGAAGCATCGGGTTCAAAACGTTTGGAGATCCTCTTAAAGGATTATCACCAGTATGTACATTCTATGCGTATGCAGTCTCTTTCAAAAAATGATCGCAGTCGTATAAGCAATGATGAGCACAAACTTATAGCAGAGGCGATTTTCGGTAATCGTCCTGATGATGCGGAAAAATTTGCACATCAGCATATTATAAATGCACTTGATAACGCGTTAAATAATGGGCTCAGAGAGTTGATAGACAAAGGCGCATGACGGCACCTGCAGAGGAGGAAAATTTATGGCAAAAATTCAGATGACTACACCCCTTGTTGAGATGGACGGAGATGAGATGACCAGGATCATCTGGCAGTATATTAAGGATGAGCTTTTGAATCCTTTCATCGATCTCAAGACAGAGTACTATGATCTCGGTCTTAAGCATCGTGATGAGACAAGAGATCAGGTAACCATAGAAGCTGCAGAAGCTGCAAACAGACTTGGAGTAGCAGTTAAGTGTGCGACTATCACTCCTAATGATGCCCGCGTAAAGGAATATGATCTCCACGAAATGTACAGAAGTCCGAACGGAACTATCCGTGGTATCATGGACGGAACAATTTTCCGCGCACCGATCCTTGTAAAGGGTATCAAACCTCACGTATGGAACTGGGAAAAGCCTATCACACTTGCTCGTCACAGCTATGGTGATGTATATAGAAATACTGAGATAAAGGTTCCGGGTGCAGGAAAAGCTGAGCTTGTTTTCACAGGTGAGGATGGACAGGAGATCAGAAAGACTATTTTTGATTTCAAAGCACCGGGTGTTATCCAGGGTATGCACAACCTTGACGGATCTATCGAAGGATTTGCAAGAAGCTGCATGAACTATGCGCTTTCTGTAAAGCAGGATCTGTGGTTCGCTTCAAAGGATACTATCTCAAAGATTTATGACGGAGATTTCCGCGATATCTTCCAGAGAGTATATGATGAGGAATTTAAGGATAAATTTGAAGCAGCGGGTATCGAGTACTTCTATACTCTGATTGATGATGCTGTAGCAAGAGTCATGAGAAGCAAGGGCGGATTTGTCTGGGCATGCAAGAACTATGACGGAGACGTAATGAGCGATATGATGGCATCAGCATGCGGTTCTCTTGCAATGATGACCTCTATCCTCGTAAGTCCTGACGGAAAGTACGAGTACGAAGCAGCACATGGTACAGTACAGCGTCATTATTACAAGCACCTTAAGGGCGAGGAGACAAGCACAAACTCTGTAGCAACTATCTTTGCATGGAGCGGAGCACTTCGTAAGAGAGGCGAACTTGACGGCATCCAGGAACTCGTTGACTTCGCAGATAAGCTCGACAAGGCAACTCTCGACACTATCGAAGCAGGCGAAATGACAGGAGATCTGGCAGCTATCACAACTCTCACAAATGTAAAGAAGCTCAGCACCCTCGACTTCATCAAGGCCATCAGAAAGAGACTTGAAGCATAATTGAAATGAATTGACGGAAGCGGTGAGAATATTTCCAACGCATCTCAGGAACCGACACTACGGTAAACTCTCCGCTAACATAAAATAAGGCACACAGGACATTCGCTGACGTATAGCTCTTGTCCTGTGTGCCAATTTTATATAAGCGGCATATTTTACCTGTGCGGTTCGAAAAGAGATACTTATGGAAATATTTCTCGCCGCTTCCTGTGTAGTAGTAAAGTTTACGGATTCCAGCGTGGTGGGTCAGTATCATGTATGACGAGCCTTGGAAGCGGAGGCAGGAAGTGCGAGCATAGCTCAGGTGCGGGAGACACTGTTTGAGGTTACTTTGTGCATCGCACGAAGTGCATGTGAACAAAGTAACCGAGTTGTCGAAGCACCTGAAGATAGGCGGCGGAGCGCTGACAACGGAGCGACGGTTCGGAATACATGATGCTGACCTGACACGCGTCACTATATCAATTACTCGCCCAGCTCTTCCTGCAGCGCTTCCCACTGTTCCATAAGCTTCTCGTTTGCAGCAGAAAGTTCTTCCTGCTCGCGGGCAAGCTCAGCACATCTTCCGAGGTCGGTAGCGATCTCTTCCTGAGACAAAAGTTCATCTATCTCAGCAGAACGAGTCTCATTCTTGTCGATTTCTTCCTCACATTTTTTAATCTGATTCTGGATCTTTCGGATGCGCGCCTGTTCGGCCTTTGCTTCGGCCCATGACTGAGCACTGCCGGCGCTTCCTGAAGACTGTGCATCACTGTTGGAAGAAGCTGAAACTGCAGCCTTGTGCTCAGAAGTACCCTTGATAAGAGTACCGGTCTGGGACTCGGTTCCGATCATCGCCTGCGTCAGCTCGTCTTTCTTGGCAAGATAATAATCATAGTTGCCGATGTAGTTCACGATCTGCTGATTAGTGAGGTCAAGGATCCTCGTAGCAGTACGGTTTATAAAGTAACGGTCGTGGCTTACATAGAAGACGGTTCCTTCATAAGTATTCAGGGCATTCTCCAGGATTTCCTTGGAAGTAATGTCCAGATGGTTCGTAGGCTCGTCGAGGAGCAGGAAATTAGCCTGGCTGAGCATCAGCTTTGCAAGGGACATACGACCGCGCTCACCACCGGACAGATCGCCGATAAGCTTGTAAACATCATCTCCGGTAAAGAGGAAAGCCGCAAGTGTATTACGTATCTTTGTATTATCAAGAGACGGAAAAGCATCACTGATCTCCTGGAAAAGAGTCTTTTCAGCGTGCAGGACCTGATGCTCCTGATCATAGTAACCGATCTTAACATTTGTTCCGAGGCGGAAAGTGCCGCCGGAAGCATGCTCCATATGGTTCAAAATTTTGAGCATCGTAGTCTTGCCGGTACCGTTATTACCGATGAGGGCCACGCGCTCACCTTTTTTTATCTCAAAAGAAATATTGCTGAAAAGCTCATTATCCGGGAAAGACTTTGAGAGTCCTTCAACCGTGAGTACATCCTTTCCGCTTTCAATGGAAGGAGTGATGGTGAGGTTCATAGCATCATTCAGATCCTCGGGCTTTTCAACTCGTTCCATTTTGTCCAGCATCTTTTCACGGCTCTCAGCACGGCGAATGGACTTTTCGCGGTTAAACTGCTTGAGTTTGCTGATAACGGCTTCCTGATGCTTGATCTCGGCTTCGGACTTCATCCATGCCTTGAGCTGTGCATCACGGAGCTGCTTTTTCTTTTCTGCATAGGCAGAATAATTTCCGGAGAAAGTGTGTGCTTCTCCGCGCTCGATCTCAACGACCTTTGTAACGATACGGTCGAGGAAATAACGGTCATGCGCAACGATAAGCACAGCACCGTTGTAATTCCTAAGGAATGTTTCAAGCCACTCGATAGATGCGAGGTCCAGGTGGTTTGTCGGCTCATCGAGGATGATGAGGTCGGGTTTCTGCAGGAGAAGCTTACCCAGAGCGACACGTGTCTTCTGACCGCCGGAAAGAGTATTGATGATCTTATCAAATTCGTCCTCAGAAAAACCAAGACCCTTGAGTACGCCTGTGATCTCGCTCTTAACGGCATAACCATTTCGCATTTCGAAATCATGCTGCAGAGCAGAGTAGCGGTTCATTGCCTTCTCCAGATCATCGCCTGAAAGGTGTTTCATATCCTTTTCGAGATCGCGGAGTTCCTGTTCCTCATCGAGCAGATCCTGCTTTACAGAAAGGAGTTCCTCGTAGATTGTATGACCGCTGTTAACGGCTTCCTGCTGGGAGAGATATCCCCAGGTCGCGCCTGATGAGAAAGTGATCTCTCCGTCATCAGTCTCCATGCTGCCTGTGATTATTTTTAGTAATGTACTTTTTCCGGCACCATTTACACCGACAAGAGCACATTTTTCTCTTTCTTCTATATGAAAAGAGCATCCCTTGAGAATGTCTTTTCCGACAAATGCCTTTGAAATGTTATAAACCTGGAGAAGCATAGTTAGATCCTTTTTCCTTTTCGATTAATGTCATTATTTTTTGAACATTACATCGATTGACTATTAATTAACAATTCATTATACTTGATTAAGAATGAGCAGTGACTTATCATAAGAAGTCATTGTGTATGGTTAAAGACAGACAGAAAAAATAATAGCACATATCGCCGGCTAATAAAAGCCGGAGAAGTGTCGAAAAAACTAAAAATCGAAAGCAGGACAGTAAAGTGACAGACAAGCAGATATCAAGGGCGGTAATTCGGCGTCTACCAAGATACTTTAGATACCTGGGAGAATTAAAAGATGACGGGATCGAAAAGATCTCCTCACAGGAACTATCCGAAATAATGCACGTAACAGCATCACAGATACGTCAGGATCTAAATAATTTCGGTGGTTTCGGGCAACAGGGATATGGGTATAATGTCAGCTTTCTCTATGATGAGATAGGAAAAATCCTCGGACTGAATCATACTCACAGCCTGGTACTTATCGGAGCAGGAAATCTGGGACGTGCGCTGGCGGGTTACGTAAATTTTGAAAAGCGCGGATTCATCATGAAGGGAATCTTTGATATTTCTCCTGAGGTGATCGGAGATACCATTAGAGACATACCTATCATGCCGATAGAGGAGATGCCTGCGTTTATTAAAGAAAATAATATAGACATAGGTGTAATAGCTATACCTAAGACTGCAGCAGTAGCGATCGCAAAGACTCTTGTAGACTGTGGTGTGCGTGCGATATGGAATTTCTCACATATTGATCTGGATGTTCCGGATGATGTAATTGTAGAGAGCGTACACCTTTCCGAAAGCCTCATGAGACTTTCGTACAATATCAATGTTTATAACAGCGAGCACGGAATCTGGGAGGATGACTGAGCGTAATGGCAGAGGATCAGTTTAAGGAGGCGGTGTCGAAAAACAGGATCCCGACACTGACACTCGACAATAAGTGGCACAGGCTTCTCCAGGAAATTGGAGAAACGAAGGAGATGCGCCGCCTTCAGGATGAACTGAATGATCTTATAAAGCGTCAGGGAAAGATTACGACCGAGGAAAAAGATCTAAAAAAGATCAAGAATAATCTCATGTCCGAAATTATGAAGAATAAGAACGGGACTGAGAATGGCGCGGATAAGCTGGCAGAGAAAAAACTCGAAGAAAGCAGCCGCCTGATAAATGAGATCAATGAGAGATTGGAAGAGTACTATGATGAGATGAAGGATCTTCCAAAGATGATCGACGAGGTTAATAAAGAACTGATGCTTCATACCATGAAGCAGAGTTATGATCTGATAAAGGATAATACACGGGATATCGAGGTTATAGGTGCCTGGATAAAGGAGATGAGGGTTGAGCTTAAGCGCAAGATCCTCGAAAAGCAGCACATGGAGCTTGTAAATGTAGAGCTCTATTCGTATATGCAGGGTATTTTTGGTCCGTCGGTTGTAGATCTTTTTGATATTCATTATGATATCGAGGCAGAGCGTCTGGAGATCATTGCGAGAATGGAAGCAAAAAGGGAAGAAAAAGCCCGCCAGATTGCTAAGGAGATCAAAGAAGCCGGAGAGAATGAAGCGGAGAAAAACGACGCTAAAGACGGAACGGAAAAAAAGGAAGAATCTAAAACAACCACAGATAAACCTGATTAAAAGTAGGGACGCGATTATGCAGTACATACTTTCAAAAGACGAAATGATGATGGCCGACAGAAAGACATCCGATGAGATGCATGTTCCGTCGGCTGTTTTAATGGAACGTGCAGGTCTGAAGATCGCAGATGAAGCAGAGAAGATTCTGGCGCAGGTAAAAGAACAGCGGAAAAACAGCAGGAATAACAGCAGGAATAACAGGACTCTCGTAGTATCAGGCCCCGGAAATAACGGTGGAGACGGCTTTGTAGTAGGAAGGATACTTATGGAGCGGGGATTCACTGTTGATTTTGTGCTTGTTGGCGGCGAAGAGAAGACTTCACCATTAGAAAAAGAACAGATTCTTTCGGTGAAAGCGTTTGCGCCGGAGGTGAGAATCGCGGATGCAGTTCCGGACAGGGATTACGCAGTGGTGATCGACGCGGTATTTGGCGTTTCTCTTTCGCGCGATGTCGGTGGGATATATGCAAAGGCGATTGACTCCATAAACGAGTTGAGGGAGCGGGGCTCTTACGTGATATCTGTCGATATACCGAGCGGTATAGATGCAGATACTGGAAAAGTCATGGGAACAGCTGTCAGGGCAGATATGACTGTGGCGTGTGCTTTCCCTAAGGTTGGTGAGATAATGCTGCCGGGGACTCTTTATGCAGGTAAGCTCGTAACAGCAGAGATAGGCATCACAGAGAGATCGCTTTGTGCAGAACCAAAGCTTTCTTCCTACGAGGAGCATGAGATACGTCTGCCGGACAGAAAAAGCGACTCAAATAAGGGAACATACGGAAAAGTGCTGCTTATCGCAGGTTCTCGTGATATTGCGGGGGCAGCGGTATTGGCGGCGAGAGCTGCGCTGAAAACAGGTTGCGGCATGGTGAGGGTGTTTGCTCACGAAAATAACAGGACAGTTATTCAGAGTACAGTTCCGGAAGCGCTGGTTACCGTATGGAAAGAAAATGACAGTGACGAGACTAAGCGAGCGTTGGCAGATGCTATAAAGTGGAGTACTGCACTGGCAATAGGTCCGGGACTCGGAACGAGCGAGGATGCAGCAGAAATTCTTGAAACTGCTCTAAGTGAGTGTGTGGAACGTCCTGTAGTTCTTGATGCTGATGCGCTGAATATCATTTCTAAAAATAAAGAACTGTTAAAAACAGGATCCTCGGAGAAGGTCATAACACCTCATGTGGGTGAAATGAGCAGACTTACAGGACTATCAATCCCGGAAGTAAAAGATGATCTCATCGGAACAGCCGGATCATTTGCAAAGAAACACGGCTTAACTTGTGTCCTCAAGGATTCAAGAACTGTAACTGCCTTGAAAGACGGCACAGCTGTGGTAAATCGAAACGGAAATAATGGTCTCGCAACAGCCGGAAGCGGCGATGTTCTGACGGGGATAATAGTATCTCTCATCGCACAGGGAGTGAGCCCTGAAAAGGCAGCATCCCTCGGAGTGGCTCTTCATGGAAAGGCAGGAGACAAAGGAGCAAAAGAATTTGGCTGCCACGGATTGCTTGCAGGTGATATAATAGATGCCATATGTTGAAACATAGTGGTTGTTGACTTAAAACTAAAAAATGGAGCACGAGCTCCGGAATGTGTGAGACATTTGAAAAAATACGAACGTGTGGCAGCGTACATTGATCTGGATGCAATTCATTTTAACCTTGAAAGCATGCATGAAGGACTGAAACCCGAGACAAAGATGCTGGCGGTGGTCAAGACTAACGGTTATGGCCACGGTGCTGTAGAGATAGCGAAAGAAGCGGAAAAACTTGATTATCTGTGGGGATACGCAGTGGCTACGGCCGAGGAAGCAATGGAGCTTAGGCATTTCAACATTAAAAAGCCCATTCTTATCCTCGGCTATACATTTCCTGAGACATATGCAGACCTTGTGAAGGATGACATCCGTCCGGCGGTGTTCAGACCAGATCAGGCAGAGGCACTTTCAGCAGAGGCTGTAAAGCAGGGAAAAGAAATCCATATTCATCTGGCAGTAGATACAGCTATGAGCCGTATCGGAGTCAGACCGGATGAGAGTTCTGTTGAGCTTGTAAAAAAGATCAGTTCTCTTCCTAACGTTGATTGCGAGGGTATTTTTACTCATTTCGCAAAGGCAGATATGCGGGGAGAAGATCCGACAGATACGCAGATAAAGAAATTTTCTGATTATATTGATCTTCTTAAAGAAAATGGCGTTGATTTCAAGATCCACCATTGTTCAAATTCTGCAGGTCTGATTTTGTATAAAAAAGCAAATATGGATATGGTCCGTGCCGGAATCACGCTTTACGGACTGCTTCCGAGTACTGACGTATCCTTTGACAGAGTACCTTTGCGCCCTGTACTTGAACTTAAAAGTCATATCGTTTATATTAAATACATTGAGCCTGGAGAGTCAGTGAGCTATGGAGGAACTTTTACTGCTGACAGTCGTATGCGTATAGCGACGATTCCGGTCGGTTACGGTGACGGTTATCCGAGATCTCTCTCAAATAAAGGCTGGGTACTGATCAGAGGCAAAAAGGCAAAAATACTCGGAAGAGTCTGCATGGATCAGTTTATGGTAGATATTTCCGATATTCCTGAGGCGGAAGAAGGCGATCAGGTAACACTGATAGGCCGTGACGGAGATGAAGAAATAACCGCGGAAGTTCTTGGAGATCTTTCGGGACGTTTCAACTATGAACTTGTCTGTGATCTTGGCAGACGCATCCCGCGTATCTTTTTGAAAAACGGCGAAGTGGCTTCGGTAAGAGACTTTTTTGACTTATAAGAAATTCCGTTGGAAAGTCGGATTCTTTGTCGATCAGCATAATTAAAACAGCGGTATATGTTATCACTAAAAAAACTATTCAAAAAAGAAAAACTGAATGAAGATCAGATCATTTCCATGGTGAATGAGGGTCATGAGAGTGGTGTCATTGAAGCGTCGGAAGCAGAGATGATCACCAAGATCCTGGACTTCGGAGATAAAGAAGCTCAGGATATCATGACACACCGTGAGAATATCATAGGTCTAGAAGACAGCCTTACGCTTAGTGAGACTGTCGATATTATGTTGGACGGAAATATTTCCCGCTATCCGGTGTATGAGGATAATGTGGACAATATAATCGGTATCCTGCATTTTAAGGATGCGATGAAAGCCAATGTTCATCAGGAAAATCGCCAAAAGACCTTAAGAGAGATAGATGGTCTCCTGATGGAAGCTCATTTTATCCCGGAGACACGTAAGATCGATTCTCTTTTCCGGACGATGCAGCAGAAAAAGATACACATGGTAGTCGTGGTCGATGAATACGGACAGGCTACAGGTATTGTCTGCATGGAAGACATTTTGGAAGAAATCGTCGGAAATATTCAGGATGAGCATGACAACGAGGAAACACAGATAAGGCTCCAGAGAGATGATACGTTTATCTGTGCAGGTCTTGCTCCGCTTGAAGAAGTAGGAGAAAAGCTTGGGATAGAGTTTCCGGATGACGGTTATGAGACCCTTAACGGCTTTATGACAGACAGATTAGGGCACGTGCCCAAGACAGGCGAAGACTTCGAGACAGAATTTGCAGGTTACAGATTCAGGATCGCCTATGTAAAGGGACGTGTGATCCAGTCTGTTAGATGCACCCGGCTTCCGAAAGAGGAGGCGGAGCCGGTTGACCCTGGACCCGGGGCACCCGGAACTCATTCAAAAAATTCAGAAAGAAAAAATCTGTAGATCAGATCGTTATAAGACTGATAGTTACAGCTATGAAACAAAAGGAGATTTATTATGTCAGGACATTCAAAATTTGCAAACATCAAGCATAAGAAAGAGAAGAACGATGCTGCAAAGGGAAAGATTTTCACCATTATCGGTCGTGAGATCGCAGTTGCCGTAAAGGAAGGCGGTCCGGATCCGAACAACAACTTTAAGCTTGCACAGGTTATTGCAAAGGCAAAGGCTTCCAACATGCCGAACGATACTATCGAGCGTGGTATCAAGAAGGCATCCGGTGAAGGCGCAAGCGTAAACTACGAGTACTGCACATATGAGGGTTATGGCCCTGCAGGTACAGCTATCATCGTAAACTGCCTGACAGATAATAAGAACCGTACAGCAGCAAATGTTCGTTCCGCATTCACAAAGGGAAGCGGAAACCTTGGAACACAGGGCTGCGTATCCTTCATGTTCGATGATAAGGGACAGATCATCGTAGATAAGGAAGAGTACGAGGGATCAGCAGATGACCTCATGATGACAGCTCTTGATGCAGGTGCTGATGATTTCAACGAAGAGGATGACAGCTTTGAGATCCTTACTTCCCCTGATGCATTTGAGGAAGTTGAGAAGGCTCTTAAGGAAGCTGGCGTTCCCATGGTTTCAGCAGAAGTTACAAAGATTCCGCAGAACTATGTTGATGTAACAGATGAGGATTCCATCACAAAGATCCAGAGAATCCTTGATCTTCTTGATGAGGATGATGACGTTCAGGCTGTATATCACAACTGGAACGAATAAGACTATAAGAAAAGCGATATGGAGGGGCCGGGATGTCTGAGAGACTTGAAAAGATCATACCGCAGCTTTTAACAAAGATTGATTTTAAAGAGGGTATGCGTAACTTTAAGAAAAAGTACTATGAGGACTTTTTTAACGAGTATCGCAATCGTACAGAAGAAGTTAATAAAGAGATAGTAGCAATGTATGATTCAGCTGATAAGGATGAAGAAATGCAGAGCGCTGCGCTTGCGCTGATCTCTTATGCGAAAAATGAATATGACAAGGCGGGAATGTTCAAGAAATCCACAAAGCTCATGGATATGCAGTGCATGATGGTTTTCTACGTGCTTCCGTCTCTTTTATCAAACGGACACCCGGATGATGACAGGATCTTTGCGGATACTGTTACCGGACAGTGGAGGGCTGCATTCCCTAAGTCACAGATCAGTGCAGCTCCCTACGAGGATATCTATAATGGATTCAGAACGACAATATTCGGATTCAATATAGAGAATATTTTTCAGAAAAATTAAAAAGTGCCGGTGTCAGACTTTTGTGTTAGGAACCGGCATGTGGAGGATATACGTTAAACATGAACCTTTCTATGAAATATGAGGAGACTGAGATTCAGTCGGAACCGGAAAAAAAGGGCTTTTCAAGAAGGAGAACCCTTCCGGAAGATTTTGTCCTGCACAGAAATATGAGGACAGAATCCCGTATTTCTGAAATGGCGAAGAAAAAGCCGGTTGAGCTTGTAACAAAGGCAGAGGATGACTTTGATATAGATATACCGGCAGATGATGATTTTGATCTGAAGATTGATTTTGACAACTCACAAGACGCGGATACAGACTGGGATGATAGAGAGGTAATAAATGGCGCTTGAGGTAAAACTTGAGGTGTTTGAAGGACCGCTGGATCTGCTCCTTCACCTGATCGACAAGAATAAAGTTGATATATACGATATCCCGATCTCGCTCATAACACAGCAGTATCTTGAATATCTGGATACCATGCGTAAGGCGGATATGGACATCATGAGCGAATTTCTTGTCATGGCATCTACACTTCTCGATATTAAGTGCAAGATGCTGCTTCCGAAAGAAGTAAATGAGGAAGGTGAAGAAGTCGATCCGAGATCTGAACTTGTCCAGCAGCTTTTGGAGTACAAGATCTACAAATATATGTCCTATGAATTAAAGGACATGCAGCAGGATGCGGCACATTCGCTTTTTAAGCCTGCGACCATGCCGGAGGAACTGAAAAATGTAAAACCCCCGGTTGATTATGAAGTACTGCTCAACGGAACGACGCTTGCGGCTCTGAGCCGTATCTTTCATGAAACCATGAAGCGTCAGGAAGACAAGATCGACCCTATAAGATCTAAGTTTGGAAAGATCGAAAAGGAAGAGATCAGCCTTGAGGATCGTACAGAAGAGATCCGTCAGTATGCGGAGAGCAGAACTTCATTCAGCTTTAGAGAACTCTTAACTGACAGTAAAGATAAATTAGCGATAATCGTTACATTCTTAAGCGTTTTGGAACTTATCAGACACGGGAACCTTAATGCAGAGCAGGACGGAGACGAGATCATCATCACAGTCAGAAAGGCGGCCTGACTAAATAAAAGGAATTGGAACAGAAGGAAAAGATGGAACAAAAGAAACTGAAATCAATTATAGAAGCGATACTTTTTACTCTGGGTTCGGCAGTTGAGATAAAGAAACTCGCCGAGGTTGCAGGTGTATCAATAAAAGAAGTGAATGATGCTGCAGCGGAACTGGAAAAGAAGTATGCAAAAGAGGACAGCGGTGTAATGCTGATCCATCTGGAAGATTCTCTGCAGCTTTGCACAAAGACAGAACTTTATGACTATCTCGTAAAGGTCGCAAATGCTCCGAGAACCTACCATCTTTCTGATTCGGTTTTGGAGACGCTTTCGATCGTTGCTTATAAGCAGCCTGTTACACGTCTGCAGATCGAGCACATCAGAGGCGTTAGTTCCAGCCATGCGGTTGATAAGCTCCTGGAGTATAATCTGATCCAGGAACTCGGCAGACTGGATGCTCCGGGACGACCAATCCTTTTTGGAACAACAGAAGAATTCTTAAGAGTCTTTGGCGTGCAGTCTCTCGAAGATCTGCCGCGCCTTAATCCGGAAAAGGTTGAGCGATTCCGCGAGCAGGCGGAGTACGAGGCTCTTTCCGAAAATACCGAAAACGGTGAAGGAAGCGAAGATAATCCGATCCCGGTTGGAGTATAAGCTATAAGATAAATAAAAAGAAGTACAGAATATGCAAAGAAGCAAATACTGCATATTTTGTGCTTCTTTTTTATTTAAACATAACATCTTTATTGTCGTGAATTCTTGCATAAAATCACGAAAGTACTATATAAAAAACATATATAATTACGACCAAAGAAGCCGAGTATTTTGTGTATACTTGATTGTATTATTAAAAATGACTAAAATAGATGTAAAAACCTAAAAAATAGGGGCAAAATACATTAGATATGATGAAGAATTGTATGTTAGAAAATTAACATTTGCGTCAACTGCACATGTTTTAGCACTATCTATTAATGTTTCTTTGTGGTATACTTACAATCGCGTAGGGTTTTTTGTTAAGGACATCTGATTTATATTTGTGCTAGTTGTACATATAGACAAAAGATGTTTTATGGTTATACGCATTATGAATATATTTATGGAGGACTGAAAGTATGAGCAATCTCACAACAAGCTCAGCGGGCAGAAGGATCTTATCCCTGCTCGATGGAAACAGCTTCGTGGAAATCGGTGCCAGCGTTCAGGCAAGGAGTACAGATTTTAATGCGAAGCCGGAGGAGGCTCCGGGAGACGGTGTTGTTACCGGCTACGGAACGATTGAAGGAAGACTGGTATATGTTTACAGTCAGGATGCAGATCAGCTGGGTGGTTCTGTCGGCGAAATGCATGCTAAAAAGATTGTCGGTCTCTATGAGCTGGCGAGAAAGACAGGCTATCCGGTTATCGGACTGCTTGATTCTACAGGCATGCGTCTTACTGAGTCTACAGATGCTCTTGCAGCAGTTGGATCCATTTATAAGGCTATGTCAGAGTGTTCAGGCGTTATCCCTCAGATCACAGCAGTTTTTGGAAATGCTGGCGGCGGCATGGCTGTTCTTACAGAACTTTCCGACTTCGTTCTTATGGAAGAGAAGAACGGAAAACTCTTTGTAAATTCTCCTAATGCTGTGGAGGGCAATTATGAGGAGAAGAAGGATACAGCATCTGCAGCATATAAGGCTCAGGAGGCTGGCGTTGTAGACGTAACAGCTGAAGGCGACGAAGTTCTCACAAAGATCCGTGAACTGGTTTCATTCCTTCCGGATAACTGCGAGGATGAGGCATACCTTGAGGAGACTGACGATGATCTTAATCGTGCATCAGCAGACCTTGCAGGATGCGCAGGCGATACAGCTCAGGCTCTTGTACGTATTGCTGATAATGGTGAGTTCTTTGAGACAAAGGCTCAGTTTGCAAAGCATATGGTAACAGGATTTATCCGTCTTAACGGATCAACTGTTGGTGTATTTGCTAACCGTTCCGAGATCCTTGGCGAAAAGGCTGACAAGTTTAAGAATGTACTTACAGTTAAGGGTATCAAGAAGGCTCTTAAGTTCGTTAAGTTCTGCGATGCTTTCAATATCCCTATCCTTTCCCTTACAAACGTAAGTGGATTCTGCAACTGTGAGTGCGCAGAGAAAGATATCGCAACAGCAGCAGCACAGCTTACAGCAGCTCTTGCAACTGCCTCCGTTCCGAAGGTAAATGTAATAGTTGGTGAAGCATACGGTTCTGCAGCGGTTGTTATGAACTCCAAGGCTATCGGTGCTGACTATGTATATGCATGGCAGAACGCAAAGGTTGGAGCTATTGATGGAAAACATGCAGCTGAGATCCTTTGCGACGGAGCAGATGCTTCCGTCAAGAGCCAGAAGGCTGCTGAGTACGATGCACTTCAGGGAAGCTCCTTAAGTGCAGCAGCCCGCGGATACGTTGATACACTTATTGATCCTGCTGACACAAGAAAGTATGTCATCGGTGCATTTGAAATGCTTTATGGGAAGGATTCGATGATCCCGGATAAAAAACACGGAACAATTTAACAGAAAGGATGATATTTCATGAAAAAAATTATGAAAAAGCTGGCATTGGTCTCCTTTGTCGTATGCCTTGTCCTTTCAATGACTGCTTGTGGTAAGGAAGAAGCTAAGGTTGAATATGATTCAAAGACAGTGACTTCCATTGCGCAGTTTATCGCAAATAACCTTTACGGCGGCATCGATGCCGAGAACGGAAAGAAGATCGCAGAAGCCGATGTAGAGGATGCGGAATCGGTTGTTTCTAATATCGAATCCAGCTATGGACTCAAGATCGATGCAGCTGCTTTCCAGAGTGGATTTTCATCATATCTTTCCACTGTAGATGAGATCGGTGCTATCACCAAGGTTGCTGATGAGGCGACAAAGATCACTGCGGATGATAAAGAAGTCATTGTTGATCTGGCTCTTACAGGTACAAATAAGAGAAATGATGGCTCTGTAAAAACTGCAGAGATGGAAATCATCCTGTCAAAGAGAATGGCAGTTACCAGTGTAGCAGTCAATGTTGAAAAGACATTTCCAGAGAAAATTACAAATGCTGCTCTGAATACCGTTCTTGGTATGGGAACTACATTTGTAGTGCTGATCTTCATAAGCCTTGTTATCTGGCTTATGGGTATTATCGTAACAAATGCTCAGAAGAAGAGCGAAGCTCCTAAGGCAGCTTCAAAGCCCGCAGTTCCTGCGGCATCGGCAGCAGCACCCACAGCTCCTGCAGCACCGGTAAATGAATCCGATGATCAGGAACTTATCGCAGTTATCGCAGCAGCTATCGCAGCATACGAAAGCGAAGCTACAGGTGTAAATGTATCTCCTGATACATTTGTCGTACGTTCTCTGAGAAGACGCTGATAAAGAAAATAAAAAATCAGAAAACTCGGAGATGCTTTCGTAATGCAGCTCTCCGGAACGAAAGGAATAATCATGAAAAATTATACTATTACCGTTAATGGTACAGCATATGACGTAACAGTTGACGAAGTTGGAGCAGGCGCAGCTCCTGCAGCAGCACCGGTTAAGAAGGCAGCTCCTGCACCTGCAGCAGCTCCCGCGGCAGCACCGGCAGCAGGCGGAGCAGCAGGCAGCATCCGCGTAGAAGCAGGTGCAGCAGGTAAGGTATTTAAGCTTGACACAAAGGTTGGCGATGCTGTTAAGAAGGGTGACACAGTTGTAACTATCGAAGCTATGAAGATGGAAATCCCTGTTGTAGCTCCTCAGGATGGAACTGTTGCAAGCATCGATGTTGCAGTTGGCGACGCATGCGAGGCCGGCACACTTCTTGCTACACTGAAGTAATTTAACGGCAACTTTCTGAAACTGGAGGTTTCAATAATGGATTATATTGCGAATACGCTGGCGAATCTGGCAGCAGAGTCCGCATTTTCGACCATGACTTATAAAGAAGTTATCATGATCTGTGTGGCTTTGTTATTCCTGTATCTCGCCATTGTAAAGGGGTTCGAGCCTCTGCTTTTGGTACCGATCTCTTTCGGTATGCTGTTAGTAAATATTTATCCGGATATCATGCAGGAGGGCGGCCTTTTACATTTCTTCTTCATGCTGGATGAATGGGCTATCCTGCCGTGTCTGATCTTCATGGGTGTAGGTGCTATGACGGATTTTGGTCCGCTTATCGCTAACCCTAAGAGCTTTATATTAGGTGCGGCTGCACAGTTTGGTATTTTCTCTGCATATTTCGGAGCTATCATGCTCGGATTTAATGACAAGGAAGCTGCTGCTATTTCCATCATCGGTGGAGCAGACGGACCGACATCCATCTTCCTTGCTACCAGACTCGGACAGACAGCGATCCTCGGACCGATCGCGGTTGCAGCTTACTCCTATATGTCTCTTGTTCCGATCATTCAGCCGTTCTTTATGAAACTGCTTACGAATGAAAAAGAGAGAAAGATCAAGATGGAGCAGCTCCGTCCTGTATCAAAGCTCGAGAAGATCCTTTTCCCGATCATAGTTACTATCATTGTTTCAATGATCCTTCCGACAACAGCTCCTCTTATCGGTATGCTGATGCTCGGTAACCTTTTCCGTGAGTGCGGCGTTGTTCGTCAGCTTCAGGAAACAGCAAGTAATGCAATGATGTACATCGTTGTTATCATGCTCGGTACTTCCGTAGGTGCAACAACAAGTGCAAAGGCATTCCTTAACTGGACGACTATCAAGATCGTTATTCTTGGCCTTATAGCATTTAGTTTTGGTACTATCGCCGGAGTAGTAGTTGGTAAGATCATGTGTGTTGTAACAGGAGGAAAGATCAATCCTCTCATCGGTTCTGCAGGTGTATCTGCCGTACCTATGGCTGCACGTGTATCCCAGAAAGTCGGCGCAGAAGCTGATCCGTCAAACTTCCTTCTCATGCATGCCATGGGACCGAATGTTGCCGGCGTTGTTGGTACAGCAGTCGTTGCAGGTACGTTTATGGCTGTATTCGGCGTAGGCTGATAACGGGATTTACGGATTGTAAAGAAAAGAACGGTTTGTCCTGTGCTTTAGGGGCGGGATGAACTTTATGAAAATTTTTTGGAGGATAAACTAATGGCTGTTGAAACAGTAAAGAAGCAGGTCGGCATTACCGAGACCATTCTTCGTGACGCACATCAGTCCCTGATTGCCACAAGAATGCCGATCGAACAGATGCTTCCAATTCTCGATACAATGGACCAGATCAACTATCATTCAGTTGAGTGCTGGGGTGGTGCTACATTCGATTCCTGCCTGCGTTTCCTTAAAGAGGATCCGTGGGAGAGACTTAGAAAGCTTCGTAAGGGACTTCCTCATCAGAAGCTGCAGATGCTTTTCCGTGGACAGAATATCCTTGGATACAGCCACTATGCAGATGATGTAGTAGAGTACTTTGTACAGAAGTCCATCGCAAACGGTATCGACGTTATCCGTATCTTTGACTGCTTAAATGACCTTCGTAACCTCAGAACAGCAGTTGAGGCTACAAAGAAAGAGAACGGTCATGCACAGATCGCTCTTTGCTATACACTTGGTGATGCATATACTCTTGAGTATTGGGAAAACATCGCCCGCGATATCGAAAACATGGGTGCAGATTCCATCTGTATCAAGGATATGGCAGGACTTCTCCTTCCGGGCGCAGCTTACGACCTTGTAACAGCTCTGAAGAAAGGTTCCAAGCTTCCTATTCAGCTTCATACACACTACACTTCAGGTATGGCTTCCATGACATATCTCAAGGCTATCGAGGCTGGCGTAGATGTAATCGATACAGCAGCATCACCGTTTTCAATGGGTACTTCACAGCCTTCTACAGAGGTTATGGTAAAGGCTCTTGAAGGATCACCGTATGACACAGGTCTTGACCTGCATAAGCTTATCGAAGTTGGTAAGCACTTCGAGCCGTATCGTGAAGAGTGCTTAAAGAGCGGACTCCTTAACCCGAAGGTTATGGGTGTAAATATCAACACACTTCGTTATCAGGTACCGGGCGGAATGCTTTCAAACATGATCAAGCAGCTCGGTGAGCAGGGCAAGGAAGATAAGCTTCAGGAGGTTCTTGAGGAAGTACCGCGCGTACGTAAGGATCTCGGTGAGCCGCCTCTCGTAACACCTTCTTCACAGATCGTTGGTACACAGGCTGTTATGAACGTTCTTATGGGCGAGAGATACAAGGTTTGCTCAGGTCAGACAAAGGATCTCTGCCGTGGACTCTATGGCCAGACAGTTAAGCCCATGAATCCTGAAGTAGTTGCAAAGATCATTCCGGGTGAGACACCGATCACAGACAGACCGGCAGATCACATCGAGCCGCAGCTCGAGAAGTATAAGAAGGAGATGGCTGAGTACGATCAGCAGCCGGAGGATGTACTTTCCTACGCTCTGTTCCCTCAGGTAGCTACAGACTTCTTCAAGTATAGAAAAGCACAGCAGGAAGGAATCGATCCTGCAAAGGCAGATACAAAAAATGGTGCATACCCTGTCTAAAACAGGTTGTGAAACCTAAATAATGTAAGTAAGAAACTCCTGTATTCAACATGGCTTGAATACAGGAGTTTTTGTATACCTATGGGATAAAACTTGCAATTCCATATCGACCGTTATAAAATTAAAATAATTGCACGTGTCGTATACGGTGGGGATCAATTTGTTGTCAGAAGGGGAAAACAGGTTATGTCGTATACGAAAGGGTAAAATACGAGGGAGATGGAGGAAGACAGCGGAGCCTTCACCGGTGTCGGGTAAATATGTCAAGGAAACAGACTATAACCAAAGAGAAACTGCTGGACAGTGCATTTGAGTTGGTGCGTGAAAAGGGGAGTATCGAACTTTCTGCAAGACATCTTGCAGAAAGAGCACAGTGTTCCACACAGCCGATCTTCCGCATATATACAAATATGGCGGAACTTGAAGATGATCTTTTTCTGAAGTGTGTAGGATATTTCTCTGATTTCTTTATTAATTCCGAAAGCATTTCTGATGTACCGTTTGTAGATTTTGGTATGAACTATATCAATTTTGCAAAGAAGGAACCGCATCTTTTCAGACTTCTTTTTCTGGAGAGCAACCGCTTAAAAAAGAGCTCCTATGATATCGTAAATGGTGGAAAGAACAATTTCGTGATCCGTGAGATCCGCCGCATACCAGGCATCAGCCCCGATGAGGCAGAGTCCGTATTCATGAAAGTGTGGCTGTTTATCCATGGTATCGCATGCATGGTGATCCGTGATGATTTTGATATATCCGAAACAGAGACTATTTCTCTCTTAATGGATATGTTCAGGAGAATTTATGGAAGGACTGTCTGAACGGATTCAAAATTCTGAGATGGAAGAGGAAAATCTGCTTTCTGTTATGCGTCGGCGATATGATGAGATGAGCAGAGGACAGAAAGCTCTGATAAGGTATATATCTGCACATACAGATGAGACAGCCTTTATGACTGCTGCCCAGCTTGGAGCCGAGGTGGGGGTCAGCGAGTCTACAGTTGTCAGATTTGCCGGAGCATTAGGATATGACGGCTTCCCTGCATTTCAGAAAGAACTTGCACATTTAGTCCGGACAAAACTCAGTTCCATAGACAGGATGGATCTGGCATATGGAAATGCCAGTCAGTCGGAGATAATCAACTCTGTACTAAAGTCTGACATAGAAAAAATAGCGGACACGATCTCTAACGTAGATGTAAAAGCATTTGAATCCGCGGTAGAAACTATCCTCGCGGCACGGGATATATATGTGGTCGGCATCCGCAGCTGCGCACCCCTTGCAGGATTCCTGTCATTTTATCTAAATATGATGTTTGGTCATGTTCATCTGATTTCCACTAACAGTATGACGGAAGTCTTTGAACAAATGATCACAGTTAACGAAAAAGATGTGGTGATCGGCATAAGTTTTCCGCGATATTCCATGAGAACGTTGAAAGCAATGGAGTTCGCAAATGACAGAAATGCACATGTGATATCGATCACTGACAGCGTGCACTCACCGATGAATTTATATTCATCCTGTAATCTGCTCGCGAGAAGTGATAATATATCCATTGTGGATTCACTGGTAGCACCTCTTTCTCTGATAAATTCGCTGGTGGTGGCTCTCTGTATGAAGCGTACGGACCGTGTCATTGCCCAGCTCGAAGATCTGGAACGTGTTTGGGGTGATTATCAGATCTACAATCAGGACGAGATTGATTTTGTAGATGAAGATTCGATTCGGAACTATCCGAAGACGATTTATGGTGGTAAATGAAAAAAGTATTAGTTATCGGTGGAGGCGCTTCGGGCATGATGTGTGCTGTTATGGCAGCGAGATCAGGCTTAAGCGTCACACTTTTTGAAAAAAATGAGAAGCTTGGCAAGAAGCTTTTTATCACAGGTAAGGGAAGATGCAATCTCACAAATGCATCTGATCTGGAAACGGTTTTTGACAGTATTGTCTCAAACCGTAAATTTATGTATTCGAGTCTTTATGGCTTCACAAATGAGAATGCGATCGATTTTTTTGAGGAACTTGGGCTCAAAACAAAGATTGAGCGCGGAAATCGTGTATTTCCTGTAAGTGATCATTCTTATGATGTGATCCATGCTCTTGATAAAGAACTTCGTCGCCTTCGTGTAGAAGTGCGCCTTTATGAAAAAGTTACTTCTTTGATCGTGGATGAAGGAGTGTGCAAGGGACTTATAACTGCGGATGGTGAGGAATACTATGCAGATGCGGTCGTAGTTGCTACCGGCGGAAAGTCATATGAATCTACTGGTTCAACAGGTGACGGCTATAAGTTTGCAAAGACTCTCGGATTAAAGATAAAAGATCCTACACCTGCGCTCGTGCCTTTCAATACAAAGGAATCCTTCGTGAAAGATCTGCAGGGACTTTCTCTTAAAAATACAGGGCTTCGACTCATGAAGGGAAAAAAGGAACTATATTCAGACTTCGGGGAGATGCTTTTCACGCATTTCGGTGTGAGTGGTCCGATGATACTGTCTGCTTCGGCGCGAGTAGCACCTTCAAATTTTGAATCGGAGCTTACGCTTCACCTAAATCTCAAGCCGGCACTTACGGCAGAGCAGCTTGATGAACGTCTTATCCGTGAATTTGACGAGTCCAGAAGTAAACAGTTCAAGAATTCTCTTGGAGCACTGTTTCCGTCAAAGCTCGTACCGGTCATGATAGAGAGATCCGGTATCGACCCCTCAAAGCGCTGCGCAGAGATTTCTCATGAAGAGAGAAGCAGGCTGAGAGAACTTATACAGGATTTCACAATGACAGTGACCGGTCTCAGAGGCTTTAATGAAGCCATAATCACAAAGGGCGGCGTCAGTGTAAAGGAAATCGATCCGGGTACAATGGAAGTGAAGAGCTGTCCTCATCTGTACTTTATTGGAGAGGTTCTTGACCTGGATGCGGTAACAGGAGGATTTAATCTTCAGATCGCATGGTCAACAGCGGTTGCCTGCGGACGGGCAATTGCCGATAACAATTAAGTGAATGTCAAAATTGACTTCTAAATATAGGAATTTTGAAAGGAATCAGATATGTCATACAATATTGCAATTGATGGACCTGCAGGTGCCGGAAAGAGCACCATTGCCAAGCTTGTAGCTAAGAAAAAGGGCTATATTTACGTTGATACGGGAGCAATGTACCGTGCAATGGCTCTTTTTATGTTAAAAGAAAGCGTAGAGCTTGACAGAGTAGATCTCATTGCAGAAAAGAGCCAGAGTGCAGATATTTCCATCCGTTATGAAGACGGTGTTCAGTGTGTTTTCCTTAATGGACAGAATGTAAACGGTATGATCCGTACAGAGGACGTGAGCGCAGCTGCATCAAAGACATCAGTCGTACCTGAGGTAAGAAAGAAGCTTACAGCTCTTCAGAAGAAGCTTGCAGCTGAGCAGGATGTGGTAATGGACGGCAGAGATATCGGCACAAAGGTACTTCCGAACGCTGACCTTAAGATCTTCCTTACAGCATCCGTAGAGGTTCGTGCAAAGAGAAGATATGATGAACTCTGCGCCAAGGGTGAGAGATGTAATCTGGAGAAGATTCAGGAAGAGATCGCAGAAAGAGATCACCGTGATATGACCCGTGACGAAGCTCCACTCGTACAGGCAGAAGATGCAATTCTGGTTGATTCTTCCGATATGACCATTGAGCAGGTTGCAGACAAGATCCTTTCATACGTGAAATAGTAATGATGATGTCAGGGTCAAAAGGTCTTTTGACCCTGACATCATAAAAATCTGTTTTTGATGAAATAGTTGCTTATGTTACGGATTTTTTTGCACATATTGAAGTATGATCGAGTGTGATTGTACGCAAGTGAGTAATAACGCAATGTTCAAATCTGAAAGGATAATGTATGAAAGTTATCACGGCAAAATCTGCTGGCTTTTGTTTTGGTGTTAAACGGGCCGTAGATACTGTCTATGAAGAAATAAACCGTGGTGGAAAGATCTATACTTACGGAGAGATAATCCACAACGAAGAAGTAGTAAAAGACTTTGAGAGCAAGGGAGTTACGGTCCTGAATTCAAGAGAAGAACTTGAAAAACTTGAATCCGGAACTGTAATAATACGTTCTCATGGTGTTTCCAGAGATATTTATGAATTGATCCGTAAAAAGCCGGAGATCAGACTGGTGGATGCCACCTGTCCGTTTGTTGTAAAAATTCATAATATTGTCGAGGAAGAAAGTAAGGCCGGTAAAGAAATTGTTGTTATCGGAGATGCATCTCATCCGGAAGTTCAGGGTATAATCGGATTTTCGGACACACCCGTATCCGTTGTACAGACTCGCGAAGAAGCTGAAAAATTCAGCCCTTCCGGAGATAACGGCGTTTGCGTTGTGTCACAGACAACATTTAATTACAGTAAATTTAAAGAATTAGTTGAAATCTTTACAAAAAAAGGTTATAGTATAAATACTGTGAATACAATTTGCAGTGCGACAGAGCAGAGACAAACAGAAGCGAGAGAGATAGCATCCCAGGTGGATGTGATGATAGTAATTGGTGGGAAACACAGCTCCAATACGAGAAAGCTATACGAAATCTGTTCTGAAGAATGTCGGGATACCCGACATATACAGACACTTGATGACTTGAATTTAGGCTCTCCTGAATCAATTCACTGTGTAGGTATCACAGCTGGGGCATCCACCCCAAATTATATTATTGAGGAGGTTCAAAGCTATGTCAGAGGAACAGACTTTTGAACAGTTATTTAACGAGTCACTGGAAAATGACTCAAATATCAGACCCGGAGAAATCGTAACAGGTACAGTTATTTCTGTAAGGCCTGATGAGATCGTACTTAATATCGGCGCTAAGGGTGATGGAATCATCACAAGAAGCGAGTATTCAAACGATAATAACCTTGATCTCACAACTGTTGTGAATGAGGGCGATACCATGGAGGCAAAGGTTCTCAAAGGTAAGTCTGGCGATGAGGTAATTCTTCTGACTTATAAGAGACTCGCAGCTGACAGAGGTAATAAGAAGCTCGAGGAAGCTTTCAACAATAAAACAGTTCTTAAGGCTAAGGTTGTTAAGGTTCTTGACGGTGGTCTTTCAGTTGTTTATGAGGGAGCAAGAGTATTCATTCCTGCAAGCCTTGTATCTGATACATATGAGAAGGATCTTAATAAGTACTTTGGTCAGGAAATTGAATTCATGATCACAGAGTTCAATCCTAAGAGAAGAAGAGTTATTGGCGATCGTAAGTGCCTTCTTGTTGAGAGAAAGGCTGAGAGACAGAAGGAGCTTCTTGATAAGCTTCATGTTGGTGACATCATCGAGGGTACAGTAAAGAACATTACTGATTTCGGTGCATTCATCGATCTTGGCGATATCGACGGTCTTCTTCACATCTCCGAGATGTCTTGGGGCCATGTTGAGAACCCGAAGAAGGTATTCAAGGTTGGTCAGACTCTTAGAGTATTCATTAAGGATATCCAGGGTACAAAGATTGCTCTTTCTCTTAAGTTCCCGGATGAGAATCCTTGGCTTATCGCTGCTGAGAAGTACGCTGTAGGTACTGTTGTAAGAGGTAAGGTTGCACGTATGACTGATTTCGGTGCATTTGTTGAGCTTGAGCCGGGCATTGATGCTCTGCTTCACGTTTCTCAGATCGCTCGTGAGCACATTGAGAAGCCTTCAGATGTTCTTAAGTCTGGTCAGGAAGTTGAAGCAAAGGTTGTTGACTTCAACAGCGATGATCACAAGATTTCTCTTTCCATCAAGGCTCTTCTTCGTGAGCAGGATGGCGAGGATGCATCTGATGATTACGAGAATGTAGAGGAGTAATTCTTATCCACTAATACAGATTTTTACCGGGCAGGTTTTATACCTGCCCGGTTTTTCGCATAAAATTGAATACAAACTGTATGTTCATCTTTTTGAACTAGGTTTACTTGTCTGACTATGCTATAGTTAAGATGATGTCTAACTCTAATGAAAGGGGTGCTTATGATACAGGGCGATTACGAGGAATTCAAGAAGTCTATTTTTTCTTTAACAAAAATAGATCTTAATGCTTACAAAGAAAAGCAGATGCGAAGGAGAATTGATTCTCTTATTACGCGCAATAGTTTTAAGGATTATGCGGGATATGCTGATGGTCTAAAGAAAGATACGGCACTGTTTGATGAGTTTGTAAACTATATCACGATCAATGTGTCGGAGTTTTATAGAAATCCGGATCAGTGGAAGCTGATGGATACGGAATTTATCCCGGAACTTAAGAGAAAGTTTGGCGAGAACCTTAAAATCTGGAGCGCGGCATGTTCTACAGGTGATGAGCCGTATTCCTTAGTAATGGCTTTTTCTAGGCATATACCTTTGAACAAGATAAAGATTCACGCAACGGATTTGGATAAGACTGTAATAGGAAAGGCAAAAGTCGGACTTTACTCAGCAAAGAGTTTAACAGGTGTTCCGAGTGACCTCAAGGACAAGTATTTTGATAAAGTAGGTCCTTCTTATCAGATTAAAGACGAAATAAAGAAGCAGGTTGAGTTCAAGGAACACAATCTTCTGAAAGATCCATACCCGTCAAATCAGGATCTGATAGTATGTAGAAACGTTTTGATCTATTTCACAGAAGAAGCAAAGGATGAAGTGTTCCGTAAGTTTGCTGCCTCACTTAAAAAAGGAGGCATACTCTTTATCGGAAGTACCGAGCAGATCATGAATTACAAAGACATGGGATATGAGAGAAGAAATTCCTTCTTCTACGAGAAGATCAGGTAAAAGATATATAAAAAAGCAGGCTCCGGAGCGAAAAGCTCCGGAGTTTTTTGCGTTATTGTTTATTTTGCAAGCTGCACTAATTCTGATAACATGTATGTCTCCAGATCGGTGCTTTCGAGATTGAGATCAGCGATACAAAAATATGAACATTTGTCTTTTCTACATTTCTTGAACACAGGTGAAAATACCGGTTCTTTCTGTGAAATAAAGAATCCTGTCTTTTTTACATAACAGCTATCGGCTGTTGCCTTCTTTTTGTCCTCATTATCCATGAACTGTGCCACGGATTTGTGAATGGCCGTATCCATAGAAGGTATATAAAAATAATTCTTATAGTCCGGAAAGTAATGATAAAGTGTGTCGTTAACGATCGGTAAATGCAGTTTACCTGAGGAACCGCTGACTGACAGCGATACAGAGCCATTGTCAAAAACGTGGTCAGAATAAAATGGAAATTTACTCTCGAATGAAATGACCATTTCAACAGGCTTTTCTTCTGTACCGGAGAGGTCGGAGACCACTTTTGAATCCCTGATTGACAGGAAATCGCTATTATCTTGTCCTGAAAAGAGCCATGCATAGCAAAGGATCGGCAGAATCTCACTCATGCCGAGGACATCATCATGATTGTGACTTAAGAGCAGATTTTTCATGACTTCGTTCCCTGATGATGCATACGCATGGAATACATTTATAAGTTCTCCGCCGCTATACTGATCTTTACGGTCTATTCCTAAAAACTTCTCGACGGTTTTTTGCTTAAGATTTTCCAATCCGAGAATTTTCTTAAACGGAGAAATTATACGGAATATATCGAATCCGGAATCATCTGTGAGGCATGATGGAATACTGGCATCATCGTATCCTGCGTGTTTTAATCTTTCAGTTAAAAAAGGCAGATCGAAACGAACTCCGTTAAAAGTAATGAGTCGGGGATCTTTCCGTCCTGCGAGAAAAGACAGCAAATAGGTGAGAAGCTCTTTTTCATCACTCTCTTTCTCGGCGAGCATCAGTCGAAGGGTCCACCCGGAGTCGGATGTATAAATATCCGTTTTAAATAACAGTCCGATCAGATAAACAATGTTTCTGTCACGAGAGAAACCGGTGGTTTCTATGTCCAGAAAAATACCGTCGGAGCCATTTGTTAAATATTCATAAATTTTTTGATTGGAAACTTTGCATAAAAAGTTGTCAATTATAAGCATATTTGTTATTATAAATGTTAGATTACAGAGGGAAAACTATGTGTTTTCGTCTCGGGTGTGTATGCGTTAATATACAATAAAAGCTTTAATAATCGGGCTTTTATTGTATATTTTTTGAATTATTAGGAAATTCATAAAATTCAGCCGGTGCTTATTATAGCATGTTGAGAGCTGATGGCGCTACCGCAGTAATCAATGACTTTTATCAGTAAAACCGAAAAGGTCATATAAACAGTTCATTTAAGTGTAAGAAAAATCTAAAGGAAAGAGGGTCTGAGAATGTCACAGTATACTTTCAGCGGCGGCATTCATCCTTACGACGGAAAAGATCTGTCAAAGGATAAGCCAATTAAGGAAGTGCTGCCTAAGGGCGATCTCGTCTATCCGTTGTCCCAGCACATCGGAGCTCCGGCGAAACCGATAGTGAAAGTCGGAGACAAGGTAAAAACGGGACAGATGATCGCAGAGGCTGGCGGATTTGTTTCGGCTAACATTTTCGCTACAGTCAGCGGTACCGTTAAAAAGATAGAGAAGCATCGTGTCCCGGTGGGAGATATGGTCGAATCCATTATAGTGGAGAATGATGGTCTCTATGAGGAAGTAGAATATCCAGCTTCTAAGGGACTGGATGCAATGTCCAAGGAAGAAATACTCGCTGCGGTAAAGAATGCGGGCGTTGTCGGAATGGGCGGAGCAGGATTTCCTACTCATGTAAAGCTCGCACCAAAGGATCCTTCAAAGATCGATTATGTTATCGCAAACTGCGCAGAATGTGAGCCGTATCTCACAAGTGACTATCGCCGTATGATGGAGACACCTGAGCTTCTTATCGGTGGTATGAAGTGCGTGCTCAAGCTTTTTGATAACGCAAAGGGAATTATCGCTATTGAGGATAATAAGCCTGATGCTATCGATCTGCTTTCCAGGCTCACAAAAAATGAACCTCGTATCGAAGTTTATGCTTTAAGAACAAAATATCCGCAGGGTTCAGAACGTCATATCATTTATGCATGTACGCACAGACAGATCAATTCTAAAATGCTTCCTGCAGATGCAGGATGTATCGTGGATAACTGTGATACCCTGGTTGCTATCAATGATGCAGTTAATAATAATCGTCCGCTGATGAACCGCATAGTTACGGTTACAGGGGATTCTATTGCTGACCCCAGAAACTTCAAGGTTCGCTGTGGAACAAATTACAGGGAACTGCTGGATGAGGCTGGTGGATTTATTGAGGGAAGAGAGCCTGAGACGATCATTTCGGGCGGCCCTATGATGGGATTTTCTCTTTTTGATCTGGATGTTCCTGTTACAAAGACATCCTCAGCATTACTTTGCCTTTCCTACGATGATGTGGCTCATTCACGTGAGACAGCATGTATAAATTGCGGACGCTGCGTGGAAGCATGCCCGGAAAAACTGATACCTTCACAGCTCGCTACATTTGCAGAGCATGAAAACTATGATGAGTTCAACAGACTGTTCGGTAAGGAATGTATCGAATGTGGTTCCTGCTCATACGTATGTCCTGCAAAGCGTCAGCTCTGTCAGGCGATCAAGTCTATGAAGAAGCTCAGCATCGGTCGTGACCGTGCGGCTGCTGCAAAGAAAAAAGCAGAAGAGGAAGCAAAAAAATCGAAAGGTGGTGATTCATGATGGCAGAAGATAATAAGCTCTTAAATGTATCTTCGAACCCGCATATCCGGGACAGGATCACTACACAGAAGATCATGCTTTATGTCATCATTGCTCTTATGCCGGCTACAGCATTTGGTATATGGCATTTCGGAGCATATACTATTGCAGTTATCCTCGTAACAATGATCTCCAGTGTGATTTTTGAATATGCATACGAAAGAATAATGAAACTGCCCATAACAGTGTCCGATGGATCGGCAGCTCTTACAGGACTTCTTCTGGCACTTAACATGCCGCCTCGTATAGAGCTTTGGGTATGCGTTCTCGGTGCTTTCGTGGCAATAGTTCTTATAAAGCAGCTTTTTGGCGGACTTGGACAGAACTTCATGAATCCCGCATTGGGAGCAAGATGTTTCCTTCTTATCTCATTTGCCGGAAAGATGACAAATTTTGCGTATGACACATTCTCCGGAGCAACACCTCTTGCTCAGTTAAAGAATGGTGAGATCGTAAATACCTACAACATGGTCATCGGTAATGAAATGGGAACCATCGGAGAAGTATCTGTTATCGCTATCGTGATAGGTGCATGTTTCCTGATACTTATGGGAATCATCGATCTTCGTATCCCGGGAACATATATCCTGACATTTACGCTCTTTCTTATTATTTTCGGAGGTCACGGTGCAAATCCTTACTTCCTTACAGGTGAGCTTGCAGGTGGCGGTCTGATGCTCGGTGCATTCTTTATGGCAACAGACTATGTTTCAAGCCCCATCACCACAAAGGGAAAGATCATCTTCGGTATCTTCCTCGGAATCCTTACCGGCGTGTTCCGTATTTTCGCCAGCGGCGCAGAGGGCGTCTCCTATGCAATCATCATCGGAAACCTTATTGTTCCGCTTATTGAAAGATGGGCACCTCTTAAGTGCTTCGGTTATGTGAAGCCACAGAAGGGAGGTAAGTGATCGTGAGTAAAGAAGTAAAAAACACTCTTATAATGACCGTTATCGCGCTTTGCTTTGGTTTACTTCTCGGTGTCGTTCATGAGATCACATCAGATGCTATCCGTGTTCAGAATGAAAAAGCTTTGAATGAAGCATATCGTTCGGTTCTTTCAGAAGCTGAAACATTTGAGGACACAGGCGCGGAAGCTGTAGCAAATACCGAGTTAGATGCCAATATTGATTCTGTTTTAGCTGCACATGATGCCGGTGGCGAAAATGTTGGATATGTTATCAACGTAACAAGTCATGGTGGATACGGCGGAGATATCACTTTCTCAATAGGTGTTAATGCTGAGGGCTCTATAGAGGGCATTTCGATCACATCTATCGATGAAACTCCCGGACTTGGTATGAATGCAAAGACCGATCCGACATGGCTGCCTCAGTTCTACGGACAGGACAGCTCCACAGAATTTGTTCTCGGTGATAATGTTCAGGCAATCTCCAGTGCAACATTTACTTCAAAGTGTGTTACACGTGGTGTAAATGCCGGAATGGCTTACTACAATGAAAATCTTGCAGGAGGTGAAGAATAATGAAACCTAACACACCTCTCGAGCGTTTGTTTAACGGTATTGTTAAAGAAAACCCGACTCTCGTAATAGTGCTCGGTATGTGTCCGACACTTGCGGTAACCACCTCAGCGATGAATGGTATTGGTATGGGCCTTTCCACTACAGTGGTTCTGGCGCTCTCAAACCTGTTTATCTCACTTTTGCGTAAGGTTATCCCGGATGAGATACGTATTCCGTCATTTATCGTTATCATCGCTTCATTCGTAACGATCGTAGATATGCTTATGGAAGGTTTCACACCTGACCTTTATGCATCTCTCGGAATTTATATTCCGCTTATCGTTGTTAACTGTATCATCTTCGGAAGAGCAGAAGCGTATGCTTACAAAAATGGTCCGGTTTCCTCATTCTTTGATGGAATAGGAATGGGGCTCGGATTTACAATGTCCATTACGGTTATCGGCTTTATCCGTGAGCTTATCGGTGCCGGTTCGATCTTTGGACATCCGATCGGAAACCTCTCTGAGTTCACACCTTCGATCTTTGTAATGGCGCCCGGAGCATTTATGGTACTTGCAGTGCTGATCACGATTCGTACAGCTATTATCAATAACATCGAAGCAAAGAGAGGAGTACGTCTCCCGGTAACTCATACTGATGAATCCGGTGCAGAATGTTCGGCTTGCGCATTCCGTTCTAACTGTGCAGGAAAGTTTCAGTCGGTAGAGGCAGCACAGAAGGAGGCGAATGACAAATGAGTAATACATCATTGATTTCAATTTTGCTCATGGCAATGCTCATAAATAATGTTGTCCTGTCTCAGTTCCTTGGAATCTGTCCGTTCCTCGGAGTTTCCAAGAAGGTTGAAACGGCAACCGGAATGGGCGCGGCTGTAGTATTCGTAATCACGCTTGCGAGTGCGATATGCGGAGTTATTTACACATTTATCCTGCATCCGCTTAACCTCGATTACCTGAATACCATCGTATTTATTCTGGTCATCGCATCGCTGGTTCAGTTTGTTGAGATGTTCTTAAAGAAATCTATACCGAGCCTCTATAAAGCGCTTGGTGTATATCTTCCTCTTATCACAACAAACTGTGCTGTTCTCGGTGCAGTTCTGCTGAACGTTCAGAACGGGTACAACGTTATCCAGGGTATCGTAAACGGTTTTGCAACATCGGTAGGCTTTGCGGTTTCTATTGTTATCCTCGCAGGACTCCGTGAAAAAATGCAGTACAATCGTATCCCTAAGGCAGTACAGGGCTTCCCGTTCACCATGTTCACTGCATCACTTATGGCTATTGCATTCTGCGGTTTCTCAGGGCTTAAGTAAAGAGACGCAGATGCCGGAAGGTAACTGATACTTGCATTGGTATGCGTAGTAAAAATATTGAGGTAAGAGCGAGACGAAATGGTTTCACTCTGGAATGAGAGGAAATTATGGGTATTATAATCGCTGCCGCCTGCGTAACGGCGGTCGGTCTGTTCGTAGGAGTATTCCTGGGCATAGCCGGCAAAAAGTTCGCAGTCGAAGTCGATGAAAGAGAAGATAAGATACTTGCGGTCCTCCCCGGAGCTAACTGCGGTGGTTGTGGACAGGCAGGATGTGCCGCAATGGCACACGCAATTGTTACAGGTGCTGCACCGGTTAATGGCTGCCCTGTAGGTGGAGAGCCGGTTGCGGATAAGGTTGCGGCTATAATGGGTCAGGTTATTTCTGCCGAAGAACCCAAAGTTGCATTTGTTAAGTGCGCAGGTACATGTACAAAGGCAAAGAATAAATCAGAATATACAGGACTGATGGACTGTAAGATGCTGAATATGACTCCGGGTGGCGGACCGAAGGCCTGCCAGTACGGATGCCTTGGCGGAGGAACCTGCGAAAGAGTATGTCCTTTTGACGCTATCCATGTTATCGATGGAGTAGCAAAGGTAGACCCTGACAAGTGTAAAGCCTGCGGAAAATGTATCGAGAATTGTCCTAGAAACATGATCGAACTTAAGCCGAAGAAGAATAAGTATGCGGTTGAATGTTCATCTAAGGAAAAGGGACCCGGCGTCATGAAGGTCTGCGAGGCTGGATGTATCGGCTGTCACCTTTGTGAGAAAAATTGTCCGAAAGATGCGATACATGTTGTCGACAATATTGCGCATATCGATTATGATAATTGTGTTAGCTGTGGTCTTTGCGCACAGAAGTGCCCGAAGAAGGTTATCACTAAATTAGGATGATTGAGAGATAGTGAAATTGTCAGGATTAAGTAAAAAATTGATGAGTGGAATAACGGTTGCAGCTGTTGTTCTGAGTATTGTGGGCTGCGCTCAGGGAGCGCAGTCCACTTTTGGAGTAGGGAAAAAAGAGCCTGTCAGCGGTACTGATTTTGTATTAAATACCGTTGCGACGGTGACGTTGTATGATAAGGGAGATGAGACTCTTATCAATGACACATTTTCGTTGTGCCGTGATTATGAAAATATTTTTTCGGCAAATATCGACACATCAGATGTCGGACGGATAAATGCGGCAGGCGGAGAAGAGGTCGAGGTATCGGATGATACGATCGAACTTCTGCAGACGGCTGTACATTACGCGGAATTAACAGATGGGGCTTTTGATGTGACCATCTATCCGGTAAGTAAGCTTTGGGATTTCACATCCGGCTACGGAAAAGTGCCGGACTCCGGAAAGATCACAGAAGGTCTAAAACATGTGGATTATCATTGCATCGAAATAAATGCAGATGAAAATAAAGTGCGTTTATCTGATCCTGACGCGGAAATTGACCTTGGAGGCATCGCAAAGGGTTATATTGCCGACAAATTAAAAGAATTTCTTATCAGTAAGGGTGTCGGTAGTGCTATAATCAACTTGGGCGGAAACGTGATCACAATAGGTAAAAATCCAAATGGAAATCCTTTTAAGATAGGAATCCAGAAACCGTTTGGAGAGTCAAACGAAGTGCTCTTTCCGGTGGAGTCGGAAGGAACATCTGTCGTAAGTTCGGGTCCGTATGAGCGATATTTTGAACAGGACGGAAAATTCTATTTTCACATATTGGATACAGCGACCGGTTATCCATCAGAATCGAAACTGAACGGGGTAACTATCATATCGCAGTATTCAGTTGATGGAGATGCGCTTAGTACGTCATGCTTTATTCTTGGACCTGAGAAAGGAGCAGATCTCGTACGTGCCGTAAATGAGGAGAAGGGCCTCACAGGCACAGATAATGAGATCAAGGTATTTTTTATAGATAAGGATAACCAGGTGTTATAGTTTACGACGAAGAATGTTGAATAGCCATTGGATTTTGCACATCGACGAAGTCGATTTAATTTGCAAAATCCGTTATGTGAGCGAGCTGAAAGCGAGTGAACAGTAACAATCAGGTGATCGATCAGGGGGAATAAAATATGTCAATGCTTCGAGGGGACGATGAGCAGTTTGCGGATAACCTGAAGACCAGGATGAGGTTTGTGCTTGGATGCGGAGTGGCAGTTGTTGCGGTATTTCTCGTATTGCTGCTGACGCTTTACGCAAATAAAAAGCCGGCGCGGGTCGTGGTACAGCAGACGACAGCAGAGGCAGAGCCAAGGGAGGCTGATGTATCGGAAACACGCTCGTTAAATCAGCTGAGTAACAGCACGAAACGAACCAGTGATCAGCTGAATTTCTGGCATATGTACGATGAACCGGAGCAGGAATCAACAGTGCTGCCCGGAGCGGACGCCGGAAATACAAAAGACGACAGGATACAGGAAGAAGAAATACCTGATAAGCCGGAAGAAAAAGAAGAGACTGTATCTGAAAACAAGACTGTGTCCGATAATGGATCAGATCTGGAAAACTCAGCTCAGGCAAAAGAGAGAAAAACAATATCAGGCAATGTTTTTGATGTAAATGAGCTTATAGAGGGTAAGACCTGGTTTGCTTCTGTTGATCCTACCATAAAGAAAAATGAGCGCTATGAAGAAGCGTTTGTACGTGACGGAGTGTGGGTTGATTATGCTCTGAACGGGAAGAAGACTTCCTTCCGCGGAATAGATGTTTCCATGTATCAGAAAAAGATCGATTGGGAAAAAGTTGCGGATGCCGGAGTGGACTTTGCCATGCTGCGAATGGGTTCCAGAGGTTACGGATCTGGAAGAGTGGTTGTAGATGAAGAGTTTCAGAATAATCTTAACGGCTGCTCATCTAATGGGATACGTACAGGCGTGTACTTTTATTCCATGGCGATCACGCCTATAGAAGCCGTAGAAGAGGCGAATTATGTGATCGCTGCGATCCAGGGACACCCCGTAGACTATCCGATAGTTTTTGTTTCGGAGGAAGTGGCTGACGATAAGTATCGTACAGAGGATCTGTCAAAATCAGAACTCGCAACGATCGCAAAGGCTTTCTGTGATACCATAACTCTTTATGGATATACGCCCATGATCGGCGCAACAAAGAAACAATTTGTTGAACATATGGACATGAACCTGATACAGGATTACGACTGGTGGCTGTTTGACACAGATCCTGTTTCGGTATTCCCATATCGTTACAATATGTGGCAGTACACACATAAAGGTCAGGTCGACGGCATAGACGGAAATGTTAATCTGGATATCTCGTTTGTGGATTATACGGTGAGATAGCGTAATGACAAGGGTCAAGATTTCTCTTGGCCCTTGACTTCATCTATATAAGAAGTAAAACGTTCGGAAAGTTTCAGTTCCGTATAAATATCTGCATATTTACTACCGGGCATATTGTCAATGTAATTTGGCATGAGCCCGGTCTTTTTTTGCCCTATACTCTCCAGCATATCAAGCGCTTTATTAAAAGCGATCGCAGCTTCTTCCTCAGTCTCGTAGACACCGAGTCGCATAACTCCGCGAACATTAATAGAAGCCTGCCATCTCGTCTGGTATCTCACACGTATTTTTTCAACACCCATATAGTGATTGATTACTTCTATATTCTCATATCTAAAATCAGTATCGTCACCATTAAGGAACCGGTAATCGCGTCCTTTTACCGAAAATGGATGGATACCGTATCTCGAGCGCAAAGAGACCTGTGTTCCGTAATTTTCACAGAAAAGATGACCACCACGTTCCTGTATCCGGTGCTCGGAATAAAAGAAAAGATCATCTATGTCAAATTTCAGCTCTACAGATGGTGAAAGGTAGTAGGAAAAGAAACTGGCGTGCATATAGATCGGATTTTTAAGGTAAACCTTATTATCTCTCATATTAATAAGAGAAATCCATTTATCGAAAGGCAGAGCAGATTTTGATGAATAGTCTGCGATATGCAGATTTTTCTCTAAAATATCGGTTCCGTCTTTATACATCTGGTGCGCAGTCTCAGCAGACGTACTGCTTCCGAGACTGATGTGTTTTCCTTTATAGGTCAGAGAAGCCCGGTAATAAATTGTTCCATCTTTCTTAACAGATTTTGAAATTCCTGTCATATTTTTCATGATTAGGCCTCTTTTCCTGCGAAAATGCTGATAACAGGGCGTTTATTGGTTAATAATCATTATCTTTGTTTAAAATTTCGAAATGATGAAATCCCAAAAAAGTATGAAAAAATGGGGCATTAGTGGAGTGCGGAACCCAAATTTTTGTAAATTGTAATCAATTTTTGGTACATATACACAAAAATTCTAACACATAAAAGTATAACAAATCTGTGAGAATAAAACAAATATTAACAAAATGAAATAAATTGTATTGATACATAGTTACAAAATGAAATCTAAATGTAACATTTCCTTAACAAATTGAAAAAATAATGTTATACTATCGCTTGTAGTCAAAATTCTTGATGTTTTGAATACATAATCGATTCAATTGGGAGAGATCGACGGGGGATTAGTAACAAGCACAGAAGGAGTTATATGAGCTTACTGAAACAGAAACACTATGCAACCAGAGTATTTGGCGGTTGTCTGGCGCTGGCACTTTCACTTTCGACTGTAGGAGTCACAGCACATGCTGAGGAAATTCCGACAGAAAATACTGTAAATGCCGTAGAAGATGCACAGGCCGCAGCACTTGAGGAAGCACAGCAGGCTGTTGCAAAGGCGCAGGCAGATGCAGAGGAGCAGAGAAAAGCTGCTGAGGAAGAAGTAGCGAGAGCTAAGGCAGAGGCTGAGGCAAAGGCTGCGGAGATCAAGGCAGAGGCAGAGCGTAAAAAGGCAGAAGAGGAAGCAAGAGTAAAGGCTGAGGAAGAAGCTAAGAAGCAGGAAGAACTGCAGAAGGCTTTTGAGGATTCACTTTCAGCATCGGGTATGTCTACAGATGACTTTAATTCACTTTGCAAGATCGTTCAGGCAGAGGCCGGACATGAACCGACAGATGGCAAGATCATGGTTGCTAATGTCGTATTGAATAGAGTGAGAAGTCCGCATTTTGCAAATTCCATTTCAGCGGTACTTGCAAGTCCCGGACAGTTTGGACCGATAAGCAATGGTAGTTTTGCATCAGCAGTTCCAAATGCGGATACTGTAAATGCGGTAAAGAGTGCTATTGCAGGAACAGATCTTTCTAATGGAGCGCTTTATTTCCACCGTGGTTCATCATGGGGAAATAAGACATTAGTAAAGACAGTAGGTAGTCACAGTTTTTTTGTATAAAAAGTGTGTTAATAATACCCCTCACATGGAGACCGTTGTTTGAAAGAACAGCGGTCTTTTTTACTTACGAAGAAATTTACTTTTGACCCTGACATCTTTATATTGTGGTTTAAAAAGTCGTGTGCTATAATGAGTCACATCATCGCGTTAAAGTATTACAACGCAGGCAGTACAGAGACAAACTCTGAGAAATGAGGAAATTAATGGATCTTTTTTATCGCAGTACCAGAAATTCTGAAACCCGTGTAAAAGCATCTGAAGCAATTCTTAAGGGACTTTGTGATGATGGCGGACTTTTTGTTCCCGAAAAGATCCCTTCACTTCAGTATTCATTAAAGGAACTTAGTGAGATGGACTATCGTGGCGTAGCATATGCTGTCATGAAAGAGTTCCTGACTGATTTCACAGAGGAAGAGTTAAAGCATTGCATCAACAGTGCATATGATGAAAAATTTGACACAGAAGAGATCGCTCCGCTTACAGAGGCAGATGGGGCTTATTATCTTGAGCTTTTCCATGGAAAGACTATCGCGTTTAAGGATATGGCTCTTTCGATCCTTCCGCATCTGATGATCACTTCCGCAAAGAAAAATAAGATCACAAACGATATAGTTATCCTGACAGCTACCAGCGGTGACACAGGCAAGGCTGCACTTGCAGGTTTCGCAGATGTAGAGGGCACAAGGATCATCGTTTTCTATCCGAAGGATGGAGTAAGCCCTGTTCAGAAGCTTCAGATGGTTACTGAAAAGGGTAAAAACACAATGGTTGTCGGAGTTAATGGTAATTTCGATGACTGCCAGACAAACGTAAAGAAGATGTTTGCAAACAGAGAACTTAACGATGCTATCGGTAAGGAAGGCTTCCAGTTCTCATCTGCGAACTCCATCAATATCGGACGTCTGGTTCCACAGATCGTTTATTATGTATATGCATATACCAGACTCCTTGAGAATGAGCGTATTAAGGACGGAGAGAAGATCAATGTAGTAGTTCCGACAGGAAACTTCGGTAACATCCTTGCAGCTTACTATGCAAAGAATATGGGTCTTCCGATCAATAAGCTTATCTGTGCATCAAATGAAAATAAGGTACTTTTTGATTTCTTTAAGACAGGTACCTATGATAGAAACAGACAGTTTATCCTTACTACATCACCTTCCATGGATATCCTGATCTCAAGCAATCTTGAGCGTCTGATCTACCACATTGCAGGAAACGATCCTGAGAAGAACCGTGCATTCATGGAGAGCCTTCGTGAGACCGGTAAGTATGAGATCACTGATGAAATGAAGGAAAACCTCAACGATTTCTGTGGTTTCTATGCATCTGAGGCTCAGACAGCTGAAAAGATCCATGAATTATATGGAAATACAGGCTATATCATCGACACACATACTGCAGTTGCAGGAAGCGCATATGATCAGTATGTTAAGGAGACAGGCGATGAGACTCCTACAGTCATTGCTTCTACAGCAAGCCCGTTCAAGTTCACAAAGAGCGTTATGACTGCTGTTGATCAGAAGTATGCATCTGTAGAAGATGACTTCGAGCTTGCTGATGAGCTTTCAAAGATCGGAAACGTTGAGATCCCTAACGCTATCGAAGAGATCCGCAACGCAGACATTCTTCACAAGACTACCTGCGAGATAAATGAGATGCAGAATGTAGTAGAAGAGTATCTTAAAAAATAATATCGCACCCGACTTTGCCGGATCATCCGCGAATATAGCATCTAAAAAGCTGTGTGGAAAAATTTCCACACAGCTTTTATTCTGCCAATATAAAGTTAACAACACCAAAGTCAAATTCAACAGGCATCTGATAAACTGTCTGCGGATCGTGGTCTGGAGCAGAAATATTTTTGTCCGGATCCATCATCGGAGGCAGGAGACTTGACTCGATATGCTCTGAATCGGATAAATTGACCAGAAACAGACCGTTATGAAGATTCATAAAGTCGGCTGCCAGTTCCGGAACAATACTGTCATATTTCTCTAATTCGATCTTTGAATACTTGACAGCAAAAGTAGTCAGGACATCCTTTTCGGCATAAATACCGGTGATCGCCTGATAGTCGCCTGTTATGGTCTGACCTATAAAACACTGATCTGGTATCCGGTCCAGAATCGTTGTGGGGCGGGAACGGATCCTTTCATCCACAAAACGATTTAGATTAAAGACCAGCTCAGCCACATAAAGGCTTTGCTTTGTCATTCATCTTCACCCCCGGTCACATGTTCAAGAGCAGTGCGTATCTGCTCCGGAGTAGCAGGCTTTTGCAGGAAATCTCTTGCACCGGCTTTAATTGCTTCTCGTAAATGAACCTGTGTACCGACGGAGGAAACCATTACAATATATGCGTTTGGATCTGCTGCGCAGATTTCGCGGGCGGCAGTTATTCCATCCATTACCGGCATAACGATATCGAGAAAGACCACATCAAAAGACGATCCCTTATATTGGTCGACAGCAGCCTTACCATCATAAACCTCGGTGATATTGGTACAACCCAGAACCTTTAATCCGTCACGGAGATTTTTTCTGGCAAGAAGAGAATCATCACAGATCAAAACCTTCAGATTTTCGAAGCCCATCAGCGTTTCCCCCTGATTAGTCAAAATTTTGTGATGTAAGGGTAAAATAGTGCTTTTTACATCATTATTATGATTTTCCACTTCAAAGTATAAATGAAAAAATTGCTGATTTCAATGCGCCTATTGGTCTGTAATCAGTACAAAATGTATAAAATATTGATTGTTTTGATAGAAGTGCATTGTACTTTATGATACAATATACAAAGTGTTATTCGAATAAATAAAAAAAGCTGGATCAGTGTATTTTGGCTTGGAGGAGTTGTTATGGGTGATAGTTTTAACATGGTTTTTGACATTATCGAGGTTTGTGCCGGACTTTATATCTTATATAGTGCAGTGACGATGAACCGTACAGGTACCATCACAGGTACAGGTCTTATCGGAAAAGATATAAATATCATGGCTGCACATGATGTTCCGGGATTTATAAAAAAGATGAGTCCGGTATATTATATATGCGGAACACTTTTCCTGCTTCTTGGCGCTGCATCACTGTATATGGATTATACTGGGATCACTAATTCCACTGTAGGACTCGCTATAACAGCGATCCTCCTTGCAACATGCGTAGTATTTGCATGGCAGACAAAGGCCGCACAGGACAAATTTTTGAAGTAAGACGTTTTGATAATAGAAAAAAAGGGCTGTAAACCGGTGATCTGAGAATATCAGATCTGGTTTACAGCTCTTTTTATGCGGAGCACTTAGCGAGGTATTTTCGAGCTTAGTGCGTGCTATGCAAGTTCGCTTGGCGAGGTCTTATCGAGCCTAGCGTAACTTGTTTACATTAAAAACACTAAATATATTAGTCTTCGATAATCTCCGGATCAGGATATGTTTCGCCGAAGGTTTCAACTGTCATAGTTTCGATCTTCTGCTCTTCGTACGGACGATCGTCAAAACTTGTAGCAGTCTCAGCGATCTTATTTACTACATCCATTCCCTCGATGATCTTACCGAATGCAGCATATTCGCCGTCAAGGTGCGGAGCCTTCTTGTGCATGATAAAGAACTGGCTTCCTGCAGAATCAGGGATCATTGTACGAGCCATTGAAAGAACGCCGGCATCATGCTTAAGGTTGTTCTCAAAGCCGTTGCTTGAAAACTCACCCTTGATAGAGTAGCCCGGGCCGCCCATTCCTGTTCCGTCGGGATCTCCTCCCTGGAGCATAAAGCCCTTTATTACGCGATGGAAGATAACTCCATCATAGAAATTGTGGTTAATAAGTGAGATGAAGTTGTTTACAGTATTCGGCGCGATCTCCGGATACAGCTCAGCCTTCATAACATCTCCGTTTTCCATTGTAATGGTTACAACAGGATTCTTCTTATCAGACATAGTATTCCTTTCTTCATATAAGCGTTATAGTCGAAATTATAACATTTATCTCTTTATCTTACAATTTTGTAAATCCGTTACGTGAGCGAGCTGTAAGCGAGTGAACAGTAACAGATTTGGAATTATAAATTGTGTATACATGAATAATTTATTAACCTTTGCTCAAATAGCACAAAAACGATCGTTTTTGTGGTATCATGAATTTGTATAATACATACGGTATACAGAGCCGTTTGTTAAATATACACATTCGTTTTTCGTTAGGGATAATCTTCCTGTATCACATGTATTTTAGGTACTGTTCGCTCGCTCTTAGCTCGCTCACGTAACGGATTTTGCAAATTAAATCGCCTGTGGCGATGGGCAAAATCCAATGGCTATTCAGTTTTTTTGTCGTAAACTCCGCAGTAAATGCTCCGTTTACGTGTGAACTGTAACGTATTTTATACTGTATATACCGTATAAACTGTCCGGAATCGTCACGCTGGATAAGAGATATTTTCGTTCATTACGCTTTATGAATGTACAGTGTTAAAGATATAGTTGAGTTAACGAAAATCGCGGAAGCCGCAGGTTCTTCCTATCCGCGAAACAATAAATCAGTAATAAAGGAGAAATGAATGGACGACAAGAGAGTTATTTTTTCAGCCGTAACCCCCGAGATCAGGAGACTTGCAGAAGATGCAGTCAAATCTACCATTATCGACCAGGAACTTTACACCAAGTATGATGTAAAGCGTGGTCTCCGTGATATGAACGGTAAGGGTGTTCTTGCCGGTCTCACCAATATTTCCGACATTCAGGCAAAAAAGCTCGTAAATGGAGAGCTCCTTCCGGACGAAGGTAATCTTTATTACAGAGGTTATAATATTAAAGATCTCGTAAACGGTTTTTCATCAGAAAACCGCTTTGGATTTGAGGAATGTGCTTATCTGCTTCTTTTCGGTCACCTGCCGGATAAGAAAGAACTGGATGAGTTTAATGCGCTTCTCGGGTCCTATCGTTCCCTGCCTACGAGTTTTGTGCGTGACATCATCATGAAGGCTCCGAGCCGTGACATGATGAATACTCTGGCTCGAAGCGTCCTGACTTTGTACTCATATGATGACAATGATGATGATATCAGTGTTCCTAACGTTCTTCGTCAGTGCTTACAGCTGATATCTCTTTTCCCTATGCTTGCTGTATACGGATATCAAGTATATTCGCACTATCATGATGGGCAGAGCCTCTTTATCCACCGTGCACAGGAAGATCTGTCCACAGCAGAGAACCTTCTGTATATCCTGCGTCCTGACAGTAAGTACACTGATCTGGAGGCAAAGATACTCGATATCGCGCTTGTTCTGCATATGGATCACGGCGGAGGAAATAACTCCACCTTTACGACTCACGTTGTATCTTCCACCGGAACCGATACATACTCAGCCATTGCTGCGTCTCTTGGTTCTCTTAAGGGACCGCGTCACGGCGGCGCAAACATAAAAGTTATACATATGATGGAGGATCTGAAGCAGAACGTAGAAAACACCAAGGATCCGGAGCAGGTACGTGAATACCTCGATAAACTTCTTAATAAGCAGGCATTTGACCGTGCCGGACTTATCTATGGAATGGGACATGCCGTTTATTCCATCTCCGATCCGAGAGAGGTTATCTTCCGGTCTTTCGTAGAAAAGCTTGCACGTGCAAAGGGTTATGATGAAGAATTTGAACTCTATGCCATGGTAGAAAAGATCGGACCGGAACTTATCGCTGCAGAGCGTCCTATTTATAAGGGTGTTTGTTGTAATGTGGACTTTTATTCCGGATTTGTTTACAAAATGCTTGGTCTTCCGGAAGAACTCTTTACACCTCTTTTTGCCTGCGCACGTATCGCCGGTTGGAGTGCTCACAGAATTGAGGAATTATCAAACAATGGAAAGATCATACGTCCTGCGTATAAGCCAGTTTCAGCTGTACAGGAATATGTACCTATGAGTGAACGTCCATAAGAGATGAATGGTTAAAAAAGAAAGGGTTGTGAAAGAAAAAATCTTTCACAGCCCTTTTTACAATTCTATGATAAATGTACTTCCTTCTCCGGGAGTGCTTTCTATATTTATATGGCCGTTATACAGGTTGACGATTTTTTGTACAACGGAAAGCCCCAGACCGTTCCCTTCTGTGGAGTGGGAGGAATCTCCCTGGAAAAACTTTTCAAAGACACGATCCTTTTCATCGGGAGTCATTCCGGCTCCGTGATCCTCGACGGTAAAAATTATAGATGATCCGTGAGCAGCTTTTTTAGCTTTGTTCACATCCTCAGCCCCTGGCGCAGGTTTAAGGGAGATCTTTACATCACCTTCGGCCGGAGAAAATTTGATCGCATTATCGATGATGTTAATGCAGAGCTGGCTCAGAAGATCGGGATCCCCATAATAATCAAGTTCGTCGAGGTCTATATCCAGACTGATATTTTTTCTGGACCATTTGGTTTCAAGCATCAGAATGACACGCCTGACCATTTCTGCAAAGTTAAAGAGCTGATCGTTTGTGCGGATAGTCTGTTTCTCGATCCTGTTCAGATTCAGCACGTTTGTGGACAGAGAGGCAAGTCTTGTAGATTCCTCCAAAATGATGTCCAGATATTCATTTTTTTCTTCCTCAGTGCAATTTCCACTTTTAAGTATCCGCGCAAAACCGCGGATCGATACGATAGGAGTCTTAAACTCATGGGAAAAGTCATCGATAAAATCACTTCTAAGAAGTTCGGTATTTCCCAGTTCCTCGGCCAGACGGTTAACTGACTTTGCAAGGGCACGCATAGGACTCAGAGTATAGTTATCAGGCACTCTTACAGTGAAGTCGCCGTTTGCGAGTGTATCGACTGCGCTTATAATGCGGGATATCGGACGCAGCGGAAAGTGTACGATGATGATCGTAAGTATCATTCCGATAAATGAACTGACAACGACCAGAACAAGCAGGAACGTTACTATAGAAGTCGTCACATAGTCATGAATAAAAGGAATATGTGTAATTCCAAAATACGTCAGATACGCGGATAGGATGACGGTCAGTAATGTTGAAAAAAAGATAAGTCCGCCATAAATGAGAGCCATGCGTTTGTGAGAATTTTTCCGAGCAAACTCAATATTGGAACGGATCTCTTTTGTTTTGTCTTTGTATGGAAGCATAAAAACCTCGCTATGATCATTCGATATGCTTAACGGCTCTGTACCCAAGTCCGCGCACAGTTTCGATAGTAAATGCTCTGCAGCCGTCAAAACGTTTACGAAGTCTGTTTATATGCACGGTCACGGTTGCTTCATCAGACTCGGAATCAGGCCCCCAAAATTCATCCATGAGCTGTATCCTCGTAAAGATCTTTCCGGGGTAGGAGAGAAGCTTATACAGAAGCAAAAATTCCTTCTGTGGGAGTATCTGAGGAGCGGAATCACCCTGAGTTACGGAAAAGCTGTCGTAATTCAGTATTACATTTCCTATATTAAGGACATGCTCCGAACTGATCCGTGCCCGCCTGAGGAGCGCCTGTATGCGTAAAAGCATTTCCTCTTCATCCACAGGCTTTGTCATATAGTCATCGGTGCCGGAACGGAAACCTTCGATCCTGTCAGCAGGCAGGACCTTTGCGCTGACCATCAGGATAGGAAGATCACTTCCCGCGGAGCGGAGCTCTTTTGCAAAAGTATATCCGTCCATCTCGGGCATCATCACATCCAAAACGATCAGATCTACATGATTGGTCTCCATTGTCTTAAATGCGTCCAGACCATTCCCGGCTGTTAATGTTGTATAACCATTGGCACTGAGAACTGCCGTCATGAGACGTCTCGTATTCTTATCATCTTCAACGATCAAAATATTAAACATTGTGGAATCTCCCGTAAAAGTGACTTTATGTATACATAAAATTGTCCGATATATTAAGAGAAAATAAGGTTAAAATCTACAAAAATACAGAAATTTGTACATTAAATATGTTACTATATTTGGTGCAGCGTTTCAGCATTTGCAAGAATCATTTATTTCTTGTTTATTCTAACACCGTTTTATTAAACAAATATAAACTCAAAAAATATTAAGAAAAGTTTATTTTGAGTTTATGGAGTAATAGTATCATGTGACTTGGTTGTTCACACGTAAACGGAGCATTTACTGCGGAGTTTACGTAAAAAACGCAGAAAAGCCACTAGGTTTTGCCCATCGCCGAGGGCGATTTAATTGGCAAAACCTGTTACGTGAGCGAGCTGTAAGCGAGTGAACAGTATCATGTGAAAAGTTCACGGACATGGTGTTTCGTTTTTTTTCGGTCCTAAAAAATAGTGACCGTTTTATTTTGCCTATTTTACACATGTGTTTATGGAGGAGAAAATTTATGAATCGATTAAAGGAAAAGGGTCTGTGTGTCCTTCTTTCTGCAATTTTAGCATCGGGCAGTCTTCTTACGGCATGCGGAAGCAGTAAGCCGGCTGTAGAAGACGCAACTATGGAAGTATCAAATGCAGTAAGTGTAGAAACCGCGTCTCCGGAAGTCAGAACAGTCTCCATCAGTTCAAACTTCGCAGCAACAATAGAGGCAGATACGACGGTAACTGTAGTACCAAAGGCTTCCGGTGAAGTCGTAGAAAAAAATTTTGAAATAGGTGATCACGTAAATGAGGGAGATCTCCTTTTCAGAGTAGATGATGAGTCTGCAAAGATTTCTCTGCAGCAGGCGCAGGCAACCTTGAAGAGTGCAGAGGCAGGCTATACAGCTCAGCAGGCAACTGCAGCCAGCACAAAGGCAGCTGCTACACAGACACTCGGAACCATGGGAACTACCGAGATGCAGTTACAACAGGCTGTTGATTCTGCAAAGGCAGGAGTACAGCAGGCAGCGAATAATCTTGGCAGTGCACAGAACAGCGTGGATTTCTATGCGGATAATGAATCTGATGCTCACGGTAACGCAAATGATGCAGAAAAATCAAAGAAGAGAGCGAAAAAACTGGTAAATCAGCTGAAGTCCATAAGGGATACTTATAACAGTAAAAAATCTTCCGATGGAGAGGCTGCAGCACTTGCATGGCTTAAGGATCAGGGATATTCAGGAGAAAATGCGTTGAATTCCGCCATAACCGAAGCACAGACAGCTGTGTCCACAGCCAAGTCTTCAGAAAAGAGTTATGAATCAGCGGAGGATTCTGCAAACTTCCAGAAAAAGAGTGCAGAATATTCTGCCGGCAATGCGGAAATGAATTACTATGTTGCTCAGAACAGCCAGGCATATGCAGAGCAGCAGCTTCAGGACTATGAAACCTATGGAAAGGCTGCAACTCTTTACAGCGTAAACGCACAGGTTGTCGGCGCGGATGCCAGCCTTACGAGTTCAGAAGCATCAGTTCAGCAGGCAAAGTCTACTCTGGAAAATGCAAAAATGGCATTGGACAATACAATTATTACCGCACCGGTAAGCGGAACCATTACGGCGATAAATGTATCACTTCACAATATGGCTGCTTCCGGTTCGAGTGCGTATGTAATTGAAAGCGATTCCTTAAATAAGATCGTCTTCTATGTAGCAGAGGAATCAGCTGAAAATATGAAGGTCGGAAATACTGCTGTCGTTACCAAGAATGGGGAAGAGTATGAAGCAGTGATCACTTCAATAGGAACGACTCTCGATGCAGACAAAAATCTGTTTAAGGTAGAAGCTGTAGCACAGGGAAATCCTGGATTCATCAACGGATCAAATGTAAGCGTCCGTACAATAACCCGTGAGGCTGCAAATACCATAACAGTTCCTCTGGACGCTGTTTACTATGAGGATGAGCAGGCGTATGTATATGTAAATGAAAACGGAACAGCAAGACGTGTAAACATTGAAGTCGGCATTTCTGATGAGAAATATATTGCAGTTGAGAGTGGACTTACTACAGATGATGAAGTAATCGTCAGCTGGTCAAGTCAGCTTACCGACGGATCAGAAATTGATGTCACAGCTACAACTGTAGATAAGAGCAAAAAGGCTGCTGTAAAGCCGTCTGCCGTGACTGAGACTGTTTCTGCGGATACAGTTTCCGGCAATGCAGGCGAAAAAAAGGACACAAATGAGGACAGCGCAGAAGATGAAAACGCGTCAGAGTCCGCTACGGAGGCAGCAGAATGAAAGGATTTGTTAAAGGCGTACTGAACCGTCCGGTCACAGCGGTCGTTTCTGTAATCGCGTTGGTGCTGTTTGCACTTTTATCGTTATCCAATATCTCGATGAAGCTGATGCCGGATATGACCATGCCGATGCTTTTTGTATCGGTTGTTTATTCCGGTGCTTCACCTGAGGAAGTCGATGAACTTGTTGTCGATAAGATCGCCGATGCCTGCGATTCCATATCAGGATTGAAGTCTACAAGCGCTACGGCAAATGAAAACTACGGTTCACTCCAGCTTACCTTTGAATACGGTACAGATATGGACGAAGCGTATGACGATGTAAAGTCTGCAATCGATGGTGTAAAGGGAAGTCTTCCGGATGACACATCCGATCCGACTATCATGGAGATCGATATGAACTCCATGGCTGATATCACCTACTCTATTTCAGGTACAAGTGATGATATCAATGTGCTTCAGGCAGTAAATGATAATGTTAAACCGGAGCTTACAAAGGTCAGTGAAGTTGCGCAGGTAGAAGTGTCCGGCGGTGATGACAAATACATCAGCGTCAGCCTCGTACCGGAATATGTAAGTCAGTACGGACTCGGGATCTCCGATATCGCAAGCGCGATAACTGCCGTTAATTTCACGATGCCGGCAGGTGATGTAACTGCAGGTGATCAAAAGCTCTCCCTTAACGCTGAGGTAAAATATGAAAAGATCGCTGAGCTTGAGCAGGTTCCGATCACAACCTCTTCCGGAGAAGTAATACATCTTTCTGATGTTGCAAATATCAGCTATCAGAATAAAGAAGCTTCATCCTTGAGCCGTTACAACGGACATGAATCCGTAAATGTCAGCATAAAGAAAAAACAGTCGGAATCAGCGGTTACTCTCTCAAGGGCAGTTAAGAAAGCCATGATTTCCATCGAGAAGAAGAACCCAAATCTCATTTTTGAGACAGTTAACGATTCGGCTGATGAGATCCTGGACAGACTGACTAAGGTTGGACAGACGGTAGTTCAGGCGGTTCTCCTTGCAATGGGCGTTCTGTTTATTTTCTTCGGTGATCTGAAAGGTTCACTTATCGTAGGAAGTACCATGCCGGTGTCCCTCATGGTGACACTTATCTGTATGTACTTTGCAGGGTTTGACCTAAATGTCATCACGCTTTCATCCCTTGTCATTGCGGTCGGTATGATGACAGATAATGCCGTCGTAGTACTGGAAATGTGCTTCCGAAAACGATCGGAAGGACTTTCTTTCCGCGAAGCTGCGCTTGAAGGTACGAGTATCGTTATGAATTCGGTAATAGCTTCGACTATTACAACAGTCGTTGTTTACCTGCCGCTGTCTGTTATGGAAGGTCTTTCCGGACAGATGTTTAAGCAGCTCGGTTTCACCATTATCTTCGCGCTGATGGCATCACTGGTCTCTGCGATCACGCTTATACCGCTTTGCTTCTCTATCTACAGACCTGTTGAGAAAAAGGGTATCATCACAAACAGGATACTCGGATGGGTTTCGAGGCGTTATGAAAAAGTATTGCGTTTTGTATTGAAGTGGAGAAAGTTAACCTTTGTATTTGCGATAGTATTGCTGGTTATTACTCTGAGTCTCACAGGATTGCTTCAGTCAGAGCTTATGGCAGCTACGGATGAAGGTATCGTTAGTATCGATGTAACCTTCAAGCCAAATGTAAAGCTGGAAGTGATGGATGAGGTAGTTCTGAAGCTCGAAAAGTACCTAGCAGATGATCCGGATATCGATACCTATACATCGGATACGTCGCAGTCATCTGCAGAAGCATCGCTTACTGCGTACAAGTCTGATGATTCAAAACTTGCAACGCAGGATATAGTTGATGAGTACAATACAAAGCTTGCCAATTTCTCATCGATATGCGAGATTTCCGCAAGTGCAGGTTCGTCCATGGGTATGTCGAGCATGACGAACGCGGATACGAAAGAATTTGATATTGCTTCGACGGATAGAGATGACCTTAAAGCCGCAGCAGCTCAGATTGTTGAGACAATGCACAATACCAACGGAGTGCTTAGAGTTTCTAACTCCATACAGGAGACCGGAACCAAGGCTAAGGTTGTTATCGACCCTGTAATGGCGCAGGCAAAGGGATTCAGTGCTCAGGCAGTTGCCGGACTTATCTACTACAATATGAGTGGAAAGAAGGCGCTGGAGGTTTCTATCGATGATGAGTCCTATGACGTTACAGTCGAGTATCCCAAGGGATATTACGACAACGTTGCGGATCTCGAGGCAATGACCTTTACAAACTCAAAGGGAGCAAGTGTTCCGCTTTCAGAGATCGGTTCGGTAGTATTTGCGTCCGCGCCTCAGAGCATCACCAGAGAGGATGGAGCTTACCGCGCGACCATTACGGCGACAATGACATCATCGACTAAAGACGAGATCTCAGCAAAACTTGACCAGACCGTAGGTCAGATGGAATTTGATAATGTTACCTTTGAAACTTCATCAATGATGGAGATGCAGAACGAAGAGTTTGCAGCTCTCGGACAGGCGATCGGAATCGCCATATTCCTCGTATTCATGGTTATGGCGATCCAGTTTGAGTCAATAGCTGATTCCATACTTATCATGCTCTGCCTCCCGTTTGCGGCTATCGGTTCTATCCTGTTCCTGCTGGTTATGAATATCAAAGTCAGCATGGTTGCTCTCATGGGTGTATTGATGCTGGCAGGTATCGTTGTTAATAACGGTATTATCCTTATCGATATGGCAAAGCAGAATCAGGCAGCGGGTATGGATACGGTAGAGGCACTGGTTGATTCCGGAACAGGACGTATGCGTCCGATCCTTATGACTACGCTTACTACCATGCTTGCCATGATCCCGCAGGCTTTTGGCCTCGCAAAGGGTGCAGAGTCAATGCAGGCAATGTCTGCGGTTATCGTCGGCGGACTTTTTTCTTCCACGATACTTACATTGCTCCTCCTGCCTACATTCTATCTCCTGCTTGACAGAGTTCGCGCAAAGGCTGCCAGAGTGCAGAAGCGTCATCGTGAAAAGATGCAGGCAAAGACCCTTTCTCGAGAAGAAATGCAGAAACGCAAGCTTAAGGAACTGGATGAAAAGGTTGCTGAGAAGATTGCAAAAAGGAAGGAAAAGCACAGAAAAAAACATGATAACAGCGATTGGACAGATGATAATAAGTGATCAGGTATTGTTGACATATTAAATTGTGCAAAATATAAGGATGTAAGGGTCAAAAGTAAATTTTGCCCCTTACTGATGTCACGGATTGCTTCATTGCTACGCAATTCCCGCAATCCTAAAACACTCGCATTCCGCGTAATAACGCTACTTGCTCGTGTTTTGCGGGTCCCAAGGTCTCAATCCTCTTTGTGCAAGCACAATCGGATTTTGACCTTTTGACCCTGACATCATATAATGTGCTTTAAGCGGTGGGCAGAGTTCTATCTGCCCACCTTTTTTACCAATTAAGATGTTTCGAATAAGGAGATCTAAAATGCAGTACAACTATAAGACAAAGGGCGTTTGTGCAACTAATATCAGCTTTGAGCTTGATGATAATAAGTGCGTTCACAATTTACAGTTTCAGGGAGGCTGCAACGGAAACCTCAAGGCGATAGCACGTCTGGTAGAGGGAATGGATGCAGAAAAAGTAAAAGAAGTCCTTGCAGGAAATACCTGTGGATTTAAAAACACTTCTTGTGCAGATCAGCTTTCAAAGGCCCTTGGGGAAGCTGTTGCTTCCTCACTTTAAAGTGAAAAAGCCGTTGACGCTTATGCTTCTGTGCACTAAAATAAAAGCATAAACAACGTTCGGAAGGGCGTTTGGATCAAGGGGAAAAATTTGGTCACAGGGGGGGCGTGAAATTGAATACAGATGCGAAAAACATTGACAAGGTAAACATTACGGAAGATCTTAGTCATCCCACCGTTTCATCAAATAACAGCAGAACAGAAGTACTTCGGCATGCAGAATCAAAGGATGACCGCAAGAAGAGAAACGTCCGGCGGGAGTACAAAGATGCTGTACTTTCACGGGATACACTTTCTCTGATAGGTATCGCAGCGGTAGTTGTTGTGCTGATCATTTGTGCTTTGGCACATGTGCATGTTGAGACTATGTCTGTACCGGTAGTTGCTATTGCGATGGTGATAGTACTTCTCATGGGTGTTTTTATGGGAAATGCGCCTACATGGGCTTCACTTGCTCTGGTTGCGCTTCTCATAGTTATCGGTGCAGTAACCGGGATGTTTACCATAGTTCTTACGGGAGCAGTTGTTTATCTGTCTGTGATTTCCGTGATCAAGGGCAAATTCGACGATTGAGAAAATAGGAGGATCAACAGTTGGCACAGTTATGGGGCGGACGTTTTCAGTCTGCGACAGATCAGGATGCATACAGGTTTAATGCGTCTATCTATTTTGACAAGAGACTGGTACATGAGGATATAGAGGGCAGCCTCGCACATGCAGAGATGCTTGCGAGAACCGGCATCATCAGCGAAGAGGACGGAAAAGCCATTGCTGAAGGCTTAAAGAGTATCATAGCCGATGTCGATGCAGGTAAGATCGAAATAACCGATAAATACGAAGATGTACATTCTTTTGTAGAAGCTGTGCTCACTGAGAGGATCGGTGATGCAGGAAAAAGACTTCATACAGGACGCAGTCGAAATGATCAGGTTGCGCTCGATATGAAGCTTTATACCAGAAAAGCTGTAAAGGCTGTTGATGAGAGCCTGTTCCATCTGCAGGAGGCTCTTTCAGATATCATTGACAATAATCTCGATACTTTCATGCCCGGATTTACACATCTTCAGAAGGCTCAGCCTGTGACACTGGCTCATCACATGGGAGCTTACTTTGAGATGTTCATTCGTGACCGTTCACGTCTTAAGGACATTTATAACAGAATGGACAGCTGTCCGCTCGGAAGCGGCGCTCTTGCAGGTACAACATATCCGCTTGACCGTGAGTTTACTGCAGAAAAGCTTGGATTTAAGCTTGGACCTACCAGAAACAGCATGGACTCTGTATCTGACAGGGATTACCTCATTGAGTTCTTATCTGCATTGTCAACTATCATGATGCATCTCAGCAGATTTTCAGAGGAAGTCATCATCTGGAATTCAAATGAGTACCGTTTTGTTGAGATCGATGATCGTTTCAGCACCGGTTCCAGTATCATGCCGCAGAAAAAGAATCCCGATATCGCTGAGCTCGTACGCGGAAAGACAGGCAGGGTTTACGGCGCGCTTATGAGTATGCTCACAACCATGAAGGGCATACCGCTTGCTTACGACAAGGATATGCAGGAAGATAAAGAAGTCGTTTTTGACGCGATAGATACAGTTACCGATTGCCTTCACCTTTTCACAGGCATGGTCTCCACTATGAAATTCAGAAATGACGTAATGGAAAAGAGCGCAAAGAACGGCTTTACAAATGCTACCGATGCAGCAGACTACCTCGTAAAGAAGGGCGTTCCGTTCCGTGATGCACATTCCATTATCGGTCGTCTGGTACTTAAGTGCCTCGAAGAAGGCAAGGCAATGGATGACCTTACTATGGATGAGTGGAAGAGCGAGAGCGAAGTATTTGAAGATGACATCTATGAAGCCATCGCGCTCAGGACATGCGTTGAGAAACGCCTGACTTTTGGCGCTCCGGGACATGAGTCCATGGAAAAAAATGCAGCTTTTTATCACGAGTATCTTAAGAAACAGTCATTTTAAGATAGCAGTGTCATTACTGTTCACTCGCTTACAGATCGAGACAATAACCACGGTGTTACTGTTCACTCGCTTCCAGCTCGCTCACGTAACGGATTTTGCCAATTAAATCGCCTCCGGCGATGGGCAAAATCCAATGGCTTTTCATCTTTCTTGGTCGTAAACTCCGCAGCGTAGTGCTCCGTTTACGTGTGAACTGTTACACCACGGTGTCCGTCTCAAAAAAACAATTGCACGTACAGGGTTGACAAAATAAGCTTACAGGAGTATATTAAACGTCAGTTTCACACTTTAGCGCATTAACGCATAACGGCTCATGCAGCTACGCATACGACTAATATAGTGTGACAATAATCAAGTTACGGGAACGGACCCGAAAAGAGGAGAAAAAATCATGTCTGAAAAGCTCAATGTTGCTATTCTTGGCGGAACCGGTATGGTTGGTCAGAGATTTATTTCACTGCTGGAAAATCACCCTTGGTTTGAAGTAACTGTTATTGCTGCAAGCCCCAGAAGTGCCGGCAAAACATACGAAGAAGCAATCGGTGATCGCTGGAAGATGGACACACCGATGCCGGAAGCTGTTAAGAAGATCGTCGTACGTGATGTAAGTGACGTTGAGAATGTAGCAAAGGACGTTGATTTCTGCTTCTCAGCTGTAGATATGAGCAAGGAAGAGATCAAGGCTATCGAGGAAGCTTATGCAAAGACTGAGACACCGGTAGTATCAAATAACAGCGCACACCGCTGGACACCGGATGTACCGATGATCGTTCCTGAGATCAATCCGGAACACGCAGAAGTTATCGAGGCTCAGAAAAAGAGACTTGGTACAAAGCGCGGATTTATCGCAGTAAAGCCGAACTGCTCTATTCAGTCTTATGCACCTGTTCTCTGGGCATGGAAAGAGTTTGAGCCGACAGAAGTTGTTGTTTCTACCTATCAGGCAATCTCCGGTGCAGGAAAGACATTTAAGGACTGGCCTGAGATGGAGCACAACATCATTCCTTTCATCTCCGGAGAGGAAGAAAAGAGTGAGAAAGAGCCTCTTAGAGTATTTGGTCATGTAGAGGGAGATCACATCGAGCCCGCAGCAGGTCCAAAGATCACAGCTCAGTGCATCCGTGTTCCGATCCTTAACGGTCACACAGCTACAGTATTTGTAAAGTTTGCAAAGAAGCCTACCAAGGAGCAGCTGATCGATGCTATGGTAAATTACAGCGGCGAGCCTCAGAAGCTCGGACTTCCGTCAGCTCCGAAGCAGTTTATCCAGTATCTCACTGAGGACAATCGTCCGCAGGTTGATCTCGATGTAAATTATGAGAACGGCTTTGGTGTATCCATCGGACGTCTTCGTGAGGACAGCCTTTTCGATTACAAGTTCGTAGGACTTTCTCACAACACTGTTCGTGGAGCAGCAGGCGGCGGAGTACTTTGCGCAGAGCTCCTGAAGGCAAAGGGCTATATCACAAAGAAGTAATGCTTGTGAATTAATGTTTGATAAATAGCGTAAAATGGGACTGTCATTATTTGGCAGTCCTTTTTCAATGTCTAAAAAAGTCTAATCATGTTATAATGAGTATTCACGAAAACTATCATATGAGGACAGGGGCAAAAGTAAAAATCCTGTCATCATAGTAATGGAGATTAGCTGATTTGAGTGAGGAAAGCAGTAAGAAGTTAAAAACTTTGATCATAACAGAGAAACCGTCCGTTGCCCGTGAATATGCGAAGATCCTGCATGTTTCCGGAAATCGTAACGGTTCCATCGAAAACGGAGAATACGTCATAACCTGGTGCGTAGGTCATCTGGTAGAAATGTGTTATCCGGAAAAATACGATGAAAAATATAAAAAGTGGAATCTCAAAGATCTTCCCTTTTTGCCGCAGACATATAAATATGAAGTAATAGGAAATGTCAAAAAGCAATATGATGTTGTAAATTCGCTGCTTCATAGAGAAGATATCGGCACTGTGCTATGGGCAGGAGACTCGGGACGAGAAGGACAGGTCATCGAGGAACTTATCCGTCGTTACGGTGGTGTCCGGGAAGGAATGGATGAACGGCGTGTCTGGATCGACTCCACTACCGAGGAAGAAATAAGCCGGGGCATGAGGGAAGCAAAACCCTACTCGGAATACGACAACCTCGGAAATGCAGGCATTATGCGTGGTATAGAAGACTACGCTATGGGTATCAATTTCTCAAGAGCGCTTTCAGTACGCTATGCAGGCATGCTGAATGACGCCGCAGGTACAAAAAAATACGCAGCCATAGCAGTAGGACGCGTAATGACCTGTGTTCTCGGAATGGTAGTTCGCCGGGAAAGAGAGATCAGAAATTTCAAAGAAACGATTTTTTACAGATTAATAGGAACATTTACACTTCCCGACGGACAGTACACAGGTGAATGGAAAGCGGTGGAAGGCTCAGCCTACTACGGTTCACCAAAAATCTACAATGAAAAAGGATTTCTGGACGAAGAAGAAGCAAAAAAACTCGTAGAAAAGCTACAGGAAGAAGACCATGGAACTATCCTGTCCGTAAATAAAAATCAGGAAAAAAAGAAACCGCCGCTTTTATATAACCTTGCAGAACTACAGGCGGCATGTTCCAAGCGTTTCAAGATAAGCCCCGAGCAGACACTTGCAGCTGCACAGGAGCTATATGAGAAAAAACTTACAACATATCCGAGAACAGATGCGAGAGTGCTTTCATCGGCTGTAGCAAAGGAAATCAGCAAAAATTTGAACGGTGTTTTAAAATATCCGCCCACAGCAGAGTTTACAAAGAACATTCTCGATAATAAACTATATACTGGGATCAACAAAAAACCGTACACAGATGACAGCAAGGTCACAGATCACTATGCCATCATCCCGACAGGAAATGTATCTGAATACAATAATGTGAGTGATCTCTGTAAACGTGTCTATGACATGATAGTAAGGAGATTTCTCTCGATCTTTTACCCTCCTGCAGTGTTCCAAAAGATCACGCTGGAAACACTGGTAGGAACAGAGCATTTCTTTACATCATCGAAAGTCCTCAAAGAGCCCGGATTTTATGTAATAACAGGTCAGGACAAAAAGATCCTTGCAAAGCAGGAGAAAGCAAAGAAGCCGGAAGATGAAAAGGCTGAAAATGCAGATAGCGACGGTGAAGATGAAGAGGAAGAAGAAAACGAAGTTGATCTCACCGCCATCGCAGGAGAATTAAAGAAAAATCTGGAAGTCGGAATCGCCGGATTCAATATGAAGAATGGAAAAACAACTCCGCCGAAGCGATACACCTCCGGTTCCATGGTACTTGCCATGGAGAATGCAGGTCAGCTGATCGAAGACGAGGAACTAAGAGCGCAGATAAAGGGCGCCGGTATCGGTACGAGTGCAACCAGAGCAGGCATCATAGAGAAACTCGTAAAGATCGGTTATCTAAATAGTAAGAAGCAGGTACTGACCCCAGGCAAATTCGGCGAAATGGTCTACGAGGTAGTATACCTTACAATGCCCGGCATGCTTAATCCCGAAATGACAGCCAGCTGGGAAAAAGGTCTCTCAGGAGTTGAGAGAGGCGAGATATCACCGGACGAATATCAGGAAAAACTCGATAAGTACGTTACCCGATATGTAGAAAGAGTCCGGGGAAAAGATCTGAGTTACGTGATACGTCAAAAAATACGGGAAATTCCCGGTTAATGAAAGGAATAAAAAATGAAGGAAGCAGAAATCAAAAATCTGTACGATCTTAATGAAACTTTAGCAGGAGAATATCTCGCAGGATTTACCTATCCGTGGGAAGCACTTAAGGGTATCGAAGAGCTGATCCTTAAGATCGGTCCCACACTCGATCCTGAAGTGTATGAGCAGAAGGGCGAAAATATTTGGATCGCAAAGTCTGCAAAGGTATGGCCGACTGTGTCCATCACAGGTCCGTGTATCATCGGTGAGCGCACAGAAGTACGTCAGTGCGCGTTTATCCGCGGAAAGGCATTAGTAGGAAATGACTGTGTTGTTGGAAATTCTACAGAGCTTAAGAATGTCATCCTGTTCAATCATGTTCAGGTTCCGCATTACAATTATGTAGGTGATTCCATACTCGGTTTCTATTCTCACATGGGAGCAGGTTCCATTACTTCTAATGTAAAGTCTGATAAAAAGCTTGTTGTCGTGAAGTCACAAAACGGAGAAGAAATCGAGACCGGCCTCAAAAAGTTTGGTGCCATGCTTGGAGATCATGTAGAGGTAGGCTGCAATTCTGTGCTTAATCCCGGCTCTGTTATTGGCAGAAACAGCAATATTTATCCTTTATCACGTGTTCGCGGTGTTGTACCTGCAGACTCGATATTTAAGGATGCAGATCACGTTGTAACAAAGCAAGTGTGATCGTCATGAAAAACGGCGCGATACTGAAGTACTACATTGAATTTTTACACAGGGGCTATCCTCTTATCATAAATATGCTTATATTTACGATAGGAGCATGGTATCTGTCATATCGAAAGAGGAGAAGAGAAGAAGCTGTAAAAGCAACAATATTTACGGCGTTGATCTCCATCGATTTCTGGCAGTTCGTTACGCTTCCTCCATTGGCATACTTTGCGAATTATCTGCTTGATTATGAAGTGATGCCATCCAATAGTGTTTACGTATTTAGGTTCGGCTTGCAGTTTATTTTGATGCTAATACCTGTTCCGATCATGGCGAGTTTTTTGTCAAAGATCGCAGTAATACCGTATTCCATGGCATTTTGTTTCTACGCGCTTTTTGAAACTGCGGAAACAACTGCCATGATCATGTCTGAGCAGTATTGGCAGATATGCATATTTATGGGATGCATGGTTCTCATATATGGCTTTAGTATGAGAAATGAATTTCTGTTCCTGAGGCGCAGATGGGATGATTTTTCCCATCGAGGGCTCATAATGGAAATAGTCATTACGCTGCTCCTTACGGAAGCAGTCCATATGGGAACAAATCTTACCTATATGATAGAGGATCGCCCGGTTGCCTTTATCCTCGATAAATGGATGACAGTACTTGGTACATTTATATTTGTGCTTGAATGTGTCCTTATCTATCATATGGTTTCTACTGCGCATGCAAATGTTGAGCGAGAAACACTTGCAGGTCAGCTGCAGGGCGCTCAGGAAAAAACGATCCTGGCTTTTGCGCAGGTTATCGAGCGAAAATCGCCCCAGACTGGACAGCATGTACGTCGTGTTTCAGAGTACAGTGCATTACTTGCCCGTGAGCTCGGGTTTGATGAAAAAAAGGTGCAATACATAAGGATCGCTTCGATGATGCATGATATCGGCAAGATCATGATCCCGAATGAGATCCTCGAGAAACCGACCGGGCTTACACAGGAAGAATTTGAAATAATGAAGAAACACGTGGACTATGGACGCGAGCTTCTTAGCAATCAGGATGATGAGATAATGCATCTCGCGCAGATCATTGCCTCAGAACATCATGAAAGATGGGACGGAGAGGGTTATACCAGAGGTCTCATGGAGAATCAGATCGATATATCCGCTCAAATAGTTGCGGTGGCGGATGCGTTTGATGCTCTGACAAGTAAACGAACCTATAAAGACGCATGGCCTGCAGAAAATGCAAGAAATGAGATACTTGCAGAGAGTGGAAAACACTTCTCGCCTACGGTCGTAAATGCCTTTAATGCAAGGTTTGATGACATTTTATTTATCCATGACACCTATAGGGATTAGAATGTTTGTCATAAAATTCACAAAAATCCAATACTTTCCGTTGAAATGTATCTAATTTTGTGAGAAAATAACAATCGTGCTATGACGCGTGTCGATCTATGGCTTATGGCTGTGGAGAGTATTTTTGAGTAGAAATTGTTCGTTTTTACGTGCGCGTTCGGATACGTTGGCTTCGTGTCCGTTAAGGTAGACAAAATCTGAAAGGAGAATTTCACATGATTTACACAAAGAAAGTCGAAGAGATGTGCAAAGTTCATCAGGACGTGCACCACGGCTGTGCTCCCATTCCGGAAGAAGCGAAGTGGGTTCAGGCCAAGGAAATCAAGGATATTTCCGGTTTCACTCATGGTGTGGGCTGGTGTGCACCTCAGCAGGGTGCCTGCAAGCTTTCCCTGAACATTAAGGAGGGTATCATCCAGGAGGCTCTTGTAGAGACTATCGGATGCTCAGGTATGACTCAGTCTGCTGCTATGGCTGGCGAGATCCTTCCGGGACTTACTGTTCTTGAGGCACTTAATACAGACCTTGTTTGTGATGCTATCAATACAGCTATGAGAGAGCTGTTCCTCCAGATCGTATACGGACGTTCTCAGTCCGCTTTCTCTGAGGGCGGTCTTGCAGTTGGTGCAGGACTTGAGGACCTTGGTAAGGGCTTCCGTTCTCAGGTTGGTACAATTTACTCCACTCTTGAAAAGGGACCTCGTTATCTTGAGATGACAGATGGTTACATGACAGAGCTCGGTCTTGATGCTGACGACAACATCATCGGTTACAAGTTTGTAAACTTCGGAAAGATGATGGACTTCATGAAGGCTGGCGACGATGCTAATACTGCTTTCGAGAAGGCTCAGGGTCAGTATGGTCGTTTTGACGATGCTGTTAGAACTATCGATCCCAGAAAAGAATAATTGAAAAGGAGGACAGACTATAATGGCTGACGAGAATATTGTATTTGAGTCCAAAGAGAGACGTTATGACAACATTATCGCAGTTCTTAAGAACTACGGTATGAATTCTATTGAAGAAGCAGTTCAGGTAACAAAGGACGCTGGTCTTGATGTTTACAGCCTTGTTAAGGGTGTACAGCCTATCTGCTTCGAGAACGCTTGCTACGCTTACACAGTAGGTGCTGCAATCGCTATCAAGAAGGGCTGCCGTAAGGCTTCCGAGGCTGCTGCAGCTATCGGTGAAGGTCTTCAGGCTTTCTGTATCGACGGTTCTGTAGCTGATCAGCGTAAGGTTGGTCTTGGCCACGGTAACCTCGGTAAGATGCTTCTTGAAGAGGATACAGAGTGTTTCGCATTCCTTGCTGGTCACGAGTCATTCGCAGCAGCTGAGGGTGCTATCGGTATCGCTACAAAGGCTAATAAGGTTCGTCAGAAGCCGCTTCGCGTTATCCTTAACGGTCTTGGTAAGGATGCTGCAAAGATCATCTCCAGAATCAACGGTTTCACATTCGTTGAGACAGAGCTTGATTACCACAAGGATGAGCTTAAGATCATTTCTGAGACACCTTACTCCAACGGTCCTCGTGCAGCTGTAAAGTGCTACGGCTCAAACGATGTTCGTGAGGGTGTTAAGATCATGTGGCACGAGAATGTAGACGTTTCCATCACAGGTAACTCTACAAACCCGACACGTTTCCAGCATCCGGTAGCTGGTACATACAAGAAGGAGCGCGTAGAGGCTGGTAAGAAGTACTTCTCAGTTGCTTCCGGCGGTGGTACAGGTCGTACACTTCACCCGGATAACATGGCAGCAGGTCCGGCTTCCTACGGTTTCACAGATACTCTTGGCCGTATGCACTCTGACGCTCAGTTCGCTGGTTCTTCATCTGTTCCGGCTCACGTTGAGATGATGGGTCTTATCGGTATGGGTAACAACCCGATGGTAGGAGCTACAGTAAGCTTAGCTGTATCTCTGGAAGAGGCTGCTAAGGCTGGTAAGTTCTAATTTTAGATTAATAATAAAATATTTGTCCAAACGTAAAGGATCCCCGAAGCCTGATGGCTTCGGGGATTTTTGGCGTTGGTGCGAAAAAAATTGATTTAAGTTTCCTTCGGGGTGCTTTTTTATCCCCAAAACTGGTCACCGCCCATCAGACGTGGAGAAATAAGACATAAAGGGTATTGAAAAAGCCTTGATGGACTTGGTAAAAGCGTTAAAAAAGACGAAACAGTTTCTCGAGTAACAGTTTCAATAACGCTAGTAAAGCCAAGTCCGACAAGGCTAAACCTCAGAGCAAGTAAGCTCTTATGCATAGGCGGTAGGCACACCACCCACTAAGACCTATTGTAACACATTATCATAAAAAGACAATTTCGATATGACAACGGAATGACGATAATTAAGAATTAAGAATGAGAGACAGTATGGCGTGAAGGAAACAACGATTGTCCTACGCTAGAGGATTTACATAACTACGAGGATTTTCTTTGGGTGCTTGGGTGTGGTATTGTTGTCCGTTTTATTGGACAGCATAAGTTTTATAATAATTATAAGGATTAACTAGAAAAAATCAGAAATTCAGTTTAGTTGTAAAAATAAATATATTGATAGCGTGTGAACAAGTAATAATTGTTTAAAATGTGAAACTTAATTCGATAAATGACTTGTAAGATATATAATAATGCCAACATGGTAAATGGGAGAACTCGATGGAAAACTATATTGCACATATTTCCATAACTGGAGATCGAAAAATACAAACCGTTAGTGATCATTGTAAAAAAACGGCAGAATATGCATCAAGCTATTTGAAGTCAATTGGTCTTGGAGAGGTTGGTTATCTTGCAGGATTGCTTCATGATGCAGGAAAGTATACAAAAAAGTTTAACGAATATATATGCAAAGCAGTTGAAGATCCTGATTCTGTCCAAAGAGGGTCAGTGAATCATACGTTTACTGGAGTTAAATATGTTTTGGATAAATTTTCGGATATAGATACACCTGCAGGAAAGCTTACTAGAGATTTGGTAGCTTATGCGATTGGCGCTCATCACGGTGTATTTGATTGCATGGATGAAAATGGAAAAAATGGGTTTGAGTATCGGTCTACTAAAGAAGATATAGATTATGAAGAGGCAATTGGCAATTATTTTGAATATTGCGTTAACGAAAATGAATTGAATGGATACTATGAAAAAGCAGTAGTGTCAGTTGAGAAATATATAGAACAAATCAGTAGACTTTCAGAAAAACAATCCGATCCGGAGAAGCGGATAGATGAAATAAATTTTTATATTGGATGTTTGACCAGAATGGTGTTATCTGCGGTCGTAGATGGTGATCGGAGGGATACAGCGAAATTTGTTAATAGTATTGACTATCCGAAAAGATGTGAAGATATCAGTCACATTTGGCATGATGAATTAGAGCATGCAGAAAAGATAATAGATACATTTGATAATTCATCGGCTATTAACAAAGCCAGAATGAAAATATCAGATAAATGTAAAGAAGCATCTTTTCAAACAGAAGGATTATTTAGGTTGAGTGTTCCTACAGGTGCCGGAAAAACTATTAGTTCTTTACGTTTTGCACTTTCACATGCCGAAAAATATGGAAAAAGTCGAATTATATTTGTGTCACCGCTTCTCAGTATTTTGGAACAGAATGCTGACGTAGTAAGGAGTTTCATATCAGATCAATCGTTGATACTTGAACATCATTCCAACGCTTTGCAACCGGAGACTAGTGGTGATGAGCTAAATCTAAATGAGTTGTACATTGATAATTGGGAATCTCCGATTATAATTACGACATTAGTGCAATTATTAGATACCTTTTTTGCCGGGAAAATGTCTAATATTCGTCGATTTCATTCATTGAGTGATTCGATCATTGTGATTGATGAAGTTCAGAGTGTTCCAAATAAACTATTAACGTTATTTAATCTAATGATTTCTTTTCTATGCGGTTGTTGCAAAACTACAGTGGTTTTATGTACGGCAACGCAGCCTTATTTGGAAGGAGCGGATCATCCTATATCATTACCTGCAAGAAATATAGTTCCATATGATGAAAAAATATGGGACTGTTTCAAAAGAACGGTCATAAAGAATGCTGGAAACTGTAAAACAGATGATTTATCTCAGAGAATACTTGAATTGGCAGGTAATGCAAAAAGTGTATTAGTAATTTGTAATAAGAAAAATGAAAGCGAACGTTTATATCAGGAATTATCGTTAGAACATAATTGTTATCATCTGTCAGCCTCTATGTGTATGCAGCATAGAAGGATTGTTCTGGATAAGATAAAGTCTGAATTAAAAAAGTCCACATCGGATAATTCACCGTTAATATGTATTTCAACACAAGTTCTGGAGGCAGGAGTCCATATCTCATTCGAATGTGTAATCAGATTGCTGGCTGGTATAGACAAAGTAGTTCAAGCTGACGGTAGATGTAATCGTGATGGAGAAATGGAAATACCTGGGACGGTATATATGCTTAATTGTACAGATGAAAATTTAACAATGCTGGAAGAGATAAAAAGAGAGAAAGACGCATCAATTAGGCTTATTCAAAAAAATGAGAAGGAGGGGAACTCGTTTACTTCCGATGAATCTGTCAAAGACTACTACAAATTTTTGTATGGTGAAATGAAACAAAATTATCCGGATTATAGTGTAGATAAAGCAAACTTCTCGATTTTTCAGTTACTGTCTTCAAATAATCAGTTTTTTACAAACGATAATACTCAGCTGTATGGGATATATATGTTACATCAGGCGTTTAAGCTGGCTTATCAAAACTTTCACGTATTTGATGAAAATACGATGGATGTAATTGTTCCATATGAAAAAGGAAAAGACATTATTGCAGATCTTTCAAGTGAAAGAGCAGAATATGATTTTAACTATGTTATGGGATTGTTAAAAGAAGCTAAGGGGTATACGGTTACCTTGTATCCGTATCAAAAACAGCGCTTGGAAAGCTTAGGTGCGATTATACCGATTAAAGATAGGGATGTCTGGTTTTTGAGTGATGGATATTATGATGAGAACGTTGGTATAACGATGAATGGAAATCTAAGTGGATTTTTGGAGGGATAGGCTATGAAAACAAAACATCCAAATATTGTGGAATACGAAGTTTATGGAAAATATGCATTGTTTTCTGATCCGATATTTCGTTTGGGAGGAGAAAAGTGCACTTACCAAATTCCTACCTATGAAGCAATAAAGGGAATTACTGCCTCAATATATTGGAAACCAACATTTATATGGTACATAGATGCGATCAGGATCATGAACCCAATTCAAACAGAGACAAAGGGAATACGTCCTATAAAAATGAACGGTGGAAATGATTTGTCTTATTACACTTATTTGAAAAATGTCAGATATCAGGTTAGAGCGCATTTTGAATGGAATGATAATAGACCGGAGTTGGAACAGGATCAAAATGAAAACAAGCATCATAATATAGCTAAAAGGATGATAGAAAAAGGTGGAAGACGGGATATCTTTTTAGGAACAAGAGAATGTCAAGGATATGTAAGCCCTTGTGTTTTTGGTGAAGGCGAATCAGCGTACGAAAATATAGATGAGCTTAATTTCGGGCTTATGTATCATGGAATCACATATCCGGATGAAGCTTATTCAGAGGAAACAAAAGGGAAAATGACTGTTAATTTATGGCAACCTGTCATGAAAAATGGGATTATCGAATTCCAAAGACCGGAGGATTGTCCACGACATAAAATAATAAGAGAAGCAGAAATGAAGATATTTGAGGATAAAAAGAACTTTTCTGGATTAAATGAGTTCGGGGAGGTGATTTAAATGGGGTTATTTCAATGTGCTTTGGAAACTTATGATGCGAATCAGAGTATTGCCGGGATGTATGAAGATGGAAAAGAACCTCTCGCTCCGATAGGACATGCAATTGTATCAGCAAATATAGAGATAACAATTGATCAAGATGGAAAATATATCAGTTCTGCTCAGAGGTCTAAAGAAGAAAAAATCATCATTCCTGTAACTGAATCTTCAGCGGGAAGGTCAGGCACAAAGCTTTCGCCGCATCCATTGTGTGAGCAAATTAAATATTTGGCATCCTATGATGATAAAAGTGAAGAGAGGCAGCAGGATTATTTGACACAGCTGAAAAATTGGATTGAATCCGATTTTGGTGATCCAAAACTAGAAGCAATATATAAATATGTTTCAGCTAATACAATCGTGGAGGATTTGTGTAAAGACGGGAATTTAAAACTGACTGATAAAGGTTTACCAAGTAAGGAAGAAGAACTGGTTGCATGGAATGTGCTCGGATGCGAAGGTGAAGCAAGGGTGTATCGAGATGTTAAACTAATGAGTTTATATTCTAAATACTATCTGGATAAGATACAAGAAAAGTGTGATAAAAACATTTGCATGTTAACAGGTGAAGAGGTGATATTAGCTTCGCAGCATTTGAAGGGGATTTTCTCATCTAAAGGAAATGCAAAATTAATATCTTCAAATGATAAAACAAATTTTACGTTTCGAGGAAGGTTTATTAATCCTAAAGATGCTTTAACAATAGGGTATTTAGCATCACAAAAATCACATAATGCATTGAAATGGGTATTGAAAAATCAGGGAACGGTGCAAGGTGGAAGAGCTTTCGTATGTTGGTCGCCTCAGGGTGATCAGATACCGGTACCTATAAATCCGTTGGTGAAATCGGATGATCAAAATCGAACCAAAATGGTTCCATCAGATTATAGAGACATGTTGTCGAGAACCATAGAGGGGTATCGATCGGAATTGAAGGATAAAATATCATCAAAAACAGTAGTCGCCGTTTTTGATGCTGCAATTCCAGGTCGATTAGCGGTGACTTTTTATAGCGAAATACCTACAGAAATATACTTGATGAGATTGAAGGATTGGGATGAGCATTGTGTGTGGTACTCATTCAATACTGTTTTGGCACCATCAATCCCTAGAATTGTTCAATATACATATGGATTAGAACGTAATCGTGAGCATGATGGTCATGTAGAAGTTGATGATAACATTAAGAAACAGACGGTTGAACGTTTGCTTAGATGCAGGATAGGGAAAGAGCTTTTTCCTGCAGATATTGAAAAGCAGTTGGTACAAAATGCATCACGGATGCATTTGTATGGAAAAACGACACGGAAATATCTGTTAGATACAACATGTGCAGTTATACGTAAATATTATTATGATCATAAGAAGGAGGAGATAGGAATGGAGCTTGATATGGAAAAGCCGGATAGAAGTTATCAGTTTGGACGTTTACTGGCTATATATGAAAAAATAGAGCGTGATACCTATGATAAAAGCGATGAACGTGAACCAAATGCTATCCGATTACAGTCTGTGTTTTGTAATCGACCTTTACATTATGCGTTCGAACTTGAGAAACAGCTTGAACGAGCATATATTCCCAGATTACCAGCAGGGAGCAGGATTAATTATAAGAATATGATTGGTGAAATAATGTCGATAATAAATGCGTTTCCGGAGAATGAGATTAATAAGCCGCTTTCGGATATGTATCTTATTGGATACTATTTACAGAGAAAAAATATGTATACAAAGAAAGACAATGTTGCAGATGAATAAATCAATATGGAGGAAAAAAAGATGAGTAAATTCGAGAACAAAATTGATTTTCTTGTGATTGCAAGCGTAAAAAACGCAAATCCAAATGGAGACCCTTTGAACGGAAATCGGCCAAGGACAGATTACGACGGTTTCGGAGAAATATCAGATGTATGTATAAAAAGGAAGATCAGAAATCGTATGCAGGATCTTGGAAATCCGATATTTGTTCAATCCGATGATCGTTGTCAAGATGGATTTAAGAGTTTGAGTGAAAGAGCATCTTCGAAGCTAAAAGGGATTAAAGATCGGACAGAATATGAGAAGAAAGCTTGTGAGGAATGGCTGGATGTTCGAACATTTGGACAAGTGTTTGCATTTAAGTCAATGGATGTCAGTGGTGGATCGGCTGGAGTGCGTGGACCCGTGACGATACATCAGGCTGAAAGTATTTCGCCTGTTGAAATTCAGTCAATGCAGATTACTAAAAGTGTTAACGGAGAACCAGCGGATAAAAAGGGGTCTGACACGATGGGTATGAAGCATTTTGTTAAGTTTGGACTATACAAAATAAAGGGTTCGATCAATGTTCAACTTGCTGAGAAAACTGGTTTTTCTGAAGAGGATGCAAATACTGTCAAAGAATGTTTAAGAACATTATTTTTAAATGACGCATCTTCTGCAAGACCGGATGGCTCAATGGAAGTTGTAAAAGTGTTCTGGTGGAAACATAATTGTAAGGATGGACAGTATTCATCAGGAAAAGTGCATGATTTAGTAAAAATTAACGTTATTAATGAAGATGCAAAGGATATTTCGGACTATGAGATCAAGGTAGATGAATTGCCTGGATTAGCATTAGAGGAAATTGATGGAATTTAATGAAGAAGATTTTCTGCAATTATCAGGAATACAGCATTTCATATTTTGTAAACGGCAATGGGCGTTGATTCATATTGAAAAGCAATGGTGTGAAAATGAAAAAACTGTCGACGGACAGTTTTTTCATAAAAATGCTCATGACAAGATTAGACATGAACGTCGCGGAAATACATTGATATCCAGAGGCATGTATGTTCATTCTCGTGAATTGGGTCTTTCTGGACAATGTGATGTTGTTGAGTTTTACAAATGTGAAAATGGAATCAATATCGTTGGAGAAAAAGACCTTTGGCAACCATATCCGATCGAATATAAGAGAGGAAAAAAGAAACCAACTTTATGTGATGAAGCACAGGTCTGTGCACAGGCAATGTGTTTAGAGGAGATGTATTGTTGTAATATTCCGGAAGGGGCTATCTACTACGGAGAGAACAGACATCGAATGAATGTTGACCTAAACGAAAAAATCAGAAACCTTGTGAGAGAATCAGTAAAAGAAATGCATGATCTTTATACAAGGGGACAAAATCCTAAAGTACGTAAGAAAAAGTCGTGTGAATCATGTTCATTGGTTGGGATCTGTATGCCGGAGTTGTTTGAAGAGAATACGGTAGAGGATTATATACAAAGGATGATAAAGCTGGAGAAATGAGAAAGCTGCTAAATGTGTTATATGTTAATACCGAAGACGCATATGCGACTTTAGACGGAGAAAATGTCGTAATAAAGATTGGAGATGATATAAAGGGGCGTTTTCCTTTACATATTCTGGAAGGTATATGCATATTTTCTTATGCAGGAGCTTCGCCATCTTTGATTGGAAAATGCCATGAAAAAAATATTGATTTGGTGTTTTGCAAACCGTCAGGCTATTTTTTATCCAGACCGTCAGGTCGGACAAGTGGAAATGTTTTGCTTAGACGTGAGCAGTATCGGATAGCAGATTCTGATGAACGGCGGAACAATGTCAGTAAGAATTTTATTCTTGGAAAAGTGATGAATGAGAAACATGTCCTTGACCGTGTTAAGAGAGATCACGCAGATCGCGTTGATATAGACGAATTTCAAGATTCGTCTAGTCTCTTAAAGGGGATGCTTTCGAATATAGTTAATGCTGTTGACAATGATTCATTACGAGGAATCGAAGGTGCTGCGGCAACGATTTATTTTGGAAAGTTTGATCAGATGATACTGCGGAATAAAGATACATTTTTTTATCATGGAAGAAACAGACGTCCGCCATTAGATAATGTGAATTCGTTACTATCGTATGTTTATATGATGCTCACAAGTATGTGTTCATCTGCGTTAGAAACGGTTGGATTGGATCCTTATGTTGGATTTATGCATACAGACAGACCTGGTCGCGTATCGTTGTCATTGGATTTGGTTGAAGAATTACGACCTGTATTAGGAGATCGTTTTGTTTTGAGCTTGATCAATAATGGGATTGTAAATTCAGGTGATTTCCAAGTTCAGGAAAATGGATCTGTTTTGATAACGGAGGACGGGAGAAAAAAGATACAACAGTCTTGGCAGAAGAGAAAACAGGAAAAAATCGAACATCCATTTTTGAAAGAGAAGATTGAGTGGGGACTTGTACCGTATACTCAAGCGATGCTTTTGGCAAGGTATATTAGAGGTGATATAGATGCGTATCCACCATTTATATGGAGATGAAATATGCTTGTTTTGGTGACTTATGATGTTAATACGGAGACTGCAGCCGGAAGGAAAAGGCTTCGAAAGATAGCAAAAGAATGTGTGAATTATGGTCAACGTGTGCAGTTTTCTGTGTTTGAGTGCAACTTGGATGCAGCACAGTATCGATATTTAAAGGGTGTTCTTTGTGAACTTATGGATGAAGAAGACAGCATTCGATTCTATAATTTAGGAAATAATGCAAATACAAGAATCGAGCAGTTTGGTAAAAAGAAGAGTTATAATGCTGAACAGGATTTTTTGTCCATGTGAAAAATGGGCGAACGTCAAGTTCACATATTTTTTCACGTACGTTCGCGTTAATTAAAATAGCAGAATGCTAGATTAACAGAGAAAAAATGTAAATATTTTCTTTATTATGTATTAGCATTTGTTATTGTTGTCAATTATGTAGATTAAATCAGTTA
>AUJT01000012.1 GCA_000424365.1 Lachnospiraceae bacterium NK4A144 | reverse complement strand
ATCGTTCCAGCTTCCATAGCAATAGGCAGCATCAATAGATCTTTAAAGGAAATCTTCCTATGTCTGGTAAAATCCTTTCCGGGATTTAAAGCATAGGCTTCTGGTATAGAAGCCATAGCGTCAATATCAGACATCAAAATATTTTTTACAGTAACAGAGTAGTTCATGGTGACCTCCTTGAAATCAACGATTATGTTTTGTTAATTTCAAGGGCCGCTCTCGCTACTTCTAAATGCAATCAGTAGCGAGAGCGGCCGCATTTTTGAGCTTTCTTGTCAACTGTTTTTTTACAAAAAAATGAGTTAGACCCCTAAAAGAATCTAACTCAAAGTATCTTAACTAAATGACATTGCGAGTGAACAGTAACCAATCTGTGACATCAGTAAGAGGCAAAATTTACTTTTGACCTTTGCATCATATCAAAGGAGCGTCTTAAACATTGAATAAAACGCATATTTACAAATACCTTAAGGCAGAACTTACTGATAAAAAGCTAATCTTAAAACACCAGCGCAAAGAGATTGAGCTCGATCAGCTCAGAGCAGTAAGATACACTGTAGTTCATAGTTATAGATACATTTATAAAGACTTTAAAGTTCTTATTGGTGATAACGAGATCTTTACAATAAAGGAGCCTTTTTTCATGTTGGACGGCGGAAGCGACATGGATCAGCTCTTAAAAGATCTAAAACGTTATCTTCATGAAAAATATGATGATGAAGAATACCTCAGATATTCTGACCGCCTATATGAACTGATAAATAAAGGGATCAATGAAGAAAACCAAAAAAGGCTCCTCAAACTGTCGCTTGAATTAGTAATAACAACATGGACCAGCATTATCCTGGCATCAATTATCCTTATGCGCATCTTTGCAGGTAAATGGTAAACCATCTCGCCGGGGTATCTTTGCCGATTGAGATATACATAAACAAAGGCTGGAAGCTAACCTCATGTCAGCTCTCAGCCTAAAATATCATCATAGAAGATCTATTTACAGACTTTTATTCACACACTCGGAGTGACTGCGCTTTTACTACTCAATATGATTCATTCACCTTTTTTATTTGATCCGATATGTTTAACAGCACCCTTTTCAATAATCTTAAGTTCTCTATCATCCAAATTTATTGGGTCAATTTATCGGATCATTTATTGGGTCATCATGACCCAATAAAAATTTACCGCTAATTCTCTATATTGCTTAACCATCTGAAATAAACACTATGTAAAAAAAGCAGCCGGCATCTCCATTCAACGAGATACTGACTGCTCAATATTTTCATATATCTGTTCTTTCCAGAACTGATTATTCTATTTTATCTAATATTTCTTTCACCAAGTGATGTACTACCGTAACTGATATTGCTTCTGATGGCTTTTGTCCTTTTTCACCTGCTGATTTTTCTCTTCTTTCTGCGATACTTAGAGCTGTCTTAAAATCGCCAAACTGATTCAACGTATCGTAAATTCCTGAATCATTTTTCCTGTATTTCTTACCTGTGACTTTTTCATACTTATCTGCAAATCGCTTACAGCACGACACTGAGTCAACTATATTGGGCATTTCTCCAAAATACGCGTACATCCATATTTCAAAACATGGATTTGACCATCCAACATTTATCCCACTCTTTATCGCTTCTGAAATGATTCCGTCAAAGTCTTTTACCTGATCTCGGTCAAATACTATCCATGGAATTCTCTGCTGAGCCGTTTCTCCACATAGTTCAATCGTATGCGATACCAGATTATACGTTGTTTTTGCCTTCTCAACGCGTATCACTATCCTGTCTCGAAGTGCCGTAGGAATACTGTTCTTCAAACCTTCGAAATAGTTTTTCTCAGTTTCTTCAGCATCCGTAACTATGAGATAGTACCCTAAAATCGGTGTACGCGTTTCAAATTTTTTTCGACGATCATGTTTCTTTCCTGCTCGTTTCCGGGAGTCATTTTTACCTGTCAATCTGCTAATTCCTCCATTATCTCCAATGGTCTGAGTGCAGGAATACCGCCATAGTTTCCTACGAGATAGTTCTTTGCCAATGCTTCATTTTTCCTTATCTTGTTGCCGGAATCATTCTTGAAATCAGCAACAGAATATAGTTCGGATACACCCTCACTATCTTTATCTGTAATCCAAAGCTCATCTCGACGTAAAAAGTCATTACTAAACTGCCAGATATCGTGAGTGGTCATTATTAATTGGGCATGATGTGGATTTATCTCCGGTCGTAAAAATGAAAGCATGATATTTCTCACTAATAACGGATGAAGCTTGGAATTTAATTCATCCACAAATAACACGCTACCATTTTCAAATACTGATTTTAATACCGGATACAGCGCAAACATCTTCAATGTTCCACTTGATTCGCTCATGAGCGGTATACTTTGTAATTCTTCGCGTCCGGTAACTCTGTGAAGCGTATTTATCACATAATTCTTCTCATCGTTTCCATCTAATGAACCGGTTTCTTCAACTTCAAAACCCACAATGGATTTATCAAAAGATGCTAAATAATCGACAACTCTATCCCTTACTTTTTCATCCGTTGTAAATCCGTTAGGAAGCAGATCCGTTGTGAAATAATCCATATCCGATTTTTCAAACTTCAAAACTTCGTTTCTTACAAACCAATCCCGAACCTGTCTCAGCTTGTCTATTTTTAGCTTGGCTCCCAGCGATACGATCAACGTTTCTTTTTCAAGAGATACCGTAAGATTATCAACTATATTTTTCGGCAGACCGCTTGTCTCCAGTTCTTCTCCTTCTTTTCTATAAAAGACAGTTTTATAAGAATCTCTTGCTGTTTTTGCCTTTGTATATAGCCACTCCTCTGTTATTCCCATCCCCCTTATGCAGAAACCATACTGATATACCCGCTCTTTCATGTCAGATGGATCAGTAAAAAACACTTCGAATTCACTCTCTTCATTCCTGCTGTCAGCATCAAACAAATAGGGAACTACTCTATTTTTCTTACCTTCTCCACCATAGCTAAATGAATCGACCACGTACTCTTTCATAAAACGGAATGCTTCATAAACATTGGTCTTTCCGCTGGCATTTGCACCGTATATCGCAGCTAGTGACAGAATTTTTTCTCCACCATTTTCTATCACATGGTTTGAAAATTCTGAAATCTTTGTTGCTGTCATATCAAGTGAGGTATCATTTTTGAACGATTTGTAATTTCTGAAATTAAACTGAATCAGCATGAATTAGCCCTCCTAATTCTGATTATACGGTTTTGATCCGCATTTTCAACATCTAATTACACTTTTTCTGCATTTAGATGTAGTTTTTTTGTTATTTTCAAGATAAATCTACAAAATTCTTTCTTAGCACTATCTGAAACCGAAAAGCAGCCGCGGCTCATTGAAAGCCACGACTGCTTTTCGGTTATTTAATCTTATGAAGTTGCTTACTTGATAGCTGCCTTGAGCTTTGCGGAGTATTTTCTTCCGTCGATCACTACTGTGATCTTTGTGCTTCCGGCTTTTTTAACGGTTATTTTTCCGTCTGACGTTACTTCTGCGACTTCCGTGTCTGAAGAAGTAACTTCACTTATCTGTGAATAGATCACGTCTTTCAGCATCTCGCTCAGAGCATATGTGCCGGTCGCTTTTACTGTGAGTTTCTTCATCACAGGCTTTTCTACGATCAGCTTGTACTCTGCTCTCTCGCCCTTCTTTCCCACTGCAACTACAGTAGCTTCTCCGGACTTCTTTGCCTTTACGATTCCCTTCTTTGTTACAGATACGATCTTCCTGTTAGTGATCTCGTATTTCTTTACAGAAAAAGCAGGGTTGATCTTGTACTTATTTTTTGCTGTAAGGAGCGCAGGCTTTGCAGATGCCTCAATAACACCATTTACAGGTCTTGCGACTGCTTCATTCTGAGAAGTTGTATCTGTGTCTTTCTCAGGAACCGGCACCGGATCGGGTGCAGGTATCGGTACAGGTGTCGGTGAAGGCACCGGTGTCTCAGGATCCGTTTCCTCTTCATGCTCTGCATCTGTATCTCTGATACCGATAAAGCTAAGTACAGGATCTGCTGAACCGGTCTTACTGATAGATACAGTCACCTTTCCCTCATTCTCAAGAGTGAATGCCTGATGAACTTCCTGATCCTTTGCAGTTCCGGACAAAGTAAAGTTCTTTACTGCAAGCTCCTTTCCGTCAACATCAGTGATAGTGATCTTTGTAGGTCTTGATGTATTCCACCACTCCTGAAAACCTGCTGTGAGCTTATACTCACCGGATGGCAGGTCAAAGCCATATACTATATCTCTGCCGGAACCTGCCCACCAGCCATTTGACAGATAATTGTCTCCGCTGTAATGTCCAAGATCAAAATCTTTATCATTTTCGCTCTTAAGAGTTCCGATATATCCGCCGTTTCCTTCTGTGTACCTTCTATCAGCTTCACTATTTATAAGTTTATCGCCAAGTGCATTTTTTAGTACATCAAAATACTCTGACTCTCCGTCTGCGCCGCAGTCAAAGAAGTAGCGAAGCTGTCCGTCTGTGATACCTGTCTCATGTACGAAAGTTCTTCCGGACTTTTCAAGAGTACCTGTTACGCTGATCATTCCAAGCTTGTCTTCGTCTGAGGTATCTGCTGTCCAAATGACACCCTCATCCTCATAGCCATTGCCGTAATCAACCCTTACAGTTTTCGGAAGCTTTTCTCCAATCTTTGTAATATCACTTACCGCAGCCGGAAGAGATTTTGTATCTACTTCAAATGTACCCTTGTTTTCAAGATCATCAAGTGTCCAGTTCTCGTAGGACTTCAGCACGATTCCGTCTCCCGGTGTAAACTCTACGGGAATCCATACATATCTGGAATCACTTAAGTCTCCGCCGTAATCAGGATTATGCCAGCGGTCACCCATGTACACATATTTTCCTGCTTTCGCATCTACAGGGAATACACATGTGCTCTGGGTATCAAATGTTGTACCCTTTGTATCACCTTCGCACGGATCTCCAACCGTAGTCCATGGTCCGAGCGGATGATCTGCTACGGCGTAGCTTGCCTTATTAGGTGACCAGCCTGTGCAGGCCGATGTGATGATGTAGTACTTATCCTTATACTTAAAAGGTGCAGGTGCTTCACGGCTTGCGCCGATGAAATTTCTGGTGAAATCAGATTTTTCCAGAGCTTCTCCTGAAAGACCGGTTCCCTCATTATTTCCGGCGATTCCTGTATATTCATCATTCAGACGAGCTGCATACATAGTCTGATTGCCGTCAGATGAATAATAAACATACGCATCTCCATCATCATCGACAAACAAATTCATGTCACGTACAGATCCGTGAACTGTATCCCATCCAAGATCTGCATCCTTGCTCTCTGCAAGCTTGTAGCAACCAAGAAGACGGAACGGTCCGTAAGGCGTATCACTGATAGCAACACCGGCACGTGCTTTGCTGTATCTGCTGCTTTCCTTACGGTTAGACGACATCATTCCATCTGCATGGAACCACATGACATACTTATCTGTCTTTTCATTGTAGATAACCTTCGGTCTCTCGATCACGCATCTGTCGCCTGCAAGATTCCAATAGGTTTCTTCAAGCTTACTGCTGTACTGGCTGTCATCTGCCTTCTGTCCTTTGTACTCACTGTACAATTTTTTGAAGTAATCATCTTTTTCAAATACAGAAAGATCTGCTTTATAGTCCTTCTCCGAATACTTGCCGTAATCATCACCAGGAATGATCGTCCTGAATGCGATTCCCTTATCTTCCCAGTTATAAAGGTCCGTTGATGTGTAAAGATGTACACCGGTCACAGGATCCTGACCATCTGTCTTGTCCTCACCATACCAGTAATACTTTGTTTCTCCATTTACAGTAAATTTCTGGATCTGACCGCCATGCGCCTGTATCTTGTTTCCATTAGTATCATACATACGCTCTCCGGCTGTACCGGTAATAGAGTCATATGTCACATGGGTGTCTTTCTTTACAGAAACAATGATATAGCTAAGTACCGGATCTTCTCCGCTGTTTTTTCGATTCGGGTTATGGATCATGAGATTCAGTTCCTGATCCTCAACCTTTACGTCAAAGCTTCTCTCAGTAATATTTCCTTTTACGAGGCTTACGTTTCTTGCAGCTTTTTCTCCCTCAAGTTCTACATCTACAGATCTTGTATCCCAGGGATTTTTTACACCGATAGTTACGGTATAATCATTTCCGTCTCTCTTAGGAAGTGCAAACTTATAACGGAATCCGCTGACATTCTTTTTAAAGCTGGCATTAGGATCCATGTAGATATAAGTATCTGTCAGTGCTGATGTTCCTGAACCGCCGTTTACGATCACAGAATTCTCATCATTGGGCTCATATCCCCATGCCAGTCCTGTTTCCGGATCTTCTGCATATTCCTGATTGGTTTCAGACTGATATACTCCCATCCTGTATCCTGAAGGAACTGAGTAGACACCGTTTCCTGTACTTCCGCAATTCACCAGATAAAGAACGCCGTCATTTGCGGTAATGTCACTTTCTGTAAACTCTTTCTTTTCTGAATGCTCTTTTCCGTCATATGTAACACCGTCTACGATATAGGTCGTGATGGAATTTGCCTTCAGAAGTGCTGTAAATTTTCTGTCTTTTGTATTCGCAGATATTTCGTCAGAATCTGAAACATCTGCCCAATTCTCACCATTCTCAAGTGTTCCGCTTGTTCTGACAGCCTGAATCTCGCGTCCCATAGATGCAAACTGAGACAGATCAAACACGCGCTTTTCATCCTCATCATCTGTATTAAGTGCAACGATCACTGCTTTCTTTCCCTTTTTATCATATGCAGCGATCACACCTGTGTCGTTACCTGCAGGGATTATAGAATAACCCGGGCGGATATAACGCGAAATCTGTCCAAATCCATAATACTTCTTGGACAAATATACTTTTTTATTATCGTGATCCGCAAAGGCAATTCCCCAGAATCCTTTGCTCTCATCCACATCTGCAAGAAGCGCATCGATATTTTTATAATCCTGGGTTGTCTTGCTGAGCTCGGAATCCGCATGCATATCGATAGCATTCCACAGGATCCATGCATTAGCACCGAGACCATTAATATCTGTCATCATGCGCTCTGCCAGACCAAGAGCTGAGGTCATTTCTCCTGCGTCCGTTCCGGCTCTGAAAGTTCCATCAACTTCTGACATCCAGAGATTTTTTCCTGCCTCTTCAGCGACAGCTTTGAGTCCGGCGCGATTGCTTCCGCTATAGGTATGTGTGTCGATACGGTCAACAGCCTTCTTTGCTTCATCATCAAGTTTCTTAAATGATGTGATCTGTGTATCGATGCTTGTTTCGTCTGTACCTGAAAGTACTATATCGATACCTCTTTTTTCCAGTTCATCATTCAGTTCATTGATGATCTTTGACTGGGATTCACCCTGGTCAAAGTGGCATCCTTCCTGTTTATTACTATATGCTGCCCAGTAATTGGTGTAAGGCTCATTCATAGGATCTGTGCTCTGGAACTTGATCCCGTTCTCATTCCAGTGCTCGATCACATCTGCCATATAGAGAGCAAATGCATGATATGAGTCTGCCCTTAAATTGTCATCATTCGCATTTTCTGCACCCGATGAACATCCACTGTAGGTCATGAAGTACGGCGGTGAATTAGAAAATGCTTCTGCGATAAACTCATCACCTGATTCACGGAGCGCTGCCTTTACTACATTAATCTGATTTTTATCTGCATCCCAGTCATAATTCCACGCATAACCGCAGTCTGCATCATGCTGATCAAAGTGTTCATCATAATACTGATCAGACTTGTCCTTATCCATCTTTGTGACATCAACTGCATATCCCGGAACAACAGAGTCAGAACGGGTAATGTGATCTGCGTGAAGGAACGGATCTTCTTTTTCTTTTTCATTTCCATTTCCGTCATCAGGAATGACTGCCATCTGGACAAAGTCAAGTCCCCATCCATTATGACCGCCGATCCTTACCGTGTTTTCGCCCTCGTTAAGCGTCACATCGTCAAATTCAGCAATAAAAAGCATATTGTTGTTTCCGCTGGCGATCATATTTTTGTTGATCACGCTTCCCGGTACGATATACTTTTTTTCACCATTTACACGGATCGCCATTCCTCTCTCATTAGAACCTGTAAGTGTGAGCAGGAGTTTGATCTTATAGTTTCCGGCTTTTGCAGCATTAACTGTATAAAACAAATTTCCACCGCTGCCGGGTTCTGCCTCAAGTTCATTGATCCATCCGACAGCATCAAAAGAACCGACTTTATCTCCATTATTAAATCCAAAGTCTTCAACTGCAGAAGTATACTTTACAGATACCATATTGGAATTTCTTCCAACTGACATGCTGCTTCCGTCTCCACGAGGGCTCGCTCCTTCTTCCGTACCAAAATCGGACAGGTCATAAAAATAAGCATTCTCATTTCTGACAACCTTTTCTGTACTCTCATGTATATTTTGCGGAGCAGTCGTATGATCACCACCACCAACATTGTAGCGACCTATATTCATACGGAGTCCATCATCCCCATAAAAATACTTTGCTGCCTGATCTGTGAGCTCTTCACTATATCCCACGCGGTTTGCCCACCAGCAAAGTGATGTTCCGAAACCTTCAAATTCATTAAGACCGTCGCCGTCTGTATCGTTTATAGATACTGCTGACATCGGGCGAAGCTTGGTCACTGCGGCTTTAACAGTCTCCGAAGCCTCTGCTGCTGAGACTGACACACCGTTAAAAACTGATGTAACTGTCAGTGCAGCTGCCGCAAAGACTGATAGTCCTCGTGCTTTTTTCATATAGTTTTTTCCTCCCTTAATACCTCCGGACGCATAACTCCACGTCATCATAAAGTTATGGTAAATGAAAAAGCGCCCAAGATATATCACATACCTTAGGCGCTTTTCACGCATCTTATATCTGATTCCAGAATAAATAATCCGGCTTCACGCACTATGAAGCGCACTTTCTTTCTGAATCTTCCAATCTGTACCGGTACCGTACTTCTTACGGTACTGATTTGGTGTCATTCCATTTACTGCCTTAAATACTCTGCTGAAATGGCTCTGTGAACAGAATCCGAGATAATACGAAATTTCACGTATCTTATACTCTGAATATCGAAGAAGGTTTTCACCTCTCCGTACTTTTTCCTTACGAATGTAGTCTGTAATAGTTAACTTTTCCTGAGTACTAAACAGATGTGACAGATAATCAGGATTAAGATCAAGCGCTTCTGCTATCTCTGAAACTTCTATAGGTGAATTCAGGTGGGAATAGATATAATTCTTTACCTGACGGATCACAGGATTCTCTGTACGGGCTTTTTCTGCTCCCGCCTTCTTTTCCTGCTCTACAAGCCCTATAAAAGCATACTGGGCTTCTCTCTTAAATGCTTCGACTTCCGGAATATTATCGATTTTCTCAAGTTTTCTGATAAGTGAATCAGTTAATGAGAAGGACTTTTCAGGGCTTACGCCGCCACGTATGGCAGCTCTTGATGCAAGCGTAATATTTCCGATGGCAACATTCTTTCCTGATCTAAGAGGATCATCCGCAAGGATACCTATCCTTCCTTCATATGTTTCGGAAATGCTCTCTGCAAGTGCCTTTCTGTCTGCATTTTCAATGCTCTCAAGCTCACGCAGTTCTTCATCATAAGGATTATGCAAAAATGAATCCTCGTTTCTTTCGAAGTCATCCTGCACGAGATCTTTCTTGTAGCTTGTTACAGAGGAAAAATATTTCTGATTAGTTTCCCAAAACTGCGCCTTTGTTACCTGTTCTCCATTCAAAAGATAGTGAAGCATGATGAGACCTGTTACCATCTCATCCATCTTTATCCTCACCATTCCAAAGTACTTCATGTGAAAACGGCGTTCAAATGCCGGATAATCACATGGATTCATTCCACCTGCAGCAACCGGACCTACTACTACAAAATCTCCTGCTCCACCTATCGCTGAGACTGACGCAAGAACTATTGCTCTGTCACCTACGATAAATGGAGATTCATCTTTCGACTTTGTGTTTAAGATACGGACGATCATTTTATTTTTTTCAAAGAACTGTATTTCTTCCGGTCTTGCTCCATATGAAGTCCGTAGTTTCTCATTTTTATCAAATACAAATATAGGAGCGTGGATAAGCCCCACCATCTGGGATAAAACAAAAGAAGATATCATCAGTAAATTCCCATTCCGCAGCCGCCTCTTTCCGGACGTGCAGAATCATCTCCCATAACATATTCTGTGCGGAAAGAAGCGTTAATTTCGGAAAGTTCCTTCTTTCCATTTATATAATCATCATACATATCGATCAGACTCTGAGGTACTCCCTCGCACTCGGAATCTCCAAGTCCAAGTGAATCATTTACGATCTTCTGACGTTGTTCTCTTGTTGTATTACAGATAAGAAGTTCGTCTTTGTTCATACTATTCCTTTCAAATTGTGCAATTACTTATACAAACCCGCAAAAAATCAAGGTTATTAAAAGAATATTTTTAATTAGTTCACAATTCGTTTGTAATTTAAACTAAATTCGGACACGATAATTTGTTACTATTTACCTGTCGAAAGAAATACAGATTTCGACACTCCCTTACAAAGAATTTCTTTTTCATATTATACGCCGTCTCCTGATGCTGCAGGAGGCGGCTTCCTCCCTTTAAAGGGCTTTTTCTTTATTCAGGATTTTATTCAGCTTTCTTTATTCCCTTACCGTCAAATAAAAGTACTTCATCAGATAATACACTGTATGGTTCTTTTTTATTGAGTATCTGAAGAAGCTCTCTGCACTGCTCTGCCGTAACGGTTCCATCATCATCGATAAGGAGCGGAGACAGATTGATAAGTCCTGTGGGAAGTACGAAATATCCCTTTGACTCTGTCTTTTGTGCAAGTGCCGGCAGGAATCCGGGATGAACAATTGACATTATTCCTGAGGGAAGTCCCTTTATCGCAGGTACATATACCTTTGCCTTGATCTCAGGTATCTCAACCTCTTCCTTGAAATACGCTTTAAGTGCTGCCGGAAGATCTGTAACGATCGCCGAGCCGATCTGCATGGGTCTGAAGAACTTTCCGCCAACGACTCTCATCAGTTCCTCGCGGTTCACTTTCCAGCCTTCCATGATCTCATCTGTTACATTGAAGCCTATCATTTCCTTGACGCCTTCATATTTTATCTGCGCAGTAAAAATAATGCACATATCGGCGATCCTGTAGAAAGGACGTCCCTTGAGCAGTTCCTCTACTCCTTCGTTTCGGATAAGAGCACACATAGGAGTTACCTCCTCACGGTTCTCCATAGCATACTTCTTTACTTCCTCAGCCTTCGGCATAGCTGCGAACTTTGCTGAGATCTGCTTATATGCCTGTGTCACTGCGTCATCCGGCTCTACATCTCTCTTATGCTGCTCTGCACAAAATCCCTCTGCAAAAAACTGCAGTCTGTAAAAACGATCTGCGCTGTCTGTAACTTCAGAGATCGGACCTGCATTTAAGAGCAGTAACTCCTCCGGAACCATTTCCTTTAATCTCTCAAAAAAAATCTGTCGATAAACTTCGTAATGCAATTTCATTTCTGTGTATCCCCTTTAGAAAACTTGCACCAGAACACTTTGATAACTGTTATTAATAACAAATCGCATCAAAAAAGAAGCCCTGGTTTTGTACACATTATTATACATTATCCAAAGCTTCTTTACAATCTATCTTACGCTCTGTTACTGTTCACTCGCTTACAGCTCGCTCACGTAACGGATTTTGCCAATTAAATCGCCTTCGGCGATGGACAAAATCCAATGGCTTTTCACGCTCTAACCTGTCCATTACCGCGTATCTCAAATTTATATGAAGTCAATGCTTCGAGTCCCATAGGTCCTCTTGCGTGAAATTTCTGGGTACTGATACCTATTTCCGCGCCAAATCCAAATTCAAATCCATCTGTGAATCTGGTAGAGGCATTTACGTATACACATGCCGCATCGATCTCTCTTAAAAATCGTTCCGCATTTTCTTCATCTCTTGTGATGATTGCTTCTGAGTGATGTGTCGTGTAGCGGTTTACATGAGCGATAGCATCATCCAAAGTATCAACGATCTTTACGGATATTTCCGGACCAAGATATTCTCTTCCGTAATCTTCTTCTGATGCAGGAACCACGTTACCTGCCTTAAGGATATCCATACATTCAGGATCGCCGTGAAGTGTGATACCTTTTTCAGAAAGTGCTTTATTTATCTCAGGCAATGCTTTTTCCGCAGCATCCTTATGTATCACGAGGGACTCTGCGGCATTGCAGACACCCATTCTCTGAGTCTTTGCATTTACGATGATTTCTACTGCCATCTTTATATCAGCAGATGCATCAACAAAAATATGACAATTCCCAACACCGGTCTCTATAACGGGTACCTTGCTGTTTTCAACAACGTTTCGTATGAGCCCTGCGCCACCACGTGGGATCAGGAGATCCACATATTCACGCATACGCATCAGCTCATTCACTGATTCATGTGATGTATCTTCTATGAGCTGAATCGCATCCTCAGGAAGTCCTTCTTTTTTCAAGGCTTCACGAAGTACCTTTGTAATAGCCTTATTTGAGTCAATAGCATCAGATCCACCTCGAAGGATGCAGGCATTTCCCGATTTAAAGCAGAGTGCTGCCGCGTCTGCTGTGACATTTGGTCTGGACTCATAGATAATTCCGATAACACCAAAGGGTACTCTTCTTTTTTCGATCTTTAATCCGTTTGGTCTTTCAATAGTCTCGATAAGAGCGCCAATAGGGTCAGGGAGATCAGCCACCTGATAGAGTCCCTCTGCCATTCCCTCTATCTTTTTCTCTGTAAGTACCAGACGGTCAAGCATGGCACTGCTGGTCCCCTTCTCCTCAGCTCTCTTCATATCCAGAGCATTTGCAGCTATGATTTCTGCTGATTTTTCCGTCAGAGCCGCAGCCGCAGCCCGGAGTCCCCGATTTTTTTCTTCCGTACTGAGCACCGTCATCTTAACAGCTGCCGCTTTTGCCCTTTTCCCAAGTTCTGTCAGTCCTGTCATATCTTTCTCCCAACATAAAGTAAGATTTTTTGCTTCTTAGCGTCCATTATACAGGTTTGATCAGGATTTGACATTGATGTTATTCACTTCATTTAAAAAACGCATGCGTTAATATCGCATGCGCCTAAGTAGTCTTTTTTCAGGCAGACCTGTAAGCCGGGTTCTGTATTAGATGATCATCTTTCTAGGACGTATGTTGCCATACGCCTCAAGCAACCTACCTGAAAGCAGATCGGGCAAATCTATTGCTTTCTGTTTGGTCTTGCTTCGGATAGGGCTTGCAATGCGCCACCTGTTACCAGTTGACCGGTAGTCTCTTACACCACCATTTCGCTATGACCTGTGACGGCAAGCCGTCCATCGGCTACATGTTTTCTGTTGCGCTATCCCGTGGGTTACCCCAGCCGGCCGTTAGCCGGTATCCTGCCCTGCGAAGCCCGGACTTTCCTCCCGTGGATAAATCCACCGGCGATCATCTGGCCTGCCTGAAACTTGATTTTACAACTATTGACTTATCAATGTCAACCTTATAATTTATTCATCCAACTTCAAAGCAGCTTCCGCCCACAAATTCTCTGACAAGAGAATTCTTCGGTAAGCCCTCGGTACTGATACCTAGGAAGTACTGAAGGAATTTCAGGAGACGCAGTGCTTCATGATATCCCGGATCATCCGGTGTGATACTGAAAAGCAAAGGTTCCGCAAACTGCTTTAATACAGACAGTTCATATATCAGAGCTGAGTTAAACATCGCATCAGCACCTTCCTGGAACGGGAAGATATTTTTTTCTTCGCCTCGTCTGACACTTGCCCACATACCAAGTGTTCTGGAAGCAGAGGCACCACGTGTCCTGTAATCACGGACAAGTCTGCGGATCAATCTGCCGTCTGTAGTCGGAATACGATTATGTTCATCAATATTTAACGTAGTTAGTGCAGATATATAGATCTTGTACTTACTCTCTCTTGGAAGAGAATATGAAAGCTTGTCATTAAGACCATGAATTCCCTCGATAACCAGGACATCTTCTTTACCCATTTCAAGGAAATCGCCCTTGTACTCACGCTCACCCGTGATGAAATTATACTTCGGAAGTTCTACCCGATTTCCATTCATAAGCTCATTCATGTGCTTATTAAAGATCTCGATGTCGAGAGCCTCCAGACATTCATAATCCTTCTTCCCGTCTGCATCAAGCGGGGTATTCTCTCTGTTTACGAAATAGTCGTCGAGTCCGATGGTGTGAGGCTTCATACCGTGAGCCGCGAGCTGTATTGCGAGGCGATGCGAAAACGTGGTCTTTCCGGATGAAGAAGGTCCCGCTATCATGACAAATTTCTTTTTATTTTTGATTATGTCTTCCGCGATCTCTACGATCTTGCTCTCCATCAGAGCTTCCTGCACGAGGATAAGTTCATTCATCCGACCCGCACTGATAATGTCATTTAAGTCACCGACAGCCTCCACTCCCATGACTTCATTCCATTTGGTAGCTTCCATCATAGTGTTAAAAAGACGGGGCATTTCTTTTATCGGAGGAACCTTGAGTGGCTCAGCTCTCTCAGGCATCTGAATGATAAGTCCGTCTTTATAGTGTACCAGATCAAAGTACTTTAAGTATCCTGTTGACGGAACCATGAATCCATAATAATAATCCTTAAAATCATTTATGGAATACATGTTTACGGTAGAACTCATGCGGTAGTGGAAAAGTCTGCTCTTATCCAGCATCTTTGAATCAATGCAGAATTTCCTTATTTCTTCCATCGGATATGTCTTTTTATTTATAGGCATATCTTTATCAATGAGTTCCTGCATCCGGTTCTTTACCTTCTCTGTGAGCTCATCCGTCAGGTCAAAATCTCCCTTTACAGAACAGTAATATCCTGCTCCGATGCTGAATTCTACCTTAAAGCGCTCCATTCGGTCTCCGCCGACCACATCATAAAATGATTTTATAAGAAGCAGGCACATACTTCGCTTATATGCCTTATGTCCCGAAGGATCCGCCAAAGTCCTGAATTCCAGCTCCGAGCCGTCTTCCACCGTATGAAACAACTCACGAAGCTTATTATTCTCCATGGCAAGCACTATAGGATGATCATAGTTTTTCTGAAAATCCTCAGCGACTTTCATAAGTGTTGTTCCATCAGGATACGAGTACTTCTCTCCACGATATGTTACAGTTACTTTATTATCCATACCGCTCCTCCTTATCTATAATCATAGAATGTTGTTACAGTTCAGACGCAAACGAAGCACTTTGCTGCAGATTTTGTGGTCAATGAGGATGTCAGCTTTACACGATCCTGAAAGGTACTTCTGCCGATTCCATACGTACAGCCATTTCTGGCATGTTCTTTGAGAGGAATCTCTGCATATACTCTATAAATATCTTCTCTATACCATAATGTCCGGCATCTATGATCGAAAGGCCCTGCATATTGGCGTCCAGACCCTCATGATGGCTTATGTCTCCCGTAATAAAAACATCGGCATCATGCGCAAGTGCACTTGGTATCTCCGAACCGCCGGATCCCGGAAGGATAGCTACTGTTTCAACTTCGTCATCCGGATTTCCAAAAATCTTTACATGCTGGAGCTCAAATCTCTTTTTTACAAGTTCTGCACACTCAGAAAGAGACATTACACGCGGAAGAGAACCAACCTTTCCGAGTCCTTCTCTGACAAATTCTGTTTCGTGAGTAACTTCCAGAACTTCGCAATCTGTGAGTCCCAGGCGTTCTGCCGCAGCATCTGCCATGCATGCGATATCAAAATTGGTATGCAGTGCTATATAGGAAATATCATTACGGATGAGTTCAAGCACACGACGGCCTGTAAAATCGTCGCCCGTTATCTTTTTCATGGGCTTAAAGATCATAGGGTGATGAGTTAAGAGCAGATCTGCGCCAAATGCTTCTGCATGCTCTATGACATCATCTGTGGCATCTACTGCTATATAGATACGTCTGATCTCTTTTTCAGGCCGTCCTACAAGCAGGCCGACATTGTCCCAGCTCTCTGCCAGAGATGCCGGTGCCAGTTCATAAAGCTGTTTCAGAACATCACTGCATTTCATAATAATGCAACGCTCCTTCCGCAATGGATTTTCTGTATTCTATTTCCTGTCTTCTTTTATCCGGAAGAGAATCCGACTTAAGTATACCGTCCGCGAGTTTACACTCTCTGATAAGAAGTTCTTTTAATACAGGATCGTTCTTTTTTAACAGATCCAAGCCATAAGAATCTGCTATGTCCTGATCAAGTGTATTTTCGTAAACATTCTCCTGCTTACCGGAAACCACACTTATCACAAAGTAAAATTTTCCTTCTTCCAGAACTATTCTTTCTTCCTCTATTTTATACCTGTTTTCCCTAAGTTTCTTTCTAAATTCCGGAATTTCCGACTGAGGTGAAAGGATCCATTTTTTTATTTCTCCTTTTACAGCAGGAGGGCACTGCTCCATGATCCTGGTTACAAGTGCCCCTCCCATTCCCGCTATCACGACGGTATCCACATTGCCGGAAGGCATTTTCATGAGTCCGTCGGATTTCAGGAAATATATATCTTCATGTAAATTTTCTGCATCAGCGTGTTCTCTTGCACGATCCAAGGGACCGTCATTTATATCAAGGCACCATGAGGATGCGATCTTTTTATCCTGTAACAGAGAAATAGACAGATATCCATGGTCGCATCCTACATCAGCAAGCCTTGCTCCCGCAGGAACCATATCCGCTATGCAGGAAAGTCGTTTTGAAAGTTTTATCATATTAATCGAGATAATCCTTAAGCTTTCTGCTGCGGCTCGGGTGTCTGAGCTTTCTCAGAGCCTTTGCCTCGATCTGACGTATACGCTCACGAGTTACGTTGAACTCACGTCCGACCTCTTCAAGAGTACGTGCACGTCCATCGTCGAGACCAAAACGGAGACGAAGAACCTTCTGCTCACGGTCTGTAAGAGTTGCAAGTACTTCCTGCAGCTGCTCTTTAAGAAGAGTAAATGCAGCAGCGTCTGCAGGTACAGGAACCTGATCGTCCTGTATGAAATCACCAAGATGGCTATCTTCCTCTTCACCGATAGGTGTCTCAAGTGATACCGGCTCCTGAGAGATCTTGAGGATCTCGCGTACACGGTCAACAGGCATATTCATCTCTTTTGCGATCTCGTCCGGAGTTGGTTCACGTCCAAGCTCCTGTAGTAACTGTCTGGAAACACGGATCAGTTTGTTGATAGTCTCAACCATATGTACCGGGATACGGATCGTACGTGCCTGATCAGCAATAGCTCTGGTTATAGCCTGTCGGATCCACCATGTTGCATATGTAGAGAACTTATAACCCTTAGTATAGTCAAACTTCTCAACAGCCTTGATAAGACCGAGATTTCCTTCCTGAATGAGATCAAGGAAGAGCATACCACGTCCAACGTATCTCTTTGCGATACTTACAACGAGTCGGAGATTTGCTTCTGCAAGTTTTTTCTTTGCTTCTTCCTTGGTCTCCTCATCGCCATTTTCCATCTGCTGGGCGAGCTCTACTTCTTCCTCTGCTGAAAGAAGCGGTACCTTACCGATTTCTTTCAGATACATACGTACAGGATCTTCTATAGATACGCTATCAGGGACAGAGAGGTCGAGGTTCTCCATATCGGTATCGTCATCAGGATTATCCTCTTCTGTATCTTCTTCCTCATCCTCTGTCTCATCGATCTTCAGTATATCGATGTTATTCTGCTCAAGAGTCTCCAGAATCTTGTCGTACTGCTCTTCACCGACTTCCATGTTTCCAAAAAAATCAGTGATCTCATGATCCTCCAAAACACCACGTTTCTTCTTTCCGAGATCAACTAATTCCTTCAGTCTTGCTTCAAATTTCTCTAACGCTTTTTCGTCCATCTTGTACTCTGTTCTCCATTCTGAACTTGTAAATACAGTTACATCGGATTATAAGGAAATCCTGATCGTCTGCAGCTTTTCCATGATCTTTTTTTCCTGAACCGTGCGTTCTATGAGATCCGCACCACTGTTCATCCTGCTGAGACTTGTTCGCTTGATCCGGATAACGAGATCGGTCAGAGCCTTCTCTCTTTCAGAGACATTTAGTCCCTCATCAAGCTTGGTGTTGAATATTTCCGCTATTGCTTTCTGCTGCTCAGGTTCATCAAACATACTGATGATCGCAGCAGGTCTGAAATCATTATTTTCAAGCTGCTGAAAAAGATTTTCCGCAGCAGTTCTGCTAAGTCCTTCTGAAAAATCCTCCGCAGATATATATGGCTTGACCGCGTTATAAACCGCCGGGTCATCCGTAATATACGTCAAAAGGAGTTTTTCTGCCTTTGTAAGCCCGTCTTCCGGCTTTTTCTCCTTGCGGGCTTTGTCTTTTACAACCGGCATCCTGTCAGTTACGCCACCGTTAACTGCAAACCCGTCTGCCGAAACACTCATGACTCTGGCCTGTTCAACCGCCCTCTTCAGGACATCTGAAGGTATCGCATACTCTGATGCAACTGCCTCTGTATAATTTGAACGTTCCAGCTCGTCATCGATAAGTGCCAGTCTTTTAGACATTGCCTGCTCAAATTTCGTCCGTCCGTCCGGCTTCCCTATGTCGTAATTTCTGCGCATCACATGCAGTTCAAAGAGCAAGCTGTCCTCTGCATTATCAATACGCTTCTGAAATTCTTCCGCACCGAGATTTTTTATAAATTCATCAGGATCCTTATATGGTTCCAGATGAATGATACTTGTCGTGATCCCGACTTTTTTCAAAATCGGTATCGCTCTCATTGCGGCTTTTACTCCGGCATTATCGGAATCATAGGTCAGACGCACATCATCTGTGTATTTCTTAAGTATCCTCGCATGATTTTCTGTAAATGCTGTTCCAAGCGATGCAACCGCTTCCGTAAATCCTGCCTGATGCATGGAAATAACATCCATATAGCCTTCACACGCGATCATGTACCCTTTTCTGGCTTTTTTCGCGACATTTAATCCGTACAGATTTCTGCCTTTATCGAATATGGGAGTCTCCGGAGAGTTTAGATATTTCGGCTCACCATCACCCATTACACGACCGCCAAAACCTATTACACGGTTATTTACATCCATTATGGGAAACATGACTCTGTTCCAGAAACGATCTCTCATTCCACGTTTTTCGTCAATATGAACGAGCCCCGCTTTATTGATCTCCGATTCGGTATAGCCTTTTTCCTTAAGATACCTGCACACTGCGCTGCTCTTGCCTGCAAAGCCCAGTCCAAAGGAATGAAGAGTTTCTTTCGTAAGTCGGCGCTTACGAAAATATTCCATTCCGATCTGTCCTTCCGGACTCCTGAGCATTTTGTAGTAAAATGCTGCCGCATCCTTTGTGAGTGCTAACAGTCTTTCTCTTTCTCCGGCTTTTTTCCTAGCTTCTTCGCTCATGGATTCTTCCGGAAGCTGTACTCCTGCTCTGTCTGCAAGTGTCCTCAGCGCTTCCTGAAACGACATATTTTCATAATTCATGAGGAAGCTTATTACGTTTCCGCCGGCTCCGCATCCAAAGCAGTAGTATATCTGCTTGCTTGCCGATACCGAAAAGGAAGGCGACTTTTCATTATGAAAAGGACATAATCCAAAATAGTTTGCCCCTTTTTTTGTCAGATGCACATATTGTCCAATGACATCAACGATGTCATTCCGGGATCGCACCTCTTCAACTACTTCCTCCGGATAATACATCGTTTACTTCTCTTTCCACGGATTGGGTATAAACAATTCCTCATACAGATTGATCGCATATCGGTCCGTCATGGAAGAAATGTAATCAGCCGTAACACGTTCTGCCTTTTCACCTTCTTTTGCCATAATGTTCCGATATTCTTCCGGAAGCTTGTCCGGTCTGTTTAAATAGTATAGATAAAGTGTTTCTACCAGATTCTCCGCTTTTCCTTCCTGGCTTTTTGCTGTTTTATTTGTATATACTTCATGGAACATCCATTTTCGTAAGGAAACCATTGCTTCATACACCGGATCACTCATCCAGATTTTTTCCTTATCTCTGCTGTTCTCAATGATGTCACAAATAAAACTGTTTAATCGTTCTCCCGTTGTTTCACCTATCACATCCGCGATTGATGATGGAACATGGTCATTTTTCAGAATACCTGCTCTTACGGCGTCATCCATGTCATGATGGATATACGCGATCTTATCTGAAAGGCGTACGACCTGCCCCTCTAAGGTTGCCGGTCTGCATTCCATACCATGATTCCTGATGCCATCCCGGACTTCCCAGGTAAGGTTTAGTCCTTTTCCGTTTTTTGCAAGAAGATCCACGACACGCACAGACTGCTCAGCATGAACGAACCCAAATGGGCAGACACGATTTAACGCACGCTCTCCGGCATGTCCGAAGGGCGTGTGGCCCAAGTCGTGACCTAACGCTATTGCCTCGGTCAGATCTTCATTTAGTCTGAGCGAACGGGAAATAGTGCGCGCGATCTGCGCAACTTCCAGAGTATGGGTCAATCGCGTCCTGTAATGATCGCCTTCCGGCGTGAGAAAAACCTGAGTCTTATCTTTTAGGCGTCGAAATGCCTTACAATGAATGATCCTGTCTCGATCTCTTTGATATACAGGGCGCAGATCATCCTGCTCTTCAGGGCGAAGACGCCCTTTTGAATTCATGGATAATTGTGCTGCCGGACATAATAGTTGTTTTTCCCGGCTTTCAATTTCTTCTCTGATGGTCATCACATTTATATTATTCGCTGTTGCTGCTTAAAATCCTTTTTTATTTTAAAAAAATGTTTATACGTCAAAAAATATACCTGCCATACAGCTTTATGAGCCAGCCCACAGTAAGCACCAGTGCCGATAATATCGGTATCACCGCAAACGGCCACAGTACAACTTTCTCAAACGCTATTACTTTTGCATCACCGCAGCCGCGTCTGTAGGTAGCGTAGTCAGCTATATTAGATATCAGCAGCGCTATGTACGGATGCCAAAAAAAGAACGACGAGTTTTCCTGACCGCTGTATCTCAGCACTACGATCGCGATCTCTGCCAGCACAAATATCGTATAATACAGCGCTCTGTATTCCGGTCTTTTCTTCGATACAAGTCCCAAAAACAGCGATGCTATTATTCCCTCTCCCAGTGCAGCGCCCCAGTCAAACATCACTTCGTCCTCCTTTCTCTAATGTTAGAAACAGGGCCCGCCTCTTTCGTGACGAACCCTGTAAAATATCTGATCAATAAATGATCCGATTATGGAATTACTTTCCCTGAGCTGCTGCAGCTGCCTTAGCAACCTCTGCTGCGTAGTCCTCTTCTACCTTCTCCATACCTTCACCGGTCTCGAAACGAACTACGTTCTTGATAGCAACCTTTGCGCCGTTTGCCTTAGCAACTTCGTCGATGTACTTCTGTACAGACTGCTTTCCATCCTCAGCCTTTACGTATGCCTGATCTGTAAGGCAGATCTCCTTGTACTGCTTGGAAACACGTCCCTGAACAAGTCCGGAGAAGATCTTGTTCTCCATGATAGCAGCCTTGTCTGCGATAGCAAGCTCAGCAAGCTTTGCAGCTGCTTCCTTTGAAAGGAAGTTGAAGAGGTAGTTCATGTTGCTCTTCTTCTCTTCGTAGATAGCGATATCCTCATCGCTCCAAAGCTTTTCGCTTACAGCCTTCTCGATAAGGCTGTTAAGGATCGGCTTCGGAAGAGAAGCAGGATCATTAAGAGCGCTGTCAACTGTAAGAGACTTAAGGTGAGCCTTCTCCTCATCAGAGATATCATTCTCGCTGATATACTGAGGATTCATAGCTGCTACCTGCATAGCAACGTTCTTACCCATCTCCTTGATAGCATCGTTAACAACGTCTGTCTCAACATCAACGATAACGCCGATCTTTCCGCCAGCGTGTACGTATGCAGCAACGAAACCGTTCTGCTCCTCAAGCTGAGCGAAACGACGGATCTTGATGTTCTCTCTGATCTTCTGACCAACCTGGATAGCAACCTCATCAGCTACTGTCTCAGAAGGATCCTTGATCCACTTCTCAGCAAGAAGTCCATCAACATCTGCAGCATCAGAAGCAAGTGCCTGAGCTGCTACGTTGCCTACGAACTCCTTGAATGCATCAGAACCAGCTGCGAAGTCTGTCTCACAGTTAACTTCTACAACTGCTGCCTTCTTTCCGTCCTCAGATACAGCTGTTACAGAAAGACCCTCTACTGCTGTACGTCCAGCCTTCTTCTGAGCACCTGCAAGACCCTTCTCACGAAGAAACTCAACTGCCTTGTCCATATCGCCGTCTGTCTCGTTAAGAGCCTTCTTGCAGTCCATCATTCCTGCGCCGGTCATTTCTCTAAGCTCTTTTACCTGCTTTGCTGTGATAGCCATTTTCAACGTCTCCTTATGTTTGTAATTAAAAAATGGAGGACAGGGTCTCGCAACGCCCGTCCCCCTGTTATTTTTACAGATTTACATCATGTCCGTACGTCCTCGGCAAAAACTGCTTCGGACTAAACCAAACACTTTCGCAGATTTAATTATTACTCTGCATCAGCTGCAGCAGACTCAGCTTCCTCAGGAGTAGCTGCTGTCTGACCCTGGTTAGCCTCGATAACTGCATCAGCCATCTTGGAAACGATAAGCTTTACAGCTCTGATAGCATCATCGTTACCAGGAATTACATAATCAAGCTCTTCAGGATCGCAGTTTGTATCAGCGATACCGATAAGAGTGATTCCAAGTGCATGAGCCTCCTGAACGCAAATGTGCTCCTTCTTAGGGTCTACAACAAAGATTGCATCCGGGATCTTCTTCATGTTCTTGATACCGCCAAGGTTCTTCTCGAGCTTATCCCACTCCTTCTGAAGAAGTGCAACTTCCTTCTTAGGAAGAACATCGAATGTTCCATCCTGAGACATAGCCTCGATCTCCTTGAGCTTCTTGATTCTGGACTGGATGGTCTTGAAGTTTGTAAGCATACCACCAAGCCATCTCTCATTTACATAGTACATTCCGCAACGCTCAGCCTCAGCCTTGATAGCGTCCTGTGCCTGCTTCTTTGTACCAACGAAAAGAATTGTGCCGCCGTCAGCAACGATATCGCCTACTGCATTGTAAGCCTCATCAACCTTACCTACAGACTTCTGCAGATCGATGATGTAGATACCGTTTCTCTCTGTGTAGATGTACGGAGCCATCTTAGGGTTCCATCTTCTTGTCTGGTGTCCGAAGTGTACACCTGCCTCAAGCAGCTGCTTCATAGAAATTACGCTCATTTGATTACCTCCTGCGGTTTAAGCGTTGATACCCTTCGTTTCCACGGGTTCTCGCTGTCGCGTCACCGTCCGTGGACCCGGATATCTGTTTATTTGTTCTGACTGTGTGTCCTTCACACAGACCAAAACAGTTTATCATATATATTTTTTATAAGCAAGAAAATATTTGCCTGTTTTTATCATTTTATTCGGTCGCGGATGTTATGATCCTGGCTATTTCTTCCGGAGATGCTCCTGTAGGGATCCTATGCTCGCCAACAACCAGTTTTCTGTCATATCCGTTTGCGCATAAAAATTTATCATAAGAATCTGCATCCGTGATAAGACCGGAAGAAGCCAGCGCTTTTGCAACAGCTGTCGAGCTGGAACCGTTCGCTATCGTTATGGTAGTAAAAGATCCCGTCGGCTTAACGTTCTCTGCACCATCCGCTGCCGCGTCTTCTGCCGCATCTGACAGGAGTTCTGATTTTGTCTTTCCAAGGTCTTTTCTGGAGCTGTCCTTATTCTCAGACAGATTCTTCATGGCTTCAGGATCATCATCTTCGCCGTCGTCTTTCTGCTCCTCTGTTTCCGATGCATCTTCCCCTGTGATCTCATTCTGCGATGCCTTTGAGTTTTCAGCTCCGTGCATGGCAAGATTCTTGGCATCGGTAAGGAGAAGATCGTCTTCTCTCACCATTCCAAGCTGTTCCGCACGCTTCATGACCTCTGCATCAGACATCTGAGTTTTTTGTGATCCGGCGGTAATAGAGAGAATGATCGCCGTAACCAGCATGCCTATGCCGATTCCTCTCATATAATATCTAAGCTTCATGCCAGATCCTCCTGATCAGATTCATAGAGATCAATTATCAGATTGACTTCTCCTACACCCATTCCAAGACTCTTGGCAATCTCGACATTGGTTTTCCCATCTCTGTGCATTGCACGAACTTTTTCATTGCGGTTTACAAACGGAGATTCTTCCCTCTCCTCTGCTGCCTTTTCCGCTGCACTCTCAACCTGCACTATCTCTGCAGGTACTGCCGTCATTTCCTGTTCTTTTGGAGCATTCGGCTTTTCATCGATGTCAACTGCATTCTCTGTCACACCTATGATCTTTTCTCCCAGATCTTCCGGTATCTCTGCTTCCGGCTTTTTCTGTACCGGAACAGCTGCCGGTTTTACAGTCTTGCGCAGTGCTTCTGCCTGCATCTCTGTTTTTACAGGAGCCGCCTGTGCCGGTGCTGCTGCAGTTGACGCAGCTTTTCCGCGAAGACGGTCCATTCCGGAAACTCTGGTGAGATTTACCTGCTGTTCCTGCAAAACGGCATTACTTTGAGGCGCAGAGCTTTTCTGCACCCGACTCACACTGTCCGCCTTACGGATCGTATTTTTCAGATCTGCAGACTTATGATCCAGCATGTCATAAAGGAACATGACTTCCTTATGATTTTTCTCAATGTCATCCATGACTACCTTTGAATAGTCATTTACTGCCATGATCTTTTCATTGGAAATACGTTCCAGTTCACGCTTTGTATCTTCCTCAGCCTGTTCTCTGGTCTCGTCCACGATCTCACGGATCCTGTTTTTTATCTCATCTTCTCTGTCTCTGATTATCCGGTCTACTTTTTCCTCGGCTTTTCTGCTGTCTTCACCCTTACCGGCAACAGATTCCGGAATAACAAAACTCAATGCAAAAATCAGTGCTCCCCCAAGGAGGAGCACAATCCCTATCGCTGTCATATTTGAATGTCAAACCCACCTTCTCTGCTTTTTTTGATGACTCTTCCGTCCTGAGACTTTTTCTTCCTGTTTTTGCCGCCGTCACCGGTATATTCATTGTCGCCCTTATCGGACGCATTGAATTTACGCTGCTCATTATTGACATCATCACCTTTGCGAACGCGCTCCAGGTTTTCTTCGGCTTTCTGCTCAACTTCCTTAAACGCGTTTCCCTGCATGATGTTGCCCTTATTGTCATCGTGGGCTTTTATTGCAGAAATATCCTGCGATGCACTGATGGTTCCGTTAAGAAAGACTGGATTGATCGACATAACAACATCCCTTTCCCCTACTTCGGAGCCATTTTTACATCTGCACCCTGCTTCACAAATCTGCAATGCTGATACGGTGCTTTTAGTACTAGCGGTGAATCCGCTATTACAAGTTTGGTTCCTGCATAGGCACGATCCGATACTTCTACGACCGCATCTGTTGCTTCTTTCAAAGCTTCCTTAAGCGCCTCGATCTCGGTATTGTTTTCACCAAGCTGTTTCTGCGCTGTCACGAAATTACCTGAAAGAACTCTTGCCTGCTCCACTTTTTCAGGACTGAATTTTTCTCCGCTTGCCAGTTTCTGCTTAAACGCTGTGAGAACCGGCATTATCCTCTTGATAGTCTGGTTCAGCTCTTCATTTTGTTTCATGAGAGCTACGAGTCTTGCCTTTTTGGTAGGATCCGTTCCGACTTCAAGCACCGTATCGCTTCCCATATCAGATCCGATCACCTTTGCCGTGATCTTTTTTCCGGCTCTGACATGGCTTCCGGATATCAGTCCTTTCTTGCCTTCTACCGTGACGTTCGTCTTCGCGGTAACATCACTGTTCAGTATAATTTCTGCCTGAACATAATTACCGGCTTCTACATGGGCATTTTCTACATATTTAACAATAACATTGGTCCCGGCCTTTACCAGACCGCGTCCCATACCGTTAACGCCCTTTGCTACAGTGATCTGTCCATCTGCTATAACAGTAGCACCCTCTACTACACCGCGAACCTCAATATCTCCGCTGGCGTGTACAGAGAAACCGGAAGTAACGTTTCCCTTGATCAGAAGATTCCCTTCATAATTATCAATGTTTCCGGTAGATGTGTCAATATTTTCCAGTTCCAAAACACCTGATACGAAAACAGTTTCTTCTGTAAGATTAACGTGTCCGTCGATATCACATATAAGTGTCAGTCCATCCTCGGATACGTGCATATTTTTGCCGTACTTAAACTGGACTTTTTTTACTTCTCTGGGCTGCAGTGCTTCTCCCAAGACATTTTTACCGGGCTTACCAAGGATCTCTTTTTTGAGTTTGGCAAGCTCCTGCCCCTTTGTACAGGCGCAGATAGTGTTCAGATGATAAAAATCTACCGTTCCATCCTCTTTTAGAGTGGGCTTTGTTGAGAGATCCGTGTTAAAGAGATATGTGATCTCACCGTCCACGCCTTCTACAGGCGGTTCGCCCTTCGCCAGGACATAATCCTTGCAGTAGTCACGGTCTGACGCGAATTTATCAAATGCGCCAGGTATTATTTCCGCACGGATACCGAGTGCCTTCATATCGCCGATCACTTCTTTTTCATCTACAAGCGATCCGCCCTCACTCGGAGCATAGAAACGGCACAGTACCGTCATCTTGTCCTCACTAAGACGTACTGCCGTTTCCTCATTTACACGGAAATAAGCCTTCTGATTCAGTTCGATTTTCTTGTGTTGTTTAGAATCAACTGCACTGCGAAGGCTCACCAGATTATATTCAATTTTTTTATTATCCAGATAGGACTGTACCTCCTTAAAGTTAAGGGCTTCTCCCTCTCCTTCAGGAGGAAACAGTTCCAGTCCGGTGCTGTTATCTCCGATCACCAATCGAAAATAACCATTTTTGTCCCCCATGATATTCCCCTCTCCGGTTCTTTAAACCTGATCCGTGAGCAGTCCGAGGTATTTACCAAGTTTCTGCTTCATCTTCTGAAGGGCTCTGACATGAAGCTGGGAAACACGTGATTCTGACACTTCGAGGACATTACTTATCTCTTTCAGAGTTAATTCTTCATAATAGTAAAGTAAGATTACTTTTCTTTCCTTCTCTGTCAGAAGTTCAAGCGAATCAGCCAGAGTCTTCTTCAATTCGTCTTTTTCAACCGAATCTTCGGGACCAAGGACCTTTACCTGAGATACTTCTTTTACAGGCGCTTCGGTTCCCTGCTCGATAAACTCATTCAGGGATACTACATTGGTCACTGCCATCTGCGCCTGCCAGTCAGCATACTCATTTTCTGAAATACCGAGATGTCCGGCGATCTGGGCACTGGAAGCGCTTTTTCCGGATTTTGCTTCCACTTCCTTGATCGCGAGATCGATCTTCTTCTGTCTCTGCCGTATAGTCCTCGGTATCCAGTCCATCTTTCTTATCTGATCCAGGATAGCCCCTCGGATTCTCAGGGATGCATAAGTTTCAAACTTTACATCCTTTGAAATATCAAATTTGTCTATGGCATCGATAAGACCGAATACCCCATACCCTACGAGGTCGTCATACTCTACATTGTATCCGAGATACATGCTGAGCCGGCCTGCCACAACCTTTACGAGCGGTGCATACTCCACGATGATCTTTTCTCTCGAATCCGGTGAACCGGTTCTGGAATATTCATCCCAGAGCTTCTTTCTTGTCTCTTCATCCATATCTGATACTTTCCCTCACGTTTTCAGATTTGGCTCTGTCCCCCACGGTTTGCACCGTCAAAGCCAAACGTTTACCCTTTATCAGCCTGTTGTTCCTGCCCGGTCTCCATTTCGTCCTGTTCCTGAACACTCTCAAGCACTTCCTGTGAGATTTCTTTGATGACTATCTTGTCTAAGATCATCTTGGCTATCCCGCCAATGATCCAGCAGACAAACAGTGCAATCAACACCCTGCTTAAGAACGTGATAGGATCCATGTGACCGATAAAACCCATGATTGCAGTCGCAAGCCCCCCGATAAGCATGACGATCGCCGGTATCGTCTTTGTTTTCAGATGCTTTTCTTCCGGGGCAATCGGGATCGCATCATCCTCCAGCGGCGCACCGGAGATGTCTTCCATCCCTTCAGGAGCATTTTCTGCCCCATCCTGCATAGGCTCCGTCCTGTTATCATCCTCATTACTCATATAGTTTTCACCGGTTTTCCGACCGCCTTGATGACAAAATCTCCGCTTTCAGGGAAAAATTCAACCGTTCGTCCGAAATTTAATCCGGTATCCTGTGCAAGTATCGGTATCTTCAATTCGGCAAGTACCTTCTTTACAGCCTCTACATTTCTGTCACCGACATTTACCAGAGATGAATTATTCTGAAACGAGAACATCTTAGCGCCACCAGCGATCTTTGCTGTCATACGGCTTCTTTTTGCTCCCTTTGCTTCCATCTGCCGCACCAGCTCCTTCACACCGGTGTCAGCAAACTTGGCAATATTAGAATTATTACGGATGGCAGTACTGTCGGGAAGCATAACATGAGCCAGTCCTCCGTCCTTTGTCGCTGTATCTCTTATCGCAACGCCCACACAGGATCCGAGTCCCAGTGTCGTTATCCCTTGTCCTTTGGGACACAGCTTAAGGTCTGCCATTCCTACTTTGATCAACATACCCATAGCCTTCCCCTTTCATTCCATTGTGGTCACTGCATAACGCCGAGTGCCTTAAGCAACGTACTATAAGAAGGAAGGTCCGGAACAAGAAGAAAATATCCGTTTATTTCCTCATCATCTGTAAAATTTGTCTGTATCATCAGCATCTTATCACCGACCATTCCAAACTCGATCGCAGGTACACTTAGTATCGCTCCTGCCATATCTATTGTCAGGTCCGGGACAGATTCCGTGATAGTCATATTTGTCAGTGCTGAAAGAGAGTTAAGATATGCTCCAGTAATGATATTTCCGATCTCCTTCAGAGCTGACTGCTCCATCTCGTTCATATCATCACCCTCTGTTGCCATCCCCATCATCAATTTCCGCACCAGAGATTTTGCAGAATGCTGCTCTAGAAGAAACATGATACTTCCGGTAATATCGCCCTGAACCAGGACATATATACCTGCCATGATCTGTTCTTCACCGCCGATAGCAGCACCTATCTGGTCAAAGTCGAGAAGTTCTACCCTTGGCACTTTCATATCGACTTTTGTCTGGAGTATCTGAGCCAGACTGCTGGCAGCATTTCCCGCTCCGATGTTTCCGATTTCCTTTAGGACATCAAAGTACATATTATCGACATTATCAAGATTAAAATCTGCCATTAAAAACCCCTTTTTAGCACGGAGCCGTAAATACGGCCCCGGCATATTATTTATTTACTGAGTCGGTTCATCAATGATAGTAGACAGATCAAGTAAGGATATCAGGCCGCCTTCAACCTTGCCGACACCGTTTATGTAAGTCGGTGTACCGCTCTTTGAATCACGCGCCTTGTGCTCGATCTGGCTGTCACTAATCGTCACTACCTTTTTAACTTCATCCACAAGAACACCGATGCTTCCGCTTGCGTCGAGCTTCAGGATGATGATACGGCTCTTTCCCGTGATCTCATCCGAATCAAGTCCCATCTTTACTCTGAGGCTCATAACCGGTACGACTTCACCACGAAGATTTATGACTCCGCGGAAATATTCCGCACTCTTCGGCACTCTTGTGATGCTCTGCATCCTTACGATATTGTCGATGTACTTTATATCTATTCCATACTGTTCATTTCCGAGACTTACGACAATGTACTGAATGGAATTTTCGGTTGCAAGTTCTTCTTGTCCTAATACCTGTAAATCATTAGCCATTTCTCGAGTCCCCCTTATCAGAATAATGCGTTAGAATCAAGGATCAGAGCAACTTCACCATTACCGAGGATAGTTGCACCGCTGATGATCCTGCTCGTCTTTATATATCCACCAAGGGACTTGATAACTACTTCCTGCTGACCATCGAGTTCATCTACTACGATACCGGCCAGGCTGTCTCCCTTCTTTACGATAACGATGATAAGGTTATCATCAGGATTCTTTACTGTCTGTGCATCAAGAACCTCAGATAGTCTGATGATCGGGATAACAGATCCGCGAAGCTGGATAACCTCTTTGTTTTCAACCAGACGTACATCCGTTACCGGGATATCCTCGATAGTCTGGATATTTCCGAGAGCAATCGCGTATTTTTCGCCTCCAACCATGACCATGAGTGCCTGAATGATAGCAAGTGTCAGCGGCAGGCGGATAACAAAGGTCGATCCTTCGTGAAGCTTTGTCTTAACTTCTACATCACCGCCGAGCTGCTCGATGTTTGACTTAACAACGTCAAGACCAACGCCTCGACCGGAAATATCGGTAACCTTCTTTGCCATGGAGAAACCGGGATCAAAGAGTGCATCGATAACTTCCTTTTCTGTCATCTGCAGAGCCTGTTCCTCAGGAGCATAGCCTCTCTCGATGATCTTGGCACGAACTGCTTCTACATCGACACCATTACCATCATCACCAACTTCGATGACAACGTTATTACCTTCCTGATATGCATTAAGGAAGATAGTACCTGTCTCCGGCTTTCCTCTCTCAGCTCTGACATCCGGTGTTTCAAGACCGTGGTCAGCACTATTTCTTAACAAGTGCATCAGAGGATCACCGATCTGGTCAACAACAGTACGGTCCATTTCTGTCTCTTCACCGGTGATGGTGAGGTTCATCTTCTTACCGAGCTTCTTTTCAAGGTCTCGGATCATTCTCGGGAACTTCTGGAGAGCTGATTCTATAGGAACCATTCGAACCTTCATGACTGATTCATGAAGATTTGTTGTTACGCTCTCAAGATATTCCACCTGCTCGGAGATCGCCTGATCTCTCGCGCTGTCTCCTCCGGAACTCTGTGAAGCGGCTGATACGAGAGAGTTCTTTGCGATGATAAGCTCGGATACCAGATTCATGAGTACATCGAGTTTTTCGATATCTACACGAACTGTTCTGCTCGCTACAGGCTTCTTTGGTGCGGGCTTCTTTGCCGCCGCCTTCTTTTCCTCGGCTGCGGGTGCAGGTGCTGCAGGCGCTGCTTCCGGTGCAGGTGCTGCCGCCGGTGCAGGTGCTGCTTCCGGTGCAGGTGCTGCTTCCGGTGCGGGTTCCGGCTCTGCCGGTGCCTTTCCGTTATTCTCAATAGCCTGCTCGTTATATAATTCTCCTACAACCTCTGAGATCTCGGAGACACTCTTAATAGCTGTTACGACCGAATCCATCTCCTCGTCAGTGATAACGAAAATGCTGAAATTATTTTCAAATTTCTCATCTTCGATATCCTGTGAAGAAGGACTTGAAACAACGATCTCACCAATTTCTTCGATAGCCTTAAATACAAGGAATGCACGTGCTGCCTTAAGCATACAGCCTTCTTCGATAAACACTGTAAATCCGAATACATGCTTTCCTGCAACTACCGCATCTTTCAATACATCTGACTGTGCTTCGTCAAAAACGATAGTCTTATATACTGCCTTTTCATCAACCTTTTCTTCCGATGCAGGTGCGGCTGCCGCAGGTGCTGCTGCGGGTGCTGCCGCTGCTGCAGGTGCAGGTGCTGCTGCCGCAGGCGCTGCTCCACCGCCGCCCTTTCCGGTAGCTTCCGAAAGGATCTTATTTAACTCCGTGATGATCGCTTCGTTGTCATCATCACCTTCATCAGATGTATCACGGATAGTATCAACATATCCCTGAATAGCATCCAATGCCTGGAACAGAATATCGATAAGGTTTGAAGAAACCTTCATCTGTCCGCCTCGGATTGCCGAAAATACGTCTTCTGTGTCATGCGTCAGGTGCTGCAGACGTTTATAGCCCATTGTTCCTGCCATACCTTTTAAGGAATGGGCTGCACGGAATATCTCGTTAATAGAGTCTTCATTCTCCGGATCCTGCTCCAGAGTAAGAAGGTTGTCATTAAGCGCCTGAATGTGTTCCTGAGATTCGTCGAGGAAAATACCTAAATACTGACCTACATCCATTTCATTTTACCCCCACATTTTTCTCGATCGCTCCCGCTACTTTTTCCAACGGTACGATTTCATTTACGAGACCTGTAAGTGCGATTGCTTTAGGCATACCGTACACTGCACTTGTCGCTTCATCCTGCGCTATTACATAGGTTTTCTTTTGTTCATCCAGATTCTTTATCCCGGCTGTGCCATCTGCACCCATACCGGTAAGAACTGCGCAGCAAATCTCCGAATACGGACAATCGATGAGTGATTCGTACATGTAATTAGCTGCAGGTTTTACTCCTTCGCGCGGAGGTTCGTCCGTGTAATAGATCTTTATTCCTCCGCCGCTACGGCCTACTTTCATGTGTTTACCACCTGCCGCTATATAAACGGTGCCTTTTTGTACGAGTTCCCCGTCCTCTGCTTCCTTGACATGGATCTTACTTAATGAATCCAGTCTTTCCGCAAGTGAACGTGTAAATCCTGCAGGCATATGCTGAACAAGCAGCACCGGCGCATTAAGATTTGCAGGAAGCATTGGTATTACCTTTTGAAGAGCTTTAGGCCCACCCGTGGAACAGGCAATGGCAACAACCTTGTCACCACCCGTTCCGCCTGTGCTCTTTCTAAGTGTTACATTCTGCGTTCCACCGGTCAGCCTTGTGAATGAAGAAGCCGTCCTTGGAGTTGTCCTGCCTTCGGAAGTTTTGGCTGTAAATGTTCCGACTCCGCTTACCAGACTTGCCTTTGCGATCGTAGCCAGAAGATCCAGAAACTTTTTCTTAAATTTGTCTTCTTTGATCTCAACAAGATTGTCCGGTTTCTGGACGAAATCAATAGCTCCGAGTTCGAGAGCCTCAATGGTCTCCTTTGTGCCTTCTCCGGTCGTTGAGGAAAACATCATTACTCTGACATTTATCCTTTCCCTTTGAAGTTCACGCAAGAGTTCCAGACCACCCATCCTTGGCATATTGACATCCAGAACAACAGCGTCGTATTTCTTTTTCATCAACAGATCCAATGCTTCACGCCCATCGCGTGCGGTATCTTCAACATGATACCTGCTGTCACTGTTGATTATATCACTCGCTACCCTTCTCATGAGTGCAGAGTCATCCACGACTAGTATTTTTTTCTGTACCATATATATTTTTCCTCATTTCTGAGAGCATTACACGGTTATTTCCCGCCTATTCCGTTAGTCTTCCTGAGTTCTCATCTGGGATCTTTTACGGATTTTTCGTTGTTCCTCAAAAATATATCGGATAATACTTTCTCTATCCTTACCATTTATATGAACAAACTGAACCCGGATCTCATATCCGGTCTGTTCTTCTCCCTCTAAAAGGTCCGACTTCACCACTTTTCCGATCAGTGAATACTCTCTCGGACGCTTATCTATCTCCAACGTAAAGCGAAATAATATCTGATCATGTTTTTCATAAGGTATATCAGACAAAAATCTGGCTCCGCCTCCACTGATATCTACGATCAACCCATCCTCCAGCGTAAAGTCTGTATTAAGAAATTCCACCGGTCTGTCTTCCAGCGTCTTTTCTTCCTCCGCGCTAAGTTTCCTGCACTTCATATTCAATACGCAGTTCAGACGATAATATTCTCTCCTCTGGAACTTTCGTAAATTGGTGGTCAGATTCATCACCAAAATGAAGAAATTATTTGATTTATAACGGTCTATTACAGTTGCATAGCACTGATAAAGCCCTTTACGGGTATAAAAACAAAGATCATATTCTCCCCCGACCGGAAGCATCTGAAGCGTATTGTGTTCCATCGGCATCTCTATCTCAATCTCATCTTCCGTTCGGATATCGTGTATTCTTGTTCGAAAGACCTTTCTTTCCGGTCCCTGCATCTTTTCCGCAATATTCATCCCCATATCATCATGAACTGCGGTGAGTTCCAGTCGGTCACCCGGAACAATATAATCATTCAACATGCTCAGACACGCTTCCTTCCTGTTATGAAACTAGAGAAGAAACCACTCATACCTCTCCTGCCAAATCGTTCCGTATGCGGTATATCCATAAGAGTATCCGCAACATCTTCAAATGCCCCCGCCACCCGTGACTGTGGTGCCGACAGCGACACCGGACTCTGCTGCATTACAGCCTTTAATAATGCATTGTCATATGGTACAGGTCCCAGATATTCCATGTTCAGCTTCAAATATCTCTGCACAACGATCCGCAGCTTGTTATAAAGCTGCATTCCTTCTTCCTTACTCTCAACCTTATTTGCAATGACTTTTATGATCGCCTCATCCTTCCTGAAAGACGGATTACTGTTAAGTGCCTTTAACAAGGAATAAGAATCCGTGATGGATGTGGGCTCCGGGGTCGTGACAAGCAGTATCTCATTACTTGCGACCAGAAATTCAAGCACAGCATCAGAAATTCCCGCAGCCGTATCTATGATGATCACGTCTGCAAGAGTATCCAGCTGCGATATATTCCATACCAGATAATCCAGATTATCCTTACCGAGATTATTCATCCCGGCTATTCCTGAACCACCTGAAATAAATCCGATCCCCATAGGTCCCCATGTAATGACCTCACGTATCTCCATACCCTGATAGATGAGATCTGCAAGGGAGTGTTTCGGAACAGCACCAAACATAACCTCAATGTTAGCCAGACCAAAATCTGCGTCAAATATGATCACCCTCTTGCCTTTATTACGAAACTGACAGGCAAGATTGATCGCAACATTGGATTTTCCGACGCCGCCTTTTCCACTGGTAACCGTAATGACCCTAGCAGTAGTCTTGGGGACGACCTGGTTTTTCTTTATGATATTTCTTAATTTTTCTGCCTGATCCACTATTTGTAACCCCTCATTTGTCTGTTATAGGTAGCATTACTTTCAAATTTCTTCTTTACCCCCAAGAAGAATCCTGACTATACTCTGTGGATTAAAGACGTCTATGTCGTCCGGAACATCCTGCCCATTAGTTATATAAGAAATCGCCGAACCCGTCTTCAGTTTCAGGTTAAGCATATTTCCAAGGGATGTTGTTTCATCGAGTTTCGTAAATATAAGCTGATACCTTACTATCCGTGAATAGTTTTCAGCTATATTCAAAAGATCCTTATACTTTGTGGTTGCTGAAAGCACTAAATACACTTTTATCTTCAGTACTTCCTTTGCCACGTCTATAAACTGCCTCTGAGCTTCTATCTGGTCATCATTTTTGGGTGAATGACCTGCCGTATCAACAAGGATGAAATCAAAGTTTTTCAATTCTTCAAGCGCAGCTCTCATATCGTCAAGAACGTACACGATCTTGAACGGTACGTTAAGGATGTCCGCATAGGTACGAAGCTGCTCGGCAGCCTTCACTCTGTAAGTATCCGTTGTGATAAGAGCTACACGCTTTTTTTGCTGTACGCTGAGTCTTGATGCCAGTTTTGCAATGGTCGTAGTTTTTCCGACACCCGTAGGTCCCAGAAAAAACACTATCTCGGCCGTATCACTTTCTTTTTCTATCCTGTCAGTCTGACCAAATTTCAGTATCAGTTTCTGATAGATGCTTGAAAGCATGTAATCGATGGAGATACCGGGTTTCTTAAGTTTCCTTGCTTCCTCCATGACTTCCTCCACATATTGAGGCTCTACGTCATTATCAAGGAGTGTTTTTTCTATAAGCCTAAGGAACTTTGTAACCTCATCATCTTCCTCCGGTTCCTCTTCTTCCTGTACCTCCTGCGCTTCCAGCTTCTGTTTTTCTTCTACAACCTTCGTTTCACGCTTCATCTGCTGCTCGATCATCGTATGGATACTGTCGAGCTTTTCTTCGATTGCCTTTTCATCTCTCGACTTTCCGGCACTCACATTCGATCTGTCATCAGAAATAACATCAGACGCAGTGACTTTCTTTGGAAGATGCTGTGGGTACGTGACCGGCTTGCTGTTTGATACTGTCGTATCATTTACTTCTTCCACTGCTGCTGTGACTTCTACCTGGGGCGCCTTGAAAAATCCGAATATCCCGCCTTTTTTTAGACTCTTGACATTCATGATCACAACACCGCTTCCGAGTTCTTTTCTCGCAAGCGCTGTTGCTTCTTCCTCATTTTTCCCCGTAAATTTCTTGATGATCATACCGTGTCTCTCCCGTCCGTCATGCTGTGATCATTCCAACTGACTGCAGTTCTACCGTGCTCTCGATCTCGTTATAGGAAATAACTATTAATTCTTTGAAATAATCCTCCGTCAATTTTTTGAAATATATCCGGACAATCGGTGATGTAATGACGATAGGATTCTTTCCGACATCCTCAAGTTTTTTTATCTCTTTCTCAGTCGACTGTATGATTGCCTTTGTCCGGTCAGGCGACAGCGTGAGATATGCTCCCTGTTCCGTCTGTTTTACGGAACCCATTATCTCCTGCTCGATCTTCGGATCCAGCGTCACGACGTTTGCAGCTTCTCCACCTGGGAAATACTTTGCACTTATGGCTCGTTTCAGGGCCTGCCTCGAGTATTCTGTGAGGATATCCGTATCCCTCGTTGTCGGAGCATAATCCGCCAGTGTCTCGAATATGGTTAACAGATCTCTTATACTGATCTCTTCTCTTAAGAGATTCTGCAATACCTTCTGGATCTCGCCGATACCAAGGAGCTTTGGTGTAAGCTCGTCCACAACCTGCGGATTGGATTCTTTCAGGTTGTTTATGAGGTTCTGCGTATCTTGTCTTGTAAGGAGCTCGCTTATGTGGTTCCTTATCACTTCCGTAAGATGTGTCGCGATGATAGACGGCGGATCTACTACCGTATATCCAAGCGACTCCGCTCTTTCTCTCTGCCCCTCAGTGATCCAGATAGCCGGCAGATGGAATGACGGTTCAAACGTCGGGATACCGGTGATCTCCTCCTCTACATATCCCGGATTCATCGCCATATAGTGGTCAAAGAGGATCTCTCCCTCAGCGACCTGTATTCCCTTGATCTTTATAATGTACTGGTTAGGATTTAGCTGGATATTGTCCCTGAGTCTGATGATAGGAACGATAGTACCGAGTTCCAGTGCCACCTGACGCCTTATCATTACTACACGGTCGAGAAGGTCTCCGCCCTGATTTACGTCAGCAAGAGGGATTATTCCATAACCAAATTCCAGCTCGATCGGGTCTACATTTAAAAGCGATACTACGTTTTCAGGTTTGCGTATTTCTTCTGCTCCGGCACTTTCTTCCTCTGCCTGTGTCTGCACTTCCACGCTCTTTATCTCAAGCTGATTCTGCATGACACGTCCGCCAACTATGAAGATCGCACCCATTGTCACGAATATAACCGGATTTAACGGTGTCACTATACCAAGAAATGCAATGACTGCTCCCGATAAATACATAACCTTCGGTGTGCTTAGAACCTGACCTACAAGAGTCGGACCAAAATCCGCTTCTTTTGCACCCTTTGTTACCAGGATACCTGTTGAAAGAGCTATCAGCAGTGACGGGATCTCTCCAACAAGTCCGTCACCGATAGTAAGGACTGTTATAGTCTGGAGCGCATCCGGGAATGTCATTCCGCGGCGCAGCATTCCCATGGCGATACCGCCGATTACATTTACACCGGTTATCAGAAGTCCCGCCGTAGTATCTCCCTTTACATACTTGGTAGCACCATCCATGGAACCAAAGAACGTTGCCTCGTTCTGTATCTTCTCTCGTCTGATCTTTGCTTCTTTATCATCAATGGCTCCGGTATTAAGGTCAGCATCGATAGCCATCTGCTTACCAGGCATTGCGTCCAGTGTAAATCTTGCTGTTACTTCCGATACTCTCTCGGAACCCTTATTGATAACGATAAACTGTACTATAAGCAGAATGACAAATACGATAGTACCTACGATAAGATCGTTTCCACCAACAAACTGTCCAAAAGTCCTGACAACATTTCCCGGATCACCGGTAGTGAGGATCAACTTTGTGGATGATACGTTTAGTGAAATACGAAAAACTGTCGTGAAAAGGAGGATAGTAGGATAATATGACATATCCAGCACTTCTTTTACGAACAGCGTGTTAAAAAGAATCGCAAATGCTATCGCCATATTAAAACAAAGACAGATATCAAGTAAAAACGCCGGAAGCGTTATTATCATAAAAACAAAAGCCGACAGCAGATACAGTGCGACTCCGATATCAAATATATTAAAAACTTTTGACTTCGTTTTAACAGGCATACGCTATCCCCTTCTAAAATCCTATGAAACCTGTATAGTCTGTCGCACCCCGGCAGGCTTCCCTGCTTTATTTTTTTCTTCTCTGAGGTTATAGACAAATGCGATAACTTCGGCAACAGCCTGATAAAGCTCCGGCGGGATCAGTTCTCCTATCTCCACGTTATGGTAGAGCATACGTGCGAGAGGCTTGTTTTCTACTATCTCCACGTCATTTTCCCTAGCAACTTCCTTTATCTTCTGTGCCATAAAATCTGCGCCTTTTGCCGTGACTATCGGTGCAGCTGCTACATCCTGATCATATTTAAGTGCTACCGCATAATGGGTAGGGTTAGTGATGACTACATCAGCTTTCGGCACTGCATCCATCATCCTTCGACGACTGGCTTCGTGCATCTTCTGTCTGATCTTACCCTTGATCTGCGGATCACCTTCACTATTCTTCCATTCATCTTTTACTTCCTGTTTAGTCATCTTCATATCTTCATGGAACTTCCATTTTTGATAAAGGAAATCCACTGAGCCAAATACAAAGTAAAGGATGCTTATCCTGAATCCCACATCCAGGATCGTCTCCAATATGAGTCCTATACCACCCATAAGTGACATATCCCGGAGAAGTAATATCATTCCAAATCTGTTTCTTAATGACGTATACGCGATACCGACTATTATCGCGATCTTAACTACCGATCTTAAAAGTTCCATAAGCTTCTCAACAGAAAAAAGTCTCTTAACACCACTTATGGGACTTAATTTATTTAATTTTGGTTTCAGTGGTTTCAATGTCGGTTTCCACTTAACCTGAAGAACATTAACTACAGTAAGCGTTACCACTGCAACCAGCATTACCGGAAGCATGATAAGTATCATTTTTATGATGACTGTATTCATGATCAGGCAAAGCTCATGAATAGTAAAATTCCCATCCACATTTGAACAGTATTCCGGGATCTCGTTATAGATCCAGCGAAAGACATCCATGAAATTCTGAGCGATATATGTTCCTGCAAATCTTAAAACCAGAAACAATGTCATCAATGCAACTGCATTGTTCATCTCCTGGCTTTTAGCGACTTTGCCTTCTTTACGGGAATCCTCGAGTTTTTTTGCTGTCGGTTCCTCAGTCTTTTCTCCACCGGGTCCTTCTTTTGCAAAATACTGCAGATCAAGACGCATGAGGCATTCTTCCCGATTTCTGTTTTTTTCAGTCCTTATGCCATCTTTAATAATGCAATATATCAATGCATGACCTCCACTACGGATCTAACCATGTTTTTCATCTGAGAAAAGATAAAATCCGACATCTGCGGCAGGAGACTTACTGTTAATATCAGAGCAGCGAATCCGACCAGCATCTTTAACTGCACACCAACTGCAAACATATTTAACTGCGGAGCAACTTTGGCAAGGATACCAAGTATAGAATTCAGCAGCATCATGACTGCAAATATCGGCAGGTATATCCTGAACGCGATGATAAAGGAATCTGTCATGAATCCTACTATCACAGATACCATATTTTCCATCCGGACATTTACATGTCCGATGGGAATCAGTGAAAATGCATCAACAAATGCCCGTAGGAGCCAGTGATGCATATTTGTTCCTATCAGAAGCAACAGTATCGCATACTGATATAACGTCCCCGTAAAACCAATCTGCTGTCTGGATACAGGATCAAACATATTTACCATCGAAAGACCTATATCCATGTCTATCCTGGAACCCGCAAGACTTACGACCGAAATACATATCTCGGCCACGAACCCTATCGCCAGACCACAGGCTGCTTCCGATATCACAAGTGCCGCATATCCCATTACCGTCGTATAGTTAAGCGTACTGTGCGGGATAACGAACCGGTACAAGACCATCGCTACAAAAAACGAAAAACCGATCTTTACACGTTTCGGTACATTTGCCGTACTGAAAAACGGTGCTGTATAAACAAAACACGATATCCTTGTAAGTATCAGCAAAAAATACTCAAGATCACGAACGGAAAAGTTGTAGGTAAACAAAAACGTACCACCTCAGCTTTCCTGTGAACTAACGGATATACACAGAAAAATCCGACCATAACTTGATCATAAAACCTACCATATTCTCAAGCATCCAGTGACCGATAAGCATGATTCCGATAAAAATACTGATAACCTTAGGAACAAATGTAAGTGTCTGTTCCTGAATAGAAGTTACTGTCTGAAAAACAGAGATGGTCAGACCGACCGTAAGAGAAATCAGAAGAAGAGGAGCTGCCGTTGTCAAAATGACATACAGCGTTTCCTGTGTAAGATCTGTAACTGCCCCTATATCCATACTCTCCGCTCCTTTCAAATCTCCGCGGGTTCCCCGTTCCCATCGGAAGCATCAATTAATAAAACGTCCTGACAAGCGACCCTATCACAAGATTCCAGCCATCTGCGAGCACGAATAACAATATCTTGAAAGGCATCGAGATCGTTGTAGGAGGAAGCATCATCATACCCATACTCATAAGGGTGGATGCCACTACCATATCTATTACGATAAATGGTATATAGATCAAAAATCCGATTATAAACGCTGTTCTGAGTTCTGATATCACAAAAGACGGGATAAGAACATAGCTCGGTATGTCCTCAAGTTCATTTACCTCTATATCATCAAGATCTGCGATATCCAAAAACAGCTGTACATCTTTTATCTGCGTCTGCCCATACATAAAAGTCCTTATGGGTTTCATCGCCGTATCGATAAACTCCGTCTGGGTTATTCGCCCTGCCTCAAAAGGCTTCACTGCTTCAGCATTTATCTGTTTTATCGTAGGCTGCATGATAAAAAATGTTAAAAATAAAGTTAACCCCACAAGAACCTGATTTGGCGGTGCGGTCTGCGTTCCGAGCGCAGCTCTGGTAAAGTGCAATACTACCATTATTCGGGTAAAAGAGGTTAACATGATGATCAGCGTAGGTCCAAGGGCAATAAGCGTAAGCGTTATAAGGATCCTTAGTGATCCCGAAAGATTGCCCCTTCCATCGCTATATGTGATATTGAGATTATTTCCCACATTAAGAGATGCCAGTTGATCTTCATCCTCAATCGTTCCGGGCTCACGTATCACCGTTCCGGAATTATAGCCATTCTCCTGAAGGCCAAGCTGATTGTAATTTGTAGACCGCTTGCCCTCTACCGGTGAAGTCCGGCTCTCATATGAAGAATCAGATGTGTTGGTTCCAGTAAAACCGGCCCTGGAACTGGTTGTACCTGCCTCGGAATATTCCTCAGCATAAACCGGCCAAGAAAAAAAGATCAGGATAAAGGCCATTGTAATAAGTACTGCAATAGGCACGACCTTTCTCCCAGAACAGAATATACTCTTTCCCCTCATTTTTTGCTGCCGCCCCTGCTCAATATTGATCTAGCCTGTTTTAGAAAAGCCTGAAACTCTTCCGGCTCACGATTCCCCTCAGTCGCAAGCGTAAGGCTTTCCGGATCCAGCTCCGTAAGACACGTGATCTGATCCCGGGTAACTCCGATCGCAATATATTTTTCCCCGATTTTTACGATCTGAACATACTTGGATGGACTGATCCTGCATGTGTCGATAACTTCAATATTTCGTCCACGCAGTTTCTGCTTTTCATACGACCCGACAAAGCGGGTCGTAAAGTACGTTATGAAAAGCACAAATAGAAAAATAGCTATAACTGTGAGCAGCTGGGAGATATCCTCCCAGCCGGCCAACATACAGTCAGCCATTTATCCCACAACTTTCTTAACCGCTTCCAGAACACGTTCCGCCTGGAACGGCTTAACGATAAAGTCCTTTGCTCCTGCCTGGATAGCCTCGATAACCATTGCCTGCTGTCCCATTGCAGAGCACATGATGATCATAGCAGAAGGATCTGTTGACTTGATCTTTTTAAGAGCCTGGATTCCATCCATCTCGGGCATTGTGATATCCATCAGTACCAGATCTGGCTTAAGCTCATTGTATTTCTCAACAGCCTTTGCACCATTCTCTGCTTCACCGGCAACATTGTATCCATTCTTTGTCAGGATATCCTTGATCATCATCCGCATGAAAGCTGCATCATCACAAATTAAAATATTCTTTGCCATAATAATCTCCTATAATATTATTTTATGATTTCCGTAACTCTGACGCCGAAACTTTCTTCAATGACAACTACTTCGCCCTTGGCAACATATTTTCCGTTTACCAGAACGTCTATAGGTTCTCCGGCGATCTTATCCAACTCAATGATAGTACCTGGCGCAAAGTCCAGAATCTCATTAATGGATTTATGTGTCCTTCCCAGTTCGACGGTTACTTCCAGCGGAACATCCTTGATAAGTTCGATGTTCTCCTGACTCTGCATGGGATTAATATCCCCTGCGAAATTCTGGAATGTAGCAGGTTGTACATTAACAGGCTGCATACCCATTCCCATCATCTGAGGTGCATAACCCATTGGCATTCCCATTTGTGGCTGCATCATAGGCATTCCCATCTGTGGCATTCCCATCTGTTGCTGCATCGACGGATCCATACCCATCTGAGGCTGCATCTGCGGCGGAGGTGTTGCCGCCTGCGGTGCCGGTTCAGGCGCTGCGCTTTCTTCCGGCGGAGCCTCCGATGTAGTGCCGGTCTCCTTAAAGTGACTGTACAGTTCTTTTGCAAAATCGATAGGATACAGCTGCATGATCGTACTGTCGACCAGACCATCTCCTATCTGCATGCTAAATGAAATCTTACAGAACTTTCCTCCAAGAAATTCCGCTATATCTTCCGGTCTGCCAAATTCAACCAGATCAACAAGCGATGCTTCCGGCGGACTGATATCTATCATCTTTCCAAGCATAGAGGAAAGCGATGTCGCCGCGGAACCCATCATCTGGTTCATCGCTTCGGAGATAGCCGAGAGATGAAGCTCTCCCAGTTCTCCATCTGTATTGCTTCCATCGCCACCCATCATAAGATCGGTGATGACCTTAACATCGTGTTCTTTCAGTACCAGGATATTTGTACCGTCCAGACCGACCTTGTAATGGATCTGGACAAATACACAAGGACGTTCATAGTCCTTTATAAGTGTATCCCAGGTAACTACATCAACAACAGGTGTCGTGATGTTTACCTTGTTATTGACCAGAGAATACAACGTAGTCGCTGAGGAACCCATGCTTATATTGGCGACCTCACCAACCGCATCCTTTTCCTCGCTGGTCAATAACTCTTCTCCTGCCGATCCGTCCCCTTCGGACGCAGGAGAGGAATCCCCATCCGGTGCGCTTCCGCTCAGGAGTGAATTAATCTCATCCTGAGATAACATTCCATCCATTAGCTTACTCCCCCTCTCTGACAACCGACGTTATACGGACAGCATATTTCTTTTTGACTGCACCCGGCAAAGCGGTAAATTTTCGAATATTCCCCACATAAATATTTAACTCCTCTGCCACTCTCGTATCCAGCCGGATAATGTCTCCGATCTGCAGATTAACAAAATCAGAAACGGATATAACGCTGTTTCCGAGTACCGCCTTCACCGGCATCGGAACATGGTTGATCATATCCTCAATATGCTCATGATAATCTTCATCATTTCCGTTCTGCATTGTGGAGAACCAGAACTTGGTGTTCAGCTTGTCCATAATGCTTTCCATTGTAAAGAACGGAAGACAGACATTCATGAGACCCTCAACGTCACCAACCTTCATATTAAGTGTGACGATCGAGATCATTTCAGTCGGTGCGATGATCATTGCGTACTGCGGATTTGTTTCTATCCTCTCAAGTACCGGTGAGAGATCCACAACGTTTTTCCACGGTTCACGCAACAGCCTCACGCATATGACCATTATTTTTTCCAGGATAGAGAGCTCGATCTCGGAGAATTCCCTTATCTTCTCCAATGGATCTCCCTGTCCTCCGAGCATGCGGTCTATGATAGCAAAACCAAGGTTAGACGCAAGCTCGATCATTATATCGCCATTCAGTGGAAGGAAATTAACTATTCCCAGAATGACCGGGTTTGGCAGCGAGTTCGTAAACTCTGAAAATGTCAAAGCCTCTGAGTTTACAACCGACACCTGTACACTCTTCCGTAAGTAAACTGGAAGATTTGTTGATAGAAGACGTCCAAAATGCTCGAAAATGATCTCGAGTGTTCTTAAATGTTCTTTGGAGAACTTCGCGGGACGTTTGAAGTCATAGTCCTTCACAGGCCTGTCGTCTGCATCCTTCATATCATCCGCATCAATTTCTCCGGAACTTAGACCCGCCAGCAGGGCGTCTATTTCGTCTTGCGAGAGTACATCTGCCATACGGTTCTTCCTCCTTTCCTCCGGTTTCGATGCCTGAAATCAGGATCAGTAAAAGGCCCCCGTATAAGCCATTTTTGCATTTGACCGCCTTACTGCAGCAGCCAGCTGCTAAATGAAACTCCACAAATAAACTTAGAGTTGTACATTGTCTGAAGTTCCTCAAGGATCTTTGCCTGAATATCGGATGCATTTGCCGAATTAGCCTCTGCATATGTGTAAGACCCGATCACACTGTTGATCTTATCTTTGATAAGACCTTCCTGTGTTGCGAGGTTTGCACTGTATGCGGCATAATCATCATCCTTTGTGTTAAGAGAAAGTGTTACTCCCACTACTGCATAATGGTCTTTTGCTCCACCCTCTTCTTCCGGATCAGTCTTAAGCTTAATAGTCAGCTGATCTGCGATATCATAAGGCGCGATATCCGCGATCGCTACATTATTCGTAGCGGATTCTACGCTTCCGCTGCCCGCGATCCCGAGATCCAGCTGGATCGCACTTGCGATGTCCCCGACGAGCGTCATGGTTTTCTGATTAGCCGGTATGACTGTAAACATCATCACACCCGTCATGACCGTATTCACTACCAGTAACGCGAGGATAATTACAGCTATCAGATTTTTCTTCATTGTTCCCCCTCACTAAATATAACCCCTTCAAGCTATCTATGCTTATGATGCCCTATCTGGCATCTGTAAGCCCGTTATAGATCTTGATCTCTACACGACGGTTTTTTGCCCTTCCTTCCGGTGTAGAATTATCCGCTACAGGTACATATTCACCTCTGCCGGAATGTTTGATAACAGCAGGATCGAGACTTGTGTTATGAACAAGATACTCAAACACACTCAACGCACGCGCACCAGAAAGTTCATCATTACTCTTAAATTCCGATCTGGCGCTTGTAGGTACATTATCCGTATGACCTTCGATCTCAATGGTGCTATCAGCATATCGCTCCAGGATCTTTCCAATCTTTGCCACAAACGGTTCAGATTCCTGTTTGATGTATGCCCGACCGGAATCAAAAAGTAACGCTCCATTCATCGTAAGAAGCACGTACTGACTATTGTAATCAACGTCAACATCTGCCGCTATCCGCGAATCCTGAAGTGCTTCTTCTATTTTTTCGGCAAGTTCCTCGCTTGCCTTTAACTGAGCCTCTTCCAAAGTTGCCTGTGCATCTTTAATAGCGGCATTCTCGGATGTAGTTTCTTCACCCTTTCCACCGCTCGCCTTGTCATCACTGGCATTATCGGAATTATCCTCTATCTCGTTATCTGTTTTTCCGGTTGTCTGTCTACCCATAGAACTAAAGTAGACACTTAATTCGGCAAGCTGTGATACTCCGTTACTGACCATTACGCCATCACCAACAGAAGATCCTCCGCCTGTAAATACACTAAATGTACTTGCAAAGGAATTTGCCACTTCTTCAAATTTCGCTGCATCCGTACTGGACATGGAGAACAGCAAAACGAAGAAACACAAAAGCAGGTTCATCAGGTCGGAGAAGGTCGCCATCCACGCGGGCGAACCTGGCGGCGGAGCGTCCTCTTTTTTCTTCCCCATCAGCCGCCACCTCCTTCATCTCCGCCTTCGGATGAAACGCCTGCCGCATCCTTAGGTGACAGATAGGATTTAAGCTTTTCTTCTATAACACGGGGATTTTCACCCGCCTGAATGGAAAGCAGGCCTTCAACCTGAATTCCCTTTATTGCCATTTCATCACCATTCTTTGACTGCAGTTTCTTTGATACAGGAGTACAGATCCAGTTTGAAAGAACCGAGCCATAGAATGTCGTAAGGAGCGCAACCGCCATAGCAGGACCGATCGCTGCTGAGTCTGAAAGATTCTTCAGCATGTTAACCAGACCGATCAGTGTACCGATCATTCCCCATGCAGGACCCATGGCTCCGAGATCTTCCCAAAAGTTCGAATTAGACTTATGTCTTCCCTCGATGGCATCCATTTCTGTTTCCATGATCGCACGAACAAGTTCCGGATCAGTACCATCGACTACAAGCATGATGCCTTTTTTAAGAAAAGCATCATCGATGTTGCCCGCTGCTTCTTCCAAAGAAAGAAGTCCCTCTTTTCTGGCAACATTCGAAAGATCAATGATCTGCTTTATGACATCAGCAGCCTTGACCGAGCTCGTTTTAAAAATTACGCTAAAGGATTTTAAGCCAGCGACATACTGGTCCATTGATTTACTGGCTAAGGTCGCCATAAAAGCGCCACCAAATGTGATAATAACAGAAGCCACGTCAACGAAAGATCCAAGGGATCCAATACCGATACCAAAGACCATCAGTCCGACGCAAACTACAAGACCAACAATGGAAGCTATGTCCATACCCTTTTCCCCTCTCCTCAGTTACCCTTGCCGTATCTGTTCAGAAGCCTTTTTTATACCTCATACTGAACAGCTTTTTTTGAACGATCTAATGAGATCAAGAATTTCCATGCGACCCTCACGTACCAGTATTTTTTGACCATTGTAAAAAGTGATCACCGTATCCGGTGTTTCTTCTACAGTCAAAATATAATCTTCATTAACTAAAATCCTTGTCTCATCAAATTTTGTAAGTTCGATCATTAATTTGTCGTTCCCTTCGACAACTCTTAACAAAACCGATTGAAAATCACGATTATTATACCATACAAAAAAATCCTGACGACGATTTTGCCCGTAAAAAAAGCCGATGTTTGCAATTTTATACAGTTAAACGTACAAATATACGTACATTTTTATGCTTTATGCTTATGACGAGGCAGAGGCTCAACAGTCCTCTGCCTCATATTGTTTATTTAGAATTGCATCACACCCGGCTCATCATCTCTTGAGGTTGATAAGTTCCTCGAGAAGTGTATCGGAAACTGTGATGATACGGCTGTTTGCCTGGAAGCCTCTCTGAGTCGTGATCATTGATGTAAACTCACTGGAGAGATCTACATTACTCATTTCCAAAGCACCTGTTGTAAAGGAACCTCCGTTTGAATCAACTGTATTGATGTTTGCATCACCGGAATTCTGTGTTGCGGAGTAAAGGTTGTCGCCCTCTTTCTGGAGACCGGAAGCATTTGAGAAGGTTGCTGTCGCGATCTGTCCTAAAAGTGCGGTCTGACCATTTGTGTAAGTACCTGTGATCTTTCCGTCAACACCGATACTGATAGCACTAAGAGTTCCCACTCTCCAACCGGAACCTGCTGTACTCTTTACGCCACCGTTACTACCGTTAATAGTAGATGTACCCTTGTTATCTACGTTTGTCACAGTAGAAATATCGGTTTCGATTTCTGTTGTGAAAGCTGCAATGTAACCATTCTTTAAGCCGTCCTCAGAAATATTATTAACACCATTACTTCCTGTACCTGTTGCCAAAGCATTGATGTTAAGTGTGAAACCTGCTCCCTTTGTAGCATCTGTAGCATCTGTGCTTCCTGCAATATACGGTCCGTTAACAGTACCGTTTGAATTATTGAATGTAATCACTAGCGGACTATCTTTCGATGCCTGTACAGGCGTTCCACCTGGTGTTGCTGCCGTGCTTGTAAGAAGCGGTGTAAAGTACTCTTCCTTAGCATCTGCATACGCTGCAGCTGTCTCGTTATTCGCAGTATCCTGATCACGGAAAATGGTCTTTCCCTTTGAATCAAGGATATCCGTGATAGTCAGGTTATACTGTCCCTGCTGTACATTTCCAGCATCCTTTTTAGGAAGAAGCTTATACTGAACAGTATAGGAATAACCTTCATTATCAAAAATCTGTACATTTACCGTCTGTCCGTTATCAGTTGAAAGAGCATCTGACTTCGCATCCAGGATTCCTGTGAAATATGCCTTACTGGTTGCATCTGCAGGAGATGTCTGATTGTCAGCGCTGTTTATCGGAAGTGTGGTGAGCTTACTGGTGTCGATTACCACATCTCCATCTGTATTTGTGGTCGTTCCGTATCCCATTACAGGATAACCGTTAGCAGTCATCGCAAGTGTTCCCTTTGCATCGACCGTGAAAGCACCGGCTCTCGTATAGAACTGATTGCTTCCGTCTGTAACTACAAAGAAGGAATTTCCGTTGATCATAATATCAAAAGGATTTCCTGTAGTTTCTGTGGAACCGCCCGCTGTGATATTCGAGTAGATCGTTCCGTTGGTAACACCGAGACCTATCTGCTTCGGGTTGATACCGGCACGCCCTGTTGCCTCATTAGCACCTGTTGCACTCTGTGTTGTCTGATAAAGAAGATCCTTAAATGTAACCTGTGCTGTCTTATAACCAACTGTATTTACGTTAGCAATATTATTACCGATGACATCCATTTTTGTCTGGTGTGTCTTCAGGCCTGCAACGCCTGAAAAGAGAGATCTCATCATAACACAAATCCTCCTAAGGTGGCTGTTATGCTATAACAGCACCATCAATATTTGAAAAGACCTGAGTCTTTGTATCGTTAGCATCCATGGCCGTGACAACCTTTTTACTTCCTGTATTAACGATAAACGCCAGGTTATCAACCATGACCAGTGAATCATTTATACCCTTCTCATTAGCTCTCTTGACTCCGTCATTAAGCCTCTCGAGCTGCCTCTCATCAAGAACTATATTCCGGTCTGACAGTCGTTCTGCGGCATGCTTTGTGAAAGTTACTCCCTGCTGTTTTTCCGTAAGGATATCAGCAAAGGATCTGCTTACAGCCGCCTTATTCTCGGTCGCTCTGCCCGCTCCGGGATTACCGTTCAGGTATCTTTGAGTTAACTCCTCTATGGAAGGATATGTTCCGTTATTTATCTTCATATCGGTTCAGCTCCTTCTTCCCCGTGCCCGGTATGGTCAACTGTCGAACTTATACCCGTATTTTTTCATTGCTTCAACATATTGAACAATGCCTTTCTGGATATCATCAGGCAGGAATGTCTTCTGATAAGTGCTCATAGCATTGTATATCGCATTCATGCTGCTTATCTGGTCATAGTAATCAGCCGCATTATTAACGTTGATAGCATTGACATTCGGAAGCTTAGCATATGCTGCCTTAAATTTATTTGCCAGCTCTACAGCATCCGCATAGGTTGCATCCAATACTTCGGTCACGGAATCCAGATCATAAAGATTATCATTTACAGATACCTTTACCTTTGATCCCTGCATAGTCACGTAATCAACCTTTCCGGTTATCTGAGTTGTCACTCCTGTAGCCGGATTTGTATAATCAACCGTTACCAGATTTCCCACCATAAGGGTTGCTCTCTGCATCTCGGTGGTAAGGCTTATATTCTGCATCTGCTCAAGCTGTGAGAATGTTGCGAGCTGTGAAACATACTCGGTATTATCCATCGGCTCCAGCGGATCCTGATACTTCATCTGTGCAACGAGGAGCTGAAGAAACTGCTCCTTTTCCACCATAGAGTTACTCTTTTTATTATTCTCGGTTTCAGTACCGGCATTTATGATCTGCCCATCTCTAACTATTGCACTTGTAGCCATATATTTATCCTTTCACGAATAATACTTACTAAGCCGTGAAGTCAATTCTATTGCCGTTCTGTCTCATTATCCTGCGGGCAAGAGCTTCGCTCTCATCCTCTGCAACGGAAGATAACTCATCAGCCTCATCTCCGCCGTTACTGAGATTTATCCTTCTAAGTCTCGCACTTTTATGTGCGTCGTTAGTACTTTCAGAATTTTGACCCGGATGCTGGTCTCCCATAAGATTTCTCTCAAATTCATGGCTTGCCAGCGTGACTTCCACATGCTCTACCTTTAATCCCTGAGACTGAAGTGTTTCTCTCAGTTCTGCGACCTGTGTTTCAAGAGCTGCCTTTACGGCTGCATTCTGAGCCATAAGCTGTGCTGTTATAACACCTGCCTTTGATTCGATATGAAGTGCCAGTTTTCCGAGCGATGCAGGATTAAGCTGCATCTCCATGGATGTTGATTCTGCATTTAGCGAGATCTTCACCTGACTCTCGATCTGGTTCATAATGTCCCGAATCTGTTCATAGGTATCGGCATAAGATATTGTGGTTTCAGAAGCAGTTTCATTTACTGCGCTGTTAAGATTCTGTTCGAAAAGATTTGAAGCACCCTGTGAAGCATTCTGCTGGAAGCCGTTCTCCGAGAAGCCTTTGTTCTCCGAACGAGCTCCTGTTTTCGTCTCTTCCGGTACTGCAAAGCGGTTTTCCGTTACATTTTTATCCTCTTCTCTCTCAAGGATCCTCTCCGGCTGACTGTCCGGTCTGACGATCTCCGAGGAAGTTTTTACGGTTTCCGCTGGGGTCCCTGCCGTATCTTTATCCTCTTTAGAGAGTATCGGATTTTCTTTAGCGTCCTTTTCAACTGCTTTTTCTGTGTCATCCTGTTTTTCTTCAGGGATTTCTTTTTCCCTGTTATCGATCACTACCACCTGTGGTCCTTCCTCTTTAGGAAGTTCAAATTTCTGTACAGGCTCATCGTTTATCTGAGACTTTTCTGCGGGATTATCATTTCCTTGTATACGTGCTTCGAGTTCCTTAAGCATACCTTCAAATTCTTCCGGAGTAAGATCCAGTTCCTGTAAAAGGTCTGCCACCGTCTCTCTCTGCAATGCCTGTAATTCAGTTACCACTGTGTAAAGTGATTCATCAGTGATCAGCGCTGCGAGATCTGTATTCGATAGTTCGGATACCAGTAAGGTCATGTTCTCAGTCTTAAGGAGATCCATTACTGTGAGTCCCAGAACTTCCATCGCATTCTCGATATCTTCTTCTGAAACACCAAGTTTTTCTGTGATCTCTTCTTTGATCTTGTCGATCGCATCCCTTACATCATCCGGAATGTTATTATCCGGTGTTCCGTCATCCGAAACAGATTTTGTACCGTTGTCAGTAACATTTGCTGACTTCTCTGCGTTCTTTGAATCTGCTCCGCCCTTAGCCTGGGGATTATTCACTGCTTTACTTTTATCATTCCGATTCAGGTTACTCACCTGATCCATCAGCTTCTTACTGCCAGTCGATGGCTTTAAGGATGATTGCAATGATGCTTTGGACTGATCTGAAGCCGCTCCTTTAAGGATGTCACCAAAGGAAGTTCCATCTTCTTTTTCAACCTTTCCGGTTGCGGGAATTACCCCCGAAACATCCGCGGCTCCGCGCAGAGTCTGCAGTCTGACATTTGCTGTTGTCATCTGTTTCCTCCTTTCTCTTAAATTTTTAAGGAACAAGTAAAGAAATTATTTTGAACCATTTTTCCTTTACTAATTTTTTTATCGGTCAAACGAATCCGATTCTGAACCTAAAAAACCGGAAGTCTTTAAAAGGCTTCCGGCTCATTATTTGTTTAATTCGCACTATTACCACTTGTAGTCGAAAGGTTTGCGAGCGATCCGCCGCTGCTTCCTCCCGATGAACTTGAGGTTGTTTCAGGTTCCATGATCTTTGTAACCTGCGCTGCTATTTCAGGATCCATGGCTCCGAGGATAGAACCTCTGGCATCTGTTCCCATATTCTTCAGGATTTTCGCAACCAGCGTCAGATTATTCGTCATGGTATCAAATATACCTGCCGCTTCCTTTGCCTTCATTGAAGAATATGCCTTTGCATACTCCTGAATCTCCTCGTCCTCCGCCTCTTTCTTCACAGCCTCTTTATACAGGATCTGTGCATTAGTAGGATCGATCTCCTCATAGTACTTTCTGTATTCGGAAACCGAAGGAGCATTATCATTAAATACGACTTCGTTGTAAAACTCATCCTTGATCTTTTCAAATTCAACCTGATTTGCTTCAAAAGTCTTGAGCCTCGCAACTTCCGCCTGCAGGTCCTGAATGGTCTGGTTCTGCATATTGGAGTTTTTCTGTGCATCGGTCAGCTGATTCTCAAGCTCTTTGATACGTGCCACCGCATCGTCGAGATTGTCATATCCTGCGGCTTCCGCACCATCTTCGCCTATGCCGTTTTCACTGACTCCAGTGTATCCCGGAAGTATCCTGTTTATCACAGGCACATCCTTAAGCACCGGCGTCAGAACTCCGGATCCAAAACCTCCTACATCGAGCTTTACCAGAAGCGCAAGGATAGCAAGCCAGATCAGGATTATGAAAATGGTCACGAGTACAACGGATAACGCACCACTGTCATCATCCTCTTCCTCTTCAGGCGCATTCGGATCACCGTTTTTCTTTAATTTTTTGTCTTCCTTCTTTTTTGACTTTTTCTTGTTCTCTTCTCCGTTTTCAGGAGCATTACCCTTATCTGCCATTATACTCTACCCCTATTGCCTATCTGTCTTTTCCCCTTTACGCGCTTCCAATCCATATTTGAAACTCGTTAATTCGTCGATAGCCTTGCTCTCCATCGCTTCGACTTCCTGAAGAAATACCTGAAATGCATGTTCCCGGAGTTTTTCCTGCGCTTTTCTCTCTTTCATCACCTTTTCCAGCGCAGCTCTGCGGTTTTCAAGCTCATCTTCTTCAAGACGTACAACTTTTTGCTGTTCTTCTATCCGGTCACCCATGCCCTCTATTCCACGGTCTATGATACGCATATCCCGCACACTCAGCTTTTCTGAACGGAGAGAAGCAGCTTCTTCCCACATTTCTTCTCTGAAATTTCTTAATTCCTGTTCTTTTTCCTGCGCTTTTGTAAGTTTTTTTCTCTGCAGCGCATAGTCCATCTTTGCCTGATTTTCGAGTTTTTCCTTTAATTCCAGTATATTTTGCATTTTATAACGGAATTTAGCCATATGCCTCAGCTCCCGTCATCCGTATCTTCCTCTTCTTCAAACACCTGATTTAAGAGGCTTAAGACTTCGTCAAAACCATACTTTGTTTCTACGTCCTGCTGTAGAAAATCATTTATCTTATCGATCATCTTTATTGCATAATCGATCTTTTGATTTGATCCTCTCTGATAGGCTCCGATATTTATAAGGTCTTCCGCTTCATGATAGGTAGCCATCACAGATTTCATTTTACCTGCCAGCATCTTATGATCTTTTGCAGCTATCTGGCTCATACATCTGGATATACTCTGGAGCACATCTATCGCAGGATAATGATTTTGCTGCGCAAGCGCACGGTTCAGCATAACATGTCCGTCAAGGATAGATCTCGCCGTATCTGTTATCGGTTCATTAAAATCATCACCGTCTACAAGGACCGTATATAGTCCTGTAATGGAGCCCTTGGCTCCGTTCCCGGCTCTCTCAAGCAGTCTCGGCATTTCCGAATAAACCGACGGCGGATAACCTCTCGTTACAGGAGGTTCTCCACTCGCAAGACCGATCTCACGCTGAGCCATAGAAAAACGTGTAAGTGAATCCATCATGAGAAGCACGTCTCTGCCCTGATCTCTAAAGTACTCTGCGACCGCCGTTGCAGTCTTAGCCGCTTTATTTCGTACAAGTGCAGGTCTGTCGGATGTAGCCACGACCACTACCGATCTCTTCATACCTTCAGGTCCGAGATCACGTTCGACAAACTCTCTAACTTCTCGTCCACGCTCACCTATAAGAGCGATAACATTTATATCTGCCTTTGTATTACGGGCAAACATACCCATAAGTGTACTCTTGCCAACACCTGAACCGGCAAAGATACCTACACGCTGACCTTTTCCGACTGTCATCAGACCATCAACTGCTTTTACTCCAAGAGGCAGCACTTCATTTATGATCACACGTTCCATCGGATCCGGCGGTGCAGCTTCCACAGGATATTCCAGTCCCGCATGCAGGACTGTTCCATCTGTCGGGCGTCCCAGTCCGTCAAGAGTCTTTCCTAAAAGCTCATCACCTACTGTTACGGTAAGCGGATGTCCCAGATTTTCCACTGTACATCCGGCGCCTATTCCCTCCGTATCCTCATAAGGCATGAGCAGCGTCTTACTATCCTTAAATCCTACGACTTCCGCGAGTATCGGTTTCTTACTTTCATCCTCAGGCATTATCTGGCACAGATCCGCCAGCTTTGCGTCCGGTCCCAGTGACTCAATAGTAAGACCCACAACATTGACCACTTTTCCAAGTTTTTTATAAAAGGTCAGTTCTTTGACCTTTGTATATTTATTAAAATCAATGACGTGCTGGACCATCAATCCTCCTAATCATCCGCGCTCTCCGACTTGGTATAGGACAGAAGCTTTAGTTCTCTTTTTAAGCCTGCAAGCTGTGTTTCAAGTGAGCAATCAAAAATACCGCCGCCGGTCTCGATAAAGCACTCATTAGGTTTCAATGTCATATCTTCAACTATTTCCGCTCCGTCAGCTGCCGAAGCACCTGCCAGCAGTTCTTTTTTCTGCATGGACACAAAACCGTAATCTTCTTTTGATACGTGTATTATGAAACTTGAATTGCCTTCAACTTTTCTAACCGCATCCTGTATCAGATAAAAGATCACATTCTTTGTATCACCGAACCGTACATGAAAAATATGTTCATAAATATCTGTAAGAGTATCTATGAACATGGGTTCCAATTCTTCTATTTTTTTATCATATTCTTCCTGAAGCATTTTTTCTTTTTCCATGACTTCATTGCGCATGGATTCAACTTCAGAAAGGCCGGCCTGATAGCCTTCGTTATAGCCTTTTTCGTGTCCTTCCTTCTCTGCAAGGGCACGGATCTGCTCAGCTTCAGCATTAGCGGAAGAAATTATCTGTTCCGCCTCTGCCTGCGCTTCTTCTATGATCTCATCGGCATCAGCCTGCGCCGACGCCAGCATTTCTTCCGTTGATGCAGCCTGTATTACAGAGGAAGGCTCCGTATCACCTTCCTCCTCATCATCGTGAACAAGCAGCTCAACTTTCTCCGCATTAAGTCCCAACGAAAAGCCATCCGCGTCTACAGACGCATCCTCAAGCTCGGCCGCCAGTTCCTGAATCCTGTCGGCAACCTGCTGATTGGAATCTATGACGCGTCGCTCTGGCGACTCAACCATTACATATCTGCTTTTCAGTAAGTTATTAGACAACGATCTCGTCTCCTCCGCCTCTGGAAATAACGATTTCTGCCGAATCTTCCAGCTTTCTTATGATATTTACGATCTTCTGCTGAGCTTCCTCTACATCCTTCATACGTACAGGACCCATGAAGTCCATATCTTCCTTGATCATAGCAGCAAGACGCTTTGACAGATTCTTGAATATTGCGCCCTGAACTTCTTCGTTCGAGCCCTTAAGTGCCAGAGCAAGATCATTATTATCAACATCCCTGAGCACACGCTGAATAGCACGATCGTCCAAAAGAAGAATATCCTCGAATACGAACATCTTCTTTCTGATCTCGTCCGCAAGTTCCGGTTCGTCGATCTCGAGAGTCTCCATGATGTGCTTTTCAGTTGTTCTGTCAACCGTATTGAGGATCTCAACGATAGCGTCAACACCACCGACGATCGTGTAATCCTGATTAACAAGCGAGGACAGTTTGGATTCCAATGCTTTCTCCACTTCCTTTATTACATCCGGGCTTGTCCGGTCCATCTTTGCGATACGTTTCGCAACCTCTGCCTGTTTGTCAGGCGGCAGAGCACCTATCGTCATCGCCGATTGTCCCGGTGACAAATAGGACAAAATAAGTGCGATCGTCTGAGGATGCTCCTCCTGAATAAAGTTCAGGAGCTGCGAAGGATCTGTTTTCCTGATAAATTCGAAAGGCTTAACCTGAAGAGATGCAGTAAGCTTGGAAATAACATCGACAGCTTTTTCTGCGCCGAGTGCCTGTTCCAAGAGCTCTTTCGCATAACCGATACCACCTTCTGCAATATACTGCTGAGCAAGGCAGACCTGATAAAATTCATTTATCACATCTTCCTTAAGCTGAGGCGTAATCGACCTGGTATTGGCAATCTCAAGCGTCAACTCTTCGATTTCATCTTCTTTTAAATGCTTAAAGATCTTAGACGACTTCTCCGGTCCTAATGCTATCAGCAAAATTGCGGCTTTCTGCAATCCGGACAAATTCGCTGCGGCACTGGACCTGGAAGGAGCTGGTGCACCTTTTGCAGCCTGTTCAGGCGCCCCATTTGCAGCATCTGGCATATGCAATTACCCCCAATCCTCGGAAAGCCAGTTCCTTAGTAGACTTGCGGCGGCTTCCGGGTTTTCATCAACAAATTTTTCGATCAGAACTCTTGCTTCAGATTTTTGTTCTTCCAGATCAATATCTTCCAATGCAGCCTCCTGCGAACTCTGGAGCAGATCATTAAGCTGTATCTCCTCCTGTGGCTGTTCTGCTGCTTTCTCCGCACGCATTGAACGAAGTACTACAAATGCCAGTAATCCGAGGATCAGTACTATAAGACCGATCATCAGGATCATCTGCCATGATACACCTGTCTTCTCACTGTCGATAAATACCGGTTCATCATATGCAACGATCTGTATATTTGCTACCGGTATTCCTGTTGCCTTTGATACGACATTGCTTACATCCTCATCAACTTCTGTCTTGAGTCTTTCCCCATTCTGGGCTTTGAACTCATCAAAGGTCATTCCGTCCAGTTTCCCCTGTGCTTTGAGATCATCCTCGTTATAGATCACATAGTGGATAGCTGTGATACCAATTGATGAAGAATCATACTGTATCGCACCGCCAGCTTCCTTTGTCTGCCTTATGGTTTCATTCGGCAGATAATCTCTTGAAGTTTCATCAGTAGTTGTTGTGGAACTGCCATTATCGGCGTATACATAGGTGTTATCACCATTTGTATCGGTTCCCGGCACCTGCCCGCTGGCATTTTCAGCTGTCTGGCTATAGGTATCCTGATGTGAAAGCACACCCTGATCCTGTCCGTCTGCCGGCGAATACAAATGCTCAGTAGTCTCTATATTGCTCCAGTTAAGATTTAGATTTGGCACTACCTGCACGTTATCGTAGATCTTTGCCCCGACAAGTGCATCCCTTATCTCACTCCTAACGAGATCATCATATTTCTTCTTGTAGGAAAGTCTGTTTGACGCGCTTCCGGATGATGTTCCGTCATCTTCTCCCGCAAAGAGCATCGAACCATCCTGAGACATGATCACCACGTTAGTAGTAGTGTCATTACCTATGGCTGTTGCGATAAACTTTGCGAGTCCCGATGCAACGTCATCTGTCATGGCAGTTTTATCTTTCACTTCCAGCATTACGCTTGCATATGATTCCTGCTGCTCATTTAAGAGAGTTCCATCATTCTCCGGAATACTTAAATTAACGGTGGCTTTATCGATATATTCCTGCTTTTCCAAATCTTCTGCGATGTGTTTTTCCAGATAGACCTGATATTTCTTTTGTTTATCAGCCTCTGTTGTGGAAAAGCCGCCACTGAACACATTAGCGATGTCATACCCTTCCGCAGTGATATTATTTGCACCGAGAAGGATATTTGCATCAGAAAGCTGCTTTTTATTGATCTGAATGGTAAGACCATCATCCGAGATCTTATAATCCATCTTCTGATCTTCCAGCAGCCCCTTTATCTCAGCTGTTTCTTTTGTATTTTCTGCTATTGCCAGTACAACGTACTGCGGTGAAGTAAGTGCCCATACAAAAACAGTAATAGCCACTACGACAGCAGCCGCCACAGATACTATCAGCGTCTTCTGCTTGATCGTAAACTTATTCCACCATTCCTTCAGTCTCTCCTGTAATTTCCCCAAACGTTCCTGCATCAGAAAGCCCCCGATTCCAATACTAAAACTAACAGGATTCCGGTCAGTGCCAACTCACCCCAAAACACTGACATTCCTTACAAAATCAAATCTGCATCTGCATGATCTCACGATATGCTTCTAAAAATTTATCCCTAAGTGCAGTCGTATATGTAAGTGCTGCTGAAGCCTTTGCCTGTGCTATTGCCAGATCATGTGTATTCTCTGTAAGTCCCAGCGCAAGCTTTATCTCTTCATCTTCCTGATCCTGGAGATATGAATTTGTCTCATTGACCTGATTTACCGCTGCCTGCAAAAAAGAATTAAAGTTCCCGCTATCCTCAATCCTTGTATATGCAGGTGCCGCATTTTTTATAGCCTCAGAAGAAACGTTATATAATTTTGTAATATCCAATTTTTATCCCCCTCAAAAAACTAAACCCCTGTTTTATGCTGCTTATGCCTGACCTATCGTAAGCCCCTTCTGTGCGATACTCTTACTTGCGTTAAATGCTGTTGCATTTGCCTCGTACGCACGGCTTGCGTCTATAAGATTAGTCATCTCCGTTATGGTATTTACATTCGGATAGTGAACATAGCCGTTTTCATCTGCATCCGGATGTGAAGGATCATATACCATCTTGTAGTCAGTATGTGTATCCTCATATACACCGCCGACCTTTACTCCTGCCATCCCTGTACGATTGTACTTACTCATATTGCTTGTCAGGACAGCATTAAAAGTGGCATGAGGATCATTTTTTTCCTCGAATGTCACTACTTTCCTTGTATATGGTCCACCATTTCCCGTCCTTGTGGTGTTTGCGTTTGCGATATTTTCAGAAATGATATCCATCCGAAAACGTTCAGCCGTTAATCCGGATGTATTGATACTAAACACATCAAAAGCTCCCATAAAGCACCCCTCACTTTTCTACCCTTGTTCTACCCTGTGTAACTTTGATGTAAATATACAGACTATGATCACTTTGCAACCAGCTTGATATTACCAAACTCGGCATTTATGCTCTGTGTCAGTCCATTATAGAGAGTTGTATTAGATGCGAGATGCGCACTCTCTGTTTCTATATCGACATTATTTCCGTCAAGACGATAGGAAAAATTCTCATGATCTGTAAAAACTGTTCCCTTAAGGTGATCAAGTCTCACTGATCCAACCTTTTCGTCGAGACTTTTATATCTGGAATGTCTGAGTGCCTTCTCAAGATTTGCTGAAAAAGAAACGTCCTGGCGCTTATAGCCGGGCGTGTTGATATTGGCGAAGTTGTTCGCTATCGCCTTGTTGCGCAGATATGACGCATCAGCAGCCCTGTCCAGGACATTAATATAATCGTAAATATTGGTATTGATCATAAGCTCACCCCCCGACTCCCTGCAAAAAACTGAAGCAACGACCGCGTTCCCCAATACGCATTTAGTATACTTCAGAGTCTCAATTTCAATTATAAATATTTCAGGGTAGAAGTCAACGAAATGAGCCGTTGCACCTCATTAAAAACAAATGGAGATGGGTTTAACCCATCTCCGACTGCCATGAATGTGCTTCATCGTAAACATCATCATTAATGATCTTGATGTTGGTTCCTCGCATACCTGCGGAACGTGTCTCTATGATGCCTGCACTCTCAAGTTTCTTCATCGCATTAACGATGATAGAACGTGTGATACCGATATTTTCTGCAATTCTGGATGCAACGATAGTACCCTCTTTGCCCTCAAGACTATCAAGGACATGTACTACTGCTTTTGCCTCTGAGTATGAAAGAGATGCAAATGCTGAACGAACAACCTTTTCCTTACGATTCTCCTCTGCGTCCTCTTCACTAAGGGAACGAAGCATCTCAAGTCCGACCACAGTCGTGCCATATTCACATACAATGATATCTTCGATCGAATACATATCAGAAAGGCGGCTCACAATAAGTGTTCCAAGTCTTCTTCCTGCTATAAAGATCGGCGCAACCAGTACATGATACTTTCCTGCAGTCTCCTGATCGAAACCTAAAGTCTGAAGATTAACATTTTCCTGCATGGAAAGGATTCCAAGAAGACGGTCATTAAGCGCACCATTCAGGAATGATCCGACTTTTACTTCGGGAAGAAGACAGCTTTCCTCGGATGTCTCTGCATCTTCTCCAAGAACTTTTCCCTTACGGCTGATGACCATTACATTTGCCGAAAGAAGGTGATGGAGAACTCCGCAAATATCTGTAAAAGCTACCTTTCCTTTTTTGTTCTGGTGCAGGAGTACATTTACATTTCTGATCCTGTCCAATAATTCAACACTGCTCATAATATCCTTTCAAACTCAAAAACACTCAATTCTATGATTCCTGATTCTTACGATCAAGGACTTTCTTACATTCTTCATTGGTACATACAAGGCGGTTACCCTTTTCTACCATCATAGAACCACAGTCAGGGCACTTAACCGCACTTGGCTTTGGCCAGCTCATAAAGTCGCAATCCGGGAATCCGATACAGCCATAATATCTCCTGCCCTTACGGGTCATCTTCATTACGATATCATTTCCGCACTTCGGACACGACACACCTATCTTTTCAAAATACGGCTTGGTATTTCTGCATTCCGGAAAACCGGGACATGCAAGGAATTTACCATGAGGACCATATTTTATTACCATATGGCGTCCGCAGTTCTCGCACACCACATCGGTTTCTTCATCCTGTATCTTAACTTCAGCGATTTCTTTTTCAGCTCTCTTAACAGCTTCATCGAGATCCGGATAGAAATTACGGATGATGGTCTTCCACTGCACCTTTCCTTCTTCCACTCCATCGAGAAGTGTTTCGAAATTAGCTGTGAAATTCACATCAACAATACTCGGAAATGCATCTTTTAAGATATTGTCAACCGCACGACCGATTTCTGTCACAAAGAGATTTTTCTGTTCCTTTGTAACATAACGGCGAGCAAGGATCGTCGTTATCGTAGGAGCATAAGTACTCGGTCGGCCTATACCAAGTTCCTCAAGAGTACGAACGAGAGAAGCCTCAGTATAATGTGCCGGCGGCTGTGTGAAATGCTGCTTCTCTTCCATATCGTTAAGAGAAAGCTCACTCTCCTTAGTTATATCTCCGACAAGAACATTTCCTTCTTCTTTTTCCTCATCCTTAACTGAATAAACGGACATGAATCCGTCAAATTTCAGCTTTGACGCAGAAACAGTGAATAAATACTTCTCACCGGCTTCGATCTTTACACTTACTGTACCGTACTTTGCCGGAGCCATCTGACTCGCTGCAAATCTCTTCCATATAAGCTGATAAAGTCTGTACTGGTCTCTTGAAAGGCTGTCCTTAACATCAAACGGAGTCCTGTTTATATCTGTAGGACGGATAGCCTCATGTGCGTCCTGAATCCTCTCCTGGTTCTTTTTAGCCTTTACAGGAGCTGCCAGGAATTCTTCACCATAATTTTCCTTGATATATTCTGCTGCAGCTACAGTTGCTTCTTCAGAAACACGGGTCGAATCAGTACGAAGATAAGATATCATACCTACGGTTCCGCTGCCCTTGATATCCACACCTTCATACAGCTGCTGAGCGATCCTCATCGTCTTCTGTGTTGAAAAGTTGAGAACAGACGATGCTTCCTGCTGAAGTGTACTTGTTGTAAAAGGAAGCGGCGCTTTTCTGACACGTTCTCCCTTTCGTACATCAGTCACAACATAGGATGCCTTCTCGCAGAACTCCCGGATCTCATCAGCTTCCTGCTTATTATGGATCGTGATCTTTCCGTTCCTGTCTCCGGAAAACTTGGCTGTGATCGGCTTTTTCTCACCCTTTACATCAAGGATCGCATCCATTGTCCAATATTCATCGGGAATGAATGCCTCTATCTCATTTTCTCTCTCACAAATGATGCGAAGAGCAACGGACTGTACTCGTCCCGCCGAAAGGCCACGCTTTACCTTTGCCCACAGGAGCGGCGAAATTCCGTAACCTACCATACGATCAAGAACACGACGCGCCTGCTGTGCATCCACGAGGTTCATATCCAGTTCACGAGGCGCCTTGAGCGAATTTTTAACCGCTGTCTTCGTGATCTCATTAAATGTGATCCTCTCGACTTTTTTATCCGTGACACCGGGTTCGAGCTTCAGAGCTTTCATAAGATGCCATGAAATAGCTTCTCCCTCACGGTCCGGGTCAGTTGCGAGATAGATCTTATCTGCTTTTTTTACTTCTTTTCGAAGAGATGCGAGCAGCTCACCCTTTCCACGGATAGTGATGTACTTCGGCTCAAAGTCTTGCTCAATATCGATACCCATCTGACTCTTTGGCAGGTCCCTTACGTGACCCATAGATGCCACTACCTGATAGGTACTTCCTAAAAACTTTTTGATGGTCTTCACCTTCGCCGGTGACTCCACGATAACGAGATTCTTTGCCATTACCCCTGACTCTTTCTGTAATAATTATTCTTCCCTGTTTCTGCAACAAATCCCTTCAATATTAGCTGTAGCAGCGCCGGAAGGAGCTTCTGTACACTTAGATGTGTTGCATAGACAAGCTCATCCAGCGTTTTGGGATACAAATCCAAGCAACTATACACCATTTTTTCATCCTTTGCAAGACGGACTGATTTTTCCTTCTCAAGATTTTTACCATTAACGAGCGACATTCCCGGCACATTTTCCGGATAAATCCCCAGTGCTTCCAATATTATATCAGGTGAAAGAGCTGCTCCTGCACCGTCTGCTATTAATTTATTGCAGCCGGCGCTCAGCGGGTCTGTAATGCGCCCAGGAACCGCGTACACATCCCTTCCCTGTTCCAGTGCTCTTTTTACGGTTATGCCCGTGCCTGACCTGATCCTTGACTCTACAACCAGCAGTATATCCGATAATCCGGAAATTATCCTGTTTCTTGAAGGAAAAAATTTTGCGATCGGCTGCGTTCCCGGCGGAAACTCACTTATGATCCCGCCTTTTTCCGGTATATGACAAAATAGATCGCTGTTTTCTTTGGGATACAATACATCTACACCGCATCCCAGTATCGCAAAGGTCGGATGACCGGCTTCCATAGCAGCTCTCTGTCCAACTCCGTCTATTCCGCGCGCCATGCCGCTAACGATCTGTACTCCTGCGTCCGACAGGCAGGCTGCGAAATATTTCGCAGTACTTATCCCGTATTGCGATGCATTTCTGCTGCCTATTATCCCGACAGTAGGGCGATTGGGATCAGGCAGATTCCCTCTTATATAAAGGACATCGGGGCAATCAGGAATTTCTCTGAGCCTGTCCGGAAATTCCTTATCAAGCGGTGTTATACACCTTATATCACTGTTCCCTTCCACCCCAGTACCTCCTGTCTATTGCTCTGTAACCAACAGCTTCTGCTATATGATGCACTTTTATTTTTTCCTGATGATCGAGATCCGCTATCGTTCTTGCGCATTTAAGTATCCTATGATACGCTCTGGCACTTAATCCTAGCTTTCTAAATGCGTTTTCCATAAAGCGCTCCTCTTTTAGTCCTATGCTACAATACTTACGGATATCCGATGATCTGATATCCGAATTAAACCTTAACCCTGTTCCTTCAAACCTTCTTTTCTGTATTCTCACAGCTTCTTCCACTCTGTGACGTATTGTCTCTGAGTTTTCAGGCGGAGGCAGGCGATCCGCATGTGCCAATTCTTCAAAACTAACTTCATGAGCTTCTATACATATATCAATACGATCAAGCAGCGGCCTGCTGATCCTCGACAGATAATTATGCACTTCATTTTCCGAGCAGGTGCACCTGTTTCTATCAGGATAATATCCGCATTTACAGGGATTCAAAGCTGTTGCCAGAAGGAAATCCGCAGGGAACGTATATGTTCCATTTACTCGTGAGATACATATCTTTCTGTCTTCCAAAGGCTGACGCAATATCTCTATCGTCTGCCGATCAAATTCCGGAAGCTCATCGAGAAACAGTACTCCGCGATGTGCCAGGCTTATCTGTCCCGGACGCGGAACCTTCCCTCCACCACTCAGAGACACCGGAGATGCCGTATGGTGCGGGCTCACAAACGGTCTCTCTGTTTTCAGTCCATCTGCTCCGAGAAGTCCTGATACACTATATATCTCAGATATTTCCAGACATTCCTCTGGCGAAAGAGGCGGCAGTATTGACGGCAGACATTTTGCCATCATGCTTTTTCCGCTTCCCGGAGGTCCTATCATCATGATGTTATGCATTCCGCTCACAGCGAGCTCCATTGCGCGACGCACCGCTGCCTGTCCCTGAACGGACGAAAAATCATCTGCACTGTCTGTCCTTTTAGACAGACTTTCCTCTACAGAAAAAACTGTAGGTTCTATTTTTTCCTCACCCGTAAGAAACTCTACAAACTGCCGGAGTGTAGCAATTCCTATAACTTCGATACCATCAACTGCGCCCCCTTCATTTGCATTTTCTTTTGGGAGTATAAATTTCTTATATCCGTTTTCTCTAGCTTTTCTCGCCATAGGAAGTATGCCGTTTACCCGTCTGACTTCCCCCGATAAGCTCACTTCTCCAGCAACTACTGTGTCATTTAATTCCTTCTGATCTATCACTCCCATTGCACATAAAAGTGATGCAGCAACTGCCAAATCAAACGAAGTTCCGCTCTTCTTCTGATCAGCAGGAGACAGATTTACCGTGATACGCCTTGGCGGGATGAGAAATCCACTATTCTTTAATGCGGTCCTTATCCTCTCTCTTGATTCCCTTACTTCGCTTCCAAGGAAACCGACCATTTCAAAAACAGGAAGTCCGCCTTCTGACAGATCTGTCTCTGCCTGAACCTCCTGAACTGCCATACCGTTTATAGCCATGGTATGAATACTACTGAACAAATTTCTTCTCCTTTCCTTCCGGAATACGAAAATGAGGGCTCGAAAAAGAGACCGGCATTAACTTTGCTCCGGCTTTCATATATATTTTTATAAATGAATATCCCGGCAGAACTGCCGAAAATAACCGATCAGGGAAGAACCCCTGCGATTTAAGATGATTCGCGGAAACCTCTTATCAGATTTCCGCGAATTAGATTAACTTGCTTTTTCTTTATTGTCAAGACATAACTGTTCAGAATCTTTCATGTTCTAAATAGTTACATCAAGACTTACTACCTTCTATTTCCTTTAACAGAGCTTCCTGATCACTCGCAGCCTGAAGTGCCTCATTCCTCGGTATCAGACCTTTTCTGTATAGCTCAAGCACCGACTCATCCATAGTGATCATACCCTTGTCATGGTTTTTTTTCATAAGCTCAAAAAGTGTGTATATATCCCCATGCCTGATTATCTCACGGACCTGATTATCCACGAGAAGGATCTCATATGCCGGAATTCGCTCTCCGTCTGTCGTTACAAGGAGCTGCCTTGATATTGTAGCCTTAAGTGCATTAGCGATCCGATTTCTACCCTGTATCCTCTGCTGTTCAGGAAACAGATCTATCAGATTTTCTACTGTCTCCACTGCGCTCAGCGTATACATGGACGAAAAAACCAGACGTCCGGTCTCAGCAGCCATAAGTGCCTGACGTACCTCCGTAGAGTTAGTCAGCTGGCTTATCTCCAGTACATCGGGGTCCTGCCTCAGAGCCGCTGCCATGGCTGTTTCATAATCTTTAACATCGAGACCTATCTCACGCTGATTAACTATGGACATTTTATGAGAATGCAGATACTCGATCGGATCCTCAAGCGTGATGATGTTACAGGCTCTAGTGGCATTTATCCTGTCTACCATGGACGCGATGACCGTAGACTTACCGGATCCCGATGGTCCGGTGACCAGTATCAGACCTCTTTTTTCCGTGCAGAGATCCATCACCTCTTTTGGTATATTAAGAGTTTCCGCATCAGGGATCTCCATATCCACGAGACGAAGTGTCAGTGATATACTGCCCCTCTGTTTATACGCATTTACACGAAATCTTCCTGCTTCCGGTATAGACACGGAAAGATCTATCTCTCCATCTTCATCAAATTTTTCCCGCTGTTCCGGATTCATTAGGTTCAGCAGGACTTCCAGTGTATCGGACGGCGTCATACGCGGAAAATTTGTATTTACAAGTTCACCGTGTATCCTGAATTTCGGAAAAGCACCTACACTGATATGTACGTCAGACGCATGTTCCACTGATGCCTGATGAAGCAATGCATATATGTCAAGCATACCTTAGCTCCTGCCTTTCCTTACATATCCTACTTCTCTAAGTGTCGAATCATCGATTATGCACCTGTTATCCATGGTCTTCATTACATCTTTGATACCCAAAGTACCGTATATCAGTGTTTGTGAAAGATCGATTATCGCATTATCCGAAAAAGTAAGTACACAAGGTCTCAACATATCAGCTTCATTTTCGGTGATGACCAGACCCTTTTCACCATTCGTAAGCTCTATCGTCGCACCCGGAACGAGTATGTTTATACTGTGAACCAAACCATCCGTCGCATTTGCATCATAAAACTCCGGATGATTAATTATTTCCCTGATAGCGCTTATTTCCGAACTTGGTTCCCTGTAATCGTTCATTGCTGTCATCATGTCAAAGGTATCTGCGATCATAAGGATCTTTGCAGCATTCACGATCTTTGCGCCCTTATCTACATTTCCCTTCCTGATATCGTTAAGGGAGCGGAAACTTTGCTGACATATCCTTTTTATGGACGGCGAAGAAGAGAAAGCCTCGTCAAACAGCTTGAAACCGGCAGATTCATATTTTGATATCTTGTCATCTTCATCTTTCGCACCCTTGCCCTGCAGTTCCGGCGGTATGTCGAGTTTTCCAATATCATGAACAAGCGCTGCAGTTATCAGATCATTCTGTTCCGCGATCTTTATATTCATCTGATGTCCTATCATGGCGCTTAAGATCGCCACATTAAGGGCATGCTTATACCACGTATCCTCTGCACTTCTTAGTGACTGGACAAAATTTATCTTGTGATCGAGGCGTCCGTAGTTTTTCATTATCTGACTTACAAGCCCCGGTAAAGCCTCCGGCTTTTTTCCATCTTTGATTGCCTTCCATTCATCCTTTATCACAAAGGTTGACATCATCTGAAAGCGTTCAAATTCAAGATCTTCATCAGATATCGGAGGAACCGGCTCCGCAGGTTCCAAAATATACAAACCTATGATTCCGAAATTACGCACACTTTCTATACCCTGATGCGTCAATTTTGAATTTCTGTCATACAAAAGTACGCCTTTTTTATCATAAATCGGCTTAGCAAGGCGCATACCTGTTTTGAGTTTTTCCTGCTTCACAAAGATCATAGTTTCTATACCCCTTCTTTCCCCCAAAAACATGACCTAAGATTCAACAATATCGTATTACTTCAGCAACTCTTTAAACTGTTCCGCAGGTACAGGTTTTGAATAATAGTATCCCTGCGCAATATCACATTTCGCTTCTTTTAGGAATTCCACCTGTTCCTTTGTCTCTACCCCCTCTGCAACCACTACCATTCCCAGTTGCTTTGACATAGTGATCGCATTTTCTATGATTATCCTGCCGCGCTTAGTTGCCATTATCTCGTCAACAAAATACCTGTCGATCTTTATCACATCCACAGGTGCTTCTCTAAGCATATTTAGAGAAGAATATCCCGAACCAAAGTCATCCATTTCTATTACAAAACCAAGTTCCTTTAGCTCACCCATGGTCTTGTAAAGCTGATTTACGTCTTCCGTAAAAAGTGTCTCCGTTATCTCCAGATGAAGCAGACGGTTATCGATCTCATATTTCTTCGTGAGCCCCGTGAGCTTATCGAGAAGATCTGTATGATTTACATGAAATCTTGAGACATTAACGGAAATCGGTATCTCATAACCTTCTTTTGACAATTCCGAAATATACTTTGCCGTACATTCCCACATGTACTCATCAAGTTTCTTTATAAACCCGTTGCTTTCAAAGTACGGCAAAAATTCTCCCGGCATCCTGAGTCCGCTGCTCGGATGCTGCCAACGTACCAGAGCTTCCGCACTGCATATTTTCCCTGTAGAGAGCTCCACCTTTGGCTGCAGGAACATGACAAACTCATGCTCTGTAAGCGCTCTCTGCATCTCGCTCTCCATCTGAGCGACCTTCCTCTGATGCAGACGTATACTGTCATCGTATACTGAAACATTGGACAATTTATTGCCCTTAACTTCTCTCTTTGCTATCCTTGCCCTGTCACACATAAGGCGTATCGGTATATCCCTGTCATCCACCTTATATATTCCAAAGCACAGCGTCGAACCGCAGCGTTTCGCCTCTTCAAACTGAAAACCTTCACTAAGCTCTGTCACATACTTCAGGATATCATTATCCTCAGCGAACTCCACAAGCACCGAAAACATATCCGCTTCATAACGGCTGGCTATCCCATCCTTGGGAAGAGATGCCTGTATTAATCTTCCGGCATATTCGAGACATCTGTTTCCTGTCTCTACCCCAAAGCGGTCATTGATGATCCTAAAGTGTTCTATATCCATGGCAATTATGGCAAAATTGCGATCAGGATACATTTTCAGCCGCTTACTGACATTACGATAAAAGGCTTCCGCATTAAAAAGCCTCGTTAATTCATCATAGTCTGCTCTAAATTCCAGCTCTTTCTTTACTTCCATTTCAGAGTTAACATCCTGCAAAATACCCGTAACTCGTGAAAGCTGGTTATTTAGGCCATTAAGAGTCTGTACTGTGATCCTGAACCATCTGGATATTCCAAATTTGTTTAAGAGCCTCACTACCACTTCATGCGTATCCGGTTCACGTTTCACACTCTTTAAGAATTTTCTGAAGCTGTCTAAGTCCTCCTGTACCGGCTTTAATCCTGAGAGCATTGACCACTCGTTTTCTTTCATCTCCGGAGTGACCGTAAACATATTCTCAAAAGTCGTGCAGATATAATAGTCCCTTTTCAGCACATCATATTCAAAAACATAGATGCCTGTCAGCTCATTTACATGCTCATATCTCTCATTATCCCTCGCAAGCTCGCTCATAAATGTGCTGTTGTCGAGCATTGCCCTGTAACGTGACTCCAGAAGCTGATTTCTGTCCAGATCTTTTTTCAGTTCATTAATATCAGTCGCCATAAGGAATATTTTTTCTATACCGCCCTCATTTCGACTGTCTATACTTACCGTAGTGCTGATACTGTACCAGTGCCAGCTCCCATCCTGATGGATAAAACGGATATGCTTACGCATACGTCTTTTATCTTTTCTAACCGCTTCTCTTAAGTATCCGGGATCAGTTACGTACAAAAATTCCCCACGATCCCTGTAATGAACTACATGATCCAAAAAATATTTCCTAAGCCCGAGATAGTCCGTGAGCTGCTCTGACATAACAGCCATCACATTTTTTTCCTGTAAACGGATACAGGAATTCTCTGTCAGATCGATCTCCCACACCAGATCCGCAGTTTCACTTAATGCTATGTCAAAATTCTTACGGCTTCTTATAAGTTCTATTCTTTCTTTTTCCGGATCAACCCGCTGAAGCACTACGAGCCAGACGCCATTCTTTCCTCCGGAAACATGATAGATCCTTGCTTTTTTTGCTTTTTTTGCTCTTCCTGTATCTCCGAACCACACTTCCGCGAATCTATTCTGTAAACTATCCGGATCATCTCCCGAGATCCACGAATCATCCTCTTCTCCGGGCACTTCCAATCGGATATCTTCAAGAAGCTCCGGTTCCATATTCTTCATGAAGGAATTCATATACACGATCCGACCGTTAATGTCCATTGCATAAGCTTCTGTAGGCAGAGCATCCAGTATGCTCCTGATACGCTCCACATGCGTCATCTCCTGCGGCTCTGATATAAGATTATCCTGCTCTCTGATCTCCGAATCATATACTGCATAAGAATTTGCTTTACTTTCGATCGAATGTAAAAGCGCCTTCTCCGCTTTCTCAAGCATCATTTCAAATCCCGGTTTTGCCCCTGCAGGTTCAACCGCGATTCCTATATTTATAACAGAGTCATCTGCAACCCTGTAGTTTATCCATAGATTTCCGACTGCGCGGATAAGATAAGATGCTTTGTCGTAAACAATTTCCCTGTCCTTTATATTCCGCATGCATACGACAAATCTATTTTCATCTGCGCGTCCGATCACATCATACGAGCGAAGTGACCGCCTAAAGATCCGGGCAATCTCGAGAACTGCCCTGTCCACCTGCTCTTTACCATTTCGATTAAGTAATGTGCAGTAATCTGTCAGTTCCACATACATCAGGTTATAGATCGCCGATTCTGTACTGTCAGAATAAGCTTCTTGTATCTTCGCTTCAGCATTTAGAGCGCTGTCAAGTCCGGTGAGAATGTCCACTTTTTCCGAAATCTTACCTACATCCTCATCAGACAGCTTTGTGTAGGTTCCGTATAAAAGCGCAGGGCGATTGTTTTCGTCAAGGATAGTCTTTCCAATGACGCTGTACCAGCAGAATTTCCCCTCAAAGTCCATGCACCTGAAGAACTCCTGCGTCTCATTTGTATTATAAAAAATGGGATGAAAAAACATGATGGCCCGCTTTAGATCATCGGGGCAGATTTTCCCCGCGAGCTCCAGAGATTCACTGAAATCCATTATCCGTACCTGACACGGAATGAATTTCACAACATTTCTCGAAAAATTCATGACATCAGACTGGATGTCATACTCAAATACGATCGCCTCCATGTACTCCCCCTCACAAACGAAATTAGATGCCCCTACCCCAAAAGACGTCTGTACACAGTTTGACTATATTCTAGCAATTTACATTTTTTTTAACAATAGATTGACAATTTGTTCTGTGAAATGTACACCTTCGTGTTGCAGAAACACCTTATTCCAAATATTCGCTCATAAGGATATTGGAAACTTCCAGACCTTCGTCTGTATACGAATACCGTTCCCCTTTATGGATCAAATATCCGTCCCTTTCCTGCTTTTCAAGTATTTTTCCAAAAACTTCCGTAATATCCTGTCCGAAATTTCTGTAAAAATCAGTCGCCGAAACCCCTTCACAGGTTCTGAGTCCGAGGAACATAAACTCTTCCATTGCATCCCTGACAGAGAGAACAAAATCATCTTCGCGTGTTTTTCCGGGATGTTCCATATAAGACGCATAAGATCTTATATTTGTAAATCTGTGATCACCGATAAGAGATGCCGCTCCGGGACCAAAACCTCTGTAATCACCCCTATTCCAATAAACAAGATTATGTCTGCACTCATATCCGTCTCTTGCATAATTGGATATCTCATATCTTTTGTAACCTCGCTCAGATAACAGATCACGTACCATTCTGTCTGTCTCGGTTACAGACTCCTCTGACGGCAGATCAAGCTCGCCCTTTTCATACTTTGAATAAAACAGGGTTCCGGGCTCAACGATAAGTGAATATACCGAAATATGCTCCGGCTTAAGAGCCAATATGCCTTCAAGCGAAGACCTGAATTTTTCAGCAGACTGTCCCGGTATAGATGACATGAGATCTACGCTTACATTCTTAAATCCCGCTTCTCTGACTTCATGATAAGTCTTCTTAAAATCCTCCACCGTATGAATACGGCCAAGTAGCCGCAGTTCCTCATCATTAAGAGACTGACAGCCTATACTGAGCCTGTTTATACCGCATTCCCTGTAAATTCTGAGCGCATCCCTTTTCAGCGTTCCGGGATTCATTTCCATCGATATCTCTGCATTCTCTGCAAAAGTATATTTCTTTCTCAGAGAATCCATGATCTCTGCAATCAAATGAGGCGGAACCCTCGAAGGTGTTCCGCCGCCAATATAAACAGTCTGCACTTCATACTGCAGTCCACTCTCCTCCGCTTCCTCGATTTCTCTAAGGACAGCGGTGAGATAATGTTCCATTTCTTCTTCCGTTCCTGCGAAAGACAAGAAATCACAATAACTGCATTTTTTTACACAAAATGGAATGTGAACATATATCGATAATGGAGACTTTTTCATATTATCCTCAATTATCAGAATCCAGCTTAAGTACGCTTAAGAATGCTTCCTTCGGTACTTCTACGGTTCCGATAGAACGCATCTTTTTCTTTCCTTCTTTCTGCTTCTCAAGCAGCTTCTTCTTTCTGGAAATATCACCACCGTAGCACTTTGCAAGTACGTCCTTACGAACCGCACGAACTGTTTCACGGGCAATTACTTTTCCACTGACTGCTGCCTGAATAGGGATTTCAAAAAGATGTCTCGGTATCTCGTCCTTGAGCTTCTCGCACATCTTTCTGCCTCTCTCATAGGCACTATCTTTAAATACTATGAAAGAAAGAGCATCCACGTATTCTTTATTTATCAGGATATCCAGCTTAACGAGTTCTGAAGTCCTGTATTCCTTCATCTCGTAATCAAAGGAAGCATAGCCTCTTGAACGGCTCTTTAATGCATCAAAGAAATCATAGATGATCTCATTAAGCGGCAGATCATACTTAAGGAGTACACGTGTAGTCTCGATATAATCCATTCCTGTCTGGATACCGCGTCGTTCCTGACAAAGACCGATAATAGCACCGAGGTACTCTGTATTTACCATGATCTCGGCAGATACTATAGGTTCTTCCATATGCTCGATTTCAGAAGGATCCGGAAGGTTTGCCGGATTAGTAAGATCCATCTCTGTTCCGTCAGTCTTAAACACTTTGTATACTACGCCCGGAGCAGTCGTTACCAGATCAAGATCATACTCTCTCTCAAGTCTCTCCTGGATGATATCCAGATGTAAAAGTCCTAAGAAACCGCATCGGAAACCAAAACCAAGCGCTGCCGATGTCTCCGGTTCAAAAGTCAGCGAAGCATCGTTAAGTTGCAGCTTCTCAAGTGCATCACGAAGATCCGGATAACGGGCAGAATCAGCAGGATAGATTCCGCAGTAAACCATGGAATTAACCTTTCTGTATCCGGGAAGTGCCTCTTCACAAGGAGTTACGGCACTTGTTACAGTATCACCCACTCGTGTTTCCTTAAGATCCTTTATCGAAGCTGTGAAATATCCAACCATTCCGGCTTCCAGACTGTCACAAGGTATAAATCTGCCTGCTCCAAAATAGCCAACTTCAACTACTTCATTTTCACTTCCTGTAGCCATGAAGCGTACTTTGTCGCCCTTCTTAATAGAGCCGTCCATGATACGCATAAATACTATTACTCCACGATACGGATCATAAAGTGAGTCAAAGATAAGTGCCTTAAGAGGCTTATTCACATCTCCCGAGGGTGCAGGTATCTTATGCACGATCTCCTCAAGAACTTCCTCGATACCGATACCGTTCTTTGCTGAGATACGCGGAGCATCCATTGCTTCGATACCGATCACATCCTCAATCTCCTGAGCAACTCTCTCAGGCTCAGCACTCGGCAGATCGATCTTGTTTATAACAGGAAAAACATCCAGATCGTGATCCAGTGCGAGATAAACGTTTGCCAGTGTCTGCGCCTCGATTCCCTGAGCTGCATCTACAATGAGGATCGCTCCATCACAGGCTGCAAGTGCTCTTGACACTTCATAATTGAAATCCACATGACCGGGAGTATCGATCAGATTAAAGATATACTCTTCACCGTTTTTTGCCTGATATACCGTACGGACAGCCTGAGACTTGATCGTTATACCACGTTCTCTCTCAAGCTCCATGTTATCCAGGACCTGCTCCTGCATCTCACGCTCTGTAAGGAGTCCTGTTTTCTCAATGATCCGGTCAGCCAGCGTAGACTTTCCATGGTCAATATGTGCGATGATACAAAAATTTCTGATGTGATCCTGCTGCATCCTTTGCTCCTCTATACTTAGATGTAAGGGTCAAAAGTAAATTTTGCCCCTTACTGATGTCACGGATTGCTTCATTGCTACGCAATTCCCGCAATCCTAAAACACTCGCATTCCGCGTAATAACGCTACTTGCTCGTGTTTTGCGGGTCCCAAGGTCTCAATCCTCTTTGTGCAAGCACAATCGGATTTTGACCTTTTGACCCTTACATCATACTTATGATGTAAAGTACCTGTCTATTCCGGAAATTCTACCGTAACGTACCATCCGCCGCCATCACCTACGCGGACAGACTTTACCGTACCATGAAGTTCTTTCAATGCTTCCTGTTTTCTGAAATTACCTGACATGGCTATTGCCGGAATAATTGTATAATAAACTACGAGTCCTCCCTGTAGCTCCGATTTTTCAACCTCGACCTCTGCTCCGGGCTTGATATGCTCGTACTCGATTTCCATCTTAAATTCCATTTCTCTCATGGATTTTTCGCCTCTTTAATTCAAAGTATCAGGAATTCCAACGGATCTTCCTGTATATATGTCAAAAAAAGCTCCAACGGTATAGAGGGATACCGCCGAAGCTTTTGTTTACTCATGCATTCTAAAAATGACTTATGCCATCTTGTTTACTGCCTTTGTAAGACGGGAAACCTTTCTGGAAGCTGTACACTTGTGATAAACTCCCTTGGAACCAGCCTTCTCAATAGCAGAGATTGCATTCTTAAGTGCTGCATCAGCAGCTGCTTTATCGTTAGAGTCGATAGCTGCGTATACCTTCTTTACAGCGGTCTTTACGCCAGACTTCTCAGCCTTGTTAAGCTCTGCTCTCTTTGCGCTAGTAAGAACTCTTTTCTTTGCAGATTTGATGTTTGCCAACTCGATTACCTCCTATCCTCGAAATTTTAATTTATTCACGTTGCTTTTTCCGAGGCCTGACACTTGGCACAGGGTTTATGCATACTTGAAAAATATAATTTAAAAATTCGAATCTGTCAATACTTATCTTTTTACTTTTTTCGATAACACGAATTATGCGTAATTACGCTACATAACTATATGCAGCATATGGATCGCGAACTGGAAATAGATCGTGAGTGTTACTGCATCGATTATTGTTGTGAGCATCGGTGATGCCATTACCGCGGGATCAAAGCCCAGTTTTCTCGCGCACATGGGAAGCGCACAGCCCACAAGATTTGCAGATATCACCGCACCTATCATTGTAAGACATACTACCGCAGCAACTGTAGCAGAAACCTTATCAACTATCTGAAGCTTTATAAAGTTAGCTAAAGCAAGTGTCAGACCGCAGATAAGCGCTGTTATAAATTCCTTGCCAAGAACTTTTCCAAGATCCCTAAACTCGATCTCTCTAAGAGAAAGTGCACGTATAACAGTCGTAGAAGCCTGTGAACCGCAGTTTCCTCCTGTATCCATGAGCATAGGTATGTATGCCGTAAGAACAAGATATGATCCAAGAGCTGCCTCATAACTCGTAATGATCTTTCCTGTAAATGTGGCAGATACCATGAGGAGTAAGAGCCATCCTATCCTCTTCTTAAAGAGCTTTGGCGGAGTCATCTTATCATAGGGCTCATCCGTAGGGATGATAGCAGCCATCTTCTGGATATCCTCTGTTGCCTCTTCCTGAATGATATCCACAACGTCATCGACTGTGATGATACCTACGAGACGCTTCTCCGAGTCAACTACCGGAATAGAAACAAAGTCATATTTACTGATCACACGAGCAACATCTTCCTGGTCAGTAAGGGTATCAACAGAGATGACATTTTCTTCCATGATATCTCTGATAAGCGTCTCCGGCTTGCTTAGGATAAGTGCACGAAGTGCCACGATACCGATAAGTTTTCTCTGATTATCAAGAACATAACAGGTATTGATGGTCTCTCTGTCAATACCCGTTCGACGGATCTTATCAAGTGCATCCGCAACAGTAAGATCCTCTCTCAGATCCACAAACTCCACAGTCATTACAGAGCCTGCGGAATCCTCCGGAAACTTAAGGAGATGATTGATATCCCTTCGTGTTTCCGCATTAGCATTAGATAAAAGTTTTTTTACAACTGACGCCGGCATTTCTTCCATCAGATCCGCAGCATCATCAGCCATCAGGTTGTTAATAATGTTCGTAGCCTCGGCATCGGTCAGGGATGTAATGATCTCCTGCTCTACATCTGTAGACAGGTACGCAAAAACATCCGCAGCCATATCCTTTGGCAGCAGCCTGAATACACGCAGCTGATTTTCTCTTGAAAGCTCTTCAAGAAGTGCCGCTATATCCGCCTCATTCAAATCCTGAAGGCGAACTCTGAGTTCGTTGTATCTCTTCTCATCAATTAATACCTGAGCCTCTTCTGGTCTCATAACGAATCCCTCCCTCTCCGTCTGCAGAATGGGGAGGCATACGAAAGAGACGGAAGTTCACTTCCGGTATTCCAAAATCGCTCTGCAGGCGGTATTACTATTCATTTTTTTAGTTTTGTTTTCAAGTGTCCACGATCGTTCAGGAACATCTGACATGAATAACCACCTGCCTTTCCGAATGATAATGTTAATCCTAATGCTCAAAAAAATCAATGATGTAAGGGTCAAAAGTAAATTATGCCCCTTACTGATGTCACGGATTGCTTCATTGCGACTTTATCATCATATCTTGCTAAAGGTTACTTCCGAGAAGTACTGAAGCAGGCAAAGCCTGAGTAACGACAATGCCTCAGTTACAGCCTGCTCGCGGATAGACTGACGATCACCGTTGAAATCAAATTCTTTTACAACAGTCTTTTTATGAACGCAGCATGCGATAAATACCAGTCCTACCGGCTCTGTTCCGGAACCATCGTCAGGACCTGCATAGCCTGTGATCGCTATACTGCAATCCGCCTTTGCAGCCGCACATGCGCCCTTAGCCATTTCCTTTGCCGTTGCTTCGCTTACGGCAGTATATTTCTCAAGTGTATGTCTGTGAACGCCGAGGTACTTTCTCTTCGCCCTGTCAGAATAGGTGATAAATCCCTCTTTCAATATATCCGATGTACCCGGAACATTTACGAGACGACCTGTAAATAACCCTCCCGTACAACTCTCTGCTGTCGTGATCGTAAAATGATTTTCACGAAGGAGACGAACAACGGAGTTTTCGAGATTTTCATTCTCATCCGTTGTATATATCATCTCCCCGAGGCGGGATTTAATTTCTTTAACTACAGGTTTCAGTACTTTTTTGGCACTCTTTTCCTCTGTTGCCTCTGCCGTGAGCTTCAGATGAACTTCACCATTTTTTTCGCTGATCTCAGCCGAAGGGTTTCCCGACTGTATCAGATCCGAAATAGTATCACTTATCTTCTCCGGATCAATTCCGACGAGCTTCATTAATGCTTCTGCGCTTTTTTCTTCCAGGTTTTTCTCATCAGCCATTTTATTGCTCCTTATAAAGTCTTAACCGCGCACTGATCTCGAATTGTCAGTCTGTATCCTTCATTACATCCTTGTTCTGAACCAGATATACTCCGAGGGAAATGATCGTAAGGATAACAGCGATCCACTTAAATGCTTCAGTGATCATCTGCACTGCACCGATCTTTATATCCGCAACCACCAGACAGATCATTACCATCTGAGCAGCTGTCTTGAATTTTCCCCAGTAATTTGCAGCAATGACCTTACCCTGTTCAACTGCGACCAGACGAAATCCGCTTATTACAAAGTCTCTTGCGACAATGACTATTACCATCCATGCCGGGATCTTTCCCATAGCTGTGAGACAGATAAGCGCAGAACACACAAGCATCTTATCTGCCAGCGGATCCATGAATTTTCCGAAATTTGTGACAAGATTATATTTACGGGCGATCTTTCCATCGAGCATGTCCGTAAGGCTGGCAATGATAAAGATGGCCAGCGCGATCCAATTGGACATTTCTCCTGCGCAGTTCGTCATTAACACTGCAATAAAGAATGGGATCAGTATTACCCGGAACACTGTCAGTTTATTTGGCAAATTCATTTTTCAATTTCCTCCCTTAATCTGATATCGGTTCTCCGATAAGATCATATTCATTTGATCCTGTGATCTCAACTTTTATGAAATCACCGGTCATAAGCTCTCCACGGATATTTTCATCTCTTACAAATACATATCCGTCAACACCCGGGCAGTCTCTGTAGCTTCTGCCTATATATACATGGTCTTCCGGTATCCTGCCTTCAATGATTATATCCATCGTTTTTCCGATCTCATTTTCAGCATTTTCAAATGCGATACCCTGCTGAAGCTCCATTATCTCATTTCTGCGGCGTTCCTTGACATCTTCCTCAACCTGATCCGCAAATTTCTCCGCAGGTGTTCCCTCTTCAGGCGAATATGTAAAATCTCCAAGCCTGTCAAAGCGCATTTCTTCGACGAATTTCAAAAGTTCTTTATGATCTTCTTCTGTTTCGCCCGGGAAGCCTGAAATCAGAGTAGTTCTAAGTGCAATATCCGGAATCTCCTCACGAAGAGTTTTTATAATGTGTACAAGATCATCGTGCGAAGTCCTGCGTCCCATAGATTTAAGCACACGATCAGACGCATGCTGGATCGGAAGATCGAGATAATGACAGATCTTCGGCTCTTCCTTCATGACCTGTATAAGTTCGGGAGTGATCTCCTCCGGATAGCAGTAAAGGATACGTATCCATCTGAATCCCTCGATCTCGCACAAACGATGAAGGAGTTCCGGAAGCATCTTTTTACCGTAAATATCTACTCCGTAAAGAGTTGTTTCCTGTGCAACAAGGATAAGTTCTTTAACTCCCTTATCAGCCAGTTCTCTCGCATCCTTTAATAGGCTCTCCATGGGTACGCTTCTGAAAGAACCACGCACATACGGAATGATACAATAAGTGCAGCGCTTGTTGCAGCCTTCTGCTATTTTCAGATACTCGTAATCGCCCTCTGTTGTTATGCTGCGCTCAGCCTCGGGATTAGCGAGACGATCTATATCCTCACGAATGTCGATCTTTTTACCCTTGAGAACTTCATCTACTGCTTCTGTGATCTTATCAAAAGCTGTTGTACCGACGATGGCATCCACCTCAGGTATTTCCTCATGGATCTCATCCGCATAACGCTGTGCCAGGCATCCCGCAACTACGATGCACTTCAGCTTTCCAGTATTTTTTAACTCAGAAACCTCAAGTATGGCATCGATACTTTCCTGCTTGGCATCCTTCACAAAGCAGCATGAATTAATGACAGCCACATCTGCGTCATTCTCATCATCTGTAAACTCATATCCTCTGTCACGCAGAAGTGCGATCATCTTTTCAGAGTCTACCAGATTCTTATCACAGCCAAGTGAAATAAAAAATATTTTCAAATCTTACCTCTTTCTATCCGCGCGCATCACGTACATACAATACACGCATTGCTTTTTTAACTTACAAGAACACCCGCGAGTTTTCCCATAAGTTAAAAAAGGAGAAACAGTACAATACTGCTTCTCCCTTTAAGCCCTGATATCATCGGGGAAAAGTTTCTCTCCAAAGACGATCAGTCCTCTTCGTCCTCATCTTTGCTGACAATTTTGAGTTTTCCCTGATACAGCTCATCAATTGCAACAGAAAGGGGTTTTCTAGCCTTAGGATCTACCATAGGCGCACTTCCGCCGATAAGCTGACGAGCTCTCTTAGCTGTAGCCAGCACGATGGAATAACGGCTGTTTACGATAGGAGCCTCTCCTTCCTGAACTTCTGAATTAACAACTTCCATCAGATCACCATAGGATGGATGTAACATAGATGCCTCTCTTTCTTAACACCAGTAAACTGCTAAATGTACGTTTATCAGATCTCTCTGAGTCCCGCACGAACCTCATTTATGAAATCAGCCTGTCTGGACGGCGTATAACGTGACGCCTCGATCATTCCATTAAGCCGTTTCGTACAATCTTCAACCACATCGTTAACAACGATGAAATCATAGTTTTCTATACCCTCTGATTCCTGGATCGCACGCTTCATGCGCATATCGATCACCTCAGGGGTCTCTGTTCCGCGTCCTACAAGGCGGCGCTTAAGCTCCGCTGCACTCGGAGGCATGATGAATACCAATAAAGCTTCGGGGAATTTCTTTTTTATCTGCATGGCTCCCTGAATCTCTATTTCAAGGATAACATTTTTTCCTTCCTGAAGCTGCTTTTCTACAAAAGCCTTTGGTGTACCGTAATAATTACCTACATACTCTGCATGCTCTATCAATTCATCATTCTTTATCATTTCTTCAAATTCCTCGCGGGATTTAAAGAAATAATTAACTCCGTCTACTTCACCCGGTCTGGGATTTCTGGAAGTAGCTGATACGGAAAGTGCATAATTATCATATTCTGATACGAGCTGCTTCATGATAGTTCCCTTGCCTGCTCCGGCAAATCCGGAAACTACCACCAGAATACCTTTCTGAACCACTTTTACTCCTTTTTGTTACTTTTCTTCTGCTTTTTCCCTGAATCGCTCAAGCAGCGTATCAGGTGTCAGTGCAGAAAAAACAAGCTGACCATTTTCCAATATGATACAAGCCTTGATCTTTCGTCCGTGTGTCGCGTCAATGGCAGTCCCGCTTTTCTTTGCGTTTTGCATGAGACGCTTTGCAGGCGCAGAATCAGGCATTATGATTGCTGTGATCTTTTCAGCATTTACGATATTTCCAAAACCAATATTAAATAGTTTACTCAATATTCTGTATCTGCTCTCTGACCTTTTCAATTCCGGTCTTTAAATCAATGGCAGCATCACTGACCGCCAGATCATTTGCCTTGCTCAGAGTAGTATTTGCCTCACGGTTCATCTCCTGAGCGATAAAATCAAGGCGACGGCCAATCGTTCCGCCATCGGTAATGGCTTTTCTCATACTGTCGATATGACTCTTAAGACGAACGATTTCTTCATCGACACATATTCTGTCGGCAAAAATCGTCACTTCCTGAACCAGACGCGCTTCATCAACCTGTGCGTCTCCGAGAAGATCTTCTACCTTCTCTCTGAGCTTGCGCCTGTATTCCTCAACAACTTCAGGAGATCTCTGCTCTACAAAAGCAACCTGCTCTTTCATCTCATCAAGCTTTGCGATGAGATCCCTGCTGAGATTTTCTCCCTCTGCCTTTCTGGTGCGGACAACCTGCTCACATGCCTTACGAATACACTTCTGAAGCTCTCTCCAGATAGCATCCTCATCGATCTCCGCAGACTCAGCTGTAAATACATCAGGATAACGTGAAAGTCCGGAGATCCTCACATCATTTTCCATTCCAAATTCTTCAGCCATCTGCTGAAGGTAACGGTAATAATCATGAGCGACTGCGCTATTATAGCGGATAGTCTCAGTATTGCCGTCCATGCTTTCAAATGAAATGAATACGTCAACCTTACCTCTCTCCATATATTCTTTAAGGAGAGTACGGATAGCCCCCTCAAAGGGAGCCAGTACTTTTGGCATCTTTATGCCTACTTCAAGATAACGGTGGTTAACGGTCTTGATCTCAACAGAATACCGTCTTCCTTCGCCCTCTGTCTCGGCTCTGCCGAAACCGGTCATGCTTTTAATCAATTCTAAGAATCCTTTCTTCCCCTCAGGATACTTGAAAAAGCAAATTTCACTAGGCTCGACAAAACCTCGCCAAGTGAATTTGCATGGCACGCACTATGCTCGAAAAAACCTCGCTAAGTGCTCCGCACAATCGAACAGAACAGGCCATGGTTCCCTACCATAGCCTGTTCTTCTACATAGTTATCCTAATTATAAACAATACCTGCCTCGCCTGCAAGTTTATCTTTTTGAATTGCGGTATTGAACCGGTGTCATCTCATATCTCTTCTTAAACTGACGGTTAAAGTGCTCAACACTTGGATAGCCTACATTCTCCGCAACCTTCTCTACTTTCATATTTCCGTTCCTGAGAAGCGTACATGCCTTTTTAAGTCTTATCTTCTGCACGTTTTCGCTGAAGGTTGCACCGCTCTTTTCCTTAATATATTTAGAAAGATACGGCTTTGACAGGAAAAATTCTCTAGAAAGATCGTCAAGTGTCACCGACAGATAATTTTCCTGGATATAGTTTACGATCTCTGTGATACGCTGATCCTTATCATTTCGATTGTCACGGATCGCCTCGAGCTGATTTACTGCTACTATAAGCGCATTGATGGATGAAGTGATGATATCCTCATCAATTCCTACGCCCCAGTAGTGCTTTCCGTTAGCAGTGATACCAACATATGTGCACGCCTTACTGGATGAGCCGTGGCTCAGCGCATGCTCTTCGTAAGTAGTAAGCTCATAACTGATATCAAAATAAGACTTGATCGCATTGCTTACCGCATCCAGACGACCATTTCCGTTTGCAGCCACGATAACATCTTTTCCGTTTCTGGAGATCGTAGCTTTTACAAGGATACCGTCGATCTGCTCAAAGTGACATTCTTTAATAGTAAATACACCATCATTGTGGACATATTTATCTTCAAAAATATGATATACGCGTTCCGGTGAAAGCTCTGCGTGCTCTCTGTCCGAAATGCCCTTAACCGTGTATCCCACATCTTCCTGCATGGTCTTCGGTATCTGGAGACCGTAATTCTGCTTAAGGATAAAGCTTACGCCGCCCTTTCCGGACTGTGAATTGATGCGGATGACATCTCCGTCATACTCACGACCGAGATCTTTTGGATCAACCGGCAGATACGGTACGCTCCACGGACGGTCCATATGTGACTTTCTCCATGCAAATCCCTTTGCGATAGCATCCTGATGAGAACCTGAGAAAGCTGTGAACACAAGCTGTCCGGCATACGGCTGTCTTGTCGGGATCTCCATTCTGGTAAGTTTCTCATATATGCTTCCGATCTCATTAATATGTGAGAAATCGAGCTTTGAATCAACACCGTGAGTAAACATATTCATGGCAAGTGTTACGATATCAACATTACCTGTTCTCTCACCATTTCCGAAAAGTGTTCCCTCTATTCTGTCAGCACCTGCAAGCATTCCAAGCTCTGCATCAGATATACCGCATCCTCTGTCGTTATGAGGATGAAGCGAAAGTGTCACTGCATTTCTGTATTTCAGGCTGTTGCTTATATATTCAACCTGTGTGGCAAATACATGCGGCATGGCATTTTCAACGGTTGTCGGGATATTGATGATAACTTTGTTATCCTCCTTCGGCTGCCATACGTCGAGAACCGCGTTACATACATCTACTGCATACTCAACCTCTGTTCCCGGAAAACTCTCCGGAGAATACTCAAAGGAAAAATTACCCTTTGTCTCATCCGCAAGCTTCTTTAAGAGCTTTGCGCCATCAATGGCGATCTGCTTGATATCCTCTTTATTTTTCTTAAATACCTGTTCCCTCTGAGCGACCGAAGTTGAATTGTAAAGATGGATTATTGCTCTCGGTGCGCCCTCTACTGCCTCAAAGGTCTTACGGATGATATGATCTCTGGCCTGTGTCAGAACCTGAAGCGTAACATCATCCGGAACCATCTTTTTCTCGATAAGGGTTCGTGCAAATTTGTACTCGGTCTCGGATGCAGCAGGAAAACCTATTTCTATTTCCTTAAATCCGATGTCAACAAGCATACGGAAGAAATCCAGTTTCTCTTCCAGACTCATCGGCTCGATAAGCGCCTGATTTCCGTCTCTAAGATCAACACTGCACCAGATAGGAGCCTTCTCTATATGATCCTTCTTTACCCAATTGTAAGTAGGATTTTTCGGCATAAAATATTGAATGGCATACTTGTTTTCATCATACATAACTGCTTCGACCTCCTTAGAAGCAAAACCGTCAACTTTTTTGATGTATGTTATGTTATCACTTTAACCGCATAAAGTGTAGGGACAATTTTAATATGTTGTGTTGATCTTTCTTAATGCAAATATGTCTGCAATGTTTTTTATCGGCTGTATCTAAGCCATTTTTTATATAAAAATCATTTTTTTGAACATGAAAATTTAAATCAATAACCAATTACAAAATTAAAAGGCTTTCCTCTTCCAGACGAAAAGAAAAGCCCTTAAAACTCTTTTATTTATCTATTTCCCTTAAACAATGTCCCGACCTTTTTACCATCTACGATGTCGTAGAGAGCCTCAGGTCTTTCTCCGTTTGTAACGATGACACTGATGCCCTGACCGGTCGCAAGGTCTGCTGCCTGTATCTTTGTCCGCATGCCGCCGGTACCTCTCCTAGAACCTGCGCCGCCTGCAAGTTCATACAGACTATCGTCGATCTTGTCTATCCTGTCGATCAGTTTTGCATCCTTGTAAAGTCGCGGATCCTTATCAAAAAATCCGTCAATATCAGAAAAGATTACAAGGATATCTGCCTGACAGAGAACAGAAACCACTGCCGACAGCATATCGTTATCACCAAATAGCCTGTCTGCCGACTCGATCTCCGTATAGCTTACCGAATCGTTTTCATTAACTATGGGTATAATACCCTGCTCTAAAAGAGCATTAAATGTATTTGTAAGATTCTCTTTCTTTTCTTCCTGTCTGATATCCTCAGCATTCAAAAGTATCTGTGCGACTGTCTTATCATAATAACCAAAGAACTTATCATAGAGAAACATATTCTCGCACTGTCCGACCGCTGCCGCCGCCTGTTTCATCCTCATGGTAGTCGGTCGCTCCGGGAGTCTCATCTTATTTGCCCCGACAGCGATCGCTCCGGAAGAAACCAGAACAACTTCATTTCCCATATTCTGAATATCTGAAAGGACAAGTGCCAGTTTTTCCATCCTGCGCAGATTACTATGTCCAAGCTCATTTGTAAGCGTGGACGTACCAACCTTTACCACAATACGTCTTCTCTTAAGTCCCATAGCCTTATCATGCCTCCTCTATAAACACCCGTTTAGTCATGGTAACCATCCTCGGATGTCCATTTTTTACGCGCATAAACAGATTGATTATACCATAGAACGGTGTATCGCAGAATGATATTATTTACTGATCTTACTGAAGTTTTTTCATCTTTCGTGCTTCAAAGAAATCTCTTATCTGCGCCAAAAGTTCATCTCTGGTCATAGATTTTAGCAGATACCCGTCAGGTTTCAGTCCAACAACCTTCAACACACTCTCCCTGTCACCTTTTCCGGTCAGAAACATGACCGGTATCGAACTGGTCGATGCATCATCGCGTATCATCTGCAAAACCTGAGGGCCGTTTGTCACAGGCATCTCATAATCCAGAAGTATCAGATCCGGTCTGTTATTCGCCAGATACGTAATGGCACGCATCCCCGAATTTGCCATAGTTACCTTATACGGACCTGTCAGCCATTCCTTCATAAGTTTAAGGAACATAACATCATCATCTACGATCATGATAGACTTTTTCTCTGATTCTTCAGAGTTGACTTCGATCACAGCATTTAGCTTGTCTATAAGATCTCTCACGTTAAGCGGTCTTAAAAAACGGCTGGTAACGATCTGAGGAGTGGCTTTCCTGTCAAAGTCAAAAAATTCATCATTACTACCTATTATGAACAGGAGCTTCCCCTTTTCGAGGACCACTTCCTTCAGATAATCCAATGTATCCTGAATTTCTTCAATATAATCACCCAGATAGAAAACGATCATATCGGCAAGCCCGATCTTTCCCGAAAGATCATCGACATCCGGCAGTGCAGGTACTACTTCATATCCGGCTTCCTCCAGATTGGAGGTAATAGCCCCCACCATGAAGGTAGAACCCTTGCTGATAAGGATTATCTTCTTCTCCATTGCCTGCTCCTTCCCCATTATCCATTTAAAAGATCTTCAACCGAATCCCAGTCAAATTCAGACACTTTTTTTCTGAGAGTGATGATCTTTTGCTGTTCGTTATCAGGTATACGATATTTCATGATCGACTGTATCAAAAAATCAATACTGTCATAGTCCAATGCATCCACACATTCTTTTATGGAGTCGTATGCTTCAGCGAGTGCCGCCTGTGGGATCTCCTCCTTTGACGGATCGTTCATCTCCGCTTTCCACTCTGCTGTATCATCATGGATAAATGGAGCCAATATCTCCAGATACTTTTCATATTCTCTTAAAAGAACCGGTGTTTTTTCTCCGATCTCTGCATCATCTATAGCCCCGTCAACACTGGCATTTTCCAGTTCTTCCGCCAATTTCGACAGTTCCGATGCTCCTATCATCCTTGCAGAACTTTTTAACGAATGAACCTTTATATTATAATTATGAAAATCTTCCCTCTCATAAAATAATCGGATATTTTTTATATTTTCTGATATGTTATCTGCAAAAAGTTGTAACGCTTTCATAAAATCTTCTGCAGACCCTGTATTACGTATACCCGTTCTGTGATCAATCCCATTAAGTTCAGTAACCCACGGCTCAAGTTTCTCAATCTCATCAATATCCTGCGACTCATCAATCTGTATTATTTCAACCTTTTCAGGTGGAAGCAGTCCGATCATCGCCCTTTCTAACCGGGCACTGTCTATGGGCTTCGTCATATAGTCCACAAAACCTGCACTTATATAATTTTCTCTCGCACCGGAAATGGCATTTGCCGTCAAAGCGACTATCGGTGTCTCCTGATTTGGATGGTCATGATCTTTCCGTATGAGAGCCAGTGTCTCCATGCCGTCAAGCTCCGGCATCCTGTGATCCAAAAAGATTATGTCATACCGCTTCTCTGCGATCATCTTCAGGCACTGCCTTCCGCTTGTAGCCGTGTCGATCTTTACGTCAGTCTTTTTCAGCAGTCCTCGAACTACCGTTAAATTCATTTCCGTATCATCAACTACCAGTATCTCTGCCTTAGGAGCCTTGAAACTCTCCTGATAACGAGGCTGATCACTAAACGATCTGTCAAAATTAAGAGAAATATCTCCGACTGCTTCCCAACTGTTAACTATCTGCGGAACAGAGAAATGAAAATCGGATCCTTCTCCATATACACTATCCAATTCCAGTTTACTGTCCATGAGTCCCAGTAATTTCTGAGTGATGCTCATTCCGAGGCCGGTTCCTTCTATTGTACGGTTTTTCTCCTCCTCGATCCTCTCAAAAGGCGCAAAAAGTTTCTTTACATCTTCTTCTTTTATACCGGCTCCCGTATCTTTCACAGAAATTTTCAGGTCAATTTTTTCCTCATTCTTTTTTTCATATTTTATAGCAAGAGTTACACTTCCTTTTTCCGTGTATTTGACTGCATTTGTAAGGATATTCAGCACAACCTGCTTTAGTCGTATCTCATCTCCTCTGAGAAGATGCGGCATCTCAGGGTCTACATCCACTATCAGATCCAGTTTCTTCGCATCAACCCTGCTCCGGATCATATTTACAAGATCGTTGACCACAGAACTCAGCTCATAATCAACCGGGATTATCTCCATTTTTCCTGCCTCTATCTTTGAGAAATCCAGGATATCATTTATGAGACCGAGTAGTGTTTTTCCTGCACTTTGTATATTTTTTGCGTATCTGAGTATAGTCTGATCCTCAGATTCACGAAGGATCATTTCATCCATTCCGAGTACAGCATTTATAGGAGTTCTGATCTCATGAGACATATTGGACAAAAAGCTCGTCTTTGCATCATTCGCTGCCTTTGCGATCTTTAACTCATTTTCCAGCAAAACCTGCTTTTCCTTATCCGCGATATAAGTCAGAAGTTCCGACGCAGTCTTATCTACCGCATGGTACAGTGACTCCACTTCATCACCGGTCTTTACTTCCATTGCATGTATCTTTGCGAGGCTCTCCCGCCGCTCTTCATCACTGTTATACGCCAGCTGATCCATCGCAGATGCTACGCCAAGGATAGGGCGGACTATCTTTCTCTGAGCATATGCATCTATTAGGATTACGAGCACCATCTCTACCATTAATAAAGAAAAGATCATCTGAAGGTAAAAGGAAAACTGATTTTTCAGTGTATTTAATACCATGTGTGCATCTTCTTCCTCATCTTCTTCAGTACTCGTCACTTTTGACTGACCTATGATAGTCTGTTTTAATTCATTTATCTTCTGCCTTGCTTTCGGTGATATTCCCTCCGGCAGGCTCTGAAGTTCTTCTATCTTTTCAATCACTTCATCTTCTTTTTCTTTTGCCGTTTTAAGAGATTTTTCTCCATCCAGACCAAGATTCAGATATTCGTCTTTCCACTGCTCATATGTTATTTCTCCAACTCGTCTGTGCGCCTCCTTTTTCCAAAAATCCAGCTGCAAAGAGATTGTTCCGTTCATCGTGTTCACGATCAGAATATTTACGAATATTACAGATGCGATCATCATAGTCGTTGCAGTGACCAGGATGATCGTCGTTATCTTACGCCTAAGTGATCCGTGTGCACTGTCAAATATATTCTTCTCTACATGCTTACGGAGATTCTTGTCCTTTATATAATGCTGACTGTTTCCGAAAAAGAGCAAAATACGATCCGGTGCATATCTATAAAAAAGAAGTATCAGCATAACCGCAAGGAGTACGCCGGGGATTATACGGCCAAACGATCGTATCATCCCCGCTAAAACAGCGGATGCATCCTTGCCACCGATATATGATTCCGCAGCATAGACTACAAACATAAATAGCTCTTCTACACTGGTGATCAGCACGATATATCCGAAAACACCGCGAACAGTTCTAAACCACCCTTTAGCAGAAAATATAGACGCCAACAGGCAGATCAAAAGCAAAAAAACTCCCTTACCGACTCCTGCTCCCGTAGTAATGGCGAGAATGAAATAAGACAATAACGTGACAGTCGCCCCTGAAAAGCCACCGCAGATAGATGATACCAACAGTGTTCCTGTAAACTGCACGCTTAACAGGCCGTCATTCTGAAACATAAATGCCAGATTCAAAATGAGACCTGCCGCACAGATAACAACCATCCAAAAGGCTCTATCCGTATCATATTTTAACCAATCCAGGATCCTCGTCTTTTTCATCTGTAAAACTACCCCTCTTCTCTTTTGTGAAAAGAATCCATTTAGGTTTTTTATCGGCATTTCTTTATTCACAAAAAAGAGATGCCGCAAAACGTTCTCACGTTTTACAGCATCAAAATGATTAACAACACATTGTTCTTAATCACAAACCCTCGTCCTTATTATAGTTGGGCATTTTGCTTTATTAATTCCCGAGTTTCATTTTCCTGTTTGTGCATTATATTATTTTATATCCGCAAATTTTCGATTATATGTTGCATTTTGCCCAATTGTATGATAAAGTAAACACAGTTGAATGAATTGCCACCTGAGACGAGAGAACATGGCGACCGAGCAGTTTTTGTACTGCCCTGAGTATGATGCTGTGTTCTTTTATTATGCAACAACAGGGGCAAAAGCAAAAAATTGTACATTAGGAGTCGCGCATGTTGTGTAAGGAATTTATCGAAAAAGTTGAAGACAACCCGATCATTGCTGCAATAAAAGATGACGAAGGGCTTCAAACATCCCTTACAACCGAAACAGGAGTCATTTTTATTCTCTATGGGGACATCTGTACGATCCCTGACATCGTCAAAAAAATCAAAGATGCCGGTAAGACAGCCATGGTTCATGTCGATTTAATCAACGGTTTGTCATCAAAAGACATCGCTCTGGATTTTATACGGCAATCCACGGAAGCAGACGGGATCATAACTACCAAGAGTAACTTGATCCCCCACGCCAAAGAGCTGGGGCTAAATACGATCCTACGTTACTTCGTGCTTGACAGTATGGCGCTTGTCAATATCGAAAAAGGTGCCCGGAACGGAGTGGTACAGCCCGATTTTATCGAATTCCTGCCGGGTATCATACTTCCGGAAATGATCCGGAAGATCAATTCGATCAGTCGTGTTCCTGTGATCGCAGGAGGATTGATATCGGATAAGAGCGGCGTTATGAACGCACTCTCAAACGGTGCGGTAGCTATATCTACCACAAACCAAAAGGTCTGGTTCCTATGACCTATATGCTTTCTATGTGAAAAGGAGGATTTTTATGGCAAAGTATGTAATGGCTCTGGATGCTGGTACAACCAGCAATCGCTGTATTCTCTTTAATGAGAAAGGTGAGATGTGCTCTGTTGCACAGAAAGAATTTACTCAGTACTTCCCACAGCCCGGCTGGGTTGAGCATGATGCAAGCGAGATCTGGCAGACACAGCTCCAGGTAGCACGTGAAGCCATGAAAAAAGTCGGCGCAGCAGCATCCGATATCGCAGCTATCGGTATCACAAACCAGCGCGAGACCGTTATCGTATGGGACAGAGCTACAGGCCAGCCTATTTTCCACGCTATCGTATGGCAGTGCCGCCGTACTGCTGACTTCGCAGAGCAGATGAAGGGCAGAGTTCCAGGAATCGTAGAGAAATTCCAGTCAAAGACAGGACTTAAGTTTGACCCTTATTTCTCCGGCACAAAGATCCGCTGGATCCTCGACAATGTTCCCGGTGCAAGAGAAAAGGCAGAAAAGGGCGAGCTCGCTTTCGGTACAGTTGACTCCTGGCTTATCTACAAGCTCACAAAGGGTAAAGTTCATGTAACTGACTACTCAAATGCTTCCAGAACTCTCCTATTTAACATCAATACCCTTGAGTGGGATGAGGAACTTTGCAGCATCCTTGAGATCCCTATGAGCATGCTTCCTGAAGTTAAGCCATCAAGCTTTATCTATGGCGAATCCGATCCTGAATTCTTCGGTGGTCCGATAAAGATCGCAGGCGCAGCAGGTGATCAGCAGGCAGCTCTCTTTGGACAGACCTGCTTTAATGAAGGTGAAGCAAAGAACACATACGGCACAGGTTGCTTCATGCTTATGAATACAGGTGAAAAGCCTATCTTTAGTAAGAATGACCTTTTGACAACTATCGCATGGGGACTTGACGGCAAAGTTACCTACGCTCTTGAAGGATCCGTATACGTTGCAGGCGCAGCTATCCAGTGGCTCCGTGATCAGGTTCGTATGGTTGATACTTCTCCGGATTCCGAGTACTTTGCAACTCAGGTAAAGGATACAAACGGATGCTACGTAGTTCCTGCATTTACAGGTCTCGGTGCTCCTTATTGGGATCCTTACGCACGCGGAGCTATCACCGGAATCACACGAGGTGTAAATAAGTACCACATCATCCGCGCAACCCTTGAATCGCTCGCTTTCCAGACCTATGACGTACTCCACGCAATGGAGCTTGATTCCGGAAAGAGACTTGCTTCCTTAAAGGTTGACGGCGGAGCTTCCAATAACAACTTCCTGATGCAGTTCCAGTCCGACATCATAAACACAACTGTAAGACGTCCTGCATGTGTCGAAACAACCGCTATGGGTGCTTCTTACCTCGCTGGTCTCGCAGTAGGCTACTGGTCCAGCAAAGAAGATGTCATCAAGAACTGGGCGATCGACCGTGAATTTAAGCCTGAGATGGCAGATGATGTCCGTGAAAAGGAGCTCAAAGGCTGGGCAAAGGCAGTAAAAGCTACTTTCGGTTGGGCTAAAGACTGATTTAATTAGGACAAAAATTTAATAATTAGGGAGGGTACTTATGGATATGAAAATATTTTTAGCTGAGCTTATCGGTACTGCAATGCTTGTAATGCTCGGTGATGGTGTTTGCTGTAATATCTCACTTAATAAGTCCGGAATGAAGGGCGGAAATACCGTTCATATCGGTATCGGCTGGGGACTTGCAGTTCTGCTTCCTGCTTTCTGCTTTGGTGCAGCATCAGGAGCACACTTCAATCCCTCTGTAACAATAGCACTCGCTGTAAACGGAAGTGTTTCATGGAGTCTCGTTCCATGCTACATCATTGCACAGCTTCTCGGAGGTTTCATCGGTGCAGCTATCCTGATCGTTATGTACAATGATCAGCTCAAAGCTACCCCCGAAGCAGCTGTAAAGCGCGGATGTTTCTGCACAGGACCGTCCTCCCGAAATACCGTACTTAACTTCCTTTCCGAGTGCATCTGCGGATTCTTCCTAATGTTCACTATCCTCGGTATCGGTCAGGTTGTTGACTGCTCAGACGTAGGCGGAAAGTTCCTGGTATTCGCTCTCATCATGTCCATCGGTCTTTCATTTGGAGGACTTACAGGATACGCAATGAACGCAGCCAGAGATACAGCACCTCGTCTTGCATACGCTCTCCTTTGCCCGGGCGAAAGAGATGCCGACTGGGGTTACGCATGGATCCCCGCTCTCGCTCCTATCGTTGGAACAGTCCTCGCAGCGCTTCTCTACGGCGGACTCATTTCAGCAGGTGTATTCCACTGATCAGGCTATTCCATTATGCGGAAGCGGGAATTTCCGCATAATGCTTAGCAATACAAAATGCACAATTATCTTTTAATCACCGGGTATTTCTAAACAGTAAAAAAAAATTTACTTTACACATTTACAAACAGGGTATAGGGTTTTATATTTATATTAACTAAATAAGATAATGATGCAGAGAAGGAGTCATCGGTCAACACGCGGGAAGCGTGTCTGATTGGTGACTCCTTCTTTTTTCCTTAATAGCAATGTTTTACGTGCATTGGATGCGATGCACGTGGATAACGAGGTATCTTCGATTTTATTGAATCTGCATTTCCTATATGAAACTTGGATAAATATTTCCCTAAGCATCCGATAAAAACAATAGAACGTAAAAGAGAGATATTTATCCGAACTTCATCTTCTTCAAATATCATCCAAGACACAAGGTAAGAGAAAGGAGCAACAACAAATGACATACGATGTGATCATCATCGGAGCAGGCGTCAGCGGAGCAGCTTCAGCGCGCGAGCTCTCAAAGTATAAACTAAATGTCTGTGTCCTCGAAAAAGCCGAGGACGTATGCGCCGGCACCAGCAAAGCAAACAGTGCCATAATCCACGCAGGTTTCGATGCCCCCGAAGGTTCTCTCATGGCGAAACTAAACGTGAGAGGCAACGAAATGATGGACGAACTCTCAAAAGATCTTGATATACCTTTTAAGAGAAATGGTTCGCTCGTAGTCTGCATCCATAAAGAGGAACTTGATGGTCTGAAAGACCTTTATAACAGAGGCGTTGCAAACGGAGTCAAGGGTTTGAAGATATTATCCCGCGAAGAAGTCCTTGAGCTCGAACCAAACCTTTCCGACAACGTCGAAGGTGCGCTCTACGCTCCAACCGGTGGTATCGTATGTCCTTTTATCCTAAATATCGCCATGGCTGAAAATGCCAATGTAAACGGCGTTGATTTCCGATTCAATACAGAAGTAGAAACTCTTAAACGCAAAGATGACGGACTCTGGCACATACGCACAAATAATGGTGAATATACCGCAAGATACGTTGTGAACGCCGCAGGTGTCCATGCTGATATCTTCCACAACATGGTTTCCGCAGAAAAGATCCACATCACGCCGAGACGCGGCGATTACTGCCTCCTCGATAAAGAAATGGGTTCACACGTAACACACACCATCTTCCCACAGCCCACTAAACTCGGTAAAGGTGTCCTTGTATCACCGACAGTTCATGGAAACCTCATCGTAGGTCCTACCGCTATCGACATCACTGACAAGGAAGCCACAGCTACTACTCAGGAAGGAATCGATGACCTTATTTCAAAAGCATCACTTCACGTAAAGGATCTGCCGGTTGCGCGTAAAGTCATCACAAGCTTTGCAGGTCTTAGGGCTCATGAAGACCACCACGAATTTATCATTAAAGAGCTCCCTGATGCGCCTCACTTTATCGACTGCGCAGGAATTGAGTCTCCGGGACTCACTTCCAGTCCGGCTATCGGAGAGATGGTCGCAGGTATTATCGCAGACATAGAAAAACCCGAAAAGAAGGAAAACTGGAACGGCAAACGAAAAGGCATCGTTGATCCAAAGGTCATGACTCTGGAAGAACGAAACGAACTGATAAAGAAGGATCCCGCATACGGAAATATCATTTGCCGCTGTGAATCCATTTCAGAGGGAGAAATATTAGATGCCATTCATAGACCTTTAGGTGCTCGCTCTCTTGACGGTGTAAAGAGACGTACCCGTGCCGGAATGGGCAGATGTCAGGCAGGTTTCTGCAGTCCGCGAGTAATGGAGATCATAAACCGTGAACTCGGTATCCCTATGGAAAAGATCACAAAGAGCGGAGGCAGTTCAAACATAGTTCTTGAGCGCACAAAGGCAATGAAAGGAGACGAATAATGTTATCTTACGATATTGTCATAATCGGAGGCGGTCCGGCAGGTCTCGCAGCTGCAGCCGCAGCAAAAAAAGCCGGAACAGACAGCATCCTGATCCTTGAACGTGATCACGAACTCGGTGGGATCCTGAATCAGTGCATCCATAACGGTTTCGGTCTCCATACCTTTAAGGAAGAACTAACCGGTCCGGAGTACGCTTACCGCTTTGAAAAGGAAGTATACGACCTCGGAATCGAATATAAATTAAACACAATGGTCATGGATATCTCTGCAGACCGCATAGTAACTGCAATGAACCGCACAGACGGTATGATACAGATAAAAGCCGGCGCTGTTGTCCTTGCCATGGGATGCAGAGAACGTCCCAGAGGAGCGCTTAACACTCCGGGCTATCGTCCTGCCGGCATTTTCTCCGCAGGTACGGCTCAGAGACTCGTAAATATCGAGGGTTATCTCCCCGGACGCGAAGTTGTCATCTTAGGTTCCGGTGATATCGGTCTCATCATGGCACGCCGCATGACTCTTGAAGGAGCAAAGGTAAAGGTCGTTGCAGAAGTGATGCCCTATTCCGGCGGCTTAAAGAGAAATATCGTGCAGTGCCTTGACGATTACGGCATCCCGCTGAAGCTCTCCCACACAGTTATCGACATTGAGGGAAAAGAAAGAGTCACCGCCGTGACTATCGCAGAAGTCGGTCCTGACCGCAAACCAATCCCGGGAACAGAGGAAAGGTACACTTGCGATACTCTCCTGCTCTCCGTAGGACTCATCCCTGAAAACGAGCTTTCGAGAAGCGCCGGTGTCGAGATGAATCCGATAACAAACGGTCCTGTGGTAAACGAAAGCCTCGAAACCAGTATTCCAGGCGTATTTGCCTGCGGAAATGTCCTGCACGTACATGACCTCGTAGATTACGTTTCAGAAGAAGCAAAGAGGGCCGGCGAAAATGCCGCAAAATACGTACAGGCAGGCGGTAAGGGATCCGAAGGGAACGAGATAAAACTCATCGCAACAGACGGCGCACGATACACTGTTCCGTCAACCATAAACGTAAACCGCATGGATGATCTCCTGACAGTCAGATTCCGTGTAGGCGCTGTTTATCAGGATTCCTACGTAAGCGTATATTTTAATGACGAAAGAGTCATGCACAATAAAAAACGTGTACTGGCTCCCGGAGAAATGGAAAACGTGATCCTGCAAAAAGCGAAACTTAAGGATTTTAAAGACCTTAAAACTATAACTGTAAAGATCGAAAAGGACTGATGCCCTTAGGGAAGAAAGGAGCTATACAAAATGGAAACAAGAGAACTAACGTGTATCGGCTGCCCTATGGGCTGCCTCCTCACAGTTGAGATTGACAAAGGTGAAGTCACAAGCGTCACCGGAAACACCTGTCCAAACGGCGAACGCTATGCAAAGAAAGAGGTAACGAACCCCACAAGGATCGTTACCAGCACCGTAGTGATCCGTAACGGCGACAAGCCAAGACTCTCCGTAAAGACCAAATCCGACATACCAAAGAGCAAGATCTTTGATGTCATGAAAGAAATCGACGCTGCACGTATCGATGCTCCCAAAAAGATCGGTGATATCGTAATAGAAAACGTTGCAGGTACAGGTGTCCCGGTGATTGCTACGCGGAATGTTGAGATTAAGTGAAGCTGCGTTATAAATAATTATTGTTGGAGTTTAAAACCTAAGTGCCGAGCGGATAAGTATATCCTGAAACAATTAGCCGGCAGCACTTAGTGAACACACTGTCCGAATAGGTAATTTAGGATAACTGTTTGAGACGCAAAGCGTCGAGTTTAGACTAAATTACCGTGTTTATGAGGACAGTGCGTGAGCTTAGTACTGTCCGAGCCGTTGAAGGATATACTTATATGTTCGGCACGTGACTATTTCAACACAAACACATTAAAATTCATCAATTCGCACAAAAAATATTAATAAAAAATTCATATTTATACTTTCCTTTTTTAAGATTTTGTATTAGAATCTCTCAAGAAGTACGGGCAGGCATCCGAGGATGGACATCGACAATCTTCGCATAGCCTGCCAATACTATGCCATAAAGGCATATGTTCACCCGTTTTAACCTAAGGAGGAAAATATGAATCTGAAAAAGAAAGGCAACATCTCGATTGGCGATCAGCCCATCTATGATGCAACCGTCCTCGGAGCAGGAAGAATGACAGCACTTGGTATCCAGCACATGTTTGCAATGTTTGGTTCCACTGTTCTTGTTCCGGTTCTCACCGGTCTTTCCGTTTCAACAACACTGTTATTTGCCGGAATCGGTACTTTACTATTCCATCTCATTTCCAAGCGTAAAGTTCCCGCTTTTCTTGGTTCTTCTTTTGCATTTCTTGCAGGCTATGCCGCTATCGCTCCTAATAAAGAGCCAGAACTTCTCCCCTATGCATGTTTCGGTGTTGCTATCGCCGGTCTTCTTTATCTCATTCTCGCAGCTCTTTTCAAAGCATTTGGTGCTCAAAGAGTTATGCAGTTTTTCCCTCCGGTCGTAACCGGTCCTATCATTATCGCTATTGGTCTTAATCTTTCCCAGTCAGCCGTTGATAATTGTTCCACTCATTGGTGGGTTGCTCTTGTAGCTATCGCTATAATCGTTATCTGCAATATCTGGGGTCGCGGTATGATAAAGATCGTCCCTATCATCTGCGGTGTCGTAGGTTCCTACCTCGCAGCTACCGCTGCCGGCATCATCGACTTTACTCCTGTTGCAGAAGCAGCATGGATCGGCAGCCCTCTTGATATGAACCGCACTGTTTTCTCCATCTTCACAGGCGGAAACACAAACACAGCGCTGCTCATTACATCTATCTTCACCATCGTTCCCATCGCTTTCGCTACAATGATGGAACACATCGGTGATGTATCCGCTATTTCTTCTACAGTTGGTGAAAACTTCATCAAAGATCCGGGTCTCCACAGAACACTTACCGGTGACGGTATCGCTACAACAGTAGCATCCCTTTTCGGCGCACCTGCAAACACAACATACGGAGAAAATACCGGTGTTCTCACACTGACACGCGTATACGACCCTAAGGTTATCCGTCTCGCAGCATGCTTTGCGATCCTCATGTCCTTCTGCCCGAAGTTCTCTGCGATCATCGAAGTAATGCCGGCAGCTACAATGGGCGGTATCTCCCTCGTACTCTACGGAATGATCTCCGCAGTAGGTGTAAGAAACGTAGTTGAAAACAAGGTAGACTTCAGCAAGAGCCGCAACGTTATCATCGCAGCACTCATCCTTGTTCTTTCCATCGGTATCAACTACTCAGCAGCAGGAAACATCTCCTTCACAGTAGGAACAGCAACCATCAGCCTCTCAGGTCTCGCGATCGGTTCTCTCGTAGGAATCATCATGAATGCTGTTCTTCCCGGAAAGGATTACAGCTTCGCAAATGAAGAGCCTGTTGATACAGGTGTTGAGTTTGAGTTGGTTCAGGGTAAAACACTTACTGAGGAAAACTCAGAAAAATATGGCTCTCCTGTAAAGGCCGCCATCAATTCCGTGATCTCCGAAAAGGAAGTATCTGAATCAAGATCAGCTAAAACAGAGTCTGCCGATAGCGAAGCTTAAGGTAGAATTTCCTAAAATAAGTTAAAAAAGCTCCTCCATGCATCAACATGGAGGAGCTTTTTCGTTCGTCCCCGCCAATAGGCAGGCTTTGTGCATTTTTGATGAAACAATGGCACAACTCTTTTGAATTTCAAAGCCATAAACGATAAATATAGTATGTAAAGGGGGGCTTTTTATGGGAGCTTCTAATAATGAAAACACTTCACATGGTCTCACTCATTATCTTTCTCCGATAGAAGTTTTGGCTCTGTCTCTCGGATGTGCCGTAGGATGGGGCGCATTTATCATGCCCGGAACCACGTTCCTGCCTCTTGCCGGTCCTGTCGGAACTGCGCTGGGCATCGGCATAGGTGCTCTCATCATGCTGATAATAGGTGTTAATTACCATTTTCTTATGAATAAATATCCGGATGCCGGAGGTACACTCACGTATTCAATAAGAGCCTTCGGATTTGATCATGGTCTTTTAAGCGCATGGTTCCTGCTCCTCGTGTATATAGCCATCATGTGGGCAAATGCTACAGCCATCGTTCTGATCGTTCGAAACCTTTTTGGCAGTGCTCTGCAATGGGGCTTCCACTATATGGTCGCAGGATATCACGTTTACTTCGGAGAGATCCTGCTGACTCTCGCTTTCATATTGCTCTTTGGTTTTATCTGTATAAAAAACAAGCACATTGCTATCATCATCCAGACCGTAATGGTTATAGTAATGGTCTGCGGGATAGTGATCTGCGCTTTTGTTATCCTTTTTTATCACGGCGGCTTAGAAAAAACCGCACCGGCATTTTCTCCATCCGGTGAAAACCTGTTTCTTCAGGTCTTAAATATCGCAGTTCTGGCACCATGGGCCTTTGTTGGTTTTGAATCGATCTCAAATTCAACGCAAGGGTTTAACTTTTCACCCAAAAAGTCACTAAAGATCATGTCTGTTGCCTTGATACTCGGAGCACTGTGCTACATCCTGCTGGCACTCATGGCTTCATCGACTTATCCGGCTCAGTACAGCAACTGGTTCGAATACATACATAATCTCTCCAGACATGATGATATTTCATCGATCCCGACCTTCTATGCCGCGATCACTCATCTTGGTTATCCCGGCCAGATACTTTTGGCGCTTTCCGTTCTCGGCGGCATCGTCACAGGCCTCATTGGTAACTATATCGCCGCGAGCCGTCTGCTTTTCGCTATGACCGAGGACAATATCCTGCCCGGCTGGTTCGGTGAACTCGATAAAAATCATACTCCTTCAAATGCTCTTAAGTTCCTGATCGGTATTTCTATTTTTGTACCATTTGTAGGCAGAGCTGCCATAGGATGGATCGTGGATATCAGTACCATAGGTGCTCTTATCGCGTACACCTATACTTCTGCTGCAGCTTTTAAGATCGCGAAAAAGGATAAAAACAAGCCCGTACAGATCACAGGTATTACAGGAGCGATAATCTCTCTAATCTTCTTGCTTTACTTCATGATTCCGAATATCTTTACCGTTTCCGGACTGTCTGCAGAATCTTACATGATACTGATCTTTTGGAGCATCATCGGTTTTCTATTTTTCTATATCGTATTTAATCATGATACGGAAAACCGTTTCGGGAAAACCACGATCGTATGGATAACTCTGCTTTTCCTCGTATTTTTCACATCCATACTGTGGCTGAGACAAGCTACACGAAATGCTACGGAAAGAGTCTTAAGTGACCTTAGCGATTACCACTCAGATACTCTGGAGGAATACAATATAACTCTTGATCTGGAGGATATACGCGAAACCGATGACAAATTGAAAACCGAGATGGACACTGTTAACGATGACTTTGTCCAGCATAGCTGTATTCAAATGGCGATCATCATGATCTCTCTTTTTATCATGTTTAAGATTTATTCTTCTATGACGGAACGTGAGAAAAAGATAGAGACCAAGCGTATAAAAGCCGAAGAAAGCAACCGTGCAAAGAGCATCTTTCTTTCTAATATGAGTCATGATATCCGTACACCGATGAATGCCATCATCGGTTATATTTCCGTGACCAAAAAATTGGACGGTCTTCCACCGGAAGCTGTTGATTACCTTGAAAAGATCGAGTTTTCGAGTAATCATCTGCTGTCTCTTATTAACGACATTCTGGATATGAGCCGTATCGAAAACGGAAAGTTAGAGCTTTGTCCGGTAAAGACCGATCTGTCCAAAGCACTCAGTGAAACCTATTACTTATTTGAAACACAGATGAAGTCAAAGCATCTTGACTTTAAGGTAGACTCACAAGACATTGTACATAAATTTGTCATGTGTGATGTTAAGAGACTTAACCGTGTCCTTCTGAATCTCGTGAGTAACGCCTATAAATATACTCCCGAAGGCGGAAGTGTAGATGTATATATAGCAGAAACTTCTTCAACGGAAGATACCGCTTCCTATGAATTAAAGATCAGCGATACCGGCATCGGCATGAGTCCGGAATTTGCCAAAAAAGTTTTTGATGCATATTCCCGCGACAAAAACGCGTCTGAAATCCAAGGTACAGGTCTCGGAATGGCTATCACCAAGAGTATCGTTGACCTTATGGGAGGAACGATCTCAGTTCAGACAGAGATCGGACAGGGATCATGCTTTACAGTATGTTTCTCCCTTCCTCTGGCTCTGGACGAACCAAACGACCAGCCCGGATACGATGAACCTGACGCCTGCACGATCACTGATTTTACAGGCATTAGACTGCTGCTCGTTGAAGATAATGAGATAAACAGGGACATTGCATCACTTATTTTGGAAGATGCCGGCTTTATCCTGTCAATCGCCGAAAACGGAAAAGAAGCTTACGAAGCTGTCGCTGCTTCTGCTCCGGGCGATCTCGATGCAGTTCTGATGGATGTACAGATGCCTGAAATGAACGGTTACGAAGCGACAAGAGCCATCCGTGCCATTCCCGATAAGACACTGGCTTCGATCCCGATCATCGCCATGACTGCCAATGCTTTTGCAGATGACGTACAGAATGCGAAGGATGCAGGAATGAACGGTCACATCGCAAAACCGATCGACATTGACAATATAAAAGAAGAGTTATCAAAAGTTCTTTCTAAGAAAGGAGGTCAAAATGAAAAAGCGCAATAATAGTTCAACTGCACGCTCCATCTTTTTCATATGTGCCCTTCTCCTCTTGGGGAATTTTTTGCTAGGTTACCTCCTTTTATCACAATCTAAGCGGCTTTTAAAACAGTTTATCAATGACCGTATGCTTGATATCGTAAATACTTCATCGGATATGATAGACGGCGATGAGCTTGAGATGATCAACGAAAACAGCGAAGGTACTCCCGAATATGACCGGATCTTTAATACGCTGAAAAAGTTTCAGGACAATATCAATCTCGAGTTCATTTATACAGTCCGTGATATGAAGGACGGCACTTTTATCTTTACGGTGGATCCTCACGAAACAGAAGCTGCTGAATATGGTGAGCTTGTAAAGGTCACTCCGGCACTTATCGCTGCTTCACAGGGGACTCCGTCTGTTGATGACGAACCGTACGAAGATGCCTGGGGAAAATTCTACAGTGCCTACTGCCCTATCTATGATTCTAAAGGAAATGTTGGCGGTATCGTCTGCATCGATTTCAGTGCCGACTGGTATGAAAAGCAGCTGTCAAAGTATGGCATTACCGTAGTTCTTTTTAGTATCGTATCATTACTCGTCGGTGCTTCTCTTGTGCTTGTAAGTACCACAAAGATGAGAAAACGCCTCAGATTCCTTAACGACGAACTCGGTGAGCTTTCTAATGATATCGAAGATCTCATAAATGAGATAAAAGATGACGCGAAAGACAGCAGCTATACCGTTATTTCCGAGGATAACGATATTTCTAATGATGAAAACGACATTCCTTCCGAGTCTCTTGATGATATCGGCACATTGAATGTCAAGGTACGGTATATACGTAATATACTCCGCCGTCAGATCGTTGCTTCAAATATTCAGGAAAGCCGTATGATCACTGCTATGGCTTCTGATTACCGTACGGTTTATTACATTGATCTCGATCGTGATGAGGGTATCTGTTTCCGCGCCGATCACAAAATGAATGATGGTATAGAGGAAGGTTCTCATTTTAAATATTTGGATACGATAACCAACTATGCAAACGACTACGTGGCAGAGACCGAACGTCAGGCTTTTCTGGACTTTGTTAATCCTGACAATATCAGAAAACGATTATTATCCGAGGCCCTTATCGCTCACAGATATCTGGCTATTAAGAATGGTGTCGAACGCTATGAAATGCTCCGCATGGCAGGCGTACGCCGTATCGAAGACCGTGATGATAACATCGTTCACGCCGTTGGCATTGGTTTTTCGGATGTTGATCAGGAGACCCGTGCCGGCATGGAGAAAAACCAGGCTCTTCAAAAGGCTCTGGAAGCCGCAAAAGAGGCAAATATTGCCAAAACTTCTTTTTTGAGTTCTATTAGCCACGAGATCAGAACACCGATGAATGCTATCATAGGGCTCACTGCTATTGCGGAAAAAGATCCTAATATCACTCCTCAAACACGGGATTATCTGCAAAAGATAAACAGCAATGCACAGCATCTCTTACGGCTCATTAATTCTATCCTTGATATGAGCCGCATAGAGAGCGGACTGATGATCCTGAATAATGAAGAATTTTCTATGCGTGAACTTTTAAACGAGATCAATACAGTGATCAAAAGTCAGTGTGATGATAAGGGACTTTCATACAAATGTCTTATCAAGGAGTCTGTTGATGGCCATTATATAGGCGACAATACGAAGCTTAAGCAGGTTTTCATGAATATCCTTGGCAACGCTGTGAAGTTTACTCCTACTCGCGGTTCTATTACTTTTATTGTGGAACCATTGACATATTTTGATGACAATGCTACCTTACGCTTTACTGTGAAGGATACCGGAATCGGCATGAGCAAGGATTTTATTCCTAAGATTTTTGATATTTTTTCTCAGGAAGATGAGAACCTGGCGAATAAATACGGCAGCACCGGTCTTGGAATGGCTATTACGAAAAATATCATTGATATGATGAACGGAAAGATAGAGGTTGATTCCGAGAAGGGAAAGGGTTCAACTTTTATCGTTACAGTTACTTTGAAGATTTCACGGGATAGTTCTGATGATAATTCAAAGACTCCGGATGAAGAGACTCTGCCCGCTAAGACCGGTCTTTCCGGCAGGCACATTCTTCTTGTTGAGGATACTGAGATCAATGCCGAGATCATGCTTGAGGTTCTTGATATGAGGGATATTTCAGCGGATCACGCCGAGAATGGCCAGATTGCCGTTGATATGTTTAGTAAGAGTGAACCGGGATTTTATGATGCGATTCTTATGGATATCCGGATGCCTGTCATAAACGGACTGGAAGCTACCGAGGCTATCCGTGCTCTTGACCGGGATGACGCGAAGTCTGTTCCGATCATTGCCCTGACTGCAAATGCTTTTGATGAGGATGTACAGCGTTCTCTTCAGTCCGGGATGAATGCTCATCTTAGCAAGCCGGTTGAGCCGGATCTGCTTTTTGAGACGTTAGAGAATTTGATGCATTAAATGAATGCAAAAAGACCGCTCCTATGGATGCGGTCTTTTGATATGTTATGCCAGCTCACCTGCGAGGGTGGCTATTTTTTCGTAGCTCTCGGTGACGGAGGGCATGATCTTTTTGGCTTCTGCCATGTCTCCGTTTCGGAGAGCTTCTGTTATTGCTGAGGCTTGCTCCGATAGATTTTTTAATGCCAGATTTGCTGATACACCTTTCAGGTTATGGGCTGCTTTGAAAGCGTTGTCTACGTTTTCGTCCTCTATGGCAACTTTGAGCTCCTGATAGTTTTTATCCTCAAGGAACATTTTTATGAAACGCGGGATCTTATTGGGTAAGGGTATCCTGCGAGTCACTTCACTATAGTCGCCGCCTATCTCATTATAAAATTCTTCAGGTGTCATATTTTCACTCTCCTCTGGATCATATGTTTAGATCGTGCGTTTTATATCACCTTTATCGGAGTTTTTTTTATTTTGCTTTAGAAGTTTATAGTTTCCGGAGCTGCTGTGAAACTTGAGAAGGTTGCAGTTGCATTCTTAATGTAATATACAGCTGTATTTCCGTCTCCGGGTGTGTACATATTTTTCAGAGAAGGATATGCCTCGAGCATTGCTTCCTGAGGCTCGATCCTCTCATCATATACCAGTTCTCCTGATACTCTGAGCCAGTCTGCACCCTTGCATGCACATATCTCGAACTTCGGATTTTTCTCTATCTGATGCGCTACATCTTTCTTAAGACCTGTCTGGATATAAACCTTTCCTTCAAAAAGAAGAGATGTTCCGAAAGGACGAACGCGCGGCTGATCATTATCTACTGTTGCGAGATAATAGGTCTTTGCCTCACTAAGATACTGATTAACTCTTTCTGCTCCTGTCATAATTTTCCTCCTTAATTATAATGTGATGCAAGCGGTAAAAGTGCTCTTGCTCTGCCATCATTTCGTAGGATTTAATTAGATTGCACAAAATCTATTATATCACCTTTTTATTTTTTTTCAACATTAACCGTTTGGTCTATATAAAAACAATTTCCATTAAAAAAATGAGTTATAATAATCATGCACAAAAAAATGTAAAAATGGGAGGTCTCATGAAATCTTTACGAACTATGTTCAGTGCATTTTTATGCACAGTTCTCACAACAGGGCTTTTATGTACTTCTGCCTTTACTGATGTTTCCTATGGAGCGGTCACACGAAACACCGTATTTACCACAACCGCAGCCATGTCATCCGCACTTGGCACCACGGATAAGACCATGTGGAATCCGTCTTTCCTTACAGAAGTCGAAAACACCTACTGGAGCTTCGCTCCCTCTAACATGCTCGGAAGTACGGAAATCACTCTCGACATGGCAAAGAATAACTACAGAAATCTCGAAATGCTCCTGGATAATGGCTACACCATGAGCTACTCAACTCTTTCTTCTTACTGTGATGAGTATCTGGCAAAGAAAAACGGATCACCGGATGCCTTTTATAACATCCTTCACAGCTGTCTCGGAAATCCGTATCTGATCGGTCGTCCGGAAGCCACTGTAACTGCAACGACTTATAACGGACGTGACTATTCAAAAGTTTTTGACGCAGCATATTATCTGGCGTCTCACCCCGAACTGGCTGCCAGCATCGGCAATAACCCTGCAGAGCTCCTGCGTCATTTCGTAGAAGTCGGCATAGCAAAGGGTGAATCCGGAAATGCTTCCTTTAACGTAGCGACCTACGCAGCAAGTTTGGATGCTTCCGTATTAAATACACAGCTCTCTTCCGCATCCTATAAAGCTCTCGGCTCCGGCAAGCCTGCTCCTACCGGCAAGTACAGCTATTCATGGGCTAACTACTATGGAAAATACCTCGGACACTATACAGCAGGTGCTCTGACCCAGAGCAGCACCTCTTCAGGAACAAATTTTCAAACCGTTGGTCCTGATGACGATATTGACTCTATGATGCTTGACGGTGCAGAGGATAATTCCGCAGCCACTCCAAAGAACGTTGTCGGAACATACACCGAAAACAGTACTAAGAGCGTCTACACAAACGAAACCGTTACATCCGCTCAGGCAAATCTCCGTCCTCTTGCCGTAATGATGCCGACAGATAAAGCCGCTCAGCCCTCCTACGGTATCAGTAAGGCTGATGTCCTCTACGAGATCATGGAAGAAGGCGGCATTTCCCGTCAGATGGCTATCATTCCAAACTGGACAGGTCTTTCCAGAATCGGAAACTTAAGAAGCTGCCGACTTTACTATATCTATGCTGCAAAAGAATGGGATCCGATCCTCATCCACTTCGGAGGAGTTGCCTACATGAAGGGCGTGATAAACGGTCCTGACATGAACAATATCTCCGGCACTTATGAATATGGTGTAGGCGGAAAAGCTCCGGGCGCCGGACAGTTTTTCAGAAGTAATGACAGAACCGCGCCTCACAATGCTTATATCTCAGCATCCGGTGTGCAGAAAGCCTGTGTGCAGCAGGGTTACTCCACAAATCTCAGAGCAGGCTACTATAACTCAAAGCACTTTACTTTTGCTGATGGCGTAAATACTCTTGCAGATGCTCCGGGAGTACAGAGTGCGACAAATATCGACCTCTCTGAAATCTTCCCTTACAGCAAAAGTAAATTCACCTACAATGCTTCTCAGGGAGTTTACTACAAGAGTATCCACGGCGGTGCTCAGACAGATGCCATAAACGGAAAGCAGATTTCCTTTGCTAACGTCATCATCCAGAACACAAAGTGGAAGCAGCTTGATAAGAAGGGCTATCTCGGATTCACAATGATCGATTCAACCGAAGACGGCTACTACTTCACAAAGGGAAAATGTATCCACATCACCTGGAAAAAGACAGGTGACTATGCTCCTACCAAATACTACGACGACGCAGGAAATGAGATAAAACTCAACACCGGCAAAACCTACATCGGCATTGCCCAAAAAGGTAAATCACCTAAGTTCAGCTAACACAAAAGAGACGATTCTTTGATCACTTAAAGAATCGTCTCTTCTTTTACTCAATTTTAAAGTTTTATTTCAAATACAACTATGATCTTTATCAGATATTTCCCTTATTATGCTCACTTACGAGGCTCTGGAGATCTCCTAACGGAACCTGACTTATGATTGCTTCGGCATTTCCGGTGTATGCCCAATGGCTTAACAGCCACTGCCAGTCAGTTGCAGAAAAGTTAGCTTTAAGGCTGGATGATGCCACACTTGTTGCTGCAGGAACTCCTGCTACTGCTGTTGCAGGTGACACATCAAGTGTTCCGTTTACAAGAGCCTGACCTGTTGCACTTCCGAGGAATGTTGAGATACCTACTGCATCTGCATGAGCGAAAGCTGCTGTTCCCTTGCTTTCAAGGATAGATCTGTCGTAAGCGTTATCAATGAAGCAGTGCTCTACGATGATCGTCGGGATTCCCTGTGCCACACCATAACGGATAACACCGTAGTAGTCACCTCTTGAACCACCTCTGACCTTTACTCCCTTATTAGAAAGACCAAGTGCTGAAATATTTGCAAGGATCTGATTTCCGCACTCAGAGCCTACTTTATAATGATTTCCTGCCATGGAAGTCCATACTTCTGTACCGGACTTATCGTGCGGGCCTGATGCATTAAAGTGAATGCTGACTAAGAGCTTTGCTCCCTCGCTCTTTGCTCTTGCAGCTCTATCAGCAAGAGAAAGTGCTGTGTCTGTAGTACGTGTCATGGATGTTGAAATACCTGATGCATTGAGCTCATCACAAAGCTTTGTAGCTACATCCATTGTAAGCGCTTTCTCTACATAAGGTGCATAAACTGCTCCTACCCCCTCCAGTCCTGCTCCGCCGTGTCCCGGATCGATAACTACAGTCGCTGCCTGAGCAGAAACTCCCATACTGAATACGCCTAATGCCACTGTGACCAAAAAGGTCTTTACAAACTTCATCATTTTCTCGTTATCTCCTTTATGAATATACTTTCCCCTCTGTTTACGGGTTCCTTTTTGTACGCGATTTCATACATCACTTAGTTTATCCCATAACACCTGATAACCACAAGGAGATTTTTTCAAAAAAATGTTTTCTTTTTTTCCTAAAATGTGTTACCATGTGATAACAAATTTAACGCTTTAATACGATAAACTATTTCGTATATCATCTATCATCTTACCGGAGGTTAAAAATGATCAGAGAAATTAAAAACGGAAGACTCTTTTTTGACGGATGTGATACGGTAGAGCTTGCAAAAAAGTATGGCACACCAATCTATGTCATGTCCCAGACCGATATCGAAAGCCGTTTTGATGAGCTGAAGCGGGATTTCATAGATAAATACCCAAATACCCGCGTAGCTTACGCATCTAAGGCATTTTGTACCGTCGGTATGTATAAAATATGTGAAAAGAACGGCATAAGTATCGACGTCGTTTCTCTCGGTGAGCTCATTGCTGCCGAAAAGGCAGGATTCCCTGCTGAACGCATCGAATTTAATGGAAACAACAAGCTCCCTGCTGAGATCGATGAAGCTGTTCGCTATGGTGTTGGCCGTTTTATCGTAGACGGACTCCAGGAGCTTCCTCTCATCGAAGCCGCTGCGGAGAAATATCAGAAGAAAGTTAATGTGATAATCCGTATCACTCCCGGTGTAGCAGCCAGCACCCATGACTACATCGTAACAGGAAAAAAGGACTCCAAGTTCGGAATCCCTCTTGATGACGATATTTTCCTGCCGGTTGTAAAGCATGCTATCGATTCTCCGTGGATCGAGTTTCTTGGTCTCCACATGCACATAGGCTCACAGCTCTTTGAGAACGATGCTTTCATCAAGGCACTTGATGTTGTAATGGATCACGCTGCAAAGATCAAAGAAAAATTTGGTGTTGCCATCCGCGAGGTTAATTTTGGCGGTGGATTTGGCGTTAAGTACACTGACGAAGTACGTAAACCGTACAGCTTTTTCCTGGATCCGCTCATGGCTGAGCTTGAGAAGCGCTCCGCAGAGATCGGCATCGAGCGTCCGGCTGCTGTTATCGAGCCCGGACGCAGCATCGTAGCTGAGGCAGGCATCACTCTCTACACCATAGGTCAGATAAAGGACATCCCCGGTCTTCGCAAGTATGTCTCTATTGACGGAGGTATGGGCGACAATATCCGTGTAGCTCTTTACCAGGCAGAATACGATGCAGTTATCGCAAATAAGGCTGACGCAGAAGCAACAGAGACCGTTACCGTATGCGGTAAGTGCTGTGAGTCAGGTGATATCATCTTAACTGACTTTAAGATCCCGGCAGGAGTTGAAGCAGGCGATATCCTCGCCACCTTCTCAACCGGTGCCTACGGATACTCCATGGCATCAAACTACAATAATAACCCGATCCCGGGAGTTGTCCTCGTTAAGGACGGACAGAGCGACTGGCTCGTAAAGCCTCAGACTCCTGAGCAGATCATCCAGAATAACGTTGTTCCGGACTTTATCTAATACTGTCAAAAAGACGGCATCTCTGATCCAGAGATCCGTCTTTTTTTAATCTTTATTCACGACAATTGTCAAAAACTATCACTCTATTCCAACAACCTTGTAGTCTTTGTCCTCAACTGCTTTTGTGAGTACAGAATCATCCACGTCCTGTATAAGCTCAACTACAGCTGTGCCCTGCTCATGACTAACTGTTGCGGATGCTACTCCATCAAGAGCTTCGAGCGCTTTCTTTACACTTGCCTCGCAGTGTCCGCACATCATTCCTTCGATCTTAAGTGTCTTTGTCATTGTCTCTGTCTCCTTTTCTTCTGTATCTGCCTTTATCAGATCAACTGCCCAGGCAGATTTTTTATTACCGGCATATTTATCATGTGAAGCATCATGCACCTTAAAGAGATTAAGGCGCAGTGCGTTCATGCATACGAAAAAGCTCGAAAGCGCCATTGCTGCGGCTCCCATCATCGGGTTCATCTTCCAACCGGTAAGCGCAATGTAACATCCCGCTGCTACAGGGATACAGATCGCATTGTAGAAAAATGCCCAGAATAAGTTTTCTTTTATATTTCTGATGGTTCCGCGTCCTAAACGTATAGCTGCCGGTACGTCAAAAAGACTACTCTTCATAAGAACAACATCCGCGGAATCTATTGCCACGTCTGTCCCCGCACCTATAGCTATTCCCAGATCAGCCCGTGTAAGCGCAGGCGCATCATTAATACCGTCACCAACCATGGCAACTTTCCCGTGTTCTTTAAGAGCACGGATCACATTCTCTTTTCCGTCAGGCAGCACTCCTGCGATTACCTGATCTACACCAGCCTTATCGCCAATAGCTTTCGCTGTTCTTTCATTGTCTCCTGTGAGCATCACTACATGAATTCCCATATTTTTAAGTTGCTTTATAGCTTCCGGACTTTCATTTCGTATCACATCCGCAACCGCTATGACTCCAAGTACCTTTCTTCCTTTCAAAAAGAAAAGTGGTGTCTTTCCATCAAGTGCTGCTCTATCCGCCATTTTACGAAGATCAGCAGGCACCTCCGTGATTTCTGAAACAGAGCTAAGATTACCGCCGTACAGTTCTTCTCCGTCAAGCATGGCTCTAAGTCCATGTCCCGGAAGAGCCTTAAAATCACTGATCTTTTCTGTCTGTATCTCACTTGCAAGCGCATATTCCGTAACAGCCTTTGCAAGCGGGTGCTCACTTAAACTCTCAAGAGACGCTGCATAATGAACCAGTTCTGTCGGAGATATACCTTCTGCGGGTATTACATCCGTAACCCGAGGTGTTCCGCTTGTAATTGTTCCTGTCTTATCAAGAGCTACTATTTCTATACGTCCGGCCTGCTCAAGAGATGCGGCAGTCTTATATAGAATTCCATTTTTTGCCCCTACCCCTGAACCGACCATGATAGCCACAGGAGTTGCAAGTCCCAATGCACAAGGACAACTAATAACGAGAACTGAGATTGCTCTTGCTATGGCAAAAGTCATGCTCTCACCAAGAAGCAACCATGCGGCGAATACTATGATCGCCAGCCCAATAACTACAGGTACAAAAAAACCTGATACTTTATCTGCTATACGCGCGATGGGCGCTTTTGTCGCAGCTGCGTCGCTTACCATCTTTATTATCTGTGATAATGTCGTATCGGCTCCGACTCTTGTGGCTCTTACCTTTATGAATCCTTCCTGATTCACTGTACCTGCAGATACCGTATCTCCGACCGCTTTATCAACAGGAAGACTCTCTCCTGTAAGTGCTGCTTCATTAACTGCACTCTCTCCTTCAAAAACGATACCATCCACGGGAATACTTTCTCCCGGACGAACCACAAATATATCACCTGCCAGAACTTCTTCTATCGGAACTGTAACCTCTGCACCGTCTCTTTCAAGCACAGCTGTCTTAGGCGCAAGTCTCATCAGACCCTTAAGGGCATCTGTCGTCCGCCCCTTGCTCATAGCTTCCAGCATCTTTCCAACAGTGATGAGGGTCGGGATCATTGCTGCTGACTCAAAGTACAGATCCATTGAAAGTGCCATAACTGTATGGCTGTCGCCTCTACCCATTGCATCTGTCATTGCAAATAATACAACCAGGCTGTATCCAAATGACGCTGCCGAGCCAAGAGCCACTAAAGTATCCATATTTGGAGCCAGATGCATGAGACTTGAAAAGCCACTTGTAAAAAACTTTTTATTTATGATCATAACTATGATCGCAAGTAACATTTCAAGCAGAGCAAGCGACACCGGATTTTCAAAAAATATCGGTATAGGAAGGCCCAGCATGTTGTGCCCCATTGAGAAATACATGAGCACGATCAAAAATCCGAGACTTGTAAGCAGCCGTCGTAAAAGCTTTGGAGTTTCGTGGTCTTTCAATGCTTCCTCTTCATCTGAAAGAGACACTGCACTGTTTTCCGTCTTTGCATCTTTTCTGGATGCTCCGTATCCTGCTTTTTCAACAGCAGAAATAATATCTGCCTCATTTGCAGTTCCTTCGACTCCCATGGAGTTTGTGAGCAGGCTCACCGAACATCCCGTAACTCCCGGGACCTTCGATACTGCCTTTTCTACACGGGCACTGCAGGCCGCACAGCTCATTCCCGTTACATTATATTGTTCCATATATTGCCTCTCATCACTCTATCTGCACTTTCTTATGTCCTCGCCAGTCACGTGCTTCTTCGTCACTTCATAAGCTTCTGCAGTACTGTGACCAGTTCATCTATTGATTCATCTTTTCCTTCACGTATATCTGTCGCCACGCAGGTTCTTATGTGTTCTGCAAGAAGGCACTTATTAAAACTATTTAATGCTGCATTTACCGCAGATACCTGTATTAAAATGTCCGGACAGTACGCATCCTTTTCCAGCATATTCTCAATACCGCGTATCTGTCCTTCTATTCGCTTCAGCCGGTTCATCATTTTCTTTATTTCCTGCTCAGACCGTTCTTTTTTTCTGTGTGAACAGTGCTCGCAGTGCATTTCTTCAGCCATTTCCAACTTTTCTTCCATAATTTCTCCTATAACACAAACTTGCTCCGCTGCCAATGCAGGTCACGCAATTATAAAAGCGTATACCCTGCCTCCTCAATTACCTTGCGGAATTCCTCTCGGGATATTTCACGGCTCATACGTATCACAGCCTCTGATTTTTTGAGGTCAACCTTCGCAGCCGCACCATCTATCCTGTTTAATGCATTCTGAACACGTACTCTGCAATTATCACAATGCATACCCTCGATCTTCAGAACCTCTTTTCCTATCTCAGGTTTGTCGAGTTTCTTTTTATCCTCAATGATACCGCCGCCTCCGCCACAGCAGCCTCCTTCACCCTTCATATGCTTTATCGCCTCGCGTGACGCAAAAATTACGATCACTGCAATTATAACTACAATAACTACATTAGCCATTTTTAAGCCTCCTCAGTCATGCACATCTTTCTTTTCTTTGTTCTTACTGAAAAGATTTGTTATCAGTTTTTTTACTTCCATCACTCCGATAAATGCAAAATATATCAGTAGAAATACTGCAACTACCATAAGAAACATCCTGAAATCTCCGTTTCCCATACTCTATCCTTTCTCACCATAATTAGGTGCCGCAAACTTTATCTGCGCTCATAATATACCCCCTCATGGTATATGTCAATCATTTTATTTTTACCCCTGCCGGGTATTTAAAGGATTTTGCCAATTAAATCGCCTGTGTTGAATAACTGCGGCGGCGCATTCTCGTGACTTTAGTCGTGAGTTAGCCGCCGCTTCTTTTTCTTTATGCCTACATATGGTATAATGGTTACATGGATAAATCTGTTTATAATACAAATTACTCAAAACTTACATATGGTAGAGGTTATGTATATTCCTTACAGTATCACATTGTATGGTGTACCAAGTATCGGAAAAAAGTTCTTTCTAATGGTATTGATGATGATATTAAGGGATATCTTAATGAGCTGGCAAAGGAGTATTCCTTTTCAATACTTGCAATGGAAGTTATGCCGGATCATATACATATTCTCGTAGACTGCAAACCGCAGTTTTTTCCTTCAGATATGATAAAAATCCTAAAGGGAAATACGGCACGATGGCTGTTTATGAAACATCCTGAATTAAAAAAACAATTGTGGGGAGGACATCTTTGGAATCCATCCTATTGCATTGTTACTGTCAGTGACAGAAGTTTTGAGCAGGTAAAGCATTACATCGACTCACAAAAAGAACGTTAAGGTGAAAGGAGGCTCTGTGATATGAAGATAATGTCCACATATTCGGTAAAAATAAAAGAATATAATCACATTTTCAAGGATACGACCATACTCTATCGCAGAGCTGTTGATTTTTATATTGATGTGATGCTTAAAGAATGGGATGAGTTTTCTGTATGTTCAAATCAGAACAAGGCTGTGAACCTGGCGGAGAGCTATAGTGTCACATCAAAGAAAAGACCGGTTGTGACCTATGATCTTGCTGCAAACTTTTATAAGTTTCCTTCATATCTTAGGAGAGCTGCGATTGCTGAAGCATACGGAAAAGTATGTTCATATAAATCAAACCTTGATAACTGGGAAAATA
>KE384175.1:111321-113976 GCA_000424365.1 Lachnospiraceae bacterium NK4A144 | reverse complement strand
TCTGCTTAGTAAAAACTTTGATGAAAAGACGATCATTGACTTAGGTTATACCGTTAATGAGATACAATCTGCACGTGAATTGAAGCAATGAGATGAACCTCGTGGTTCCGGAAGAAATCCATGATTTTAACGTGTTTATGACTGATGTAAAACACGTATTGAAAATCGTACGGATTGGCAATGATAAGAACCGCTTAAAAAAGGCAGGTGCCGGGTGGCACCTGCCTCTTTTTGATGAGAGCTTTTTACTCTTTGCAGTTTTTACTGCTGTTCGTAAGGTTTTACCGTATTGGCTCGACCTTTTCCGAACGGTTATCTACTTTTAATTATTCTACGGATGTTACGAATACATCGTCAGCAGACTTGTAGATACCCTTTCTAACAGTCTTATTCTTCTTCTCGCCGTGCTCACGGAAGCAAAGCAGGTAACCCTGTGAAGCATATTTATCATTATCATAGTAATAATTAGCATACTCGTAGTTTGTGCTCTTGAATTCCTTCAGGATAATGATAGACTCATCACCTACTGTTGCGCTCTCAAGAGTGTAGTCCTTAGGATTGAGCTTCTTAGCAACAACCTTTGGCTCATCCTTCTTAGTGTAATAGGTAACATCATATGTAAGTGTTGCCTTTGCACTCTTTGTATTGAGCTTAGAAGCGTCGATATTTGAATGTATTTTATCTGAATATTCAACTAAATTCTCAGAAACTTTTTTGCCTCCGCCTAAAGGAGCACTTCCATAAATCTGAACTACCTTCGGAAGGATCTCATAAGGATAACTTGCCTTTTTAAGAGCTGTTGTGATCGCCTTCTTTGTAGCCTTGTCGATATTCTTTCCGCTTACCTTAGCCTTGATAGAAACTGTAGGAGTTGTTTTTCCTTCAAGATTCTTATGAGCTAAGTATCCATCAAAACGGCCACCCTTGATCGGTTCTGTTTTATTTGCAGAAATTGATGCATTTAAGTTATTCTTATCCGGCTTGAGATCTGTAAGTTCTACACCATCAACCTTGGTTACAGTCTTTGCAGCTGAATCATACTTTACAAGAGCAAGATCTCCATACAGTGCAACATCTTTTGTAGCGCTATCGCTGCCTTTAGCGACTTTCTTGCGTCCATCATACTCTGTAATCGGAACTAATCCCTCTCCTTCAACAAAATCCAATTCAGAATAATATGAACCATATCCAAAGAGCAGATAACTTCCCTCAACTCCTTCGAGCGGTATAACATTATAAGATGTACTCCATTTGCTACCACTATCATTACTTACGGTCACTTTCTTACCATTTGCAAGATGATCGTCTTCTACATGACCCAAAAGTGCAGCAAATGCATCATCTTCATTATCCTTCCATCCATTCCATGAAACAGGATCTGTTGCATTCTTGATCACTGCAGCGCCATCAGCATATGTAACTTCATTCTTCTCTGCTTCCTCTGCAAATGCCATGCTATGCATTGACAGTACCATCGCTGAAGCTAAAACGATGGAAAGTAATTTACGTGTTCTTTTCCTCATACTTAAATTCTCCTTTTCTCCCTTCACGGGAATCCCTCTATGTCCCGGAGCCTACAAGTGTGTGCCCACTTCCTACCCACAAGGCAAGTCTCATATCCCAAATGTGACTTTTCGGTTCTTTTCATCCAGTCCTCACTCCACATGAGTTTCATTTTTCTCTGATCAAACCTTCGTTCCTCATACGTCACGAACGATTCCGATAAATCATTCGTTCTCCATTCGATTTGGACGATTTTGATCATTCACACGATTCTCATGCGATCTCAGAGGTTTGGACCCTTCATGAAATCCCCGATCCACAGCTCACATCTCTCTCATACGAGACTCCATAGAACATCTCAGGCGTCCCTGCCTTTTCGAGACGTCTTGTATATAAGTACCCACCAGAAATCATAAGTTTTAAAAGTTTTTTATGTTTCTAATTAAGTACAATTTTATGTACAACCGATCATTTTTTGTACATTTACAAATACAATTTCTGTGCTTTCACAGCGAATTTTTTCAAATTCGAATATACTACCATTATCGGCAAAATCATTCTGTCTTATTTATCTCTTTACACATCATTTATTTCCTGTTATAGTATCCGAGTCTCTTTTTGTATACATTAGAGATATTCTTATCCGAGCAGATCGCTCAATTTATTCCTTTATTATTTTCATCCAAATTAGAAAACCAACTTCCACACCACCACTTTCACTCCCGTACATCCCATCTCGAAATCATGTTACTGTTCACTCGCTTACAGCTCGCTCACGTAACGGATTTTGCCAATTAAATCGCCTCCGGCGATGGGCAAAATCCAATGGCTTTTCATCTTTCTTGGTCGTAAACAGCTAAAGCATACACTCTCACTATGCTCACATTCGTTCGCTAAGTGTTCGTAGCATCCGCAGCGTAGTGCTCCGTTTACGTGTGAACTGTTACGAAATCATTTTCCAATAGAAAAATCAGCTAAACCCACGATGCCTATAACCCATATTTTTGCTATACTAACACTGAAAGGACAACAACGTGTTTATGACTGATGTAAAACACGTATTGAAAATCGTACGAATTGGCAATGATAAAAATCGCTTAAAAGATCTATTAAGCAACGACAAAGCTTTTCGCAATATTGATAGAGATTCCG
>KE384175.1:0-110211 GCA_000424365.1 Lachnospiraceae bacterium NK4A144 | reverse complement strand
TCAGAGATTGATCCCGAGATTTTAGCTTTCATTCCAGACTACAAAATGAACCTCGTGGTTCCGGAAGAAATCCATGATCTTAACGTGTTTATGACAGATGTAAGGCACGTTATGAGGGTCGTACAAATCGGAAATGACAAAAAAAGGTTAAAAGATTTATTAAGCAACGACAAAGCTTTTCGCAATATTGATAGAGATTCCGCTATTGCGATCAATACTTTTACCAATCTAAATTTAACGATACCGGAGAACCAGGAGGTGGTTGACGTGTGTAAGGCTGTAGAAGAATGGCGTCAGGAAGAACGTGAAGAAGGTCGTGCGGAAGGACGCGCTGAGGGACATGCAGAGGGACATGCAGAGGGACGTGTGGTTGGACACCAGGCGGGCGAGGACAAGTTAGCTCGGCTTATTGATGCTCTTATTAATGCCGGTCGCAATGATGATATCGCAAAAGTTGCTACTGATAAGAACTATCGCGAAAAACTTTACCTCGAATTTAATATAGATGAGCCTAAGGACGTATAAACGATGGCGTAATCGAAAGAGACAGGTGCCGGATGGCACCTGCCTCTTTTGTATTATTCTTTCTGTTACTTCATAATTTATCCAGGTCATTTTTCATTCAATAAGCTTTCATCTACCAGCTTTTCCGCTCCAAGATATTGGAATGGTAAAAACAATTGCCTAAGAGATTCCGAGCTTGACCAATCTATCTTGGATACAATTGTTACAAATGAACGCATTGCATTTTGCGGATTTTTGATACTGAAGAAAGTTCCGACGGTTGCCTTATCGGATTTATTTGTCTGGCAGAGCTCTGGGACTATTTCTACTTTTAGTGAATCGATAAAAGTGCTCACTTCCCTAATTAAATCCGATTCCTCAGGAATATCCTTCAGTGCATTGATGATAACTCTCTCCAACGCACCTTTTTCATCGTTAGGAACAACCAACAGATATGTGTTTATGCTTTTTGATTGTCCAAATGAATCAGTAATATCGTTGCTAATCCACCGTCCAGCCCTAATAGTAAGACCAGCAAGTGCCTTTTTGATTCTTCTTGCTATCTTGCCGTCAGTGTCTTCATCCCTGTCAGTTACAATCATTAAAGATGCAATATTTTTTTCAATGAGCATTGTATTTACTCGATGTTTTTCTACAAATGAAGCAAATTTCCCGTTACCACCGACCCCACATAAGATAAGCTGGCTATCTTCTTTAGCAAGACTCTCTACATGTTCATAAGCGTCATTTGCCGTCATGCCTAGCATATTACTGTTTTCGTGCTTCCATCCGTATATTTTTTGTAAATAGTAGCTAATAAGCAGAACGTCAGATACGCCTTCTACGAGTACTAATTCTGTCATCATAAGCGTACCTCAAATTCAAATACTTTCTTATTATCATAAACATATTTGCCTGTAACGTTCCTGGCAACAACATTACTATCCGGTGATTTGATTTTCTTTAGAGTTATAACTTTGATAGGATCTTTCTTTTCAATTTCATTTTCATAATCACCATATTTCAATATGGCATCTATGGCTTCATTACTATGGGTCGCTATAAAAAGCTGAACATTTAACTTATTTGCCAGTGCAAAAACAACGGGGAACAATGTATCATAATACTTTTTGTGAAGTCCCGTCTCAATTTCATCAATCAATAATATCGAATCTGAAGAAGCAAACAATTTGTTAAGAATATAGAGAATCTTCTTGATGCCGTCGCCATATACTGAAAAAGGCATGCTTGAGCCGTTTTTGGTAATAATTGTTTCAAGATATGTCCCATCATCTGCTTTGGTATAACAAATATCCGCTATTTCACTATCAAATTGTCTAAGAATATCAATTGTAAGTTTCTTATATTCCGGATTATCCACAATGTTCTGTAAAAGGTCATACCTCATATGACCAAAAGAAGGTATGTATTGAACTTCTTTTTTCAATGCCCCCCCTGTCAACCCAGTGTCCAGAGATGTACATCTAATATTCTGCTCTGCGATTTTTTTGTTTATCTGAGAAACTATGCTTCCGATAAAAACTTTTGCAGCTTCGGGTAAAAAAGCCGAAGATCTTTTATATTGCATTTTTTCGCGTGGAGATAGTGAAGATAATTTCAAAGCCTCATCACCAGAGATGCTTTTTTCCTGTCCACTAAGTTGAAATCTCAGAATACCATTGCTGCTTTCTGCATATATGTCAAATTCTAACTGATCAGCAAGCTGCTCAATATCGAACATTTTTATAAATGAAACATAAAAACTGTTTCTATCAGGGCTAAGAACTGAACGTTGGTTTATTATTTTTTTTATAGAGCCAATCTGTGTTTGGGCAAACAAAAGCTGAATAGCTTCTAGAAAAGTGGTCTTTCCGCTATTATTATCTCCCACTATAAGATTTATATTTGAAAAATCAGTGATTTCTAGCTGTTTGATACCTCTAAATCTATTTATTTCAATTGAATTGATGTGACCCATTATTCATCTCCTCCAATTTTTTCGAAGCTAACAACAAGTTTTGTGTTTGTTGATGCTGCTATTTTCTGCAACGTATCAAGTCGTGGTACAACTTTACCATTTAGTATTTTACTTATATTAGACTGGGACATTCCGGTCATTTTGCACAAATCTTCCTGTGTGAGTTTATTTTCGTCCAAAATTCTTTGTATTTCGACGGACACTCCGTTTAGCATATCGCCTAAAGCACTATTTGTACTGCTGACAGGAGTTGTTTCAGAATCAGAAACTGGTTTATTTAGCTTGTTTATCTGTTCAAATATAGCATCCATTTCGTTTTCACCCATTATAATGCCCTCCATTTATGTTAAGTATAACATAGATGGAGGGTGAAACACATAATTTGTTTTTTGTGACAATAATCAAATTTACATCCAAAAATATGTTATTAATAACATATTTTCGAGTTATATATTTTCATTATGCGTTAGTTCCATTATGGCACGAAAACCACAAGTTAACAGTAACAGTGTATTTATCTCTTTACACATCATTCATTTCCTGTTATAGTATCCGAGTCTCTTTTTGTATACATTAGATATATTTTTATCCGAGCAGATCGCTCAATTATTCCTTTATTATTTTCATCCAAATTAGAAAACCAACTTCCACACCACCACTTTCACTCCCGTACATCCCATCTCGAAATCATTTTCCAATAGAAAAATCAGCCAAACCCACGATGCTCATAACTCATATTTTTGCTATACTAACACTGAAAGGACAACACATTGTCAAAGAAAGATACATCAGAAAAAGCTTATCTCTCAGATAACAAAAAGTTCGCTGATGTCGCAAATTATGTACTTTTTAATGGCGTTCAGAGAATTCATGCGAATGATCTGTCCGGCGAAGATACTACAGAAGTATTTGAGGATATCATCAAAAATATTCCGATTTCTATCCAGAAATACAGAGATGTACTGAAAAAGGTAGTTTTTAGACAGGTTCAGGAGCAATACTGGATCGCTATAGTCGGCATCGAGAACCAAACAGATATTAATTTTCTGTAAGATGTCTCCTGTATGATGCTATTAATTATGCTGACCAAATAAAATCTATTGCCAAAAAGAATAAGGAACTTGATCCACAATACAAGGAGACTGATTTTCTGTCAGGCTTGAAGAAAGATGACCGGATTTTACCGGTGATCACGATCACAGTTTATTGGGGTCCGGATAAATGGGACGCTCCGAGACGTCTGCATGAGATGTTTCCATCTGGGATTGATCCCGAAATTTTAGCTTTCATTCCTGACTACAAGATGAATCTCGTAGTTCCTGAAGAAATCGATGATCTTAACGTGTTTATGACAGATGTAAAACACGTATTGAAAATCGTACGAATTGGCAATGATAAAAATCGTTTAAAAGATCTATTAAGCAATGACAAGGCTTTTCGCAATATTGACAGGGATTCTGCAATTGCGATCAATACATTTACCAATCTAAATTTAACGATACCGGAGAACCAGGAGGTGGTTGACGTGTGTAAGGCTGTAGAGGAATGGCGCCAGGAAGAACGTGAAGAAGGACGTGTGGTTGGACGTGCGGAAGGACGTGCTGAAGGACGTGCTGAAGGTCACCAGGAGGGCGAGGACAAGTTAGCTCGGCTTATTGATGCTCTTATTAACGCAGGACGCAATGATGATATCGCCAAAGTTGCTACTGATAAGAACTATCGCGAAAAACTTTACCTCGAATTTAATATAGTTGAGCCTAAGGACGTATAAATGAGATGTAATCTATCAAAAGAGACAGGTGCCGGGTGGCACCTGTCTCTTTCAATTTACGCCTTTTCAATTATACAGCTATGATGCTTAAACTCTGGATTATCGTTATCCAGTCCCTTTTTATAATTGATGCCAACAAGCAAGATATTTCCCCTATAATGCTCCAATCTCTCGGGATAGTCCTGTCTCTTTATCTGTTCTATCGCTCCTTCCGGTGTTTTATCATATTTCAATTCTATAAGTAATACAGGCTTATCAGAATGATTTGGTGACGGAATATAAACAATATCCGCATACCCCTTTCCCGAATCTAACTCAGGAATAACTGTGTAGTATTGCTGCGCCGCATAATAAGCATACTGAACAGCATAGCTAAGTGCCGACTCATCATTGTATGTCTTATTTCCGGCCTTGTTATGAGCTTTCTCAAGCAATTCCGCAACTCTATCAACATTCATCTCCAATGTTGCCTTTAATAATTCCTGTGAAATACGGAAAGAATCAAACGCATCTAACCATTCCGATGTTTTTGTGGAAGTCTTAAATTCATCCAAAATTTCCAGATTAGGGATAAATACCTCTCCGTTCTCATCATCATATCCCAAATAGCCCAAATGAATCAGCAAAGATAAAACATCGTCTTTACTTGTAAAAGTAGTCATATCGTTCTGATATGCAGATGAGTCCACCTTCAATCGGCCACCGCTCATAAGTAAGGCCACCGAATCTTTCAATCCATCATAATCTTTTCGAATATAATCAGCCAGCGCTTCATATGTCTCTGTTTTGTTCCAATAGTCTTTTATCACACCGGTTGTCATTGCTTCTACTACCGACAGAGGGCTATATAACGCATAACGAGTTGCGATTCTCTCTTTTCCTGTTAGTTTTAGTTCAGCATAATTAGGATCCTTTGGCACAACATCACTAACTTCATATCCATCATACCAAACCCTGATTTTTTCAAAATCACGACCATATTCCTCACATAACTTTTTTACTTCTACTTCGGTAAATCCGGTATATTGAGCTAACTGTCGCGGAAACATCATAGAATACTCTGTAAACATATTAAGAGCTGAATGTTTTCCATATTTCTTTATCGGAAGAATACCTGTCATATACGCAAGTGCAACATACGTCTTATCCTTCATCCAGTCCCTGAGAAAATCAAGGTACATGATCTGTCCATTCTTGTCATCCTTTCTGACGCGAAAAACAGCATCCCATTCATCCAAAACAATTACAAACTGATGCCCGGTTTTTCTGTAAAATTTATCCATACTAAACCCGAGATCAGAAACATCGTAATTCACTCCGGGATATACCTCATTCAATTCATCCAAAACACGAATAGTAAGCTTTTTTATAGAATCAGCTACGCAGACGTCTTCTTTTATGAAATCGGTCATAACGATACGGATAACATCAAACCCACCAATGTATTCGTCCCATTTATCAAATGTTTTACTTTCGGCAAGTTTCAGATTTTCGAACAAACACCGACTGTCAGCTTCTCTATCATAATATGCACATATCATATCTGCCGTCATAGACTTTCCAAAGCGGCGTGGTCTTGAAACACTGACATATTTTTGCTTTGTTCTTACAACCGAATTGAGAAAGCCAATTATTTCTGTCTTATCAACATAGATTTCAGAATTGACAGCTTCCTCAAAAGAGTCTTTTCCCGGATTCAAATATATACCCATAATTCATCACCATTGTCATCATTATCAGTTATAATCATTATAAAGATATGTCATTAAACAGTCGAGCCAAAATGTAAAACGGACAATGATAAAAAAAGTTATTGGACATACACCGCTATATTTATTATCAATATTTTTAAGCTCTTTTCTTTGCCAGATCTTTTTCCATCTGTGGCGCAAATTTATCCAGATTGCAGAAAAGAAGCGTAATAAGACCAATCGCAAAAAGTACGATAGGAATAATTGTATAAGCAGTCTTAATTCCGGCAATTGTCGCAGCCGTCTGTCCTGCCTGAGATCCGTCATAAGCAGCCCATGCAAGTCCCCATCCTACTATTGCAGATCCCAGACCGGATCCCACTTTCATACCAAATGATGTGGCAGAGTTCGTCAGACCATCCAGTCTGGTGCCGGTTTTCCATTCACCATAATCTACTACATCAGCAACTAAAGAGAACAGTCCTGCATTATGCGGAATTCCACCTACTCCAAGAAGTACCAACCCGGTAAATGCAACCGGTGTGGATGCTGGAAGAAATGCCATGATCGCAACACCGGCAATTTCTATTACATATCCGATCACCATAGATTTCCAGTTTCCAAGAACCTTTACAATATATGGATATACCAGATTTCCGATCATTTTCGGCAGGATAAAGCACAAAGTTAATGTTCCCATCAAACCTGCATTTCCTAATACATCACGTGCAAAGTAAATTCTAAGTCCATTATTCACACCAAGCGCAGTATAGTTTACGACAAAAATGATAGTGACTAAAAGAAAGTATTTATTCTTGAAAAGAAGCTTAAATGATTCACCAAGCGGCTGCTTTGCAACTTTTTCACCCTTCTCTGCAACAGAGACATTTCGTTCCCTTGTAAAATAGAATGTTGCCAATAACATCACAAATGCGATCGCAGCAAAGATCACAGCCATTCCTGTCCAACCAAACCTGCCAACAAAATTCTGCGTATTGTAATTAATAAAGAGAACGATAGCCATTGTACAAAAGAAACGGAACGAGCTGGCCTGAACACGATCTTTCGGTTCCGGACTGAACAGTGCCAGAAGCGTATTATATGCTAAATTGCATGCTGTATATATTACCGCTGCCATTATGACATACGTAATAAATGCATAGGCAACTTTTCCCTGCATAGAAAAACCGGAAGGCACCGAAAATATCAGTATCAGACCAATTGCCATCGGAAATGCTGACCATAAGATCCAAGGACGTGCTTTACCCCATCTGGTATGTGTACGGTCAATGATCGCTCCCATTATCAGGTCCGACACACCATCTAATAGTCTGGCAAGGAGCATCATCGTACCGACAGTTGCTGCTGCGATTCCCACACTATCTGTATAGTACAGTGTTAAAAAGGATCCTATTGTTGTCCATACGAAATTACAACCACCATCTCCCAGCGCAAACGCAACTTTTTCACCGAATCCCGGTCTGGCACTTACAGTTGTCCCGGCATTACTTTCCCGATAACCACCCACATTTACATAGCTCATAGAAAAATCCTCCTTCATTGATCATTCGATGACTTCAGCTCAGTTTTAGCGTATTGAGATCCGCTTTTCCTTTACCTCGAAAACGAAAATATAATTCTTTTTCATCTGACTGAAACGTCACCGTCGTTTCCGCATCTTTCCAATCCTTCGATGATCTGAGATATATTTTTCCCTTTTGACTCTCCGGTTCACAATCAAGATCACTGTATATCTCTAACACACCGTCTTCACTGCATCGGTACGTCACCTCAATACCATTTGTTTCAGACAAATTTATATACTTATATCCAATCCTGTCTCCGTCGGAAATATTGGTTATATACCGCTCATTCTGCACACTCGTTATATATGGAAACTCAATTTCCCGATTTGACCGCCCTAAAGAATTTAATGCCCCCATGTGGCCATTAGTCAGATTACAGCAATAAACCGCAGGATATGTTTCTTTTCCGGACAAAGGTTCCGGATTCATACCGCTTGTAGTCACACAAACCTGCGGTATACTCCCATCTTCCAAAATTTGAATTTTTTCCGCGCATCCCTGACGATTATACTGGTTTAGAGATGTGTGGCGATGGTAAAAGACATACCACTGATCCTTGATCTTCACGAGGCCACCGTGATCATTTCCTACACTCATCACTTTGTCCTCTTCCTTACGCCCTTTATACCCAACGTCACCATTTGATATGATGCATCCACGAAATTCAAATCCTTTCACCGGATCACGACTTGTTGCATAACAAAGCTGATGGGTATTTACAGAAGAATAAATAAGGTAAAAAAGATCACCAATTTTCCGTATGGAAGGTCCTTCAAAATATTCATTTCCCTCAAATGAGGTTCCTTTTCCATATTTCAGACTTGGAATCACGATTTCCGGTCCTTTTTTGACAGTCAGCATATCACTCTCAAGCTCCAAAACACTGCCGCCGCGTAAATCCTGCCCCTTATACCGTGGAATATTGATCATACAGGGGGCAAAACCGAAATAAAGATATACCTTTCCATCTGTTACAATTACAGATGGATCATACGGCTGATTCTCGCTCATGACCTGGCCATCCGGATAATGTACTCTACCATAAAATTCATAAGGTCCTGTGGGACGATCTGCTACAGCAACATGAATACTATCTTGAAATTTAATGCAATAATACAGATAATATCTCCCATCCGGACCGCATATTACATCCGGTGCATATAGCGGAAGAAGATCCTGATTATATGGATCCTGATCTTTTCTATAGATAACACCTTCATATCTCCAATCTGACAGATCATCTACCGATGCTGACCAGGTAACATAGTCCTGTTCGCAAAATTCATTTCCATTCTCAAGATCATGACTTCCAAATACATATAACCTGTCTCCGAATACTCTTGGTTCTCCATCCGGTATATGTTCCTCGATCGGAAGATATGGATTATGACACTGATACTTCAATCGCTCTCTCCTTTCCATTTGCTGCATTTATTATAAAAATTTAAAAATGCGTCGTGCTGTCATAAAGAGAATAGCAACCGTCATTTTGGGACATGATATACTGGGGTATTTTTTAGGCTTGATGCATTTTGTGTATTATCTCTAATCACATAAGATTATATTTGTGCTCTATATACAAAAACAAAAATGACAGGGTTCATCTTCCCTGTCATTTTGAGACTGATCACTATATAGATCACACCAAACATTCTAAAATATTCCATTGTTTCTCATCTGAAGAAAACCCTACCCCAATGTTATATTTTCCGGGCAGAAGATGAAAAAATCCCCCTTCAACATTCCAGATTTCAAGATCAAATTTTTCAATTTCAATCTGTACCTCTTTCTCTTCATCCTTTTCCAGCTTTACTCTTTTGAAACCCTTTATGCAAAATACACTGTCATTCTCAGGAGTTTTTACATAAACCTGCAATATCGTTTCTCCGGTTCTTTTTCCTGTATTCTGTATATTTGCAGAAATTCTGATTTTCAGGTGTTCTCTGTCAAATTCAGCCTCTACTCCAAATAATTTAAATGTCGTGTATGATAATCCATATCCAAACGGAAACATCGCTTTCTTTCCCAAATGCTTTAATCGTCGATAACCATGCCAGTATTGATATCTCACTTCATTCGCTGAAAAATCAAGTTTCGGCAGATCCTCTTCTTTTTCCGGTATGACAAATGGAAGTCTTCCTCCGGGATCACATTTTCCAAATAATACTCTGGCAATAGCACGGCCACCTTCCATCCCTCCATAAAAGCCATATAGCACAGATGGGATCTTTTCAATCCATTTTCCCGGAATGATCATACTTCCGGCAATCAGGATCACGATCGTATTTGAGTTTAATCCCGCCGTTTTCTCCAGAAATTCCTCATCATCTTCATGTAGTCTGAGAAGTCCGCAGCGATCACCTCCTGCAAAGGAGCCCTTTTCCGGAGTAGACTGATCCCTTGAAATCGCTTCTCCCTCATCATAATAATCATATCCGGCAACAATGATCGCTGCATCAGCTTCTTTCATCAAACGCTTTGCATGCGACAAATTTTTTCCCGTATAATAAATCACTTCCGCATCTTCTGATACTTCTTTCAGGATTCCCTGTATAATCGTCACAGTATATTCCGGATATACTCTGGCAGATCCGCGATCTCCGGTATTTGGCGTATCCGCCAGTCTCCCGAATACTGCAATTTTTCGATTATTTCGAGAAAGAGGTAATACCGGGCCCTCATTTTTTAAAAGTACACATCCCTCTTCTGCACTGCGAAGCGCAAGCTGTCTGTGAGATTTACAGCCGATCACGGATTTTTTTATCATTCCGGCTGTCGATATACGATTCTGCTTTTTTAACCCCTTAAATGCCTCACGTCTTATGTTGTCAAATCTCAACATTGTATAAATAATACGGAACGCTGCATCGTCAATTACACTTTCGCTTACTTTGCCCTCTTGTACCGCCTGAACAAGTCTTGAGCCAAAATACAACGTATCTGCCATTTCTATGTTTTGTCCACCATTGGCAGCCTCGACCGTATCGCGTACGCCCCAGGTAAAATCGCTCAATATAAAACCGTCAAATCCCCATTCTTCCTTTAAAACATCATTTAGCAAATACGAATTATGCCCACACATAACCCCCTGATAGCTGTTATATGCGCTCATTACCGCTCCGGCTCCTGCCTTCACACATTTTTCAAAATGACGTAAAAATATTTCACGCTCAGTTTTTTTATCACACACGACATTTACACGGAAACGATTATTCTCCATTTGGTTGAATGCGAAATGTTTCAAACACGCAATTACTCCTGTACTTTGAACGCCTCGTACCATAGCCTTTCCCATTTCACCTATTAGAAAATCATCTTCTCCGTACGTTTCCTGACATCGCCCCCAACCGGGATGATAAGGAAGATTTATACATACTCCACCAAAAAGATTTCCACCATATGCCAGGATTTCTTCTCCTATTGCTGCGCCAATCTTCTCTTCAAGTTCCGTATCAAAAGAAGCTGCGCGCATCATCGGAACAGGAAAACAAGTACTTTTCCCCCTTCCACAAACAACTCCATTCGGTCCATCACAAAATTCCACGGCCGGTATCCCCTTCTCCGGATTACCGCCAGCAGAATACGGATATTCATTGTAATGTACCCCAGTAGTTCCCTTTAAAGCTCCATGAATTGACTTTCTTGATGTGTGTCCACTCATAAGACCAACTTTTTCACGAAGCGACAATTTTTTTAGAATTTCCGTTGCCTGACGATACATTAAATTTCCTTTCCTGCCTTCAATAAAATATCCCTAAGCAATGCCGCCGCTTCAAAAGGTTCAAAATCCAAATAATCCTGGATTTCCTGATTTACCCTGCCTTCTCCCTGAACTTTTTTTCGATAATTCCCCGGTGTCTGTCCTGTTAATCCCTGAAAAAGCCGATAAAAGGTCTTTTCAGATTGAAAACCACAACTATCCATAATGAAACTTATTTCTTTATCCGTTCCACGTAAAAGTTGCTTTGCTTTTTCTACACGAAGTTTATTCACAAAATCTTTAGGTGATATACCCAAGCTTGCCTTAAAATATCGTAAAAGTGTTTTTTCACTAATGCCGAATGCGCGCCCGGCTGATTCTACCGGCCTTTCTTCTAACAAATGATCGCGAAAATAATCCAATATCGAAATCATTTCTTCAGAAACGGTTATAACTTTCCCTGACTTTAGTACTACATCATAATCTGCCCGTTCCATAAGGTCCGCGATCAATGAATATACTTCACTTCTCAATCGATAAAAAGCATCCTTGCGATTCTCAAGTACACACAACAAAATCCATACTGCATGAATTCGTATTTCTTCTGCACACGTTTTCTCACCCTCTGCTGCTGTATTTAAGAAAAATCGAATTGTTCGTTTATCTGAATCGTCCAATTTAAATAATTCCGGGTCGATCTGTATCAATCCACATAAATTCCCGGCTTCCCCCTTCACCTCATGGATAGTTCTCGTATTTATCACCATTAGATCGCCCTTTTTAAGTTCATACATTTCGGTATCGATTTTGATCCTTACACATCCTTTCAATACCATAAATATCTCATATTGATAATGCCAATGATATACGCTGCTTTCGATACACGTTACAAATGCATTGACGCTGGGTATTTTCTTATATTCAATTGTCTCAAAGGAATAAGTACTCATAGAAAAAATGTATCCTGTCTTTGTTATTGTGACAATGTTTGCGACCAGAAATATCTTTATAATGTCGTTTCATTATGCGTTAGTTCCATTATGACACGAAAATCACAAGTTAACAGCAACATTACATTTGTCTCTTTACACACTTTTCATTTCCTGCTAAAGTACCCTAGTCTCATCTCATTTGTATACATTAGAGACATTCTTATCCGAACAGTCGCTCAATTATTCCTATACTATCTTCAATCAAACAGGAAAAACAACTTCCATACCACCACTTTCACCCCATACATTAAATGCCGGACGTAATGATGATATCGCAAAAGTAGTTACTGATAAGAACTATCGCGAAAAACTGTACCACGAATTTAAGATAGCTAATCCCAACGACATATGAATGTTGGTGTATACGCTTGATTTCGCCGTTGACATATGGACTTTAATGCATTAAAATTTGATACTGATTCTCATAATAGACAATGCAAAAGGTCAGGTCAAACGTGGATATTTCAATTTATTCATCAAAAAACCGCATATCAGACAAATTTACAGCTCTGGTTCTGTGCGCTCTTCTGACCCTGACTCTCTTTTTCTCTGTTCTGTTTCTCACAGCAGAGATGGATCACGACTGCTCCGGTGCTGATTGTCCTATCTGCGCATGTATGCAGCAGTGCTCTGAAAATATAAATCAGCTCGTTTCCGGTTTTACGGAAATCCTTTTCTCAGTGATCATTCCGACATTTTTCATGATCACGGCTTTCCGTCTTTCATTTTCACCGGCACTTCAGACCCTTATCCAAAAAAAGATACGACTTAATAATTAAATAACCTCCAGCCGGATCGCGTCATGTCTATTCGGCACTATTTGCAACATTTTTACAGGCAAACTATAGTTACTTTTCATGCGCAAACAAGACATATGGTCATAGGAGTTTGTGCCTGTTAACTATGCGCACCCATATAGTTTTTATCAACTATCCGGAGGTTATTTTTTATGAAAAACAGAATACTGTCTATTTCTCTTGCTGTCCTCATGGCAGCATCTATTTCTTCATGCGGAAATACCGCTAATAATACAGAAGTTTCCGCAGAAACCAATGCTACCTCAGAGGCATCAATATCCTCGGCCGAAGGATCCGACGCAGAAGCATCCGATGTTTCTGCTGCATCTTCTGAGAGTGCAGATTCTAAACGTCTCTCTATCGTAGTAACTAATTTCCCCGAGTACGATTTTGCCCATCAGATCGTGCAGGATAATGCCGATGTCATCATGCTTTTAAAGCCCGGTGCTGAGAGCCATACTTACGATCCTACTCCCGAAGATATCATCACTATCCAGAACAGCGATATGTTTGTATATGTAGGCGGAGACTCTGACGAATGGGTTGACGATGTACTTTCATCCATGGATCAGAGTAACATGAATATCTTCCGCCTGATGGACGCTGTCGAAACCGTCCCCGAGGAACTTGTAGAGGGTATGGAAGAAAACGAAGAAGAGGAATCCGGCGAAGAAGGTGAAAGCGAAGAAGTGGAACTCGATGAACACGTCTGGACTTCTCCTGTAAATGCCATGACTATCGTCCGCAAAATGTCAGAAACTATTGAGACTCTCGATCCGGCAAACAAAGACGCCTATGAAAAAAACGCATCCGACTATATCTCCGAGCTTTCCGATCTCGATAAAGAATTCCAGGATGTAGTATCAAGTGCCAAAAGGAAAGAGATCATTGTCGGAGACCGTTTTCCTTTCCGCTACTTCTGTGATGAGTACGGTCTCTCCTACTATGCAGCTTTCCCCGGATGCTCTACAGATACACAGGCATCTGCAAAGACTATCGCTTTCCTTATCGACAAAGTAAAAAACGATGAGATTCCCGTCGTATTCCATATCGAACTCTCTAACGAAGAAATGTGCAGCAGCATAGCTGAGGCTACTGGCGCAAAGAGCGAGCTATTAAATGCTGTACACAATGTATCCGACGAAGATTTCAAAAATGGCGTAACTTACGTAAACCTTATGAAACACAACGTAGAAGTACTTAAGGAGGCACTGAACTAAATGAGTCTCATCAGATGTGAAAATGTCAGCTTTGCGTACGGCGGAAAAAGTGCTGTATCAAAAGTGAATTTTGAAGTTAATGCCGGTGATTATCTCTGCATCATAGGAGAGAACGGAGCTGGCAAAAGCACTCTGATAAGAGGGCTTCTGCGTCTAAAGAAACCCTCTACCGGAAAGATCACCTATGGCGACGGACTACGACCAAATGAGATCGGTTATCTCCCGCAGCAGACCGAGGCGCAGAAAGACTTCCCTGCTACAGTGAGCGAAGTCGTTCTCTCCGGATGCTTAAACAATTTAGGGATGCACTTTTTTTATTCAAAAGACGAAAAACGCCGTGCCCGAGATAACATGGATCTCCTGGGGATCACCGATTTCTCCGACCGATGCTATCGTGATCTGTCCGGTGGACAGCAGCAGCGCGTACTCCTGGCGCGTGCACTCTGCGCCACAAAAAAGCTCCTGCTCCTTGATGAACCTGTAACAGGTCTGGATCCGGTCATCGCCGGCGAGCTCTACCGTGTTATCAGGGATCTGCGAGAGCAAAAAAAAATAACTATCATCATGGTTTCTCATGATGTAAACGGTGCAGTCCGTGAGGCTGATCACATACTTCATCTGGCAAACGGTCAGAAATTCTGCGGACCTACCGTTAGATATATAAATGATCCTGTGGGTCGTGCTTTCCTCGGAGGTGCAGCGTCATGAGTACACTTTTTGAAATGATGTCCTACCCTTTTCTGGTACGTGCTTTCATAGTTGGAATACTGGTTTCCCTCTGCGCTTCTCTCCTCGGAAGCAGTCTGGTACTGAAACGCTACTCAATGATAGGTGACGGTCTTTCTCATGTAGGTTTTGCAGCACTGGCAATCGCCTATCCGCTCGGGATCTCTCCGCTCTGGCTGTCGATAACGGTCTGTGTGATTACTGCATTTCTGCTGCTGCAGATACGCGAGAGCTCACGCATACGGGGAGATACCGCTACTGCTCTCCTCTTAAGCGGCGCACTGGCAATCGGTGTCATGACTATTTCTCTCACAACAGGGATGAATACGGATGTCTGCAACTATATGTTTGGCAGTATCCTTGCCATGAGTAAGAGCGATCTCCATATCTCAGTTATATTGAGCATAGTGGTTTTGATCCTGTATATCCTTTTCTACAACAAGATATTTGCCGTGACTTTTGATGAAACCTTTGCCGCAGCGACCGGTACACGTGCTCAGACCTACAACATGATCATCGCAGTCCTCACTGCCGTGACAATAGTACTCGGTATGAGAATGATGGGAACTCTCCTGATCTCCAGTCTGATCGTTTTCCCTTCTCTGACCGCGATGCGTGTCTGCCGACGTTTCCTTAGCACGGTGATCATGTCGGCCGTACTTGCCGTGACATGTTTCTCCATCGGTCTGATACTCTCCTATCTTTATTCGATACCTACGGGTGCCAGCATAGTCGTGACCGATATAGTCGTATTTTTCTTATTCTTAACCATAGAAAAGATCAGAGAACGCTGATCGGTAAAGAAAGGATTGTTTAGCGACATGAAGAAATCAGTTTTTTATTTTATTATAGTCTGTCTGTTTATCAGCTCCTCATTTACAGGATGTAACCCTAAAACTGCAGATCATAAGAGCGCCGGCTCAAAATCTCAGGGTGAACAGAATACTGACACCGCCGGATCTTATGTTAACGATGACACAGGTACGGAACCCACTTCCGACTCTGCGAATGATCCATCTCTAATGCAGTCTCTTGCAGATGCGGCATCTGCTGTGACATCGGATGTACCGACCATTTCGTATAATGAGTATCCGTACGATATCACGGATGATAAAAATAATTTCGCTGATACTGAGCCCGATATCACTGTGGGCGACAAACACTACATGACCCAGATCAATGACTGGTATATTAATTTTGATAATTACGATGGGAAAATAGTTGAGATCGAGGGAATGTATCTGGACTTTGGGGAAGGATACAAGTTTGTCGGACGCAACGGCCCGTCCTGCCCCTATTGCACAGGTGGTTATGTCGACTTTGAGTTTCAGACAGACGAGGACACCAGCTCATTCATACCGGGCGAGACCTGGATCTCTGTAAAAGGAATTCTCCGAGAAGGTCATGCCGTCATGAGCGATGAATCTACCATACCTTTTTATTATATAGAAGCTCTGTCTATCACCGAGCTGCCTGAAGCAGGCATTGATCCTATATCCGATTAAAAAAGACTTAGCAAAAAGATGCTCCCTGTACCTCGCGTACATAGGAGCATCTTTTTTGCACTTTGTGTTTATGATCTTATCCGTAGATTTTTAATCTATGTGCCTGTTTCCTGTTTATATAACCGGATACCATAGTTGAGGATCGTGTCAACCTGCATCCTAGAAGCACATCTCCTGTGTCATTCTCCATTATTCTGACACATACGCCTCTGACCTTAAAGGTCTCTCCGTTCTCATCGTCCTTAAAAACGATCGTGAACTTTTCGCCGTCTGCTTTTTCCGGATCCCATTCTTCGGTTTTTGGAAGTGTAAACGCTATTCCTGTTGCAGAAATATCTCTCATACGACCCGTTATTTTTTCCTCGCCCGAGAAAATATCAGATGTTACTTCGCATGAACTGTACACGGGGACACGGAATGCACTGCGCCTTGTAGTAAGTATGCTTTCAGACATGGAAATGATAACATACATTTTTTCCGGCTTTCTCATGTAAACAAGCGTTACATTTGGCCATGTGATACATTTTTCTTCTTTATCCCTGTGAAGATAGATCGTAAATGTCTTATTGGGACAGTTCATGTTCACTATCTTGTTGTACCACTCCGCTGCCGTTACCATGGCATAAATCCTGCCCGACTTTGTTACGCCGGTACGTATCACATTAGAATAAAGATCTACCTGTCTCTCTCCGTCACTGGCACGGATCATTACTTCTGTGTTTTCTTCCAGTTCATTCAAGTACATAATCGCACATCACCTACCGCTGGTGCGGTTTTCATGTAAATACTTTTATCATTGTCTCTTGCCAAAGTGTATTATATTGGAGATGTATACATTATGCAAGGCGTTTTTTTTCTTCTGATTCCATGAAATCCAATACAATAACACTTGATTTATAAAATCACACGCGATATATACCTTAAAATTCGCTGTTACTCAGATCTTTTACCGAACCTCCTTCTATCAAATGTGTATTCAGGATTATATTGATATATTCCTTTTCTTCCTCCGGCTTTTCTTTCTTCTTTTCCCGGATCCGCTTCATGAGGATCTCTACTCCCTTTACTCCGAAGCGTTCCATAGGCTGCTCTACTACTGTAAGGCTGGTACTGAGTACCTGAGACAGTATAAGGTTATCAAAGCCCACAACAGAAATCTCATCCGGGTAACTTATCTGGGATTCGTTCATTGCCATCACTACGCCCAGATTGAGCTCATAGTTCGCTGAGATCACTGCTGTAGGACGGTTCTCAAGCTGCATCAGCTCATTCATTGCCTTGTAGCCGTATTCAGTACTGAGATCACCGACAAACTGATACTCTTCCCTGAGTTTCAGTCCCTCATCGTCCATTGCTTCACGATATCCTTTTAATCGCTCATTTGCAGTATATGATGCATCTGAACCGATAAAAGCGATCTTTTCATGTCCACGACGCATCAGATAATCAACGATCGATGCTGCCGCTTCCCTATTGTTGATAGTCACGCTGTCAAAGGACTTATCTCTGTACTTTCCGTCAATAAGCACGATCGGGATATTTGCCTTTACCGCGTCATCCATCACCGAAGAATCCATAGATCCCGGAACCATGATGATACCGTCAACCTTTTTATTTACAAGGAAACGGATATTTGAGGCTTCTTTTTCCGGATCATTTGCTGCGTCTACGACCATCATCCCGTATCCAAACTTGCTAAGTTCCCGTCCGATATGGTGTATCAGCACCCCGTTAAATATATCTGCTATTTCAAAAACACTGACACCGATGGTCCTGGTACTGTTCGTGACCAGTCCTCGGGCAATCTCATTTACCTCATAATGAAGTTTCTTTATAGCCGCCTCGATTTTTTGACGATTTTCCGGCAGGACATTGCCCCCATTCAGATACTTTGATATGGTTGCAAGCGATAGTCCTGTTTCTTCTTTTATATCTTTTATTGTTGCTGACATTTGTATTCCTTATAATTCTCTGACAATCCCACTTAATGGCTTTTTCTGAGTGTGGTTCGACAGTGGCTCAAAACCCTCTGCTGCATAACCTATAGGCATAAAGAGCACTACATGCTCATCTTCCGGAAGATCAAATACTTCCTTTGCTTTTGATACGGATACCCTGTTCACCCAACAGGTACTGAGCCCCTGCTCAAGAGCTTCATACATGATATGTGTAGCTACGATAGCGCAATCTTCCGCACCGGAATTTATTCCATCTTCTTCCGGATACGGATATGCCTCTTTTATATCATAGGAAAGCATCAGGCATACAGGCGCTCCGTATACGCAGGGAGTGAGCTCCTTTGCCTTATTCATAGCATCCTCAGACTTTAATACATAAATCCTGATACACTGGGCATTTCTGGCTGTCGGAGCCTTTCCGGCAACTTCAAGCACCTTTTGAAGCTTAGTATCTTCTACTGCTTTGTCACTGAATTTCTTTACAGAGAATCTTGCGGCTGTCATTTCTTCAAATGTCATATCGATACCTCTTTTCATTTTCTTTTGGCCATCCCATGCCAAATTTATACGTTTAAGTCACCTTAAATATGATAGCATATACTTGTATTGTTCACACTAAGATACATGTTAAATTTTCGGATTTCAGAGGATTTTTATGATTGAATTTAGACCTGTTAACAGACTTGATATAGAGGAGCTTCTTCCATATACGGAGCTTAATGAAGCTCAGCTCCAGCACTTTTTTGAACCTGACGGAGGGATTTTTATCGCAGAGAGCCCTAAAGTCATCGAACGTGCACTTAATTTTGGCTGCCGCCCTTTATCTGTCCTTATGGATGAAAGCCGCACTGAGCAGCGTGAAGAAGCTGCTATACTAAAACGGCTCAACGATTCTGACGGCTCTGTTCCTGTTTTTACCGCTTCTGAAACGATCCTAAAGGACATTACAGGATTTCATCTGACACGCGGCATGCTCTGCGCCATGATGAGACCTGTCCTGCCTGATCCTATGGAACTTATACAGAATGCACGCCGTATCGCTATTTTAGAAAATGTGGTCAACCCCACAAATATCGGCGCTATCTTTCGTTCCGCTGCCGCACTCAATATCGACGCGGTCCTCCTGTCTCCAGGATGCTGCGACCCTCTGACACGCCGTGCCATCCGTGTCAGCATGGGAAATGTATTTCTCCTTCCCTGGAGCAGGATTAATGTACCTAAGAAGCATACCGAACCATGGTCAGTGACTTTCCTTGATGAGCTCAGAAAGAACGGTTTTGCTTCCGCAGCACTTGCTCTCCGTGAGGATTCTCTGCATCTCGATGATCCGCTGCTTAAACAAGAAAAAAAGCTCGCTATCCTTCTTGGTAATGAAGGAAACGGGCTTTGTGATGATACTATTTCTGCTTGCGACTACACCGTGATCATCCCCATGTCTCACGAGGTTGATTCTCTTAATGTAGCCGCAGCCAGCGCTGTTGCTTTCTGGGAACTTACAAAGTGACGCGTCACCGTATCAGTTCCAGTTTTCTACCGCTGTATTGTAATACTGCATGAGTACAGGCTTTGTAAGTCTGTTGATCTCGATATTTTCTGACATCTCATCCTTACCAAATGCAAAGAGGCTCGTGATATTTTCATCCGTAAGATATTTTGTTTCCACTTCTATCTTGAAATCTCCGTCAAGCGAGCCTCTTGATGCCATATTAAATCCCCAGTCACCGAATGCCGGTACTTCCAGGTGATACGGTCTCACATTCAGTCCTTCGCTCTCTATAGTCTTATTTATGCACCAAAACGCATCTTTCGCATAGTAGGGCGATGTGGACTGTACTACCATTACTCCCTTATCAGAAAGAGCACTTTTGCACAGTCTGTAAAAGACATTTGAATAGAGCTTGTTTAATGATTCCGAATTTGGATCCGGAAGATCTACTATTATAAGGTCATAAACTAATGTATTATTTTCCAGATATTCATAAGCGTCTTCTACATGTGTATGAAGCTTTTCGCTTAAAAGGCTGTTCTGATTTATATCAGTAATATTCTTTTTCGTACTGCAGATACGTATCATTTCCTTGTCCAGATCTACAAGATCGATAGACTTGACCGTAGGATACTTCAATACTTCTCTCACTGCGAGGCCATCACCACCTCCCAATATCAGCACATTTTTCTTTTTTTCCACTTTACTCATAGGTACATGCACGAGTGCCTCATGATATCTGTATTCATCTGACGTGGAAAACTGACAGTTGCCGTCTATATAAAGCCTTGTGTCATCTTTATGCCGCGTCATGACGATCTTCTGATAGGGTGTCTGCTCCATGAGTATTATCTTATCTCTGTACAGTCCGCCCTCAATGGAACTTGAAATATTATCTGCAAATATCATTCCGCCTATCATCAGGAGAATCAGGCCGGCTACTACGGACTTATAGACCTTTTCTCCATCTACTCTGTCTGAAAAGCGGAAAAGAATGATCCCGGCGCATATGATATTTAGCAGACCACAAAGAAATGACGTCGCAAAGTATCCAAGCTTTGGCAGCAGTATCAGAGGAAATGCGACCGATCCCACAAGTCCTCCGATATAGTCAAAACTGAATATGGACGAAAGCGTCATCTTCAGATTTTGTTCATCTGCTTCTATTATCCGCGTTAGAATGGGAATTTCCGCACCTGCCAGTGTACCGATCATGATAGTTATGAGATACATCACAACTGCGTAGGATTCTACATAGATATTTGCGAGGAAAAGGATCAGAGAGCTTAAGCCTCCGACTATTCCGATGCCTATTTCTATGCAGACAAAGATATTAAATAATTTTTTCCCAAAGAATCTGGAAATATATGATCCAAATCCCAATGCACACATGTAGAAACCGATCGTTGTGGAATACTGCATGGTGCTGTTTCCGAGAAGATAAGAACTGACTGCACTGATTATCAGCTCATAGCACATGGAACAGCCTGATATGATCAATGTAGTCAGCATTAAAACTCTGTATTTACCTGACATTACTGAATAACTCCGCTGATTATAAGTGCAATACCAACGAAGATACCAAATACCATGATGCCGGCAGCTTCATTCTTTTTACCGATCTCTACATTAAAATTAAACCTGCGGTTTACGAGATCTACGAGGAAGTACGCGATCATAAAAAAAACGATACCGAGTACCGAATAGATAAGCGTATCTACTACACCTGTAAGAAGTGCCAGTTCTCTCTCAACCATGGTAATAGTCATTACAGATGCACGTATGACAAGTCCGAGACCGATATAGATGCCTGCGGAAACCCAGCCGATCGCCTTATTTCCCTCTGCGATCTCCTTTGGAAAATCTGCGGGATGAACGAGATCTATCACCGCATAACCTGCCATCATGATCACAAGTCCTACTATTACATATACTACCAGTTCCAAAATTGTGCTTAGCATTCTACTCTCCTTTTTGCTCCTTCACCTTTTTTTCTACTTTGCGCTCTATACGATTTATCTCGACGCTTTGCGCTCTGAAAGCTTTTTTAAGCTCTTCTGTTAATTCATTTACCACAAATTCTCTGCACGAAAAAATGTCTATCGCCGCATAACCATATTCCGGCCATGTATGAATGGAAAAGTGTGAGGTACTGATCACCGCAAAGTATGTGATCCCTATAGGTTGAAATTTATGTACGCACTCTTCTACGATCTCCGCGCCTATGGATCCGATTGCTTTTTTGGCTATCGCTTTTACCTCTTTTTCGTCATCGAGGATCTTTTCATCACAGCCATATAGATCTGCTGTTACCTGTATTGCCAATTACCTTACTCCTTGCATCTCTTTTCTTCATTCTTGATTTCCCAATGTATGAGAAGTGTGAGGGCCGCTCTCAATGCTATGATCGCACCAAGGATTCCAAGTTCTGCCCAATCACGTATTATAACAGTACGAAGTACCTCTCCACCAAGCTTAAATTCCAGTGCCAGAGCAATACCTTCTGCCAGATCAAGACGTATCGCTTTATCTTTTTTCATCCATCTGAAAAAGCACTTAAGCGCTGTGTAGACCAGTATGCAGATTCCGAACAGTTCTAACCCCAATGTCGAAAACTCTACTACATACCGTAATACTAGTTCAGCATTCTGATAGATAGTCTCCATGGCTTCCCCCTATAGAACGTATTTTATAATGACAGGGGCAAAAGAATTTTGACCCTTACATCATTTTTTACATGATAACACGAACGCGTCATCAGTGCTATAATCATTACAATTGGCACGTAAACAAAGCATTTCATGGGAGGGAATTTGCTTATGAGTTTTTGTAAAAAATGCGGGGCTGAGATACGTCCCGGCAACCAATTTTGCACCAAGTGCGGGACTCCTGTATCTAAGGTTCCTGCCGGTTCACCCAATGTTTCTCCGGTACCTGCCGGTACCGATATGCAAAAAAATGCTGCATCATCCGGTAAGCCCCCTAAAAAGGGTGGACACGGGCTTCTGATCTTTATTTTGATCCTGATAATACTACTTCTCCTTGGCGGTATCGCTTTTGGCGGATGGTATGTCTACACTAACTACATATCAGATTCAGGACACACCTACAGATCCTTAGATGATGACGATGAAGATGATGACGACGATGAAGACAAGGACAAAGATACCGAAAGCACGTCTGAGGCATCCACTGAAACCAGCAGTGAAGCTTCCGACAGTTATGCCGCTGCATCCGTCGCGACTGACTCTTCCGAATTTTCCAAGGATTATTTCGATGATGATCACGACAATAATGACCACGACTATGATGATCATTATGCTACAGAAGCACCACATCATCACGAAGACGAACGCTATGACGTTACTGATGAATTTGGTCTTGATTACTATGCTGACGGTTCAGACTACAGCACAGTTCTCGACCCCGATCTGTTCCACAGGTATTCATCTTCAAATGGTGTTAAGCATTTTGCTTTCTCTTATCCTACGTCACTTTACTATTATGCATATGTGAATACAGACAGTTTCGAGAATGATTATGGCAAAAATATCGAGAGCGTATATTTCACCGGAACAGATATGTCGGAACTGGTTTTTTCCGTAACACGCAGAAATGATTCACTATCATTGAAAGACGCTCTGGATTATGTTGTTGAGACAGAGAAAGACACACTTTATGATGCCTCTCCTATACTTGACAGCGTCAAAGACGACAGCGCCAGATACATAACCAGCGGATACACGGATTATGCTCACGATGGAATAGTATATCTCCTTACTACCGTTACCGACGATTATGTATATCAGATGCGTGTCACAATGCCTGACTACACAGATTCCACTGATAAAGACGAAAAAGGCTATTATACAGAATGTCTCTATCGTCTCTGCAGCTTCAGCGAGAGTAAAAAGAGCTGCCGCTCTTTCAGTGACTACGTAACAGGGGAGGACTGATATTGAAGTTTTATAAATTAACAGCAATTTTTTGTGCAGCTATTTTATCACTTACAGGCTGCGGCTTTATAAAAGACGATATTAAAAATCTTGCTGCATCAGAGGAGTCTTCCTCTGATGCAGTATTTTCTGAAAACGGAGATAACGAGGGCAATACTGATGAAGGCAGTTCCGCTGCATCTACTGAGTTTTCGCCGGAAAATGAAACTCCGGATTCAGAACCCGAGATCCTGCATTTCGTCGATGTTTTTGGCGAAAGCTATGAAACAGAGATACTTCCGGATGTTCCGAAACACAACTATGACCTTTCTGCTTTTAATCGTGATGGTGATCACCTGACTTACGAAGATGATACTTACAAGAGCCGACTCGGTGTGGATGTTTCCTATCATCAAGGTAATATCGATTGGAACGCCGTTAAAAATTCCGGCATTGAATTTGCAATACTTAGAATTGGTTTTCGCGGATATGGTAAAGAGGGAAAAATAAAAGCCGACAGCAAGTTTTCCGAATATATAAAGGGAGCTCATGATGCCGGACTTGATGTGGGTGTTTACTTTTTTTCACAGGCTATAAATGAAGATGAGGCCGCAGAGGAAGCTGATCTCGTTCTGAGTCTGCTTAATGGACAAACTCTGGAGCTTCCTGTGACCTACGACCCCGAAAGTATTCTTGATGATGAGGCCCGCACAGATAATGTCAGCGGTGAGCAGTTCACCGCCAACACTAAAGTTTTTTGTGAAAAGATTTCTGAGGCCGGTTATCAGCCAATGATCTACTCCAATATGCTTTGGGAGGCCTTTGAACTGAACCTTTCCGAATTAACAGATTATCCTATCTGGTACGCGGACTATGAGCCGCTGCCTCAGACGCCCTACCACTTTTCTTTCTGGCAGTATACTAACAAAGCATCTGTACCGGGCATTTCCGGTGAAACGGATATGGACATCCAGTTAATTAACAAATGATCCCACCGCCGACTACGCAGTCGTTTTCATCGTAGAAAACGGCTGACTGGCCGGGGGCAGCTGCTCTTACCGGTTCATCAAAGGTGATCTTTACCTTGTCTTCATCCAACATTTCTATTTCCGCAGCTGTTCCTGCATGGTGATAACGTATCTTTACTGCCGCGCGAACCTTTTCTCCTGTTTTCAGATCCGGGATGCTCATGAAATTGAGGTCTCGACACATTATCTCTCTGCTAAAGAGTGCTTCATTTTTTGCGATCACTACTTCATTTGTATCAGCGCATATCTTTTTTACAAATGCAGGGTATCCCAAGGCTATACCAAGTCCTTTTCTCTGACCTACTGTATAGTGAATGATACCTTTATGCTTTCCGAGGATATTTCCATCTTCATCTACGAAGTTTCCTTCAGGCGGAATCTCTCCCTCGCAGTTTTCATTTATATAATCCGCATAGTTTCCATCAGGCACAAAACAGATCTCCTGTGAATCCTTTTTTGCGGCAACCGGTATTCCTGCTTCTTCCGCGATCTTTCTCACATCACTTTTCGCATACTCACCAAGGGGCATCATGGTCTTTGCGAGCTGCTCCTGAGTAAGCCTGTAGAGCATATAGGTCTGATCTTTTTCTGCGTGAACAGCCTTTTTTACTGTATACCTGCCGTTTGGAAGTTTTACTATGGTCGCATAATGGCCCGTTGCCACGTAGTCTGCTTCCAGCACCTCTGCCATGTAACACATTTTTTCCCATTTAACGGTCCTGTTGCATATGACGCATGGATTTGGAGTAAGGCCCTTTATATAATCTTCTACAAATGGATCCGTGACTTCTTTCTTAAATTCCACAAGACAGTTCAGCGAATGATATGGGATACCTATCTTCCAGGACGCACTTCTTGCATCGTCTATATCACAGCATCTTCCCTCGTCTCCGTCTTCGGAAACCCATGTGCGGAGAGTTACTCCTATGACCTCGTGTCCTGCCTTTTTTAATAGGTATGCCGTTACTGCACTATCTACACCACCTGACATTCCTACTACTACCTTTGCCATCTGATCTCCTTTTATTCTTCCATCATTTTTTTGTACAACGGCGATACTTTTCGTAACCGCTCTACTGATTCTTTTAGAGAATCCACCACATAATCTATATCGTCTTCTGTGGTGTCTTCCGATATTGTGAGTCTGAGTGAACCGTGCGCTGTTTCATAGGAAAGTCCTAATGCCAGCAATACGTGGGACGGATCTATGGAACCTGACGCACATGCTGAACCTGATGACGCACAGATTCCTTTCTGATCTAACAGTATCAATAACGACTCTCCATCAACATATTTAAAGCAAAAATTCGCATTGTTTGAGAGACGTTTTTCTGTATCTCCATTTAAGGTCGTATATGGGATCTCAGTCAGGACTCTGTCTATAAGCCTGTTCCTTAAGCTGCTCTCATACTCTTTTCTCTGCTCCATCCTTGAAAGAGCGATCTCCGCGGCTTTGCCAAAACCTATGATACCTGCCGTGTTTGTGGTACCTGCTCTGCGCCCTTTTTCCTGTGCCCCTCCATGGATCAGATTTGTAATCTTTACTCCTGACCTTATGTACAAAAAACCAACACCCTTAGGACCATTGATCTTATGAGCGCTGGCGGACAACAGATCTATATTCATCTCTGAAACATTTATCGGCATATGCCCGAATGCCTGTACCGCATCTGTATGAAAAAGTATTCCGTGTCTGTGTGCGATCTCACCTATCTCCGAAACCGGTTCCAAAGTACCTATCTCATTATTTGCAAACATTACGGAAATAAGCACGGTTGTCGGTCTGATGGCAGCCTCCAATTCTTTTATATCTATAAAGCCCTTTTCATCCACCGGCAGATATGTCACTTCAAAACCGTGCTGTTCTAAATATTCACAGGTATGGAGTACTGCATGATGCTCTATCGCAGTAGTGATAATGTGATCCCCCTTGCTCCGAAGAGCGTCAGCCACGCCCTTGATGGCCCAGTTATCAGATTCGCTTCCGCCGGAAGTAAAATATATTTCTTTTCCCTTTGCCCCTATAGCTCCGGCGATCTTTTCCCTCGCTTCTGCGATCTTTCTCGCAGTTTTTCCTGCGCTCTCATAGGTGCTCGACGGATTCCAGAATTCTTCCGTGAGATATAGCTTTATTTCTTTAAATACTTCAGGCAAAACCCGCGTAGTAGCGGCATTGTCCATATATATCCTGCGGTCCATATACGGTTCCTTTCAAACTCAAAACGATGACAGGTATTATAACGCTTTTTACGCAAAAAATCGACAGAGCAGATAACCTGAACGTTATCTGTCCTGCCGTCTAAGTGTATTCCGCAAAAAAATCTGCTTTTTACCTTCCTTCGTATGCTTTCCATATAGCTTCATCAAGCTTATCTCTGCCTACCCGGTCTATAGTAAACTTGAATCTTTCACTAGGATTTGCATTTTCCCTGAAGAAATTGAGAGCTGCATCGCATACAGCGAAAAGTGTCTTCTTATCTTCTATAAACGGAACGATCGCTGTTCCTTTATTTATAGTATTTCCAAAAAGTCCACCAAAACTCAGCATATATCCCTGTGTAGTATCATAGGCATCTGTCGGGCATCCAAGTGCGCATCTGCCGCAATAATTACATTTATCGCGATTTATCGAAACTACTCCGTCTTTTATGGATATAGCCTTCTCTCTGCAGATCTTTTCGCAGAGTCCGCAGGAAATGCACTTATCCTTTATCCATTCAACTCTTACGCCACCCTTTATACCGAGATCATTTTCCTCAGCTTTCAGGCAGTTATTCTGGCATCCTGTAACACCAAATTTAAATTTATGCGGCAATTCCAGACCAAAATATCTGTCATTCAGTTCTTTGGCAAGTTCCTCTGTTTCTATGCATCCATTGGGGCAGACAGCAGATCCCTGGCACGCTGTGATGGTTCTGACTCTGGGACCGCAAACACCCGGAACAGCACCGCCTTTAGCGAGCGCATCTTTTACTTCGTCTATATCCTCAAGCTTAATAAACGGGATCTCGATTCCCTGTCTACTTGTCAGATGCACATATCCGTGACCATACTTCTGCGCCACTTCAGTTACAGCCACTAACTGTTCTGTGCTTATCTGTCCTCCTACGACAGCCAGACGGAGCGAAAAGTGATTCTTTTGCTTCTGTCTCATGAAACCGCCTTTTTTAAGGGTTGCGTAATCTGTTGCCATTTTCAGTCTCCTACCTTTTTAATAAACAACTCATAGGTACCGTCTTCGTTATCCGTGAGCTTCAGTATCTGATGACCTTCATCCTTTACACTTCTCGGTACATTCTGAACAGGTTCACCGTCATTTAAATGCACCTGCAGGATCTGACCATCGTCGATCTCTTCCAGAGCCACTTTTGTTTTTACAAATGTTACCGGGCATACCACATCAGTGATATCGATCTTGTCGTCTACTTTGATCTCTGTTTCAGCCATTAGTCTTCCTCCCCTAAAATCAGTAATTCTTCTTTCCTGACATTCCTGCTTTCCTGTTCTCCTTCCACATGAAAGGCATTCAGCACCGGATTATCCTTTTCTGCAAGTGACAGTATAAAATACGTTGCATGAGGATCATTCGCAAGTCTTTTATCTTCTTCCGAAGGTCTGGAAGGTGTCTCAGGATGAGAATGCCAGTTTCCGAGTGGTTTTAGTCCCTCGGCTCTCATGTCCTTGACCGCCTTCAGATGCTCTTTCGGATCTATGGAGAAATGCTCATTTGTGTGATCGATATTTGTCAACAAATAAACTTTTCTGATCTCTCTGACTCCGTCCTCGCTATCTATCCCCGCTACCAGTCCGCACGCTTCATCAGGTCTCTCTTTAAGAGCATGTTCATATATTCTGTCAAAATCAGATTTTCTGATCGTTATTTTCATTGATTAATACTCCCCTCTGATTCGCTGCGATACGTTTTTTAAGCATTTTTTAATTCGCAAGTCGGCTGCTCGTAATCAATAAGTTCTGTAATAGTCGGTGTATCAGAACATACCGCGCATCCATTTCCTCGTGCCGGAAGCTTGATCTTATGAAATTCCATCTTCAGCGCATCATAGGTCAAAAGATATCCGGAAAGAAGCTCTCCTACGCCTGTGATATACTTCACTGCTTCCATCGCCTGAAGTGAACCGATAACACCGCCCATGGCACCGATAACTCCTGCCTGTTTACAGGTCGGGACCGCATCCTTCGGCGGCGGATTCTTGAAAATACATCTGTAACAAGGTCCTTCTCCCGGCAGGATCGTTGTGAGCTGTCCCTTAAATCTTATGATCCCTGCATGTGAAAAAGGTTTCTTTGCCATTACGCAGGCATCGTTTATGAGGAACTTCGCAGGGAAATTATCTGTACCGTCTATTACGAAATCGTAATCCTTGATAAGATCCAGAATGTTTTCGCTGGTCACAAAATCATAATAAGTATTTACCGTTACATCGGGATTTATTGCCCGCATGGTCTCTGCCGCAGATTCAACCTTTCTCTTTCCGATGTCATTTGTCGTATGAATGACCTGTCTCTGAAGATTTGAGAGATCGACTACATCCGCATCCGCGATACCGATAGTTCCTACTCCCGCTGCCGCAAGGTACAATGCTGCCGGTGCTCCGAGTCCTCCCGCGCCTATTATGAGTACTTTTGCATTTAGGAGCTTCTTCTGACCCTTTACACCGATCTCCTTCAGGATGATGTGTCTTGAATAGCGCTCCAGCTGTTCATTTGTAAATGCCATTAGTATGCACCGCCTCCCATGAAGTAAAGGAACTCTATCTCATCACCTTCCTTTAATACATGTGTTTCAAAAGTTCCGGACTTGATAAATTCCTCATTTACGGATACTGTCACATACTGAGGTGTCTCAACCTGCTCCTGCTCTATGAGAGCAGCTACAGTGATATCATCCGTAACGTCTTTCTTTTCTCCACCAACCGTGATCTTCATTTTTCTATCTCCTTTTTACTTTTTCTTTGAAGTAACCCTTTCAAGCCATGTCCACAGGCTGTACATCAATGTCCCCCATATGAGGAAAAGTACGATATGAACGACCATCGGGACATGAGATGCATAGTGATCCGCATTTACATATTTGGCGAACTCCGGTATATCCGCGTAATAATATGCCCCTGCTCCAAAGTCCAGGCCGTCCACAAGTCCCAGACCATTTGCCATGATATATATAACAAGTATTCCGACTACTGCTCCAAATCCTATGCCAAGTATCTTTTTGAATCGTCTATGCATCTTTTTGTCCATATCTGCACGTCCTTTACTTAAGTACCGGTATCGGGAAGAACTTTCCTGAAAGCAGTACATATACTGCGATAAATGTGAGAATGATGTTGAATAACTGTCCTACTACATAGAGAGTTACTGTCTTTCCTCTCTTAAACTGGTCCTTGATCTCTTTGAAATTTGTATCAAGTCCGATACTGGTGAATGCCAGTACAAATGCCCAGTTCTTATACTGATCCAGAACTCCGTTTATGCTTGACAGTGATTCCTTTCCTATTGCCGGAAGGAATACAAATGATGCTATAAGTGATGCTGCGAAAAAGCCTAAGATAAACTTCGGAAGTCTGTACCAGATCTCTGCTGCTGTTACTTCACTCTTCTCCTTCTTTTCTCCCTCCACATGCGCTGTAAAGAAAATAGCTATTGCAAATGCAATGAATCCGATAAGGATATTCTGGATCGACTTTACAAGTACTGCTGCTGTCTGAGCTGTCTCACCGAGTGCTGTTCCTGCTACAGTTACTGCTCCGGTAGAATCAATTGTTCCGCCTATAAGTGCTCCACCCATGAGTTCACCGAGTCCTGTGATCTTTATGATCGCAGGTTCAAATACCATCATGAGTACTGTAAAGATGATCGAGATGGATACTGCCAATGAAAGGTCTGTCTTTTTTGCCTTAGCTGATGCTCCTGCTGCTATAGCTGCCGATGTACCGCAGACAGATGTTGCTGTCGCAAGTGTAATAACCAGAGATTTGTTTTCGATCTTTAAGACTCTTGTTCCAAAGAACCACATAAAAATGATCACGATAGGTGTTACGATCCATGCGATTCCGAGACCGTATAGTCCAAAATTTGCGATATTTGAGAAAAGTACTGAAAATCCCATTACTACGAGACCGGTCTTGATGTAGTACTCTGTCTGAACTGCAGGTTTCAACCACTTTGGTACTCCGACTGTATTTGAGATCACGAGACCGATGATGAGTGCCCAGAAAGCCCACTCGAGATATCTGTTAAAGGTGTATTCCGCTGAAACGAACCGAACGACTACTGCCAAAAGGAACAAGACTCCATATGCCGGTATATATTCCTTTACCGATTCACCCTTTAACTTAACTCCGATCGTAAAAAGGATTGCCGTTACAAAAAAGGTTCTTATCAGTGATGCCCAAAATACAGGCTGTGAAAGCTGCTCGAATACGCTTGTTCCATTTCCCCATGTAGCAAACTTTGCAGCCGAGAAATCAAATGTTCCCAAAAGTACGGATGCTGCTGCAACTGCGATCAGTATTGCTCCGATCCAGATCGTGAGCCAGTCTTCCTTTGTCCAAAGATCAGACAAATGTGTTTTGTCAGTTGTCACAACTTCACTTTCTTCATATGCTGCTGTTGATATATCCGCCATTGTATTCTCTCCTCCCTGATAAACATCCGTTTATCGTAAAATGCAAATTTTTGTGCATCCTTAGTTGAACTGTTGGCTGATACACTTTACAATTCCTCCCGCAGACGAAAATTCTCTCATTCTTCCCTCCGTTTATGTGTTTTTCTCTCCATCGTATTTTTGCATCACAAGGTTGTAATGCTTATAAAAGCTTCTGATATCACCAAGAAACTCGGTTCCCTCCTGAGTCGGTTTCACTCCTCTGGGCGTTCTCACAAAAATCTTTATCCCGATTTCATTTTCAAGTTCCTGTATCGCACTTGTCAGAGTTGGCTGAACTATATACAGTTTCTCGGAAGCCTTGTTCATTGAACCGCACTCTTCTATTGTTAATGCATATATCACCTGTTTGATCGTCATCTATACCACCCGTTCCCCAAAATGATTTTGATATCGCCCTTTTTTATTAATCCCATCAACTTAGTAGGTTATATAGTATGATATCATTTTTTCTGATCACGTCAATGTATCTGGCTATATACAATTTTGAGCACCGGCTATAAGTTTTGTTTATAGCCGGTGCTCAATCGATCTGCATAATGCAGTATTTATTTGGTTTTTAATGATTTTTTACTTTTGACCCTGTCATAATCATAATACGAAGTGCATTAAGAGCATGACTGCCAGAAACAGCAGATTCATCACGGTAAAAAGGAGAAAATACTTACCGGACTTTTCTTTGTTTTCTGCTGTATATGCTTTGTAAGATATGAGGCTTGCCATGGAGGCGATAAGGGTTCCGAGACCTCCTACATTTACGCCTGCGAGAAGTTCTTTATAATCATTTGCAAAATCCGAAAGCATGAGAGTCGCCGGAACATTACTGATGAACTGGCTCGTTATTACGGATACGAGAAATTCCCTGTTGCTTACTACTGACTGCAGGAAAGTTTTGATCTCCGTTATCCTGCCCATATTTCCTGTGAATATAAAGAATCCTATGAATGTGAGAAGCAGGATATAGTCAGCCTGAAGCACTATTTTATAATCCATACCCGCTACTACAATAAGTACCGCTATTGTAAGTACAAACCATGGGATCACTCTGAGTACGGTAAGAAGTGCCATTATAAAGAGGATCGTGTATATCACTATCTGTTTTACACTTCCGAATCCCTTTACCAGCTGAAAGTCATCACCTACGGCTATTTCTTTATTTTTATCAGGTAAAGATATGAGACTTACACAGAGCATGACCGCTGCCAGTGCAGTATACGGAAGCATCGTCGCCGCAAACTCTGTGATCTTCATCCCTGTCAGACCGTATATATAGAGATTCTGCGGATTTCCTATAGGTGTAAACATACTGCCGAGATTTGCTGCGATGGTCTGGAGAACTACGACCATTATCATCATGTCATCTCTTTTGCAGCTGTGAAGGATCATCATCGCAAACGGAACGAAAGTGATGAGCGCTACGTCATTCGTGATCAGCATACTTCCGAAAAAACACATGAAAATGAGAACCGCCGCAAGCTGCCAACCGCATTTAACTTTTTTCAAAAGTATCTCTGCGATCTTTTCAAAAATGGAGTTTTCTCTGAATCCATGGATTATGACCATCAGTGACCAGAGGATACCGAGTGAACGCCAGTCGATATAGCCCAGGTACTCTGCAGATGGTTTCACGAAAAATGCGGATATTACCGCTAATATCCATGCGGCTGTGAGAACCGGATCAAATTTTATCCCCGGTAATTTCTTTAATATTTTCATTTTTTCAAATCCTTTTCGTAGATATATATCGTTAGTTGGAAACACAAATACTTTTTATCCCAACAACGTAGTATAATCCTTTTAAGGATTTTTGTAACTGTTTAACACGAAAGGGATTTTTATGGGGATTGGACACAAAGATACGATGGATCCGTCAGGATTCGTTCTGCTCGCCGATTTTGTTCCGAGTATTATTCAGGAGATACGCTATCATTCCACGTACAATTTTATAGGTGACAGAATTGACGGATACGAAGAGCCCTGTGCGCTCCTCACTAAAGAAGCTGCCAGAGCACTCAAAAATGTAAGTAATGAGCTGATCGTTCAGGGATACCGATTAAAGATCTTCGATGCATACCGCCCGGCTTGTGCGGTTAAACACTTTGTTTTATGGGGAATAGAGGATCAGGATATTCGCATGAAGCCCTATTTTTACCCAGATCTGATGAAGCAGGAACTCTTCGCAAAGGGCTATATCGCTAAACAGTCCAGCCACAGCAGAGGAAGCACGGTCGATCTCACGCTCCTTGATATGAAAACCGGTAAAGAACTGGATATGGGTAGTCCATTTGACCTTTTCAGTGATATTTCTCACTCAGACTACACCGGAATCACAGAGGAACAGTATGCTAATCGAATGATACTGCAGCATGCAATGACCAGAAACGGTTTCATGCCGCTTGACTGTGAATGGTGGCACTTTACATTAAAAGGAGAACCTTACCCGGACACCTATTTTGAATTTCCGGTTTCTTCTGAATATTTGAGAAAATGATAGTCTATTGGACCAAGAGGGACGGGGGTACAGGCTCATGGACCTGTACCCCCGTCCCCATTGGTTCATTTTTAGTTTTTGCTTCTGACAAGCGCTGCTCTGACTGAGCCCTTCGGGTCTGTGATGAGAAGTCTCACTACCCAGATCACGAGCGCAAGCGCGATAACCGATAGACCAAGGAATGAATCATTGATCATGTCTTCCAGCGCCGGTGTAAAATACGCTGACTTTAACTCTGCATACTCGAATAATGCATCCACGAGCCACATAAGAGATGCTCCCCAAAACATAAAGAGCAGGATTCCAAGCTTCATGCTGTCATCTTTACGGTTATACCATAAAACAGTAGTGATCACGGCAGCAAATACAGTTATTAATAATGTCATCGTCTCTGCCTCCCTTACATCATAGCTTTCTCTGCTGCTTCCTTTGCAGAACGCTTTACGATAGCATCTGCCGCAGCGCACATTCCGATCCAGACTACAGTAATAAGAGATGCCATGCCGACACCGACAGTCGCCATCTCATGGAACATTTCCGCAGCATCCTCAGCATTTGACATAGCTGTAAGGAACGGGAACCACGGAACTACTTCTCCATGCCATACATGCTCAAATGCAAGAAGTGCTGAACCGCCCCAAAGCATTTTTGTGAGCCATCCCATCTTTCTGCTCCATGGAATTGAAACTTCCTCGTGCTTATCAATATCTTTTTCAACATTCTTCAGTTCTTTTTTCTCTTCGACTTTTTTTACAGCTGTAACGATAACCGCCTCAGCCGCAGACACAACAAAACATGCCATTTTTTTACCTCCCTATAAACTATGACTGTATTTCATTATAGCTTTGGGCTAAAAAAATTACAATTTTTATCTACCAAAAAACAGCGTAAAATCAAGAAAATTTTCATACTGTTCACCCTCTTACAGCGTTAGATCAACCTGTATACTTTCTCCCGTATATGCAACCACTCTTTCCTCCATTCCTTTTATCCGTATACGGAATACTCTTTCTACCGGCATTCCCGGAAATCTTCCCTTTCTGTCACTGATATGAAGCACTCCATGCTTTCCGTCACCCCGGTCTGTCCATCTAAAGTCTATTGCGCTGAATTCACCCTTCTCATACCCATATCCATTTCCGACATCTTCATAGAGAGTATATGATCCATCGCATCCGGGATAAACTGTTATTATCAGCTCATCAAGCGGTCTGTCTGATGCATGATCAAGCCCTTCCTGCATGGGTATGATGCTTCCATCACGAACGAATACAGGTATCTTATCAAGAGGAGTTTTTATGAAGACGTCCTGACCTCCCTCATAATGATCTCCGTTAAAAAAATCAGTCAAGCCTGTTCCCTTCGGAAGATAACATTTTCTTCCCCGTTCCGCATCATTCATTTCAATCTTTTTATTTTCAGGGAGATAATACATCGGCTCCGTCACAGGACATACAAGGATCGACTCTCCAAACATAAACTCATCATGTCTATTTCTCGCTTTACTGTCTTCTATGAAATCAAAGAGAAAGCTCCTCATAATAGTGTAGTTCTCATGATATACAGCCGCTGCCATGGAATAGATGTAGGGCATCAGGAGATATCTGATCCCGATATATTTCTTTATGGCATCATAAGCCGGATCACCCTCTGCACCAAAATTCCATATTTCCCTTGGAGTATCCGTGCCGTGTGAACGGAACATAGGAAGGAAGCAGCCGAACTCAAGCCAACGAACATAAAGTTCCCTGTATCCTGCATCCTTCACTCCTTCGTTATAGTCTCCCTGCCAAAACCACTTTACGGACGGGTCGTTATTGCAGCCACATCCCCGATTCTGCCATTTGTCACCCACTGTAAAGAAAGCACCTATATCAAGAGTCCAGTACGGGTAGCCTGAAAGTCCCATGTTCAGACCTTCTGTGATCTGCTTTTTTAAGGTATCCCACTTTGCGGCTGTATCTCCGGACCAGAGCATCGCTCCGTATTTCTGACCTGAAATGTATCCTGATCTGGTGAGATTCAGCACTCTCTTTTCAGGATCATCCTTTCGCTGATTTTCGTATATTCCCTTCGCATGGTAGAGGGCATATACATTTGCTTTTTCAGGATCCAAATACTTCTTATGCTCTCCACCTACCAGTTTGTAGCGTTCTGCCTCGTCTTTTTTCTCACTGCCGCCCCAGTCAGGTCCGGAAAAAGGTTCCGTGGAGTCACACCACCATGAATCAAATCCTTTATCGTACAAACCTTCCTTTGCCTGCTTCCAATACAGTTTACGTGCCTCTTCATTAAATGCGTCATAGGTCGCGAGATCATTTAGGAGAAATCCTTTACTCATAAACTCAGCATAGTCATCCGTGTTGGAATTCATATTCGGCCATACTGAGATCATAGTATGAACGTTCATATCATGGATCTCTTCCATTCTCTCTTTCACATCACTGTAACGCGCTTCATCAAGTTTCTTTTCTCCCCAGTGCTCCGGTCTCCAACTGTTCCAGTCCTGTACGATGCAGTCTATCGGCACTTTCAATTCCCTGTAGCGCTTAACCACATCCCGCATCTCTGCCGCGGAATAGTACTGCTCTTTTGACTGCACATATCCGTATGCCCAGTCCGGGAGCATGGATGCTTTTCCTGTGAGAAATCTTACAGCTGCAGTAAATTTCCCAGCGTTCTCTGCTGCGATGAAGTAATAGGTGATCTCATCCACCGTATCCAGATACAGACTTGCTCCGTCTTCCGTATCATAGAATTCCATGAGTGAGGAACAATCAACCAAAATGCCGTAACCCTTATCTGAAAACAGTACAGGCATAGGAATACGCATATTATGCTGGTACAAATATTTGGTCTGGTGCCTCAAGTTATATATTCCTTCTTCCGCCTGCCCGAGACCATATATTCCTTCGTCATCTTGAAGTGTCAGGGTTATTGATGCAGAATAGGCTTTCCTAACTTCTTTCTTCTTAAGATTTTTTATGAAGTTTCTCTCACCGTCAACAGTTTTTACACGGTCTATTATCGGTTCCTCTCCGTCTGTCGTATATCTATAAACCGGCTTCTCTACAAGTTCATGCGTAATACCTTTTAATAATGTACGTTCCTTAAAATTCCATGAAATACTTCCATTACCGGAATCAATTTCAGCATGCAGATCCGTATGCTCTATCGGTTCAATTTTTTCCCGGATGAGCTCGCTTCTGTACTCTTTAAGTTCTTTTAATGAAACACGTACTCTTGAAATATCTGCTCTTATGGGTTCGATTTTTATATTCATATTCCACCATCCTGTTTTTTTGTCTACGACATCATGATCTACATTAATCTTAAATCCCATTGAGTGTTTTTCAAGATGACCATATTTAACTACCAAAGCAAAAAATGTTCATTTTTAATATATATATTAACCAAACAATATATTTTATCGAAACATTTCGTTTTAATCATTCACAACAAAATATTCATATCGGTTAAAAAATTGCATATTTTTAACAAATACCTACATGGAGATAAGCAGAAGTTATCGCTAAACTGTATTACATAAAGCGAAACGTTTTAGCACTCATTACAAACACCACTTAGAAAGAGTTGGAGAACGAAAAATGAATAAGGCAAAAATTTATCCATGGTACTTTGCTGTCGGTTCTGTTCTGATCTATACGCTGCTAAGCGTAATCCCCGGCATCATGGGAATATGTTATTCCTTCACAGACTGGTCAGCTTATTCTAAGGAACTAAATTTTGTAGGATTTAAGAATTTCCTCGAAGTTTTTTCTTCTAACGGTCAATATCTAACCTACATCACAAATACACTGCTTTTCACATTTGTGACAGTGATAATGAAGACAGGACTGGGGCTTCTCTTTGCAGTAGCACTTAGCCGTGATATCAAGGGAAAAAATTTTCACAGAGCCGTGCTCTACCTGCCATCAGTACTTCCTATTCTGGTTACAGGTCTCACCTTTACTTCCATACTGAATCCCAAGATCGGTTTTCTGAATACGTTCCTTCGTGCTGTCGGTCTTGAAGCCCTGACGCAGAAATGGCTCGTAGATCCGAAAATCGCATTCTTTTCCGTAATGGGAGTTGATATCTGGAGAGGCGTGGGTTACATCATGACTCTTCTGATTGCCGGAATCCTTGCGATCCCGAATATCTATTACGAAGCGGCAGCGATCGATGGAGCAAACGCCTGGCAGAGATTTCGGTTCGTGACACTTCCAATGCTTAGACAGACTCTTGCTGTTACGATCGTACTGAATGTGATATACGGCTTAAAGATCTTTGATATGGTTTACGCTCTTACAAACGGCGGTCCGGGTCACAGGACTGAAGTTCTCTATACCGGAGTATTTAAGATGATGTCAAAGGGACTCTATGCAGAAGGTACTACCATAAGTTCTGTTCTGTTTATCTTTATGATATTCCTCGGATACTTTATGGTTAAGGTCCTTACAAAAGATGAGGTGGTTGAGTAATGGTTTATTCATCGAAAAATAAAACTTTACAGGTAGTACTCAAGAATCTCCTTGCCTGGTGCGCATCCCTTACAGTGCTGCTGCCGATGATCCTCGTAGTACTGAATGCCTTTAAGTCCAATGGCGAGACCATGGCGCTTTCAATGACTCTTCCGAAGCAGTGGATCTTTACAAATTTTAGTACAGTCATCGAAAAAGGAAAGCTTATGAGAAGCTTCCTTAACAGCCTTTTCTATGCAGGAGGCGGAATGGTGATAACCATTATGTTTGCTTCGATGGCAGCCTACGTTTTCTCAAGAAGACGTACCAAAGCTTTCAGCCGGCTTTACATGTTTGTGGTTCTCGGCATGGTGATCCCTATTAATTATGTAACTCTCACAAAAACCATGCAGATAACACACCTAAATAACACTGCGCTTGGTATAATCCTTTTATACGTCGCAATGCAGACGCCCTTTTCTGTATTTCTGATCTATGGATTCGTATCCAAAATACCTGTTGATCTGGACGAAGCTGCCGTTCTTGACGGATGCACACCCTGGCAGCTCTATATAAAGGTTATTTTCCCGATGTTAAAAAGTGCAGTTGTAACTTCTGCTGTTCTCTGCTTTCTAAATAACTGGAACGAATTCATGATGCCGCTTTATTTCCTTCATTCCTCAGAAAAGTGGCCCATGACCCTCGCGATTTACAATTTCTTCGGTCAGTTTGAACTAAACTGGAACCTGATCTCCGCAGACGTCATCCTGACCTGTGCTCCTGTACTCATCATGTATCTCGCATGTCAGAAATATATCGTTGGAAACCAGACCGCAGGTGCGGTTAAGGGATAACATATTTATAAGGAGGCAACTATGAAAAGGAAGATCGTGTCAATCGTACTATCAGCAGCTATGGCAGTTTCACTCACAGCCTGCGGCGGAGCAAGCGCTTCATCAGCCACAGCAGCAGGAAGTTCCGCAGCCGCATCCGAATCAAAGGAAAGTGGCGGCAGTGAAAGCAGCGCAGCCGGAACAACTATCACAGTAATGGCAAGTCAGGACTGGGTAGAGGATTCCGAGCAGGAACTTGGAAAGAAATTCGAAGAAGAGACCGGTATTCATGTTGACTATGAGATCGTTCCCGCTGATCAGTATCAGGATCTGCTCCTCACAAGGCTTAATAGCGGTGAAGGTCCGGACATCTGGGGCGCACAGTCCGGTTTCGCTCTTGCTACCACTTATAATGTTACAGAAAATGCTGTTGATCTTTCAGGCGAATCATGGGCAAGTGCTTACAGTGAATTCTCCGCCGAGCAGACAGGCGTAGACGGTGTGAATTACGGCCTTACTTATTACGACACCACTACAGACTATTACATGGTCTACAATAAAAAACTCTTTGAAGCTGCAGGTATCACTGATGTTCCGAAGACCTTCGATGAGCTCACAGCAGACTGCGACAAGCTCCTTGCAAGCGGTGTCACTCCTATCTATGAACCTGTTGCCGACGGCTGGCACCAGACAATGCTCTGGACTGCAAGCGCACAGGTTTTAGACAAGATTGATCCCGGTATCATAGATAAGCTGAATAAGAATGAGGCTAAGTTTGCTGATAACGAAAACATGAAGACCATGCTGGATCAGCTCAATACTCTGGCTCAGAAGGGTTATTTCGGTGACAACTATATGTCTGATGAATTTGCAAACGCAGAAAGCTACATGGCTAGCGGCGAATTTGCGATATGTATGTTAAAGCCCGGCGCAATTTCCTCTATCGTTGCAAATGATCAGAATACTGCAGGTTACACAGAAGATGATTTCGGATTATTCCTGCTCCCGATCCTCGATAATCAGTACCTCAACATCCATCCGACAGGACCTTCACGCTTTATCTATTCCGGTTCCAAGAATATCGATGCAGCTAAGAAGTATCTCGAATACATCGTACAGAAGGACAATATCCAGTACCTTATCGACAATGCATCTGATGTTGAGAATATTCCGGTCGACATGGGACAAACTCCTGAGTATTCAAAGACAACTCTCGATTTCCTCGGTTCCTATGATGAGGCACACTCAGGAATGGTTCTGCAGGATGTAGTCAAGTACTTTAACGAGCAGTGGATGGACATTTCCGCTAATCTCGCAGCTATGTTTACAGGAGATATGACAAGTGAAGAAGTTCTGCAGGCTATCGACGACGAACGCGCACAGCTTGCAGGCGCAGCAGGTGATGCTAACTGGAATTAACACCTAAATACCTTGCCTGATCCTTTCCAAGGCACCTAAAAAGGAGCTTCCTTAAATTACGGAAGCTCCTTTTCATAACGTTTCAGATTCCCTTGAGTTCTGAACCGCTGCTCTCTATCTTTCTATATGTTGAAGGATTATAGCCGGTATATTTTCTGAAAGTACGGCTAAAGTAAAACTGATCCGGATACCCAACCATCTCTCCCACTCTGGCGATAGGTTCATCTGTAGCGAGAAGTATCTTTTTTGCTTCGTTTATCCTTATCGAAGTCAGATATTTCAGCGGTGCTTCTCCAAGGAATTTATTAAAAAGCTTCGTAAGATACGCAGAAGTAAACCCCATTTTCTCAGCAAGAGCTCCGAGGTCTATGTCATCCATGTATCGCTCTCTCATATAGTGCACAGCATAGTCCACACTCTCTTTTGCGCTACGCTTACTAAGTGACGGATCGCCCGGAAGCTCGTATTTTTTCTGAAGTGTAACTTCTATACGCTCTAGAACATCTTTTACATTCTCCGCTGTAACAGGTTTTAAAAGATAGTCAAAAACGCCCTCCCGCACAGCCGTCTGGGCATAGGAAAAGTCTGCATATCCGGACAGTATCACTGTAACGATATCAGGATAACGGGCATGTATCTCAGCTGCCAGTCTTAACCCATCCATTACCGGCATCCGTATGTCCGTAAAAACGATATGAATATCTTTTTCCTTAAGGAGCTTCAATGCCTGCTCTCCATCGCTGCATTCATCTGTAATGCGAAACGAGTCACTTATTCCCTCTATTTTCCGCCTGACGGACTGACGGATCAAATGTTCATCATCAACGATAAGGACATTAAAGCGGTCTATCTTTATCATAGTAACCTCCTACGGTGACAAAAGCACCGCCCTCCGGTTGGTTTCCAAAATCAAATACAAAAGGTATTCCATTATGTAGATAAAGCCTTATAAAAATATTCAGTATTCCCATTCCCTGTATCTTCAGACTGGGAAGAGTTGCTGTTTCAAGTATTCTGTCCATGTCCTGCCGAAGCTTCCTGTCAACTTCCGGATCGAATCCGGGGCCATTATCCATGACAGTAACAGACCATTTATTTCCTTTCAGTTCGCCCTTAATATCTATTTTCCATGGCGGACTCTGCCTTGTTACGGATTTTATGGCATTTTCAACCAATAGCTGTACACAGAGTTTTGGAATAAGGCAGTCAAGAAGTTCATCTTCTATTTCAAAGCTGTACTTAAGCTCATCTCCGTATCTTAAGATCATGCAGTGAAGGTATCTGTCGCACTGTTCTAATTCTTCCTCAACCGTTGTGAGCTGTTCCTTATTTGACGAGATATACCTGAGGATTGACGTGATATCCTGACACATCTCTGCTACTTCTCCGGTCATGCCCTCTTCAGCCATCTCAGCAATAGAAGTCAAGGAATTATAAAGGAAATGCGGATTCATCTGGGACTGCAGTGCCAGCATTTCTGCCTGCACTTCCTGTTCCCTAAGAAGCATCAGCTGTTCCATTGATGATTTTTTTCCACGGATATTTTCATTTAGAGAATCCTTGAGACGGTCAATTTCAAGTATTCCGGTATTAGCAAGTTCCAGTTCCCTGAAACCTTCATCCGGCTCATTTAGGAATCTATAGATCTCATGTATAGGATTACTGATCTTTTTTGATATATAATTTGCTGCGATAAAGAACACTCCAAAGAAAAGAATAAAGATAATACAGGTCATACCGAGAGCCCGATAAACCGGAGCCATGAAAACACTGCTGTTTACTGCTATCACGACCAGCAGATCACCGGCATCTGTTTCATGAAAAAACAACTGCTGCGCTTTCCCTGTGATGGTATTCCTGACTTCTATATCTCCTTTATTCCTATAACTGTAGTAATTGAAAACCTTTTCTGCCGGATAAAGCTGCCTTCCATCCTTGTCATACACTATAAGATCCGGTGTGTACTCATCACTTTCAACAAAGGAAGAACTGAATACGTGATCATAGTATTTTTTGACTTCGATATATCCCATAGGTCTATGGAAGTTATCAAAAAAGATCCTGCAGATTGAAAAATACAAAGTGTGCTTATCTATTCCTGTGCTTTCGGATGCAAGCTGATCCTCAGCAGGATCTTCTATAAATCTGAGTCCGTTATATTCTGTCGCTTCTTCATACCAGCTCTGTTCTCTTGCAGGAGAGATCAGTTCACCATTATAGTTACCTATTCCGTAGCCGCCTTCTTCTGTTCCGTATACATTTAGCTGTCTTATGGAAAAATCCAATCCCTTAAGAGCCGTAAGCACTCCTGCAAAGCTCTGCCTTGCCCTTATCCTGTCGTAAGGCTTTGATTCATCCATATACACCTTAAAATCCTCTTTCATCTCTCTCGATGCGATGGCATTTAAGAGGATATTGTCCATCTGGGTAATTTCCTGCGATAGATTTGATGCCGTTGCGATGCAACGATTTTTCAGATCCTGCGCTGTATTCTGTCGTATGGTCCGGTATTGGATTATCCCAAATGTAATAGATGCTGCCAGCAGTATGGCAGCAGAGAACAGCACGAAATATGCAGATAAAATATAGCGTATACTTTTTCTCATGGCTTTTCTCTTCCGGGTAAAGGTCCCAGATATTTTTTGTAAAGTCTGTAGAAATTTGACATATTTCTGAATCCGCAGCTGAGTGCGATCTCCGTTGCACTCTTATCCGAAGAAATATACATACTCCGGGCTTTTTTGAGTCTCATGATCGTTATATATTCACTGAATTTATATCCGCAGATCTTGCGGAAATACGAACTAAAATAATTTGGACTCATAAAGACCATGGCAGAAACCTGGTCAAGAGAGATATTTTCTGTGAAGTGCTCATTGATAAATTCCAACGCAGATCCAAGGCGATTCACTGCCTGCTTTTTTTCACCGATCCTGTCTTCCGGGATCATGTCTTCTCTTTGATAATGGCGTATCAAAAATGTCATGATTTTTATCACATCTGCTTTGATGATATTCTGAAAACCGGCTTCTTTTTCTTCTGACTCCGTGAAGCATTCTCGCAGCAGTTCATATATGTTTTTTGACCGGGCGTCTTCTTTTTCAAGTTTATTCCTGAAATTACTTCCTCTTTCGATAAATGGTTTCATGTAGTCTGCAATATAGGAATCCAAAGGATCAGTCACAAGCTCCGCAGAAAAAATGAGAACCAGCACCTTCATATTTTTGTCTGTGATAGTCCAGCCGTGAGGTTCCACATTGTTGAAGATCATAATGTCTCCCTTTGAGACTTCATAATCTTTTCCGCCTACATGATAAATTCCTTCACCTTCTTCGATGCAGGTTATCTCACAGAAATCATGATAGTGATATGTCTCTCCGGAATTATCTTCCGCTTTCAGATCATAACGATTTATCTTAAAAGGAAATTCTTTATCAAGTTGTAATGTATCCTTGAAGATCAGCATGCAGGATCATTCCTCATTTAAGCGTTTTATGGCTTCATCTACTTTATATTTACTGTCTTTATGGTACGCCATTCTGAAGAATAAGTCACCCTTTATTCCTTTTATCACATAGTCATGATATTCAAGCTTAAAGAATGGTTTTTTCAAGGCTTTCATGTATATAAGTGATCCGTCCAGTCTTTTCAGTTTATGTATAAATTCATCATCTATTTCTGCATCTGTAAGCAGATCTTCTGCATCCCATCCTGATTCCGTACAGGATTCAAGTGAACGCCTTCTATCTATGATCATTTTTTTGTTACCCCGCTGCCGACATGGCTATATCTTTTATTCCCTCTATCGCTGCGTTTAGCTCTTCTTCCTTTGTAAAATACGAGAAACTGAATCGCAATACGCCATCTTCTCCTGCGCCTATGTACTTATGAATAAGAGGAGCGCACTGAAGACCGGATCTCGTTACAATGTCATAACCATTTTGGAGGATATATGCTGCATCGGATGGCTTCACTCCATCTATCCCTATGCTAACAACAGGACCTCTCTTTTCAATGTCCTTCCCAAAGATCCTCACTCCCGGAATCGAACTTATTTCAGCTATAAAATAATCTGTGAGTTGTCTTTCTTTTTTCTCTATGACATCTATCCTAGTCTCAAGAAGGAAATCCAAGGCGGCAGACAGCCCTGCTGTGCCGGGTGCGTTACGGGTTCCGGCTTCATATTCGTAATCTCCGTCATACTTTATCACTCTGGAGTCTCTTCCTGTGCCGCCGTAGATCAATGGTTTCAGCTCTATTCCCTTTTTTATATAAAATCCGCCTGTTCCCTGTATTCCCATAAGACTTTTATGACCTGTAAAAGCGCAGGCCGATACGTTCCAGTCATCGATCCTGAGCTCCATGCATCCTGCACTCTGGGAACAGTCAAGAATGAGACAGAGCCTGTATTCCTCCGCGATCTGTCCGATCGCATCCATATCCTGAACAGCTCCTGTGACATTTGAGCAATGATTTATGACTATTGCTTTTGTATCGTGAGTTATGCTTTTCCTGATGTCTTCCGGAGACACTTTTCCATTCTCATCACAGGGAACTATTACAGGTTCTCCGCTTCCCATGTTATACAGGGGACGAAGTACAGAATTATGTTCTGTTGCTGTAGTCAGATATTCATTTGCCTTAAACCCAAGACCAAAGAGGATCTGATTTAATCCTTCTGTAGATCCTGATGAAAAAAATATCCTGTCCACATCCTTTATCCCGAAAACAAGTCCCAGCTTTTTCCTGCATTCCGAAAAAAGGTCGTCATCACTAAAAATGCCCCCACTTCTGAACTGGCCGGAAGGGAGGGCATTTAGCGCTTTATTTATGCTATTTATGACTTTGTCTGGTTTGGGATAGGATGTGGCTGCATTATTTAAGTAGATCATGCAACCTCCGCTTTTTTGTTTATGTACGTTATCCCTCGACTATCTTGAATCCCATATATCTTGATAATTCTTTTATTTCCTTAGCATATGCTCCAAATACAAGTACCTGATGATGACCGAAACCTGCAAGATTATGCATATAGGTTCTGGCATCATCCATTTGTATGTAATAGTACGGCGAACAATATACTTCATCGTATTCCGAACGGAGCACCTGTCCTTCCTTTATACATATTGTATCACCTGCAGGATTGAAACGTCCAAGGGTTATATCATCACTTTCATTTTGAGAGAAATCTACCTGAAGTTTTCCACCAAAGCCCTGTCCTGTGAATGCCCACAGCTTGTATTCCATCGGTTTACTTCCGTAGCCGTTCATGCACAGCGCGGGAACAGCGTGATGGATACGGAGAAGCTCATCTGTTTCATGATTAGGATTTCCCATGAATGCGGGACGATTTCCAAGATACTGCATGATACACATTGCAAGGAACGCATTAAGATCTTCTTCGCATGCGCTTGGAATACGCTCATCTTTCATGATGGAATGACACATACACGGCGTGAACTTCCGGTTCTGTGGAATTTCGGATGTACATAATTCATGACATGCGGTAGTGAACGCATTACACTGGTATACGTCCATCATTTTTCTTGCAGCAAGGTAATATTTGATGTCGTTTATAAACCATTCTTTATTTACCTTAGTATCAGTGGAACCTGCAAGATATTTATCTGCCAGCGGACGAGCCTCTTCGTCTGTGATCTGATCCATGTATTTTACGATCTCATAGAAAGGAAGCTTGATCACTTCGAGTCCGTATTTCTGACGGATCACTTCCGGATCTCTTATCACCGACTGTATTCCAAAAGTGGGCTGTGATGCGGCTGAGAGACAAAGAACTCTTGTTGATGCTACTGCTTTTCTGACCCAGAGATAATGTACTATCTCATTCAGATCCTGCATATCCATTGCTACATAGGCTTCGACACCGATATTCCTGCAGTATGCAGCGAAGTCGATTCCTTCGTTTCCGTTCTGCATGATCACTACCGGCTTTTTATATCTCTCAAGCTTCGGTATACGCCAGCCCATACAAAGGAAGCAGTCTATTTTGTCCATGTCTTTTTCTATTTCCGCATAGACATCTTCTGATACTACGAATTTTTCTTCGTATCTGGCATCGATAACAGGAAGAAGTTCTGCTTCGGGATTGATGTTTTCCAGTTCTTTCTTCATCTTCTCCACGTAAGCGGTCGCTGCCTTATCTTCTGCTTCATGGGTCATGTCTTCTTTGTGTCCGGCTCTGCAGGGTCCCTCCCAAAAATGAGAGTGTACAAGGCATCCTACTATCGGTCTCATGACCAATTTTTCGTCCATGGCAAGTTTTTTCATTTGATACTTTTCTCCTTTATAAACGCCAGATTATATCTGACTAATTAGTATTGTATATCCCTTTCAAGTCCCTTTTTATCGGAACTTCTATACATTCAGTATCAAACTTTTGCCATGTTTTTTCTTCCATTTTCTTTGAAAAATCGTGTACTATCTTACGGGGATTTTCTAGTATATTCAGGATCCGGATTTCTCTAAAATGCGTATGCAAAAACTCTCAATGTAAGCCAGTTTAATACCTTACATTGAGAGTTCCCAATTTCGACTTTATTTAGTTACATATCATGATTTTTCTTCAAACAAACTAATTAAAACTTCTGTAGTGGACTATTTTTCTTTTTTTCAAGCACTGCTTTCAAAACTCTGCCTGCATCATAATCCGGAGCATATTTAGCTGCAATATTAAAAATAAACTCTATTTCGTCTACGTCTTCATCAAGGTCTTCTGCAATCTGCAAAACATTTTTTCCCTTCTGAAGTTTTCGACAAACCTGAGATACCAATACAGACATCTTACCTTCAGTCCTCGCCTGATCATATGCCACAAATTCCGGCAAATTCAACACCTTGCCACCCATGATATCACCCACCTTTTTTTGAACATTTTCGCATTTCATTGTGAGCTTATATGCAACTCTGTGAATCAATCTTATGATAGCATGGAACGATATCTCGGACAAGTTGCCGTTTTCCAGCTCTTTATCAAGCCTACCATATATTTCATCATATACAGAAAACATCTTCTCAAGCTTTTCTTCGCTGTTATTTATTTCGGTCAATTCACTCTCAAAATTGAATATATAGAATGGCAAAAGCATGTATAACTTTTTTGAAAAGATATCCTCTATATCATAATCAGACATCTTAACCAGCGGTACCTGATATGTTACCTCTCTTGAATCCGGTAAGATAATCCCTATAGTAGCAAAGTCGGGGGCTTCCTTAGTTTTTCTTAAAAGCAGTAATCCTGAATTTGGGAATTGAAAAATCATCCTATATTTATCACCAAATGACTCATCCTTTGCTATCTGAGTTCCATATTCGAAGATTCTGACTAATATTTCACCGGTATACTTCTTGCTCTCGCATTCAAGGTGATATCTTTTCGCTTTTCCTTTTGATATGATCTCGAAACTAGAATCTGTTATCCGCTTTTCGGAAGATTTATTCTCATGCTCAATGTAGTGTTCATTTCTTAAGCGCTTGATAACTGCCTTCGAATCATAGTTTTCTCCAAACATATGATTAACAAACGGTATCACAAGATCATCACATCTTGACTCCATTGTTCTAAATGCATCATCATACGCAGTATCCGAATATAACGGATTGTCTTTTTGTTTTTCTTTCAAATATCTTTCTCCTTTATGACAAGTATTGCAATTTAATATGTCTGGACAAAGAATTAAAAATAAAATATCTATGGGGCTTTAGATTCAATATAACTATAAATTTTACATGGGATTTTTCGGCGAACGCCAGAATCCAGACATGATTAAAAATGCTTACTCATGATACCTCGTATAGGTTCTGATGTAAAGTGCTCATTTTTCGTAAATAATCAGCTTTTATTAAGTTCTTAGGTTGTTACTAATTTTCCATTCTTGATCAGAATCTCATCTCAATGCCTAGGCTTTCACACGACCTAAACCTCTAGACAAAAACGACTTCCGACGTTTTGTCGGAAGTCGTTTTTGCTATTGTGTAATTTTTAGTTCCAGCCCCGGATATATTCCGACCGGGATACTGGCTGTGAATGGATAATCTGCAGTTTCATTCTCGATAAAATTATAGGTTCTAACCATTTGTTTATCGGGATCTACGATCCAATATTCGCGGACGCCTGCACGCTGGTATTTAAACATCTTTATCATATAATCCATTTTTACACTTGATGGACTTACTATCTCAATTATGAAATCAGGTGCACCATGACAGCCCTTGTCATCAAGCTTATTTTTATCGCAGATCACTGCGATATCCGGCTCAACGTAGTTGTACTCGTCGTTATTGAGAAATACGGCGAAGGGAGAATGAAAAGCAGAGCAGTCACCACGATTTTTGCGAATGTAATTGATAATATCAGCTATCAAATTTGATGATATTCTTTGGTGTTCAACTCGTGGCGGAGCCATGTCATAAATGATTCCATCGATCAATTCAGCACGTTCTCCGTCAGGAAGAGAATATATATAATCAATAGTTTTCATTTCTTCATTTAATAAGGGCATATCATCACCTCCATTACATATACATGATAGCATAAAAGAAAGGCTTAAACACTTTATTTAATCTTTCCTTTTGCATCAATATCAAGTACAGCGGGACTCCAGTCACCTGCAAATTGTCCATCGCCGGTAAGAACTCTTATACTCGAAGGATCAGTAGGAACATACACAGGTGTATATCCTGCTCCGTTTATGTCATAATCATTTTCGCTGGCCCACTCAAGGCATCCTCTAATATTGTCGGCTTCCGTCACCTCATGTCTCGCCAGAATATATGTGTTAATGAAGGATTGATCGTATTCGTCATGATTTTCAAAAAGAACCGTTGTACCGTCCTTATGCAGCAGAAATATGTTGTAATAATCAGTTCCGCCGGGCATTGTGGTCTGGATATTTTTCCAATCTCCCGTGCTGCTTATATATAATCCTGAAAGATAAAACTCATCATCTTCTGCGCTGTAATCATATTGTTCAGATGCTTTCACATATGCCGGTACACCGCTGTCATTTATATCGATATACGATCCGACGTATCCCGGTACCTGTATAACATACTCATCTCTCGCGCTTTCTCTGAATTCGTCGTTAAAAATCGTCTTGTCACTGTCTTCTGAAAACAGTATTGTTGCAGATTCTGCAAAAGGGGCAGCCGTATATGCCTGAAGATAGCATGTAACTCCGAATGGATCCAACGTCCAGGCAAGCTCGCCGGAGTTCAGATAACCTTTTAGATCTTTCTTGAATGCCTCTTTATCTGTTTCTAATCCAAAAGAGTAATACTGATTCAGTTTATCATCTATACTTTCGTACATCTTGTCTGTGATCAGATCAAAAAAAGCATCTTCGTTTACAACAACATCGGAAAAAACTATCTCTTTACCATCGTTAACATAGTAGGAATGTGCAAAATATTCCGTATATGCACCATCGTCATATAGTCCTTCCGAGCTGTATTCGAAAACAAAGCTTAAGTAATCATCATCAGCTCTTCGCAGATATGCCATCCAGCTATCATTGAATGATATGAGCTCACTTTCTTTGATACTTTTCAGGTCTTGATTCCATGTTTCTTTCCGTTTGTAAAACATCTCAGCCTTTGCGTCTTCAAGGGATGCGGCGAGTTTTGGGTTTGAAGCGGCACTTTCTCCATCGAGTAAAAGATAGCTGTAGTGCTGACTGATCGCGGGAGTATTATCCTCTCTCCATTCAAAAGCATTATCACGGAACAGCAGAAGATTTGGCACACCCTTTGGAGTTTCGGTTTCGTCCGTATCAACTTCATCCTCAGTTGATCCGACTGATGTTACCCCTGTTTCCGTCGCTGCATCTTCAGATGTTTCTTCCTGTTCAGATACCGTATCCACATTGTTTTTGAGCTTATCGGAAGTATCATCATTATCACTTCTGCCGCACCCTGAAAAAAGCACGGCGCTCATCAGGCAGATTAAAAATGTCATAACACCCTTTTTATACATTCCCCAACTCTCCTTCATAAGTTTGTTTTTATAACTGTAATCAAGAATCTCCGATGTATTTATCGGTGAAAAATGAAGGCTTGTACATTGGAAATAAAAAACTCTCAATGTAAGGTATTTAATTGCCTTACATTGAGAGTTTTTTATTGCTATGTTAATTAAATATCATCCACCAATAAAAGAATTGATGAGATTCGGTATCTGTGTACGAAGTGCATTTACTGTCATGAATACTGCAAATACATAGCAAATCGTCATGAGGATCTGTAACACTCTCGGTGTCTGTACTCCTGCGAAAAGCTCATCTTTCCAAAGGATCAGAACCATGAAAAGTCCTGCTACAGGTGTTGCTATGGATGTTGCAACATTTGCGATAAATATGAGCTGTGTCGGAGATCCGCCATATGTAAAGCAGATTACTGTAGCAACTGCAAGGCATATGATGCAGATGATCTTTACCGGCTTTGACTCAAGTCCTGTCTCTCTGTCAAGACCTGCGTTCAGAAGAACAACTCCACGCTGAGTATTTCCGAGAAGTGATGAGAAACCTGCACCAATGATCGCAATACCCATAACGATCGGAGCTGCGCTTCCGAGGAACGGACGGAGCAGATCACCAAGCTGTGCCGGAGCTTTGATCGCTGTACCGGTAGGATTCAGAACGATCGCTCCCACGAGAACAATAGCACCTGAGATAAGGACTACCGTTACGATATGTGTTATAGCATCAGCTCTCATTGCACCATTGAAAAGGTCTTCTTTCTTCCACTTTTTCTCAAGACCGAGGTAAGTACCGTAGATTCCGGCGGTTACAGCCGCGTTCGTACTAATGTAAGCAAGCGCAGTCGTAAATGAGCCTTCCGGAAATGCCGGTGTTACGAGTCCCTTTGCCATCAGTCCCCATGAAGGACCGCCTGTAGATATCAAGGTTGCAAAAAATGCAACTATCATACCTATGATACATATGGTGATTCCCTTTTCGACTTTGGAATAAACACCCTTTGTAAGGTAGCAAAATGCTAATACTCCAAGCATTATCAGCGAACCTATACGCCAGTCAAATCCAAATATCAGGTTCATGCCGGCACCTGTACCCGTGATGTTTCCCAAAGTAAAGAAGAAACAAGACAGAAACAGTGCTATACCGCAGAAAGCGGATGCCGCGCCTCCATAGTAATGCCGGATAGCATGCAATATCGGCATGCCGGTCATAATCGAGATCCTGTAGGAAGTCATCGTAAACGTGATTCCCATGATGATTATCGGGATCAAAAGCCACATCATCTGGTATCCATAGTTTGCCCCCATCATGGCAGATGTTGTGATATTTCCCGGTCCTATAACTATTCCCGTAAGTATGATACCGGGTCCGACTTTCCTAAGTATCTCTTTGAAAGTAAGCTTCTTTACCTCAGCAGGATCAAAACCAAGTCTGTCCTTTGCTGATACTTCCCCATTAGTAAGTACTTCCATATACCACCTCTATACCCCTTGTGTCGAGTCTTATGCAAACTTACTCATATCAACTTTTTCAAGACCGCTGTTCTTGATTCCCTGTGCGATCCAGTCTTTTTCTTCCTGATTAAGAGGAAGAACCGGCTTTCTCATAAGGCCGCTTGTGAAGATTCCTCTCTGTACAAGAGTTTCCTTCAGTCTTGCATGAGCTTCTCCGGAAGGCTGTCCACCACCGTAGATTGCCTGGCTGATGTGATAGATACGATCGCTCCACTCCTGAGCTTCCTTCAGTGTGTGCTTATCAGGATTTGCAAATACTTCTCTTGCCGGGCAGATAAGCTCCGGTACGCAGCCTGCGAATCCGATAAGTGCTCCGTCCATTCCCGGGAACCATGATACGCAAAGTGTCTCATCATGACATGTGATAAGGCTGATATCCGGGCACTCCTTACGAAGAAGTCTTACATCATGCTCATAGATAGAAGTTACACGGGTTCCCATCTTGATGCACTTTACATGATCGATCTCTTTGCACATCTTGATAAGTGTCTCAACCGGATAGAATGCCTTTGATGTAGCAGGATAAAGATGGATGATGATATCGATGTCTGCTCCCTCTGCAACATCCTTGATGTACTCAAACGGTGCATCCGGATTCATTCCAAATCTCAGCCACATATGAGGAGGCATGAGGAGGATCGCATCTGCTCCGGCTGCCTTTGCCTCAGCTGCCATCTCGATAGATTCGATCGTATTCTCACAGTTAACACCGGATACGATAGTCATCTTGTCTCCGCACTCTTCAGCACAGATCTCGATAACTCTCTTTCTCTCTGCTCTTGAAAGTCCTGTGATCTCACCTGTATGTCCGTTGCAGACAAGACCCTGAATGCCCTGATCATAAAAGCTCTTGATCCAGCGAAGATATGCTCTGAACTCCGGCTCGTTAATGGAGTAGTCATCATTGAGAGGTACTGAAACTGCAGGGAAGATTGTCTTGAAGTTCTTTGTCTTTGCCATAATGTATATTCTCCTTTTGGATATTAGTCTTTTTTGATTTCTGATCTACAAAGACACGGCGCCTTGTCTTTATGCAATCGTTTGTATTAACTATGGTCTAGTTATAACACTTCACAAAAACCAAGGCAATAAAATGCAATCCTTCTGCAACATTTTGCACAACCTCTGCATATTTTTGCACAAATTGTATGTTTTTGACTATTTAACCATTTTGAAATTGTGCAGTTTTAAAGTCAATATTTATATATGATCACTTCAACGTGTTATGAACAGTTTCTGTGCAATCGTTTGTATTACAGCTAAATAGCTGTTATTATACTTATATAGTGCTTTATCATACTCATTTACCATTCTTATAGAAAAAATGAACAGATAATCGGCATTAATAATTCCAAAACATAGATGATCTGTGAGGGGAATACGAAATGGCGACTTTAAAAGACGTGGCTGCTCTGGCTCATGTTGATGTATCTACGGTTTCCAGAGCATTAAATAATACTTCATATGTACATCCTGACACCAAAGCCCGGATCATGGCTGCGGTTAAAGAATTGAGTTACAAACCAAATATACTTGCCCGTGGACTCAGGCAGGGAAAGCTTAAAACCCTTGCTGTAGTTATACCTAAAGTAACATTTTCCATCTTTTCTGAGATTGCCTGCGGCATCGAAAAAGAGGCTAGTAAAGATGGCTATGCGACCATCATGATCAATACCGGAAATGACGGAAATATAGAAAAAGTCAGTCTCAACAAACTGAGAAACGGTTTCATCGATGGGATAATCATCGCCGCAACAGGTAATAATAAGAGGCTCATACGTGATATAAATACAGAAATGCCTGTTATACAGGTGATCAGACAGTTCGACCACAGCCTCAGCAGTGTGGTCGTTGACTACGAAGATATAGGCTACCAGGCCGTTCATCATTTATACGAAAAAGGCTGCCGGAGAATCGGTCTGATAAATGCTTCCATGTCTCTATCACCCTATGCTGATCGTTATAAAGGATATAAACGTGCCATATCAGAACTGGAGCTTGATGAGATACAGACTTCAGGCGAGGCTCTTCTGCAGGGTGCCGAATACGGATACGACTGCACTCTTAATCTATTAGATGCTTATACTGACATCGACGCCATCATGGTTGCCAATGATTCTCAGGGAATGGGCTCCATGCGTGCACTTAAAGACCGTGGTATCAAAGTTCCTGATGAGGTAAAAGTCCTCAGTATGACAGGTGTTCAGATCGGAAATATGCTGGAAACATCTCTTACATCCTTTGAGCTTCCTGGCGAAGAAATAGGTGCTGAAGCTGCTTCCATGCTCATCCGTGCAGTAGAGACACAGGAAGGCTCAAAGCCACATACTCAGCACCTGACATTATCCGCCACATTATTTGAACGAGAATCAACGATGTAATTCGTTTGATACCTGCTGAACCTTGCCGGCCGCTTCTTTCGGAGTGATCTTCCCAAGCGCCATTTTTTTAAGAGCATCACACACTGAAAGACTCAGGTCTTCATACTTAATTCCTCTGGGGCCGGCAACATTTGTTTTTCCATTTTCTATGATAAATTCAAGATTCTTTTCCCCGTCTTCACTCAATCCCTGAACATTAAGCTCCATATCAGCTCTGGATGGCATGTATTCAAGATACTGATTTACCAAGACTTCCTGTCCTTCATTTACCAGATATGCCATAAACCGAAATGCCGCCTCTTTCTGACGGGATTCAGGATTTAGACAAAGTATCACATCTGCATTTGCAGTTACAGGCGATACTTTCCCATCATTATTCCAGTCGATCAAAAAAGCCCTATGTTCTGCTCCTTCTCTGTCAAAAACTGAACGCGTTTTTTCATCACCTACCGTGTACATATTCATTGCCCATGATCCATTTACAAACATGGGAATACTTCCCTCACGTTGAAACATGTCATTAACTTTATCGTAAATAGGCATTTTAACGGCATTATCCTGAAAAACTCCGTTATTAAAACAGTCCTGCCATATCCTGAAGGATTCTATGATCGGTTCTGACTCAAATGATGCCTTTCCATCAATCGCATCGTATAGAGCATTTCTGTCGATATCCGCTGCGATCGACATCCACAGATCAAGATCTACCCATGAATCCTTTGCACCGATAGCCAATGGATATTGCCCATTTTCACGAAGTTTCAGGCATGTCGCCTGAAGATTCTCATAGTTAGACGGTACTTCGCATCCATATTTACTCAGCATATTTACATCTGCCCACATGTATCCCGCATAAGTAAGTCCCAGTGGCAATCCATAGATCTTTCCATCTGCATCACTTACATAATCCATGCATTGCCCCAAAAACTTGTCCTGCAGCTCATCTCCCCAGGTTCTTTCGCAGTAAGGTGTCAGATCTTCCTCAAAAATACGAAATGAATCAAAAGCTGATCCGGCGCTTATACCATATACATCAGGGCCATTCTCTCCTATCAGTTCTACACGCATGTGCTCCTGATATGCATCAGACCTCACAAACTTATACTTAACATGAACATCGGGATTTTCTTTTTCAAAAGAATCTATGATCCTGTAGATCGGACTATCCGGTCCGGAATCCGCCGGATTCCAGGTCTTAAAAGTTATAGTTGTTTTCCCTTCCGTCGCTTTCTGCTCACAGCCCGAAAGCAGACTCATGCACATGACCATAGATAAAAGAAAACATGCACCTTTCCCCATAAATCACTCCCCTTAGCCTACTATCATGCGTACCTTAAATTCGCCATCTTCAGCGATATATCTGATCTCACTATTTGTTTTCGAAACAAAATCAAGAACACTTCTGGTTCCGATCCCATGCCCTTCTTTTTTCGCTACCGGATGCCCATCTTCATCAAACTCCGGTTTGCCATCACAGGAATTCGCTATTTCCAAAAGAAGCTGCTCCTTATACTTGGCTGTAACCTCGATAAAACGCTCATTTTCAGAAACTTTCTCGCATGCATGAATGGCATTTTCCAGAAGGTTACTGATAGCTATTGCAAGCTGCATCTCATCAACTCCCACTTCATACGGGATATTAGCAGATACCGTTACCTTTATATCCTTTCGCTCTGCCATTGTTACATAATGCATGATAGCGGCATTAACCGTAGCATTCTCACAATAACGCTTAAAAGCGTGAGGCTCCTGCGATAATCTCTCTTCAAGGCACTTTCTTGCCTCATCTGTTTTTCCCTCACTTATCAACGATAATAAAAGCGCTTCAAAATGCCTCCTGTCATGACGCATTGTTCTGTCACGGCTAAGTATTTCTTCCGTAGCGCACAGGCGGTCTCTCATGCTGTTCGCTGCCATTTCCAGAATAGCCGCGTCAGATTTTAACTTATATTCCCGCTGCTTAAGAACCGTTGCGTCAACGAGGGCATATAGTTTTCCGATAACCTCTCCGTCTGCGGAAAGCTCCTTTTCCTCCGGTGTGTAATATCTGTCACCGATAGTTATAGTGTCACCCCTAATAACAGCTTCACGGAGCCCGTTTACTATATTTTGTGGATTTTTCGTTATTTCAGGATAAAGCACTTTTGCATGTTCATTGTAATACTCCGCTCTTCCGTCAGGGTCTACCGCAATGACTCCTTCCGATAATCTGTCGATGATATACTCTCTTGCAAGATCAATGATCCCCAACAGGTTATACTTGAAAATGGCAATAAACATTGAAATAGTGATCGCAACATTTCCCAAAAACGAAATATCAAAATAATACGTGACAAAGAAAGCATGCGAGATCTGCATTATATAAAGAGCTGAAGCCACAAAAAAGCCGCAGATTATGATCAGAGAACGCTTTTTTGCGATCTTCCCTTTGCAGTTTTTTATGGATCTGATAAGACACGAAAGGATTATGACGATCGCAACAGCCTGGTATTGCATAAACACTTTATGAACAATACCATTTCTATGCAGTAGAACCGGAAACATACCGCTCTTATCAAACCAGATCTTTGAATAATAAAGTACATGGTTCTGCAGCGTAAATATCAGTGAATATACTGCTGCATCTATCAGTATAAATGCCCCTACGACAACTTTAGGAATTTTGATATGGCATAGTTCTGCCGTAAACATAAAAAGCGAGAATACTATCCAGACTCTTCCTGCATATGAAAACTTGAGCGCTGAAATATAAGCATCCTCCGTCTTCGATAACAGCTCTAAAAGATATCCTGTATTACTCGCAAGCATCACGATACAGTTAAGGAACAGATATGCGTGTAGTTTATTTTTTAGATTTCTAAAAACTATAAAACCTTCAAAAAGCATGGCAAATAAGCTAATGATTATTGCCGCCAAAAGAAAGTCACGCATAAATCTGTCCCCCTAAAAGTCATGACATAATCTTCTTATTTTGCAAATTCGTAACTGTTCTTAATTGTTACGTAAGCTCCCCATTTCCAAGCATAGCACTACTTTGTTCTTTTGTCAGATTCTTAAGCCAGTGCTCTTTTTTCAGCCAGAAATGAAAAATCCCGATTTTTATGACATCTAGTAACTTAACACAAAGATACATCTGTACCGGCCCGATATCAGTATATCTGCCAAGTACAAATAACATCGGCAGCATTACTACTATCGTCATCCCCGCATCTGCATAGGCTCCCATCTTTGTATCACCGCCGGCTCTTGCGACAGCCTGCTGCGCGTTGAAGAATACCCATACCGGCATGAAAAATGACATCAGGATGACCATATTTCTGGAAATAGCAATCGCGTTTGGACTAAGCTTTCCAAATACGATCGGGACAATAAGTGTTGTTGCAAACCCAACAAACATCATCAAAAGTCCAAATATAGCTGCCCCTGTCAAAAGCCATGTTTTTTCTCTGCGTGCCTTTTCAAGTTCACCTTCTCCAAGCGTCTTTCCAAGGATGACACTGGTTGAGGAATAGATACCTGTAAACGCTACAAAGAAAAGATTTGCTATAGCAAAGCTGGAAGCCATTCCCGAAACAACATCTGCTCCGCCTCTTCCGTTATAGATCGCTGTGGTTATTGTTTCGGAAAGAACCCATGTCATCTCACAAAACAGCATGAGTGCACCTTTTTTAAGTATTTCCCGAGTCAATTTTTTGTCCAGGACAAATTCCCGGCTCGGCCGTACTGCAAATGCCGGCTTTGTTTTAAAGTATATGACAGCAAATATCACAAACTCCACTGTCCTTGCGATAACAGTAGCATATGCCGCGCCTCTGACTCCGAGCGCCGGAAATCCAAAATTACCGTAGATCAAAAGATAGTTAAACATAGTATTTGTAAGAGTTGCTACTATAGTTACCATCAATGGGATCCTTACTTTTCCCATGTCCCTTAGCGAACTTGCAATACATACCGATACTGTCATCGGGAGTCCGATGAGAGACATTATCCGTATATATTTCACGGCTTCATCCAAAATGAGCGGAGCCTCTGTATTTCCGATAACCATTAGAGACAATATTTGTCTCGGAAAAACAAGACATACCAAAAGGAATGGTATCAGTGCCGCAAAACCCATGAGCAGCTTAAACATAAATGCCTGCTGCATTCCGCCCTTATCTTTTGCTCCAAAGAACTGGGTTAAAAATATTCCGCCCGCCATACAGATCGTGTTTGTAAATATCAAAAATACAAAAAGTATCTGACCCGCTATATTAACTCCCGACATCGAGACATCTCCAAGTCCCGATACCATAAAATTATCTATCAGCGATACCATGCTCTGTATAAGCTGCTGCAGCATTATAGGCACAGCTATCGCTAACGTGCTCTTATAAAAAGCACCATTTCCTATTATTTTATTCTTCATTTGAACCATCTCCTAATCAATGACCTTCTTTGGCCATTTGCAGATCCCCACTTCCAGAGCTCTTTCTTCCTTGAGATGAAAATCTGCATATTTACAGTACCAACAGCCTTTCAGGCTGGGAATAGCATCTTCTCTGGGGGTATATGCGGGACATATGTCTTCCGGCCACACACTTCCGTCCCGTTTTGGTATATCGTAGGTACTTCTTTTTTCATCCATATCATATCCTCCGGAGATTTATAAAAACCTGTAATCCATATAGCTATCCATAACCTCAGCATATCTGCTTTTAGAAACCGGTATCTGTTCACCGCCGCGCAGCGTGATATCTGTTTTTGTCAGCTTATCTATAGCCGAAATATTGGCAGCGATCGATTCATGGCATCTCACAAATTCTTTCCCCGGATGAGTATTTTCCATATACTCCGCAAATCCGATCCTGAGTGTCGGCGTTGAAATGATATCTCCATTGCTCATATGATACGAAACAACATGGTTTCTATACTCTATGTAACGGATCTCCTCCAGTCGAAGTGTCTGCATTCCGCCTTTGATCTTTATTGATACACTCTTTTCATTCGAAATATCCACACGGGAAATTGCCATATCGAGTGTTGAAAAAAGTTTATCTTTTTCGATCGGTTTCAGAATGTAATTTATCGGATTTACATCAAATGACTCCAGCGCATAGGAGCTCTCTGAAGTCGCAAAAATTATCTGTGCATCAGGCTGATTCCATCTAAGTTCCCTTGCCGCCTGAATCCCCGTGACCATCGGCATAACTATATCCAGTACATATATATGAGGCCTGAATTTCTCGCATACCTCTATGAGCGAATCCGGATGATCAAAAATTTTCACATCGGCTCTCTGTTTTTTTTCGTCTAAATATTCCTGTACAAGACTACTGATCTTCTCACGATCCGATTTATCATCGTCACAGATGGCTATCCGCAGTTCATTACTATCCATAAGTCCCCCTAAAAAACACAAAAAATTGTACCATCGATCATGGTAACATGAATTACTTCATTGCTAAACCATCTCGCGCAATTATAAATTACCATAGTAAAAAAACAGCTCCTGTTCCCACACGGGTTTAGAGCTGTTTTACACTGATGTGGATTTTTATTTGTGACCCACAAGTTTATATTCGACGTCTTCTTTTATTATTTCAAGCATTATTGACGCAAACTGTGGATCAAACTGTGTTCCCGAACCTTTCTCCAGCTCGCCCTTTACCACTTCCTGTGGGATGATGTCTCTGTAGCTCCTATTACTGGTCATGGCATCATAGGCATCTGCTACAGCGATGATCCTTGCTTCTTCCGGAATATCCTCTCCCGATAATCCATCAGGATATCCCCTTCCGTCAAAGCGCTCATGATGCCACCTTGCTCCTATAGCCAATTGGGGCATTTCCTCTATATTTTGAAGGATCTTCGCTCCCCTTCCGGGATGCGCTTTTATTTTTTCAAACTCTTCATCCGTAAGTCTTCCGGGTTTGTTGATCACAGCATCGGGCACTCCAATCTTTCCAACATCATGAAGCAGCCCCATCATGTATATTTCTTCCTGTTTTTCGATAGAATAACCGGCTCTTTTAGCTATTTCACGCGCGTACTCAGCGACTCTTCCCGAATGACCCTTGGTATACGCATCCTTTGCATCGATGGCATCAGCCAGAGTGTGTACTACATGAAGCGATAATCCCTCAATCTCTTTAGTCTTTCGTTCAACCTCCGCATGAAGATCACGCTGAAGCCTGATAAGATCCAGCAAATGTCTGACGCGAAGGATCAAAACCTCTGCGACAAAAGGTTTTCTTATGAAATCCATAGCTCCTAAAGACAGCCCGCTCATCTCCGATTCACAGTCGTCATTGGCGGTAAAAAAGATCACAGGTATCTCTTTCATCCCGTTTTCTTTTTCCCACTTTCTTAAAAGCTTCATAGTCTCAAAGCCATCGAGATCCGGCATTTTTATGTCCAAAAGCAGCATGTCGATCTTGTTCCTTACGACATATTCCAGTAGAAGCCGACCGCTTTTAAGGCATGTAACCTTAAATCCGGCTTCCGAAAGAACCGTGTTGGCATTCTTTAATATGATCGCATCATCATCTACAACGACTACGCGCTCTTCCATTAAGCATCCTTTCTGCGGAAATTACTCATCCCACAAACTGCCGTAGGTTTTTACCGCCTCATCTGTGTCTGAAGAAACTTTTATCTTTCTGCACCTGTTAGTATCTCCGGTATCAGGTCATAATCAAAATTATCAACAGCATTTTTTAAGGCTTCAAAGCGAACTTCCTCCCCCTCCGGAAATCTGTATTCTTTTAGAGATTCAACTATACTTACCACACTGTCATAATCAAACGATGAGCAGGCTTCTGTAAGATCATTATACGCCGCTTCCATATCCTTTTCAGAAATGACCGGTCTATTATCCTCAACTGCATCCCCCTTTATGTCACGTAAAGGCTCTAGTTTTCTGACCAATTCCTTATACTGTGTTAAAAGGGTTATGAGCTCCCTTTCAAGAGTACCTGCGTCACCTGATCCCCCTGCATTTTCAAGATGTGCAGCAAGATCACCAAGTTCATTTGCTCCGATCACACGGGAAGTACTTTTTAACGCATGAACTTTGACCGTTGTATTTTTTATATCTCTTTCTCCCCAGTATTTTTCTATTTCTTCAACATTCTTTGCGGCAGAATCGAGATATGTTTTAAGCGTTGTCATATAGGCTTTATGGCTTCCGCAGTGTATTATGCCTTCATTTACATTGATCGCCTCAATATCCCATATAAATTTCGGAATGCTTGTATCATCATCCTCATCATCGTCCAAGGACGATGCAACCTTCTCTTTTGGAAGATAAGAAAGTATCATAGCCTCAAGCCGTTCCGGATCGATAGGCTTAGTCATATAATCATCAAAACCTGCTCCTATATACATTTCACGCATGCCCGAAATAGCATTGGCAGTAAGACATACTATAGGCGTTCCCGTATTCGTTGTATCGGTGATCATCTTCATCTCTTTAAGAGTCTCGATACCATCCTTATCAGGCATCATATGATCGAGAAAAACAACATCATAGTGCCTTTTTTTGTACAATGCTATGCCTTCATCTCCGCTTATCGCCGTATCTATCTGAATCATAGTACGTTCTAAAAGACTTTCGAATACAGAAAGATTCACCGGAGTATCATCAACCACCAGAAGTCTTGCCTCAGGTGCAGTAAAGCTCTCATGATATTTCATTCTTTCAGAAATAGAACGTTTGAAACTCTCTTCATATTCGCCTATTGGATTCCAGTCCTTTACCCCCTGCTTAAGCTTGAAGGAAAAAGTCGAACCTTTTCCATATTCGCTTTCCACCTCTATATGACTTCCCATCATTCTAAGAAAGCTCTGTGCGATGCTCATTCCAAGTCCGGTTCCTTCTATGTTCCTATTTTTATTTTCTTCGATACGTTCAAAAGCCTGAAACAGCCGCTTCATATCTTCGGGTTTGATACCCACACCTGTATCACTGATGCTTATAGAGAGACTGATGAATTCATAATTTTCTTTTTCAAACCCAACCTTGAAAGTAATTGATCCTTCTTTTGTGTATTTAACAGCATTTGAAAGGATATTGGTTATGACCTGTTTGATACGGATCTCGTCTCCATTCAATATAGACGGGATATTCTTATCAACATCAAGATTAAATACAAGTCCCTTGTCCTTTGCTTTTCCCTGAACCATATTTACCAGGTCATTGAGCATAGATACAAAACTGTAGTCTACATTGATAATATCCATTTTTCCGGCTTCTATTTTTGAGAAATCCAGAATGTCATTTATCAATCCCTGAAGAGTCTTTCCCGCTGTCCTGATGCTTTCGGAATATGCCACGATTTCTTCATCCTGACTGTTCCGAAGTACCATTTCATTAAGACCGAGAATTGCGTTCATAGGCGTACGAATGTCATGGGACATTATTGACAGGAAATGTGATTTTGCCTCATTTGCCTGATTTGCCACCACTGCGGCTTCTGCCAGCTTCCTGTTATATACCATAAGTACCAGATAATTGAATACAAGAAGCAGCATCAATCCCAAGGTCACCATTCCGAGCAGCATCCAGTCCACTACCGTATTGGTCGACTCAAGTTCTACTGTCGGTATATATGCCAGAAGGAACCACGTATCCATTGATTTCAAAGGAGTATATGCTATTACACATTCCTCTCCTTTTGAGTTGATCATCGTCATAGTTCCTGTTTCAGACGTGACTTTGTCTGTCATTTTGTTATAATCTGCAATTTCTGCATCGTTATAAGATTTATAATATTCAAAAAAATTGGAATTATTCAGCGATTTACCGTGAACCAGATATTCTCCATTCTTGTTAATGAGCGCGATCTCCACATTGTCATATTCTCCTCTCAAAAAAACAAGCTTATCCTCAAGCACACTTACCGGTTCCACACGCATCAGAAGCTCTTCTTTAAGTTCTCCGGTTGTATCATCCCGTATAGTTACGAAATTCATAAACGCAATTGACTGCACCCCATTCTGAGGATTCGTATATGCCCTTGTCAGGCTGACAACTCCGTCTTCTCTGCTGATATTATCAAGATTTTCAAAAAGATTTATATTTCGATATGAAACCGAATAATCATCCGGGTCCTTCGAACTTGAGTGAGTAGATATGCCGCTTTTAGATGATTCTTCAGGGAATATCAGATGTCCATAGATACTTGGAGAGATTTTTGCCTTTCTGATAAAAGAGATTGCTTCCTCTGCAGTCATGGGCGATCCTGCTTCAGCGGAACGATTGATAAAATTGGCCCAGATATCACAAAGATGCTGCTCATCCTCAAGGTAATTCGTGATGATCTGCTCTGCAGTGACAGTCATTTTCTCGAAAGCCGCAGTAACGTTCTCATTGCTTTCGCGCATTTTTGCATTGGTATACTGAATTATGAAGAATAGTATCAACATCATTATTACAAGGTCGATAATTATGATCACTGTTTTCTTCACACCTTCACCTCCGGGTTAACAGTTTTTCAGTAGCTTAGTATCCATGCGATACCTTTGGCAAGACGCACTTCGTCATCTTTGAAATGATTTCCGGGATTCATTTCAAATACCGTATCTATGCCCAAATTGCAGAACCTATTAAATATATCGGATGTATTCTTCTCAACCTTTGCTAAAAGCAAATTTTTGGTTTTTTCCTCTTTATCTCCAAGGGAAAAATACACTTTTACGGGCTTTTTGCATAATTCATTTTTTTCTGTATATTCATTAAAATTTGAAAACCACATAGATCCCGATGCGCTTACTGCCGCACTGAAGACATCCGTCTTATACAAACTGTAAATAGCAAATAATCCTGCCAGAGAATATCCTGCGATCACGATTCCTTTCGGTTCATACTTTAGCTCATCTTTTATTGCAGGAATGATCTTATGTACAAGTTTTTTCAGATAATCATCTGCTCCACCCGTAAAAGGACTGTCATTTTTTTGTCATCCACTGATATAGACTCAGGTCAACTTTTCCGTCTTTGACAACTATGCCTTCTGCTTCCAGCAGTTTTGCCTGCGCTCCCGCGCCACCGAAAGCAAACTCTCCTGCCAGTTCTCCCTTAGAATTCACTACGCGAAAACAGGGGATATTGTCAGGATCGGGATTTTTGTGAAGCGCATTTCCAACGGCACGAGCCATCTTTCTGTCACCTGCGATCTCTGCGACCTGCGCATAAGTAGCAACATGACCATAAGGAATCTTTTTTACCGCTTCATATATCCTCTTTGAAGGACAATCACTTATCAGATCATAGCTCTCTTCGATCATAAGCCGGATATCCTCATCAGGAATGCTGCCATCAAGAATGATCGTATTCCAGTGATCCTTATTTTGATGATATCCTGGGATAACCGACTTATGAATTCTACGCCAAAAGAAAGCCTTATCCGGATCAACTTTTACATTAAGATTGATATATCCATCTCTTTCATACGTCCAAAGAAATGCTTTATTATTTAATTTATATCTAACCAATTGCCAATTCGGATCATGAAAAGGCGCATCCTGATATGTATCCGCAAAAGACAATCCGTATTCCAAGGCTTCATTTCGTGTTTTCATGTGATAGTTTTCCCTTCAACTACTTATCTAAACCTGAATAATTCACGTTCTTTCGGATTATCCGCATAGTTACTGCCTTGAGAACTCATATTAATTTCACCCAGCAGGTGAAAATATTGAGGGTATTTAAAAAGTCTCAATTCTGTTAAAATTTAGGTGTCGAATCCAAACATTTAACAAAAAAGAGACTTTATATGCATAGTTTAGATTACAAAACCCTCGAAAGCAATAAGCGTTTTAAAATTTCATTTTTGGCACGACTTTGTATCAGAATAAAACGGTCGGCAGGAACTACCTTATAATGTTATAATGAGTCATGAACACTTATCAGTTATACGATATGATATATCAACACTGTGTTTTTTTGAAAAATAAAGGGTGAAGTGGTCTATGGTTCAAAAAAAGCTGATTGTAAAGAACTTGGAGGAATTCAAGAAAGAGCTCACGGGGTTTGTAAAAGCAACTTCTGACATCGAATATAAAAAAGTTGTGGCTGAAATCATGTTTGCCAATAATCCGGAAGAAGATGTAGCCGAGCTTCAAAGAATACTTAATACCAGTTTTAGTAATTTGGAAACCATAGGAATGTCTGCAGGAGGCATTCTGCCCTTTTATCAGGTTGAAAGTCTTATTATCATCAGCTTTACATTTGTTAGGGAGGCAAATATTACCTCTTTTTACAAAGGCTTTGACAGAAATTCGGATACTCTGATTGACGATGTCTTATTTTATTCCAGAAAGCTTAGAGAGAATATTTTACAGATTCCAAATGTAAAGGCAGTCGAGATTTATTTTGCCTGGATAAAAGCTTCTGCATCATTATTTATTGATGAGCTCTCTAAAGGTCTTGAGGATGTCCCAATATATGGGGCAATCGCCAATGCCAACTCAGTTGAAAATATAAACGATTTTGTAGGAACTAATAATGACACCGTAGTTATAGGTCAGGGGAATGTGGGGCCGGGAGTTTCGGTAATAGTCTACTCAGGTAAAGATTTGTATGTTTATTGTGATTATCTCTTTGGCTGGGAGCCTGTTGGCAAAGAGATGGACGTATGCGCCTGCGATATAACCAATGAAGGCAGAACTACTGTATTTACAATAGACGACATGAAATCTACAGATATTTATGAAAAATATCTTGGAGTTAAGCCGGACAAAATGTTTGTCCATAATATCTGTGAATTCCCCATTATTGTCAAAAGAAACGGTGTGTTCATTGGAAGGACTCCATCAGGTTTTGGCGAAAATGGAGAGGTTTACCTTGAAGGAGATATACTGCCCGGTGAGAAGGTAAGGTTTTCCTATGGAGAGTATGATGACATTTTAAATGGGACAAAAAATGCTGCCATGCGAATGGCTGGTTTTGGCCCTGAATCACTCTCTTTAGTTATTTGTGGCAACCGAATTATTTTTCTTCAGAGCGATTATCATCTGGAGTTTGATTTTTATAGTGAAGGAAGAGACGAGGAGCCTCTTCCCATTCTTGGCATGGGTGAAATTTACAGATACAAAGGACAGGGCGGCATATTGAACAGTGCGCTTGTTGCCACAGGAATGAGAGAAGGACTGGGAACAGAAAAGTCCCACATATTAATAAAGCAGACTGTTACTCATCATCATAATGATTTCATCCCTCTTTCCGAGAGACTCTCGCACTTCTTAAAAGCCGTGACAGGCGAGCTCGTTGAGGCAGCTGAGGATGCCCAGGCTGCCAATGAAGCAAAGAGCGCTTTTTTATCCAATATGTCCCACGAAATCAGAACACCGATAAATGCAGTGCTGGGAATGGATGAAATGATCCTTAGGGAAAGTACAGAGAATAGTATTTTAGAATATGCCGAAGCCATCAGAAGCGCCGGCAATTCTCTACTGGGCATTATTAACGATATCCTTGATTTTTCCAAGATTGAAGCCGGAAAGATGGAGATTGTTCCGGTTGAATATGATGTGGCGTCTATTCTTAATGATCTTGTCAACATGATCAAGAAACGGGCTGATGATAAAAACCTGGAGCTTGTAGTAAAGGTGGATTCTAAGATTCCGCACCTTTTATATGGGGATGAAATAAGGCTCAAGCAGGTAGCAACAAACATTCTCACCAACGCAGTTAAATACACGGAAAAAGGCAGCATAACCCTATCTGTTGATATAACAAGAATAGATGGTGATGATATCATTTTGCGCTATTCTGTTAAAGACACTGGAATAGGCATCAAAGAAGAGGATCTTCCTAAGCTCTTTTCAGCTTTTGAGAGAATTGAGGAAAAGAGAAACAGGTCGATTGAAGGAACAGGACTTGGCATGTCCATAACTCAGCACCTTCTTAAGATGATGGGAAGTGAACTTAAAGTAGACAGCGTTTACGGCGAAGGGTCTGATTTTTACTTTGATATTACCCAGAAGATAATTGACGCAGAACCGCTTGGAGACTACGATACCGCCCTCAAGAGATCCATATCCGTCAGAAAAGAATATAAGGAGAGCTTTACAGCGCCTGATGCTGAGATTCTGGTAGTTGACGACACTGAGATAAATCTCACTGTTATTAAGAACCTACTTAAAAAAACTCTCGTTAAGATCGATACAGCTCAAAGCGGTGATGAATGTCTTATGATGATGAGGCAAAAGAAATATGACATGGTCTTCCTTGATCACAGAATGCCGGGAAAGGACGGTATAGAGACTCTTTCAGAGATTAAGAAGGATAAGACCATCGATGGAGACCTTCCGATAATTGCCCTTACTGCCAATGCAGTATCGGGATCAAGGGACATCTATATAAATGCAGGCTTTACAGATTATCTGTCTAAGCCAATCCAAACAGATATCCTTGAGGGTATTATTTGCAAGTTTCTTCCGGCGGACAAGGTAAAAAAGGCCACAATATCTGAGCAGGATGATGTTGGAAATGACAGTTTAGAAATCATACCGGAGATTATCAGACACTCTTCTCTCTTTGATATAAAAAAGGCAATAGCAAATTGCGGATCGTCTCAGGGACTAATGGATGCCCTGCGATCCTACTATGATTCATATCAGGATAATTCAAGGCAGATAAAGGATTACTATGATTCTGAGAGTTTCGGCAATTATACAACCAAGGTTCATGCACTTAAGAGTTCTTCCAGAATTGTAGGTCTTATGGAGCTTGGAAATCTTGCAGAAAGCCTTGAAAAAGCTGGAAATGAAGGCGATTTAAGCTTCATTAAGAAAAGTACCGATAAGCTTCTTGTAATGTACAGGGAAGCGACAGCTCTTTTGGCAAAGATATTTGAAAAGGCTGAAGACGATTCCAAAAAGGAAGTAATCACTCCCAACAAGCTAAAGGAGGCCTACACTGCCATGAAGGAAATTGCCCAGATGTTTGACTATGACAGTATTCTCATGGTGCTTGATTCTATAGAAAAATACAAAATGCCGGATGATGAAAAAGAGAGATTTGAGGACCTAAAGAGTGCGATCAGAAATGCAGATTGGGATCAGATAATCAGTATACTTGGATGAGGTGAATCAGAATGGATAAGAAACTACTTTTAATAAGCAGAGGATCTACCTTTATGGTGGATGCCATTTCGTTACTGCTTATTCTGTTCCTGCTTTACTTTGAGTGCCTGCTGTGATTTAGTTCCTATCCCGGTTTCCAAAGTCTGTTTTTTTGCATCACGCTGTGCCCTCTTTGGATTTTTTCTGGTATCCTTAACAACTGTTTCAATTTCAGGGCTGAACTGCAGGTTATAATAATTCCTGTTGATAAACTCCAAAACCTCATAATCCTTCGGCTCTGCGCCAAATGTCGCCTTCGCAGCGGACAGCTTTCCATCTCTGACTCCTTCCTTTTGTGATCCAGTTATCCAGAAATCGCATTTGTTCATCTGTATGAAACCAGTGCTCTCCTTCCTCCATCACTGTTAATTCAGCGTTATGAGACTCTGCAAATGCTAAAGCCGTCTCATAGGATGTCAGATTATCCCGGCTGCCGTACAGAATCCTTGTCGGTACGGTCCAACAAACAGGATGCTCGCGGACATAACACAGGTATTCCCACGACAGATCCTCACCGAATGAAGTGGGAATCATGCCTTTCTCTTTCAATTCCACCTCTGTGACACCAGCCAAGGACATCATATCAAGGATCAACTGCTCCATATCAACTACAGGAGAGATGAAGTATGCGCAGCGAATCATCGCATCAATTCCGGCATTCATGCTAAAAAACGCACCAATGCTGTTGGCGATCAGAGTAATGCTGTCATATTCTGCATCCAGCTTTTTGACAGCCTCTCGTATTTCCTTCCCAGTTTCCCATGGTGTAAAGGTCTGATAATCCAATCCAACAACTTCACATTCAGGAAACATAGGCCTATAATGATCACTCTCTCCGGAGCAGCCGCCCTTGCCGTGGATGTATAGTACCAGTTCTTTCATAAACACCTCATTCCCCTATATGATAATCCGTTATCATCCTTATTTTTTTCATCAAATGATACTTTGTAGTTTGGAAGAACAATCTTCCAAAAAATAAAAATATTAACTACAAGTAATAAGCAAAAATCACCTGTCAAATACGCTGCTTCCCATCATCTTTCTTGCCAGACATAGCATAGCAATTATCATCACATATACTGCTGACAGGATTACATAGAACCATATATCCACTTGTAAAAAACAATACAAGAAATTAAAGCAAAAATGTATGACGATGCCGTAGATCAGATTGTCATGCTTCTCCATAAAAAAGTTCATGATAAAACAAAGTCCCGTCATGACAACAACATTAGATACGACATATGGGATCATCTGAATTCCCATAAAATCCGAATCAACAAGCCAAAGTACCGTGTGCCAGAATGCCCATATTACTCCCTGTATCACCGTTGCCTTAAAAAAGCTGTATTTACCGTTTAGATACGGTCTTAAATAGCCGCGCCACCCGGATTCTTCTCCAGTCGGACCGCTTGTAACAGAATATAAAAGCGATGCCCAAAATGGATATGCACCAAGACTCCAATATGAACCAAATTCTCTTCCCTGAATTTGAGATAATGCAAAAACGGTTATCATTGTCGCTGACATCGTAATAAAAGCTGCCATTACCAGGGGCAATGCTGAAATTCTTCCTCCAAAAGCTCTTTTATAGAAATCCTTAACGGTCTCTTTCGGGCAGAAAAACTTAAATCCGACAAGGAGAACGATTGTCGGTGCCCATGCGCATACATTTGATAAAATACGCATCACAACGGGCGGACAGTGAAATACCATACTTGCCGTCCCACAGATCCCCAAAACCATAAACCAGAACACAAGATAACTTAAAACTACATACTTCTTTATCTTCGTTTCCATTTTTGCCTTCCTCACACGATACCTTACATATTCTATCTATCATTCACTCCCAGCTATTTCGAGCCTGTCACGTGCATCAGGATTGTTTTCGATAATTGCTCCAACCTTTTCGCAATACTTCATTTCCGGACAGCCGCCGCAGGTTTCCATCTGTTTTTCTCTTGCGCACTGCCTGATCAGACATAGCATATCGCAATACGGTGTCTTAACTCCCGGAATCCGACAGCCTGAGCAGTTGATCATCTCCGGCGTGATCTCCACTCCATTAAGCTCTGACCATTCTTTCGACACCTTTATCCGCAGTTCATTGTCATTATTAACCGTCGCCAGACGAGCTTCACAGACCTCACAGTCCAGCCCGCAATATGCAATATAATCATTCATAACCAAAGCCTCCTGCCTATATTTCATTGGCGTAAAGCGTATTCCATTGACCGTCTTTGATTTGTTTCGTTCCACATACGCTTTTATCTGTCAATCTATCTTGCCCTTATAAGCCAACACCACAAACGGTAAGTTGTTTTTTATCCCATGGGATGTCTCATGTATGAATCGCAGAAATGCTGAAGATGTCTTTCGATGCACTCCAAACATTCATCCTCATACTGTGGCTGTCTGTCTGACCTTGCAATCTGCAAAACCGCCGGAGCCGTAAGCTCTACAGCAAGCAGATTCGGATCATCCTTTACGACTATCCCTGCATCCATCATTCCTTTGATGATTTTAGCAAACATCCCCTGTATCCCATCCAGTTGATGCTTTGTCGTAACCTCAGATATCCTCTCGTTTCTGAACTGTTCCTGAACAAGAAGCATCCTTATCTTGCGAATCATCGGATCTCTCATTGTGAATGAGACTCTTCCCATAGTCACTTTAATAAATCCCTCCCGGCTCTCAGGAATCCTGCCGATATGGTTTTCAGACCCAAACATTTCATCGTACCGTGCTTCCGCAGAATCAATCAACGAATTTAAGATATCCTCTTTTCCCTTGTAGTGCTTGTAGAGGGACGGAGCCTTAATTCCGACAATATTTGCAATCTGCTCTACACTTGTCCCATCATATCCATTCTCTGCAAATAATGTTAATGCTGCATCCAGTATTTTCTCTTTGGTAGACATGGCTTCCTCCAATCCGCTAATAACTGTTAGCCATAGTTTAGCTAATATTTATTAGCTTGTCAATCAAAAATAAGGTCAGCAGAGTTTTGTTCTCCACTGACCTATATTCTTTCTGTCATTAAGTAATTTTATCCAAGACATTTGTATAAATGCTGTCTTATCACGTATGCTATAAATTATTCTATCATCAATCTTCAAGGTGAAATTTTTGCACCTTGAAAGTTTCTCTGTCTCTTCATCCGTAAGTTCAAACATAAAATCATCACCTTGAAACTTCCGACTATGGACAGATAAAATGAGAAGATCTTGTTCTACAGATCAGAAAAACGAAGCTGAAAAATAAAAGCAAAATGCATTTCCGAGAATTTCTACCCGGCATAATACATTTCGCTTACCAATATGAAAACCTAGTTTGCATAATGGAAACTAAAAAAAAGCCTCCTGCAGGAGGCAAGAATATCTATACAACGAAAAACAGAGCTAACATCACACTATGTGCAATGCCGCTCTGCAAAAGTTAAACTTTTTCTTTGTGCTTTATATTTTACTCATGAGTATACCAACTGTCAACCACCAATTTCAAAAAATCAAAGGTACCCTTAAGCATCGGATTATTCTTATAATAGTCCTTATTCTTGAATGCGCTAGTGATCACATCATGGAGCCCCTTACCCTCATTCTCATGCACCCCTTCACTTGTAACAATCTCTTTGTGCATGTAAAGAAGGGTCACAATTTGCTGGATTCTAGCATTGCTCATGCGGTTCTTTCTAAAGTTTGTATTCATTCCCTTAATGTTCATCAATGCCTTAGTTACACCAGCATTGGTATCATGGCTTGCTGTCCTTGCCTTCAAGTCATTAAGAATACAGTTACTATGAGCAGAAGCATTCCGTATTTCTTTACAGGTCAACAACCTGTAAAAGTTGTTCTTCATATTTTTATCAGCAAATCTGTCTGCACAAAAACTATAGAACGAAACAAGGCGTCCAAATGGTATAACCTCAAGAAAAGCCCAGATTGGATACGCTCCATCATACTTATCGATTATATCTCCACAATATACATTCCCTCTGTTGCGATCTATTTCGCCATCATAAATTGCCTTTTGATTTGCACTTAGAGAATCTATATAATCCTGAACTATTTGATAGCCATCCTCTGAATGGTTCTCTACCTTCCTTAGCAACTGCAACTTAGTATGGTGTTCGATATCCAGCGCCATCGGAACTATCATGTATCTTAACTGCATATCTATGACAGCAATATCCACTAAATATGCAAAATCAAGATCTATGTATTTACCCCTATTCTCGCCATCCGGATGCTTCGCATAATTTTTTCTATAAGATGTAAGCTTAAAATAATTATTATGCTCGGTCAAATAATGCCTAGCACTTTCTTCATCCATTATTTCAAATCTAACACCCTTATCCTTTAAATGTTGAATCTGTTCATCAACAGAAAGTATTGGTTTTAGGTTATCCATAGCAATTCAATCCTTGGTGTATCTGTTCTACTTTGATTTATAAAATAGCACAAGTGAAATCACTTTTAAATCCAGAATATGATTATATCTGCGTAAGTATTTCAAGTTGTTTAATTGCGAAAAAGAGATTTCATCTTATAAAAGAAAAGAGTCTCGAAAAAAGAAGTCTACAAACGAAGAAATCTATAAAAATCTTCCATCGGAAAAGCGTGTCATTCCAGTAGATCCAGAAGATCGGATCTGTCCTAACTGCAATGGTGAAATGGAGCATAACCTGTGCTGAAAAGTATTTTCGACCTGTGTATGAACGGTTGCATCATTACTTGATAGACAGGATATTGATCTGTATGGATGAGACTCCGTGTCAAGTCCTTAAAGAGAATGGAAAGACACCACAGTCAAAATCCTATATGTGGCTGTACTGCACCGGAAACGATGGATTTCCTCCCATCGCGATGTATGAATATCAGCCCTCACGGCATGGAGAACATGCCAAAGAATTATTTGCTGGATGAACGTATCCCGATTTCTAATAATTTCGCGAAAAACAGTGCTCGTCCTTACGCTGTCGGAAGAAAGAACTTCATGTTCCATAACTCTACAGACGGCGCTGAAACCAGTGCGATCATATATAGCCTGGTCGAAAGTGCAAAACGTAACAAGCTAAATGTCATGAAATATTTGGAAAAGGTATTGATTGAAATGATGGGCTACAATGATGAGTCCGAAAACATAGATGAATTGATGCCATGGACAGATAAAATGAGAAGGTCTTGTTCTACTGATCAGAAAAACGAAACTGAAAAATAAAAGCGAAATGTACTTTAGGTATTATACCGGTGTAATACATTTCGCTTACGTAACAATCGCTTTTGTCAAGTACATATTGTAAACAAAACAGGGTGCAGATAATTTCCACACCCTGTCGTTATCAATTTCTATTCTGTTAGCCCATTACTAAATACTCAACTCCATTATCATCATATCACGAAAAGAAAACAGACTCTTCTCCACACTGAAAAAAAGCCTGTTTTACTTACACTTTTTACTAACCCACAAGAACACTCCTGTGGGTTCTTCTATAGTCTTGAATAAAGTCAATTTAAGAAAGCGGCAAGGATAACCTCATTCATTGACTACGAGGTTATCCTCTGACTTTCATTAGTTTAGTTCTATCTTGTAATCCATCGAAATTTAGTTACAGTCATTGTTTACATAGCATAAGCATTATTCAGTGTCGTTAAATGTGCAATCTTTAAAACCTTGTCTTTTTCATAAATGGGGAACATTAGGTAATAATCTTCACCATCACATGTAAATTCAACTTTAAGACACTTCACGAAATATATTTCCATTCCGTTCTGTACAACCTTATATTTTTTGAAAGTCTTTGAATTGTATTTTTCCTCCTTATTCCATTCTAAGAAGCTCTTTTTCCACTTTGTGTAAGAAATACCTTTTATGGACGAAAATGGGATTCTTTCTACTTCGACATTATCCGTGATGCAAAAATACATATCCTCTTCAAATATTTTCACCGGAAGGTTTTTACAATCGGTGATAATATATCCCTTACTCTTTACCTTTCCGTTCTTCTCGATATATCGCTCCATTAATACATCGACTTTCTCAGTTTCATCGGGAATCCTCAGTTCATTACTGATAAGCACCTGAACTTTTTTATATTCACTGTCAAGTTCATCTTTGGCCTCTTCAGTCATTACGCTTTTCTTCCGTTTCTCAGCATACTTCCTGATGACGATCTTTGCGACTCCTGCGATCAAAAAGAGCGCTCCGAAGATCACTAACTTGTATTTTATATGACTTGACAAGTACAGCAGCACCGCTGCTATCATCACATAAGTACTGCTTCTATAAATCGTTATCAACAGATCCGGAATAGTTGCTCTTGCCATAATATCCGACACTTTTTTGTCATAGTCTTCCGCGATTTTCTTTGTCTCATCACTGATTCTTCTGTCTATAAACTTTTCATAATTAACATGCGAATCATTCTTATCTGTAATATCTGCTCCGAAAATATTTTTCATTTATATCCCAACTTTCCCTGCCCTTTCACGAGATGAATGAGCCATTTTTTTCATTAATCATTGTAACTATGTACTATATTCATGTCCAGTTACCGTTTACAACTCTCCTGCGAAGACCTGACAAACATGTACTATACGCTTCACGAAGCAGATATCAACAAAGTGAGTACCGATGCTCTCTACCGAATCTCAAAAGTGCTCGGTTGTAGCATGGAAAGCCTTCTTGAGAAATAAAAACAAAGGCTTGCCCAGGGCTGAAACCGCAATTTAACGGTAGTTTCCAGGCAAGCCTTTAAAATCAATATTCTTATCTCTTATATATGTTCTTCTCTGACAGCTATACTAGCATCTCGACATCGTTCTCGTTAAACGACACCTTGCCATCGCCTTCAGTACCATAATCTACACGGAATTTATATCTGATTCGCTATTTCAATCAAATAATGCAATCAAACTTGTTACTTGTCAATCAAAACTCCCACAGCTGCCCAAACAAAAAAGCGACAAGACAATCGCCTCACCGCTCGTGTTTATTACTATTTCGAATTGGTATTCGAGGAATCACACCTCATGTTCTAAAACCCATTGCAGTAAATCGTCATATTCCATACTTCCATCTGCAACCTTTAGAATTGTTTCATACAGCTCTTTTTGAGTATATTTGAGTTCTATGCCATTCAAAGCAAGAAATACCAGCATTGCATGAGTCCCGATTCTTTTTTTACCATCAACCATGCAATGATTTTTTATCAGACCGTATCCAAGTCTTGCACCCTTAGCCTGAACGGTCTGATAAAAATCTTCTCCTCCAAATGACTGGAATGGACTTTCTAACGCTGAATCCAGCAAATTATAATCTCTTACTCCATCACTTCCACCTGACACTTCAATCAACTGAGAATGAAGCATCAAAATCTGCTCTTTGCTTAATCTTTTCATTTCGCAAGCTCCTGATAAGCTTCCTTATTTTGGTCAAGAAGTCTTTTGGATATGGCAAGAACATCTTCATTTGAGGCAACAGAATTTTCATCTGCTTTACTAAAATCAATTACAAGATATCGTGGAACATTATTTTTCAGAATAAGCGCAGATCCCTTCTCATCAACTAATCTGGTAACCTTGGAAAAGTTCTGGTTTGCTTCTGTGATTGAAATCATAGTATTGGTATCAATTTTCATGTGAACACCTCCATTTCTTAATCACATTTTACTATAGATTATAGCTATAATTCAACCTAATATATTATGAATCACATTTTGTACATCGCCTTATATCAACTCCAGTGAACTACTCGGCAATTGAATTGCCGAGCATCTGATGCGTGTTGAAAACTTCAACGTAGGTTCAGGGTGCGTCCATAACACCAATACTGCTGTTTAGGCAGCTACTTTTATTACATAAGGTATTTTGATAGACATGGGATCCAGTTCCATTTTTATCACTTATGTGTATTCTTCTTGAACGACAATACTATCGTCTCGACGTTGCCAAAAGCAAGGTTAGGTACGTTTCACTGGTAGTATATTAAAGAGCTCATGAAAATGAAAACTTTAACAATTTCTCAGATTTTGAAACCACCTTCAACATAAACTATGTTCAAAAACTTTAACGATTCTTTTGGATGCACATATCTAAGTATTCAGAAATTGAATTACACGAAGGTGTTATTCTCTCGTACTGAAGCATATAAACCTTCCCATCTTCATTCACAATAACCTTTTTGGCATCAATACTTAAATCTTCTAACACAAAATGCTTATGTGGAAAACTGGAATTTACATTTTTTTCCTGCTGCGTAGCTGTAACTGTATTCAAATAACCTTTAATATTTAGGCCTGTCCATTCTGTCGCTCCAAAATCAATGCAACCAAATTCTTTTACATAATCAATATACTCATCAGGGAAAACCATATCCAATTGCTCTTGTGCATCTTTTATCTGTTTAAGAGAACATCCCTTTGCTCTTCCCAAATCAGGTATCATTTTTAATTTCTCCACTATATTAGCCATTGCCACTCTCTCCCTTACTATATGCTGCACGATTCTTCCAATATTCCTGACGTTCTTTGTCCCACCTATTTCCCGCGCCATGAATTTCAGTTTCCTTAGTCTTTTGATGAAGAATTGTGTCATTACCATTACATCTATGCTCCACAAATTTCAATTCGGCAAGAGGTGAATCTGCATGTTGTCCAATATGGTGAAGCTGAATAGGCTTACCGCTCTCATCAAGAGGTGCCCTGCCTTTTTCCATACGTTCTCGATTTTTTTCAAATTTAGGATTCCCGTTTTCATCAAATTTACCATTTTCCCACTTCTTATCCAAGTCAATGTCATCTCTAATAAGACACTTCTTGCCACCAATTTCTACTTCTTGTAAACCTGCTTTTTTATATATTTGATACTCAACCCATGTTATCATAACGTCTATGACTTCATCAGACCAGCCAGTCTCCTCTTTTATTTTAGCTTTCTGCTCCTCGGTCAGTCCGTCTTCAACCTTTTCATCAAAATCTTTTCCTTCTTGTTCTAAATTAACGTCGACTCTATTCTTCATTTCTTCAAGATTCTGAGTCATCGTTTTCTTTGACTCTACCATAGTATTTTTCCTCCGTTGATTTGCGTGGAGGAATCCACATGGGTAAATAAAAAGACTATAATTGACCACCAAGATAAGAATCCCCCATCTCGCTTCGTGGTCAGTTCGTCTCAATAAACCGACTCAGTATTTAATTGTTTGATAGTCAACCGTTGAGACCCATGAAAACGTTCGACATGGCAGCTTCCTATCAGTGCAAAAAAGGCCGCACCACCTTTATTTCATGAAGTTTTTTGAGCTTCATTATTTGTATGATATGTCTTATTTTCATATCCCAACAGGAAGCCGGACTTCCGATCAAACCCGAAAAAGGCGCAAAAAAAGAGCCTTACTTGAACATTTTTTATTAGTTCAACGTAAAGCTCTATAATTAGCTATCTATGACCAGGAAGTCGGACTTCCGGATTTTTCAAAATTTTTTTATGCTCTGTTGTTTGGCAATCTCTGTGAAATATCAAATTCTGCTAGAATCCGATTCCAAGATTCCAAATTCTCATCCGTATGGTTATTAATCAAATATTTGTAAACCATGTGTTCATTAGTATTCTTAAACTGATAGCCGGCGCGCTCTATCAGAGAATAACAATACTCCGGTTTCAAATTCAAACCTATACATAACGCAAGTACCGTAGGAAGCTGAATATTATAGCTCTTTCTATGATATTCTCCTACCATTCGTGAACTCAGACCAGATCTGAATGCAAGTTCTTCTTCTGTTAATCCACGACGTTTTATATGGTATGCAAGTAACTCGTGAAACTCCATACCTGCGGTTTCTTTTTGAACCTTCAGAGTTTCTTCCAGTATAGCTTTTGTCTTTTGAATCTCCTCAGCTCTTTTACTCACATCCTGGTTATTCTTATAATCAGGATTGTAAGTTGCTTCCACAACTGAACCAGAATCAATATCTCTACACAAAAAGCACCTACGATAATATGAATCATCATATTTTTCGCTTATTCGTGTCTTACGATCAAATACTACGCAGCATTCATCAACATGCTCCAACGCATAATCTGTCAGAATTGGTGTCCCATTATTATTTCGCGTAACATACTTATCGTCATTGCAACAGAACATTGCATTTGCGTAAATCAAAGCCCCTGACTGAACAAGGCCTATAAGCTTGGGGTTCACATTTGACTCAATAATTGCACTTTTAGCGTCAATAACAAAAGTCTGATCCTTTGATAATGTATCTTCCCTAAAACTATACGGCGGATAGCTCCTACCATCTACAAAAACATTCGTTCCTTGCACAAAGTCAAACCCTAACTCTGTTAACCTTATCTTTGCAGATGTTACAGAAACGTCAAAGAAATCAGCCAAAGATGCAACCGCAAACTCAACAATAATAGCATTACGCCTATTAGGATAGACTTTTCTTAAATCTGATAGCAGTTCCTGGAATTTCTGCTTTGTCGTCTCAGCCGGCATTAAAATGTGCGGTGTCAAAGCATTAGCCTGCCATTCCATCCACTTTAAGGCTTTATCAATGTCTTTTGTCTTGGTACTATATTCCTCAACAACTTCACATGAAATATGGCTAACATCATAACTTAGTAACTTCTGTAGTTCAAAGAAATCTCTGTGTCTATCCCAGTGTACACATTCATGCACGATTGTATTATTTTTTGACCCTACATTTCTCATAAAGAAAACCTTAGGATTAATGAGAATTGTACCAGCTTCGATATGCCTTGTTTCAATATTCTTTTTGAAGAAATCACATACTTCAACATCCGCTTCTGAAAAGTATGTCATTCCAAAAATATTGTCCTGAAGAGGTGCATAATGCATTTCAAGGCCCATGTTCTGAAGAAGTTCATCAATCTTAATGGGCATAGGCGATTTCAGAGCCTTGCCATAATACTTCTTCAGAAACTTTTCCGCTTCTTTATCCAAATCCTTCGCATACAAATATGGGACAAAAAATCTACTCAAAGAGTCTTCTGAATTAAATTTATCTTTACTATATAGATCAACTTTTGTGATAGTAACCCTATTAAGACCATTATGTAGACGCCCCGAAAAACAAACCGAAAACCATAATTGCTGCTCATCAGCTTCATAGTCACGTTTTCCTATACCTCTTAAAATTACATCTGCCTGTACCGATGCACAAAATCTTAGTAAATCTCCATCTTTCTTATGAAAGGATACCCCCATAACATGAATATCATCCAAGTCAATATAAGACGTATCAATAACAATGCGCGAATATGTTCCCAATAAATTCTTATGATTCAACATATAAATCTTAATCGCGTTATACATCTCATTGTAGTATTTATTTTCTAGATAATTCTTAAAGCTACTATACTTGCTCAACGATCGATTCCTTCCATATTTTGATTTACCTCTCTGATCTGTTATCCTCAGAAATGATGTTATATACCTCTATCGAATGAATAATAATACATTCATCATTACGTTAATTATTCCTATCAACCAGCTTACTTTTCTATTCTGCCTCGAAAGGCTCTATCTTTTTCATTAACATTGTACTTGTCACATTGCACCTATTCTCAAAGCGCATGCAAAACTTATAAGGATCAACGCGGGAGACAAAACTATTTTCAAAAATATCTCTAGTAAATTTTATCGAGTATACGTATTCGTCATTCAGCTCTCCAGATTTGTCCCGACGCTGCGTATAGCCAGATATAATCAGATTATGAATTGCCGGGCTACAGTTATAAATATTTGCAGAAATAAATATCGCCAGACCAAACACAAGCCTCATATACTCTTCTTTCAACGTTGCCTGCGTCTTCTTTTTTTCTTTAAGATTACCGCTCGCTAATCGCACCACTTCATTTTCAGGAATATCCTCAATTTCCGGCAAATCAACGTCGAGGTACATGCTCCTTTTTTCTTTATCCCACTCATAATCAACATTAATCTCGACCGGAAGCTCGCAAGAAGCTATCCAGGCTTCGACCATCTCAGAGACAACTTCATTCTCACCTGCGATTATGTCCTGCATATAAGTTTTATTATTTTCGAATTCCTGAAGAAAACGTTCATTCTCGCTACGTTCTCTATCCTTTTCAGAACTATCAAATGCCTCTTTTTCACTTTTCCATCGTGCCATCTCCTGAGTTAATCGAGTCTGAAGATTATCTTCTACATAACTCTTACGCAGTTTTCCAACTGTGAAAAAATTACCGCTGACATTTTCCTTCGCTTCATTCATAAGCGCCGTCCTGATCTGTTCCTCCGTAGGACAAGGAACAGTGTAATCATTACAAACATATACAGACGGTTTAAGATTTGCTAGAATCTCTTGGTATTTTTCAAGTTTATCAACATCTGGTGACAGCTTATAGATATCAATAAATTTATCATTTTCCTCTTTTGCATCGTTGAAGGCATTATCAAGCATTTGCTGTCTTTGTTGTTCAAGAATTTGCACTTGATTCTTATATGCATCAGTTTGTTTAATCTTCCTTAATACGGACTGATCAGTAATCGCTCCTCCCCATTCATTTAGCACTTCTACCTTTCCATTTGGGTCCATCTTTATCTGAATGTTTTTAGGTAACGGAGTAGTGTAGGTCTGTCTTGACGAGCTTGTGGATCTTGATGTGCTCCTCGTTGTTTTCGTTTTACTTTTATGATGTGAACCAGATTTCTTATGACCACCTATAATCGTAGTCCCATACGATAACCCTGTTCCCGGTATTCCTAAAGTCGCTTTCACTCCACGCCGTCCAAAATTCATAGCATGACCGCGTCCTCCAAGAGACAAACTAGCTCCTGACTTAGAAAAATTAACTTTAACACCTTTACAGATTTTTACAGATTTTCTAAATCGCAACCCCATTTCTATACCATCCTCCAATATATTTTTATTCTATAAACAGCTCATATTTATATTCTGATTGAGTTGCTTCTCGGACTATATACACCGATTTAGCACCATCATCACCTCTTATCACCCCATTAATTTCGTTTTCCGGATATTCCGTACAACTGTCCTGAATCATTTCCACTGTTATAGAAGGATCAAGCACTGGTGCTATTTTTTCTAGAGCGTCCTTGGCTGTTTCAAATTCCTTAAAACTACCGTATATCCTGATGTCTTTCATGCTCAATCCATCTGATAAAAATCCCGGCATTGAAGTTATGACCTCAAGATAACCATCAGAAAGCTCAACATATGATCCCACCGAATCATCAAATCCCTGTAAACGATATTCTACTCGAGTATGCTCTTCATGAATGTCATATTTTGTAACATTCACTGCCTTATTTTCCGCTACCGCATTATACTTTTCAATAAATTCATCAGCAAGATCGTAAAGATCGTCCGATGTAATTATCTTTTTTTTCTTTTCTTTTTTAGCTTCTTTTGACTCCAAATCTGTTTGTGTTTTTTTACTTTCGTTTATTGATTCTTCATTCTGTACAACGTCTTCATTTAATCCATTTTCTTCAACTATATCATTATCTTTTGCCTTCACAGCATTGTTGCCGGAATCCGAAATATTACTCAAGAGACCAATTCCCAGATACAAAAGACATGCTGCAAATATGATTGCGATTTTTACCGGCATCTTTATTTTATTATTCCGCCACATAATAATTGCCAGAGGAACCGGAAAAATACAAATCCAACCTAGTATCCACAACCATGTTCTACTCTTCTTGGAAGTTTTTGCGTTATCCTTGATATTATAATTAACGTTTTCATATCGTTCCCTCTGAGCACGTTGCCTTCCCTTTTCAAATTCATATCCTGCTTTTTCTGCATTATCAAATTGAAAATGTTTTACTTCGTCATCCAAAATCAACGTATTTCCACAATAGCTACAACTAAGATTTCTGTTGTCTGCATCGACTTGAATCGATGCTCCACACTTAGGACATACCACGCTTATCAGCTTCATGCTCAAACTCTCCCTTAACTTTAGTCTCTATCCTCTATATATTTTTTGCGTAAACATCCTCTACATACGTCTCCGGCGTTGCCTCTTCAATAACTCCCGAATTAGGATCATAAATCTTAGGACTACGAAGTCTCTCATAAAGAACAGACCCGACTGTATCCATAACCTGCTGCATCATATCCGGATCTGAAAATAGTTTTTTAAAAAACTCATCATTCTGCTCATAACGCTCAGCAGCCATAGTTAGAATGCCTTTCTCAAACAATAACATAAAAGTGGCACGGTCATTATTCTTTGCATAGCTCTACCATTTTTCCTTGATAGCATAGTCATTTTCCATCTGAACAAGTACCTCATCCATCTCTATAAGCTAACTTTTATATTTCAGTCTTATAGAAAGACTGCCACACCAATTAGTGTGACAGCCTCATTAATTTATGATTCCAGTTCTATTAGATCTCTAATATCTGAAATTTCCAATGCCTCTGCTATTTTTGCAACGTGCTCAAAATTCATAACGGTACGAGAGCCTCGACAAATATCGCTGATAGTAGATTCTCGGATGCCAGTCATTTCTGCAAGCTCTTTCTGCTTAATTCCCCGTTCTTCTAATATATCTTTCAAGCGAATCCTGATAGAGTAACTCATACGACCACCTCCTTACTTCTGAAGCATAACTGTCATATAAGCTAAATCCCATATATTTGTATCCTTACCAACTGCATTTGGATTATCGCCAATGGATGCAGCAAAACTCATAATCTTGCCTGTTAACTCGCATTTGCACTTCTCCCAAACCTTGATAGGTTCCTCTCCATTGTACCACTCGTACTTTCCGGTTGAAGAATTGTCTACCACGAGAGTTCTAAATGCTGCAAGAACAGGATACATTAAACCATCCGGAACCTTATAAGTAAGTTCATTCTGACCGAACTTGCTCTTTCCAACCACTGCTCCATCCTTATATCCAGCATATTTCTTACGACCATAACGACCACCAGTACTATTATAAGCTTCTGCAAATTCTGTCTCAATTGCATCGTACAGATCGAAGATGTCAGGGGCAATGTTTACGAACTTACGATAATGCTCTGGATCATCCAGATACATTGTAAGCATCTTTGCCTTAGATGAATAAGCCTGTGTCGGCTGTGTTTTAGCGTCATATTTTTCTATATCAAACATGTTGATGATTGCAACAACCTCTCTTGCATCAATCATCTTCAGATTCTTTCCCGTTTCATCGTCGGTCTCAATCTGATTCTGCTTAAATGCAATTCTCTGGTAGAAAGGCATTCCCTCAAGACCTTCCTTGATCGGATCAAACTTATTTGCCAATTCAGCCATAGATTTCTCATCAACCTGTACAGATGTATTACGTGCACGTGCGAGATCCTCAATGATATCTTCAACACCTGTCATTACTTCGAACTGCACATACTGATCAAGATTATCATCTTTGTGTTCACAAACAATCTTGTATGTGTGACCACCATCAATATTACCATGAAGTGCATTATCATCAAATTCAATTGTCACCTCTTCCTTCTGGTTATTGAACACAACCTTACTTGCAGAAATAACAATACCACGATTTTTCAGATGAAAATATCCATCATTGCTGCAAAGTGAAGTCTCAATGGCTTTCGCCACAGCGGATGAAAGTTTCTGTTCACGAGGATTAGTAGCCATTGGAATTCCCTCCGGCACATCACCTACCTTACAATAAAAAACATACTTCTTAGACGGTCCATTTTCAAACGGATCATCCAGCTTTCTAAATGTGCTTGCCTTAACTTTGAATGTCTTTGTAATCATAATGACTCCTTTCTACTTAGCCCCATAGAGCTAACAGAACAATTTTTATTCGCAGCACCGTTATTGCGCAATTTGATAATAACGCAATAGCGTTATTATGTCAATGCATAATTTTTATTATTTTTCCACACAAACCTATCGTTGAACTGTATGCAATCTCCCAATATCCATAGTGCCGTGTCAACTTTTTCGCTATTGATCAGTTCCCATAAGTCCTATTTCCGGTTAAAAATAAAAGGCCCGCCCAGGGCTGAAAGCACCATTTAACGGTGCTTTCCGGGCAAGCCTTTAAAATCAATATTCTTATCTCTTATATGTGTTCTTCTTGGACAACAATACTACCGTCTCGAGGCTTCTTTGATAGTCCCAACCAGAATCAGAAAGATCCACTTCCTGTGTCTCGGCCCCATTGTAGTATACCGGGAACCGAAATTTGATACTCTTCAAGAAGCGACCATCCTCCTGTTCCTCTTCAAAGATTTCAACACGCTCTACAAAAGAGTTAATAAAGCGCTTCTTTTCTGCATCTGTGAATTCACCGTATATTTTATCAAAGCTCTTAAGGATGCGATAGATAGAGTCTTTGGAAAGCTGCTTCTTGTTTATGTTTTCGATTCTCAGGGAGATGGTATCAATCTCATCTTCTATTGCACCAATTTCCTCATATAGCTTATTCATGCGCTCCTGCATATCATCATATTTTCTGTCATAGAACCTGTCACTAACATCAAGAGCGTCCATCTGCTCAGCCAGTTTATTCTTAGCACCGATTGTCTGTCGAAGTCTGGTCCGACAGATTTCTCTTTCTTTTTCCAACTCTTCTGTATCTGTTTTTGCTCCCACTTTAGTTTTGAGAGCATCTTGAAACTTTGGGTTATTGACGAGCTTATATATAACCTCTTCTACGGCAGCATTTACTTTATCCTGCCCCCATTGATGATGGTAGCTACAGTTATGACCATCGACTTTAAGCCTATGCTTACATGCATAATAGAAGAAATCCTTATAGTATGTGCCGTCAACTTTCTTTTTACGATTAACATTAGAATACATAGCGCCATGACAAACAGGGCACCGTAATATTCCCGATAAAATATGTTCATGCTCAAGGCTATGCGTCTTTTCTCTTTTTACTCCAGTTTCTTTACGTTTTTGAGCTGCAAGTCTGAAGTCATCCTCTGAAATAATAGCCTCATGAATTCCATCATATAAATCATATTCGTCTTGTTTTACAACATGATATTCATTTCGCGTTCCTTGAATTTTCTCATTAGAGCGCCTGCCATAAGGCATCTTTCCCATATAAATAGGATTATCAAGCACCCCCTTTATGAAAGAACTTGCAAATGCATCAAGTGTATTATTCTGACGCTTTTTCTTCTTATATCCATGCGTGTTTAGGTAATCTGCCACACCATTGACACCCATATTGGTATGAATATACTTGTCAAAAATAATACGAATGATTTCAGCTTCATCTTCTGCAATTATGAGTTCCCCGTTAACAAGCGTATATCCGTAGGGAGCAAAACCACCATTCCAGCGACCTTCTCTTGCTTTCTGCCTTCGTCCTTCCATTGTTTGAACAAGAATATTTTCTCGCTCAATTTCAGCGACAGCCGATAGAACTGAAATCATAAGCTTTCCTGCTTCCTTAGAACTATCTATTCCATCTTCTACACAGATCAGATTAACACCATAATCCTGCATTAGCTGTAATGAACTGAGAACATCAGCTGCATTTCTTCCAAATCTTGACAACTTAAAAACGAGAACGTAGCTTATTCCATCCGCACCACTTGCGATTTCTTCAAGCATCCTTGAGAACTCCGGTCTACCATTTATATTCTTGCCGGAGTGGCCTGCATCAGAAAACTCTTTTACAACTTCCATATCCTGATATTCAGCATATTTGGTTAGCTTATCTCGTTGGGCGTCCAAGCTATAACCGTCAACCTGAATTGCTGTAGAAACACGGGTGTAGATATAGCATTTTGTTTGTTTCTTCATTTAGAACATCCTCCTATGGAAGTTGCAATAATCCATTTTGCAATAATTTCTTTATCATCGGTTTATACTTATCTATTCCAAAATCTTCTACAATACTTGTGATTCGACCACCCGCATCTTTTGACGATGCGCCGCATAAGAATACACGTTCTTCTTTTGTTCCGTAATCAAGAACAATAAATCTGTCATGAAATATTCCACCGGTGTGCTGCATGGTGAGTTTAATATTAGGATATTCTTTGCAGAAATCCGTATACTCAACATTGTGAAGTTTACCACTCCCTATATTATCGCTGAATATTCTAATATCAGTTCCTGCAGGCGCATTTTTCAGTAACACCAGCGTTCTAAGACCTATATAGTTATCGACTAAGTATATTGACTTTTTCGCTTGGCTGTATATGGAAGAATAAGCAACAGCGGCACTGCAATACTTAGTATTAAACATAAGCCATCCATTATCTTCATTATTAACAAAACCATTCATCATATCTGCCAATTCTGATTTAGTAACTACCTCCCCCAGCTGTTCCATTACATCGGACATCTGCCTTTCAACGGATCCTATATCCATACGCAAGTTTGAAATCTCTGAAGTGTTTTCCATAGTCTGTATCGAAATCTGCATAACCTCGCGCTGACCGATAAGGCTCTGATTTCCAAGAATATAATCTTTCATTTTCTTAAAAGTTTTAACTAAGTCCTTACTCTGTTTTGCCGCAAGCTCTCCCTTCAGAATAGTCATTAGCATATAAACGCCCTGTTCCGTAAAAACATTAGGAAGGTATCTTGAGCCGCCCCAACTTGAGGTCAAATTTTTTGACCTCAAGTCCTTCCATTCATCTCGAGTCAATTTGAAAGTAAACTCATTATCAAAGCGATCTTGATTATTTTTCACCTGCTGATTCAAAGCTTTTGTAGTATATCCGTATATTTCTGCCAAATCTGAATCAAGCATCACCTTTACGCCACGTACCTCATATAGTTTTTCTTTCAAAAGTTCTTCCGTGATTTCTACTGGAACTATTTCAGTATTCTCAACCGCTTTCTTATTTTTACCGTCCATATTTTCCTTTCCAAATCTTGAGGTCAAATTTTTTGACCTCAAGATTCTATGTCTTAACCTTAATATTTAAAGTGTTCACTTCTGAACACTTTTTGAAGTCCCTGCAATTTTCTGCAGTTCTTTATAATATGCCAGATAGCGATAGGCTGTTCTTCTGCTGACATCCCCCTCTGCCACAATCTCCATAAGAGTCATGCCACTCTCATACTTCAACATGAAATCATTGTATGCTGCCATCCAAGCTTCATCATGTTTTTTGCGACCACCGAAGTTACGGTTACGGAGCGTTTCATTTTCCGCCTTTAGCTCTGCAACCTCTTTTTCTAATTCCTTTATTCTTTCAAGGGCTTCATCAAGAGTTGTAATCTTCATCTTGTGCCACCTCGCTTTCTGACACCATTGTAATTCCGCACTGTGTCACTGTCAACTTGCTTTTTGGCACATGCTCTTTTCTGATTTCATCCCTGAGTCTTGATTGTGATAACATTGCCTATAATAATCTTTGAGTCGATCACCCAAATTTTTGTATGAATAAACAAGTGTGACCGGCGTATTGCCAATATATACGCAATAGTCATAGCCTATATCATCCATAGCAAACTTACCGGCATACTTTTCAATTAGCTCAGCAAGTACATCGATGCATCTTTCAAAAGCTACATTACAAGATGGATTTTCAAAGTAATTCCTTCCCATATTTTCCTCCCTTTCATCATAGTTTTATAGTCTTTCACAAATTGGCAAGCAGTGCATCGGTGTACACCTGATGCGATTTTGCTTGTTGGGGAGTGTGCCCCAATCCCCCTGATTGCCGATTTTCATCGACAAGCTACGCCTGCAAAGCAGGCTAAAAACGAAGTCAATAAATGTCTAAGTATTTGTTGAAAGTCTTTTCTACCTTTTTCAAAACTCGCTCATGATTCTCCTTCATATCAGAAATTGTTTTGCTATCTACAGTGCCACATGAATTGGCAACTTTTGCAATCTGGTTGATATTGTTGCTGTCAATTTTCAGAAGTTTGATGATTTCTAATAACTCACTGAAATCAATGTGGATGTAATATCCATCGATTGCCATCTTCCTAATGTAGGCGCTCATGTTTTTGATTCCTATCTGCTCCATCCTGTCGTGAATCATTTGTAATTCATTTTCGGGAATCTTGATATGAATCTGTTTGTTACATGGAACGTATCCCTGATTTAACAACATTTGCTTTTCACCTCCTCTCGTTATCGTTGTTCATGGACTAATTATCCAAGATTTAGAAGCCCAACTCCGTATATCCAAGAGGTAGGAAATAGATGCTCTACTCAAATTTTTCCACGATATTGGAATTCATCATTTATAGCAAACTTACATTCTGTTATGATTTACATATACAAGGACTTTAGGAAAAGCACTGGGGGAATAAAGCATTGAAGTGTAAATTATCAATTCAGGAAAAACTAAAAGATTTAAGAATAGAAAAAGGCCTGTCTCTGCAAGAATTGTCAGAGCAGACCGGAATATCCAGAGCATCACTGGGAAATTATGAAACAGATGATTACAAAGAAATCTCTCACAAGGCCATCATCACACTTGCGGATTTTTATGGAGTAACATCAGACTATCTTCTGGGACTTACTGAAAATAGAGAACAACATCTATTTCCTATAGATGAACTTGGACTGGATGATGAAACTGTAGATTTACTAAAAAGTGGGAAGCTTAATGTCAGATTGATTTGTGAAATGATTAAGCACCCGGATTTTATAAATTTTCTTTCGGACATGGAAATCTACGTTGATAATCTTGCCGGAATGCAATTTCGAAACATCAACAAAATGATTGAACAGACAAGAGTTCGGCTTCAAAATAAAGGCATTTCCGATGAAGATCATTACATGAAAACCTTAGAAACAGCAACCATATCTGAAGACAACTACTTCAACAATCTTCTTGGAAACGACATTGTCAAAATAGCAAAAGCTATACGAGATGCCCATGGCAAAGATGCAGAAACCGGTGATGCAACCACACCGGTTGACGATATCCTTGACTCATTTGAGGAATTAAAGACCGCCGACAATGTCACTCAGGCTCAGATGGTCATGTATAGCAAACTCTTCAAAATCAATTTTACTAAGATGGATCCATACGAGTTCAAGACCTTTACCGACATTTTGCAGCGCTACTCTAATCTCTGCAAACCGGTTAAAGGAAATGGACGCGGGAAGAAGAAAAAATAATCCTAAAACAACACAGATATAGTCGTTCCTACCCCAGGTGCACTATCTAACTCAATTTTGGCATCATGAATCTCAACTATGTGTTTTACAATCGCAAGACCAAGCCCTGTTCCACCTGTAGCTTTTGATCTGCTTTTATCAACACGATAAAATCGTTCAAAAATTCGCTGCTGCTCTGAAGCAGGTATTCCTATTCCATTGTCCTTAACTATAAGCGCAACCTGACCATCAATTGTTCCCACAGAAATCTTTACCTTGCCATTAGGATTATTGTATCTGATTGCATTCTGCCCCAGATTTTCAACCAACTCTTTGAGCATATCTTTGTTTCCGCAAACAATACTCGTTTTCCCCTCAAGCTCTATTGTCACGTTTCTTTGTTTCGCATTAACTGATAAGACTTCCATACATTCTGAGACAGTCTCATATAAGTCAACCTCGGTAAAATGTAACTCAGAATCTTTTCTATCCAAATCCGAGAGTCTCAAAATATCATTTATCAATGCAAGTAATCTGTCGGCATTCTTTCTGATTTCCTGATAAAAATGATTCTGCTTCTCAGCGCCTACCATTCCTCCCTCTAACAATTCAGCATAACCAGAAATAGCGGTCAGCGGTGTCTTCAGCTCGTGTGAAACATTAGCCGTAAAATCCTGCCTGGCTTTTGCAGCAGATAAAATATCTGTATGCTGGGTGCGAAGCATTTCTGCCAAAGGATCCAATTCCCTGTACGGTGATTCATAATCAGCATTCTCCAAATTTTCCGCCATAATCTCTATTGGTTTTAAAAACTGTTTTGTAAGCAGATGAGAAATCGCTATGCAAATTGAAATGATAAGGAGAATAATTAATAAAATAATTGGTATCGCTGATATGAATACCGCCCAAATGCTCTGTGCATTGGTAGCAACACGAAGAACCGTTCCATTATCTAAACGCAACGCATAATAGAAAGTATCCTCATTCATAGTGTCAGATCTTCTAACTGCTTCCCCTTCACCCTGTTCAAAAGCCGCCTGTATCTCTGGTCTGTCAAAATGATTTTGCAATAGCTCCGCTGAGGCATCATTGTCATATAAAACAGTTCCATCTTTATCAATCCAAGTTACACGCAGCTCATCTAAATCAGTAGATAAATCTATCTGATCTACATCAATATCTACTGTTTCAAAATATTTGGTATCCTTTAGAAGTTTCGCACTGACAGATAGATCTGATCGCACCTGACCCTCAAAGAGATTGTAATATATAATTGTAATTCCAATAACTGTTGCGATAATTGCTAATATCGCAATTCCAACCAGTCTTATATTTATTCTTATTTTCATTCGATTACATATCCTACATTTCTCACGGTCTTGATTCTACTACCATAATCCCCTAATTTTTGACGAAGAGTTTTTACATGCATGTCTATAGTTCTTGATTCCCCCTCGTAATCAGCTCCCCATACCTGCTCCATGATAGTGTCACGGTTCAGTACGATTCCTTTGTTTAATACAAGAAAAGACAAAAACTCATACTCCTTATAGGTTAGCTCAACATGATTTGCACTGATAGTAACCTCATGCTTTTCATTATTTATAACTAGTTCGTCCAGCCTAAGTTCTTTTATATCCTCAGCCTGAGTTCTACGAAGCAGGGCTTTCACCCTTGAGATTAGTTCCATAACCGAAAATGGCTTCTTGATATAATCATCAGCACCATCCTCAATTCCTCTAACTAAATCAAGCTCTGTTGTTTTAGCTGTAACCATAATCACAGGAAGCTTCTTTGTCTCAGGATTTTTTCTAAGCTTCTTTACTATTTCATTGCCACTCTCATCCGGAAGCATAATATCCACTAAGCATAAATCCGGAATCACATCATTCATCTTGTCATAAAAATCTTTTGCACATGAAAATCCTAATACCTTATGCCCCGCATTTATGAGGGCCAGCTCTTCGATTTCCCTTATGCTGTCATCATCTTCAATTATATAAATAAGCGCCATTCTTCTCTCCTATTGTGCGTCCTTAGACTGTTCTATCTCTTTCTTACTGATGGGGTACTGCTTAATCAGTTCTTCATACTCCTTGTTGAAGCTCTTTCTGTCTTCACTAGATAAGCTTTCAAAATACTCATGCGTATTATAATCATCATCTAAAATAGTTATCATTTCAACAGCTATATTTGAACAATGATCAGATACTCGCTCCAGACCGGTCAATACATCATCCAAAATAAATCCCATCTCAATAGTAGACTTTCCCTTCTTCAATCTATTAATATGATTCTCCTTAATGGTCTTGCATAGTGTATCAATAACTTCTTCAAGAGGCTCAACATGAGTAGCTTGCTCTACATCATTTTTACAAAAGCTATCAACTGTTAGTGCACATATATCATTAACAGCTCCACAAAGAGCTTTCATTTCTCTGAGCTGCCCCTTCTTGAACTCTAAGCCCTTATCTTTTATTTCTTCTGCTGATTTAACAATCTCTAAGGCATGATCTGAAATCCTTTCAAGATCACTGATACTATGCAAAATAATGGACATACTTTGGCTATCTGATTTTGAAATATTCTTACTTGATACTTTTACCAAATATGAGCCAATTGCATCCTCGTACTTATCGACTACAGCTTCAAGTCTTTTAACTTCCTTAACCTTTTTCTTATCATATTCTAATAGGGCTTCCAGTGATAAGGTGATAGATTTCTGGCAATACTCTGCCATTTCTCTTACTTTTCCACGGCATAATTCCATTGCAAATGCCGGCCTGTCCAAGAATCTCTCGTCAATAATGATAGAATCCTTTTTAGCCTCCGGCTCTTCTGCTCCATCTGGTATGGTTATTTCAGCCAGCTTTACAAGCTTATCCGCAAATGGGAAAAGAAGTATTGTCGCACCAATATTAAATAAACTATGAATCACAGCTATACCTGCTGCATTAGCAGCCTTATCTAAAAAAACAAAATCTATAACTGTATTCAAAGAATAGAATACAACCATAAAAATAATTGTTCCTATAAGATTAAAATATAAATGAATCATCGCTGAGCGACGTGCGTTTCTGTTTGCCCCAACAGATGAAATAATTGAGGTTACACAGGTTCCGATATTCTGCCCCATAATAATCGGAAGCGCTACTGCATAATGTACAGCTCCGGTAGAACAAAGTGCCTGCAAAATACCAACAGATGCAGATGAACTTTGAATTACTGCCGTTAGAATTGCACCAACAGCCATTCCAAGTATAGGATTCCTAAAAGCTGTCATCATTCTTGTAAAAGAAGTATTGTCTGCTAGCCCAGACACAGCTCCACTCATTGTTTCCATTCCAAACATGAGAATCGCAAATCCAAGTAAGATTCCACCAACATCCTTTTTCTTAGATTCTTCTTTGTTTGACATAACTAAAATAATACCTATTGCCGCTAATATAGGCGAAAATGATGAAGGCTTTAGCATCTTAAGCCAAATGGTACTTCCCTCGATTCCTGTAAGTGAAAGCATCCAGGATGTAATAGTTGTACCCACATTTGCCCCCATAATAATACCTACAGCCTGATTTAGCTTCATAATGCCTGAATTTACAAATCCAACTACCATGACAGTAGTTGCAGATGATGATTGAATAACTGCCGTAACTCCTGCGCCAAGCAACACCGCAAATATCCTCTTTGAAGTAAGCTTCTCAAGAATTATTTCCAACTTTCCGCCTGCCATCTTTGACAGTTCATTCCCCATCATGCTCATTCCATATAGAAACAGGGATAGCCCACCTATCATATTTAGAACATTAAAAATATCCATACAAATTCCTTTCTGGGTATGCTAAAAAAATACGCCAATTATTAGCATACTGAATGAAAGTAAAATGTATGAATGTCCTATGTAAAATCTATGTAAAATTATAAACTTTGCTTACTATTACAATGCTTTATTTCCATTAACCATTAATCTAAACGTTACTCCCAATAGTTCTGAAGCTTTTCTACACATCAGCATTCTACCGAGAAAAATATCAAAATATTCATACATGGTACAGATTTTCTCATCAATTTCGAGATTTAATGAAATTTGCTTTTTATCCTTATCAATAATAAGATCTGTTTTGGTAACAGCATAATTCACTCTATCATGAACATCAAAGTTGGCTTTTGGTTTCTGACGCACCCTGTTTCTTCTAACATCTGTTTTGTCTGCTATAATGAGTGCAGCTGATATTACATCTGTAGCTCCACCTGTTGACTCGTCATGATGGGCGATTGCAGAAACCACTGTAAGTCTCTCCTGCCTATCCATGCCTGTTTTCTTTAATATGTCATTTGCAAGTAATGAACCATACTCTGCATGCCTACTACGATTGATGGCATTCCCAATGTCATGCATAAATGCAGCCACCTTAACAAGTTCAATCTGTTTCTTACTGTATCCAAGAATCTCAAGAATATTGGTAGCACGCTCGGCTACCAAAGCTGCATGTACTTCTGAATGGTCTGTATACCCCAATATTCCAAGGTTTTCATTTCCCTTTGCTATTAATGCCAGTACCTCTTCATTCTCTTTAATATCTTTATACTTCATCTTCATTCTCCTTCTGCTTTAGTGAATAAATTACCCACTCTGCTATATTTGTTGCATGATCCCCTATTCGTTCAAAGTACTTTGCTATCATCAAAATATCGGCTGCCTCCTCACCTTCTTCAGGATTATTTAAGATAAGTTGGATAACATCCTTTTTTGCCTTTACAAACAACTCATCAACAATATCATCATGTTCAATAACTTCCCTAGCTTTTACAACATCCTTTTCTACATAAGCTTCAATACTATGATTGAGCATTATCATTGTCTCGCTTGCCATCTCTGAAATATGATTAAACTTATCTATTTGACTATTCTGCCCCATAAGTATAGTCATTTCCGAAATATCTGCTGCATGATCACCTATTCGCTCCATGTCAGTAACCATTTTCATTGCTGCTGTCACTGTTCGAAGATCTCTTGCAACTGGCTGCTGTTGTATCAAAAGATTAAAGCATATACTTTCGATTACTTTCTGGAGATGATCAATTTCTGCGTCACCATCCATAATCAGCTTTGCCTGATCAATATCTCGGGCTACCAACGCTTCTATAGCCTTCTGAATCGAGGATATTATATTATTTCCCATCTCAATCATCTTATGATTAAGTTCTAAAAGCTGTTCATCAAATTTACTTCTCATTCGAATATTCCCTTCTATAATTCTTACTAATTCACTAAGCATATTAGCCAAACCTTCCGGTGATATAATCCTCAGTTCTTTTATCATTTGGGTAAGAGAAAATCTGCTTGGTTGTGCCAAATTCCACCATCTCACCTACAAGAAAAAATGCAGTATAGTCCGATACTCTCACGGCCTGCTGCATATTATGTGTGACCACAGCTACTGTATAGTTCTTTTTTAATTCCTCCATAAGGTCTTCAATCTTTGTGGTAGAGATAGGATCAAGAGCCGATGTAGGTTCATCCATCAGCAGAATCTCAGGTTCTACGGCCAGAGCTCTGGCTATACATATTCTTTGCTGCTGTCCCCCGGAAAGTGATAAAGCGGATTTCTTTAATCTGTCTTTCACCTCTTCCCAAATCGCAGCTCCTCTCAGGCTATCTTCTACAATTTTATCAAGCTTTTTCTTATCCTTAATGCCATGGACTCTTGGACCATAAGCCACATTATCATATATACTCATTGGAAATGGATTTGGCTGCTGAAATACCATGCCTACTTTTTTTCTAAGCAGCGTAGTGTCTATATCTCTACCATAAATATCCTCTCCATCGATTTTTACCGTCCCATCAATCCTTACTCCCTCAACTAAATCATTCATCCTGTTTAGAGTTTTCAAAAAGGTAGATTTACCGCAACCTGATGGTCCAATAAATGCCGTAATAGCCTTCTCCTTTATTTCCATGCTTACATTTTTTAATGCATGATTTTGTCCATAATATAAATTCAAATCATTAACACTGATTTTTGTTTCTCCCATTACTATTCCTTTCTTGTCACATCAAATCGTTTTGTTAATGCTTTTGTTGCAAGGTTTATAGCCAATACGATAATCAAAAGCACTACAGCTATTCCAAATGCTGTTTCGAAATCACCTTCACTTGTGGCAGATAGATACATCTGAATAGTAAGGGTTCCTCCAGACTGAAATGGTTTAGCTAAAAGTCCGCTAATCCCTTGGGGTAATAACTTGGCACTTCCGGCTGTAAATAAAAGTGCCGCTGATTCTCCCACAATTCTTCCTATGGCAAGTATTGCTCCTGTGATTATTCCCGGCATAGCACTTGGAAGAAGTATTGTTCGTATCATGTGCCATTTGCCACTTCCAAGTCCGATTGCACCATTCCGATACGAACTTGGTACAGTTTTTAATGCTTCCTGCGTATTTCGTGTTATCAAAGGGAGCACCATGAGAATCAATGTTAAAGATCCTGTCAAAAGTGAATAACCTAATCCGAGCTTTTCTCCAAAAAACATCATTCCAAATAGGCCGAAGATAATGGATGGAATACCGCTCAAGGTTTCTGTTGCATATTCTATTGCTGTTACAACTCTCCCAGGCCTTGCATATTCATTAAGATATATTGCACTACCTACACCGATTGGAGTTGCAATTATCATGGTGATAAGAATAATCAGTAATGTATTTACAATATTACCTGCAATCCCCACAGTTCCTTTCAATACGCTTGTTACTGAAGTAAGAAATGTTATGTTAACCGCAGAAATACCTCTTATTAACACATATCCAATAATTCCAAGTAACAAAAGTACTGAAAATATCGAGCAGATATATATTAAAAAGCGCAGGATACAATCAATAAACTTTCTTCTACTAATCGACATCATCAATCCCCGCTTTCCTTGCTCTTAGCAATGCATAGTTCACAATCATGATAAAAATATATAAGACTAATCCCACTGTGAATAATACTTGTCTATGCGTACCTTGGGCATAACCCATTTCACTTACAATTTGAGTGGTAAGAGTACGAACAGAATTAAATGGTAACGGAATATTAACTGCTCCCCCTGCAACCATATTTATAGCCATTGCCTCACCAAGTGCCCTACCTGTACCTAACACTACACCTGTAAGTATTCCTGATTTCGCCGCTGGAATAACTGCTTTGAATATTGTCTGTTCTTTTGTTGCACCAAGTGCTAACGACGCTGCTCTAAGAGTGTCAGATACAGCTTTTAACGACGATGTGCTTACGCTTATTACCGTTGGCAAAATCATGATTGTCAGTACAATAATTGCAGAAAGCATGTTTGCTCCTCCAGTAAACTGATGAGAACTATCGTCTTCAAATATTATTTGCTCAAATCTAAACATAATCGGATTAAGTACCATCATTCCAATTAATCCATATATTACTGATGGAATGGCAGCCAATAATTCTATTGCAGTTCGTACAATGTTTCCTGTTGTTTTTCCTGCCATTTCTGATATATATACTGCAGCTAACAATCCTATCGGAACTCCAAGAAAAAGTGCAGTGGTAGTTCCTACTACCGAAGCCAAAATAATAAATCCAATACCATAAGATGGTTCACTTGCAGTTGGCTTCCATATGGTTTTAAAAAGTAAATCAAAAACCCCGACTTCCTTTAAAGCCGGGGCACCTTTCATGAACATATAGATAGTAATTGCACAAACTGCAAATATAGCCACTACTGCACAAAGCTCAAATAATGTTTTGGCAGTTTTTTCTATAAATGCTTTTCTCTTCATGTATACCCCTTATTGTGGAATAATAAGTCCAACTTGTTTGATAACTTCCTTACCATCATCAGAATTGATATAGTTAAACCAAGCCTGAACCAATTCATTCTGCCCTGACATTTCGCCCTTTGTAGCCATTACAAACGGTCTCTGAAGCATGTAATTTCCTGCTAGGATCTCTTCTTCTGTTGGCTCCACTCCATCAATCTTTAATCCTGACACGGTGTCATCAACCACATCAAGCGAGACGTAACCGATTGCTCCTGGTGTAGTTGCTACTTTTGCAAGAACTGCTCCTGTTGAATCCAACTCCTGTGCATACACGCAACCATCCTTTACTTCAAGTAACTCTTCAAATGCATCTCTTGTGCCTGAACCTGCCTCTCTACCAATTACAATGATTGGCTGCTCCTTACCACCAAGCTCAGCCCAGTCTGTAATTTCGCCCGAATAGATTTTAGCAAGATTCTTTGATGTCACATCCTTGATACTACAAGACTTATTAGTAATCACTGCAATACCGTCAATTGCCACAATATTTTCTACTGCACCACTTGCCTTTTCCTCATCCTTCAGGCCTCTGGAAGCATTTCCGATATCTACAGAACCGGCTGCAAGAGATTCCAAACCTGCACCTGAGCCAGTATATTCAACGGTAACTGTCACTCCTGGGTTTCTCTCCATGAAACTCTCAGCCATAGCCTCGCAAAGTTTTTCCATAGAAGTTGAGCCTGCAAGTTTAATAGTTCCATTTAATTCTACAGATTCCACATTTTTTCCCTGCTCTGCAGCATCAGCACTTTGGGGACTATTGCTTCCACATCCTACTAGCCCAAATGTCATCATGCTTACTGCTGCCATAATAGCAATTATCCTTCTCTTCATAATATTTTTCATTCCTTTCTAAACTTACATTATTTGGCGCCGTATTTTTTACAATGACAATATTATTCGCCTAATGTAAAATCCATAGCCATCTTTATGTAAAAGTTCAGTAAAAGTCTTGAAAAATCATATGAACTCATGATTGTATAGATAGATTGCCCCGCCAAGCAGTCCCATGAACACCGCCGGGTACCCTATAAAGCAAAATAGCCAAGTTATTTCAGGTAATATCAATCTTCCAATCAATCCCCATATCAAACCGCCAGTTAATCCATATAGTATTGTTGTAAGCCACATAAACATTGTGATTTTATGATTCTTCTTGACCTTCAAGTCATTTACAAAACTCCATATTTTAGACATACTCTTCACCTCCTAGCGCAATGCTAGCAGATACATGTAAAATCCATTATCAACATTGGTAAAATGTACGTAAAAAAACTCGTGGCCACCAAATACCGATAGTCACGAGTTTTTATTTATATCATCTGAAAATGTTTTAGAGCTTCTTCAATCGCTTTAACCTTTTCTTCCGGGCATCCCGGTTGCTTGCTGTTTTCTGATTTAGGCTTATTGTAATTCTCTCTTTCTATAATCCCATGTTTCTGCTTCACCTGCGCAATGTTCAGATTTGTCACATGAAATCCATAGTGTTTATGCACCCATTCTTCGATTTCCTTGTATGTGGCCTTTGTCTCTGCACTTGTAGCATCAATCTCATCAAGATTAATTTCTATCTCGATATGATCATCAGACTTTTGTTGGGACAGAAGAACAACAGTCTCGACATGATCCGTAAACGGAAACATATCAAACGGAGCAATCGTTTTTACGAAGTATCCCGCCTTTCCGGGCTGATATTCTGTGAGCTTCTCGAGATCACGGGCGAGTGTTACAGGATTGCATGACACGTACACAATTTTGTCCGGGAGAAGTTCTCGAAGAGTACCGATAAATTCATCGGATGAGCCGGCTCTCGGCGGATCCATGATAACCGTATCCACTCTGCCGCCTTCTCTGTAATATTCCTCAAGGAATTCACCGGCATCACCCTGATACACTTCAACCTTTGCGGGTCTCTTCCCGTTTGTGAGGTTTGGAACATCATTCTGCTTTATATTGATATGCGCGTCCTTCACTGCATCGGGCGAAAGCTCTACACCTATTACCTTGCCGGCATTATCGGCGGCTATTATTCCGATAGTCCCCGTACCGCAATAGGCATCAAGAACAGTTTCCTTTCCTGTAAGTCCTGCAAGTGACACAGCTTTTTTGTAAAGAAACTCTGTCTGAACCGGATTTACCTGATAGAACGATCTGGGAGACAGCCTGAAAGTCTTTCCGCAAAGCTTGTCTGTGATATATCCCTTTCCATAAAGAACATTATCTCTCGGTCCCAATATCATCGAATCCGTACGGTCATTCACATTCTGTACGATAGTCGTGATCTCCGGATGCTTTTCCCTAAGAGCCTTTACAAAGTTATTCTTTGACGGAAAAACAGGTGAACGTGTGACGATTATCACCATGATCTCTCCTGTATTCTTTCCGACACGAACCATACAGTAACGGATCAGTCCATAACCATTTTTCTCGTTATAGACTTTCATCTTAAAGCTCTTTATGAGATCTGCGACACTCTGGATGATTCTGTCTGCAACGGGATCTTCCAGATAACACTTTTTAACAGGCACGACTTTACGTGAACCTTCTGAGAAGTTTCCGGCTTCTACTGTACCATCATATTTCTGCTTAAAAGTCGCTGTCACCTTACAGCGATAATGATGAGGATCCTTCATTCCCACAACAGGATCGATCTTTCCGTATTTTCCAAGTAGTCTCTTGAGCTTCTTATGCTTCTCTTCCAGCTGCTCCTCATACGGCACATCAATATGCTTACATGCTCCGCAAAGAGAAAAAACAGGGCAGCGTGATTGGGATTTTTTACGTTTTTCTTTCTTTTCTTTTTTGTCAAAATCCTCAAACGCGTCAAATTCTTCAAAATCATCCCCTCCATCAAAGAGAAGATCATCTTCCGGAACTTCTATGAAACTTGTGTCAAACATAGCAAATGCACGTTTTCCGTGATGTTTCTTTCTGTCATCAAACTTTCCAAAGGATGAATTTCTGCCGCCTGTTCTCTTTTTCTTTACAGGAGCTTTATTTTCATTAAATCTATTACTACCGGATTTTTTGCGTACTCCGCTCTTGTTTTCCCTATTATCTCTACCAAATTCAGATTTATTCTTCTTTTCGTTTCTCATATCCATCCATTCCATTAACTTCAATAAAGGATTTTTTCTACGTTCCAAAAGACACGCAATATACAATTTATCTATACTAACACAAAACAGACAGGAAACGAAGATTTTTATCCTCACTTCCTGTCTGTTTTTTCGAACACGGTAACTATCTTAATTTCCGTCTTCAATTGATATCTCATCAAACTTATCCGTTAGATCACGGATACTAACCTGATTTTTAGTTTCCCCCGAAATATCATATACGATATTTCCACGATGCATCATAAAAAGTCTGTCACCATAGTCCGCTGCAAATTTCAGATTGTGCGTGACCATCAGCGTCGTCACATGCTTTTCCTCAACCACTCTCTTTGTAAGTTCCATTACGGTAGCCGCAGAATTAGGATCGAGTGCTGCCGTATGCTCATCAAGTATCAGCAGATCCAGATCTGTCTCAGCTGCGATGAGAAGCGCTAATGCCTGCCTCTGTCCGCCGGACAAAGTACTTACCCTCTGCTCCAGCTTATCTTCTAGCCCCATTCTTAAAAGCGAAAGTTTCTCTTTATAATCATTTATCCGCTTTCTATTTACACCTCGCTGGAGGAAATAGCTCTTACCTTTATTATCAGCAAGTGCCATATTTTCCAGTATCGTAAGATTCGGGCATGTTCCTGCCGAAGGATCCTGATACACACGTCCTAAAAAAGCACTTCTCTGATGCTCTTTAAGCTTAGTCACATCTGTTCCGCCGACTTTTATAGTTCCGGAATCCACCGGTAATGAGCCGCAGAGCAGATTCAACATAGTTGTTTTTCCTGATCCATTTGAACCTACCACGCTTACAAAGCTGCCCTTTGGGATACTCAGATTAAAATCCGAAAAGATCACATTTTGATTGACACTTCCGGCATTAAAAGTCTTTGATACATGCTCAAACGAAACAAAATTATCCATTTTTCTTCCTCCTTTCTTCATTGTATCTGGAGGAAATTAATGCGATCACAAACAAAATAGACATAAGAGCCTTCAGATAAATTGTTTCAAGTCCGAGCTGCATTGCGATGGTAAGACATGCTCTGTAAACAATCATACCTATAACAGCAGTGGTTGTTGAACGGATATATTTTGCTTTTCCAAGAACTGCGCTTCCGATGATAACAGCTGCAAGCGACATAACTACCATTCCCGTACCACTGCCTGCATCAGCACTTTCTCTCTGCTGCGCAAGTACACATCCGGAAAGAGCCGTAAGTGCATTACCGATCATCAGTCCCAGGATTTTCATATTGCCAGGGTCTTTTCCGATAGAAACGACAAATTTCGGATTATTTCCGGCTGCCCGGAGAAGCAATCCCGAACGTGTTTCCAGATATAGGTCCAAAATAAGCTTGACTGCCAGACATACAATACCTGCCATAACAGCCCATCCCCACTGTCCAAGTATCGCGTACAGTTTTCCGCCAAAACCGGAATTAAAGATCGTCGGCATATTGAATATTGAAAGTATTGCCTTTTTTTCGGTCACGACCATATTTACGCTATATAAAGCCGTCATAACAAGGATACCGGACATCAGATCCGTGATGCGAAGCTTCACGTGAAGTACTCCTGTTAGAGCACCTGCCGCACCTCCCGCTGCCAGACAGATGAGGCACGCGATCCACGGATTCATCCCCTTTGTTATAAGTTCTGCCGCAAGACAGCAACCCAAAGGAAATGTTCCATCAACAGAAAGATCCGGAAAATTCAACACCTTATATGTGATATATACACCCATGGCCATGATGCCGTAGATAAACCCTTCTCTGAGGACTACCTCCAGCAGACCGAGAAAAATCTGCATTACCTTATACTCCTTACATTACTTTCTTACTTATTGCTGCCGGTCGTAACCATTGTTCCGTCCTGATAATCTGCCGGAATCTCAAGATTAAGTGACTCAGCTACTTCTGTATTGATAAACGGTGCACCTTCATTTGATGTATAGATCGCAGAATCTTCAGGCTTCAGCTCACCCTTAAGGATCTTTCCTGCGATGATACCTGTCTCTTTTCCAAGTGCTACATAATCAATACTGATAGATGCGAGACAACCGTCATATACCTGACCTTCTTCTGAACCAAATACCGGGATTCCTGCCTGTGCAGCTGCCTGCAGAACACTCGGAAGGTTATTAACTACGTTGTTATCAGTGAAGTTTGTGAAGCAGTCAACACCCTTAGAAACCAAGGTCTGCGCTCCGGAAACTACCTCGCTGGCATTTGTCACGCCCTGATCAACGATCTCAAAATCATACTTAGGTGCGAGTTTCTTGATAATCTCCAGATCTGTAATGGAATTAGGTTCGCTTGTTGTATAAAGGATACCGATCTTCTTTGCATCCGGAAGAAATGCTCTGATGAGCTTAAGCTGTGCCTCTATCGGAAGCTGATCTGATGAACCTGCACAGATCGTTCCTGACTTATCAAGACTTTCTACAAGCTGTGCTGCGACCGGATCTGATACTGCGGTGAATACTACAGGAATTCCATCTGCCTTACACGCTCCATATGCGCTCATAGCCGCCGGAGTAGCGATAGCACCTATCAGATCATACTTCTTCTGTGCCATGGTCTGAGCTTCTGTATCAGCCGTAGAAGGCTCAGCATTGGCATTCTGAAAATCGATCGTAATATTCTGTCCTTCAACAAATCCCTCAGCCTCAAGTCCCTGCAGGAAACCTGTATAGCAATTATCAAGAGACGGTACTGTCGTAAACTGGATCATACCGATCTTCTTCATATCTCCAGAAGCTTCTGTAGCTGCACTGCTCTCTGATGATCCTGCAGCAGTAGTTTCAGCAGCTGCTGTTGTTCCTGCTGCAGTAGTTGCAGATGAACTGCTTCCGCATGCAGAAAGAGAAAGTGCCATTACAGCAGCAAGTCCTACAGAAAGAATTTTCTTCACCATGTTGTTTTTCATAACGTCCTCCATTTCCCGGTGTTTTGCACCTTTTGCACTTATTTGGCAGGGATTAGAGGCATCAAAAAAGCCCCTGTCCCAGCCAGTTTTCATACTGGCAAGGACAAGAGCAATAAAGTCTACTCCTGCGGTACCACCTTGCTTGGCATATAAAATGCCCTCTCATTACCACATACCAACATATGTGTTTTCCTATAACGGGGAACAGCCGTCTCACCTATACGGATCAATTTAATGATCCCTTCAGTTCGCCCTCAAAAGTCCATTCATTCACAGTCCCTGTACCGCAATCCCACCACCTGCGGCTCTCTGAGTCAGCTTCTTATGAATTACTCCTCTTTCTCATTGGTTTTATTATTAAGTTATAAATGAACCTCCGTTTTTTTGATTTCAACGGCGTCATTTAATTGAATCTTATATTACTTCAGCGCAATCACTTTGTCAATGCAAAGTGTTAAATTTTATCAAGTTTTTTATCACAATTATTATCACATCACTTTTTACGATATGATCAGCGCTTATCCGAATTTTTTATATAGCAAAAAAGATGCGAAAAACATTTCTGTCTTCGCATCTCTTAAAAATAATCGGAGTGACAAGATTCGAACTTGCGGCCTCCACCTCCCTAAGATGGCGCTCTAGCCAAACTGAGCCACACCCCGATTTAGTTGTGTCCGCCGCGCTTTCCCGCGGCGCGATATTTATAATACCTCAACCCCATATATACGTCAAGCATTTTTTTATTATTTTTCAAAAATTTTTTCATTAGCGGAATTTCATCGGAATTTTCTATAAGAAAAAAGGTGCCGGGCATGCACGACAGCCTGTAAAAACAACGTTTTCTGCTATCATGGGATCCGGCACCGATAGGAAAGCTCCTGCTTTCCGCATCTCCAATATTATATTATCTTTCATCATTTCGCGATCTTATCAGCTATTTTTAGCAAACCCGAGATTTGTTTATTATTATAACACGCTTGTCTGACGTTTTGTTGTTTCTATAACAAGTTTTTAAACAAAAACACTATTCTGATCAAAGACAGTCCTCTAACCCTTCCTGATCCAGTATTACGACTTTTTTTCCTTTTACGGATATAAGTCCATCTCTTACCATATTTCCAAGTTCACGCGACAACGAGGGTCTGGTCACATTCAGATAATCTGCCATCTCCTCCCTTGGCAGCAGCATTATCGGTGCATTTATTCCTTTATCTTTCTTCTGACGCTCCAGCATAAATCTCACAATCTTTCCTCTAAGACTCGCCCCGCCCAAAACCTTCAGTCTGCGGTTCATTATGTACGCCTTCTTAGCAAATATTCTCATAAGGTTATTTCTGATCCTTATCATGATCCTCGGATCACATTCAAAAGATTCCTCATCAAACAGTTTACTGTCTAAAAAAAGTATCTCCGACTTTTCTGTCGCCTCAGCATACATATCATAGCTATCAAGTCCTGAAAATACATATACCTCTCCAAAGATCTCACCGGGCTCGATCCCCGTGATGATCATCCTTCTCCCACTGAAGGTATCCTTTGCAATGACAATACTTCCGGACAAAAGAAACATTATCTTTTCAGGTCGATCTGTTTCATGGAAAACATTTTCATTTTTATCATATGTACGAAGTGTGCCAAACCCACACTTTATAAGCTCACTAATATCTTCTTCAGTAAGGCCCTTAAAAAGATTGCTTTCCAATAGTACCTGCTTATATTTCTGCACCATACAGATTTCCTTTCATGCCAAGGTCATTAGCTTTCTATATCATATCTAAAACCTTTCCGCAGAAATGTATCATTTGTTACATAAATAAAACAATTATTTAATTATGATAAATGATGTAAACGTCATAATAACGGCAACGATAAATAAATAGCATTTGTATAGGAGAAATCATGGTTAGAAAAATTATTGATATTAACGAAGAGAAATGTAACGGCTGCGGACTATGTGCTAATGCCTGTCACGAAAGCGCCATTGAGATAGTAAATGGAAAAGCACGTCTTATTAAAGATGATTTCTGTGACGGACTTGGCGACTGTCTTCCTGAGTGTCCTACAGGCGCAATAAGGATCATCGAAAGAGAAGCAGCAGAATATGATGACGATGCAGTTAAAGCCCATAAACAGAGCCAGAAGACTGTCTCTCACGCACATTTCAGCGGCTGTCCCGGAACCAGAGAGCAGATTTTAAAAAGAGAACCTGTTTCTGAAAACACGACAGGCATGAGCGAAACTCCATCTACAGCAAAACAGGCGGGCATTAGTGAACTCAAACAGTGGCCTGTACAGATACGCCTGCTTTCTGATAAAGCATCTTTTTATGACAACGCAAACCTTCTCATCGCAGCGGACTGTACAGCCTATGCCTATGCCCGTTTCCACGAAGATTTTATCCGTAATCACGTGGTCCTCGTGGGTTGTCCTAAACTTGATGATACAGACTATCAGGAAAAACTCACAGCTATCCTTAAAAACAATAATATCCGCAGCATGAAAGTAGTCCGAATGGAGGTTCCATGCTGCGGAGGTCTTGAATACGCTGCCGTCAACGCCTTGAAAAACAGCGGTAAGTTCATTCCATGGCAAGTAGTAACTATCTCTCTTGACGGAAAGATCATCAGCGAATAACTGTTTTACTTATTTCTTTCACGTTCCTCTACTTTCTGGAACTCCTCTATCATTTCAATAGCGAAATCTATCGGATAGAGCTGAACCATTGTAGAGTCGATAAGATCACCTACTGTTATACGGAAGGCAACTTTCACAAAGTTATCCTTCTTACCTTCAAATATCTTTTCAAATATCTTTACCGATTCTACATCGATCGTATTAACTTCCGGTGTACTGATATCGGTAGGGATATTGAGAAGAGATGACAATGATGTTGCTGCTGTTCCCATCATCTGATTCATCGCCTCAGAAACTGCTGACAAATGAAGTTCTGTCAGATCTCCGGCGATGTTTGTACCGTTTCCACCCATCATAAGGTCTGTCATGATCTGAACGTCCCGTTCCTTCAATACGAGCACATTATTACCTGAGAGACCCTTAATATAATGAATCTGTACAAAAATACACGTTTTCTCATAGTCATCCAGTGCTTCCGATCTTTTAATGATCTTTACACTCGGCGTGGTGATATCTACCTTCCTATTAAGCATCATGCTAAGGGAGGTTGCCGAATTACCCATACTGATATTTGCAATTTCGCCAAGTACATCGACCTGTACTGATGTTAATACTTCGGTACTCATCTATACTCTCCATTCCGAAGCGTCCGACAAATAGCATACATCCTTCATACATGCCCTCCTGTGACGCCTCTTCTCAGTAAAGCATTAAGATATATGCCTACCCCTCTCCTGTATGAATTTTCACCCCTATCCATACAGAATACCTCAGTTTATTGTTATATTATCATTACTTGCCTCACACAACAAGTGATATTTTTGGATAAAATTACCAACAATTTTCAAATATGGTATACTGTAACCTAGTTGTGCCAAAATCTTTGCACAGTTATGATGTGAATTGTCCGTATAAGGGCATCCGTCAACATTTAGTCAGCTATTTACTGACGTTTATAATTAGGAGGAATCTTTAATGAGCGAGTCATCTGAAAATTGTACACATAACTGCAGCAACTGCGGATCTTCCTGCAGTCAGAGAAGTTTATTAGAACCTGCCAATCCCGGAAGCCGTGTCAAGAAAGTGATCGGTATCGTCAGCGGCAAAGGTGGTGTAGGAAAATCTCTCGTAACTGCTCTTTCTGCAATCTCTGCAAACAGAATGGGTTATACTTCTGCTATTCTCGACGCAGATATAACCGGACCTTCTATCCCCTGCATGTTTGGAGCCCACGAAAAAGCTTACGGAACCGAAGAAGGTCTCCTTCCTGTTGAAACAGAAACAGGTATAAAGCTTATGTCCATTAACCTTATCCTTGATAATGAATCAGATCCTGTGGCATGGCGCGGACCTATCCTTGCCAGCGCTGTTAAACAGTTCTGGTCTGAAGTTGTCTGGGGAGATGTCGATTACATGTTTGTAGATATGCCTCCGGGAACAGGCGATGTTCTGCTCACTGTATTTCAGTCACTTCCGGTTGATGGAATCATCGTTGTTACAAGCCCACAGGAGCTTGTCAGCATGATAGTTGAAAAGGCCGTAAATCTTTCCGAGCAGATGAATATACCTATCCTCGGTCTTGTTGAAAATATGAGCTATGCTATTTGTCCTGACTGTGGAAAGAGAATTGATATTTTTGGAAATAGTCATGTGCAGGAAGTTGCAGATAAATATAAGATACCGGTACTTGGTCAGATACCTATGATCCCCGAGATCGCAGAACGCGCTGATAAGGGTACTATAGAAGGTTTCAATGGTGATTATCTGGACGGTATAATGACCGCGCTTAAAAAACTAGCTGAATAAAATTTCTTTTTTCTTAAGAAATTTTCGATTTATTTTAGCGTTGGTTTACAAATCATTTAATTTACAAACACTTTTTAGTCACAAATCTTCGATATACTATGTCTATCAAGTGAAGCGACGAAAACTTCATTTGAATGAATTACGGCGATAAGTAATTCATATAGATATTCTCCCCCTTCGTTGGTTTAATACCAACAACTAATACTCTCCTTTAGACCGGACGGCCCCTCCAAACCGTCCGGTCGCTTTATGTCCACATATTTTTCTTATGAAGCACCTTTTCCAAATACCACCGTCCAAACTGTCATACACAGTAGCTTGAAATCAAGTAATACCGACCAGTTATCAATATATTGCAGATCCAGACGGACAACATCTTCAAAATCAGTGATGTTTGATCTTCCGGAAACCTGCCACATGCCTGTGATACCCGGACGTATGGACAGACGTCTCATATGATAACTTCCATACTGCTCATATTCATCCACCGTCGGCGGTCTGGTTCCAACAAGGCTCATATCTCCCTTCAGAACGTTCCAAAACTGCGGCAGCTCATCTATGCTAGTCTTTCTTAAAAATTTGCCGATCGGCGTGATCCTCGGATCATCCTTCATCTTGAACATCAGACCATTCATCTCATTTTTAGCCATCAGTTCTTTTTTTCTTTCCTCAGCATCCTGGTACATGGTTCTGAGCTTGTAGATCTGAAAACGTCTTCCGTTTATTCCTACTCGGGTCTGAGCAAAAAATATCGGTCCCTCACTTGTAAAATGAATTATCGGCCCAAAGATCAATAGTGCTATTCCACAGATCATCAAACCAATTATACTTCCAATGATATCTATAAACCTTTTTATTACCAGTCCACCTGTATTCAGATTAACCGCACTAAAGGAAATAACCTGATAACCGCCAAACTTACGAATCTGCTTTTCTCTGGCATCGATATTGAAGACTTCTACATTCAGATTTACAGTTATTCCCATCTGTTCAAAGCCCAATATCAGATTTCTTAGCGGAAAATGATAATCATATGGAAGGTGAATAAACACTTCGTCAAAAACGTAATGTCTGTGCGTTTCAAGATAATTGTTTCTATTACCGACTACAGGCACACCATCTATTTTTGTCCCTATCAGATCTTCATCAAGTATAGTGATACATGAAACTCTTGTAAAATTCACATTATCCTTCATCCTATGAAGTATCCTTGGTGCATCATCAGCCAATGCTACCAACATGACATTAGTCATATTATCTTCATTTCCGGTGCAATTTCTCAAGAATGTCACATAAATCAACCTCGAAATGATATTGACAGCAAGATTAATGGCAACAGTCATACCGATAACATAACGAGATACCAACGTTCCCTGCTGTGTGGCAAAGAAATATACAAACAGAAACGCCGTCATCAATGCCTGGTTCATAAACACAGACAACATCGTGTCAAAAACTCCCTGACTCATCACCGGCGGACGCCTGCTGTCATGAAACAAAAATACAAGTATATACATAAGTACCATGACCACCATCGTGGTACGATATAGTTCCTGATATGTCCATGTATGTATATTTCCAAATCTAAACATCCATGAAATCGTAAAAGACAGCAAAAGTGTTGTAATATCGATTATCAGCAGTATCGTTCTCCTGAGTTGCCTTGAGCGAAGCAGCATTTCTAATTAACCCTCCATTTATAACAATAGCGAATCAATTATAGCATGAATCTATATATGTACACATTCCTATGTACTGATTTTGGCACAAAATTTTATTTATCGCTTTTTTCAAAAATCGAGTAGGAGGCGGTGACTAACCGCCGTCCTCTCACAGCACCGTACGAACCGTTCGGTATACGGCGCTTTCAATAGTTGACGTGCACAGACTGATAGGCTGTGGCTAAATCATAAAAGCCACTGTTTATCAGTCTTTCTTTTGACATAGCTCGCTTAACCGTTGTTAGGTTAGAACAGAACCAATGTCCCTTGCGGCTATTAGCCGCCATATATGCATAGTATTCCGGAATTCCCTTCTTAATCAGATTTCTCATCTTAGTCTTAGGTTCCTTCC
>AUJT01000009.1 GCA_000424365.1 Lachnospiraceae bacterium NK4A144 | reverse complement strand
AAATTCTCGTGCCAAGGTTTCGTTGGTGATTATAAGTCCACGAGATTTAAGAAGTTCGATTTGCTCATTGATAGTTTTGAATACTTTTTCTGACATGAAAAACTCCATAGAAACAAAACGCCCCCAAGTGTGCATGCGTTTCCGCAGAGGCCTGAGGGAGATGTTAAATATAGTTTATCAGTAATAGAAGAACTCGTCAATATAAAGCAAGTATTTTGTACACAAAACAAACAAAGTTACTGTTCAGACGCAACCGGAGCACTACGCTGCGGAGGTTGCGACCAAGAAAGATGAAAAGCCATTGGATTTTGCCCATCGCCGGAGGCGATTTAATTGGCAAAATCCGTTACGCGAGCGAGCTGGAAGCGAGTGAACAGTAACCAAACAAAATACTGCGGGGGGTATAATGTTAGACAAATAGAAGTGTGTTGCAGGGATCTCTTAAAGATAAAAAATGCAATTATTTTTGAGAATAGATAGTATAATTAGGGTATAAAATTTCCACAACTATAAAAATATTGAAGTTTTGGAAGAAAAGGGTGAAGCTATGATAGGACGAAATGAAGAGAAAAAAATGCTGCAGTCTCTTTTGGAGGAGGAAGAACCGCAGTTTATCGCAGTTTTTGGTCGTCGTAGGATTGGAAAGACATATCTGATCAGAGAGAGTTTCGATTATACCTTCACATTTCAGCATACAGGGTTAAGTAATAGTGAGATTGATAGTGATGAGTCTCAGCGTCAGGCGCAGCTTGATAAGTTTGCAGAATCTCTTGCGGATGCAGGTTACAACCGTGAAGAAAGAATAACTTCATGGAATGAAGCGTTCAATGGTCTGAAAGAAGTAATTAAAAACTCAAAAGATAAGAAAAAGGTAATCTTTATTGATGAACTGTCATGGATGGATACCAAGGACAGTGGGCTCATCTCTGCTCTTGAGAGTTTTTGGAATGGGTTTGCGACTGCCAGAAAAGAGAAGGATGTAATACTGATAGTGTGTGCATCGGCTACTTACTGGATGATCGATAATATCGTTAATTCAAAGGGTGGACTCCATAATAGGCTCACGGGTCAGATTAATTTGAAGCCTTTCTCTTTAAGGGAATGTGAAGAATATCTGACATCAAGAAAGATAATGATGAACCGACATCAGATACTGCAATGCTATATGATCCTTGGTGGGGTTCCGTACTATTGGAGTTTGTTAAAAAGGGGTAAGAGCCTGCCACAGAATATTGATGAATTGTTTTTTAAGAATAATGCGCCGTTACAGGGAGAGTATGACAATCTTTATAAGGCTTTGTTTAAGAAGCCTGATCAGTATATGAAGATTGTTGAGGCACTTGGAAGAGTAAATAAGGGAATCACACGGGATGAGATATGTAAAAAAACCGGGATTTCCGGATCGGGTGATTTTTCTAAGAAACTTAGAGAACTGGAAAATTGCGGATTTATAAGAAAGTACATTCCGTTTGGATATAAAGAGAAAAAGGCACTGTATCAGCTAATAGATAACTATACATTGTTCTATTACAAATTTTTAAAAGACAATGTTTTTGATGAAAACTACTGGATGCATCAGACGGGAAGCGCAACACTTCATGCATGGAGCGGTGTTGCTTTTGAGCGGGTCTGCCTCGAACATGTGGCACAGATAAAAGCAGCTTTGGGAATCTCCGGAGTATACACGGAAGTGAATGCATGGCAATGTGACGCTGATCCGGATAAAGGAATACAGGGTTCTCAGATAGATCTCCTGATCACCCGAAAAGACCAGATAATAAATATGTGTGAGATGAAATATTCTGAATCTGATTATGCAGTTGATGCAGCTTTTGATAAAGCGCAGAGGCGGAAAATCTCGGATTTTCAGAAGGTTACAAAGACAAAATACGCAATACACCCAACACTTATCACTACTTATGGGATTATAAAAAATGCATACGCAGGAGAGATACAGGCAGTGATAACAGCGGAAGATCTTTTTGGTAATAATCCTTTTAAAAATGTCAATAATTGAAAGATAAATCCTTTAAAAAATGACAGTAATAATATAAAAATTCCTTTTAAAAAGTCAGTTCCGAAATGACCCAAAAACAAGATGATCAGTTACGAAAAACAAAAATATTAAATTTCAGCTGATTATCTGATTAAAAACTACAATAACCAGCTGGAAAATAATATTTTTGTGATTGACAGCTGGTTATCGAAAAAATAAAATCGGATTAGTAACAGTAGAATTGGATAAACCTTATTAAGAAGCAATTTGTGTCATCAGTAAGTGTATCTAAGCCCGGAGATCGATATGATAGGAAGAAAAAGAGAAATAGCGGAACTTCAGGAACTCTATAAAGGGAAAAATGCAGAACTCGTAGCGGTATACGGCCGTAGGCGAGTTGGAAAAACATATCTGGTTGATGAAACATTTAAGGGAAGGATCACCTTCAGACATGCAGGACTATCACCTATAGAAGAGGCGGATAGTTCAAAAGAAAGACCCATAAAGAAACAGCTTCGCGCCTTTTATTATTCTCTAATATCTCAGGGAATGGAAAAAGATCATCTGCCTGAGGATTGGCTGGAAGCGTTCTTTATGCTTGAAATGCATTTGCAAAACATTGATGACGGATCGAGACAGGTCATCTTTTTTGATGAACTTCCATGGATGGATACCCCAAAATCCGGTTTTATTACAGCGTTTGAGTCATTTTGGAATGGATGGGCATGTCATCGAAATGTGATGGTAATAGTTGCAGGAAGCGCAAATTCATGGATCAAGGATAAGCTGATCAATAACCATGGCGGATTATATGGTAGAGTCACACATGAAATAAAACTGAGCCCGTTTTCTCTTTTAGAGTGCGAGCTGCTTCTAAAAGACAGAGGAATAAGCCTTTCGAGATATGATGTTGTTCAAAGCTACATGATATTTGGAGGAATACCGTTTTATCTGAATTATTTTCAGAGAGGGAAAAGCCTCGCACAAAACGTAGATGAATTATTTTTTTCAAAAGGAGCAAAACTGCTTTTAGAATACGACAGACTGTTTTCTTCGATTTTTTCTAATCCTGAAGAAATGAAAAAAATCGTGAAAGCGTTGGCGGGCAGGAGTAAAGGTTATACACGTCAGGAATTAACGGAGTTAACAACATTTTCGGATGGTGGAACGCTGTCAAAGGCATTAAAGGGATTGATAGCAAGTGATTTTGTAATGAGTTATAACCCTTTTGGAGAGGGAAAGAGAAAGGAATATTATAAACTGATCGATCCGTTTTGTCTGTTTTATCTGAAGTTTGTTGCGAATCATAATTCTTTATCGGAAAAATTCTGGCAGCAGAATGTTACATCGCAAAATATTGTAACCTGGCGAGGATACGCTTTTGAAAATGTTTGTTTTAATCATATTTCACAGATTAAAAAAGCGCTTGGAATAAGCGGAATCAGTTCGTCAGAATCAGCCTGGACCAAAATCGGAGAAAATGAGCGCGGAACCCAGATCGATATGATAATTTCCCGAAATGACAATGTAGTCAATATGTGTGAGATAAAGTTCTATAGCGACATTTTTGTTGTTGATAAGGACTATGACCTCGTCTTAAGAAACAGGAAGGGGCTACTTAGCGATAATATTCCAAAGAAAAGCACGATTCATACCACGTTGATCACCACTTACGGAATAAAAGAAAATGAGTATAGATGGTCATTTGATAATGTGATAACCATGGATGATCTGTTTTGTGATGTGTAAAGTAAATCTGTTTTAAGATAATCAGCCGTGAATGGATAAAGAAAATTTCCACAACTCTTATTTATTTTGAGTTGTGGAAATTTTTTAGTCGTTGCTTATAACAAAGCTACAATGCAGCTCTTTTTACAGAAGCATATACCATAGGAAACAGAACCTATATATCCGTCTTCAAGTACGCCATCTTCGTATCGTTTATCTTTAATCTGAGTAAGGGCATCTTTAAGTCCATCTTCCATTTCATTAAATTTTTTCCTGACCTTAAATTCAAAAATATATGCCGGATCATTTCTCCTGTTGGGATAGAGAATAATGTCAGCCCTGCCGTCACCGGTTTCACGATTGGACTTTGGGGAATACCTTGGTACACCATAGAGAAGAGACAGCATGAGACCATGATAGAAACTTTCGGAACTGTCAAAAGTGCTTATGCTTTTTTCCAGGAGATCACAGAGAAAATTTTCCATTTTGTCAGTGTCCTTATTTAGTACAGCTTTATGGAAATCTTTGAGATCCGTCTCTTTAACAGTATTTTCGAACCATAATCTCAGTTGGTGTTCATATATTGAAGCGACCTCTTCATTTGGAATACGCAGGGTAAGATAAATATCTCTTCCGTCTTTTCGTTCTGAAACTTTACGCAGATATCCAGTAAAGAAAAGAAAATTCCAGAGATTATCAGCTTCAGCATGAATATCATCATAAGTTATGTCTTCATGTATACGTTTTTCGATAGTACCGCCATTTATCAGTATATCTAATTCTTCTCTCGCGGTATCGTCTGCATCCCTTATCATATCTTTGATGATCGAATTTGAAGAAGTATTTGACCAATATGGCTCAGCGAGCCGAGTGGGAGCATTAATATGTTCATGAATATAATGTGTTACACTCCATGGATTATAAACTTCACATTCTCCAAATAAATATCCGTCATACCATTCTTTGACATTCTGTACATTGTCTTGAAGACCATAGGACTTTAACATATCGAGAGTTTCTGTTGGGGTAAAACCGAAGTATTCACCAAAATCAGTGCTTCTTATTGAATTTACCGCAAAATTATTAAGACCGGTAAAGATGCTTTCTTTGCTGATCCTAAGGCAGCCGGTAACTACGGCAAGTTCAAGAGCGTCATTTGTTTTTAACACAGACTCAAAAAGTGAGCGGATAAAATCTGTCATCTCTTTATAAAAGCCGCAGTAATATGCGTTTTCAAGAGGAACATCATATTCATCAAGGAGAATGATCACGTTTGTTTTGTGATGTTTCTTAAGAAGACGTGAAAGTGTTTTTAATGAGGTTGAATACTTTCCGACCTCAGCAGTCAGAGCGCTTTTCAGCTCTTCTTGGTCAGAAATGTTCTTCTCTATCTCATCCCAAATGACCTCACCATTTAGGATTTTGAGAAAAATCTCTTTATCTTTGTCATCCAACATGGGAGACTTAGTTAAGTAGCTATGTCTGTCATATTCACCTATTATATCTTCGCGAAGTTTTAGAAAAGCGTTTCTGAAATCGTCTTTTTTCCCCGATTTTAGAGAAAGGGTTATAACAGGATATTTGCCCATTTTGGAAAGGATCGCTTCATCGCACTGCATGATCTTTTTGTCGGTAAAATAATGTTTCTTATCTATTACATTTCCGTCAAAATCATATTCAAGCTCAAAAAAGGTGCGAAGCATTGAAAGCGCAAGAGTCTTGCCGAAACGTCTCGGTCGGGTGAAAAGATTTACCATTCCGCCATTTTTTATGATATCCCTGATAAAAAGTGTCTTATCAACGTAATAGCAATCATCATCAATTATTCTTTTATAATTTTCATAACCGATTCCAATTTTTTGCATGATAATATCCTTTCCCGCGTGGTGCTTTCAAGTTAAGTTTAGCTTTATCCATACTTTTTGGCAATAATAGACAGGAAAAACAAAGCTTCACGCGTCACGATATGTGATTCACCGGGAAAGGAGGAATAAATTTACATATATAGACAATTGATCTATTATGTATCGAGCAATTCTGACCGATAAAAATACCGCAGGGGATTATTTTTTGAGGGGCTTGACAGATATGCAGAATAGACGGACAATTTGCACAGCACAGCACAGCACAGCACAGCACAGCACAGCACAGCACAGCACAGCACAGCACAGCACAGCACAGCACAGTAGATAACTGCGCTCTTTTTTATATAAAAAACGTATATATAGATGATGGATATACCGTCGAATCGGACGGGGCTTTATGCCCTGTCCGATTCGACGGTTTTTTTGTGATATTGGTGTCAGAAAAATGATTATGTGAAAAGCTCTTTATCAATAACAGCAAACAAAATGTAATGATCTCTCGGAATTCTGATTGATCATGCCGGCAAATCCCGGTACCGTACATTGAAAAGTTTATATTACCTTATGAACGAAAAAAAAATGGCATGAGAAACAAACATAGCTGACACTATGTTTCAAAAAATGGTATTATAGTCTTTAGGATTATGCCGCACTCAAAATCAACTTTGCAAGGGTAGATTCGAAGGGCAGATCCCATGCATCCAAATGCTGTAGCATTAGGATGTGATAAAGACGGCAGTACCACATTTTAGTAGAACGGTGTCTGCCGTCTTCCAATCTGAAGTCCAGTTTCTCACGTTTATTTGAACGTTCTGCAGAAGTTCTTGCATTATATGCATTTTTCCATTCAGCGCTATCACGTGACGGTATGTTAAAAAGCCTTGGATTATCTTTCATGGCAACATGAACAGTCCTGCCATACTTTGATTTGGAGCAGGGATTATCACATGAACAGCCATTTTTTCTACTGGTAAGTGGACAGCGGAATTTTAGTCTGTGTTTTGAAGGCTCTGAGCCGTCGTGGTTCATGCGAAGACCTTTCATACAGACAGGAACACCGTCTTCACCTATAGTGAAGTCGTTCTTATACGGAAGCTTTACACCACCTTTACCATTTAAATCAATAAAAGGTGTAATGCCTGCCTTACGGCAGTATTCGTAGTAAGGCATTGCATCATGGGCAGAATCCAAAAGAAGCTTCGAAACCTTATAGTCAGGTAAAAAACTCTTAAAGCGGAAAAAAGCATGCAAAAAGCCATGTGAATCATGCATAGATGCACATGAAAAATGAGGAAATATAGGAAGATCACTTTCAGAGCCAGAATCAACCAGCATATATAAATCATAGCCATGATAGAAACAGTCACGGGAAGAATCCCAGCCTATGTCACAGTCAGGCTGTGAAAAATATCTGTCACATTTGCAGTCAGTAATCCCGTTGTCAGCGCAGTTGCAGATACGTTTCTTACGTTCCCTGTGAGATGTTACAACAGGAGTACCATCGCCTGCCAAAGCGAGCGATCCTGGATTGATTAAACCTTTAGAAACAGATACATCGAGGAATTCCTTTTTATAAATTTTGAAAAGAGAAGCATATGGTTGTGAATCCAATTGAAATATAGTTTTTTCGAGTTGAGGAAGAAGTCCGGCAACCGTAACTTTTTCAATAGGATCAGCCTTTGAGCCTTTCTTTTTGGGCTTTATAACCTTTTCTTTTAGAGGATGGATATGCGGTGAAAGATGATCTTCATCAGAATCCCAAAGCCGGTTAATGAAATCATAAAAAGTACCGACGCCTGGAGTATCGCCAACATTAAAACCGCTAAGAATGGCATAAAGAGGATTGATTTTAAGTTGTGCAGCCCATTCTGTTAATGAAGTAACCTTGAAATCAATTGACAGGAGATAAGAACGATGCATGCATGAAGGAGTTCTTGGAGCAGGTCCATATTTAGAGTATTTGCACTTTAGAAGTTCATCGGTAAAGGAAAGGTCAAGATTCCAAAAGCGTTCAATGATATCCCAAGTTGAACGAGCAAGAGCATTTGGATCAGGGTAATATTTACGAAGATTACGAACAACAAAATCTTGGTAGTCAGAGTGACTACCGCAGTTAATAGGTAACATAAAAAACGCCTCCGCATTGAAAAATATATGCCGCCGCAAAAAACGGTTCTTATTGATCAATAGGCGCGAAGCGCCGCATTTTTTGGAAAGCTTGTCAAGCTTTTTTTATCAAAAAAAGTGGGGGATTTTTATAAAAATGGAGTTTTAGAGCCTGATAAAGAGAGGCTTAGAGATTCCGAGAGATTATTGTACTAGAAGGAGGAAAATAATCTATGAAGAACAAAAGACGACTGGGAAGGAAGTTACTAAGCGCAGTATTGTTTTTCGTGCTTGTGCTTTCGCTTATGCCGGAAATGAGTTTAACAGTAAAAGCAGAAGATATTCCGAAGAATACAGGTGGCGTATGGGTGGGTACCACGAACTTAACGGATGGAGGTTCAGTTTCTGGAAGTACTGGTACAGCGACGTTTGATAAAGATACGCATACGTTAACACTTGATAACTTCGAAAGCATTGGTACAATACATGAATATGGCCCTGAAAGTGGAGCATGGTCATCTAAGGCGACTATATCTGTGTATAGGTATAATCATGACGTGACAATAATTTTTAAGGGAAGTAATAGGCTGATTGCAAGTGACGGCAATGCAATAGTTGTTTCCCCAGATACATCCAAAAAATGTACAATTAAAGGGGATAATGATTCTGCTAGCCTTAATGTAACAGGAGTAAGTAACGGGTTTTCAACTAACTGTAATTTACGAATACTCAGAGGTAATATTAGGTGTACTGGTACTAATAATTATGGAATTAATGTTTCTAATTCTTCAACAGAGGATGATAACGAGGCAACGATTATCAGTGGTGGAAATGTAACATGCATTGGTAAAGAAAGTGGATTTGCTTCAACTGGATATCTGTCAGTAACAGGCGGAACTATGCAGGCATGGTCAACAACAGCGGGTGGAAATAAAAGGGGAATTAATTGTAGTTTGATAAGACTTGGTGACGGAATAGATGGTTTGCAATCGGAAGATAGTTTGGATTGGGTTCCGTTGGATGAGGTATCCGGGGGGTATAAAGTATCTAAGAAATGTGCAAGAATAATAGCAGCTTCCTACTCCGTAATTTATGATGGTAACGGTGCTACAAGCGGTACAGTTCCAACAGATATGACTTCATATTCTAGCGGGACGACAGTTACTGTTCTCGGTAATACAGGAAACCTTGCTAAAACAGACAAATCCTTTGGTGGATGGAATACAAATGCGGATGGAACAGGGACTAATTATGTAGAGAATGAAACATTTGAAATAAATGAAAATATAATATTATATGCAAGATGGTTGGATAGTTCACAGGCAACCGTATCCGAAAATGCAATAACACTTGTAGTTAAGAATAAGTCGAGTATTACAAAATTATTCAGTAAATACGGAGAGTCCGGTTATAAGTATAGGTTCAAGGTAGAGGACAAGGCTCAGAGAAAGATCGCGAGAGTGACCAGAAAAGGAAAGATCAGAGTAAAGAGATCCGGAAAGGTGAAAGTATCGCTTTTCAGGAAGGTTAAAGGCGGTGTATGGTCTAAGATTGAGGAGCAGGAGATCAAGACCGAGAAGCCGATAGTAAAGACAAAAGTTACGGACCTGAAAGTCGGAGACACGCTGGAGGCTTCGAGTTTTATCACGAATCAGAAAGATCTGGTAAATAAACCGACGTCCTATGTATCGACTAATACGAAAGTTGCCACAGTTGAAAGCAAAACAGGCAAGATAAAGATTCTCAAGAAAGGATCAACAAAGATCAAGATGATCTATGGTGCCGAGAAAGGCGCAGCAGTCTACAAGACAAGATTAAAAGTTAATCAGTGAATATAGAATTTCCACAACTCGATCAAGATCAGAGTTGTGGAAATTTTTGCGTTAATGACGTAATAGCTTTTGCAATAATCATTATTTATCACCGGTGATTAGATTTAATGATTTTTCAGATCGGCGATAGGTTGATAGTATTTATTCATACTTAACTAATATGAATTGATGAAACGACATTTCGTCAGTCATAGACTTTAGTTTATGGGAGGAGAATTATGAATAAAATCGTTAGAAGATTTATCGCAGGAACTCTTACACTTGGACTCGCAGCACTTTCTATCACAGGATGCGGCTCAGCCAAGAACGGCTCGGAAAGTGCACAGGCAGGAGAATCAAAGAAGGTTTACCGTACACTTGATGAGATAAAGGAAAGCGGAACCATCAATATCGGAGTATTTTCAGACAAGAATCCATTTGGATATGTAGATGAAAATGGTGAATATCAGGGCTATGATGTCTATCTGGCAGAGCGCCTCGGAAAAGACCTCGGAGTTGATATAAATTATGTTTCAACAGAGGCTGCCAGCAGAGTTGAGTATCTTGAGACAGGAAAGGTTGATATCGTATTAGCAAACTTCACCGTTACAGAGGAGAGAGCCGAGAAAGTTGATTTCGCTCTTCCGTATATGAATGTTGCGCTTGGCGTTGTATCCCATGAGGACAATGTTATTGAAGATCTGTCACAGATCACAGCAGATGATCAGGTGATCGTTATTTCCGGAACAACAGCAGAGACATATCTTGAGAAAGAATATCCGGATATCAAGCTTCAGAAATTTGATACTTATGCAACAGCAAAGACTGCTTTTGAGAACGGCACCGGAGTTGCATGGGCAAATGACAATACAGAGGTTATCGCATATGCAAAAGAGAATGCAGGTTATGTAGTAGGTATCCCTTCTCTTGGAAGTCAGGACACTATCGCACCGGCAGTATCTAAGGGCAACAGCTCCCTTCTTGACTGGATCAACGGCGAGATCGAGAGCCTTGGAAAAGAGAATTTCTTCCATGCTGATTATGAGGCAACTCTTATTGATACATACGGCGCAGATTATGAGGAAACACTTGTAGTAGAGGGCGGCAAGGTAGAGTAAGTATGGATACAGAAGTTATCCTTTCATATTTACCAAGATATATAGAAGCTTTTTTCCTGACGATAAGGATTGGCTTTATAGGAATAGGGATCTCACTGGTACTTGGGGTCATAGTTGCTTTTCTGATCCATTTCAGGATTCCGGTCTTTAGCAAAATAGCAGGAGTTTACATAGAGCTGTTTCGTAATACTCCGCTCCTTGTACAATTGTTTTTCTTGTACTTTGGAATTCCAAAGATCGGAATAGCGATCCCGGCAAATGTTTGTGGTGCATTGGGACTGGGGCTTCTCGGCGGCAGTTACATGGCTGAGGGCTTCCGGAGCGGACTGGACTCCGTTCCGGCATCACAGACAGAAAGTGCTCTGGCACTTGGAATGACGAGAAAACAGCTCTTTATAAATGTCATTCTTCCCGAGGCATTTGCGCTGAGCGTTCCTGCGACGGTCGCAAATGTCATCTTTTTACTAAAAGAAACCAGCGTTTTTTCCGCGATAAGTCTGATGGATCTCATGTTTACGGCAAAGGATCTGATAGGACTTTATTACAACACGACAGAAGCATTGTGTATGCTGGTTATTTTTTACATCACCATGCTGGTGCCTGTTTCTGTGATCGGAAATATCGTGGAAAAAAAGGTTCGGTTTAAGATGCTTGGAGCATGACATGGGATTTGAAGTTTTATTTAAGGGCAATAATTTACTGAGGCTTTTCGAAGGACTCCTGGCAGCTCTCAGGATCAGCTTTGTATCGGTGATCATAAGCATTTTTTGCGGTCTTATCGTTGGAACGCTTATGACACAGAAAAATCGCGTGATCCAGGTTATCACAAAGGGATATCTTGAGTTCATCCGGATCATGCCTCAGATGGTTTTGCTTTTTATCGTGTACTTTGGTACGACAAAGGCATTGGGCATAAATATGTCCGCTGAGACATCGTCTATCATAGTATTTTCTTTATGGGGAACTGCAGAGATGGGAGATCTCGTCAGAGGGTCACTTACAAGTATACCGGCGATACAGTATGAGAGCAGCTATTCGCTGGGACTGACTTCTGCGCAGACTTATGTATATGTGATAATTCCTCAGATCATCAGACGAATGCTTCCGCTTTCCATTAACCTGATCACAAGAATGATAAAGACCACGAGTCTTGTCATGATGATAGGAATAGTGGAAGTATTAAAAGTCGGGCAGCAGATAATCGAAGCGAACAGAAAGAGTTCTCCAAATGCGGCATTTGGCGTATTTGCAACGATATTTTTTCTGTACTTTATAGTATGCTGGCCGATAAGCCTGCTCTCGAAATATTTAGAAAAAAAGTGGGAAAATTAGGATGGAAGAAATTCTCAGTGTTCAGAATCTGTGCAAGAAATATGATGAACTTGTCGTACTTGATGGCATAGATCTCAGTATAAAAAAGGGTGAAGTAGTCGTAATAGTCGGCCCTTCAGGATGCGGAAAGAGTACATTTTTAAGATGTCTAAATGGTCTTGAGGATATTCAGGACGGAAAGGTTATTCATGACGGTGAGGTGATCAATCCCTGCAGCGGAAAGTTAAATAAAGTCCGTGAAAAGATCGGAATGGTTTTTCAGAGTTACGAGCTTTTCCCTCATAAGACTGTTTTGCAGAACATGCTCCTTGCTCCTCTTAAGGTTAAAAAAGCAGATAAAAAGCAGGCTGAAAAAGAAGCACTTGGTTTTTTGGACAGAGTCGGTCTTCTTTCCAAAAAGGATAATTATCCAAGACAGCTGTCAGGCGGACAGAAGCAGAGAGTTGCGATAATGAGAGCACTCATGATGCAGCCGGACATACTTCTTTTGGATGAGATCACGGCGGCGCTTGACCCGGAGATGGTGAGGGAAGTGCTGGATGTTGTGATCTCACTTGCAAAAGAGGGCAGAACGATGGTCATAGTGACGCATGAAATGTCATTCGCACGAGCGGTTGCCGACAGGATGCTCTTTTTTGATGAAGGAAGGATCGTAGAGGAAGGCAGTCCTGAGGAATTCTTTGAACATCCTAAAACAGAGAGACTACAGAAGTTCTTACAGTCTTTCTCGTATGCAAGATAATAAAATTTCCACAACTCGATAAAAATCAGAGTTGTGGAAATTTTTACGCGGATTTATCTATCCGGTTATTTGATCTTGTTTTGCATTTTGGTGTAGTTTCTGAGTATTTCACGGTGCTGTGCGTACCATTCTTCTCCGCCCTGACGCTGATACATGAATTTTCCGTTAGGGTTCGGAGTGAAGTTTACAGTAGCATCATCATTTATTGTGAGGTCACCCCGTTCTGAGTAAACAAAAGTGCCCGGGAATACTGCATTGAGTACACAAAGGTGATCCCACATACGCTGTCCGGTGTCGCAGTTTTTGTACATATAGGTCTGCTTTATCGGATGAACATCTACATCCGCGAGGTCAGATAGAACTTCAGAAGGCTTGTATTCGAGAGCGTCGCCTACAGGACTTGGTGACAGATAGGTAGTCACGTTGGAAGGAAGCTCTGCAACAAACCGCTTGGCAAGAGGGATATCCTGCCTCAGATTATATCCGAGCTCGTTACTTTCGCCGAGTTTGGTTGCCATGATATATACAGAATCAATTTTTTGGCTCGCAAGTGCCTGACCTGAAAGAGGAGAATATTCATCAGGAGCAGACTCAAGAAACTGAACAAAGCTTGATACAAAGCCTATGAGTATAACCTTTACTGAGTGATCGGGTTCTTTTGCCAGGAGCTTTCTATAAAGCTTATAGCCGTCTAAATTGTTGGAAAGATCTGTATCGCTTCGCGCGAACATCTTTGATCCATCGGGATTTTTGAGGTCATCAAGCATACGATAGTCGATGTAGACTTTTGTACCTGTGATGCCGTTACGTTCAACGCCTATCGGTATATTCGGGTAGCCGTGGTAGACATTTTCGATGTCAGCGAGTTCTGTAAATCCATTACCGGGACGATCGACTATCACGCCCTTCAGGTCAACAAGCCCTGCATCCATCATTTTATACAGGATCTCCATGGCAAACAGATCATCAGTGGAATTACCTATGTCAGTGTCGAGTATTATTGCCTGATGTGTTGTTGCATATCTAGGGTCAGTAGTTGGAGAAGCAGCGTAAACAAGCTGTGATGAGACCATGAGCATGGTCAATAGCAAACATACAAATTTCAGGCCTTTTTTCATAAAAAATACCACCTTTCATAGATCAAAGAATAGAAGAACGAGTTCCTATCATATTTCGGCATAAAAAAAATTGTTGAGTAGTTCAAGAAGGAAGAAAATAAGTATTGACATATGAAAAAAAGGATTGTATAGTAAAAATCACATATGGAACGGATTCCACATAAGAAAAAGTATAAAACATGCACAATATAAAGCTGTGTGTTTTTATTTTTAGAGTGCTATGGAACGGGTTCCATAAAAGGAGGAAATTGTTTTATTTATCCGCATGAGAAGGGCGGAGAAAGGGAGTTACGAATGAAAAAGAATTTAATGACGGTATTGGCAGCTTTAATGGCTGTATCACTCACAGCATGTGGTGGTGCATCAGCAAATACTACAGCATCTTCGGCAGCTGCATCTGAGACGTCAGCAGGTGCTGCATCATCAAGCGCTGCATCATCAAGTGATGCTGCAAATCTTACGATCTGGAGTCCGACTGATAAAGAATCAGTTGAAAACTGGTGGACTGAGAAGATCGGAGAGTGGAATGCAGCTAATCCGGATATACAGGTTACGAGAGAAGCAATCGACCGTTCCGATTCATACGCATACGACAATAAGGTAGCTACAGCTGTAACATCCAGTTCTCTGCCGGATATCTTTTTTGTTGATGGACCACAGGTTTCATACTATGCGGCTAATGGAATCATCGTACCTCTTGATGATTATTTCACAGCAGATGATCTGAAGGATTTTGTTCCGTCAACAGTTGCTCAGTGCACCTATGATGGAAAAATTTATGCAATGTCTGCAACAGAATCATCTGTAGCTTTTTATTACAACAAGGATATGTTAAGAGAGGCCGGTGTTGATGTTGATGACCTGGACAGCAGAACAGTAGATAATCCGATCACCTGGTCAGAAATGAGAGATATTGCTGAAAAATGTACAACAGCTGATCATGTTGGAACACATATCATCATGGATCATGGCGAAGGTCTTCCGTATGCACTGGAACCCATGTACATTTCAAATGGCAAGGATTACATCAATGACAGCGGTGACACTGCAGAAGGATATGTAAACAGCGATGAAGCGGTTAAGACAAGTGCTTTTCTGGCACAGCTTATTGCAGATGGATATGCAAATATCGAGCCTATCACCGATGAATTTTTGAATAAGGCATGTGCAACCATGCTTGGTGGTTCTTGGGATGTTTCAGTACTTAGCGAAAATGCAGACTTTGACTGGGGTGTAACATATTATCCTGTATCTGATGCTACAAAGAAGGCTGTTTCTCCATGCGGTGACTGGTCTGCAGCTATCTCAAAGGATTGCAAAGATACAGCTGCAGCAGGAAAGTTCCTGCAGTGGCTTATGAATACAGATAATGTAGCAACTTATGCAGCTGCCATCGCTAAGCCGGCAACCAGAAATTCTTCTTATGAGACAGAAGCAATGGCTGAGTACAAAAATTATCCGCTGTCTCTCATGGTTGAGCAGCTGAATAATACTGCATCTCCTCGTCCGAGAACTCCGTCCTATGCTTCTTTCTCTACAAAGTATGCAGAAGCAATGACAAATATCTTCTCAGCGGCTGCATCAGACCATAAAGTTGATGAGGCATATATTAAAGAGCAGCTTGACAGTGTTGCAGCTGATTTCACCGAAGATTACAACACTTACTATGCAAAATAATTGGTGCAGTTCAGTTTATAGGTAATGGAAGTGCTGCGGCGCTGTCTGTGTCAGAAAGTGAAGTTAAGGTGACTAAAAGTGCTCTGCATAGCAGGGCACTTTTTTTCCGGAAGTTAAAAGTAACAATTCAGAACAGTTACAAAATGTACAAAGAAGTTTGAATAATAAGAGGATTTTCAATGGTAAAATCAAAGGCTATAAAAAAACAAAGTGAAAGTGTAGCAGCTGCGGCATTCGTAGGACCGGCATTTGTACTTTTGATCGCATTTTTGCTGGTTCCAATGATCTATACCGTATATTTTTCAGTATTTCGTTATCAGATCATGCGCCCGAATGATATAACTTTTATCAATATCGAAAACTATGTAAAGCTGTTTAAGGATCCTGATTTCTGGCATGCTTTTCGAAATACTCTGTACTTTACGATCGTTGTAGTTCCGGTGCAGTCGGCACTTGCGCTGGCATTGGCGCTGCTGGTTGCTTCAAAAACACGTGGCGTAGCTTTTTTTAGAACGATGTACTTTGCGCCACAGCTTACATCAATGGTTGTTATCTCCATTCTTTGGACTATTTTATATAATTCAAATCCCTCCACAGGACTTATCAATTCACTTCTTACCAGTCTTGGAATGGAAAGCATCAATTTCCTCAGTAATCCCAGAACTGCGATGAATTCTATCATTTTTATGTCCGCATGGCAGGGGGCAGGATATCAGATGATGATCTTTATCGCCGGACTTCAGGCAATTCCGAGCTCGCACTATGAGGCGGCTTCGGTTGATGGGGCAAATTCATTTCAGAAATTGATCTATATTACTTTACCCGGACTTAAATCCACTATCAAATATGTGATCATGATCACTATGATCCAGGCGATGAAGCTATTTACCCAGCCGTACGTAATGACAAAGGGAGGCCCGCAGAACGCGACAAAGACGCTGGTCTACTATATTTATACAGAAGGTTTCCAGGAAGGAAACTTTGGTTATGCCTGCTCAGCAGCTGCGGTATTTTTCGTTATAGTGGTAACTATGTCGCTTGTAATGAAGCGTCTTACTACGACGAAAGAGTGAAAGGGGAAGCTTCATGGATAAAAAGAATAGTTCAATGGGTCGGAATAATATTCTGAAAAAAGTATTATTTTATTGCGGAAATTTCATTATCGGAATCATATTTGTTTCTCCGTTGTTATGGATGGTATGTGCATCGTTAAAGCCGGAGGCAGAAATTTTTGCAAATATGAATTCCATACGGACTTTTATTCCGACACATGCGTCACTAAATAACTACATAGAAGTATTTACACGATTAAATATCTTAAATGTATTAAAAAACACATTTTTGTACATAGCTTTAATTTTGATCGGTGATCTCTTCTTAAATTCACTTTGCGGATATGCACTGGCGAAGTTTGATTTTAAGGGAAAAGGACTGGTATTAAACCTGGTGATCGCGCTGATGGTTCTGCCGATGGAAGCGATCATGCTGCCGCTCTATATCGAAATGTCACAGTTAAACTGGGTAAATACACTCCAGGCACTGGTCATTCCGTTTATTCCTAAATGTTTCTCGATCTATATGTTTAGGCAGTTCTTTTCTGATGTACCGGATGAACTTCTTGAGGCAGCTTCGATAGATGGAAGCGGACGTATCAGAACTTTTTTCAGTATCGTAATGCCTATTTCAAAAACAGTTTATGCAACTGTATTTATATTGGATTTCGTTGCGCACTGGAATGATTTCATGTGGCCGTTTCTGGTTATGACAGGAGAGGGAAAACGAACCATACAGCTTGCTGTTCAGGTATTCTTTGGGACGCAGCCGGTTCATTACAGCGCGATCATGGCAGCACTGGTTATTTCAGCGATACCGATGATACTTATGTTCATTTTTATGCAGAAATATTATGTTGAAGGAATTGCATCTTCCGGAATTAAGGGCTGAGATTTTGAAAATCACGTACTTATTGATAAACTAGATACATCAAAGATGTAAGGGTCAAAAGTAAATTTTGCCCCTTACTGATGTCACGGATTGCTTCATTGCTACGCAATTCCCGCAATCCTAAAACACTCGCATTCCGCGTAATAACGCTACTTGCTCGTGTTTTGCGGGTCCCAAGGTCTCAATCCTCTTTGTGCAAGCACAATCGGATTTTGACCCTGACATCATATCAAAATACGAAAGGACGGATCTTTTATGGCTACCATACAGGAAGTTGCAAAATTAGCAAAGGTGGGTGTTGCAACGGTATCCCGCGTTATCAATAAAACCGGATATGTAAAGGAGGAAACACGCGAACGTATCGAGGCAGCGATCAAAGAACTGAATTATACACCGAATGCTGTTGCAAGAAACCTGTATCGCAATAAAAGCGGTGTTATCGCGGTAATCGTCCCGGAAATAGATCATCCGTTTTTTTCAGAATTTGTAAATGAACTGGAAGAGATATGTGCGGAGCACAAGTACAAAATTATGCTTTGCAATACCTGGTTTAAGGAAAATTACGAGCATCAATATCTCGCAATGCTTAAAGAAAAGCTTGTTGACGGCGTAGTTGTAGCATCTCATTCACTTGATATAGAGGAGTATGCAGCTATAGACAGACCGATAGTCGCACTGGATCGCCAGTTAGGAAATGGTATACCGTGTGTGCGGTCTGATCATGAAGTCGGAGGACGGCTGGCAGCAGAGGAACTGCTCCGTGCCGGATGCAAAAAGGTTGTTCAATTCAGGGCAGAGGAAAAAAAATCTGCTCCATTTATAGTTCGGCACGACACGTTTGAAAAAGTGTTGAGAGAAAACGGAATTGAGTTAGAAAATATTTATACAAAATGGAATTATCTGAGTTATGAATATAACCAAAAGTTGTGTCAGGATTTTTTTCGCGATCATCCTGATATTGATGGAGTCTTTGCGACAGATATTATTGCCATGAATATCGAGATAGAAGCGTTGAAATCCGGCCTGCGGATTCCTGAGGATGTAAAGATCGTATCCTATGACGGAACAGGTATTATCAAGCTGTCACATCCGTCTATCACTGTGATAGAGCAGCCGGTTAAGGAGCTCGCCGCAAAGTGTTTTCAGCATCTGGAGAGTCAGATCGAAGGAGAAAAGCCAACCCAGAGTATGATCACATTGCCGGTTAAGCTTATAAAAGGTATGTCAACAGCTTTGCTGCAGAGCAATTCGTGACAGCATTTGACGGCAAAATTTATTTTTGACCATGACATCATATCAATATTATGAAGAGGAAAATGTTTTGAGTGAGTATTTAGAAAAGGCACGTGTCTATGAAATGGACGCGGAGCAAATGATAAAGGCAGAGGAGCGGCCTTTTTTTCATCTTTCACCGAGAAGTGGATGGATGAATGACCCAAATGGATTTTCTATGTATAAGGGAAAAATCCATCAGTTTTATCAGTATTACCCATATAAAACGCAGTGGGGACCAATGCATTGGGGGCATGCGGTTTCTGAAGATTTTGTGAAATGGGATTACCTGCCTGCAGCAATGGCTCCGGATGAAAACTATGACAATTTTGGCTGTTTTTCCGGTAGTGCTATCGAGATGCAGGACGGCAGGCAGATGCTTGTCTATACTGCAGTCAGAGAGGAAGAAAAAGACGGGGAGGAGATCATCAGGCAGACGCAGTGTCTGGCATTTGGAGATGGTGTTGATTATGAAAAATATCCGTCAAATCCGGTAATAGATGCAAAAGGTCTTCCTGAGGGCTGGAGCCCTGTTGATTTCAGAGATCCAAAGATTTTCCGGTTTGAGGATGATGATCACTATAGTCTGGTCGTAGGCGGCAGATCTGATGATGGAAGTGGCTCTATTTTACTTTATGAGAGCATGGACGGTATAAAGTGGGACTTTGTTACTGTTCTTGACCGCTGCAGAAAAGAATACGGAAGTATGTGGGAGTGTCCGGATTTTTTTGAGCTTGACGGAAAATACCTAATACTGACATCACCGCAGTCGATGCAGGCGCGAACATTGGAATTCCATAACGGAAATGGAAATATCGTAGTAATAGGAAATTATGATCGAAAGCTTCATAAATATACAAGAGAAGGTGTATATGCAATAGATTTTGGACTTGATTTTTATGCTATGCAGACGCTTAAGGCAGCGGATGGCAGAAGGATCATGACTGCCTGGATGCAGTCATGGGAATCATCGCATGCAGTACCTGAGGGGCAGAGATGGTTTGGACAGATGATCCTTCCAAGGGAACTCAGGATCAAAGATGGCAGGCTTTATCAAATGCCGGTTAGAGAAATAGAGAGTTACCGCAAGGATCATGTTGCATATAAAGATGTGTATTTGAATAAATCTGTAGTTCTTCCCGGGGTAAACGGGAAAGTCTGCGATATGGAGCTTGAAATCTGTCCGAATGGACCGGAATATACGGAATTTAGGGTAGAATTTCACGCGGATTCGCAGTTTCACACAGATTTTATCTATCATCCGAAGGATGGTGTTGCGATTTTTGACCGGACTTACGCCGGTTTTGCTAATGATATTAATAACAAGAGAGAATTTGCGGTTAGATATCAGGGTGGAAAAATAAAACTGCGTATCCTTCTCGACAGGTTTTCAGCAGAAATATTTGTAAATGATGGAGAAAATGCGTTTTCTGCAGTTGTTAATGCTCCTAAGGAGGCAGATGGCATACGTTTTTTTGCGAACGGAAATGTAAAAATGAATCTAGATTTCTGGAAAATATGATGTCAGGGTCAAAAGGTCAAAATCCGATTGTGCTTGCACGAAATGATAAACACCTGTTGCATGAATTTGCGACAGGTGTTTTTTTATGCAATAAATGTGTACCTAAAACGAAAGCAATCCAAAGAGAAGCAACGGGATAAAGACTATCATAAGACCATACAAAAGAGCAGGCGCTAAGCCTGATAGGAACGCGTAAGATGCTTAAAAAAGCATTGGGATATGTTTTAGAAAAAGAAAGTGAGGAACCTGAAAATGAGTAAGCTTCCTGTTGCAGTACAGGTTTACGGACTTAGAGATCTTTTGGAGAACACTCCTGAGAATTTCAAAAATGTAATGACAAAGATCAAAGAATTTGGATATGACGGTGTAGAGCTCGCTGGACTTTACGGTCTGGAGCCTGCGTTCATCAAAGAGACATTAAAAGAGATCGGACTCACACCGATAAGTGCACATGTTGCATTTGCAGAGATGATGGAAGACCTCGATAAAGTGATCGCAGATTATAAGGAAATCGGAGTTAAGTATCTCGTAATGCCGTACATGGCAGAGGAGTACCGTCCGATAAATCCTGAAGGATTTGAGAAATTCCTTCCGCTTCTTAATGAAGTAGGTCAGAAGATCCATGATGCAGGAATGACATTCCTCTATCACAATCATGACTTTGAATTTGTAAAGCTTCCTGATGGCAGATACGGCTATGATGCTATGTTTGAGGCAATACCTCATGACAATCTGATGAGTGAGCTCGATACCTGCTGGTGCGACGTAGCAACCGGCGAAGCACCGGAATTTATCAAAAAGTACACTGATCGTATCCCGGTAGTTCACCTTAAGGATTACATCAAGAAGGGTGAAGTTAAAAATATGTACAAGCTCATCGGTATCGAGGAAGAGGAATCAGAGGGTGACACAGGTTACTTCGGATTCAGACCGGTAGGTTTCGGACAGATGATCTGGGAGCCTGTACTGGAAGCAGCAGTAAAGGCAAATGCGAACTGGGTAGTAGTAGAGCAGGATGAGCACTATGAAACAGATCCGCTTGAGTGCGCAAGAAGAAGCCGCGAGTATCTGAAGATCCTCGGCTGGTAAGAAGAAAACATAAAAAATTTGAGCATAAAGTAGAAATAGGAGATAACAAAAATGAATACACCAAAGGAACTTAGAATCGCCATAATCGGATGCGGAATGATCTCACACCGTCACATGACAGTAATCGAGAATCTTAATAAGAGAGGACAGAACCTCCGTGTAGTTGCAGCAGCAGAGATCGACAAGGACAAGCTTGATAAGTGGGGCAAGAAGTACGGACTTTCCGAAGACTGCCTGTATCAGGACTTCCGTGAGATGTTAAAGAGAGATGACATCGATGAAGTTGAGGTATGCGTACACAATAACCTCCATACATCTGTTGCAACAGCTGTTATGGCAGCAGGCTTCCCCTGCTACTCTGAGAAGCCTATGGCAGCAAGCTATGCTGATGCAAAGATCCTCTACGATGCACAGAAAAAGTACGGTCAGAAGCTCGCAGTACAGATCAGCTCTATCTACAATCCTCAGACAAGAATCGCAAAGGAACTCATCGCTGACGGAAAACTCGGAAAGATCTACCACGCAAGAAGTGTAGGCCACAGACGTCAGGGCCGTCCGGGATACGATATGCCTTTCTTTAGCCGTGATTTCGTAGATCCGAATGTAGGCGTACACGGACCTCTCTTTGATCTCGGTATCTATCACCTGGCTCAGATGCTCTATGTAATGGGTATGCCGGAGCTTGAGAGCGTATACGGTACAACAACCTGTGATTACTGGAGAGATAAGAGAATTGATGACGCTGTAAACTGCCATACACCTGTAGAAGATCTGTCTGTAGCTATCGCACGTTTCAAGAATGGCCTTTCAATGGATATCTATGAAGACTGGGCTATTCACATGGATGAGATCGGAACAAGCTTCATAGCAGGTTCTCTCGGCGGACTGAAGTTCACAGATGTTGACCAGACAGGCGGCCCTATGGCTGTTCCGGAAGGCGGTTCGATCGTAGGCGGCGGAGAACTTCAGAAGCCGAGACTTGAGTGGTTTGGCGTAGATGAAAAGGGACGTCTCTTTGACAATAAGCTTGAGTGCGCGATCGGTGATGTAACAGGTATGCAGGAGCTGGCACTTAATCCTGAGATGGAGAAGTACAACGACAATCAGCTCCAGTGGTACTCATACCTTCGTGGTGATCTCACAGACGAGACAAGGATCGATTCTCCATATATCGCAATGCAGACAGCTTTCCTGTCAGAAGGTGTTGTTCTGTCAAATGAGCTCGGACGCAGCGTAACAGCAGACGAAATCAGAAAGATGTCAAAGTCCATCGCTATCCGCGAGCAGGAGACACCTTTCGGAACTATCAAGTACGATTTCGATGATTATAAGGCTGAGTAAGCTATAAACAGTATCTGATGCTTATGAGGGGAGTATCAGGATATACAAAGGTTAACGAAAGGATGCAAAAAAATGTACCAGTATGATAAAAAGGGACCGAAGCGCGGTGTTGCGCTTTACAGCTACTCTGCAGAATTCGGTCTGGAAAAAACACTTGAAGACTGTTTCGAAGATCTCTATGACATGGGAGCGCATGGAATCGAGATCCTTGCGAATACACATATAGAAAATTATCCATATCCTTCTGATGAATGGGTTGAGAAATGGCACCATCTCTGTGAGAAGTATGAGATCGTTCCGGCAGAGTATGGTAACTGGATCGACAGCCACGTGCTCGGTGACAGAGACCTCACAACAGAGGAATCAATCGAGATGCTGAAGAGAGACATCCGTCTCGCTCACAGACTTGGTTTCCACGTAATGAGAACAAAGATGCCGGTTATCAACGACCTTCTGGAGCCTGTTGAAAACTGGAGAGAGATCATCAAGGGTGCGCTTCCACTTGCAGAGCAGCTTGACATCAAGATGTGCCCTGAGATCCACACACCGTCAAACCTTAAGGGTAAGCTTGTTTCTGATTTTGTTGATTTCATCAAGGAGACAGGAACAAAGAACTTTGGTCTGAATATCGATTTCTCTGTATTCCGTACAGAGTTCAAGCCGGGTGAATGGGTAGATCCGAACTATACTCCTAATAAGCCGGAGGATATCATCCCGCTCCTGCCATACGTATACTGCTGTCACGCAAAGTTCATAAACATGAATGATGACTTTGAAGAAACAACTATCCCTTATCCTGAGATCATCAAGGTACTGCAGGAAAACGGATACGATGGATATCTCCTGAGTGAGTATGAAGGTGCAGATAAATACGATGAAGGATATGAGGTAGGACAGACACTCAGAAAGCACCATATTCTTTTGAAGAATCTGCTTGGTGATTGATAGGAAGGAAAGAGGAAAGAACAATGGAGAAACAGACTATCCAGTCAGTTGGATTCAGAAATATAAAAGATGCAGACGGAAATGTAACAGGTTTTCAGTTTAAGGTAAAGCTGCCTTACTACAGAGGAATCTTTCTGTCACAGATCCGCCCCGGTACACTTTATATCGATGGCGAAAAGATCACAAAGGAAGATATCACCTGGACTTTCAAGGGTGAGGAATATACAAACGAGGAAATGGCTTCTGATTTCCATACACATTGGGCAACAACTGTTCCGGCAGTTCTCAAGGTAAAGAAGCCCGGCGGATTGAGGCAGGGATATCATGATCTGAAGTACGGTTTCTGCTGGACTTCATCATATATGCCTCCCCTCATTCAGAATGATCTTGATCCGGATAAAGAGCCCATGGTCTACATGCCTGAGTTTGGCCATCACGTAAACGAGAGAAGACTTCTCATTGTCTAAATCATAAATTCATAGGAATAAAAAGTGCCCGACACTGCTTAAAAAGTGGTGTCGGGCCTCTTTTTGATGTATGATATGACGGGGTCAAAAGTAAAAAATCCAGTTGTGCTTGCACAAAAAGGATTTTTTATTTGGGACCCGCAAAAACACGAGCGTGTAGCGTAAGTAAGCGGAATGCGAGTGTTTTAGAATTGCGAGATGCTACGAACACTTAGCGAACGATAGTGAGCTTAGTGAGAGTGTATGCAAAGCTGCTTCATAAGAAGCGAAGCAATTCGTGTCATATTTGGGATTTTTGGGGAGAACATAAATGAATTTCGATACTTGTTCCTATGATGTTATAAAACCGATAAAAAATGACAGCTCCATGACTATGAGCTTAACGCTTCTTTTTGTGCTTGAGGACAGTATCACGGTCCATGTCCTTGAGGACAATTTTACCCTGCATGAGGGAGATGTGCTCATGGTGAATCCGGGTGTTGAGTACAGCTATAAAGAGACAGGGGATGCTATCGTCGGTGTCGCGCTTTTTACCATGAAGATGATAAACAGTGTGATGAACGGGAAAAGTGTCGTTTTTTACTGTAATTCTGTGGCGGATAAAACCAGATCATATGAGGATATCCGTACTATCTTCTACAACATGACGGATGAGTACCTATATGCTGTCCGTAAGTCAGACTGCAGGATAGACAGTTCTCTATACCTTCTTCTCGATACACTTATCGAAAACTATCAGACGGAAAATCTAAATGAAGCCCAGGGAAATCCTGACAACGATATCCGTATGCAGCAGATGATGCAGTATATCATCGGGAATCTCGATCAGGAAGTAAATCTTACGGATCTTGCAGAGAGCATGTATGTATCGGCATCAACGCTGTCTCGTATATTCAAGAAAAATACAGGAGTATATTTTGCGGACTATGTTACAAGGCTCCGTCTGCAGCAGTCACTCATGCTCTTATCCGGCACTGATCAGAATATGACCCAGATCGCGCTTGCCTGTGGCTTTACCAATTCAACTTCATTTAACAGGGCATTTCGTAAGGAAATGAATATGTCCCCGACCCAGTACCGCGAGCTCCATAGCGACGATAAGAGAAAGCAGGAAGAAAAAAAGGCAAAAGTCGGCGGAGAGATCAGGGAACGTCTCGAAAATAATGCGCTGATCCACGGAAACAATAAGCTCATTGGGGAGATAGTTGAGGATCTTGACGAAAATCAGGGTGAGACATACGAAAAGGTGTGGAATAAGATAATAAACGCAGGAAGCGTAAGCGACCTGAATCAGGCGAATATGCAGTTTCACATACAGTATCTTTGCGAGCAGCTGCATTTTACCTCTGTCCGCATATGGACACTTTTTTCTACAAAGCTGATGATCACGGATGGCAGTGGAAAGAAAAAGTGCAACTTCAATATGGTGGATACTGCGCTTGATTTCCTTGTAAATAACCATCTGAAGGTGTTCATGAGTCTCGGCAGACGCCCGGATATGGCTGCACTTTCAAAGGGTGACGTATATAAACAAAATGACTACATCCCCTTTGTTTCTAAAAAGGCGTGGGAAATAGCCATTACCGAGTTTTTTAATCACATTCTTGAAAGATACGGATTAAAAGAAGTGTCGAAGTGGTCCTTTGAGCTTACGTTCATACCTGTTTATCCGGAAGAAAAAGCAAGGCTCTGGGACGGTGATCCCTTCTCACTGGAAGAAGCGTATGACTTTGTTTATAAGATTGTAAGGAAAAAGATACCGGGCGCAGAGATCGGAGGATTCGGTGGAGAAGTTGCCGATGACTGGGAGAGACTATCTGTGCTTTACTCGAGTCTTGTAAAAAAGGATGAAAAGCCGGATTATGTGTCCTTCCTTCTGTTTCCATATGATAATATCATTGGGGAAAACGGACAGCACGAGAGAAGAGTATGTAAATCTCTCGACAGTGAGCTGATGCAGGTGCGCCAGATGCGTGATCTTATGGAGCAGTCAGGAATCCCTGACAGCAAGCTCTACATAACTGAGTGGAATGAATCCATTTCAAACAGAAATTACGTGAATGACAGTTGTTTCCGTGCATGCTATATAGCATCCAGAGCAGAAGCACTTCTCGGAAAGGTCGATGCCCTTGCGATCATGAGTGCATCGGACTGGATAAGTAACTATATGGATTCTGTGGGTATCTTGAACGGAAGTATAGGAATTATTTCAAAGGACCGGATCAGAAAACCCGCTTATTTCGCTTTGGCGTTCCTGAATACGTTGGGACACAGGCTTTTAAGTCACGGAAAGCATTACATACTTACAGAAACTGATAATGGCGGTATAAGGCTGCTGCTTTTTAATGATTCATGGTTTTCGGCGGGATATTTTCTCGGACCGGAAGAGATACCTCTTCCAAAATTAAAGAACGGAACATTTTTCAGTGAGACACCGCTTGAACTGTCCGTATTAATAAAGCATCTCCGCGGAAACGGAAGCTGGTATATAAAGAAACGGATCATGAACCGTGATCACGGAAGTATCCTTGATGAATGGGAAAAATTTCAGTATGAAAACAGGCTGATGAGGAGCGATGTAAAGTATCTGGAATCCGTGAGCGAACCGAAGATGACACTTGAAAGAGCTGTGATCGATCGCGAAGATCATTCAGTCAGATTGAATGTGACACTTGAACCACATGAGATTTGTCTTGTGCATATTTTCTGCATGGAGTAATAGTGATAATGCGCAGATAGCACGAAACTCACTTAAATTTTCAAATTTAATATACAAAATGTACAAAAGCAATGCAACGCACATCATCATCTGTTGCATTGCTTTTATTTTTTTTCCCGGAATTTGAAAGGAATGTATGAGAACGCAGAATGTACAGCGAGAGATACAGTTGCGCAGCGATTAAAGTATATACATAACGAACGTGCACGTAGTATCCCGCAAAGGGATAAAAGTTATTTTTGACAGTTACATAAGTTTTTAATTATTTGGGAAGGTAAAAACTGCAAGCGTTCATTGCAGCCGGGAGGTTATATGAATGATATGTCAAATACTGCTGTAGAAGGTGCAGCAGGTCTTGAAGACGATTTTTTGGTTGAAGCGCCGAGTGGGGCGAAAAAGGGTGAAAAAACAAACTGGGTGACCGGTGTATTCTATGCGATGGGTGAGGTTGGATGTCAGCTTTCATGGTATATGATCAATACTTACCTCACAATTTTCTACACAGATATCGTAGGACTTTCAGCATCAGCGATCTCACTTATATTTGTAGTAGCGAGAATCTGGGATGCGATAAACGATCCTATGATGGGTGCGGTATGTGATAAGACAAAAACACGTTTCGGAAAGTTCCGTCCGTATATCATGTTCTCACCGATATTCCTTGCGATCTTTAATATCCTTACATTTACGGTATTCCCTGTACAGGGTGCAGCGAAAGTTGTTCTGTGTCTTGTATGCTACATCGGCGCAGGTATGGCTTACACAGCACTCTGCATTCCTTACCAGGGGCTCGTAAATCTGGTTGCAAGGGATTCACAGGTTCGTATGGACTACGCATCCTGCCGTGCTATCGGAAAAGCGGTTGCAAGCATGGTCCTTTCAGCAGTTGCGATGCCGCTGATCCTGTACTTTGGTCATAGTTCAACCCCTAATTCACAGGGTTACTTCCTGACAACAGTACTGTTCTCTATCCTGCTCATTCCAGCATGCTTACTTTGTGCATGGAAGTGCAAGGAGAAGAATTTTGTCAGCATCGAAGCTGAGGCGAAGCCCACACCGATCAAAGAGGCACTTCCGCTCATCGTAAAGAATAAGAACATCATGATCACCGTATTTTCAACATTTGCAGGTGCTATCGGATGTATGGCACGTATGTCAATGCTTGCATACTACGTACTGTATGTTGTAGGAAATCCTATCATGATCGCTCCGATCTTTACAACAATGACTGTATGTCAGCTTCTTGGAAACCTTACACTTGCATGGGGTACAAGAGTATTTACAAAGAAGGGCTTCATGCTGATCACAACTTTTACACAGGTTGCAGCTCTTGTAGTACTGTTTCTCGTACCTGCAAACAACACGCCGTTCCTGCTTGGCGTGTCCGTACTTATCGGTCTCACAATGGCTAATGAGAACATTGCGCCGGGTATGATGTGTGACAGTATCGAGTACGGTGACTGGAAGTACGGAGTACGTGAAGTTGGTCTCACATTCTCTCTTGTAAGCTTCGCAGTAAAGCTCGCAACAGCAGTAACAGGAATCGTAACAGTGTCTCTCCTCGCAGCTATCGGCTATGTTCCGAATGCAGAGCAGACAGAAGCGGTAAAGACAGGTATTAATGCACTGGTAAATCTGTTCCCGGCAGTAGTTATCGCCATCTCTGGTATCTCAGTTCTATTCTATGATCTGACACCGAAGAAGATGGAGCAGATTTATGCAGATCTCGATGCCAGAAAACAGACAAAATAAGTGATCCACGGGGACGGGGGTACAGGTTCATGAACCTGTACCCCCGTCCCCGTGGTCCAAAAACATTGCAACAAGATAGTGACTTCTATTGCACGTTTTTTTAGACTCACCGGAATCTTGCAATAAAAATGAGGCGTAAATAAATACAGAGGAAAGATGGAGAAATGCGCAGGATTTATTATTAGTACATCAAAAGAAACAACGTGAAACACACGATTTTTTGGAGGTTACAACATGAAAAAGAAGATATTGGCAGCGCTTCTTGCAGGTGTTATGGCATTGTCACTGACAGCATGCGGAAGCAGTTCTGCAGCATCTACAGAGGCAAAGGCAGCAACAACAGAGACAGCAGGCGGAGATGCAACACATATTTATGTACTCACAGCACCGGAAGATCATGGCTGGACAGGCTCTGTTGCGACATTTGCGAAGGAAAAGGTTGAGGAAGTAAACGGAGAAGGAAAGTATTCCGCAGAGGTCATCACATGTGAGAATGCTTCATACCAGATCACACAGATCGAGGATATCATTGCAAAGGGCGACAAGGATATCGCAGTTGTTATCCAGCCAATCGATGACACAGTACAGTCAGCTATTCAGGAGCTTGTAGATGCAGGAATTCCTTATGTTGCATTTGACCGTATCATCAACGGAGTAGAAGCAAGCGCAGTATCAAATGTAAAGGGTGACAATGAGGGTATCGGCGCAGGAAGCGCAGCATATTTCGTATCTCTGGGACTGAAACCCGGCGATCAGGTTTACGTATATGAAGGTGATACATCATCTGTAACAACTCTTCGTGACCAGGGATTTACTGAGTATCTTCTTGGAAATATCGAGTTTGACGGAAATAAGATCGCTGACGATGCAAAGTGGACTCAGGAGCAGGTTGACAGTGCTATCACATATTCCGGTGCTATGAATTGGAGCAGATCCGATACTAAGTCAGCATTTGAGACACTTATGGGTGATTCAGCAAATACTTCTATCAAGTGGTTCTATGCAGAAGATGATGAACTTGCAATGGGTATCCTCGAAGCACTTAAGGGCGGCGGAATCGACGACAGCGCAAAGAGTGCATTTCTCGCAAACAAGCCGGTTATCACAGGCTGCGGCGGACTTGATGAGCTTTACGGAGTTCTTAGAGGTGAGAGCTATAACGAGATCACAGGCGAGCTTGGCGGAATCATGTCTGTAACATATAGCCCGAGTATGATCCAGACAGCTATTCAGGATATGGTAGATTCCCTCGATGGAAAGGAAGTTACACAGGATCACGTTATTGAGTGCCAGAACGTTACTTCAGAAAATGTAGCTGAATTCAAAGGATTTAACTAAATCATTTTAGGAAAAATAAGACACAAAAGAGGAAAAGAATATGGCACTTCTGGAAATGAGAGGGATCAGAAAATCCTTTAGTGGTGTGCCGGTATTAAAGGGCGTGGATCTTACGGTTTCGGAGGGCGAGATTCACGCCCTTCTCGGTGAAAACGGAGCCGGTAAATCCACCCTGATGAACATACTGACAGGCACCATTCCTTTTGACGGAGGAGAAATAAAGTTTGAGGAACAGGAATTAAAAAATATTTCTGTGAAATTAAGTGAAAAGCTCGGTATAGCTTTCGTGCATCAGGAACTTAATCTCTTTAATGATCTGAAGGTTTTTGAAAATATTTACATAAATAGAGAGATTACAGGTCTATTTGGAAAACTTAATAAGAAAGAGATGATCCGACGTTCTGAGGATCTTTTCAGAAGGCTTGGGGTAAAAATGGATCCGACAGCAATGGTATCGGATCTGAGGACCGGAGATAAGCAGTTGCTTGAGATCAGTAAAGCACTCCTTGCCGGAGCGAAGCTGCTGATCCTGGATGAACCCACGACTTCGCTTAATAATGACGAAGTCGAGCATCTCTTTTCTATCGTATCTGACTTAAAGAAAAAAGGGATCTCGTTTATCTTTATCTCACATAAGATGCCGGAGATATTTAAGTATTGTGACACCTACACGGTTTTTAGAAACGGAGAATATATCGGTTCCGGAAAAATCGCGGATACTACACCGGAGGGTGTTACGAGGCTTATGGTCGGGCACTCTGAGGACGCAGGATCGTATGTAAAGCGTGAAACAGGTGAGACGGTATTGAACCTCACGCACATGAGCGGAAAAGGATTCCGTGATGTGTCAATGGAAGTGAAAAGGGGTGAGATCGTTGGTCTTACCGGATTGCAGGGATGTGGAAGCAGTGAATTTATGCAGTGCCTTTTTGGGATCACTCCAAAGACAGCAGGAAAGATAGAAGTTTTTGGGAAAGAATATAAGGGCGGCTCTGTACACAGGGCTATGAAAGTCGGAATAGGACTCCTGCCTGCAAACCGCAAGGAAAACTCGGTGATCCCTGATATGAGCATCCTTGAAAACATGTACCTTGCAGAGCACACGCTTTCTGCAGGAAAGTTCCATTTGAATAAAACTAAGGAATTAAAAAAATACGACAGCTTTCAGGAACTCCTGAATATAAAAGCAGAGTCAGGAAATATGCCTATCGTATCACTGAGCGGAGGAAACCAGCAGAAAGTATTTATCGCGAGGTGGCTAAATACCGATGCGGAGATATTACTCTTTGATAATCCCACACAGGGAATAGATGTAGGTGCAAAAGAGGAGATATACAAGCTCATCCATACGCTTGCAATGAAGGGAAAAACAATACTTGTAAATACGCTTGAGATACCGGAACTTCAGAAGGTTGCAGACAGGTGCGTGGTGTTTTACGGCGGCAGCATCGCAGGAGAGCTGACCCATGATGAGATAGATGAACATACAGTGATGATGTATTCCACAGGTCTCGCGAATGACAAAGAGAGTAAAGAGGTAGTGTGAAATGAGTACAGCAAAAAACAAGTCGAATATACTTGGAAAAATCTGGAGTAATTATAGTTTTATATTTGTATTTTTCATGATCTTTCTGGTTTATGCCATGACAAACAGCAGTCTGTCACTCAGTGCTACTATGAATATTTTCAGACATTCTGCAGTGATCGGTATCACAGCTATCGGAATGGGTCTGGTATGTATCACAGGTGAGATCGACCTTTCTGCCGGATCGATGCTTGCATTTGTCAGCGGATTTTCTGTTATAGTCTTTAATAAAACCGGCGGAAATATTTTTGCAGTCTTGGCATTTGCACTCCTTATGGGTGCGGCACTCGGAATTATAAACGGAGTACTTGTGGGAGTTGTCAGGATGCCTTCATTTATAGTAACTCTCGCAACTATGCTTATTTACAGGTCACTTGCTCAGTATTACTGCCAGCATATCGCCAAAGAGCTGATCGGAGGAGGAAGTTCCGTATATAAGATGACATCTTCTTTTAACGGATATGATGCCATGTATAATTTCGGAAATGGAAAGATTGCATCACTTCCGATCGTGGGATTGGTGCTGATCCTCGTTACCATCATTTTTATGTACATCACAAATGATACAAAGTTTGGAAAAAAGATCTATGCTATCGGTTCCTGCGAAAAGGGTGCATTTATGGCAGGCATTAATGTCCGCCTGATGAAAATGACAGCTTTTGTCATAATGGGAATCATGATCGGGGCATCGGCTTTCCTGTGGATCTGCATGAATGGTTCATCTGATCCTGCAACAACCGGTACGAGCTATGAGATGTACGCCATAGCAGCGGTAGTGCTCGGCGGAGTTTCAATGTCAGGCGGAAAAGGAAAGATCATAGGTGTGCTTTTCGGATCACTGTCCTACACAGTCATAGACAAGATCATCATCGCACTCAAGATGGATTCGCTTATCAATAATGCGATAAAGGGAGTTATCCTGATCCTCGTGATCCTGATCCAGGTTGCAGGACCGCAGTTAAAGGAAAGGATAAAAATGCTTTCGGTTCCGGCGCTTTCTGATAAAGATGAAGCAGTCTATGATACTAAGGTAAAAGTGAATTAATATATAAACAGGCAGCCCTTATTGCTCATTTAGTGATAAGGGCTTCCTGTGACATTATCCGGATGGCCTCATATATCAAAATTATTCAGGAATCTTGAGGTTTTTTACATCGATCACCGGTACGATCATTTCATCCTGTTCACGTTCCATAAAACCAATGGCATATATAGGATAAGTATCAAATCCATCACCGGTGCCAACATTAGTATCTGCAAATTTCATTGCAGGATGTGTTCCGTATTTTTTAGGATGCGAGATGACGAACTTCATACTGGTAGCGCGGTTATTCGTTGATTTGCATTCGACTATACATACTTCACCATTCTTCTCAAAAAGAAAATCAAGCTCAGGTGATCCGCTTGGTGCATGAAAATAGTACAATTTTATGCCGGATGCAGCAAAAGCTGCTGCAACCATATTTTCTGCTATTGCACCTTTGTATGAACTGATATCTCCGGACAGGATCTTTTGTGGTACTTCATCGCCTAATTGAGACACCAATAAACCCGTATCTATGAAAAAAGCCTTAAATTCTGATGCTTTTTTAACACCCTCCAGCGGATATGATAATTCCTTTGTATTATAGGAACAGATGACCAGTCCAACATCTATTAAATATTGCAATCCGTCAGATTTTTCCTGTGATCTTCCCCTGGCATTTACAAGACTGTATTTGAATTTTTTATATTCTTTTGATAATTGTGCAGGTATAGAATCAAGGCATGCCTCGGCGCGAAACTTTAGAACTTCGTTTACTTTATCATTACCGTGAATATCCTTATATCTTCCAAAATCATCTCTTATCGAAGCAAGTATACGGCGCTGTATTTTCCTTACAACATTGAGATCATGCGTTTCAAAAAAAATGTTAACTACTTCAGGCATACCTCCAACTATCAAGTACTGAAGGTAAAGTGACCGGATACTGTTATGTATTGTTTTTTCTATTGCAGTACGGTTTTTCAGACATTTACTAACATAATCAAAAACTTTTATGTCCATCCCTGTATTTAGCAGAAATTCGCGGAAAGTCAGCGGATACATCGTCATCTGATCCTCATATCCCACCGGAATTCCGCGAGTATAAGGTTCTCTGAATCCTTTTACACCTAAAAAACTTCCGGTCGCTATGACGTCATATCGACCATCAATGTCCCAATACTTTAATGAACTCCTTGCATTTGGGCAGTCCTGTATTTCATCAAGTATTAAAAGAGTTTTTCCCGGAATAAATCTCGCTTTCCGATTAACTGCTGTGATAGACATGACCATTTGGTCAACGTCAAAATCACCCTCAAAAGCCTGATGAATCTCAATATTAGATCTCAGATCAAGATACACGCAGCTATCATAAAATTCTTCACCGAATTTTTTAACAATAAACGTTTTTCCTATTTGTCGCAGTCCTCGTATTACTAATGGATGATGTTCATTTTTCTTCCAATGGATCAACTTGTTCCAAATATCACGTTTTAACATAACTTTTTAGCCCTTTCTGACCTTATTATAATGCGAATACTGTCATTTTTAAAGATAATACAATGATTAGAACTGTCATTTTTAAAGAGAATATGATGATTGGTACTGTTATTTTTAAAAGGAAATACAGGCGATATGCTGTCATTTTTAAAAGAAATGTTGTAAATTATATGGTGTTGTTATACGATTTTTATCCCCTCATAAAATCATGAGAAACATGGAGACCCCTGATGAATATATTTTTGATCGAAGATGATGAAGCAATAGGGATGGGACTTAAGTATTCCCTGGAAAAGGAAGGATACAACGTGGTACTCGGGAAATCCAGGATGGACGCGGATCAGAACAGTACTTCGAAGGCTGTTGAGCCGTCCTTAAAGGTTAAGTTTGGTATACTAGGTGAATAAGTGGGGGCTAAGGTGTATAAGGAGCTATAAAAAAATGAGCTTATGTTCAACATATTTACTGATAATAGTATATGTGAGCTTGCAGCTGTTTGAGGATAAAGACTCTAAATGGATAGATGAACTAAATCATAAATTAGAATGAACTGGATAATATTAGAAAGCCTGAAAAGAGCAAGTATGCGCTTTTCAGGCTTTTTAGATATCTTATTTTTCAGCAGGTTCCCACTTGCAGCGGATCGGTGACACGATAGAACCATCTTTCTTCATGGCAGCCATCGCTTTATCGACAACCTTTCTGTCGAGTCCTGTGAGCTCTGCAATCTTTCCGGCATTGAGCGGTTCGCCGGCTTTTTTCATAGCATCGAGGATCATTTCTTTTTCGTCCATAGTAAAACCTCCATTTGGTTGAACAAATTTGTTAAGGAACGGCATAAATGTGCTATTGGAGCCTGTTCCAAGGTTTATAAGGAACTATAAAAATTATAATGATTATAACATTTTTCTGATTAGGATGTATTATTAAAGGATTATCTGTTTGAAGATTAGTGATAACCTTGGGAGAAAGAAGTGATCTTTACGCATTGAATGCTCCAGCCTTATACATTTTTTGCAGATTATGGGCGCGCCTCAGCTCTTTTTCTGTGGCATTGTTAATTGAGGTGATACGTTTTTCTCCTATGAGATAGTAGCAGTCCGGACGAAGAAGCTCATTCGACATCAGATCAGTATTATGAGTGGTCAAAATGATCTGGGTATTTTGCAGTTCTTTCAAAATCTTTACAACGTTTTCTGCCAGTTCAAAATGGTAAAATGCATCAAATTCATCAATAAATACGAAAGATGCTTTTTCCATCTGAATGTACCAGCCGTATAAGAGTGCTAATGAGCTAGTACCCGTAGACGCTATCTTGAAGAAGTTTACGTCACCATTAGGAAAATGGCAGAATATCTGACGTTCACCGTCAATATCTTTTTCAATAAGATTGTAATGAATCCCCATGGATTCTAAAAAAGACTGAAATTCTTTAACACTTTTTTCTTCCAAAATGAAACGTGATATTTTTCGCTTCCAAACTTAAAACTCTGATATCCTCTACTGTCCAGAGAATAAAACATCAGCATATGATCAACAAAGTCGCCAAATTTGTAAAAAATATCATTAATCTCATTCTGAACGAGTAGTGTTGAACCAAGTAATGACTTTACTCGGGATTTTTCCTTATCAGAACCATTATTAAGGTTAAAGGCATCGCCGCCTTCCAAATGAATGAAACCGTCATTAGTCTGATAATCGAAGTGGATAACTTCTTTTTCATCTATAAAAATCTGTTCAAGGAGCAGTCACTCATAATCTTTCTTTTGATATTTGTAGATCAATTTATGGTCATCAAATTTGAAATGGTATTCAAATGAGACTCTGTCTGCTTCGGTTTCCAGATTCTTATAAATCCTGTATTTATCAGACCTTTTGGTATTATCGGTCAAGTGTCCGACTATATCAAAGAGTGCTAGTACGAGATTGGATTTGCCGCTGCCATTTGGTCAATATACGATTGCTTTTGTTATAGCGTCTTTTGATACTACCTCGGGATTGAACTCATAATTATTGGGCTCAGAGAGATCAAGTGTCCATGCACATTTGAAATTCATGAAATCGGATACCAAAAATTTTGTAAGCATATCTGGTCACCTTTCCCTTATACATAGTGAAACCATTCCTAAAACGGTCAGAACCGTAAAAAACTCTGTTATCATATTGAGCTTATCATATTGAAAATACTACCTCAACAAATCCGTAATTTTTTTACGGGAACTTTTGCGGAATAGCATGGGAACTAATGATGAAAAATCTTAGAGCCTGCGTTTTAAGATTTATCAGGTTTGAGCTTTAGGTTGACTGCTGCGAGGAGCGATTTTATATCGGACGGCACGGTCAGGGGCATTATCATACACGCGGGCACGTCGCTTCGTCGTCAGCGCTCCGCCGCCTATCATCAGGTACATTCCGCAACTCGGGCACTGGAAGTGACCTCAAACAGTGCTCCATGCACCTGAGCTATGCTCGCGCTTCTGTCCTCGGCTTCCAATGTGCCCGCTTAGCATGATAACACCCTTGCCCGTGCCTGATATTGAAGAAGACGGAAGTTCTCTGAATTCTAGATGTAGAAGCGAAGGTCAAATTTGGGTGACTTGGGTGATGTTACAGGTATTTTTATTGGACACCTTGGCTTCTATATTTATATCAGAAGGATATCAGAAGGATTAGAAAGGCTTGTGATCGTAGGAAGTGCGCTATAGAGGCGAAGGAGACTCGTATGATGAAACTGTTTTTGCTTCCTTTTTATCTTCTGTATTGGATGGTGGCTATTCCTGCTGAGGTAGCTTGTTTGCTTATTAAAATTAGCCTGAAGCTGACTCTCGCTTTTTACCTAGGCATCATAGTGCTTTTTATAATTTGCTTATAATGGCTTGGTGCATCCGGCGAGCCGAGAGAAGCTTGTTGAGGAGATTTGAAGTTGCAATGGTACAGTTGGTTTCTGGCATTTTTAGATGAATATTTTTAAGAAGCGTCATACTACTTTGATAAGGGATTAAGAGATAATTAAAAAATATTAATGAAAAATTAATAAAAGTGATAGAATAAGGACTGTGTATTGTCTGGTAAAGACAAGAATTATGTACACAAAGGGAAAAGGAGAGAAGGAGATTATGAAATATTATAAAATTATATCACTGCTTTTATGTGGTTCGCTAACAGTTTCAATGGCGGGATGCGGTGCTAGCGATAAGAAGCAGTCTATAAATTTTTCGTCGGAGACAGAAAGCTCTAAAGAAGCGGGGGGTACTCGTCAGACTGAAGAAATAGAGTTGGCAAAAGAGGAAGCACGAAGGATAGCTGAGGAAGCGACGAAAAAAGTATTAGAAGAGGAAAATAGAAAGAGAGAGCGGGAAGAAAAAAAGAAAGCTGAAGAGGAAGAAGAAAAGAAAGCAGAGGAGGAAGAAAAAAGGAAAGAGGAGGAAGAAAAAAAGAGAGTAGAAGAAGAGAAAGAAAAGCTGGAAGCAAAAAAGAAAGAAGAAGAGGAAAAAGCCAGATTAAAGGCTGAGGAAGAGGCTAAGAAGTTAGAAGAACAAAAGAACTCGTATGCGATGATGTATTATTTGGCGGTAACCTCTGAAAATATTAGGAATGCTAAGGATAATAGGTTAATGCTGGATGATATTTATTCATCTCTGCTTAATGATATTAATCCCGGTGCGGTAGATGAAACGACCCAAGATCATCTTAATAACCTTAGAGATATAATCAAGAAATATAGAAATACAGGAACAAAAAGAGAAAGACTTCAGTATATTTACAATCAGAATAAGGCTGAAGCAATGAGAGATGCTATTCCTAATCCACTTACGGTATTATTAATGACAAAACCGTATGATTTGAATAAACTTGCTATGACAGCAGGATATACAATCGTTGATTCGTATAGAAATTATAAGAATGCCAGCGAGAATGCGGAAAAGGCTTATTTAACCAGCGGATGGGAACTGGATGATGAGGAACTGGAAGCAATTTATAAGAATAGAGAACGTGCTTTTGACTACATGGTTGATATGGTTCAGAAAAATCATCTAGAAGGAAAAAACACTCTTTCTGAAAAGGATATAGAGGAATTCTCTGATATATGTTGTAATACGCCAAACAAGGTAGAGGAAATACAAAGATTAAAGGGAGAAGAGAAGAAATATAAACTGCTTGGAAATTATTGGTTTGAACTTGCTGATTGTTATTTTCAGAATAAACAATACAAGGAATGCTTAGATTGTGTTGATAAATATATTGATCTTTCGTCTGATATTTATAGGAAGGATAGAATGCTTGTACAACTTCTTCCGAAGGCAATCGTATCCGCTCAAAATGTATATAAGGACAATAATCATTATGAGACCGTCGTTAAAGAATATGGTAAAAAGATAATAGATAATGCAGAAAAAGAAGATGATTGGTCGGAGCGCTACTTTGTTGCACAGGCATATATTGAATTGTATTCCAAAACAAAGAAGCAAGGATACCTTAAAGATGCATTTAACATTGTGTATGAGAATGTTATCGCTCTGTTAGGTGGGCAGCGTGAAATAAATGATACATATAAAAAACCTGTAAAAGAAATAGAGATTGGAGATTCAAAGGGAACAGAAAAAGAAGATATAAAAAAATACAATAAAAGTTTAAAAACAGCAAGAGAAACGGAACTGGTTTCTTTGTATGAGCCGCTAGTACTTAATTGTGAGTTGTTATTTTCTCTTGCGGATAAGGTGAATTTAAGTCAAGGTGAAAAGAAAAAAATAGATTCTATTCTTAAAGACAATGTTTTTCTGGTTGAACCTATAAAGAATGCGTATTCTTTTAATAAAGATAGTGAAGACTATGACATTAAACTGACAAAAAAAGAGATAATTATACCAGCGTCTCTGCTAACATCAAAAGCTGTTATTGAGGTTGATGTCACAGATGGTAATGGAACAAAAAAGATTGATGATTGCAAAGTTTCAAAGGTTGAACGTGTTGAAGAGACTGTTGATATGTTTAAAGCACATATTTCATCAAAACAATGGAAAAAAATGGCTTGGACTGACAATTCGAATATTACAATAAAAATAAAATATCCTGATGTATATGATAAGGAAATATCCCTAAAATATAGCGTTAATAAAACTGAAAAGATGTTTCATGGCTTTAAAGTGCCGTTCAGCGATGAGGTGGTGTTTGATAAAGAATGAAAAAAAGAGTACTTGCATGTATCTGCATTTTAGCAATCATAGTTGTCTTATGTGCTTGTTCAACTAATAAGAACGATTCTATATTAAGCGTAGAGTTTATCGACGTGGGGCAGGGTGATTCGGCATTGGTTGAGTGCGATGGGCACTATATGCTTATTGATGGTGGTGATGTTCAGGCTGGAGATAAGGTTTATCAGGTTTTAGAGGAAAAAGGAATACAAAAGCTTGACATATTAGCTATATCACATTTGCATGAAGATCATTATGGTGGACTTATAAAGGCATTGACGTATGCTTCCTCTATAGAAAAAACAATATGTAATTCAAAGGAGAGTAATTCTGATAGATTTGTAAGTCTTGAACAACAATTATCCATTAATGATTCAGAAATAGAAATTCCAAAAGAGGGGGATATATATAAGCTCGGGGGAGCTAATGTAGAAGTTATAGATGTATCTTCTGATGAACCTAATGATTCGTTGGTTCTTTTGGTTACATATGGAGATACCCGTTTTTTGTTTACAGGCGATATCCAATATTCGGGTCAAAAAAGGATAATAGAAAAGTATGCAAAAGGTAGTAATTCCACGTTCAAAGTTGATGTTTTAAAAATGCCGCACCATGGTTCATGGGGACCTGTTGGCGCTAATGATAATGACTTGAATAGACTAATAAATACTTTCGAACCTGAATATGCAGTTATTTCAGTCGGAGATGGTAATAGGTACGGGCATCCTCATAGAGAAACTCTGGATTTACTCGAGCAAGCTCAGGTTAAAGTGTACCGTACAGATAAAGATGGAGACATAATTGTAAGGTCTGACGGCAAGACGATAAATTTTGAAACCTCGAAGTAAAGTGCATATCAAGATATTTCCTTAAACTGATATGTTACGTTATGAAAACTTCCGGAACAACGGCGGTACGATACCGCGTTGGATCGGGAGTTTTTTGTTTTTATCTTATTATATTTTATATGTAAAAATATTGCGTGAAAAATTAATGATGCTATAATCAGATTAATGAAATAGGTATACTGAAAACAGGAGGACAACGTGATGATCATAGAAATCAGGGCGAAGAACTGCTATGCATTTGACGAGCAGATAGTCTTTTCCATGAAAGCAGACATGCGTAGTAAGAAGTTTGCGTCTAATGTCCACAGAGAGAATAATTTTAATGTCCTTAAAACAGCAGGAATATATGGTCCGAATAATTCAGGAAAGACATGTCTCATTAGATGTATCAAGGCAATAAAAAATGTTCTCTTGAATAAAAAGAATGAGCTGATGTCCAACATTTTTACTGATAATAGTATTTGTGAGCTTGGAATAACTTTTTTGTATGAGGGCCGAAAGTTTGAGTATGATTTTAAGTACGACTCTGCGAAAGAGGAGTATGTTTATGAATCATTTGTTGAGGTTCTTAAGGATCAGTATAACAACGAGAAAAATGTTTGCTGGCTCAGACGTGATTCATTAAATGACGAGTATATCTGCGCTGATACTGAATTGATGGTCATGATGCCGGTTGTTGCGAAGAATAATGTTCTTTTTCATCTCATTGATACCGGAAAATTTGAGCATATAAATGAGATGAAGTATATCTTAATGGGATTTGCAGATAAAGTGGATGTTATAAACATGAATAACATTCCTTTGAAGCATACGATAGAACTCATGAAGAATAAAAACAGGCTTCAGGAAAAGGTAGTTGACTTCATAAAAAATGCAGACCTTTACATGGATAACTTTGAATATGTAGAGATGAATGATATCAAGATAAAAGCCGGAGATGCGGATGAGCGGGCGGAAGAAAAAGTATTGAATCTTCCTGACAGCTTAATGGATCAGATAAGATTGGTTTCTACATATAAAGGTGTTCAGGTGCCCAGTATGCTGTTTGATTCTACAGGTACTAAGAAAATAGCGGCGATAGCCAGTTATGTTATCGAGGCACTTGAGCAGGGAAGGATACTTGTAGTCGACGAGTTGGACAGCAGTATTCACTTTAGGCTTACAAGAGCGACAGTTGCTATGTTTAATAATGCGCTGAATACGGATGCTCAGATGATATTTACGGTGCATGACGTTAATCTCATGGACTGTAAGCGACTTTTCAGAAAAGAACAGATATGGTTTGTTGATAAGGATAATGATGGTGTTTACGTGTACTCACTTGCAGATTTTACTGCGGAAAACGGAGTCAGAGACACCTCTGATATTATAGAAAAGTATAGAAAAGGTGCATTTGCAGCCTTACCTGATCCCGAACTGATCAATTCTCTATTAAGTATTAAGGGAAATGTGAAGGAGGGAGAAGGCGATGGCAAATAGGCTCCCAAGCATTTCTGATAAGTATAAAATTTGTGTAATTTGTGAAGGTAATGAGGAATATAAGTATCTGGAAAAACTTATAAATCTGTGTGTATGGAATCCCCAATATGATGTTTCTCTCGTTAATGCAGGAGGCAACGGAAACATTCCGGCGCGCTATCAGGACAGATATCAGAATGGTACATATGATGTGGTTTTTATTTTTTGCGATACAGAAAAGAAACCATATGAGCAGTACGAGGACATAAAACGTAAGATAAACGAGTTCCATGGGGTAGATACGGCATCTGATGAAGTGATTATTTTTGCAAATCCGTGTACATTACAGGTCGTATCAAAGCATTGGACAGGGGAAATGATCAAGTCTCCGGCAAAGAAAGTTAATTCTGCACTTGTTGAGAAGTATACAGGGGTAAAGGATTACAAAGGGAGAGCGGATCAGATTGAAAAGATGATGGAGAGTATCACTGTTGAGAATTATGCAGAGATGAGGCGGCGGATCACTTTTTTGTCAGAGCATGATCATGAAATTGGAAGCACTAACATTAGCAGATTATTACAGTCATTTGAGAATGAAAACGCTGAATGGATTGATATGCTTAATAATAGACTTGATTGAGCTGTAAAATAGTGATGAATGTCGGTGTTCAAGTACATGATAAGGAGTATTGAGAATGTCCTTGTGCGATGCGTTCTTGAAAAAAATAAAGTACAAAGAATCCCTGAATGAGTATCCCACCCAGGTTTCCGAGCCCCACGAGTACTGCACCTGCTGCTATGCCACACTTCCACTCCAGAAGGGGTACGATCCTTCGTTACCGTATTGGGTATGCAAGGGCTGCGGTCAGATGCTGATAAACCCAAAAGTGGAATCCGATATAGTCTGGTTCTGTGATGGCTGTGGGGCAAATATGAATTTTCAACCTGGATTCAGCGAAGACTGCGGAGTATGGAAGTGCACAGATTGCGGATATGAGAATAAGATTGATGTGAGTGAAATATATCTCTCTGAGGAAGAGTATCAGGCAGAAGCGCGTAATCCATATCGCGGTCTGTCAGATGAAGATGTTCTGAGTCTGTCACTCTATAGCGATGAAGAGAATATTGACGGCAGAGAAAATGTCATTCTTGTAAGAAGCCGTGAGAGCGGAGAATTTTTTATAAAGAAACTCCTCACGATCTATGATAAAAGCATATATTCACACCTGCAGGAATACCCTATCCCGCACATGCCGCATATTGTAGAGCTTTACGAGAGTAAAAACAGCCTCATCGTTATAGAGAAATATATCAAAGGGTGTACGCTTGAAGAGATTTTAAATGACAGTGTTTTATCGGAAACGCAGGTAATTGGGATTGTTAAGAAGATCTGCGTTATACTGAACGAGCTTCATAATATGCCGAAGCCTATTATTCACAGGGATATTAAGCCTTCCAATATCATCATTACTCCGGAAAAAGAGGTGTATCTGTTGGACATGAATGTTGCAAAGTGGTATGACCCGGAAAAGACGGATGATACAAAATATATGGGAACGCAGTACTTTGCAGCACCTGAACAGGTCGGTTACGGCTTTTCGGCATCTTCGGCAAAATCCGATATTTATGCGGTCGGCATGCTTATGAATGTGATGCTCACCGGATGTTTTCCTAAGAAAAAGCGTGCTTCAGGGGATGCCTGGAAAGTAATAGAGCGCTGTATTAGTCTGGATGCCGAGGAACGGTACACCGCAGCAGAACTCATAGAAAAACTTTGCGAGATGGAGAAAAAAGTTAGTGCAGTATAAACCAACTGGTGAATTAAATAACCTTCTTCAAAACATGAAGCCGGATCGGATTGGCGATTATTTCAAAGAAAACAGCAAGTATATGGCTGATGAAAAGAAGGAATTTTATTACTACATGAAGGATATGCTGGCTGATAAAAACATCAAGCTTAAGGATGTTTATTCTTTTGCAGGTGTTTCCGAATCCTACGGAAGTCAGATCCTTCGGATGGAAAAACACACGGACAATCGTGATCTTATCATCAGGTTCTGTCTCGCAGGGCATTTCAACTGGGATGAGACAAACCGTGCGCTGAAGCTTTATGGAATGAAGGAGCTTTATGCCAAGGATAAAAGGGATGCGTGCATAATTGTCGCCATAAATAACAGAATATTTGATCAGAGTGAGATAGATGACATTTTGGAAAATAAGGGCTTGAGCAAGATTACGCCAGATGAATAATAGATTACTCAGAGTAATTCCCCCACCATTTTGGTGGGGATTTTTCATTTTAAAAACTGGTACATTTATCGCACAGGAAAACAAAAGATGCTTACGCAGCGTAAACAAAAACACACTGAATTTGCCATGAAAGCAGGAGTAATGATCATGAGCAGGAAAGAAGGATTGGGATGGTTTATAGCCACTAGAAGGAAAAGTTTAGGACTTACCCAGGCGGAGCTGGCAGAGAGGGTCGGAGTATCAAAATCTGCGATTGCCAAATGGGAAACTGACGGAGGACTGCCGGACAGAGACAATCTGAGGAGACTTGCGGAAATCATGAAGGTTTCTGTAGATGAACTTCACAGGATCATAGATAGTTCCGGTGGAAGAGAAGCAGATTCCGGCGTAAATATCACACCCGAAGTGATAGCAGCGCTGGAAGCAAATGGGTACAAGGTTGAGAAGAAAAGATAATTGGTTGAGTAAAACGACCGGAAGGGATGGTATTTATGAAAAGAAGAATTTTATGCGTGGTATTATGCGGATTGATGCTGATAACACTGGGGGGATGTGGGACAAATAACACATCGGGAAAAACTGACGTGATAGAAAAAGAAGAACAATCTGAAGCCGCTGTATCCGATGAGGAAGATACAGAGGAGTCTGAGGAAACAGCAGCGGAAGAAATTGCAGATCTGTCATTAGATACTACTATCGATGAGACGGTGTTGCTCGATGATGGAACAGTTAAGATAACAGCTAAAAGCCTGGAGTTTAAATATAATTCGCCTGTTCTAAATATGGAATTTGAAAATAACGGGGATAAAGCTCTGAGTTTTATTTCGGGATCTTTAGGGTATAGTTGTAATTCTGTTAATGACTATATGGTTAGCGTTATGTATGCAAATGTTGATGTAGCTCCGGGAAAAACCGCAGATGAGAGCATAAAGATAGACGCGGATGAGTTGAAGTTGTATGGAATAACAAATATTAGGGAGATTGGGATAGGTTTTGATATCCAGGATGATGATTATAATGAATATCTAAAAACCGGACCATTGACGATAACAACGTCTGATTCTGATAAGAGTGGAGAAAAGCAGTCATCTTTTATTGACACAGTTAATGGTGGCGCATTGAAAAAAGCCTATGGATACAGTATTGATCGGGTAACCGAGGATGACTTTTTGGATGATGATAATATCAAAGTTAAAGCGGAAGCAGTGATGACAAACAAAGATAATGAGAAGACTGTGATGTTTGAGGCTGAAAATGTTACTGATAAGCAATTATATTTTTCAACTTCAGATATCGAGATAAATGGTGTTGTTATGTCATCAGGGACATGGAAAACAGACGCGATCAATCCTGGAAAGAGGGCAGTTATTACTATCGATATTTCTAAGGTTGTTGAGTATGCAGGTGGAACTTTAGAAGATTATGGGATTAGTGATATTTCTACATTAGGTTTTAATGCAAAAATCCGTGATTTTAATATGAACGACTTGAATGAAAAAGAAGTGGAATTAACGCTTTCGGATTCAGAGACTTCTTTTTCGGGTCAGGGGGAGGAAGTATATAACGATAACGATCTTAGAATCAGCTCACAAAAGGTAACTAAGGATGAATACGATAATATTCATATCTTGTTACAGGCGGAAAATAATTCTTCTGATGAGGCAGATTTTGATGTTAAATATGGCTCTCTTTCTATTAATGATAAAATGATTGATTGCATAGCAGATTCACTTTCTTTAAAACCCGGGAAAAAAGGAATAATCGATATAAAAATAAGCAGTTACGATCTTGATGATGCGCAAATAGAAGAAACATCAGATATAAAAAATGCTGAATGTACAGTTCAGATAAAGGATGATAATTACAAGGATATTGATGAACCGGTAATAAATCTTTCGTTCTAAATAAGAAATGTTGAGTGTATGTAGACAGGCGGTGCCAGTAAATAAAAACGGCACCGCCTGAATATTTTTTTATCATACACTATTTTTAGAGTGGTCAATATTGATTACATTTCCGAGAGAATCGTACACGGGGGTGTGTTAGATCACAGAAATTTTTAGGTTAATGTAAAATTTCAAATGTCTTTATCAGCTTTGTTTTTTAATGCTTCGGTAATCTGTTCATCGGTCACTTTAAGCATATTTTTTGCCATCTCAGGAGTACCGCCGTTCGCGAGAAAAGTTTTTAACATATGAAGCCTTTCCTCGGATTGTCCTTCTTGGCGACCTTCCATGAGACCTTCGATACGTCCCTGTTCATGCGCTTCGTCTCGTATAAGTTCCATGTGTCCGGCTTGATCATATTCAAATAAACTTACCATAGTGATAGCCTTCCTTTCTTTTAGGAAAAAGTCACGAAGTATGTCATGTTTGATGCAGTAGTTTATAGCATTTGCAACGGCTTCTGACGTGGGCATGGTAGCTGAGTATTCACGGATCTTTGCTACATAAACTGAGTATCCATGAAGCTTTTTGCAGCTCTCGACCAGTTTTTTATTTTTACCAAGGTTTATATTTACGATATGGACCTTGAGTTCCAAATCCGGATCCTCGGAACATCTGTCGTACATATCAGAGAGATTGTAGATACTTGTTTCCGGCAGTTCATCAACACCGTTGTAAAACACAACAAAGTGAGGCTCCGGGATACTATGAATCGTACTGCTGTAAAGAAACTTTTCATCGACAATCTGGGCATACAGCTTGCTTGAATAGAACAGAGCCCTTAGAGGCATGTTTGGACACTTAGTTGACTGATGCTCGTAGATGTTAAGCGTTGTGTCGATGATGAAGGACAGATCATTTACCATTCCCATAAAAATAGCATTATCAAGAGTATTGACTATTAGATCATCAGGATCATGGTAATCCGTTTCGTTAATGGCATTGTAAAGCTCTAACAGAGCCTTTTTGTCATTAAAGAAGAGCTTAAATGTGCTGTCCTTGTAGCTTCTATTTATCCAGGGGAGACGGAACCGTCTGAATAAATACTGGATGTTTGCTTTTTTCAAATAAAATCCTTTCCGCATTAATGCAGAAAGAATGAGAAAATGACCCTTACTACATTAATACTATCACATAAAATAAAAAGGGAAAGATGTGAAATGAACATTCACATTAGATGCGTGACCTCGTGGTCAGCTCAATTAATTTACTATGGTTTGATGTGATAGTCAAGATTTTAACTTCTGGGAATTTTATAAAAGATACTACTGACTCATGTGCAAAAATGTGTATGATGTAGATATGCGGTTTTATTCCCGTAAAAAACTTGGGAGAAACATGGAGAACCCTGATGAATATATTTTTAATCGAAGATGATGAAGCAATAGGGATGGGACTTAAGTATTCCCTTGAAAAGGAAGGATACAGCGTTGTACTCGGGAAATCCGTGAGTGATGCGGTTTCATCGTGGAAGAGCGGATTTTTTGATCTGTGTATCTTGGACATAAATCTGCCGGATGGAAACGGGTATGATGTATGTAAATTTATAAAAGAAAAAGAGGATGTTCCCGTAATATTTCTAACAGCCAATGATGCGGAAGTAAACGTGGTAATGGGACTGGAAATGGGAGCTGATGACTATATCTGCAAGCCTTTCAGGATAAATGAGCTGATGGCACGGATCAGAACGGTGCTTCGGAGAAGCGGACGCACGGAGAATAAGGCATCGGCTGAAACAGAGGGAATCTTAACGGTAAAGAATCTCCGCATTTATACGAATGAAGCGAAAGTCGCAGTAGTAAATGACAAAACCGGTACGGAAGAACCTGTGGAGTTAACTGCGCTTGAATATCGTCTGCTTCTTTCTTTTTGCAATAATCGGGGAAATGTCATGACGAGAAATCAGCTCCTCGAAAATATGTGGGACGTGAGTGGTGACTTTGTAAATGACAATACGCTTACGGTTTATATCAAGAGACTTCGTGATAAGATAGAGAAGAACCCGTCAGAACCCGAGATCATAAAAACAGTCCGGGGCATGGGATACATTGTAGAAAAGGCGTAACGGTTAAATATCATGCTTATTATAAATAACAAAGAACTCAATAAAATGATCATTGCAGCAACCTTATTTACGGTTGCTGCTTCTGTATGCGGATTTATTTTTGACGGAGTGGCAGCGGCGGTGCTGATACTGCTCCTCGGAGTGAGCCTAAGCGCTGTATTTACAGTTACCACATATCGCAGGATGGCTGATATACAGGCACTTAATTCATATCTCACAAAGGTTCTCTCAGGTGGAGAAGCACCAAATATACTTGATCAGGAAGAGGGGGAATTGTCGATACTAAAGACAAATATCTACAAAGTCACGACTACCCTTAAATATCAGAAAGAACTCTTATCTAAAGACAAGAAAGCTCTGGCAGATGCGATAGCAGATATCAGTCATCAGCTGAAAACTCCGCTGACATCCATGATGGTCATGAATGACCTGCTGGAATCAGAAGATGATACGGAAAAAAGAGCAGAGTTTCTAAGAACCCAGTCAAAGCAGTTAGACAGGATGAACTGGCTCATACAGACTCTCTTAAAACTCTCAAAGATAGATGCCGGAACGATAACCATGAAGGCAGAAGAAGTGCAGGCAAAAGCTATGATCGAGGAGACGATGAAATCCTTTGAAGTACTGATGGAATTAAAGAATATAAAGTATGCGCAGAGGCTTTCGGATATTTCTATTAAGTGCGATAAAAACTGGACTACAGAAGCGATCCAGAACATTGTTAAAAACTGCATAGAGCATATGGATAGCGGAGATACGCTCACTATATCAATAGATGAGACAAATATTTATAAAGAAATATCGATCGAGGATACCGGATGTGGGATAGAAGAAAGTGACCTGCCGCATATATTTGAGCGATTTTATAAAGGCAAAAACTCCGGAAAAGACAGTGTAGGGATCGGACTAGCTCTCGCAAAGTCAGTGATTACGAGCCAAAAAGGAGACATAGTGGTTGATAGTACAGTAGGAAAAGGAACGAAATTTTGCATAAGGTTTTATAAGACGATCATCTGACACTAATAGGATTGTATGAGCTTCGAGATAAGTGAAACAATTCGTGTTAATAGTAAGAAGCAAAAAGTAAAGTGACAAAATTGTAATAAAAAAGTCACCGGAAAGTAAGGTGGGAAATGTAATCTGTTCTCAGAGTAAAGAGACGGCAGTACGCAGGTGCCGCTTACATGAGAAAGGAATAGTTACATGAAGATTTTGGAAATCAAAAATCTCTGCAAGATATACGGCGAGGGAGAAACAAAAGTCGATGCACTGAGAAACGTATCTTTTGACGTAGAACAGGGAGAATTCGTTGCGATAGTAGGACCATCCGGTTCGGGAAAATCAACACTCATGCATATACTCGGAGGGGTTGATGTCCCGACGACAGGAATCGTAAACATAGCCGGAACAAATATAGGTGAGCTTAATGAGACAAAGCTCGCGATCTTCCGCAGGAGAAATATCGGTCTCATATATCAGTTTTATAATCTCATCCCTATTTTGAATGTAGAAGAAAATATGACACTTCCGCTTCTCCTCGATGACAGAAAGCCGGACAGGGCACTGCTGAAAGATCTGGTGGAAAAACTCGGATTAAAGGAAAGACTTAAGCATCTGCCAAACCAGCTGTCAGGCGGACAGCAGCAGAGAGTGTCGATCGGACGCGCACTCATGAATCATCCGGCACTGCTCCTTGCTGATGAGCCGACAGGAAACCTTGACTCTGAAAACAGTAAGGAGATCATCACACTTCTAAGGAAATTTAACAGGGAAAATAATCAGACGGTCATCATCATTACTCATGACGAGCGGATCGCGCTCGCTGCAGACCGCGTGATCACCATAGAGGACGGAATGATCACCAGAGATTCAAAGAGATTGGGGGTCATGGCATCATGAAGATAATCGCCAAACTCACCATGAGGCATCTGCTTGGGAACAAAAAGAGGTCTATCGTCACGATCCTCGGTATCGCTACAGCGACGGCACTTATCGGAGCGATCCTTTTAGGAGTGTTTTCAGTTTTTAAGTTTGTAGGATTTATTTCTACACAGCAGGACGGTTACGCGCAGGCTTGCTTTACAGAGGTTACGGAAAGCCAGATTGCAGATATAAAGAGTGATAAAAGAATAGCGACAGCAGGTGTCTGTGAGAGAAGTCCGGAGATCAGCGGAGTGCGGGTAAACAGCGGAAAGGGTGCCCGATTCGAGGTCGGAAATATAGAGCATGCTGACAACGCATATTATACCCTGCAAGTTGTAACAGGTTATGAGGGAACTCTTCCAAAAAACTCCGGTGAAATAGCGGTGGAAGAAGAGTTTCTGAAGGACAACGGACTCAATTTGAAAGTTGGTGACACTCTTACATTTGATCAGGGCTACAGATATGTGATGGATGAAAAAGACAAGCCTCTGATCATAGGCGGAAGCTATCGCTCTGATGAGAAATTTATTGTGAAATCCACTGACAGCTGCATAGTGACAGCCATCCTTCACGGAAATAAGCCGACTGGGGGATGGGATATTCTCCGCGGTATGGAGGATTCCTATTGTCCGGTAAAAGAAAACACAGAAGTAAGGATCATGCTTAAAAACTGTGACCATACAGCAATAAAGCAGTTAAAGTCCATCATAGAGAAGTATGGAATATCTAAATATGAGCTTAATACAGAGTATCTCGTAAGCGTGTTTGCTTTTGAAGGCAGTGGCGGAGATTACAGAGGATTTTTTATCATGCTGGGCATAGGTCTCATTATAGTAGTGATCACTTCTGTAATACTGATAGTAAATTCTATCGGGATGTCGCTTACGGAGAGGATGCGATATCTCGGGATGCTGGCAAGTGTGGGCGCCACTGGGAGGCAAAAAAGAACCTCCATCTATTGTGAAGGACTTATACTGGGCGTCATTGGGATTCCTTTGGGACTCCTATTTGGATATATAGGAACCCGTATCACGTTATCTGTACTGGGTTCAAGGATACTGGCTACGGATATGCTGGTCGGAGCGGAAGGGATGAGAGGCAGCATACCTATCATATGCGCACCCTGGGTAATATGCGCTATAATCCTTTGCTCTGCGTTTACCATCTGGATATCAGTTCTTGTGCCCGCTCTAAAGGCTTCAAAGATCATGCCGATCGATGCGCTGAGAGAGAGTAATACGATAAAGGTCAGGGCAAGGAAACTGCGTGTAAACCCGGTCGTTCATAAGCTCTTTGGCTATGAAGGAGAGCTGGCATACAAAAATATCAAGAGAAATGGGATAAAGGGAACAGTCATAACAGTTACTATCGCTGTATCCATCGTATTATTCCTGACGATAGATTACCTGTGCAATTCCATAGAGAGCGCCAATAGCTACGACATTGACCTTCCGTATCAGCTAATTGCCACCTGCGAGCTTTCAAAGGGTGAGAAGCTCAGAGATGATCTAAGCCGGATGGATGGCGTGGACAAGTTATTCTGCGCAGAGTCTATCGAGTATCTCTTTAAGGATTATCCTGAGAAAAATCTGTATGCGGCAAATACGGATATAGCGAATCCTGAGTTTTTGACAGATGATTACAAAAAATTGCAGATAGATGGGATGCTGCTTACAGTTATAGACGATGCGGATTTTCGCAAACTTCTGAAAAACAATGGATTATCTGAGGATAAGTATTTCGGTGATACACTTCGAGGTGTCCTTTTGAATAATCTCAGGCATGAGAAAGGCATGGATAATGTTTTTAATACAGGAATAATAGGACAGAGCCTTCACTATGATAAGCCGGAGGGAAATTTCCCTGCAGTTGAGATAGGAGACTTTGTAAAGTATGATCCGAAAAATTATGTTTTTGACCTGATGCCAAAGGGAACAGTAGCTGTATTTGTGCCGGATTCGTTCTTTCATGAAAAAGCGAGAGAAACAGTTCCTGAGGAAAAGCTGACTTATGATCTGGGTGTTGAGACAGCTGTACCAAAGGAACTTAATGAAAAGATCTATACCATGATGGAAGAAGAGGGGTATACGAATTACAGTTGTACTGATATGACAGGAATGCTGGCGATCACAAAGACGGTTACGCTGATACTTAAAACTGTTATGTATGGCTTTGCGACACTTCTGACTCTCATTGCTGTTGCAAATATCATCAATACTATTTCGACAGGAGTACTCCTTAGGCGTAAGGAATTTGCAATGTACAAATCTGTCGGAATGGCGAGCGGAGGCTTTAAGAAGATGATAAGACTGGAGACATTTCTGTATGGTGTCAGAGCACTAAGCTTTGGACTACCGGTGTCGCTCTTCTTAAGTTTCCTGATGTACAGAGCTTTTGATAACAAACTATATACATTTACACCGGACCTTATCATGTACGCAGCGGTCACTATAGGAGTCTTTGCGATCGTAGGCCTCAGTATGGCATTGAGCATAAACAAGATAAAAGATGACAACATCATAGAAGCACTAAAAGAAGACGCAGTGTGATGCGTTCGATGTAGAAAAAACAGGCAGCCCTTACTCACCATAAAAGTGAATAGGCTGCCTGTTTATTACATGCATTGGGCTGCGGTTTAGTTACCGCTTACTGTATAGGAACCCTTGAAGTTTGTGCCCTTAAAGGTGATCACCTTAGTTTCTGCAGACCAGTCATAGTCTGTCTTGGCACACTTGTAGTTCTTGTTCTTGAGCTTGATGGATACGCGCTTTAATGAATTGTCCTTACCCATCTTAACTGTCACAGGTGAATTGTTGCTTACTGTGTAAGGTACTACTGTGTAAGGAAGGCCTGAAGCCTTTTTGGTTCCATTTCTTAAAGCTTTCAGAAGCTTAGCATTCTTGGGTGAGATAGCTGTGATCTGGAATTTATTCAGCTTCTTATTTGCACGGATCTTTACAGCCTTGTAAGTAGTGTTATTGCAGCTGATCGTGATATCACCGAAGTCCTCAGCAGTAACTTTCTTTCCACCAAAAGTGATCACGGAATTATAGCTGATGCTGTAATTTACGCTCTCTTCTGCGCCGGAAGCGTTGTAATGGATAGTTGCCTTTTCAAGAGGTTCGTTATTTACTTTATCCTTATCGATCTTCTTCCATTTTCCCTTGCTGCCTGCAAAGTAAATGTCGGTGAGAGCGGTGTCACCGCCAAAAACGCTGGAACCGATCTTTTTTACACTTGCAGGAATATATACGCTCTTTAATGATGTGCAGTCTTCAAACATGCAGACATCGATTTCTGTGATCTTTGATGTGATATCCGCAGTTTCAAGTGCTTCGCAGTGTGCGAAAGAACCATAGCCTAATTCAGTAACGCTTGTAGGGATCTTTATGGATTTCAAAGATTTGCACTGTGCAAAGCTCTGACCACCGAGGGTTTTGAGGTTATCGTTACTTGCAAAAGTAACCTTTTCAAGACCTCCACAAAGGTTAAAGCAATAATCGCCGATGCTTGTGACATTTGCAGGAATAGTCACCTCTTTGAGGTTTTTGCAGAGGTGAAAGGCACTTTGGCTGAGAGTAGTCACGCTGTCAGGGATTGTGATGGATGCAAGGTGGCTTCCCATGAAAGCATTCTTGCCAATGGTCTCCAGTCCGTCAGAAAGAATTGCTGTAGTGAGCTGCTGACAGTCAAAGAAGCAGTCGTGTCCGATCTCTTTATAACTGCCGGGGATAGTTACCTTTGTAAGATAATGATTGTATTTGAAAAGCTCATCTCCGACTTTTGTGATCTTATTTCCGTTGTAGTTGTCCGGGAGAGTGACCTCTTTAGCCTTTGGATCGCCGAGGTATTTTACAACAGACCAAACGCCGTCTTCTTCTTTGATCTGGAAATCACCGCTTGTGTACTCTGAGCTGATCGATGCTTCCTGTGCCATAGCCGGAGAGACTGCAGTTACTGCAGTAGAGATGACAGTCATGGAAGAAAGCAAAATTGCCAAAATCTTCTTTTTCATTTTGATAAACTCCTTTTTCCCTTTTTATACTTTCCTTATTTTTGACTCTGTCGTCATGTATAAAAATTAATACAAATGATAGAATAGCATGCAAAATAGGAGTTTATCAATTAAGAAAATTATATGAAAATATGTAGTTTTTATTAAGAAAAGTTATCTCAAGGTGAGACAAACGATGTTCAGTTCTGCGTCAGGGGCTTTGAAGGTGATCCCGTCCCAGGAAGGATCGCTCTCATATAGGGTTCCGCTAAGAACCTCTGCTCCGTCATTTACAAATATTTCAAAGGAAAATCTGTCAAGTAGAACACGAAGTTTCAGTTTTTTGCCGTTGTCTTCTCCTCTGATCTCAACTTCACGCCGGTTTTCTATGGACGCAGTCCTTCCGGCATGACTTCTGTCGACGATAAGGCGGTTTGTTATACCGTCATATTCTACGGATACATATTTCCTGTCCGGATCTTTATCATCTACTGCAAACTTCATGCAGAAGTCTTTAAGATATTTCTCTTTTCCATCGGCTTCTACGGTTATGTCTACAGCTTTTCCGCGAACTCCGTCAAAGGAGGTTTCTTCCTGCGCCTGTCCGGCAGCGGAAACTGCGGAATCGTAAAATTCTTCGATCTCACGGATCGGAAGCTGGTACAGGTGTCCGTCCTTTATGCGAAGCTCACGGGGAAATGTCATCTGTCCGTTCCACTTAGAACCTGTTGGCGCGCATTTGGCACTATCGGGATCTGCCATCCAGGCGATCATTATCCGTCTGCCGTCAGGTGTAAGCATGGTCTGAGGAGCATAAAAATCAAAACCGAGATCCAGATTTTGGAAGCTGTCATCTCTGAAATCCATCCCGATCTTGTCATAATCGCCTATAAATGCATATGTACAGTGCCCGCCTCTGAAACATGGATCAAAATTTTGCACGTCTGTCGCAGAGAGGATAAGTACGCTTTTCTTATCCAGCTCAAAGAAATCAGGACATTCCCACATCTGACCGAAGCGCCCGTCGTTTCTCATTAAGACACCACGATATTCCCAGTTTATCGCATCGGCGGATTTATAGATCACAATGGAACCGAGACTGGTTTCTAGCATACGAATAGCGAGAACACAGAAATATTCTCCGTTCTCGTACCATATGCAGGGATCTCTGAAATCTGCGGTTTTTCCGCCATCCGGCATATCGTGTGTGCCTATGACGGGATTTTCCGGAAGGCGTTTATATTCTGTTCCGTCACCTTTAATTATGCACTGTGTTTCTACAGACTCTTCAAAGATGGGATTTTCCGCATCTTCATCCGGCAGACTCTGGTAATGTGCCGTGTACATGATGAGGTGGCTGCCGTCGGGGGCTGTAATGGCGCTGCCCGAGTAACAGCCTGTCTCATAGTCGGCTTCCGGGGCCATAAACACAGGTTTTCTCTCCCAATGGATGAGGTCGGCTGACTCCACATGTCCCCAGTGCATCATAGGTGACCAGCGGGTCTGATAGGGCATGTATTGATAAAAAAGATGATATTTTCCGTTATACCAGGAGAATCCGTTAGGATCATTTAACCATCCTATTGCCGGAGAAATGTGATACAGCGGGCGTTCTTCATCTGAAATTGTCTTTGAATATTTATCTTCGTATTTTCTTGCCTGTTCTAAATAATTCATAGGCGGTTCCCTCCGCAAGAATTGATTTCCGTATACCTACATTGTTTTTCGGATAAAATACAATTTTTATGAACACATATGTTATATAAAGTTATTGTATACATTGTTTCTGCCGATAGATATGTTGGAAGTGCGTAACTAGCCAAAGGGGATATTTTGGGGAGTAATGACATGAATAATCCGGGGAGACAGGTAGAAATAGATATTGCGAAGGGGATAGCGATAATAGGAATGATATTTGTGCATGCCGAGGAGTACTTTTATAACGAAAGTATTCCCTGGGCTGTGCAGGTCATAGAATTTTTTGGAAGTCCGCCGGCGGCACCGGTATTTATGCTGGCGCTCGGAGTAGGTATCGTTTATTCAAAAAATAATACACCCTCGCAGCTTGCAAAGCGCGGTATCAAGATGCTGGGACTAAGCTATCTGTACAATTTTCTGGTGTATGCACTCCCACATCTGATCGTATATTTTAAGGATGGAGATGCGGAACAGCTACCGACAGCGATAGAGGAATTTGCAAATGTAGATATACTACAGTTTGCATCGCTGGCGTTCCTGACCTTTGCATTGATAAAAAAGATCAACCTGCAAACCAAACCTCTTATAGTGAGTACACTACTGGTAGTGATCATTGGTGAGTGGATAACAGATCATGTGGTCTTTCCGGAGGGAGTGATCACCTATGTCTGTGGATTATTTTTCGGGACATCCGGAATATCGTTTTTTCCGTACTGCTCATGGATCGGCTTTCCGGTGGCAGGGTATATATTTGGTCAGAAACTGAGTCAATGTTATGAAAAGAAGGCATTCTATAAGACGTTGTTCAAGATATTTATGCCTATTTATTTTGTGCTGCTTTTTAATTCTTTGGAGTTGGTCATAGATTTTGGACAGGTAAAGGGAGACTATCAGTTAAGTTATTATCATATGGGGCTTTATGGAAATATATGCCTTATAAGTTTTGCGCTTTGGTGGGTTGGAATGTGTTATTACTTCAGCAAAAAATTTGCGAAATGGTTTGTTGATTACCTAAAGAAACTCAGCACAAACATAACTGTCATATATGTGGTGCAGTATGCGATAATCGTATATTCCTATGTCTTTATTGCAAAGGAGACCAGCGTATTGGATATTGCAGATGCCATGTTTGTGAGCGTTGCAGTATTTTTCGTATCGGTACGGATAGCGGATAAATATATGGAGATGAAAAGGGCGAGGGTATTAAAGGCACAGAAGAAAAAGATAGCAAGTGAAGAAAAGTGAAGATATAAATACGTTCCTGACACGATAAATAAAGTGTCAGGAACGTATTGTATAGACTGAGATTTAGATATTTAGTGAACAGATTTTTGCAGCTCTTCCAGTTTTGACTTATCGATCTTTCCGGAGGCTATGGTGTTATTTACCCAAAGCTTTAGGGAATCTACAGTCATGGAGATCTGCTGGAGCTTATCCTGTATCATGACGAAATCCTCAAGCTCGTCATCGTGGATCTCTCCATCGGCAGCAATCTCGATGAGTCTGTCACGATCTTGGTTTACAGCGTTTAATGAAGCAAGCATTTCCAAAATTATCTGCGGAAGTGCCTGCTTTTTTACTTCCGGTACATATATCTTACCAATAGCGCACTCGTGAGTGCAGTAATAGTTGCAGAGATCAGGTTTTTTATAAACCTCTGACATGCGTACTACATCTTCCGGGCGTGGAACGGTCTTTTCATCTTCATATTTTTCAATCTGGCTTTCAGAAATGCATTCCAGCATTTCGCTCGCTTTTGCGCGGGACCATTTCATATCTTCGCGGCTTGTCTGATAGATATTCTTATTTGGTTTAATTGATGCTCTTCCCAAAGGAGACTCCTCTCAAAAAACGTAAGCTAAAAAGCTAAAAACTAACACTTCGCGTACATTATACGGAAAAAACATAGTAATTAAAAGTACTTTTGATCCTTATAGAAATTGTAATTAGGAAGGATTGATGATATGGTCTTAATTGTTTGGCATATAGCTAAAAGAGACATATTTTTGTAGGAGAGGTTATGAAAAAAAGATTATTTTTGTTGGTACTGGCTGCGGCACTTACCTTTTCCGGATGCGGAAGTGTAGGACAGATAGCAGGGAAAACTGATAAAACCGGTACAGAAGATGTGCAGAAAAATGATGATGCAGATGCAGGGAGCAGTGAAGACACTGCAGAAAGCGGAAGTACTGATGGAAGTATCACATCAGAGAGCAGCGAGGCACCTGAGAGTGGTGACGACTATGAGTATGAAGCTCAAATAAATGAAGAAGTAAAGGCTATAGTAGCATCTGCACAGGATCTTACGGATGAGCTGGAGCAGATAAATAATCTTAATGATAAGTATGATGAAATGGAGCAGAATGCCGAGACACAGGCTGAGATGGATTACCTCTGTGTCAATGGAAAGCTCGTATGGAAAGCTGAGGCAGAAAGCCTCCTTGAGAGACTTAAGGAAACTGAGGGAGCATCCTATGATGACATTTACGCTGAGTATCAGAACTGGGAAAAGTATGTAAATACAATGGCTGAAAGAATGTCTTACATGTATGAGGGTGGATCTATCCAGGGTGTGATCATCATGGGGAATGCGGCAGAGCGATATAGAAGTGAGGCATATACACTGGCAAGTACGCTGGCAGACCTGAAAGGAGAAGTTGCTTTTTCTTTCCCGACATCAGTTGGTCCCAGCGGATACTATGGTGACTACGCGTCTGATAATTACCTTATCGTGACAGAGGGCATGGAGAGCGGTTCTTACGATGTGCTTATCCATCCGGAAGGCTCAGAGGAAATCAGAGGTTCGGCTACAACGGATGAAGAAACCGGAGATCTTTATTTTGTAAGTGATGACGGAAATATGAGCGCATTTCTTTCATGCTGGTCACTTGGCGCGGGTGTTTCTGTAACAGAGTCAGATAAGGAAGCGTTTACAGCAGGTGAAAGCTACGAGTTTACATATAGGTACTAATACAAAAAAGCGGAGTATGATATACGCACAGGCACATGCCCGTAATACATTCTTTTTCTCATGACCGAATTCTTCAAAGCAGGCTCCGGGGCTCAAGGTCTCAATCCTATTTGTGCAAGCACAATTGGATTTTGACCTTTTGACTCTGACATCATATAATGTATTGCAAGAGAATAAAATCAGTACAAATACCTATCGTGAAAGGAGATGTAATTTTGAAAAATTATTTTGATCTTTCGGAACGTGTGGCAATTGTAACAGGATGCTCGACCGGACTCGGTGTGCAGATGGCAAAGGCTCTTGCAAATCAGGGATGTAAGATAGTTGCTCTTGCAAGGCGTAAAAATCTGACAGACGAGGTTGCGGCAGAAATCAACAAGGAGTACGGCGTAGAGACCTATTCGGTTCAGTGTGATATTACTGATACTGAAAGGGTGGATGCAGTAGTGCAGGAAGTGCTGGACCGATTTGGGCGCATAGATATACTGATAAATAATGCGGGAACAGGCGCGGTAGCACCGGCTGAGGACATAACGGACGAACAGTTTGCAGGTGAGATGAATGTAGATCTTTTCGGAACTTTTAAGGTTGCCCGCGCGGTTGCAAAGAAAGCGATGATACCTGCGAAGTATGGACGTATCATTAATATCGCATCCATGTACGGGCTTGTTGGAAATAAAATCGCAGGTTCATCACCGTATCATGCAGCAAAGGGCGGCGTAGTGAACCTCACAAGGGCTCTTGCGGCTGAATGGGGGAAGTATGGGATCACAGTTAATTCCATCTGTCCGGGATATTTCTGGACACCGCTCACAAAAGATACTCTTGATACCGACTGGTTCAGAGAGTACGCAAAGGGCGCTATCCCTATTGAAAGATACGGCGAAGAAGGAGAACTCGATTCTGCAGCAATTTTCCTTGCATCTCCCGCATCATCATATGTGAATGGTGTAATGCTTCCCGTAGATGGCGGCTATACAGCAATCTGAGTATATAATGACAAAGAAAAGACAGGTTTCAGGGTTAATACGATCCTGACACCTGTCTTTTTTCTGCTTTTATTCTGTTATAGTGCTTTCATCGACTTCTTTACGTGTTGGAATGGACGGAGCAGCGCCTTCTCTTGTGACCGCTATGGCAGATGCCTTTGATGCGAGAGTCATTGCTTCTTTGAGCGTTTTGCCCTCAAGGTATGCTGCGATGAAAAATCCTGTGTAGGTGTCTCCGGCAGCGGTAGTATCGACCGGAGTGACCTTAAAGATATTTTGGTGGCAGGTTTCATCTGCGGTCTGACAAACTGAACCGTTTCCGCCGAGTGTCAGGAGTACAGAGGCATTGGGATAGAGTTTTTTCATCTCGGATAATATCTCGTCCGGATCGTTTTTTCCTGTGATCTGTGCTCCTTCCACTTCATTTATAAAGAACATATAAATCTTACTCAGGTCGCAGGAAGCGATCAGCTCGTCATAAGGTGACGGATTAAAGAAGATCCGCAAACCTCTCTCTGCAGCCTTATCTATGATATATGGAAGTTCATTTATTTCGTTTTGAAGAAGCAGGACATCGTCTCTCTCAAAATGAGATAGGACGTCATCGATAAAGTCTCTGGTCATGGAACGGTTAGCTCCGCCAAATAGAATAATGGAATTCTGACCGTTTTTATCTACCTGAATTATCGTGTGACCTGAGTGTCCCTGTATCTTGCGGATAAAGTCTGTGTGAACACCGCTCTCAGAAAGGATATCGAGAAGCATCTTTCCGTCATCACCGATCTGACCTGCATGCCACACAGGAGCACCGGCTTTAGCGAGTGCGATGGACTGGTTGAGACCTTTTCCTCCGCAATGATGAGCTATTCCTGTTGAGTTTTCTGTTTCTCCCGGAGCGATTATATGATCTACGTTATAGACGTTATCTATATTCATAGATCCGAAATTCAATACTTTCATGCGTTGCCTTCTCCTTATCATTATTTGCAGTTTATGATTACCTACGCTTTTTTGTCTTTTGTACCCCATGAGACTTAACGTAGTGTATTAACAAAAATACAACTGCCTGTCATCATTATAAAACTCTGTTGGATAAAATATATGATCGATTTGTAAATAAAGGTGAAACTTAAAAAAATCCTAAAATTTTACCGGATTTTCTTATGGTAAAATGCTGTTAGTTAACGTTGAAGAAAGTTTGGATGCTTTTGATATATAGCACGATAAGTGGAGTTTGAGTTGAGATGAAAGTAGAGATTTTCTTTGTGATCCTGGCGGTTATATGCGCTTTGTATAGCGTCATGGTGAGAATGGCGGGATCGGGAACAGGATTTTATCTGATATGGATTGCCCTGGCAGCGGGATTTTTAGTGTTGGCGGCATTTAGACGATTTGACGTGTGGAGTCGTATGCCGAAGTGGATCAATGTCGGTTGTCATGCGGTCATGGTACTTGGGATAGTTACTACACTGGTACTTAGCATGATGATATTTTCGTCATTCCGAAATGAGGGTGAGAAAAATCTGGATTACATCGTGGTACTCGGTGCGCAGGTTCGTGAGAGCGGTCCGAGTGTTGTCTTGAGATTCAGGCTGAGAAAGGCGGTAGAGTATCTGGAAAATAATCCTGATACAAAATGCATCGTATCCGGCGGACAGGGCGTAAATGAGCCTGAAGCAGAAGGCACAGCGATGAAGAAGTACCTCATAGAAAAAGGTGTGGATGAGGGGAGGATCATAGTTGAGGACAGATCAGAGAATACATCGGAAAATCTGGAATACAGTGCTGCTTTTCTTGATAAAGAAAATGACTCTGTCGGCATCGTGACCAATAATTTCCATGTATTAAGAGCCGTGGGACTAGCTAAAAAGCAGGGATATAAAAATGTCTGTGGTATAGCGGCTCCGTCAAGCCGCAGATTTCTTCCGAATAATATGCTTCGTGAATGTCTGGGACTCATCAAAGATTTTGTGCTGAAATAATTGAAAAGACAGACGAGGTTTCGGAAAATATCGATAGAACCCAGTCCCCTTGGTTCACTTTTATTTCGGGCAAGTTAGAGATATAATTAAAAAATCCATATGGCTTGTCTGAAACGGGGTTAGGTTTTGAGAAAGATTTTTATTGATTTAGAGATGCATCCGGTCGATAAGGAATATCGCGAGGAGAGCAGCTGCAGTAAATATGAGACGATCGAGATCGGGGCTGTAATACTTGGGGAGAACGGAGAGATCACCGATCGTTTCAAGGAATATGTGAAACCGGTTTACAGTAAAGAGGTCCGAAAGAAGTTTGAAAATCTCACGGGTATCACGACAGCAATGCTCGCAGACGCAGATATATTCCAAAATGCATTTGCCAGATTTGTTGACTGGTGCGGTGATCAGGATTATGAGATATATTCCTGGAGTGTGAACGATCTGAACCAGATACAAAATGAAATGAAGCAGAAGGGCATGGAATATACGGAAGAGATCAGATATATGATCTATCATTGGATAGATTTTCAGGATGAGTTCCAGAAGATGTTGAATTTCTCCAGATCTCCGGCGCTTGATAAAGCTCTGAATGCAATAGGTATCCAGTTTCAGGGACGTGCACACGATGGTCTTACAGACGCGGAAAATACAGCGAAACTCTATTACGAGGTAAAGGTCAGTGATAAGGTGCATGAGACCCTGGAGATCATCAGAAGGGCGATGACACCGCAGACCGGAGCAACACTTGGAGAATTATTTAATCTTAGTGGATTAAACATAGGCGCATCGTAAGGCTTTAGTGCATTGAAAATTGGCTGATATATCGCAATAAGCAGGGGTTATTCCCGGTATTTACCGGGGGTAACTCCTTTATATTTTTTAAAAATACGGATGAAGTACGAAAGATCATTAAATCCGCAGCGATAAGCCACCTCTGTTACGGACTGACCGGTATGGGACAGGTCGTAGCAGGCGTGTTCTATCCGCTGATAATTTAGGTAATCCATGGGAGTGCGGTTTGTGATCTTTCTGAAAAAACGACAGAAATATTTGGGGTTCATGGATGCTACATCTGAAAGCTTCTCAAGAGTGATATCAGATGTAAAGTTACTGTCAATGTAGTCCAGAACTTTCTTTATACGGCGGATCTTTCGGCTTTCTCTTTCGGGTGTGGCGGGTCCGGATTCATATAGTTTATCAGAAAGTATGGCGCTGAAAAGCATGGCTATCCCACTTGTAACGGCCAGTTCATATCCGTGCTTCTTTTCTGCCATGGCTTCGAAAACCATTCGGGCGATGCTTATGATCTTCTTTTTTTCAGAGTCATAAAAAATCTCCGGTTTGAGATTACGCGAAACGATACGCCTGAACCATCCTGAAATAATACCGTTTTCATTCAAAAAAATATTTGGGTCAAAAACAAGACACTCGTATATACATTTATCCGGTGTTCCTGAGTGAAGTGCGCCGCCCGGTACCAGCATCAGTTCCTTGGAACAAAGGGTGAATTCCTGCTCATTTACAGTCATTTCAAGCTTCCCCTGGATCACCCGTATCAGTTCGTATTCTTCATGCCAGTGATGATCCATCACGTATCTGGCATGGTTTCTGTCTATGTGATGGTACTCAAACGGAAAGTCTGTTGTGCCGTGTTTTTTGTTTTCGTGAAGCTCCAGATACTGCATTAGTTACCTCTCTTAATGATGCTACGCAAAATGTTTCGCGATATACTGTATACCGTTTGGATTTGATCGCGTGAAAAAATACCTGAAAACCGCAAAAATATCATGCTTTTGCTATAATGAACAAACAGGCGTACAAAAATTTGTAATAATCTGACAAATCGCATTAAAAAGTGAATATCGTACTACTTTTTGCCATTATATCCCTATTATTTACCCAAAATCAATGCTAAAGTATCACATAGATGAAACGTTACGCGTATATAGCGAAAAATAGAATACGCGAAAAGATACTTGTATAAAATTTATGGAGGTACAAAATGGCAGACAGCAGAAAACTCGTTGGAGGACATCCCGTTATCGGTATCCGTCCTATCATTGATGGCAGAAAGGGACCCCTTGATGTAAGAGGATCGCTTGAAGAGCAGACTATGAGCATGGCTCGCAGAGCTAAGAAGCTCTATGAAGATAATCTTCGCTATGCAGACGGTACACCCGTAAAGGTAGTCATCTCCGATACCACTATCGGACGTGTACAGGAAAGCGCACGCTGTGCAGAGCAGTTCAAAAAAGAAGGCGTTGAGATCACACTTTCCGTAACACCCTGCTGGTGCTATGGCTCAGAAACAATGGATATGGATCCTCTCACAATAAAGGGTGTATGGGGACTTAACGCAACAGAGAGACCGGGTGCTGTATATCTGGCATCAGTTCTCGCTACTCACGCACAGAAGGGACTTCCTGCATTTGGAATGTACGGTAAGGACGTTCAGGATGCGGATGATGAGACTATTCCTGATGATGTAAAGGAAATGCTTTTAAGATTTGGACGTGCAGCAGTTGCAGCAGCTTCTATCCGCGGCCTTTCATACCTTCAGATCGGCTCTGTTACAATGGGTATCGGCGGCTCCATCATGGATCAGGATTTCTTTGAGTCATATCTCGGCATGAGAGTAGAGTCTGTTGATGAAGTAGAAGTTCTCCGCCGTATGGATGAGGGCATCTACGATGAAGAAGAATTCAAGAGAGCTCTTGAGTGGACAAAGAAGTACTGTCCTGAGGGATTTGATAAGAACCCTGACTGGATACAGAAAGACAGAAAGACAAAGGATGAGCAGTGGGAATTCACTGTAAAGATGTATATCATCATTAAGGATCTGATGCGTGGAAATCCGAAACTCGCTGATCCTAATGTTACAGCAGGTAAGCAGGCGTTTGAAGAGGAAGCTCTCGGACACAACGCTATCGCAGGTGGTTTCCAGGGTCAGAGACAGTGGACAGATCACTGGCCGAACTGTGACTATCCGGAAGCATTTCTTTCCACATCATTTGACTATGATGGAGCAAGAGAGCCATACGTGCTCGCAACAGAGAATGATACACTTAATGGTCTCTGCATGCTCTTTGAGAAGCAGCTTACAGGTAAGGCAGCTATGTTCTCCGATGTTCGTACATACTGGAGCGGTGAGTCTGTAAAGCGTGTAACAGGTTATGAGATCGAGGGTCATGCAAAGGATGCTGACGGATTTCTCCACCTTATCAATTCCGGTGCATCTGCACTTGATTATTCAGGTGCTGTCACAGATGCGGATGGAAATAATGTAGTAAAGGCTTTCTGGGATCTTACACAGGAAGATCAGGAAAAACTCCTCGCTGCAACAACCTGGAATCCGGCAGACAACGGATATTTCAGAGGCGGCGGATATTCCTCAAGATTTGTAACAGATGCAGAAATGCCTGTAACAATGGTTCGTCTGAACCTCGTAAAGGGTCTCGGACCGTTCCTGCAGATCGCAGAAGGATGGACAGTAAAGCTTCCTGAGGAAGTAACAGATACTCTCTGGAAGAGAACAGACTACACATGGCCCTGCACATGGTTCACCCCCAGATGTGACGGCAAGGAAGGCTCCGTATTTAAGAGCGCATACGAAGTAATGCGTGCATGGGGCGCAAACCACGGTGCATCCGTATACGGACATATCGGTGCAGATCTCATTACGATGGCATCTATGCTGAGAATCCCGGTAGCAATGCACAATGTACCGGAAGAAAAGATCTACCGTCCGGCAGCATGGAGCGCATTCGGTACAGTAGACAAGGAAGGCGCAGATTACAGAGCATGCAAGAATTATGGACCTCTGTATAAGCCGTATAAGTGATGTGATGATGTAAGGGTCAAAAGGTCAAAATCCGATTGTGCTTGCACAAAGAGGATTTTGACCTTGGGACCCACAAAACACGAGCAAGTAGCGTTATTACGCGGAATGCGAGTGTTTTAGGATTGCGGGAATTGCGTAGCAATGAAGCAATCCGTGACATCATGTAATTAATAATGACACGAATTGTTGAGAGTCGCCAAAAGGCGGCTCTCATTTTTTACATATACGACAATTGAAAAACAAAATTGCTCAAACTATAATACACATAGACAAAACGTTTCGCTCTAAATGGAACGAAATGAAACAAAATGCTTGAATAAATGTATGCAAAATCCAATGATTATGCAGAAATCAAGCAGTTATAGAACAACGAAACGTTCAAAACTAAGGAGGGTATAAAATGCTTACTGGTATTCCGAAAATTCTTTCACCTGAACTCTTAAAGGTTCTTTGCGAAATGGGACATAGCGACCGTATCGTTATCGGTGACGGAAACTTCCCTGCAATGACAATGGGTAAAAATGCGATCGTATTAAGAGCCGACGGACATGGTGTTCCTGAACTTTTGGACGCGATCCTTTCAGTGATTCCTCTTGATGAATATGTAGAGCACCCTGTCAACCTTATGGAACTCATGCCTCAGGATGTTGGAAAGATAGAGACACCTATCTGGGACAAATATGCTGAGATCGTTGCGAAGCATGATAAGAGAGGCGTTTCCGCTATCGGACATATCGAGAGATTTAAGTTTTATGAAGAAGCAAAGACCTGCTACTGCATCGTAGAAAGCGGAGAATCAGCAGTTTATGCAAATGTAATGATCCAGAAAGGCGTAGTAAAAAACGCTGAGTGATCAGACTGTGATCCGGGATCATGCGAAACGATTAAAGGGCTTAAACAGAAAGGACATATGTGAAATATGTACACAACATCTAAAGAAATGCTTTTAAGGGCTCAGCAGGGCGGATATGCAGTTGGCGCGTTCAATGCAGAAAACATGGAGATGATCAGAGCGATCATCGCAGCAGCTGAGGAACTTAAGGCTCCGGTAATGATCCAGACAACTCCGGGAACAGTAAGATATGCATCTCTTGAAACCTATGCAGCTATCGTAAAGGCTGAGGCAGAGAAGGTAAGTGTTCCTGTGTGTCTCCACTTAGATCATGGCGAGAGCTATGAGATGGCTGTAAAGGCTATTCAGGTTGGATACAGTTCTGTAATGATAGACGGTTCAAAGCTTCCGCTTGAAGAAAACATCGCACTTTCAAAGAGAGTAGCAGATGTAGGACGTGCCTGCGGAGTACCTGTAGAAGCAGAACTCGGACGCGTAGGCGGCAAGGAAGATGATACGGAATCCAAGGATTCAGCTTATACAGATCCTGCGGAAGCAAAACGTTTCGTAGAGGAGACAGGAGTTGACTCTCTGGCGATCGGAATCGGAACAGCTCACGGCGTTTATAAAGTAAAGCCTGTTCTCAATACTCCGCGAATTTCAGAAGTTAAGGAAGTTGTAGACGTGCCTCTCGTACTTCATGGTTCATCGGGACTTTCTGATGAGGATGTACGTGACTGCGTAAAGAGGGGTATGTGCAAGGTTAATTTCGCGACCGAGCTTCGTCAGGAATATCTGAAAGCTACCAGAAAGCTTTTGAATGAGGATGATACAGTGATCGATCCGAAGAAGATCGGAAAGGTTGCTATGGAAGCCGTTAAAAAGCAGGTTGAATACCGCATGAAGGTTTGCGGATGTGATGGAAAGGCCTGAAAATGGGAACTTACTTACTTGGTATAGACATAGGGACCAGTTCCTGTAAGATAGTTCTTTTTGACAGGGACGGTCAGGTGATCGCTTCTGAAACCGGTGCTTACAAGGTTTACTATCCGCATGACGGATGGGCGGAGCAGGATCCTGAAGAATGGTGGAAAGCAGTCTGCGAGAGCACGGCGAAAGTCATAGAAAAGAGCGGTATCAATGCTGCAGATATTTCCGGTGTCGGTATCGATGGACAGAGCTGGTCAGCTATCGCCATTGATGATGCCGGACAGTGTCTCATAAATACTCCGATATGGATGGATACACGGTCTGACGATATCGCAAAGCGTATCCGAAGCGAGATGGGGGACAGGATCTTTGATCTGTCCGGCAATACACTCCAACCGTCATACACCACTGCAAAGATCATATGGTACAGGGAAAATCACCCTGATATGTACAAAAAAATACACCGGATACTCCAGTCGAACAGCTTTATCGCATACAGGCTTACGGGCGAGATCACGCAGGATATTTCTCAGGGATACGGACTGTCCTGTTTTGATATGAGAAAGGGATCGTGGGACAGAGATATGGCGCGTGATCTCGGAATACCGGAAAGTTTCCTGCCGGATATCTATCCTTGCCATACTGTCATCGGAAAAGTTACGGCTGAGGCTGCACGTCTCACAGGCTTAAAAGAGGGCACACCGGTAGTCGCCGGAGGGCTTGACGCAGCCTGCGGAACACTCGGGACCGGAGTCCTGAATAATGGTGAGACTCAGGAACAGGGCGGTCAGGCAGGAGGAATGAGTATCTGCCTCGATCATTATGCAGCTGATCCTACGCTCATCACGAGTTTCCATGTGGTGCCTGATAAATGGTTATTGCAGGGCGGTACAACAGGCGGCGCAGGAGTGATGCGCTGGCTCACCGCTAACTTTGGTGATTACGAACGTACTCTTGAAAAAGAGAGAAATATGCCGGATGTAGCTCAATTCAATGAACTTGCAGAAGGTGTTGCTCCCGGTTCTGACGGACTCGTATTTTTGCCATATATGGCAGGAGAAAGATCTCCTATCTGGGATCCGAAAGCAAAGGGTGTATGGTATGGAATCGACTTTACAAAGACAAAAGCGCATTTCATAAGATCTGCAATGGAGGGCGGAGCATTTGCACTTCGTCACAATCTGGAGATCGCGGAAAAGTGCGGAGGAGAAGTAAAGGAACTTCGTGCGATGGGCGGTGCGTCGATGGCACATATCTGGACTCAGATAAAGTCGGATGTTACAGGAAAACCCATCACAGTTTGCCATTCCGGGACAGAAACATCTCTCGGAGCAGCAATCCTCGCAGGAGTAGGAACAGGCGTATATGACGATTTTGAGGAAGCAGTATCTATCACTGTCCATCCTACACGACACCACGATCCGAATCCGGCAAACAAAGAAATATATGACAAAAATTACGACATATACAGAGAGCTGTACGAGGATCTTAAAGATCTGATGGACAGATAGTAAATATGTTTTGCATGAAAGAAGGTAATCAAAGAGATGAAAGCTGGAGTAATATACGCACCTAATGACATCCGTTATGAGGATATGGCTGATCCGGAACCCAAGGCAGGAGAGGTTCGCGTAAAGGTAAAGTACACTGGAATATGCGGATCCGATGTACCGCGAGTAAATGCTGATGCCTGTCACTTTTTCCCAAATGTCATCGGACATGAGTTTTCCGGAACAATAGATAAAGTTGGAGAGGGCGTAACAAATTTCAAGCCCGGCGACCGTGTAGCAGGCGTACCGCTTGTACCCTGCATGAAATGCCCTGACTGTCAGAGAGGTGATTTCTCTCTCTGCAAAAAGTACAGCTTCATAGGTTCACGTCAGCAGGGATCATTTGCTGAGTATGTGTGCGTACCGGAAGCGAATGCAGTTCATATCTCGGATGATGTTTCGTTTGAGCAGGGAGCCCTTTTTGAGCCTACAACAGTAGCGCTTCACGGACTTGAGAGAGTTGATTATAAGCCCGGAAAATATGTGGCAGTCCTTGGCGGCGGTACTATCGGAGTTCTTCTCATCGAATGGCTAAAAGCATTCGGTGCCCGTAAGATCGTTGTATTTGATATAGTTCCGGAGAAAATTGAATTTGCTAAAGAAATGGGAGCAGATGATGGTGTAAATACTCTGGAAGAGGGCTTTATGGAAAAAGCTCTTGCAATGACTGACGGTCACGGATTTGACTATGTTTATGAGACAGCGGGAAATACCATCACTATGAAGATGGCATTTAAGCTCGCAGCTAATAAAGCTCAGATGTGCTACATCGGCACACCGAAGAAAGAAATGACTTTCACTGTTGACGAGTGGGAGAATATGAACCGTAAAGAGTTTAATCTCACAGGTTCATGGATGAGCTACAGCGCACCTTTCCCCGGACACGAGTGGACTCTTACAAGCGAATATTACGGAAATGGAAAGCTGAAATATGACGAGAGACTGATATTTAAGAAGTATCCGTTGAGCCGGATAAAGGACGCATTCGAACTCTTTAAGCAGCCCGGGGCAGTCAAAGGAAAGATCCTTATCGACAGCGAGAACTAAAGAAAAAGCGTAAAGGGGAAAGAAATGTTACTTACAGTTACATTGAATGCATCGATCGATAAGCGGTATGTAGTTGATTCCTTTGAGGTCGGGCATGTTAATCGCGTAAAGGAATGCAGCTATTATCCCGGCGGAAAGGGACTGAATGTATCAAAGCCTGCGGCTATCATCGGTGCGGAAGTTCTGGCAACAGGCTTTACCGGCGGTCATGCAGGCGCATATATCGAAGAAGCGCTGGAGCCTTTTAATGTGAAAACTGATTTCTATCATGTAAAAGATGAGAGCCGTTCCTGCATAAATATATATGATGAGAGCACAGGAAAAGAAACGGAGTTTCTTGAGCCTGGATTCACGGTAAAACCGGAGGAATTTGAGGCTTTTAAAAAGCATTTCACGGGACTCGTGGAAAAAGCGGAAGTAGTGGCGATGTCCGGAAGTGTTCCGAGAGGACTCGACTATCACGCATATCAGGAACTCGTAAAGATCGTGAAAGATGCCGGAAAACCGGTGATCCTGGACACGAGCGGAGATCTCTTAAAGTATGGAGTGGACGCATGTCCGACGCTCGTTAAACCAAATAAGGATGAGATCCGTATGCTCACAGGACTTCCTTGTGACGATATCGATCAGGTGATCGGAGCCGCAAAAAAACTCCACGAAAAAGGAATAGAGTATGTAGCGGTATCCCTTGGGATAGACGGTTCGCTTATCGTATGCGACGAGGGAGTATACAGAGCAAAAGTGCCGCAGAATAAGCCTGTAAATACAGTAGGATGCGGAGATACGATGATAGCAGGCTTCGCAACGAGCCTCGCAGAAGGTTTAAGCGTTCCCGACATGATGGCGAGAGCCAGCGCAATGTCAAACGCCGCAGCAATGAGGGAAGAAACAGGATTTTTTGTCATGGAAGACTACGAGAAGATCCTCCCTCAGATCTCAGTAGAGAAAATAGAATAGAGATGTACAAATTCTTGTCGAGTAACTGACAAGGATAATACTCTCAATTCCTTTCAACTTATGAAAATCAGTTGCGAATGTTAAATACGAACAACGTCATAAAAAAGGAGAGAAAAATGGCAGAATTTGTAGATCCGGCACTCGTGCCGAAGGTAAAACTATACACAGGTGAAGAAGTGCCCTGCATCGGTCTCGGAACCTTTGGTTCTGACCGTGTGAGCGCAGAAGAAGTATCCGGAGCAGTTAACGGAGCGATCCGTGCAGGATACAGAAACGTGGACTGCGCAGCTTGTTACGGAAACGAGGACATGATAGGAGATGTCCTTAAAGAAGTGATGGATGAGGGCGTGGTAAAGCGTGACGAGCTCTTTATCATGACAAAGGTCTGGAACGACATGCACAGAAAGGTTGGAGAGGCACTGAAAAAGAGTCTCACAGATCTGAAGCTTGACTATGTAGATATGTACTACATTCACTGGCCGTTCCCGAATTACCATGCACCGCACTGCGATGTAGACTCCAGAAATCCGGATTCAAAGCCGTTTTCTGTAGAAGAGTTTGTAGATACCTACGGTCAGATCGAAGACTTGAAAAAAGAAGGTCTGGTTCGAAATATCGGTATATCAAACCTGACTATCCCGAAGCTCGAAGCAGTTCTGCCTAAACTTGGCACAAAGCCTGCAGCATGTGAGCTCGAGATCCATCCCTGCTTCCAGCAGAATGAACTCATGCAGTACCTCGTAGATCATCAGATCCAGCCGGTAGGTTACATGCCTCTTGGAAGTCCGAGACGTCCGGAGAGAGATATCGAACCGGAAGATATCAATGATATGAAAGAGCCTACTATCGTAGAGATAGCAAAGAATCACGGTGTACATCCGGCTCTCATCTGCCTGAAGTGGGCACATCAGAGAGGTGAGATGGCAATACCATTCTCTGTTCATAATTATGTTGCAAATCTTAAGTGCGTAACAGAAGATCCGCTTACAGAAGACGAAATGAAAGCTATCGGAACCATGGAGAAGAATAACCGCCTCGTTAAAGGACAGGTATTCCTGTGGCCCGGCGCAAATAGCTGGCATGATCTCTGGGATGAAGACGGAGTGATCGTTCAGTAAGGTAAATCTATTGGAAAAGGGGTAATGAAATCCGGGACAGGGGGTGTCCCGGGTTTCTGCAAAGAAAAGGGGTACAGGATGCCGGCAACCATAAAGGACATAAAAGAAGAAACGGGACTTTCGCTCGCGACGATCTCAAAGTACCTGAATGGTGGAAACGTGCTCCCGAGAAACAAAGAACTGATAGAAGCTGCGATCAAAAAATTGCACTACGAAGTAAATGAGATAGCGAGAGGACTGGTGACAAACAGTACCAGAACTATCGGTGTCAGTGTATTTGATATCACAGATATGTTTTGCAGCATGATATTGCATCGTATCGGAGTAGAACTCGGGAAACTTGGCTACGGGGTCCTTATAGTTGATTCCAGTGCAGATCCGGAAAGAGAGAGGAACAATATCCGCTTTCTGGTAAATAAAAAAGTAGATGGAATACTCTGTATTCCTGCGGCTACGAATTCTTATGTGTTAAAGTCGGCATTTGATGCGGAGATACCGGTGGTTCTGATCGACAGACAGTTTCGGGACAGATCTCTTGACGGTGTGACTGTAAATAACAGAGAAGCAGCAGCGGGAGCAGTAAACTATCTCATAAACCGCGGTCATAAAAAGATCGCAGTGATCAGCGGAAGTGAGGAATCAACAAGCCGCGAAAGGTTTCGTGGGTATAGAGATGCGATGGAAGATGCAGGGCTCGCTATGCCTAAAGAATATGTGATGAATACAGGAACTGCGACTACAAAGTACGGTTATACGGCGATGCAGGAACTCTTAAAGCTTGAAGACCGTCCGACAGCAGTGCTCTGTACAAATTATGGTATCAATCTCGGAGTCGTCATGGCTCTGAATGAAGCACAGGTAAGCTATCCGGAAGACATTTCGGTAGTAGGATTTGATAATCTGCTCCTTTCTAATGTCTTAAAGACCAGACTCACTGTAGTGGAACAGCCTATGGAACGTTTCGGTCAAAAGGGCGTGGAGATCCTTATGCAGAGGATCCGTGAAAAGAAAGAAAAAAAAGGTATCAATGAAGAAGGTCATATCAATGTAATTCTTTCAACGCACTTATTTGAGGGAGACTCAGTGGCAACTATTCATTCGTGAACAGTAACATTCGGTGCGGGATTTCAATAGTTAATGAAATGGTAACAGTTCACACGTAAACGGAGCACTACGCTGCGGAGTTTACGACCAAGAAAGATGAAAAGCCATTGGATTTTGCCCATCGCCGGAGGCGATTTAATTGGCAAAATCCGTTACGTGAGCGAGCTGGAAGCGAGTGAACAGTAACATGAAATGCATAGGTACAATACAAAAAGCGTTTGTTTATATTGCAGAGAAAATACGATTATTGTATCCTTTTTTGTACAAGGCATTGTCGTAAATGTGCATAAAGTATGCAAATAATCATCAAAATATTTGCGAAATGACGAAAACGTATTGACACTTAGGACTATTTATAGGATAATTACACAAGAACGAAACGTTTCGCCTAAACAACACAGGCGGAGCGGATCACCCGGATGGCCAAGAGAGATCAGACAACGGAGAAGGTATTCTGATATAGATCGATCCGGGGCGGATCGGATCTGACGGGTAAGAACGGTTCGGAAATAATTAGGTATGGAGGGAAAAGAAGTGGAAAAATTCAAACAAAATCCAATCGTAAAAAAGCTTGGATTTAACCGGATAATCCTCTGCTGTGTATTGGTAGTGATGTACATAATGTTTTCATTACTGGTACCCGGATTTGCAGGAATGTCCCACATCATGGGAGCACTGAATTACGCGTACTTCCTTGGATTCCTGTCACTTGGAGTTACATTCGTTATCGCCACCGGCGGTATTGATTTCTCCATCGGACCTGTAATGTTCTGCTGTGGTCTGATCTCAGGTTACTGCATGATGAGTTACGGTGTTCCGACAGGCATTTCGCTTGTGATCAGTATGCTGATAGGTCTTGCGTTTGGTCTTTGGAACGGTTATCTGGTAGCTTACTGGACAGTACCTCCATTCATCGTATCCATGGCATCCATGAATATGGCAAAGGGTATCGCATCTGTATTCACAAAAACTCAGTCAGTCAGCTGGCCGAGATCTCAGGATCCTTCAGGATGGTTCAGAAATCTGGTAAAGGCAGGAAGCTTCCCCACAGGTCTGGTCCTTTTCCTGGCAGTCGCAGTGATCTGTGCGGTCATACTGAATAAGACAAAGTTTGGACGTTATGTACTTTGCCTCGGAGACAATCGTGAAGCGGTTCGTCTTTCAGGTGTAAATACAAAGAAATGGGAAATGCTCGCTTACGCATTATGCGGACTTCTCGTAGGAATAGCAGCAATTTTCTTCGTTGGAGCATATACAACAGTTCAGCCCGGATATGGCGATCAGTACAATAATGAAGCTATCGCAGGCTGTGTAATGGGCGGTACTTCAATGGCAGGCGGTTCTGCTTCTATCGCAGGTACAGTGATCGGTGTTCTCATCATTTCACTCCTGCAGGAAGGAATCCTGGCACTGAAGATGACAAAGGATGTACAGCTCGTTATCACAGGTCTCATCGTTATCGTAGCTGTTTATGCTGATGTATCTGCAAGACGTAGAAAGAATTGACGGGGAGGAGTAAAAAAATGGGTGAAGTAATCTTAGAGATGAAAGACATCGACAAATCTTTCCCCGGAGTTCATGCACTGGATCATGTAAGCCTCGACGTAAAAGCAGGCGAAGTACATGCGCTGATGGGAGAGAACGGTGCCGGTAAGTCTACACTTATGAAGGTTCTCACAGGAATCTATAAGAAAGATTCGGGTTCTATCAAATATCTGGGAAAAGAAGTTGAGTTTCATAATACAAGAGATGCACAGGCGGCAGGAGTTGTCATCGTTCATCAGGAGCTGAATATGGTCGGTGACCTGACTGTTGCACAGAATATCTTCATCGGACGTGAGCCGAGAAAGGGACTCAGGATCGATGACAGAAAGATGATCGAGGATTCAAAAGCACTTTTTGATAAGCTTCACATCAATATCAATCCTCGTGAGAAGATGAGCCACCTGACAGTCGGTAAACAGCAGATGTGTGAGATCGCAAAGGCTATTTCACATAACGCAAAGATCATCGTATTTGATGAGCCGTCAGCAGCTCTTACAGAGAAAGAAATTGAAGATCTGTTTGTTATCATCAGAGATCTCCGTTCTCAGGGAATGGGTATCATCTACATCTCCCATAGAATGGATGAGATCAAGGTCATCACAGACCGTGTAACAGTCATGAGAGATGGTGGTTATGTAGGAACACTTATCACAAAAGACTGTACAAAAGAAGATATCATCAACATGATGGTTGGTCGTGTCATATACGAGAAGCCGAAGGAACACAGCATGGTTCCGGAGGATGCACCGGTAGTTCTGAAGGTTGAGCACCTGACAGCGGGAAAGATGGTTCAGGATGTATCCTTTGAACTTAAAAAGGGTGAGATCCTCGGATTTTCCGGACTTATGGGCGCCGGACGTACCGAGACTGCCAGAGCGATCTTTGGAGCAGACCCGAAGCAGAGCGGTGATATTTATATCAATGGACAGAAGGTCGAGATCAACTCTCCGGAAGACGCCGTTAAGCATGGTATCGGATATCTCTCAGAGGATAGAAGAAGATTTGGTGTCGTAGTAGGAAAGACCATTACCGAAAACTCCACGATGGCGGCTCTTGATGATTATATGAAGGGACCTTTCATTGATAAGAAAAAGGAATTGGAGGTTACGCAGAAGTACATAAAGGAACTGGCAACAAAGACTCCTTCTGCAGATCAGCTGGTAGTAAATCTCTCCGGTGGTAATCAGCAGAAAGTCGTAATCGCAAAGTGGCTGGTTAAAAACAGTGACATATTGATATTTGATGAGCCTACCAGAGGTATCGACGTCGGCGCGAAAAATGAAATCTACAAGCTGATGAATAAACTGGCGCAGCAGGGCAAATCCATTATCATGATCTCCTCGGAAATGACAGAGATCTTCCGAATGAGTGACCGTATCGTGATCATGTGCGAAGGCAGAAAGACCGGAGAACTAAGAATCGAAGAGGCTACTCAGGAGCTCATAATGGATAAGGCTACACGTCAGATGGACTAATACTGGGAGGCTGAAATGGAAAACAAGAAAAAGTTCGTACTCGAACAAAAATGGATTGTTCTGCTCATTGTAATCCTGCTCTATGGATTTTTCTCCATTGTAAGTAAAGAGTTTCACAAGACTTCTACAATGGTAATGATGCTTGACTCGACTTATTATGTACTTCTCATGGCGATCGGTGTTACATTTCCGCTTATCACAGGCGGTGTTGATCTTTCCATCGGTACAGGAATGGTCTGCTATGCACTGACCGGAGGTTATCTGGTAAAGTTTCTGGGATTTCCATCATGGGTAGGCATGCTGGTCGCAGTTTTGTTTGGATTGATCGTAGGTATATGGAACGGATGTCTGGTTTCTATCTTAGGACTTCCGCCATTCCTCGCAACTCTTTGCTCCTGCATGATCACAAGAGGTCTTGGATCAATGATGGCACGAAATTTTGCTGTGCCGTGGCCCGGAGTGAAAGAACCCGGCGGATGGTTCCACAGGATTTTTAAGTACACTGTCGGATCCGGAAGAAAGGCAAGTAACTATCCTGTAGGTGTTATCGTCCTTGCGGTTGTTATCATCATAATGATATTTGTACTGAACCATACACGTATCGGACGTTATACGATCGCAATCGGATCAAATAAAGAAGCAACAAGGCTTTCAGGTGTAAATGTAAGGATCTATCACATCGCAGCCTATACGATCTCAGGACTTTTCGCCGGACTTGCTTCCGTTGCATACGCAGCAGCAGTTCCGACGATCCAGCCCGGCACAGGAGCAGGTCTTGAGCTTGATGCTATCGGTGGTGCGATAGTCGGTGGTGTATCTGCGGCAGGCGGATATGGTTCAGTGGAGGGAACGCTGATCGGTGTATTCGTTATCCAGCTCTTAAAGACAGGTCTTCCTTTCATCGGACTGGAAGCAAACTGGCAGCAGATCATTACAGGTCTCGTTCTTATCGGAGCTGTTATAGTTGATGTTATTAAGCAGCGTAAGGCTGCTCTTGCAGGTGGCTGATCCGGAGGGAATCGCACATAACTAAAGGGATATGAAGCGGCAATAGTCGTTCATATAAATATTTTTAAGGGTTAACTCATATTAAAGGAGGAAAACACATGAAAAAGAAGGTAGTTTCCGTATTGCTTTCAGCAGCTATGGTAGCAACTCTGCTCGCAGGATGCGGCGGCGCAGGCGGATCAACAGCAGCAAGCAGCTCTGCTCCGGCAGCCAGTGAGGCAGCTCCGGCAGCCAGCGAAGCAGCTCCGGCAGCTAGTGAGGCAGCTCCGGCAGCCAGTGAAGCAGCTTCTACAGAAGCAGTTGCAGCAGGTGCTCACGCAGGAGACGAGGATAAGCTTACAGGCACAGAGTTTGAGGGTCTTAAGGCAAATGATGCATATAACTTTGCAGTAGTTGTTAAGTCTTTCCAGTCTACATACTGGCAGGCAGCTATCAAGGGTATGGACATGGCAGCAGACGAGCTCGGCGTTACATATAACGCACAGGGCCCGAACTCCGAGTCTGATATCGCTGATCAGGTTAACATGCTGAATTCCGCTATTACAGGCGGCCCTGCAGGAATCGGTCTCGCTGCATGTGATACAACATCCGTTCTTGATTCACTTCAGGATGCTAAGGATGCTAATGTTCCGGTTGTATGTTTCGATACAGGTGTTGCTGATGCTCCTGACGGATCTGTTGTAGCTACAGTTGCTACAGACAATACTCAGGCTGGTGAAGTTGCAGCTGAGCACATGTATGAGGCAGTTAAGGATGTTATCGCTAATGCTGAGGGTCAGGTTCGTATCGGTGAAGTTAATCAGGATGCTACAGCTCTTAACATCCAGCAGCGTGGTCTCGGATTCATCAACAAGATGATCGAGCTCGTTAAGGCTGATGGCAAGACTGTTGCAGTTACAGGTAATGAGTTCTATGTAAACGCAGCTGAGGGTGCTGACGGTGAAGAGGCTTCTGCTGACGTTATCATCGAAGTTGCAGTTCCGGCTCAGACAACTGTTGAGCTTTGCACAACTGAGGCTTCTACAATCCTTTCCAAGGAAGACTGCATCGCAATCTTTGGTTCAAACCAGACTTCTGCTGAGGGTCTTCTCGCAGCTAACAGCAACCTGAACCTTCTTGGTTCTGATGCAGCAGCAGGCGATGTTATCGGTGTTGGTTTCGACGCCGGTTCCGTTATCAAGGGCGCTATCTCTGACGGCACAATGTATGGTGCAGTTACTCAGTCTCCTCTGATGATGGGTTACTACATGATCTACGCTCTGACAAAGGCTGCTAACGGTGAGTCCGTAACTGATCTTCCTACAGATGGTTACTGGTACAATGCAGAGAACATGAACGATGCTGAGATCGCTCCTAACCTTTACGACTAATCCGATTAGTTAAAAGGGTCTACCTTAAATAAAGTCAAAAAAGTAATGCCGCTTGGGATTTGGTTCCCGGCGGCATTCTTTTTGCGTATATTTATTATTGATGGTGTGCGTAAGTTGGAATGGTATAGTGTAGGGAGAATAATAAGTGAAAGTGTATTATAATGATGATGACAGGGTTAAAAGTAAAAAATTCTATTGAGTTTGCTCAAAAAGGATTTTTTTATTTGGAACCCGCAAAACACATAGGATGATATAAAAACAGATGCAGAGGATGGCGCTTATGAACGAATGTAAGACGATGCCTGTTGAAGAAATAATTCGACGGGTTACGGAAATTGCACATAAGTATAAGGTTAAAAGGCTGGATCTTTTTGGTTCATTTGCAGCCGGGAACGCGTCTGAGCGAAGTGATATAGATTTTGTGGTACATGGATGTGAAAATATAGATGCGTTTGAAGAAGAAGTGAATGAGATACCGACACTTAGAAAAATCGATATTTTTGATTATGATGAAGTATGCAGTGATCTCTTGAGAGAGGACATGGACAAATATGGAAAGCAAATATTTTAACAGATACAAAAGCTTATGCAGAAGCCTGGAAAATTTAAGACTATCAAGGACGGCAAAGATAGATGATCCGTTTGTTCTTCCTGCTACGATTCAGAATTATAATCTGACTTTTGACCTGTCCTGGAAGGTCCTAAAGGAAGTGGTCACTCAAGAGTATGGATTGACGGATTTTGCTACAGGTTCACCTAGAGAAACATTAAAATCTGCATTTTCTGTTGGTATCATAAATGATGATCGATGGATGGATATGCTGAAAGTCAGGAATACTTTAGCCCATGATTATGATGGGCTTATAGCTACTAAATATTTTAAAAAAATCATAAATGAATACTTTAGCCTGATAGAAGAAATGGTGCAGACCATATCGAAATATTATCAGGAAGCGTAAAAACTTTGGAAAGAAATGAAATGAGTTAAGAGGCGGATTTTGACCTTTTGACCCTGACATCATTTGAGTAAACGAATAAGGAATAATTAATAAAAGTTTGTGAGTTATCCCACGCAAAAACGGAATAATATCCAATAAAGTGTATACATAACACAACCGAAATATAAAAAAAGAGAGTGGTAAGAATATCATACTTTTTGCAACTGCTGCCAAGGAGGGAAGCAGCCTAACCGGTCTGTATGAAGGGTGTTACCGTTTACTCGCTCTAAGCTCGTTCACGTAACGGATTTTACCAATTAAATCGCCTGCGGCGATGAGGAAAATCCAATGGCTGTTCTGAGTTTGAGTGAACTGTAACAAAAGGGTTACATGTTATGGATATTGCAAGATACGGTGTGGAGTACGACGAGCTCACAAGGATTGTGACAGTTGAGAGGGGCAGTGACAGGCAATGGTACGCGGATATCGCGGCGATTCATTCGTTTTTGGGAGCTTTACTTTTTTTACCTGCTGCGTTTTATATGGTGGGGTTTTATATCTTGATCCCGCTATCGATCATCTGGGGAGTAAGGGCTATAAGTAACAGAACGAGATATGCGGCGATTGCGTATATTGGAATAGGGGTATCGTTCTTTTATGCTGCGATGACCTGCTGTTATTTTTGTAGTGTCTGCTAAAACTTAATAATGAATAAGCGCTATACGCGTTTAATATAGAGGAAAGAGAATCCGCATGATCCGGATTCTCTTTTCTCTATGGATGAAATAGCAATTTCTGATAGACTTTCATTGAAGCTCTACTGTGTGGTGAGTCTTCTGCATGACAGCAACAAAGCAGCCGGCATGGATTCGAGATGCCGGCTGCTTTGTCAGATGGTGCTAGATCCTGATTTAAGAGTTCTTGGAGGTATATCTTAATCTGATCTCTGACGGGGGTTACAACATCATTTCAGGATAACCTGACGGGAGAGAATGCTGTGTCATATCAGAAATCAGAAGGATCACTTATCAGTAACGCGCCAAAGTACTTTTGACCATTACATCATTAGCAGCCGCTTCAGCGTCTTTCACTTCTGTGATCAGGCGTCTCGCTGCTTCCTCGGCAATGATACGCTGCTGAGTTTCGATGGCTGCATTTTCGGCAGAAATTTCTTTCCGCCTAATTTCGTTTGCTGTTTCTGCATCTGCAAGATTTTGTACATAAGTGGTCTTGCAGGAAACATAGTTATCGTATTCCGCAACTTCCGGGTGTCCTGTCATAGAAAAAAGATGTATGATACGCGCCCAGAGTCCCGGAACCGGAGGTGGAGAGTTTGTACAAAAAATTGTTTCGGGAGGTATCAGGAAAGTAGGCTCGTCAACATTCAGAAAAAGTTTTCTGCGTTCGATCTCTACCTGTATAGGTCTTACTCCCGGAGTGATCCAGGTATCGGCTATAGTGCCGCCCGGAATTGTAATACTCTCCATTAACCATTTATATACATCGGCGTAATTTTCGGTATTTATCCCTCCCATGTACTCAATGGCATTGGCAGAGCTGCAATCCTCAAAAAAAAGAAACTGGATCTGCTTTTTTTCGCCTCTTTTGTCTATGTAAGTCATGCTTCGCAGTATATCGACTGCTTTGCCATCAGTCATCTGATCACCAAGACAAAAGATCCTCGAAAACATTTCCACGCCGGGAGCTTCATCCGGAAGGCTTCGCATCACTTCAACTGACATGAAAGCCTCCTTTCCAGCGCGGTGCTGCTCTGCTCTTTGCCTATATATACGCTAGGGCAAAAAAAATTCCACGCAGACTAGTGTACTGCGTGGAAAACATGTGATCAGCCGCTTATTTATTCATATTCATATTCATCTTCTTCTTTATCGTATTCTGAATTATCTTCTTCAGGACCGTTGTAATTTAAGACCGGTGCACCGTTGGCTTCCTGCTCGGATATAAAATTCAGAAATGATTTGGTAGGGTCAATGACCTGACATCCGTATGAATACATTCCAACACTGCTTCGGTCTTTACGGACAACAATACCGCGGACGTCAAAATACTCATTTATTTTGAGCCATGTTCCGACAGGATAGTTGTATGCAACGAGAACTCTGAAGCCGCCGGAGCTGACATCCGCAAGAATGGCAGAATAATCACCTATCGAACATTTAAGATTGACACTGAAACGTACGAACTTTCTGTGCTCGGTATAGATGCTTCCTTCAGCGTTTCCTGATACCAGATAAACTTCTTTATCGCGTACATGTGAATGGATGACACGCAGGTTCTGGTATATATTTTCATGTCCGACAGGAATGAGTTCTGTGATACCCCGATCAAAAGGGATAAGTCCCTTTTTGTCATAGATAGCTTCCAATGCTACTATATTTCCTTCAACATCTATGACAGTAGTTTTATAGAGTCTTGTAAAACGGCTGGTCTTCCATCTGATGAGGATCGGATCGCCTGCCTGTAGAACTTCCGCTGCTTTCATTTATTTCTCCCTCCATCACGTCCTTGTGAGTATAGGTTGTTCGTTCGATACTAAATATATCGGCAGTAAGCAGGAATATATTAGGAAAAATATAAAGGATCATATTGTCGTGGACAGGGGATGTATGGCAATATAGGAATGTTGGCGAGGTTATATATGAAAAATATTATAGAAATATTCAAGGATGAACGGTTTATAAAAAATCTTAGTACGTTGATGATACCCATTGCGCTCCAAAGCCTGCTTTTAGCATCGGTTGCGGCGGCTGATGCAGTAATGCTGGGGCGATTGGATCAGAACTCAATGGCAGCGGTGTCGCTTGCGACACAGGTTCAGTTTGTCATGAACATGTTCCTGTCATCGGTAACGTCCACAGGTGTTATCCTTGGTGCGCAGTACTGGGGAAAAAAGGATATGAGGACTTTGGATGACATATTTATCCTCATGCTTAAGCTTGTTGCTGTTATAGATGTGGTTTTTGCGGTTTTGTGCATCGGTTTTCCCTGGATACTAATGCTGTTTTTTACAAATGATCCGACACTTGCGGATATCGGATGCAGATATCTCAGGATCGCCGGCTGGTCTTATCTCCTTACGGGATTTTCACAGGTTTATCTCTCTATGATGAAGATCTCGGGACATGCCGGAAAGACAACGCTTATTTCAGGCAGTGCGGTTATCATAAATGTTGTACTGAATGCGATATTTATCTTTGGTTTATTGGGAGCAGATCCTATGGGGGCGGAAGGCGCGGCTCTGGCAACGCTTGTTTCCAGAGTTATCGAGATACTTTGGTGTACTATAGTATCGTACAAGCCCGGATATATGCACCCTAACGGTAAGCGGTTATTTAGGGAAAATCCTCTGCTTGCAAAGGATTTTGTCCGTATCGCGTCACCGATACTCGGGGCCTGTCTCCTTTGGGGCGTGGGATTTACGTCATACACGGCAATAATGGGGCACCTCGGAGCAGATGCGGCTGCGGCGAACTCTGTTGCGGCAGTTGTCCGTGATCTGACCTGCTGCTTATGTAATGGTATCGCCAGTGCCGGAGGTATCATGATCGGATACGAGCTCGGCGCAGGTAAACTTGATCAGGCAAAGAAATATGGTCACTATCTTAGGGATCTGTCCTTTATCACAGGTCTGTTGACGATGATAGTGATATTGCTGGTGATCCCTCCGGTTGTGAATTTTATGATACTTACAGATGAGGCGCGTGAGTTATTAAAAGGAATGCTTGTTATTACGTCGGTATATATGATCGGCCGGTGCGTCAATACTGTAATGATAAATGGTATCTTTGACGGTGGTGGTGATACGCGGTTCGATGTCTATTCACTGATCGTTTCTATGTGGATGATCGCGATACCGACAGCGTGTCTCGGAGCATTTTTATTTAAATGGCATGTGCTTGCGGTCTACGCCTGCACCTGTCTTGATGAGGTTGGAAAAATACCGTGGGTTATGCATCACTTTAAGAAATATAAGTGGGTGCGAAATCTTACGAGGTAAAAAATGGATAATTACATTATTACGTGGTTCTATGCAGAGAATAAGGAGGATGAAAGCTATTATCCTTCTGTTGGAAAAAAGACAAGTTCATTTGAGTTTCAAAAGGTTTACTGGAGATGCGTTTATGATTTTTATGTATCAGCATTTCTTACACAGGATAAGAATGTAAAGTACCTGTTTTTTACGAATCTCCATAAGCTTCCTCCGGACGTTGACGGTGTGGATATGGGAGCTTTCTTTAAGGAAAATAATGTGGATGTCATAAGGACCGAACTTACAGGAAAGACACCTGCTGACTGGTTTTTCCAGTTCAGAAACCAGTTCTATGTGTATGACATCATTGAGAAATTAAAGAGTATTCCGGGAAATCATCTGATACTTGATTCGGACTGCTTATTTACTAAGGATATTTCAGATCTGTTCTCTGAGATTGAAAAAGACGGAGCAGTGGCTTATCCGGTGCGTCATGCAGCCGACTACCCTATAAATGGAATTTCTCATAACGGAATGAGAAGACTTTATAAAGAGTTTTACGGTTCGGAAATGCCGGAGCTTGAGTATCTCGGCGGCGAGCTTATCTCGTTTAGGAGTGATATCGCTGAGGACATCATGCGGGAATACCGTACACTTTGGAGTCTGAATTACAAACTCTATGAGGAGAATAAGGAAAAACTAAACGAAGAAGCCCATTTCTGGAGTTTTATTTATTATAAACTTGGTTTTAGGAAGCTTACCGGTGTAAACTACACGAGAAGGATCTGGACAGCAGCACAGCTTGATGACATGACAGCACGTGACGCAGAACTGTCTATAATGCATCTTCCTGCAGAAAAGCGATATGCCTTCAAGACTATGTTTAAGAAGTTTGTAAGAAGAGAAATAGCAGATGATGCAGCGCTTCGGAGAGTGATCAGGAAAGTATTGCTGGTGGACGCGCCAAGGCAGCGGCACATGCGGAGACTGGCTTTGAGAGCTCTGGACAGGATCACGGGACGCGGATGATGACAGGGTCAAAAAACGATTGACATGCCAAATACGTAAGCGTATACTTTCAACCGTTGTAAACACAAAAAACAGCATAACGACAGTTCATTTGTACCTTCCTGTCGAAAAACAAAACCGGGACTGATCAATGTGAGTAGGATTCTGCGCACATAAATTGAGATTTTATCAGCCCTGCGTTCGTGTAACGCGGGGCTTTTTCTATGTTTGTTAAGGAGTCATAAATGTATTTTCTAAAGACAGAATCAGCATTTGATGCAGCACATTTTTTAAAGGATTATGACGGAAAATGCCGAAATATCCACGGTCACCGCTGGAGAGTAGTAGCGGAGATAAAGGGAGAAAAGTTAAGTGAAGACACGCAGAACAGAGGAATGCTTGTTGATTTTTCTGACTTGAAGGCAACGTTAAAAAACGCTTGTGATGAATTGGACCACAGCCTGATCTATGAAGAAGGCTCCTTAAAAGAAAAAACGATCGAAGCATTAATGGAAGAGAACTTCAATATGAAGAAGGTAGCTTTCAGACCAACGGCGGAAAATTTCTCAGAATACTTTTATAAGATCCTTAGTGAAAAAGGATTTGATATGCACAGAGTAGAAGTATACGAAACACCTAATAACTGTGCAGCATACGAGGAATAAGGCATGAAGGTAGTAGAAAAATTTGTAAGTATCAACGGCGAAGGTGTAAGAGCCGGAGAAGCTGCCGTTTTTATCAGATTTAAGGGATGCAATCTCGCGTGCAGTTTTTGTGATACCAAATGGGCAAATGAAAAAGATTGTCCGTTTACAGAGATGAGTCCGGAAGAGATCGTAGCATATGTAAAGGATACGGGTATCACGAATGTAACACTTACCGGAGGTGAGCCGTTACTGCAGAGAGATATTAAAGAGCTCATAACAAAGCTTTTGGACGCCGGACACAGAGTTGAAATAGAAACAAACGGATCTGTTGATATCAAGCCCTTTACAGAAGGAAACAGACCTGTATTTACGCTGGATTATAAACTGCCTGGCAGCGGATGCGAAAAAGAGATGCTTTTTACAAACTTCGAGGCGCTTGAAAGCTGCGATACAGTTAAGTTTGTATCGGGAAGCCCGGAAGATCTGGCGCGCGCAAAAGAAGTGATCGATAGTTATGATCTGGCACACAGGTGTCATGTATATATAAGTCCGGTATTTGGCAGCATAGAGCCTGTGGAGATCGTGGATTTTCTGATAAGAAACAAAATGAATGATGTCCGTCTCCAGCTCCAGATGCATAAGGTGATCTGGGATCCGGAAAAAAGAGGAGTTTGACAATGATCGACAAAAAGGCAATCGAAGAACATATAAGAGGGATACTTATCGCTCTCGGAGATGATCCGGATAGAGAAGGACTTAAGGAGACACCTGCAAGAGTCGCAGCAATGTATGAAGAAGTCTTTGAGGGTATGAATTATACAAACCATGAGATCGCGGAGATGTTTGATAAATGCTTTGAAGAAGGCTTTGAAGAAAAGACATCAGACAGGGTTGTAGTGGTTAAGGATATTGATCTTTTTTCATATTGCGAGCACCATCTGGCTCTTATGTACGATATGAAAGCAAGTGTAGCTTATATTCCAAATGGAAAAGTTATCGGATTATCAAAGATAGCCAGAGTTTGTGACATGGCAGCGAAGAGGCTTCAGCTACAGGAACGTATTGGTAGTGATATAGCTGATATTATTTCTGAAATAACCGGTTCTGAGGACGTGGCAGTAACCATAGAAGGATGCCACAGCTGTGTATCCGCCAGAGGGATCAAAAAAGAAAATGCAAAGACATTCACAGCAGAGATCCGTGGAAAATTCCGCACAGATCCGGCGCTGCAGATGTATCTGAGATAATAGACAAAAAGGAGTGACAGCATGAAAGCAATGGTATTATCGAGCGGAGGAGTGGATTCCACAACCGCACTTGGACTGGCAGTTAGTAAATACGGAAAAGAAAATGTCATAACATTATCGGTGTCTTACGGTCAGAAGCATGACAAAGAAATCGAGGCTGCAAAGGCAGTAGCGGAATATTATGGCGTAGAACAGCTTTTCATGGATCTGAGCAAGGTATTTGAATACAGTAATTGTTCTCTTTTAAAGCAGTCTGACGCTGAGATACCGGAAAAAGCATATTCAGAACAGATAAAGGAAACAGCGGGAGAAACACCTGTAAGTACTTATGTACCGTTTAGAAACGGCCTTTTTCTTTCTGCGGCGGCAAGCATTGCACTCAGTAAGGGTTGCAGCGTGATCTATTACGGAGCTCATGCAGATGATTCTGCAGGTTTTGCTTATCCTGATTGCTCTCCGGCATTTAATAATGCTATGAACGAGGCAATCTGGGAAGGCTCCGGACATCAGTTAAAGATCGAAGCACCGTTTGTAAATATCAATAAAGCAGGGGTAGTAAAGATGGGCCTTGAACTCGGTGTCCCTTATGAACTCACATGGTCTTGCTATGAAGGCGGAGATAAGCCCTGCGGAAAATGCGGAACATGCATCGACAGAGCGGCAGCTTTCAGAGAAAACGGCGTAGAAGACCCGGCATTAAAGAATTAATAACGAGTGTATGGAGGCAATGAGATGAGAGAAAAAGAAGATCTGACTTTACTTGGAAATCAGGAAACAAAGTATAAATACGAATATGACCCGAGTGTACTTGAGTCTTTCAGTAATCGCCATCCGGAGAATGATTATTTCGTAAAATTCAATTGTCCTGAGTTTACGAGCCTTTGTCCTATTACAGGTCAGCCGGATTTTGCAACTATCTATATTTCTTATGTACCTGACGAAAAGCTGGTAGAAAGTAAGAGCTTAAAGCTGTATCTGTTTTCCTTCAGAAATCACGGAGATTTTCATGAGGATGTAGTTAATGAGATCATGAATGACCTTGTAAAGCTCCTTGATCCGAAGTATATAGAGGTATGGGGAAAGTTCCTGCCAAGAGGCGGTCTTTCCATCGATCCGTACTGCAATCACGGAAAGCCGGGCACAAAATGGGAAAAAGTTGCATGGGACAGACTTGCACAGCATGATATGTTCCCTGAGACGATAAATAACAGATGACATGAAAAATTTAGAAAAATATCGTTTTTACGGTGCCGAAAACGCAGAGGTTTTTGCTGTTGATCACAGCTACAGCGGGATCAGTACACCTTATGAGCTTTATGATGCGCTTAAGGACGTCTGGAATTATGACACCTGCTCAACCCGTATGAAGTATTGGTGGACACCGGAAAAACAAATGATGGGGCACTGCAATGTGACCTCGCTTCTGATCCAGGATATCTTTGGCGGTGAGATATGGGGAGTGCAGAGGAGCAAAAAGTCATATCACACCTTTAATGTGGTCGATGGACATATTTTTGATCTGACCAGTGAGCAGTTCACGGAAAGCAATGCGCCGGATTACAGTAAAGCCGTAAAGATAGAGCGGGAATATCTTCTGCGTAAGGATGAGATAAAAGACCGATACGAGTTATTAAAGAAAAATTTGAGTAACTATTTAGGATAGTTAAAAGGCGGGTGGAGAACACCCGCCTTTTTCTGCATGTATTATTCAGTCAGAAGCTATTATAGATACGATGCCGTCAATTTCCGGATCATATATGGTACATAAGCCGGAGCCGTTTCTCTTTGAACGGTACATGGCGCGCTCTGCCTGCATGGCAAGAATAGGTAAAGAACGCGTGTTATGAGCATCGGTAATGCCGATACTTACTTGGATAAGGAGTTTTTTATCCTGTTCACTGAGTCTGAGATTTAGCCGCAGGAGCAGCTTGCGCGCGTTTTCGGGACTGATATTCAGCCATCCGATGTACTCGCGCATTTCCCATCTGCCGACTATGCCATACTGTTCTGTGAGCTTCATAAGCTCTTCCGATACTATATTCAAAATGGCATTTCTGTAGGCTGTTCCCATTTCTTCGGTCATACTCTCGTAATTATCAATAGTCAGAGTGAAAAAGCTGCAGGGCTTTAGGAATTCAGAGGCACTTAAACTCTTAAACTGATCGGTGAAAAGAGTCTGGTTAGGCATGCCTGTCATGCGGTCAATATTTTCGAGCTGATACAGTCTGCGGTTGATACGTCTCATGCCAAGGAAGGACATAAGCACCAGAAGAGAACTAAGCAGGATTACGTAAACCGAATTAGCGCGCATGGCAGCGGTGATCGACTCGGATAAGCTGACGCTTTTTTGCGTAACAACTATGGCCCAGTCGAGACTATACAATTTTTTTATAAAAATCCGCTGATTACCGATGCTGGTATATATGCCGTCCTCGGTGGCAGATTGGAGCATGTGTTCATCCATCCCCAGCTTAAATGCAAGGTCTGATGGCTGGATATAGTGTCCGGCACTGGAATTAAAAACAGCCGGAGCGCTTGAAAGAGGTGTGATGAAGATCTGCTGATCCATCTCTTTTTCGATATTATCATAGTGCGTCCAAAGTCCTTCGAGGACCATACTTGTGCCTATCACGCCGAGGAGCTTTCCGTTTCTGTCTTCTACACGGCAGTCTGCAAAGAGAGACACGGCATAATTATTGGCTCCGTCCAGATTTACAATGATCTCGCTTTCTTTATTAGAGTTGGTGAACTTTGTGTACCAGCTGTCGTATTCGTCATTAAGATCCAGATCTTTTACATAGGCATGCTGATTAAAAAGGCGATGAGTCTTGTCAGAGATCAGGAATGCGGTATCGTAGCCAAAATCATCACATCGATCCTCCAGATATGAAATGATGGATGCAGTGCTGGAGTAAGGCTCTTTATTCAGCCAGCTTCGTACAGAAATATCATTTGCCATGGACGAAGCAACGGCAAGCTGAACGGCGGCATAGCCTTCAATATCAGACTCTACCGTAAGCGCAGTACGGTTCAGGTTGTTTTCAATCTGCTGATTAACAACCGTGTAGTACTGATGGACACTATTCATTTCGATAAGTGTAAAGCCTGCTATCAGAAGAACTATGAGCAGGAGATTACTGAAAATGATATATCGATTATGAATCATGGCTGACCCCTTAAGATTAAAAATCCTACTGAGTACTATATCGGCAGAAAAGTCTTATTTGTCCATTTCCGGAGTGTAAACAGAGCATTGTGCTTTTCCGTTTTCTTTTGAGTGATAGAGCGCAAGGTCTGCCATGTAAGTCAGCTGCTCCAGATTGTATTTACCGTGGGCATCACAGATTCCTACACTTACATGGATATCCATCTGAGTATCTGCGTTCTCCAGACGGCTATTTAGCTGTGACAGGAGCTTATAGGCATTTTCCGGTGACATACGGAGATATCCTACAAATTCATCACCGCCCCAGCGCGCAGCGATACCGTTGTTTCCGATAAGTTCTTTTAATTCGGTTGAAACGAGCTTGAGCACGCTGTTTCCGTACAGATGTCCGAGCGAGTCGTTAAAGTTCTTGAAATTATCTATATCCAAGATAAAGAAGCTTACCGCATGCCGGCGGCATTTTCTGGAAAGCTTTGCAAACAGATCTTCAAAAAGTCTTCTGTTAGCAAGACCTGTGAGTTCATCTGTGTTTTCCGAAGCTACCAGTCGGCAGTTGATATGGTGCATGCCGAGAAGTGAGAAAGTCAGCATTACTACGATGAGAAGGATCACATAGACAAAGTTTGAACGGAGACGCTTTAAGAACGCATATTTAAGGCTGTAGGTATCCTTTACGATAACAACGTCCCAGTTTAAGGAATCGATATGACGTACTATCATACACTTGTTATTTGCAGTGGTGATATAGCCTTCTTTTCCGGCATTTCTAAAGATTTCTTCGTCTATTCCGAGGGTCTCGGAGAGATCGGAAAGCTGGCGGTAATTATCAGTACTTCCGGTGAATGAATTATGAGCGTTGCCTATATTTGTAATATAGACATTAAGATCATAGGTACTTTCGTAATATTTCATGTCTTTCTGAAGACTGTTGATGTTTTTGGCAGAGCCGACAACACCGAGAAGATTACCATCCTCGTCTTCAACACGACAGTTTACGAACAGAGAAATATCATAATTATTTACTTCATCACGATCTACCTGAATATCATAAGGCTGGTTAAGAGCGATAAAATTGTAGTACCAGCTGTCAAAATTATCCTTGGGATCGATGATCTTATTAAGTCCCTCATCATAGTAGTAATGGCGTGAGGCATCGGATACCAGGAAGGTTACTGTGTAATCGTAGGTATTCTTATATTTTTTAAGATATGAAACAAGGTCATCCTGATCAGAGGTGGACTCGTTTTTGAGCCACTGCTGTAAAAAGAGATCATTTGACATGGCAAGGGCGACAGCACGCTGTTCAGAAGAAGCGCTTTCTATTTCTGTCGCTACATTTAATGCGGTAAGAGATACGGCATTTTCGACTTCTTCCTGAGCAACAAGATGATAATAACGAATGTCATTTAACTCGATTATCGTAAAACCACCGAGGATCAGGAGGATCATAAGAATATTGCTGAATAAAATGTAGTGACGGCGTAACATGTAGAGACCTTCCTTGAAGTGAGGATGAAAAAGCTGACCGGAGTCAGATATTTCTAAAAAAACGCTTAACGCCATCTATTAAATCATATTTTTTTGTTAAATTGTGCACAAAGATGTAATGAATTGAAATTAATACAATACAACAGACAGATGTGCGTGAAAGACGGACGAAAAGAAAGCGTGAGCTGCATCAGCAGTTCACGCTAGCCACGAATACGTTATTTAATTGATATTTTGTAATCTCCTAAAAGCTGGTATCAGTTGGGCAGCGGCAACAGCTTTCAGAAAGTCAAGCGGCAGGAAAGGCAGGAAACCAATGGATATAGCGGTTGTTAAGTCATAGTGGTTCATGCCCATAAGATAAACCATGCCTGCGAGATCGATGATGAGTACGCCGATAAGGGCGGAGATGGTATATCTGATACGGCTGTAATTTTTTCCGCGGATAAGAGGAAGTACTGCAGCTACGATAAGAAAAGCCACAGTGTAGAATCCCCAGGGCTGTATCAGGTAGCCAAATCCGGCGCCGCCACCGATGAATACAGGAAGTCCGATGACACCGATAAGCATCCAGACCAGAACGATCATAAAGGAATCCGCAAGAGGGAACAGAAGCGCTATCAGAAATACAAAGAAGTTTTGCATAGTGATATGCGGAGCTCCCGGAAGCGGAAGTGAAAAGCTGAAATACGCAGAGATCGCGAGGATCGCGGCAAAAAGAGAGCATGTTACCAGTCTTTTTGTTTTCTCTGCAGGATTAGTTAATACGTTTTCTTGCTGGTTGGTCATTTTGATATTCTCCTCTATATACGCTGGTTTATATCTGTTTAATATGTTAATTATCCCCTGTTTTGGCATGCGTATAACACACGTGTTGATCATAACTATACGAGCATTAAAGATTATTGTCAACTTTAAAAATAACGTTGGGTGACAATATGGCATTATGATTAACAGTCTTCTATAACTATAAGTGGTTGACATTGCAAGCGATATGATAAATGTAAAAGGAATTACAATAGAAAAAGACATACTAACAATATGGTTACTGTTCAGACGCAACCGGAGCACTACGCTGCGGAGGTTGCGACCATAGAATAAGGCGAGCCATTATGATTTTGCCCATCGCCGTAGGCGATTTAATTGGCAAAATCAGTTACTGGAACGAGCAGATAGCGAGTGAACAGTAACACAATATGTAAAATTGGATATGAATTAGATAATACAGGCTTGAAAAGATAGTTTTAGATTGGTAGAATGTAAACAAAGGAAGCGGTACCCCGCTTAGTCAAATCATAAGTTAAAAATAACCGCCTAGATGACCAGTCCGGGGCGGTTATTTCTTTGTCTCAGTGATGTAAACCACTAATGTAATGACCATAACCAGCATTGTTACAAATGCGAATAAATCGGAATAAGTCACCATTGGCTTCACCTCCCTGCATACGCAGGGCTACCGCTCCGCTAGATATAATAGCATAGTTTTGCATCAAAATAAATGCAATTTTGCCTGTGAAATTCGTTTGACAAATGACAATTTCGTGTTATCATACTGCCTTGCAATTATTCATTTTTGATTCTTTGATCCATCATGTTTCATTTGGAAAGTGATGTGGTTGTCAGGTTTATCCAATTTTTACCCCAATTATTGTTATGTGAAGATGTAAGGGTCAAAAGAACCTTTGCCCCTTATGATTATTAACTTTTAGTTCTATCATTATTTATCCTTCTCATTATCAAATTATCAAATCAGGGAAAAATCAGATCTTAAATTTTAAATTCTTTTACTTAAACCCCTCAACCTGTCACTCCATATAGCATGAAGACAAAAATCAATGTTTTTATGGAGGAATACAATGAAAAACAGGCACCGATTGTTGGTGATGATGCTCTCTGCGTCTATCACAGCTACATCAATAGCACCTGTATTTGCTTCACCTGTTGAGGAAGATGCAGGAAACTATGGAGTAAGTCAAAACTATGCAGAAGAAGCTGAAGATGCAGATGAGTTGGTCGAGAGTTCAGAGGAAAATTATTCTAATGAGGCAGATGACTCTATTGAAATTGCGGAGGAAGATGTATTAACTGATTCAGGTAATTCAGAAAGTGTTTCGGAAAATGTGACTGATGAAGATGTGAATAACGATAGTTTCAATAACGCTGTGAATGAATTTTGGACGTCGAATATATCAGTTAATAGAACATCTTCCGGTAACAGAATAAGCAGCATATCAATAGATGCAATTACCGGAATGGAAGAAAAGCCTTCTCTTTTGAAAGACGGTACCTTTGGACTTATAAAGGGACAGAAGTGGTATGTAGGCGAAGGAAGTGTCACATCAGACAAGCGTTATGTTGCGATCAATAAAAAAGGACTCGCAAAGGTAAAAAAGACCGGAGAAGCGGAGGTATCCATAGACTCAAAGGTATATAAGGTAAAGATCATTGATCCGAAAGTTAGTAATAAAAAAGTTTCAATGAAGATAGGAGATAGTGATACCGTAGCACTTACGGATGGAAGTAAAAACATTGCGGATTTAGGCTATGATGTTGCATGGATATCCGCAAAGCCAAATGTTGCACAGGTTCTTGATGGAAAGATCGTAGGTGTTGGTAAAGGAACGGCAAAGATTTATGCGTATGCCGGAGGCAGAAAGTTTACTGTAACTGCCAAGATCGATGATACATCTAAGTCGACATACTTGATGGATATTCCGCTAAAGAAATCAAAAAAGATTACTATACCGGATTCCTCAAAGGCAGAATGGACTACTTCAGAAAATACCGTAAAGATCAAGGGAAATAAGATAACAACAGTTTCACAGGGCATGGCAACGGTATCAGGCTCTGACGGATATAGTGTCCGTGTATATGTAAATGAGCCTGAAATCGATACATCTTATGGAATAACGAGCACAGGAAAGAAAAATTCATACACCGTAAAGATGTGCAAAGGCGACAAGTTGTTCATTAACTTTGAAAAGTCTCATGAGCTCCCACTTTGGAGATCACGTAAAAAAGAAGTTGCAACTGTATCGGAATACGGCGTGATCATTGCAGAAGGTAAGGGGACAACAGTCCTAACTGCAAAAAATGCAGGCAAGAGAGTAAAGATAACCGTAATAGTAGGCGATCAGAGATCCTATGACCATGAGGAAATGAAAAAGAAATGGTTTAGGAAGCCTATAATTGATGGTATCAATGGAAACATCGAACACAATGCATGGATCCGTCCGGATGGAAGTACAGTGGTTTCAGATAAAAAACCGATCGACGGTCGGGACAATGATCCGTCAGATGATCCATCGGATCCATCAGACCCGTCCGATCCGTCAGATCCGTCAGATCCATCAGACGGAAAGTACAAAATGCTTAATTTTACATATGTTCCAGAAAGCAGTTCTTTCACATCAAAAGTAACAGATGTGTCTAAATATCCTACAACAAAAATCCAAATTACATCAATTGCTCCGAATGGAGAGAAAAAAGAACATGTCCTTAATACGAAATATGGTCTTGCGGAAAATGTGATGATACCAAAAGACTCACAGGTTTTTGTTAAGCACATAAAAGACGGAAAGTATGATCGCCACTATAAGCATGTACTTCTTATCAAAAACCAGAAGGGTGAAGTGGTCCGTTCACAGACGGTAGATTCAATACTGTTAAACAGGCTTCAGGAGAATGTAGTATTTACTATTAAGTCTACGCCGGCACCGGCATATTTTAGAGTTAAATATCTTATAGAATCTTCTACTGAACCTGATAAGTATGAATATGTGGCAGAAGGTAAAGACAGCGATGCAGAATCGTCTGATGAAATTGATAATACAGATGGTACAAAATATCGTATAGAAGCTGGAGAATGGGTTCTTAAGGGTGAATCTATAATAAATGATCCGGTGGGTACGGAGAACACACCTTTTGTACAAAAAAATTCTAATGCTACAGGATGGGACGAGAGCCATAAAAATGGTTTCCATCTTGCCGGAGTTAGAATAGTGAATTCGGAAGTTGAAGGAAATTATAGTGAAGCACTGTCTTCTCTGTATAAGAACGGTGATAAAGATCATAAAATAACAAGTCAGCAAAATGTTGACCAGGCAGAAGACCAGGAAATGATCCCCAGTGTGGTCAATACTATGTTTCTATACTACGAGAGAAACTATTGTGATGCGGTATTTCATTCAAATGGTACAGAAATAAAGAGAAGAGAAAAGATCGGTCTGCCTGTCAATGATTATCCGATCGTATCAAAGGATGGATACCGTTTTGATGGCTGGTGGACGTCAGAAACGGGTGGTATGAAAATAAATGAGAATACCTGGATTACGCCGAATAAGGAGCGTACAGACTATTATGCCCGTTTCTCACCTAACACATATTATGTGACATTTAATGACGGAAAAGAAAACAGATCCGGCGGAACGATGAAAGAACAGAATGTGACTTTTGATAAGAAGTTCAATCTGGCACAAAACGGTTTGACAGGACCTTATCGTGGAATTGTGACTTTTAACGCAAATGGTGGCACGGGTGGCGGTACAGCAAAAATATATGGAAACTTTGCGCATTGGAGTACTAATAAAGATGGTACCGGTGACATGTATACGAATGGCGAAGTGATCACTCCAAATAAAGAGTTCATGGAAAAATTTAGCTGTCTCAATGAGAATAATGCAATAATCCCATTATATGCTAATTGGTACACTACAGGAGAGATAACTGCTCCTCAGGCGTCACGAGCTAAGTGCGATTTCCTGGGATGGTATACAAGTCCGGACGGCGGAACAAAGGTAGCTGATGCCGGAGGAAAGATCAAGAATGTATCCGAAGGAACGACATATTATGCTCATTGGAAAGAAATAAATTATTCTTATCCTAAGATTGAATGGAGATATAATCGGACATCCAAAAAGCTTAGGAGAGACAACTGTGATTTTGCGGGTGAATGGGTTCCTAAAGAAGGACAAACAAATAGGACGTTTTATATGACATACAGTGATACATGGATTTTTGACTGGAACCCAAGGACAAGGAAACTTACATGTACTGGAGGATTATCAGGTAAGGATGAATATGATGACTGTGAATACGTAATGTCTATTAGGGCTTACGGGAAGAGGATTGAAGCCCGAGGAGAGAAAAGAGGTGAAAAAAAGTTGACATTTGAATATGACTTCAGTAAATAATACGATTTATTAAATTCTTAAGATTCTTTTAATTTCCAAAATGATGAAAAAAATTTAAATCCTTCTGAACTATGCGGGGTACTTTTATTTAGTTGCTTCGGAAAGTGTATGGTTATTAATACATTATCTGAAACGATGACAGCATGGGTCGTAAAATGAAAATGCATCAAAAGCATAAATCTTAAAAAATACTGTATACAAATTAAGATTTTCTTAAGAAACGCTTGAGATATTATGAATGAAAACGATTGACATGCTTAAGACAGATGTTTTATAATCTGCAATTGTGAATATGGTTTTACCTGCGGAGGCATGAAGTTTCTTTCAGATAAAATCTCTCTTTATATGAATGATATATTTTAATGTGCACATGCCTCCGCATTAAAACATATAAAGTCATTCATGGAGAGAGCATATTAAATCTGTTCTATGTATTCACACTGAAACGTGGGCACACACGAGGATATGTGGATTTTACATAGATAAATAAAACCATCTACACTATAAAGAGAGAGGAAGGAAAAAGAGATGAGAAAGAATTGGAAGAAGATCGTTTCTCTTCTGCTCGCTGCTTCCATGGCTATGTCCATGAACGTTGCAACATTCGCTGAAGAGATCCACGACGAGGTAGCAGAGGAAGTTGTAGCAGTTGAGGAAGTTGCATCTGTAAAGCCGGTTTCCGGAAACACACCTTCTGCTAATGACGCTGTTGCAGTTAGCGCTTGCGTTATCACAGAGGGCGAGTACACAGTTAATGTTAGCTACAACAACATCCTTTCTTACACAGGAAAGGCTATCAAGGTTGATGACCTTGATGTTGAGGCTAAGGTAAGCTCAAATTCCGTAAAGGCATTTTCTGTTACACTTGTTGGTAAGTTCGCAAAGAGCGATGCTGCAAAGGGTAAGAATAAAGGAACAGCTACATTCAACGTAACAGGTGTTAAGGCTGTAAAGGGCGCTACTACTGATCAGAAGAAGGCTGCTAAGGCTGCTGCAAAGGCACTCAAGAAGGCTGGTAACGCACTTAACGTAACTGTAAAGGCTCTTAATGTTTCCGGTAACGGTGTTGTTTCTGGCAACTACGCTAAGCCGAAGGAAGCTAAGGCTGCATTCGAGAAGGTTTCTGCTAACTACCTTGTAAACGTACAGGTTAACACAAAGAAGCTTGAGAAGTCTAAGGTTACTGTTCTCTACAAGCAGACAAAGAAGGGTAAGACAAAGGTTCTTACTGTTAACGTTAAGAACAACAAGAAGAGCCCTGTAAAGTACACTGTTTCTGAGGGTGCTGTTACACTTACAGGTGCTATTGAAGGTGTAGTTCCGATTAAGAAGTAATTCTTACTTACTGAGAATTTAATTCCTTGAAAACACATGAGTCCCCCGACGGATTTCCGTCTGGGGACTTTTTTTAACTTCTAGAAATTTCCGAATTTATCGGATTCTCTTTGTTCTTTAAATTATGGAATAAATATTTCACCATCATATGTCTCATAGCCATTGATCATTGAGAGCGGCAGCTTTTGTATTGTGTGCTGTATGATCTCTACGGCATCCATTTCTTCGATAGGAACACCGGTATCGTCAAGAGCGATGCCCTCGTCTTCATATGCGTGAGCATATCTTGCAAGCCTCAGTACATTATCTTCGGAGCTTCCGTAGCTCTTTGAGTCTTCGCTTTCTTCGATATCATCCTCGTCCCAACTACCGGGGAGATTTTCCGGCTTGATGTAATAAGTACCGTAAAAGCCGTCTTTTGTTTCGGTGACTTCTTTGTGATCTACGATAGAGTCATCAGGTACGCCCAGGTCTTCCAGAGTTCCTTCGTAATCGTAGGGCATAAAAATGTGCCGTACTATAAAGCCATCTATTTTTTCATCACTGCTGTATACGCTCCGTTTTTTGGCAGAGCTTCCGGAAGATGAATTGTCTGAGCTGTCGTTGCTGCCTGATTCCGGATCATTTGCAGCATTTTCATTATTTGTATCGCCTTGATTCGCATCAGAACTATCATTAATATCGAGCTTAATATAATAAGTTCCGTAAAATCCTTCTTCCTCTTCATCAATTGTTTTGTACTCGTATGTTCCCTCTGCGGGTGCGCCGATATCCTGAGCTGATCCGGGATATCCTCTCGGCATGAATACGCGGACTACTTTATAAGGGACGCCGTCTACCACGGTATCATATGATGATGAGTAAGCCCGGCTTTTGATTTCTTCTGTCTCACTTGCAAGTATTGTGTCTACCTTCATTCCCTTACGGTAAAGCAGATCGTTTGTGAACGTGTCTGACGGGATGGCTTCGTAGGTGTGCTCGGTGATGGTATCATCATCAGCTTTCTTTATTTCATATCTTGTTAGCATTGTCGGTGTGGTTCCTGTTTCTGTTACGGCAGAGGCAGACGTGCCTACGGTATTTATGCAGTATACGTGCGGTCTCTCGTACTCAGGGTTTAGATCACCGATGAGCGAATTTGCTTCGGATGCAATTTTTTTACCATATTCGATATCTGATTTGGCTGCACCGCTATAGTATGCTACGCCAAATCTGAGTACGTTTGGTGTTTCCTCGAGTGTCACATAGGCTTTGCTGCCTGCTTTGACATGTCCGACGATCATGACTATATGGGTCTTCCAGGCGAAGATATCTCCAGGAAGCAGAGGATCTCCCATTGAGAGAGGTGTAAAGCAGCTCTGCTTGGTGAAATATCTGGCGGCTGTGTTTACCTTGTAATCATCCTGTATCTGGTTATAGATCCATGAGACATAACCACTGCAATCGAGTCCATCGAGGACGTGGGCATTTACGCCGTTTGAATAGTCTACGGTGGACAGCATGGAACGGTATTTTTCATCGGTCAGGTCGATCTCGTCAAAAAGACCTGATCGCAGATTTATGTACTGGTCAATGGAGTAGATGGTTTCGCCATGGAATGAAGTGTGTATGTTTCCATGAATGGGACACCACGAACCGGAAGGCTTTATACAGGTTCCGAAGCCTTCTTCTGACGGATCGTCCGGATAGAGATTCCTAAAGGGCTTCCATACCGGATTTATGCCCTTTATGTATGAGGCTCCGCTATGACCGCCGCCCCACACATATCGCACGTCACCGACAAGTGACATAGCTGCTATCATCATGTTTTCACGGGTCGTGAGCCCGATCTCATAGGGATAGACATAAGGAGAGGATACGGTTTTTGCAACTCGTCTTACCTGTGGAGTTACCTTGTCGGATGAAACAGCGATATCCGCAGAAACTGTTCGGTTATTCGTGAGGATAGTATCTGGATCGCTGACAGAGGCGATATTGTTTGCTGAAGGAGTATTTATGGGGGGATTCGATATTACATAGTGCCATACGAGTGCAAAGGCGCAGAAAAGAAAGATAGTCTGCATGGCTCGCATGACTATCATATGTGCAGTAAGTCCATCGTCAGGCATAACCGCACCTATATAGGCTATTATGGTTTGGTACACTGTACGTAAAAGCTTTTTTAAGAGCTTTAACCCCTTATAGACATAATTCATGTGTCATTTCTCCCCTTAAGCTATTATATATGAAAAGTAATATCGTTAATGCATTTCAGAGCGTACATGAGGAAAAGAATGAACTGTGATCATAAAATTAAATTGACAACAATTTAATTCGCAACTATACTGTGTTCAAAAGTATAAAGCGTAACAAATACAGATAGAAAGGATATATATTATGACTGATATTATCATCGTTGGTGCAGGAACTGCCGGACTATCGGCTGCTATTTACGGCGTGCGTGCGGGTAAATCCGTATTGATATTTGAGGCTTCACAGATCGGCGGACAGATCGTTAATACTCCCGATATAGAGAATTATCCGGGAATCGCGCATATTTCCGGATTTGAGTTTGCAAATGGATTATATGAGCAGGCTATGAATCTGGGAGCAGAATTAAAGTATGAAAAAGTAATCGGTATCGAAGATAAAGGTGAGAAAAAAATTGTACATACCGAGGATGGTGATTATGAAGCACGTGCAGTGATCCTCGCGACAGGTGCAAAAAATCGTTCACTCGGACTTCCTAAGGAAAAGGAATTTACAGGACGAGGAGTGTCATACTGCGCAACTTGCGATGGCGCATTTTTCAGAGGAAAAGAAGTTGCAGTAGCAGGTGGCGGTAATACAGCGGTAGAGGATGCTGCATTTTTGTCAAATTACTGCAGCAAGGTTTACATAATTCACAGAAGAGATCAGTTCCGTGCAGATGAAAAAGATGTAGAGGAACTTAGGAAAAAGGAAAATGTAGAGTTTGTCTTAAATGCAAATGTTGTAGAAATTCTCGGAGAGCAGAAAGTTGAAGGAGTCCGTGTAAAGGACAAGAATTCAGGAGAAACAAGAGATATACCTGTAGCTGGATTCTTTGTAGCGGTAGGACAGGCTCCGGAAAATAAAGATTTTGAGAATCTGGTAAAGCTTGACGAAAAGGGATATATCGAAGCAGACGAAAGCTGCAAGACAGGAGTGAACGGAATCTTCACAGCAGGAGATTGCCGCACAAAATCAGTCCGCCAGCTCACTACAGCTGCAGCCGACGGCGCAGTAGCAGCCCTCGCCGCCGCAGAAGTGTAATGACATACGTAACTTTACAGTGTTTTAATAGATGTAAGTGAAAAACCCGGTACATATATCTTGGAACAATAAGCCGGCAGTTCTTAGCAAATGTGCTGTCCGTGTTCATGAGGACGGTGCATGAGCTTAGAACTGTCCGAGCCGTGACAAGATATATGTATCGGGGCTTGAACGAGAATAGATTAAACCATTAAACCTCTAAATCATGTCCTGTAAGAAGTCTGTAAGCCTCCTTGTACTTATCAATAGTCTTATCAATAACATCCTGAGGCAGGTTATAATCACTTTCAGGATTAGCAGTCAACCAGTCACGAACGAACTGCTTATCAAAAGACGGCTGAGACTTACCCGGCTCATAGCCTTCAACAGGCCAGAAACGGCTGGAATCAGGAGTAAGCATCTCATCACCGAGAACAACCTCGCCATTCTCATTAAGACCAAACTCAAACTTTGTATCAGCGATAATGATACCCTTGGTGCGGGCATAATCAGCGCACTTCTTATAAAGAGCAATAGTGTAATCACGGATCTTCTCAGCATATTCCTGACCGTGACCGGGGAATTCCTTTTCGAGAACTTCGATAGAACGCTCAAAATCGATGTTTTCATCGTGATCACCGATCTCGGCTTTTGTAGAAGGGGTATAGATAGGCTCAGGAAGCTTATCACATTCCTGAAGTCCCTCAGGCAGTTTAATACCGCAGACAGTACCGTTTTCTTTGTAGCTCTTCCAGCCACTTCCGGTAATATAGCCGCGAACGATACACTCAACGGGGATCATGGTGAGCTTCTTCACCATCATGCTGTTGCCGGTATAATCAGGCTGCTGGAAAAACTCCGGCATATCCTTAACATCAACGCTCAGCATATGATTCGGAACGATATCCTTAGTGTAATCGAACCAGAATCTGGACATCTGAGTCAGGATAGCTCCTTTTTTATGAACCTTATTCTTAAGGATCACATCAAAAGCGGAAATACGGTCGGTAGCGACCATGATGAGGTTCTCTCCTGCATCGTAAATCTCTCTGACTTTGCCTTCTTTGATCGGCTTAAATTCCTGCATGGGTTTTCTCCATTCCGGGGCATATTGCTCCAAACATCATTAAAATGAACCACTGTGACCATTTAGGATCCGAGTCACAGCAATTTTCATTATAGTATAAAAATTTAGAAAACGTTTACCAATTTTTTCGCCTTTAACACTATAAAGAAATGAAGTTTTGCCGAAATAAAGTTTTTGGGCAATACATACTTGACAATCCTTAAGGCAAGGTTTTATAATTCGTACCAACAAAGGGCAACGGTGCTTGATGCAAGGCTACCGTTGCCCTTTTCTGTTTTAAAAAAGTTTCGTCAAAAACAAAGTCACAAAAATCGAAGGGAGATTTTGACATGAGTAACACAAAAGAAGATATCCTCCGCATGGCGGCTGACGATGATGTTGAATTTATCCGTATGCAGTTCACCGACATTTTCGGTCAGCTGAAAAACGTTGCAATTACCCGTTCACAGCTTGAGAAGGCTGTAAATAATCAGGTAATGATCGACGGTAGTTCCATCGAGGGCTTCGCACGTATCCATGAATCAGATCAGTATCTGCGTCCGGATCTTGACAGCTATACTGTATTCCCGTGGAGACCTCAGCATGGAAAAGTTGCACGTTTCATCTGCGATGTATACAATCCGGATGGAACTCCCTTCGTTGGAGATCCCAGATACGTTCTTAAGAAGACACTGAAGAAGGCAGCTGATATGGGCTACTCCTTCAACGTTGGTCCTGAGTGTGAGTTCTTCCTCTTTGAGACTGATGAAAACGGAAGACCGACCACAAATACAGGTGATGAGGCTGGTTATTTCGATCTGGCTCCTCTGGATCACGGTTCAAATACACGTCGTGAGATCTGTATCGATCTTGAGAAGATGGGATTTGAGATCGAGGCTTCTCATCACGAGGTTGCTATCGGACAGCATGAGATCGACTTCAAGTATGATGAGGCTCTTCGTGCTGCTGATAAGATCATGACATTCAAGCTTGCAGTTAAGGTTCTTGCACAGAAGAACGGTCTGCACGCAACATTCATGCCGAAGCCGCTTTTCGGAGTAAATGGTTCCGGTATGCACACAAATATGTCACTCTTCAAGGATGGAAAGAACATCTTCTTTGATCCTAACGATCCTCGTCAGCTTTCTAAGGAAGCATATAGCTTTATCGCAGGCATCCTTGCTCACATGAAGGGAATGGCAGCTATCACTAATCCGCTTGTTAACTCTTATAAGAGACTGGTTCCTGGTTATGAAGCACCTTGCTATCTTGCATGGAGCTCATCCAACCGTTCTGCTCTTATCCGTATTCCGGCTTCCAGAGGCGCAGGCACAAGAGTAGAGCTTCGTTGCCCGGATCCGTCCTGCAACCCTTACCTGAATCTTGCTGTATGTCTTGCAGCTGGTCTTGATGGTATCGAGAAGGGCATGACACCTCCGGATGAGATTACTGACAACATCTTTGCAATGGATAAGGCTACAAGAAAGGCAAATGGAATAGATTCTCTGCCCGGAAACCTTGAGGAAGCTCTTGATGAGCTTGAGAAGGATGAGGTTATCAAGGAGACTCTTGGTGATCATCTGCTCACACAGTACCTTGAAGGCAAGAGAGCTGAGTGGGATGAGTACCGTACTCAGGTCAGCCAGTGGGAGCTTGACAAGTACATGGTTAATTTCTAAGTTGTGTCAGTACAGGCGTGCTTTAACCGGCTGCCATTAGATATGTACAACTTTTTGCGGAGAGGTGACGGAATTGCTGCGGACTGTAGTTGCATTTTCAAATGATAAATTAAGGAATACAATCACAGATACGCTTGAGCGAAACGGTATTCAGGTTCATGTTGCCTGCAAGACCGGGCTGGAAGTGCTGCGATATATTAAACGTATGGGCGGCGGAGTCGTGATCTGTTCTCCGAGACTTTCTGACATGACTGCGGATGAACTTGCGGATGAGCTTAGTGATATAGCTTTCTTTCTGGTGGCAGGTCGTCCGGGAGATTTGGACATCTGCGAGAATGAGAACCTGTTCAGGCTCAGCCTGCCGGCATCTAGTGGAGAAATCTATGGAAGTGCGAGAATCCTCGTAGAACTTGACGAACGTCGTAATCATGATACTCGCCCTGAACGCAGCAAAGAGGAGAAGGATATCATCCAGAGTGCAAAGCAGCTCATTATGGACAGAAACCAGATGAGTGAGGATCAGGCTTACCGCTTTCTCCAGAAGAGAAGCATGGAGAGTTCGACACCAATGGTGGAAGTGGCAAAAATGTTCTTAAATGCTTTGGATTCTACGGATCTTTGATCGTGCAGAGCGCTTAGTGATGCTTTATCGAGCATAGTGATTTGTTCTGACAATATTAGATGATTGGTTTCGACCAGGCGTATAGAGCCGTCCGATAGTAATATCGGGCGGCTCGTTTGTTAGTGCTATGAAGTGCGCCTGACGAAATTTATTTTGTCTCGTGGCTCCAGCAGTAGCACCATGCCTGGGTTCTTGCGGCGAAAGGTGCGGTTTTTAAGAGCTCGCGTACTTCGGAGCGGGTGTACCATTTGGCTTCTATCTCTTCATAGGAAGATGTGCTTTCAGAAAATTCTCCGGTAGCTGTGCCGACTATGCATACATTGGTTTCGTTTGAAAAACCAATGGCGCTGTAGCTTAAGCCGATCCTATCGCGGATCTCTGTGAGTGTAAGCCCTGTTTCTTCGTAAAGCTCACGAGCAGCGGCTTCCTCCGGTGTTTCGTCAGGCTCGATGAGACCTGCCGGGAAATTGTAGACAAATTGTCCGGCTGCCATGCGGAATTCACGGTTAAGCAGGATGCGCTCGCCGCTTTCATCGGTGAGTATCAGAACGACTGCGTCAGCATGCTTATTCTGCAGTTCTTCGAGTGTTTTGAGGTCATGGTTTCTGCTGATTATCTCATAAGTCTTGGGTTTTCCGTCTTCGGTTTCATAATGCAGGTCGTAGCGTGAGATAAATTCGCCGTCGTGGATCTTTTTTATAGAATTGAATTTCATGTTAAAGCCCCTTCAGTTTTATTTTTATGATGACAGGGACAAAAGGATTTTTGCCCCCAACGTCATTATCGCACTAAAATTCAGTCTAATACAGGTAGGATTTTTTGGCAAAATCTTTTACCGGGGTTATAGGTGAGCATATAATGACCCGATATATACACATAAGCCTGTTTATGATATCCTACGCATGGATATACCGAAAGGAGGGGCGGTATGGATAATAACAGTGAAGTCAGCATGACACATTCAGGTGTGCTGCATGACAAAGAGGGGAAGGCTTTTGTCTGTGTGAGATTCGAGCGTAAAAACGAAAAAGGCAGCATTGACGAGGCGGAAATGCGTGTGCCCGGCGGAAAAGTGTTGAAAAACGCAGGTTTTACGGAAGATGAAGTACATCAGATCGTGGCATATCTAAAAGAAAACGAAGAAGAAATAAAAAAGAAAGCAAAGGAGATAAGCAGTATACTGCATATTTTCTCGTAAGAGACAGGAAAAATTATGAGAATCTGGTTTAGAGAATGGAAAAATAATCATATGATCCAGGATACGGTTATTGAGGATTTTACAGAGGATACCCGTACTCACAAGATCATGAACGGACTTGAGGCAGCTTGCCATGAGCTGGATCTCAGCGTGCCGATATGGCTTCAGAATAATATTGATGATTTTAAGCGATCGGCAAAGACCAGATTTCGCGGAGATAACTTTATAGACGAAGTCCCCTTCGATTATCTGGAGATGCAGATAATAGAAGAGGACTGGTAAAGAGGTTTATTTATCTGATTATTTCTATTTCTTTTTCTGCGCCGATATCATAAAGCTCGTTGATCAATTCTTCATCGTCGGCGTTTCTACCTATATAGATCTTTCTGGGGCTTATGCCTGCCATTATCTTTCCTATGTCAGTTGAGTGGAGATCGATCTTCCAGAGGCGCCATTCGTATTCGTCGGACTCTACCTTTGGTTTACTCATCATGGACATGACGGAACTTACCTTGTCAGTGATCTCCAGATCTTTGTCGCTATAACGGACCGGTGCAAAGAACAGATTGTTATCCTGTGCAAAGGTCATGATGTCGTCATAGGAATATTCCATGCAGATACCTTTCGCGGCACTTGCATAGTCATTCCACATGGTAAGCGAATTTTTCTTATCTGTGAAACAGGTCACATAACTCTTGAAGCGGATCATACCGTCACCGTGATTATCAAATCGTATCGCACGGCAAAAATACATCTGGTCAAAACGGAGACTTGTAAGCTCCATAAGATCCAGAGGGCGATAACGATAAAAAAGACCTCCGCTTTTCTTTCCGATAAGCTCCCACATCAGTGCGGATGCCATTCTCTTATTATTAGCCAGAAACGCAGAAAAGATGTCGCTCCTAAGCTCATACTCCCACTCTTTCATATTTCCCCATATTTTCTAAAATGTAAGCTGCGTCAGGCAACGCAGTATTTGCTCCTACTTAATCTATGATAAAAGAACTGCTGCTAAAATTCAAGAATTGCAGAAAAAATGGATACTGTGCACATAGGAAGCATAGCATGCCAAGCTGCTGAATGCGTAAGAAAGTGATGCTGTACGTTAAAAATTGATCGAGAATTCATACATTGTGTTAAAAATAACTAAAAACTATTAATCAAATATGGTAAAATATAGCACAAGTAGTTATGCAATATCACGAATGATAATTTATTAACAAAATATTGCTGCAATTCTTGCTTATGAAAATATGGTGTGCTATAGTTTGAACTGTTCGCGCCATGTTAATTTCCGTTAGCGGAGCTTTGTCGACGGATATTAAATCGAAAGATTTGGTGCAGTAAATATGGGAGGTATTGAGGTGCAGATTTTATTGTTTCTTTTCTTCTTCACCCTGGGAATGTCGGTTTTAACGGCACTTATTAAAGGTGAGAAGATTCGTGGGTGCGTTGTTATTGTCGGAAGCATAGTCATGATGGTACTTGACGTGCTTTTCTGTATTTGGGCGTATAGGAATGGCGTTGGTGATAACAAGATACTGACGTTTTTGCCGGTGTCGGAGATCACAGAAAAATGCACATATGTGTTTATGGCAGGAGAATTGTTTCTGTTCGCGCTTATATCAGTTCTTTCTGTGAAATATGGGAAATATCACTGCATTCTTCTTTCAGCAGCCGGAACGATCCCGGTTCTTTGGCTTGATACAACACATAAAGCTGTTGAAAATTTACCGATGCTCAAGGTGGATGACCTTACTTTATTAATGTTTATGGTTGTAGGCATCGTAGGAGGTCTCATCAGCATCTATGCTGTGGGTTATCTCCATGATTATCATATTCATCATAAAGATGTTGAAAACAGATCTCAGTATTTTCAGGCATTATTGTTTCTTTTCCTCACAGCTATGTATGGTCTCATCACTTCTGATGCTCTGTCATGGATGTTCTTTTTCTGGGAAATCACAAGTACTGTCTCCTTTTTACTCATTGGATATACTAAGAAGTCTGAAGCTGTCACAAATTCTTTTAGGGCACTTTGGATGAATCTCCTTGGTGGCTGCGGATTTATGGTCGCTATTCTTTATTGTGCGCTTTCTATGAACATAGGAAGTCTTACTGAACTCGTGGAAGCAGGACCGGCAAGGGCTGGAATTGTGATCCCGGTTGTTTTCCTTTCGCTGGCAGCTATTACAAAGAGTGCACAGATGCCGTTTTCAAGATGGCTTCTGGGTGCGATGGTGGCACCTACACCGTCATCGGCACTTCTCCATTCCGCTACTATGGTAAAGGCGGGAGTCTATCTTCTGATCCGTATTTCTCCGCTTTTTGCCGGAAATCTTGGTGGTGTGATGATCACTACTATCGGTGGTTTTACTTTCTTCGCTGCATCGCTTTTGGCGATCTCACAAAGCGATGGAAAGAAAGTGCTTGCGTATTCTACAATTTCTAATCTCGGACTTATCACAGCATGCGCCGGAGTGGGTCAGCCGGCTGCTACATGGGCAGCTATAATGCTTCTTTTATTCCATGCGGTTTCAAAGTCACTTATGTTCCTTGCGGTGGGGGCAGTTGAAAATGCTACCGGAAGCAGAGATGTGGAAGATATGCATGGCATGATAGTAAAGTTCCCAAAGATGGCTTATGTCATGACGGTTGGAATCTGTGGTATGTTCCTTGCGCCTTTTGGTATGCTGGTCGCAAAGTGGGCAGCGCTTAAAGCATATATTGATTCAAATAACGTAATGCTTGTTATGTTCTTGGTATTTGGATCTGCTACTACCATGTTTTATTGGGGTAAGTGGCTTGGAAAGCTTTATGCTGTGCTTCATCAGTCAGAGAGACATCGTGATGTGGTACATAAAAGTGAATGGCGGGTTATGTATTGCCTGACAGCGCTCATTGTTTTGCTTTGTGCGCTTTTCCCGATGATCGGTACTGTTTGCGTACAGCCGGTGCTTTCCCAGTCGTTTGGTCAGACTGTGGGTACTATCATCAGCGATAATGATATCAGAGTCATGCTAATGATGCTCGTAATGATCGGACTCATGCCGGTACTCGCAGCTTTTCTCATAAGGAACAGAAAAGAAAAGATGACAATGGCGTATATGGCTGGTGTAAATGCCGGTGATGATCGTCATTTTATTGATTCACTAGGGGGAATCCGTCCGTCTTATCTCAGTAACTGGTACATGGAAGAATGGTTTGGTGAGAAGAGGATCCTTAATCCTTCGTTATATCTTTCTGCAACGGCAGTTACGGTAATGATGATCGTTGCAGTGGGAGGTGCATTATGAGAATGACAGTTGTTTTAGTCAGTATCCTGATATATCTTGTGGCAGCGCCATTGATTGGACTTGCTTTTGAGGGGTATGACCGCGTGGTTTCCGCAAGAATGCAAAATAGAAAGGGACCTTCATTCTTTCAGCCGTTATATGATCTTCTGAAGCTTTTCCAAAAGCAGTCGATCGTTGTAAACAGGGTGCAGACGGCGCTCGTGGTAGGATTTGTTATTTTTACTATCTTTACCGGATGTATCTTTTATGCAGGCGGAGATATCCTGCTGGTATTTTTTGCTCATTCGCTGGCTGATATGTTTTTGATCCTTGCGGCATACAGCGCCAATTCTCCATATTCGTCGCTTGGAGCGCAGAGAGAATTTATGCAGACTATGGCTTATGAGCCAATGACGCTCCTCACTGCTATTGGATTTTACATGACATGCGGAAGCTTCAATGTTTCTGATATTATCCAACAGGAAACTCCTGCTATCGTGCGGGCACCGGGCATTTTTCTCGGATTTTGCTTTACGCTTTTGATCATATTCAGAAAGTCGCCTTTTGACCTCGCAACTTCGCACCATGCGCATCAGGAGATGGTCAAGGGGCTTACGCAGGATCTTGCCGGAAATATATATGGATTACAGGAACTCGGTGAGCTTTACGCATCGGTTCAGATGCTTTCTATCGCCGGACTTTTCTTTATCTGTAAAAATCCGCTGAGCTACGTTGCTGCTGTTATAGCTGTTATCGTTATTTATTTCTTTGTTCTGCTTGCTGACAATATTTTTCCGAGGGTTAAGTGGGAGGTCATGCTCTCCAGTACCTGGATCGTTACATTTGTGCTTGGCGGAGGAAATTTCCTGATCCTTACCATGTTGAATATTGCCGGAAAGTAAGGGGAAATCTGTTAGTGAAAGGACAATTATCATGAAGATGTCAAAATCGCCGTGGCTCCTGCACTATGATGCATCGAGCTGCAATGGGTGTGATATAGAAGTACTTGCGTCTACTACTCCGAGGTATGATGTGGAGCGTTTTGGAGTGATCAACACTGGTAATCCGAAACATGCGGACATTCTGGTGGTGACGGGAGGCGTTAATAACCAGACAAAAATGGTACTTAAGCAGTTGTATTCGCAGATGCCTGATCCTAAAGTCGTGATCGCTGCCGGTATTTGTGCATGTGACGGCGGCATTTTTAAGGAATGTTATAATGTGAATGGCGGTATTGACACAGTGATCCCGGTGGATATTTATGTTCCGGGATGCGCTGTGAGACCGGAAGCGCTTATCGATGGCGTAGTGAAGGCAGTTAAGCTCCTTGATGAAAAGAGAGAAGCCATGAAAAATCACGCGTCATGCGAGGTTCATTACGGCAATGCATCTGTGAAGGAGGTTAAGAAATAATGGAAAGTATTTTAAAAGAGATTTCCGAAGAAACTCTCCTGAATGAAGCACAGGCTATCCGTGCAGAAGGTTATCGCCTGATCCAGATATGTGCGACTACGGTGAAAGAGGGCGGATATGAGATACTGTATTCTTTCGGCAAGGGCTACGACGAGATGAGTATCCGCTTCCGTACAGATGGGAAAAAGCCGGTTCAGTCCATAAGTCATATTTTTTCACCTGCATGGCTTTACGAAAACGAGATACATGATCTTTTTGGACTGGAAGTTTGTGATATGGTTTTGGACTTCCGCGGAGGATTATACCGTACCAGTGTAAAAGCGCCGTTTGCGCATAAGGAAGAGGAGGCTAAGTAAAATGGGAAATAGAAGTGTTGTTCCGTTTGGACCGCAGCATCCTGTTCTTCCGGAACCGATACATCTGGATCTGGTGCTTGAGGATGAAAAAGTCGTGGATGCTATCCCGTCCATCGGATTTATCCATAGAGGTCTTGAGAAGCTCGTTGATAAAAAAGATTTTAATGAAATGGTCTATGTGGCAGAGCGGATCTGCGGTATTTGTTCCTTCGGACATGGCTTTGGATATTGTGATGCAGTAGAGCACATTATGAATATTGAAGTACCGAAGAGAGCTGATTATCTTAGAACCATATTTTTTGAACTCTCCCGTATGCACAGTCATATCCTGTGGCTCGGACTCATGGCAGACGCTTTTGGATTTGAGAGTCTTTTTATGGATTCCTGGAGAGTCAGGGAAAAGATCCTTGATATGTTTGAAGCTGCTACAGGAGGCAGAGTTATCTTTTCTATCGTAAAGATCGGTGGAATGAGAAGAGATGTTCCTAATGAAATGCTCAGGGATTTTCTGAAATCGCTTGATGATATCGAGAGAGATCTGGAGGTCATTATCAGGACATTTCTTAATGACAGAGCTGTTAAGGGGCGTCTCTGCGGAGTTGGTGTGCTGACACCTGAGCAGGTTGAGGAACTTGGCTGCTGCGGACCGTATCTTAGGGGCAGCGGAGTTCGTCGTGATACGAGAAAACTCGGATATGCCGCATATGATGATATCGAATTTGATATCGTTACAAGCGATGACTGTGATACCTATGGACGTACTTATGTACGCGCGATGGAGGTCCTTCAATCTATAAGCATCATCCGTCAGGCGATAGAGAAGATACCCGACGGACCAGTAGATACACTTGTTAAGGGATTTCCTAACGGTGAATACATGACAAGGATTGAGCAGCCGCGCGGAGAAGCGTGTTTCTATGTAAAAGCCAGCGGAAAGAAATTTATCGATAGGCTTAGGGTTCGTACACCAACCTTTGCCAATATCCCTGCTCTTACGCAAACACTGCGAGGATGCGAGCTTGCTGATGTACCGATCCTGGTGTTGGCAATAGATCCCTGCATCAGCTGTACAGAGCGGTGATCTTACGGTAATTGCTTAAAATGGTGTTTATAGAGGTGGTCACGAATGAGTGCGTTAAACTATACAGGGCGGGCTTTGAAAAATCTTTTTTCCAAGCCTGCTACTACAAAATATCCTTTTGAACCTGCGGATTTCAAGGAGAGAACCAGAGGTCATGTTGAAAATGACATGGATAAGTGTATCCTTTGCGGACTCTGCCAGATGAAATGCCCTACAGGTGCGATAACAGTAGATAAAAAAGAACAGACATGGACTATCCGTCCGTTTTCCTGCATCCAGTGCAGATGCTGCGTGGATGGTTGTCCGAAAAAATCTCTTTCTATGGGCCGTAAGTATCAGGAGCCGGGAGAGGAAAAAATAGCAAAGACCTTTGATCTGTCGGATTCACAGAAAGAGGTTCTCGCGGCGCAGGCGAAAGCTGCAGCGGAACGTGCAGCGGCTGCAAAGGCTGCGATGGAGGCTAAAAAGAAAGCAGAGGCGGAAGCAGCTGCAAAAGCGTAATATTTTTGATATGTATTTTAGGAAGGTTTTAGTATGTGTGTTGCACTTCCGGGTGAAGTAATTGAAGTTAAGGGACATACTGCGATCGTTGATTTTAGTGGTAATCGTGTAAAAGCTGAGGCTGGTCTTGCAGAAATCGTTCCGGGTGACAGGGTTTTGGTCCATGCAGGATGCATTATACAAAAATTGGATAATAGCGAAGCTGATATCATGGAGGATCTTTTTCGGGAAATCGAGGAATTAAATGAATAAAAGTCAGATTTTAGATTTCCTTAGAAATTATGATGGCCCGGAAGTAAGGATCATGGAAATATGCGGTTCGCATACGGCGGCGATAGCAAAGAGCGGAATACGATCCGTACTGAGTCCGAAAATCCGTATGATATCTGGACCCGGGTGTCCTGTTTGCGTGACGGTTACGGCGTACATAGATAAATTAATAGAGCTCGCCATGGAGCCGGAAAATGTGGTGGTCACATTTGGCGATCTGATACGAGTACCGGGATCGGTCAGGTCTATGGCAGAGGCAAAGGCAGATGGTGCCCATATCGAAATGGTTTATTCGCCGCTCGATATGCTGCCAATGGCAGAGAAAGATCCGGATCACGTTTATATTTTTGCTGCTGTTGGTTTTGAGACCACAATACCTGTTTATTCCATGCTCCTCTTAAACGCAGAGGAGAAAGGGCTTAAAAATGTAAAACTGCTTACATCGTTAAAAACGATGCCTGAGGTTGTGAACTGGGTCAGCTCCGGAAAGGTGACAGGGAGTGATGGCAGGGAGCATCCGGCAGTTGATGGATATATCGCACCGGGGCATGTTTGCGCAGTTTCAGGGTACAGGATTTTTGAGGAAGCGGCAGAGAAGTTTTCGGTGCCTTTTGTTGCGTCAAACTTTGAAGCGACGGAAATCCTTATGGCAATTTATGCGTTGATAAAGCTAAGAGGACGTGGCGTTGTACGAAATCTGTACGGTGACGCCGTTACAAGAGAAGGTAATATCACAGCTCAGGAGCGCGTGGATAGATTCTTTGTCCAGGGAGACTGTACCTGGCGTGGAATTGGCAAGATAACCGGTTCTGCCATGTATCTCAGACCGGAATATGAACATTTCGATGCAGGAAGCAGAGGCCTTGATACAGATTATGAAACGAAAGGGTGTCACTGTGCAAAGATTATAACAGGTGAAGAAGACAGCACGATGTGTCCTTTATATAGGAAAGTTTGCACACCGGAAAATCCGAAGGGAGCCTGTATGGTAAGCCAGGAAGGCGCTTGTTTTAATAGGTTTGTTTCTGGTGATTGATATAAGTTTAGGATGTGAGTTTATATTATGAAGATAACTATGGCGCACGGATCAGGCGGAGATTCAACATCAAAGCTGATCTCGGGCGTTTTTGCAAAATATTTTTCTAATGAATATCTTGATAAATTCGGGGATTCTTCGGTGGTTCCGGGAGCAGCGAAGATAGCGATGACGACAGATTCCTTTGTTGTAAAACCGGTATTTTTCCCCGGGGGAGACATAGGACGTCTCTCTGTGTGCGGTACTGTAAATGATCTCTTGATGAGTGGCGCGGTGCCAAAGTATCTGACCGCCGGATTTATTCTTGAAGAGGGACTGGAAGTATCTGATCTTGAAAAAATAGTCGAGTCGCTTCAAAAAACGGCAGAAGAAGCAGGGGTTCAGATAGTAACGGGTGATACCAAAGTTGTCGAAAAAGGCACCGCAGAAAGTGGACTTATCATTAATACTTCGGGGGTGGGAATTGTGCCTGAAGGAATAGAATTTGGAACGGATAAGCTTCAAACAGGTGATAAGATCATTGTTTCGGGAAACATGGGAGATCATCATGCTGCGATTCTTGGAAGCCGCCTCGGAATTGAAAATGATATAAAAAGTGATGCGGCACCTTTGACTGAAATGGTTTCGCGCCTACTAGAATCTGGTATAAAAATACGTGCTATGCGTGACGTTACCAGAGGCGGTCTGGGAACGGTTCTAAATGAATTTGCCGAGAGTTCCGGAAAAGAGATCAGGGTTGAAGAAGAGCTGATACCGGTAAGCCCGGCGGTGAGGGATTTCAGCGGCATCCTTGGACTGGATGTTCTATATATGGGAAATGAAGGAAAAATGATCGTAGTGGTTGCGCCGGAAGAGGCGGATAAAGCTTCTGAGATCATTCGTGGCAGCAAATATGGAGAAAATGCTGTCTGTATCGGAGAAGTAATGGGAGAAAGTGATTCTCCGGCTCTTGTACTCCGGACGGAAATAGGCGGACTCCGAAAAGTCGGGCCTTTATATGGAGAAGGACTTCCGAGGATCTGCTGAGAAAAGAAAAAATGTCAGGTTATATAATTGTGATAACCTGACATTTTTGATATTACGTTAGAGATATTATTTAAACCATCGTCCGCTTGCGCCGCAAGGAAGAACCAGACCGTTGTCCTTTACAGGAAGTCCGATCTCGTCGGCCTCAACATATCCGCCGTGCTTTGGCTTGATAGCGGTAGAAAGCATATAAGTCAGAACAGCAGGCTGAAGTCCTGTAGTATATGAATTAACAAGGACAAACAGCGGATCGTCGGATAAAAGCTGCTCAACGAGCTGGATCAGAGGATAGATCTGTTCTTCGATCTTCCATATCTCGCCTTTGGGACCTCTTCCGTATGACGGGGGATCCATTACGATACCGTCATAATGATGACCACGGCGGATCTCTCTTTCAACGAGCTTTGTGCAGTCGTCAACAAGCCAGCGGAAAGAAGTTTCAGGTATGTTTGATAAACGTGAATTTTCTTTTCCCCACTGAACCATACCCTTAGATGCATCAACGTGAGTTACGTGAGCACCGGCTGCGGCGCAGGCAAGTGTTGCGCCACCTGTATATCCGAAAAGGTTCAGAACTTCAGGGGTTCTGCCGGAGTCTGCATTTTTTGCAGCCTGGATTTTTTCTGTCATCCAGTCCCAGTTTACTGCCTGCTCAGGGAACAGTCCTGTGTGCTTAAAAGAAAAGGGCTTTAGATTGAATTTGAGTGATCTGTAATTGATCGACCATTCTTCCGGGAGATCAAAAAACTCCCAGTTTCCGCCACCCTTTGAACTTCTGTGATAATGAGCATTGGGCTTTTTCCAACCGGGATTATTCTTTGGCGTATCCCATATTACCTGAGGATCCGGACGAACCAGCAGGTATTTTCCCCATCTCTCCAGCTTCTCGCCGTTGGATGTATCTATTACTTCGTAGTCTTTCCAATTTTCAGCTTTCCACATAATAATTCCTTATCTAAAAATACAGAAATAAAAAGATGTAAGGGTCAAAAGTAAATTTTGCCCCTTACTGATGTCACGGATTGCTTCATTGCTACGCAATTCCCGCAATCCTAAAACACTCGCATTCCGCGTAATAACGCTACTTGCTCGTGTTTTGCGGGTCCCAAGGTCTC
>AUJT01000008.1 GCA_000424365.1 Lachnospiraceae bacterium NK4A144 | reverse complement strand
TGTTGTCCTTTCAGTGTTAGTATAGCAAAAATATGAGTTATAAGCATCGTGGGTTTATCTGATTTTTCTATTGGAAAATGATTTCGAGATGGAATGTATGTGGGTGAAGATAGTGGTATGGAAGTTGTTTTTTCTATTTGATTGAAGATAGTATAGGAATAATTGAGCTACTGTTCGGATAAGAATGTCTTTAATGTATACAAATGAGATGAGACAAGGATACTTTAGCAGGAAATGAAAAGTGTGTAAAGAGAGAAATGTATGTCGCAGGACATAGAGGGATTCTCCGTGAAGGGAGAAAAGGAGAATTTTATTTGTCCGTTCCAATGACAGGATAAAAAAGAATCCTGTTCATCGGTATTATTTTATATATGCATACCGCCGATAAGAATGATGTTAGGAGTTGTTCCGCATACAAGGAGGTTTTTGCGTATGGAAGGTATTGAGGTTAATTCTGATTCGATCAGGGACGGGAGACTGCTCACAGCCTGCGCTGCAGACAGACAGCCAAATGACCCTATGGGTGAAAATATAAGCCCCGAGATTTCGTGGGATGATGTAAATGGGGCAGAGTACTATGCAGTGCTCATGATAGACAGGAGTGCGGATGACTGGGTACATATGTATGTTTCCGATGAGTGGACTACAGAACTTCCGGAGGGAGAACTGGAGTCTGATTCATACGTTGGTCCGTATCCGCCGGAAGGTACAGATGATCATGAGTATGAGATATGGGTATTTGCGCTTGAAGAGGACCCGGGAGATATAGAATTAGAAATGGATGCTCCGGGAGATTTTGATGAGATACGCGACAGGATAGCGCGATACGGAATAATTGCAGAGGGGTCTGTTACAGCGTTATTTGCCCATGGAGATGAAATCTCATAAATTAAGTGATGGTACACGACCATCTGCGAAACAAATCTAAAAAACTATCCCGGAACGGTCAGTGATCATCGACCGTTCCGGGAATTTTTGACTTCGGATATTTTTACACTGATGCAAATCTCGATGCCGCAGCTGATAACTGTTCGGATACGTTTGTATTATTATCCATTGCTTCGGATATATCTGAGAAAGTACTTACAAGTTCTGTGGAATTATGAGCAGAAATACTGATGGCTTTTGTACTTTCCTGGATCGAAGAATTTATCATATCTACAGAACTTATCATTTCTGTCATGATGTTTTTTAAGTTTATGGCTTTTTCATCAAATTTTGACAGCATTTCGTTCATGGAAGCAGCGGTTTCTTCGTATTTTGTACCCGCATCTACAAATTCATCATAGTCGTTTATAACTGTCGTGTTGATGAAGTCCAGTACGTTCTGAGCATTGGTAGAAAGATTGGTGACAGCTTTTGTAACTTCTTCACTGATATTTTGGATATTTCCGGCGGTCTCTCTGGAATTGGCGGCGAGAGCACTGATCTCGGTCGCTACTACAGCAAAACCTTTGCCGGCGATACCGGCTCTGGCAGCCTCTATAGAAGCATTCAGTGCCAGGAGATTTGTCTGTGCGGATATATCCAAAATGACTCTTGTGAGTTCGCCTATCTGATTTACGCGTTCGGAATCATGTACTGCCTGTTCGAGTACGGCGGACAGATTTTGCATACGGCTTCCTGTATCGAGCTTTTTCTGGGTGGCGCGGGTCTTTATAGCATCGGCCTCGGCTTTTATGCTATTTGTAGTAAGTGCTCCGTTACGTGCTTCGGCTTCGATGTCCTCGGCAGCACTGCGAACATCCTGTACATGTTCTGTGATCCTTCCCATGTTTCCGGATACGGTTTCCATTCCTGCTGATAATTCCTGTAGTGCGGCAGAGGTATTATTCACGCTGTCGGTTGCTGAATGGATCTTTGAAGAAACGTTTTCCGAGGCGTCAGTCAGGACATTCGTACTGTCCTTTACATCTCTCATTATCAGCTGCAGGGTTTCGATGAAATGATTGATGCCATTCTTTAGATAGATCAGTTCTGATCTGGTCTTTGTCCTTATCCGTTCGGTCAGATCTCCTTTGTTAGCCTGGATATTATTTATTATGGCGTTTACTTCATCGGAGATCTTTTTGATCTTTAGTACCACGTTTAGATAATTTACACCGAAGTTTATAAGGATCAGGATTATCATTACTACTGCTCCGAGTGCAGCGGCTTTTTGACTGCGGAAGAGATTGCTCTGCATTTCAGCGTTGGCTTTGTCGGAATTGTCGCTTATGGCTGCATCTATGACCTTAACTCCATGAAAAATGGCTATTTTCTGAATCTCTGCTTTATCAAAGAGGAGACTGTAGGCTGCGTCTTTGTGCCCATTATCTGTAGAAGACATAGCTTTTTCTATAAGGATGCACATACGGTCATATTGTCCGTTTATCTCATCGAGTTCAGCGATGACTTTCGGATCGGATGAAAAATCGCTTCGAAGTTCCTGCAGACGGCTTTCGATAGTGCTTTTTGCGGTATCGATCTGCGGCTTCAGAGTTTCTCTTGTTTCAGGAGCATCTGCTGCCACATAACCTGTCGCCTGATCAAAGAGATTCATGATGTCGGATTTTAGCGATGATTCTGTAGTAGTGAGAGTCATCATGTAGTTAAAGGTGCTGACGCTTGTCGAGGTAGATGCGGTCATGAGTCTCATAATGGAGAACATCACTATCATAAAAGCTGCCAGCATGATGATATTTAAGCCGGATATCTGAAACATTATCGAATGGATCAGAGAGGGATTGTTTTCTTTATTCATAGCATCGGTCCTTTCAGATTATTGATTTGATCCATTAGTTCTCGTAGTACGTGGCTGCGGCTTCTTTTAGTGCAGAGGCAAAACCTTCAGCGTCGTATTCGTTTTTTGCATAGGAGTTGAATATGTAGCAAAGTGAGTTTGAACCGAGACCTTCTTTCATATTCATCCAGTGCCAGCTGCTTGTTTTACCTGAGTTTATATAGGAAGCGATGACCGGTGCAAAGGGATCATCTGCAACGTAGCTGCAATCGGAAAAAGGACTTACAAATCCGGCTTTTTCTACCAGTATCTCTTGACCGGCATTTTCAGAACACCATTGCAGAAAGGCTTTTGCTGCTTCGCTGTTGCCTTCTTTGGGAACTGCCCACCATGAAGGCGGACTGGTAAGGATGGTGTCTATCCCGTCCTGAAAAGCAAATGGTGCCATTCCAACCTTAAATTTGCCGGCGACTTCGTAATCTTCTGCATTATTGCCTGTTAATGTAGCGCCGATCCATGAACCCTGAGTTACAAACGCATATTTGCCGCAGGCGAATCTTTTTAGCTGTTCGTCATAGGTGCCTTCTGTGAGAAGCTCCGGATCGGAATACTTCTGTATAAGTCCGACAAAATCAGAAAAGGCTGACAGACGATCGTCATCGAGCTGACCACCGTTATTCAGCAGGTCTATGTAGGTGGTGTCAGATCTTTCGAGACCTGCATCCAGATAATTTCCAAATATATGATTTCCGGCTGACCATCCAAGGTTTTCGGGTTCTGTGGCATATCCCACAACAGCGATCAGACCTAAGTCATGTTTCATCGAGTCGATCTTTTTAAAAGCCTCTCGGTATGCATCAGGACTTGTGAGAGTTGAGGCGTCTATTTCTGCTTTTTCTAAGATGTCTGCATTATAAGCGAGACCGATCGCTTCTGTAGCATAGGGGAAACCTATGGTGCCGTAGGTGGTATCGACATACTCAGCATCGGTCCGTCCAACCCATTGTTCGCTGCTCATATCTACGAGTAGACCATCCCAATTTGAAAAGGAAGCAGCTTCACAGGATATGATGTCCGGCATCTGGTCTGACAGATAGAGCCCCTTAACGGTAGCCTGAGCATCTACGCCCGATGGGATATTTATGACATTTACGGTCACACCGGTTTCTGACCGGTACGCAGATGCAAGCTCTGATATCTGATCAGAAACTTCGCTTTTACTGTTTATGAGGGTAATTGATTGCTGTGACATGTCAGCATCTGACGAGTCAGATGCCGCATCATTATCGTTTGCTGATTTGTTTTTTCCACATCCTGACAAGACGCAGGAAAAAGTCACGGCGGATGCCAGTACTAACAATGCCAGTTTCCTTTTCATGATCACTATCCCCCTCTGTAAACAAAAGTTTTGTCAGACATCCAAAAGATCAAAAAAATGTATTGATCTGAAAAAAATTGACAGTTATTCTTATAGGTTATTTCGGAATTACAGGGTTTTTTATTTAGAGTTTACCTGACTTTTTAAAAAATATGGCGATATTTTTGTACATTGATAGAGGTGTTCTGAAAGGAATGGTGACATAAACTGTTGAAGTATAATCAGTTGACGGAATTATTTTATGTTGTGAGCTTATGTTGTTAGTTTATGTACACTGATGACAGGGTCAAAAGCAAAAAGTAAGACGACCGGTCGCCCGGTCGTCTTCAAGAGAGAAGAAGTGAATTGATATTATAAAGATGAAAACTTGGCACATTTACGTTTACATCTAAATAATCGATAGCTTTATCTTTGCCGTATTTTCTCGTTTACACCCTTCCCATAGTTTTCGATAAGAGTGGTTGCGAGTTTTTCATCTTCCGTAAGTTCTCTTACAGGAGTCCATTTGTTATGGTTATCAAGTGTGTACCAAAATGCTTTTCCACGGTAGTCCATCTGCAGTCCGCCGGAACTGACTGATTCAGTAAGCGCATATTCCGGATTAACGACACGACCAAAATTGTAGACATTTTGCTCGAGAAAAGTCAGTGTCTGACCATGGATCGTTATTTTATGATGATAGATTGTTGTATGTCCGCCTTCATCAATGACCTGTTCACTGGATACACGCCATCCTTCTATATTAGAAAGGAGAGACAGCATCTTACGATCGTGTTTAGCTTTTTTCTGAGCTGCAGCCTTTTTTTCCTGCTTTTTGATCTCATCCTCAGCATCATAGCGTGCCTGATTCAGATTCAGATAGCGCTGCCGTTCATTTTCATCAAGTATCCATACATGATTATTTAGTTTTAAGAAAGTTCCGTCTTCCGGTCTGTCCGGGAGATCATCTGGTGTGAGATATAATAATGGAAGTGGTTTCCCCTCAGGAAACAGAGCATACTCCTGATAGAATTCGGATAGCTCGTATTGCTCCTCCTCATTACAATGTCTGGCCTGAGTCAGCACGATACCGTCCTCAAAACCATCTGCAATCGCGTAAAAAATCGTCCCCATAGAACCCCTCCTACTATAGCGACATCGCCATTTCTGCAGTTTTAATTACATAAATTTTAACACAGTAATATGCCGGATGTCATGTTTACAAGTGGGTACAATTTGGCGTACGGTACGTTATTTTTAAGAATGTCTTAAGAATCAATTCGTTGTCGTTGAGCGGGCTATGTGTTAGTATTGTACAGAAAATCGTACATTTGCTCCGGGGGATTTATTGTGAAAAAGAGATTAGTGATATCGTTGCTGATGTGTTTTATGATTTTCGGCATTACAGGATGCGGAAGAGCAATGGGCATGTTAGAAGCCAAAGTAGATAAAAATGCAGCTGAAAAGCAGGAGTCAGCGACGGAAGAGGTTACGGATATTACAGAAGAAAGTACGGAAATCGAGGATGAGGAGCCGTCAGAGACAGAAGAGAATGATACTGATAAAACTGATCCGGATTCTATATGCAGAATGGAAGCGCTTCCTGTGACGATCGGGCTTGACAATGGGGCAGATGCGTATTGCATGGGCAAGATTCCGGTCTTTTCTGATGTGGAAAATGCAGATGTGTTTAATGAAGTGGTGAAAGAAAGGTATGCGTCCATCGTCAGCCATTACAGTAAGGCTATAGAAGCCAGAGAAGCGCAGGGCGCAAAGATAATGAGCTATCAGGTAGACATGTCTATAGAAGGTCTGAGCTATGTGGATGAGAATTATATATCCTTTCTCGTGGAAGCTACCGAATATCTGGATGACTCGAGACCTGTTTATGTATATGCTCCCTGTATCATCGACAGGAAGTCGGGAGAAAGGGTGCAGGCGCAGGATATAGTTAATAATTCCAAAACAGATATCAGAGCAAAGGTTTATGATGCTTTTTCAAAACTCGTAGAGGATCGTCCGTCAGACTATGATCAGGGTTTTCTTAAAGAATTAAAGAATGCTACTTTGTCTGAGATAGCGGCCTATATTTCGGAGGACGGTCTGTCATTTATATATGGTAATTTTTCTTCTGACAGCGGGATCAGCAGAGCACCGATCGCCTCGATACCATTCGGAGAATTCGATTTTAAGGAGGAACTGACGGAGAATGTCGCATCGAAGAGTGTGATCTCTGATCCTGAGGAGTCTGACGTGGCGAAGAGTAGAACAGAAGAAACACCTGATATTTTGAATTATGCGGATTCTATGAAGCTTTATCAGGATTATATAAATGCACATTCTGATATAGAAGAGAATAATGTTGATTATATATACCTGGATGACAATGATTCTCCTGAAATGGTTTCATGGAGCGGCGTCGCGCATGCGGATGGAGTTTCTATATATACGATCAGGAAGGGCGAGGTGTATTATCTGGGAGATTATGGTCAGTATGGGACAATGCAGTATAAGGAGAGAGAAGGAACTGTCATCGATGATTACGATTCCGAATCCAGTTATATGGTTGATGTATACATGTTGAAGAACGGAGAGATGAGAAAGACCCATGAACTTTTCAAACCACTTGGTATTGATAAGGCAGAGGGGACAGTCGATGATGAAATGGTATCGAATGATGTCTTAAGTAAAACATCTCAACAGTGGCAAAAAGGAACGAAAATTGTGGGTGGACTTGATTAATTTTCGTCAAGAAAAATAAGGATAACACCTGCCGGACAGGGAATATGATCAGGTGCGTCGTAGAGACAGATGATAACAGATAAAAAATAAAGAGATGCGTATAAAAATGGATGTCGGAATAATTATAACGCGTGAGTGTTTTGTACAAAAATAGAGAATGACATAAAGATATCAGGCGTGATAAAAATGATAAAATCGGGAATTGGTACAGAAATTCGAATTTATATAGTGTGAACAGTGGCACCTAAATAAAAAATTGTTCATAACGTGTGAACCGATAAACTCTATAGAATAGCAGATTGAATAATTGGACTCGGAAACAAAAAATAACACATCCGAATGGTTAAAAAGATATATAAAATTGATCAAGACTTCTTTTTGAACCATGGGTGGACCACGGGGACGGGGTTACAGGTTCATGAACCTGTAACCCCGTCCCCATGGTCCAAAAATTTTAAAGGTCACAAAATCATCACATAAAGGGATTATACTTGCATCCGTTTGAGAGTTTGCGGTTTTTGCATTTAGGTTAGAACAAAACCGCATGAAATTTATTTGAGGAGGAAGCCAGAACTATGCTGGAAGTGAAAAATCTTACGAAGCGGTATGGTTCAAATACGGCGGTAGATCACCTTACCTTTTCTATAGAAAAAGGACGTATTTACGGATTTCTCGGACCAAATGGTGCCGGTAAATCCACGACCATGAACATGATAACAGGGTATCTCGCGGCATCGGAGGGAACAGTCCTTATCGATGGTCACGATATCTTAAAGGAGCCTATCGAGGCAAAGAAACGGATAGGATACCTTCCGGAGATCCCGCCTGTTTATACAGATATGACTGTAAAGGAATATCTCCTTTTTGCAGCAGAATTAAAGAAGATCCCAAAGGCGGAGCGTGCATCTATGGTCGGTGAGATCATGGAACGCACAAAGACGCATGATGTGAGAGACCGTCTTATCCGCAATCTGTCAAAGGGTTATAAGCAGAGAGTTGGTATTGCAGAGGCTCTTATCGGATATCCGGACCTCATAATCCTTGATGAGCCTACAGTAGGTCTTGATCCGGCGCAGATAATCGAGATACGTGATCTCATTCGTTCTCTTGGAGAGAAGCATACAGTTATCCTGAGTTCGCATATTTTGCAGGAGATAAGCGCAGTCTGTGATCATATCATGGTCATCTCCCATGGACGCCTGGTAGCCAGCGATACACCGGAAAATCTGGCTCATTCCATGAGCGACACAGTGACCATGCATATGGAAGTTCGTGCGTCTGAAAACGAAGTAAAGGAAGCGCTTAGCGGCATTAGTGGTCTCAAGGCTATCCGTTTTGATGAGTCAACAGAACGAGGTATCGTAAAGGCGGTTATAACAAGTGATGCTGCGACAGATATTCGTGAAACTGTATTCCGAAAGGCAGCAGAGAAGAGACTTCCGGTCCTTGATATGCATTCCGACAGGATGTCACTCGAGGATGTATATCTGAAGCTCACAGGAGACACTGTGCCGGCTGCAGAAGTGACTGCAACTGATGTGGATACAGACAAAAAGGAAGATGGTGACGTAAATACAACAAGTGTTACGGCAGATGGAAAGGAGGAAGAGTAAGTCATGCTCGCAATATTCAAAAAAGAATTAAAGACTTATTTTTATTCTGTGACAGGTGCCCTTTTTGTAGCTGTAAACCTTTTGGTCATCGGGCTTTACTTTATGGCAAGCTGCCTCATGAGTATGAATTCATCTCTTGCAGGAGTAATGCAGAATGTACTCTTTATCCTCCTTATCATGATCCCTATCCTGACAATGAGGATCCTTGCGGAAGAGAAAAGGCAGAAGACCGATCAGCTGCTTCTCACAGCACCTGTTTCTGTCGGAAAAATAGTTGCAGGAAAATTTCTGGCTATCCTGTCCATATTTGGTGTACCGGTGCTTGTGTCCTGCGTTTTTCCGCTGATCATGAGTTTCTTTGGAAAGGTTCAGTATGCTGAGAGCTATTCGGCGATACTCGGATATTTCCTTTTCGGTGCGGCCTGCATCGCTGTAGGTGTATTTATTTCCTCTATCACAGAGAGTCAGGTTATCGCAGCAGTACTGTCTTTCATTGCTCTGTTCCTCACATTCCTTATGTCCGGAATAGTAGGGATACTGACACAGAGCGGAGATAATGTTGCATCTGTATTAAAGATCTTTGATTTCTCATCCCGTCTCGATAATCTTATGAGCGGTGTCATAGACGTAAAGGAAGTCATCTATTTTGTAACTGTGGTTGTATTGATGCTTTTCCTTACCTGTCAGGCGATACAGAAGAGAAGATACTCTGTTTCAAAGAGTACGATCTCTCTTTCGGTATACAGCAATGTTACGGTAGTGATCGGTATAGCGATTGCTGTAGTGCTTAACCTCATGGTAGGACAGCTGCCGACCCGTTACGCAGAGTTCGATGTGACATCTGGAAAGATGTACACCCTTACAGAGGATTCAAAGAAATTTCTGTCATCCTTAAATACCGATATTCAGATACTTGTTGTCGGTACTAGAGAAATGATGGAAAACTACGACTACAAAGAAGTAGAGAAGACTCTGGATCAGTATGCCGAGCTTTCTGATCACGTAAAGGTTACTTATAAAGATCCGACACTGGATCCGACATTTTATCAGAAGTACACAGATGAAAATGTGTCGATCGGTTCACTTATAGTTGTAAACGGTGACAGATCAAAGGTCGTTTCACCATATGACCTGTATGAGACAAGCGTTGACTATCAGACATACTCCAGTACAAAGACAGGATATGATGGTGAGGGACAGATAACATCCGCTATTTCTTATGTAACAACAGATGATATACCGAAGCTTTACATAGTTACAGGTCACAATGAGGATTCGATCTCTAACTTTACTTCTCTGAATAATGCGATCAAAAAGCAAAATATAGAGACTGAAGAACTGAATCTCATGACAAGCGGTGGAGTACCTGAGGATGCAGATGCGGTTCTGATCCTTAGCCCTAAGTCTGATTTTTCATCAGATGACGCGGAGCAGATGCTGAAGTATCTGAAAGATGGCGGAAAAGCTATCATTACATCAGGTTATACGGAGACAGAGACGCCTAACTTTGATTCTATTCTTTCTTATTACGGACTGAATCATGTGAATGGAGTTGTGCTCGAGGGTGATCAGCAGCATATGTATCAGACACCTCTTTATCTGATACCGGATTCTGATTCATCTACACTTACAACTGCCGTTAAGAGCGCGAAGCTCCTGAATTTATTGCCGCAGTCATCAGGTTTCACTGTTTCCGATAATGAGATCCGTGATACAGAGACTATCGAGAAGGCTCTCACAACGACTGACAGTTCTTATGCAAAGATGAATATTCAGGCTGATCAGGGACAGGTGAGCGCAGAGCAGGATGCATCTGATGTAAATGGACCGTTTGTTGTTGCCTCATATGTGACAGAGTCTGCAGATGATGATGAGAAGGGCACAAAGATCGCTGTATTCGGTACGGATAATCTCTTTGCGGATCAGATCGATGCTCTGGTTGCAGGGGCAAATGTTCAGATGGTCACAAGTGCTCTTAACGATATGATCGATCAGGAAATCAATACTACTATACCTGCAAAGAGCTATGACACGGCTTCGCTTACTGTTCCGTATGGTACAGCACTGCTTTTGGGATTCTTCCTTGTGCTGGTGATCCCTGTAGTGATCCTTGCTTCCGGCATCGTTGTATGGTTCAGAAGGAGGAGAAAGTAAGATGACAAAGCAGCAGATACGTAATTTAGTGATCCTGCTCATAGCGTTGATCATATTGGTTGCAGGATACTTCGGAATGAAATCATTCCATGATGCGGATGAGGCCGCATCGGAAGCGAGCGAAGCGGCAGCTACTGAGTCCGAAAACATAGGTACACTCAGTGGGAACGGGATCTCTAAGCTGTCATGGATATATGATGGAAAAGATGTGAGTATCGAGAAGAAAGATAGTGTTTGGTATTACGGTTCGGTGAGTCTTAATTCTGTAACGATGAATTCAAAGACTTCTGATCTGGAACTTCTCTCATCAACACGTACGCTTACCGGTGATGAGATAGATCTCGAGGCTTTTGGTCTGAATGATCCTGCAAATGTGATCACTGCTGTAGATTCTGACGGAAAGACGCAGAAGCTCACGATCGGAGCAAAGAATGATGTAACGGAGAATTATTACATGTATCTTGATGATGATACATCAAAGGTATATGTGATCACATCTTCAGTACCAAATGATTTCAATGTGGATCCGGAAGCTCTCGTAAGTGAAAAAGATTCTGATGAGTGATAATTAAAAAAATGGCTGACGCCGTGAAAATTGATCCGGCGTCAGCCATTTTTAGTATTAGAATCATGATTTACGATCTTGACAGCTTTTTCTCTACATTTTTTATCACGTGCAGGAATGCAAATGCAGAAAAGACCGCTGCTGCGAACCATGCGGCAGGATCGCAGGAAACTGCCAGGAGATAACTCTTAACCTGCATGGCGAGGAATGCAACAGCGCATCTGGCTACAAATTCCACGATGCCGCAGCAGAGGACCAGAAGTGCAGAACCACATCCTTCCATTGCGCTTCGGAATATAAAAATGAAGCTCAGTGGAATGTAGAATATCATGCTGACGGTAGCATAGGTCCGGGCCCACGGCAGAAGTTCTGCGATGCCTGTGTCTCCTGAGAAAAAAAGCGCGACCATATTTGGAAGCAGCAGGTAGAAAAGCAGAGCAGCGAGCAGGGAATATATGATCTCTACCTGTACAGCGCGTTTAACACCTGTTTTAAGTCGTGATACGTCTCCGCTTCCGTAGTTTTGTCCACAATAGGTAGCCATTGTCTGTCCCATTGAGAGCATGCCCTGAGTAAGCAGATTCTGAACTTTCGCGGCGGCAGTGAAAGCAGCGACAGCAGTCGAACCAAAGAGATTTATTGCTGTCTGCATGATCATTGTTCCTGAAGCTGTTATTGCAAACTGAAGAGCCATAGGAACGCCCATCTTCATCTGTTTTGCAGCAATATGCAGATCTATATGCCATTCTGATGGTTTGGGGATCAGCATTTTAACTCTTGCGAAAATATAGATAACACAGAGAATAGCGGAAATTCCCTGTGAAAGTACGGTTGCCAGTGCTGCACCTGCGACACCCATATGGAAATTTATGATGAGGATAAGATCAAGTATGATATTGAGTATCGCTGAAAAAACCAGGAAAAACAGAGGCGCCTGGCTATTTCCGACAGCACGCAGATATCCGGAAAATAAATTATAAAAAATGCAGGACGACAGGCCGAGACATATAACGGAGAGATAGCTTTTGGCATCGGCTATTATATCTGCAGGCGTGTTCATAAGCACCAAAAGATCATTTACCATCAGTGTGGAACCGATAGTAAGAAGTATGGCGATAATGAGCGTGAGTATTGTTCCGGTTCCGATAGTTTTGCGGACTCCTTTTTGGTCGCCGGCACCGTAATATTGGCTGGTTGGTATGGAAAAGCCGGAAGTCATTCCCACGGCAAATCCCATAAGCAAGAACATAACTGTTCCTGTAGAGCCTACTGCAGCCAGCGCACCCTCGCCAACAAAGCGTCCTACTATGACAGTATCTGCCATATTGTAGAACTGCTGAAACATATTTCCGATAAAGAGCGGAATAGTAAATTTTAGAATGGCCGAAAGGATCGGTCCCTTTGTCATGTCCTGCTGCATTTTATCATCTCCTAAATGAATAGTTTTTACATTATAGTAAATTAATTTAGGCTATTCAATAATAATGAAATAAAAAAATTCTAAAAATAATAAGAAACTCTTTAACTTATATGAATTGCAAGGAATTCAAAAGTGGAATAAAATTGTTATAACTATGTCTTTGAACCGGCGATGACAGCTCAAAGACAATTTAACGAGGAAACTGATGCATTTGATATATCACCTGAAAAGAATACGGAAGTTTTTCAGCCAGGACAGAATAGCGCTTGGACCACAGAAACATTTAGGTCCGACTGCGTCCTGGCTTAATAAGCGTGCAGCAGAAAAGAGGGCGAAGAAGGTCGAGGGAGTTCCCGGGCTCACAGGAACGGGCATCATAGATATGATGGAATTTCCGCCGTTTAGTATTGGCAGATTGCTTTGCGAGATACAGCATCTTTTCAGCAAAAACTACGTAGTTCCGGGACCTCAGAAACAAAGGCATCAGAACTGGTTAGCTTGGAAGATCACTGTTTTTAACAGAAAGAGAAGATCAAGATTTGCCGAGATCAGGCGATATGCGCGTAGGTATTATCCGGAGAACGGACCGGGATTTATCGATATGCTGTCGTTCCCGCCGCTGGATATTCCGTACCAGATACATCGTTTCCTTAAGTTTTTCAGTAAAGACAGAGTATATCTGGGGCCTCAGAAGCACCTTGGCTTCTTTGGAGAAAACTATCATTACAATAGAGAACTTAGAAAAGTAAAAAAAGAGGCCGCAAGGACACCGTGGAAACGTCATACACGTTGGATGAACCCGATTCCGTTTAAGAGAGTGTCTGCATTTTCACTAAAGGTCGCAGCAATGCGGGCGAAGGTGATCTCAGCATGTCTTGTGATGCTTATGGGGCTGATTTTTAACTATACATCACCGATTTTTGACTATGCTGTTCAGTCGGCTTATGATAATCAGCTTGCTTATCAGAAATATCTGGAAGATGAGGAAGCTCGAAAGAAGGCAGAGCAGGACCGTCTCGACATGCTTACGGCAGCAGGCTTCCGGAAAGAGATGGAGGGCGCGGGAGATGCGTCTCTCGGAGATATTTATGATAAATCCGATCACCTGTCGAGGGATGAGTTGGAGCTGGAATCCTACAATGTTTCGGATAATGCGGTGACTACAAATGAGCCGTTGAGTACTGATGATATAAAGACTGTTCTGCAGCTGACCTGGAAATATAATGATGGTCTCTCGGAACGTGAATATCGTATCGTAAAGTCAGCGCTCCTTACGGTGGGACGTATCCCGTATATCCTTGGTGGTGCCCAGCCTTTAAGACCTGACTATTCAGAACTTGGTGAAGACGATTTCCCGATAGTCGCTGATGAAGATATTGTCGCGGCCTGTGATGAGATTTCAGGTATGGACTGCTCACACTGGGTTGATTATATATACCTTCTGGCACTTAATAACAGTCTTGGATACTGCAATACAGACAGCATGATCTTTTCACAGGGTGGAGGATTCCTGAAGCTTATAGCAGTAGAAGATGAGGAAAATGACACCGTAAAGGGGCTGGATAATGTTCGTGCGGGTGACATCATGGTTTATGGTCATGATGGCAGCCATAGTTATGGACATGCGGGTATCTTTTTAGGATATGTAGAGACTGATGACGGTACAGAGCAGATGTATGTTCATGAGTCCAGCGCAGCGGGAAATGTTTCACTTCACGTAGGTGAGGAGTTTGGTAATAACGGAACATCGCCGGTGTTTTATTTCCGCTATGTTAAGTCGGATGGCGATGAAATTGACTATGACTATGACATTTTGAGAGAAATCCAGGCAAGCGCCGGAAAAGGTTCGCCGGATGATTCTGATGATGAAGAATCTACGGAAGATACGGATGAAGATGATGACGATGACGATTCCGATGATGACGATGATTCTGATGACGATTCCGACGATGATGATGACGATGATTCCGATGACGATAAGGATGATTCGGACGATGATGATGACGATTCCGACGATGATGATTCGGACGATGACGATGACGACGATGATGATGACGAGGAGGATGAGCAGCAGGAAAAAGACGAGGAAGCAGAGGATTATGAACCGTCAAATCCGGAAAGCTCTGATACAGATCCGGAAGAAAGTCTGGATGCTCCTCCTACAGTTCAGCTGGATTCTTGATTCCGCGTTTTCGATGTGCTATATTTTATAAGTTTGAAAGGAGCTAAAGATTCATGTCTAAGGTTAGAACCAGATTTGCACCGAGCCCTACGGGTCGTATGCATGTTGGAAATTTAAGAACAGCGCTTTACGCTTATCTCATTACCCGTCACGCAGGCGGAGACTTTATCTTCCGTATAGAAGATACTGACCAGAAGCGTGAGGTAGAAGGCGCAGTAGATATTATTTATAAAACACTTGCAGATACAGGTATCGAATATGACGAAGGGCCTGATAAGGATAAGGGCGTAGGCCCGTATGTACAGTCCGAACGTGTAAAGTGCGGGATTTACATGGAGTATGCAAAGAAGCTTGTTGAAAAGGGTGAAGCATATTACTGCTTCTGCACACCGGAGCGTCTGGCATCTCTTAAGCAGACTGTTGATGAGAGCGGAAAGACCATATCTGTTTACGATAAGCATTGTGCTAATCTCTCAAAGGAAGAGGTAGAGGCAAATCTTAAAGCAGGTATGCCGTTCGTTATCCGTCAGAACAATCCTACTGAGGGTACTACTACTTTCCATGATGATATTTACGGTGATATTACAGTTAACAATTCAGAGCTTGATGATATGATCCTTATCAAGTCTGATGGTTTCCCGACATACAATTTTGCAAATGTAGTAGATGACCATCTCATGGGCATCACTCATGTAGTTCGCGGAAATGAGTATCTTTCATCTTCTCCTAAGTACAATCGTCTCTATGAGGCATTTGGCTGGGAGGTTCCGGAGTACATCCATTGTCCGCTTATTACTGATGAGACACATAAGAAGCTCAGTAAGAGAAGCGGTCACAGCTCTTTCGAGGATCTCATCGAGCAGGGATTCCTTGCAGAGGCTGTTGTAAACTTCGTAGCACTTCTTGGATGGTCACCTGAGGACAATCAGGAGATCATGTCCATGGAAGAGCTTATCGCAAAGTTTGATTATCATCACATGAGCAAGAGCCCGGCTGTATTTGATTACAATAAGCTCAAGTGGATGAACGGTGAATACATCAAGAAGATGGATTTCGACAGTTTCTATGAAAAGGCACTCCCTTACATCAAGGAAGTAGTAAAGAGAGATTGTGATCTGAAGAAGATCGCAGCACTCGTACAGTCCAGAATCGAGATCTTCCCGGATATCGCAGATCTCATTGATTTCTTTGAGGCTGTTCCGGAGTATGATATCGCTATGTACACTCATAAGAAAATGAAGACTAATGCCGAGACTTCACTTTCTGTACTTAAGGAAATCCTTCCGAGACTGGAAGAAACAGATGATTACAGTAATGATGGTCTGTATTCTCTGATCAAGGCATTTACTGAAGAGAAGGGTTATAAGAACGGATATGTCCTCTGGCCGATCCGTACTGCTGTATCCGGAAAGCAGATGACACCGGGCGGCGCTACTGAGATCATGGAGATCCTTGGCAAGGAAGAATCTCTTAACAGGATCAGAAAGGCTATCGAAAAGTTATCATAACTTTAGATCTGTCAGATGAACAGCTGCAGGCTGTGACCCATATATATGGTCCCGCTATGGTAGTCGCGGGACCGGGGGCCGGAAAGACCCGTGTATTGGTGAACCGCCTGCAGTTTCTTGTTTCAGAGGCACATATTGATCCTTCTTCTATTTTAACCATCACATTTACCCGTGCAGCCGGTACAGAGATGAAAAGCCGTGCACAGGAACTTCTCGGAGATGCCGCGGCATCTGTCACTTTCGGAACATTTCATTCCGTATTTTTTAATATTCTACGAAACACCTATCGTTTCACTTCAGAAAATATAATAAATCCAGAAATACAATTTAATATCCTGAGCGAGATCTTAATGCAGAAAGAAGTAGAAATACTTGACTTTCGCCGTTCTGCAGTTACTTTGTTGTCTGAGATCAGTCGTGTGAAATGCGGAAAAGCGCCGGAGGAAGTGTCATCAGCAGTTTTGTCGGAGGAGCTTTTTCCTGAGGTTTGCAGGCTTTACAGGCAGAGAATGAATGATCTGCGTCTTATTGACTTTGATGATATGGTTCTGAGAGTCGTACAGCTTTTTAGTGAGCGCCCGGAAGTTTTACGCCGCTGGCAGGAAAAGTTTAGATTTATTCTCGTAGACGAATGTCAGGATATGGATCCTGCACAATATAAGGGAATCCGTATGTTGGCGGGGAATAATGCAAATCTTTTTATGGTCGGTGATGATGACCAGTCGATATATTCTTTTCGGGGAGCTGATCCGTCTGTCATGCAGGACTTTATCAGGGACTATCCCGGAGCGGCAGTGATTCATCTCAGTACAAATTACCGGTCACATGCGGAGATAGTTGATGCTGCTTCAAAGGTGATAGCAGAAAATGAAAACCGTCTGGAAAAAGAGATACGGGCTAATAAAAAGAAACAGGATGATGACAGGCCTGATGGGTCAGACAGGATCGATATCAGGGGATTTAAGAGCAGAGAGGAGGAGATAAATGCTCTGAGAGACGAATTAAAAAATCATAAAGGTCAGCTTAATGAAAGAGCTATCCTTGTCAGGACCAATAGTCTTGTATCGTTTATCGCAGAAAAACTGACTTCATTTGATATCCCTTGCCGTTCGGGAGAAAAGATCACAAATCCTTATGATCACTTTATCGCGCAGGATATATTTGCATATCTTCGGCAGGCAGGGGGAGATATGAGCCGGAGGACATTTTACAGGGTAATGAACAGACCCTACAGGTGTATCAGCAGGAATGCGGTGAGAGGTTGTGAGTTTAATTTTGATGAATTGGAAGAGTACCATAAATACGATGTGAAAACGCTTTCTCAAATATCGAAATACAGACGGGATCTGGCTGCTTTATCCAAAATGAGACCTTATGCAGCGGTACATTTTATACTTAATGGAATGGGATATCTTAGTTTTTTAAGAGATTATGCAGCGAAGAAACGGCTGGAGTATCGGGAACTGAAGGTCATGGCAGAGGAAATGAAGGAAAGAGCACGTGAATTCAGATCCTTTGCTGCATGGGAGGAGTCAGCGGAGCAGTACAGGTATGAGATACAGAAGATACAGCAGAGAGGGGCCGGAAACAGTGATCAGGATGCGGTGACTATAATGACGCTTCACAGATCAAAAGGACTTGAATTTAATGAGGTATTTCTGACGGATGTAAACGAAGGCATCCTTCCGTCAGATAAGTCAGTCTTAAAAAGCGACATAGAGGAAGAACGCCGTCTTTTTTATGTAGGCATGACGCGAGCGGAAGAGAGGCTGCATATATGGTATATAAAAGATGATCACGGAAAAGCTATGACGAAATCGAGATTTTTAAGAGTGATATGTAATGAGAAAGATGGTAACAGTTCACACGTAAACGGAGCACTACGCTGCGGAGTTTACGACCACGAAAGATGAAAAGCCATTAGATTTTGCCCATCGCCGGAGGCGATTTAATTGGCAAAATCCGTTACGTGAGCGAGCTGGAAGCGAGTGAACAGTAACGAAAGATGAAAAGCAATAATACTCGCGCAAAAAGTTGTTCTGTGTTACAATTATTCAGAATATCGTTTGTTGTAAAAATTCTGCATTGTAGTAATTAACGATGCAGAGAAAGATGAAAAATGGCAGATAACAGTACAGAAGTAATTCAGATAGAAGTTCAGCCCGGAGCACCGACGCCCCTTGGTATGCAGGTCGTTGGTGACAGGGTGCATATTGCGGCATGCGGAAGAACGGGGGAAGGGCTTTCTCTCGTTCTTTTTGACCGTAAAAGCGGAGCTTCGAGAGAAATACCGTTTCCTAAAAAGGGAATCGTGGGAAGAGTATATGCGATGGAGATTTCCGGCCCAGGATTATTGGAGCCGGGGAGATTCTCATGCCTCTTAAAGAGCGGAAAAAGAGAATTTGTCGATCCCTTTGCTTTAAGGACTATTGGAGACGAGAGGTGGGGACATTTCCATCCGAAAGCTCTGATACCGGTGGAAGAAACCGGAACGGAAGCATCTGAGGCATGGAAAAATGACAGACCTATAGAGAGACCCTGGAATGAAATGATGCTCTATTATATGCATGTCCGTGGTTTTACGATGCATAAGAGCAGTAAAGTTGCTCATCCGGGCACTTTTGAAGGTGCTATTGAAAAGCTGCCTTATATAAAGGAACTTGGTATAAATACAGCAGAGTTTATGCCTGTTTATGACTTTAATGAAGTTATGCCGGAGAAAAAAGCGCGGACTACTACAGAAGCCGAAGAAGCCGGTAAAAAAGGTCATATGGGCCGCAGGATAAATTACTGGGGCTTTACCAGAGGAAATTATTTTACACCTAAAAATAGTTATTCTGCGAATGGAAACGGACCGGAATCCTTCAAAAAGCTCGTGCTTGCATATCATGAGGCAGGCATAGAGGTTCTTGCGGATTTCTATTTTGAACCGGATATGTCAAAGGAATTTATCCTGCAGGTGCTTAGATTCTGGAGAATACGTTATCATGTGGATGGATTCAGGATTCTGGGTGTTGCTGTTCCGGCAGAGGAGATTCTTACGGACCCGTATCTTTCTACAGTAAAGATAATACTTGAGCATGTTCCGCAGGAGATTGAACGTATAGCATCTTCCTGTGCGGCATTTACCGCAGGAGGCGGAGACAGGCACACGTATTTAAGACAGGATAAGGTTCCGAATCTTGCGGTCTTAAATGATCCGTTTTTATACGACATCCGTCGCTATTTAAAGAGTGATTCAGATATGCTGAGAGCTTTTCAGGCTCATATAGCGGAGCATCCACAGAGATATGCCGTAGTTAATTTCCTGTCGAGTTATGCGGGATTCACCTTAAATGACATGGTAAGTTACGACGGAAAACATAACGAAGCCAACGGTGAAAACAATACGGACGGAACCGATTACAACTATTCATGGAATTGCGGAGCAGAAGGCGCTACGCGAAGGAAACCGGTTTTGCGCCTGCGTCACAGACAGATACGCAATGCGCTCGTAATGCTGTTTTTATCACAGGGAATACCGGAGATCACAGCCGGAGATGAGTTCCTGCACACGAGACACGGAAATAATAATCCATACTGCCAGGATAATTCCGTGAACTGGCTTAACTGGGATCATCTTTCAAAAAATAGTGAAGTATATGAGTTCGTGAAGTTCCTCATAGCTTTCAGAAAGGCGCATCCTGTATTTAGGAGTGCAGAGGCAAAGAAGTATACCGACTTTAGAAATTATGGATGGCCGGATATTTCATTCCACGGAGAACAGGCATGGGCTCCGCGTTATGAGGACTATTTCAGACATATCGGTGTTTTATATGCAGGCTCTTATGAGATCCTGCCGGATGGAAAACCCGACAGAGACTTTTATCTGGCATTTAACATGTACTGGCAGAGCAAACAGCTTGCGGTGCCGAAGGCTCCGGTGGGTAAAAAGTGGACGGAAGTGCTTGCGACAGGAGAGATGGAGAAATCCTCCAAAAAAGATTCTGATGACGGAAGTCTAATAACCATCCCTCCGAGAAGTGTGCGGATCCTTATGACTGAGGATGATAAGCCGGTGAAAAACAAAACTAAAAAGAAAAAGAGAAGTGGAAAATGAGCGTTTTTTCGTTGAAATTATTAGCTTGCGTGGCTATGCTCATTGATCATATCGGCTCACAGCTCTATCCCAAAATAAGGGAGCTTAGATATATAGGCAGACTGGCATTTCCGATATATGCTTTTTTACTCGTTGAGGGTTTTTGCCATACACGAAATGTAAAGAAGTATCTGGGACGATTATTTCTATTTGCTTTGGTGTCGGAGGTTCCGTTTGATCTATACTTTCATGGCAAATTTTTCGATCCGCTGCATCAGAATGTCTTCTTTACGCTGTTTCTCGGACTCATGGCACTTCAGGTGATGAAGCTCAGCAACAGCTTATATCTAAAAGCTGCGGCAATTGCGGCTTTTGGCGGAATCGCGCAGATGATCCATTCTGACTATCGGTATATTGGAGTTCTGATGGTCTGCTGTTTTTATTGGTTTAGGGATCTGGAATTCAGCAAATGCAATTCGATCATTATCCTAAATTGCAGGTTGTTTTCGTCATATATCCAGTCGTTTGGCAGCCTTGCACTTTTACCGATTTCTCTTTACAATGGACAGAAGGGTCCGGGATTTAAGTATTTCTTTTATGCTTTCTACCCCGGACATCTTCTTATCCTGTACTGGATAAAGATGAGGTATTTCCGATGACAGAAATGATCATAAATGCACTTCGTATTGTGATGGATTCTCATCCTGTCAGCCATTTTATTACTATTACGGAACACAAGATCCTCGTTATGAGAAATTGTTTTCGTGTAGGTTTATATTGGCAGGGACTTATGCACGACTTATCTAAGTATTCTCCGAGAGAATTTTTAGTTGGAGCAAGATATTATCAGGGAAACCGCAGCCCCAATAATGCAGAAAGAGAGGCTGTGGGTTATTCGTCTGCATGGCTTCATCACAAGGGTCGAAATCTGCACCATTACGAGTACTGGATCGATTACAATTCCAGAACGACAAACGAAAAGGATATACTTATCGCAGTAAAAATGCCTCTGAGATATGTGGTCGAGATGATGATGGATCGCATCGCAGCATCTAAGATTTATAATAAAGGGCATTATACAGACGATCTTCCGTTAAAGTATTTCGAGTACAATATGTACAGGATACCGATGCACAGAGAGACACGTCTGCTGCTTTACGGGCTTCTTCGTATGCTGGCTGTATACGGGGAAGAAAAGACATTTCATTATGTGAAAACAAGGCTGTTGAAGCAAAAGAATTATCATTTTTGACGGAAACAGCAAAAATATAGAGTAGTAAAGGGAAGCCGGAGAAGGGCTTCGGATTTTGGAGGTTTATTAAAATGGGTAACAGTAAAATCATTTTGACAGGTGATCGTCCCACAGGACGTTTGCATGTAGGACACTACGTTGGTTCTCTTCGCAGAAGAGTAGAACTGCAGGAGTCCGGGGAGTACGATAAGATCTTTGTAATGGTCGCTGATGCACAGGCGCTTACAGATAATGCGGATAATCCGGAGAAGGTTCGTCAGAATATCGTAGAAGTAGCACTTGATTATCTTTCAGTAGGAATCGATCCTGCTAAGACTTCTATCCTCATACAGTCACAGATCCCAGAGCTTACAGAGCTCACATTCTATTATATGAATCTCGTTACAGTTGCACGTCTGCAGCGTAATCCTACCGTTAAGAATGAGCTTCATATGCGTGATTTCCAGAATAGCATTCCGGTTGGTTTTATGTGCTATCCGATCAGCCAGGCAGCAGATATTACTGCGTTTAAGGCTACTACGGTTCCGGTAGGTGAGGATCAGGAGCCGATGATCGAGCAGACTCGTGAGATAGTTCGTAAGTTTAATTCCGTATACGGACCTGTTCTTGTAGAGCCTGATATCATGCTTCCTACAGACAAGGCTTGTCTCCGTCTTCCGGGTATTGACGGAAAGGAAAAGATGAGTAAGTCTCTCGGAAACTGCATTTATCTTTCCGAGGATCCGGCTGAACTGGAAAAGAAGGTAAAGAGCATGTTTACCGATCCTACACATCTCAAGGTTTCGGATCCCGGCAAACTTGAGGGTAATACGGTATTTACTTATCTTGATGCTTTCTGCAAGGATGAGTATTTCGCAGAGTTCTGCCCTGATTACCAGAACCTGCAGGAGATGAAGGACCACTATACAAGAGGCGGTCTCGGAGATATGAAGGTTAAGAAGTTCCTGAACAATGTAATGCAGGCAACTCTTGAGCCTATCCGTGCACGTCGTCACGAGTTTGAGAAGGACATCCCGTATGTTTACGAAGTACTGAAGAAGGGTACTGAGGAGGCACGCGAGGTAGCGGCAAAGACTCTTGATGATGTAAAGGCTGCTATGAAGATCAACTACTTTGATGACAATGCTCTTATCCAGGAGCAGATCGAGAAGTACAAAAATGCATGAGCTTCCGATAGTAGAAAATCTTATCCGCACACTTGATAAGGAAACAGAGAAGAATCATTATAAAAAGATCCTTGGTATCGACCTTGTGATAGGTGAGCTGTCAGGTGTGGTGGATGAATGTGTCACGATGTATTTTGAAATGCTTTCCGAGGGACACAGCTGTGAAAACGCGGAGCTTAAATTTGAGCATACATCGGCACAGCTTAAATGTTCGAAATGCGGGCATATATTTCCGCATGGGAGAATGTTTGCATGTCCGGAGTGCGGAGGCGAATCAAGGCTAATAAAGGGCACAGGAAGTGAATTTATAATAAAGTCTGTACGTGCAGAATAAAATCCTGACCATGTGAATGTGATATGATTCCCCTAAAGTAGACACTGGAATTATCCAATGTCTACTCTGGGGGGATTTTATTTTGCGCGTATTGGATGCGACGTGAGCGAAGAATCCGTTACGTGAGCGAGCTGTAAGCGAGTGAACTGTAACAAGAAACCTGTAAAAGCGGAACTTTTTAGCTTGAAAATGTATACAATATACTGTATTATATATTTGTTGTGCGTTTTTTACTGCACGAAGCACTTGGCGAGCTGTAAGCGAGTGAACAAAAACATATAGACAAGGTATATGTCTTGTGATTTTAAGATGAATAAAGGAGCTACTGATGAGCATTGTGAATGAGAACATTGAAACTTATGTACAGTCATATCGTGAAGATCCTGCGATTCTTTACCGTGTATGCAATTGGATCGTGAATAATCCTGAAGTACTTATCAGAACTTACGGCGCTGAGAGTGCTGAGTGTCGAAGGAGAGCGGTGGAAATCGTTTTAAAAGACGAGGGTCGTGAAGAACTCAGAAAGTATTACGAGGAAGTTATGGGTTCTGCCGGTGAGGAAGAATTCGATATTGAAAAGGTTAAGAAACTCGAAGCAATCGCCTGAGTATTGGAATGTGAAGAGAGCATTGCTGTGACTGATGTCATGGTGATGCTCTTTTTGTTACTGTTCACTTGCTTTCAGCTCGCTCACGTAACGGATTTTGCCAATTAAATCGTCTGCGACGATGGGCAAAATCCAATGACTATTCCACTTTTTTGGTCGTAAACTCCGCAGTAAATGCTCCGTTTACGTGTGAACTGTAACCTCTTTTTGTACATTTTTAATAAAAGTTTGAGAAAATGAGGCGGGGAATTGGTATATAATATTATCAGAGTAAAAAGTAAGGGGCAAAAGTATTTTTGACGCTTACATCATATTTATAGAGGAGGCCATATGATGGATTCGGTAAAGACGGTTGAGGAGATCATGAATGTTTTGAATATGCAGGAAGAAATCTTACAGTTTACGCATTTTACAAATGAAGATGCGCTGGAACTTGGAAATTTCATTTTGCAGGAAGCACATAAAAAGGATATTCATGTGGTGATCTCGATCCGTCGCAGCAATGGGGCTATAGTTTATCAGGCAATGATGGATGGAACCGTTCCTGACAATCTGTATTGGGTCGAGAGAAAATATAATACGGTAATACGTGAAGAAGTGAGTTCTCTTTCATGGTTCATGCGTCTAAGGAAAACAGAGAAGACGATGGCTGACAAGTTTATGGATGAAAACGTATATGCCTGTGCAGGCGGAGCTTTCCCTATAAGGCTTGAAGAGGGAGGTGTGATAGGTGCCATAATAGTTTCAGGCATGAATCATGTACAGGATCATGACTTTTTGGTAAGATGTCTCAGCCAGTATCTCCATACAGATGAAATCCCGAGAATAAAAAAATCTGACGTGAATTAAGATGATGTCAGGGTCAAAAGGTCAAAATCCGATTGTGCTTGCACAAAGAGGATTGAGACCTTGGGACCCGCAAAACACGAGCAAGTAGCGTTATTACGCGAAATGCGAGTGTTTTAGGATTGCGAGAATTGCGTAGCAATGAAGCAATCCGTGACATCAGTAAGGGTCAAAATAAAAAACGTAGGATCGAGACATACATAAATGTCTGAATCCTACGTTTTTCTTATGCCTACGCTTAATATGCTTTGACTTCTCTCCAAAGAGAATTTAAGTGTCTGTCTTCTGCTTCTCCAAGGAATGAATAGGTCTCAAGACCGCTCATCTTTGTCAGATCCGGAAAAGCAATATTGGAATTTTTAATGTCTTCATCCGGTATCAGTTCCCTTGCTGCCGTATTGGGCGTGGAGTAAGTTATATAATCGAAGTTTCTGTAAGCGATATCAGGTCTCGACAGGAAATCAAGGAATTTCTCTGCATTTTCCACGTGAGTCGCGTTCTTGGGCATTACCCAGCAGTCGAGCCATATGTTGCTTCCTTCTTTTGGAACCACATAATCCAGATCGGGGTTTTCGCGCTTGGTAAAGATCGCCTCACCGGAGTAAATAACGCCGAGAGCAGCTTCGTTACCGATCATTTTGTCTCGAACCTGATCTACTACATAAGCCTGCACCAGAGGCTTCTGCTTCTCGAGGAGTTCAGTTGCTTCACGAAGCTCTTTTTCATCGGTGGTATTTGCAGAATATCCGAGTAGTTTCAGAGCAACCATCATGGCATCACGTACAGAATCCTGCATAAGGATCTGGTCTTTATATTTTTCGTCCCAAAGGATCGACCATGAATCTACAGGTTCGTCGACCATTGTCTTATTGTAAAGGATTCCGACAGTTCCCCAGCAGTAAGGTACTGCATAAGTATTGTCAGGATCAAAAGAACGGGCAGTTTCCCAATATGATTCACCGATATTTTTGAGATTCGGTATATTATCGATGTTTATCGGCTTCAAAAGGTCGTTCTTTCGCATTTTCTCGATCATGTAATCGGAAGGGCAGATAAGGTCGTAACGAGCCGCTCCGCTCTCTACCTTCGGGTACATGATCTCGAGTGTTTCAAACTCATCATAAACAACGTTGATGCCGGTCTCATCTTCAAATTCGTCTAAAAGATCGGGATCGATATACTCACCTGCATTGTAGATGAAGAGTGAGTTGGGATCGTTATAGTCTGCAGCTGCAGATGAACCGCAGCCGGAAAGCAGGCCTGTTGCGCATATGATGGTTACCAGTACAGCGGCTATTCCGGGTACTGAGCGGAATTTTTTACGCCCATTATCGTTTTTTCGTCTGGTCCACGGATGGTAATTTACAAGCCAGAGAAGAAGCAGTACTGCCACAAACATAAGCGTTGAAAGTGCATAGATCTCAGGTTTGATACCTTTCTTTACTTCTGAATAGATCTTAGTAGAGAGTGTATCGAATCCGGCACCCTTGGTGAAGTGGGTGATGATAAAGTCATCGAGTGACATCGTAAAGCTCATCAAAAATCCGGACAGGATCGCAGGCATCAGATCCGGAAGTGTTATGCGGAAAAATGCATATAACGGAGATGCACCCAGATCCAGAGCCGCCTCGTAGGTGTTTCTGTTTAGCTGCCTGAAACGAGGCATGACTGACAATATCACGTAAGGAATGTTAAAGGTGATATGTGCCAGCAGTACAGTACGAAAACCCATGGTCATTCGTGCTGCGATGAAGAGAAGCATAAGACTTACACCGGTCACGATATCGGCATTCAGCATAGGAATATTCGTGATCGCCAGGATAAGCCGACGGAATTTTCTTCGCATGGTCTGCATTCCGATACAGGCCGCAGTGCCCAGCGCGGTTGCAATAAGGGCAGACAAGAAGGCTATGATAAGCGTTGTCTTAAATGCCGATATTATCCCGCCGTCTTCTACAAGAGATATATACCAGTCAAGGGTAAAACCGCCCCATCTGGAGCGGGATTTACTTGCGTTGAAGGACAATACCATGAGCGTAAGGATAGGAGCGTAAAGGAAGATCAGCATTACGATCAGATAAAACATTTTAATTCCACGATGCTTTTTCATTACTTTTTCCTCCTTTCCTTTTTGGTACCTGTTGACGGAGTCGCGTCGTATTTTTCTTCGATTATCATACTGATAACGATGAAGATCATGAGGACGACGGAAAGTCCGCTTCCTGCGTGCCAGTCGCTGTCCTGTGTAAACATCTGCTCGATTATGTTACCGATCAGCAGTATTTTTCCGCCTCCGAGGATATCTGAGATAACGAAAGTCGTGAGCGACGGTACAAATACCATTGTGATGCCGGAAATAACTCCGGGCAGGCTCATGGGCCATATTACGCTGAAAAGAGTTTTTATACCGTTTGCCCCCAGGTCTCTTGCCGCATTTATGATGTCTCTGTCGATCCTTGAGATGGCATTGTAGATCGGGAGTACCATGAACGGAAGGAAATCGTATACCATTCCGAGCACTATTGCAGGCGGTTTATTAATGATGTAAAGCGCCGGCAGATGGAGAGCGGAGAGAAAACCGTTTATTACACCATGACGTTCCAGCAGATTTTGCCAGGCTATCGTTCGGAGCAGAGAGTTCATCCACATTGGCAGGATAAATACCAAAACCGTAATGGATGACCGTCCCTTTCCGAATTCGGCAAGGATCATTGCCAGAGGATAGGCGAGCAGCAGACAGACAGCAGTCGAGATCAGAGAGAAAACAAGAGAGAGTCCCAATGATTTCAAGTTTACAAACCACGTAATGTCTGCAACATACTGCAGCGTAAACTGTCCGTTTTCACCTGTGAATGCTTCGAATAACACGATAAAAAGCGGAATAATGATAAAACCGATACTCCATATGAGATATGGACCGGAGAGCAGACTGGATTTCTTATTCATCGACTGCCACAGCTTTCTCATCCTCCGACTCAGGCTTATGCATGATCTGGATGTCAAAAGGATCTACGTGTATTCCGACGTGAGTGTCTACAGGGAAACAATCTGTTGAATGAACGATCCATTCAAAGCCGTTGCTCATTACGCACATTTCATAATGAACTCCCTTGAAGATCACATCAGTTACAACACCTTCGATAGTTCCGTCTTCGGGCTTTACGAGATCTATATCCTCGGGGCGGATGACCACATCGACCGGGCGGTTCTCACCGAAACCGGTATCTACGCAGTCGAAACGGGCTCCGAGGATCTCTACAAGCTTGTCGCGGATCATGATACCGGAAACAATATTGGAATCTCCGATAAAGTCAGCAACAAATGCGTTCTGAGGTTCGTTATAGATGTCAGTAGGAGTACCTATCTGCTGTATATAACCCTGATTCATGACAACAATTGTATCGGACATGGTCAGAGCTTCTTCCTGATCATGGGTTACATAGACAAAAGTAATACCAAGCTCATTTTTTAATCGGATAAGCTCATATTGCATGTCCTGTCTGAGCTTAAGGTCAAGAGCACCGAGAGGCTCATCAAGGAGCAGAACCTTTGGTTCGTTAACAATAGCACGTGCTATTGCAATACGCTGCTGCTGACCGCCGGACAGCGAATCAGGCATTCTGTTTTCGTATCCTTCAAGATTAACGAGCTTTAATGCATATGAGATCTTGTCTTTTATATAATCGTTGGATTTCTTATGTATACGGAGTCCAAAGGCTATATTATCGGCGATTGTCATATGAGGGAAAAGAGCATACTTCTGGAAAACAGTATTCAGCTCTCTTTTATTCGGAGGGAGGTCAGTGATGTCTTTGCCCTGAAACAGAACTGTGCCGCTGTCTGGCCTTTCAAAACCTCCTATGATCCTTAGAGTAGTAGTTTTTCCACATCCCGATGGTCCGAGTAGTGTTACAAATTCATTTTCTCGTATATATAAACTGAAATCATCAAGGACAGTATTGTCATCATAGCGTTTTGTAATGTGTTGCAGATCGATCAGCTTAACAGGCATAGTTCCTCCCATTCCCGAAAGTATCCCGGGACAGAATTAATAACAGCAAGAAAGCCTGCGCTAATGCTTCATTGCGCAGGCTTCCTGATCGTAGCTGTTTCTAACAACAGGAATATATAGTTCCTGTGCGTTTCAGTGAGTCAGGTTCAAAGGCGGTGGATCAAGATGCAGTTGCCTGCATTAAATGGCTCAAAACCGCCGTTCATTATCAGAGTCTTATCCTGAAGATTTACTCTGAAGAAAGATATAGTATTTGTTTCGTGGTTCATGGACAGAAGGAAACGGTTGTCGTCAGACAAAGCGATATCCTTAGGGAACTGACCTGAAACAGGCAGTACAAATAATTCCTTAAGGAGACCGGTCGTCTTATCTCTTTCAAACAGTCCGACAGAGTCATCACCTGCATTTGAGCAGTAGATGTACTTGTCATCAGCGGAAAGGTGAAGAGCATAAGCTGCAGTCATGTTTGACGGATCCTTTTCAACTGTCGGAACAGTCTGGATTTTCTTGAATACCGGCTCTCCGTCCACTTCTTCGTATGAATAAACATCAATAATGTTCTTCAGCTCGTGGATGATGTAGGCAAATTTTCCATCAAGTGAGAACTTGATATGATGAGGAGCGGACTCGATATCTGAACGAATGATATCTTCGAGCTTCAGCTTACCGGTTTCGTGGTTCAGGCGGTAAACCTTGATCTGGTCCATTCCTACGTCAGTAGCGCAGAGGTACTTATTATCACGTGTCATCTTTACACAGTCAACATGAGGGCGGAAATTACGCTCAGCGATGCTGCCGACACCCTTCTGATAGATCTCGTCGCAGATCTTGTTGACACTTCCGTCGGAATTGATGGAAAGAACTGTGATCTTTCCGTCGTGATATCCGGCAACAAATACGAAACGGTCTTCATAATCAGTATTCAGATAGCATCCACGCATGCCGTTGATATCGGTCATGTTGAGGAAGTCGAGACCTCCGTCTGCCTTGATCTTGAAAGCAGCAACTCCGTCATCCGTGATGGAATACAGGAATTTTCTGTTATGAGAGATAGTGATGTAGGACGCATTGGTGATCTTAACGCTGTCCTTTAAGGAAATTCGTCCCGAATCGGGATTGAAATCGTAGACGCGAATGCCGCAACCATCATTTCTGGTGTAGCCGGCGCCGTATACAACGTACTTACCGATAGCTTTGTTTTCGCTCATATTTGCCTCCATCGCTCTGTCGGACCCTGAAAATCCGACAGGATTTAGTATAGAAACCGGCCGGAGAGAACCGGAGTTTCTTCAACCTAAATTATCATAAAATTCGCGAATCATGTCAATACGCGCGGTCATATTTCTGAGCAGAAGATCTGCGATCGTAAGACTTGCCATTGACTCAACAACGACCACTGCACGTGGAACGATCAGAGGGTCGTGTCTTCCTGTGATCGTAAATGATTTGGGAACACCGGTTATATCGACAGTTTGCTGCTCTTTCGATATAGAAGGAGTAGGTTTTACTGCTGCACGGAAGATAACGGGCGCTCCGCTCGACATGCCGCCAAGTATGCCACCTGCGTGATTAGTAACGGGATGAATTTTATTATTTTCAGATAAAAAACCATCGTTATTTTCTGAGCCGCGGGCTTCGGCGGCCTTGAAACCGTCACCAATCTCAAATCCTTTAACGGCTCCAATGGACATGATCGCCTGAGAAAGAAGTGCGTCTAATTTATCAAATACTGTCTCGCCGAGACCGACAGGAAGACCGTTGATCCTGCATTCGATCACACCTCCGGCAGAATCCTGTTCGGAACGGATAGAGTCTACCCATTCGGCAGCTTTTTCATAAACTTCGTGATCCGGAAGAGAAAGTGGATTTTTTAAGGCTTCTTTGTAGTCGATTCTATCATCAGATACAGAAAAATGTCCGATAGACTTTGCGTAGGCTTCAACAGTGATACCCAGTTCCTTCAAGAAAGCTGCGGCTACTGCACCTGCTGCCACACGACCGGCAGTTTCACGGCCGGAAGAACGTCCGCCGCCGCGGTAGTCACGGAAACCATATTTTTTATCAAAGGTGAAATCGGCATGACCAGGACGATATACATCCTTTAGATTGTTGTAATCTTTTGAGTGCTGGTCATTATTGCGGATAAGGAGGGAAATAGGAGTTCCCTCTGTGGTGTCATTAAAAACACCGGAAAGTATCTCGACTTCATCAGATTCGGCACGTGCAGTGGTGAAACGGGACTGCCCCGGCTTTCTGCGATCAAGATATTTCTGAATGTCGCTGGCTTTAAGCGGGATTCCTGCGGGGCATCCGTCTACAACAGCTCCGATTCCGGCACCGTGAGATTCTCCCCAGGTCGTAGCGCGAAAAAGTGTTCCAAAAGTTGACCCGGCCATGTTTTTTGCTCCTTAAATCATTGTTTTCGATAATGATAACACAGATTTTTAGTATAATACATGGATTATTTTAGTTATGTTAATCATTGAGTTTATGTTTATTGTGTGATAAATTATACATAACTGATAAACCGTTTAGGGGACGTGTTTATTCATCTTATGGGAAATTCCGATGGAATTTCTATAAGATAAAAATGCACTGTGTGCATTGGGATGCGACACGCGCGGAGAGGAAGAGCCTACGGCTCCCGCGCTTGCGCGGAGAATCCGACAGGGTCGGATTCTTTGTCATAATTGGGATGAGAGTATTGTAATTAGTTAGGGGTAGTCCATTTATGAAGGTCAGGGTTCAGAACAGACTGATGGACATAGCCAGACATCATAAGGCACTTAGGGTTCTGTGCATGGTTGTGTTCGTGGCATGGCTGTTTTTCTATCATTTATTCCACACATTATTCCATAATATGAGAAAAGTTACTGCTGTCGCTGCAGTATGCTGTATTTTTGTGCTGACGAGCAGTTTCACATTTGCTGAGGATGAGATCGGCAATTACGAGTCCTATGGTATCTATGTCACGACTACCGATGGAACAGCTTTTGAAGTTGAAAACATGGACGATATGGACGATGAGACCAATGGCGGCTACAGCGAAACAGGAGCAACCGTTTCAGCAGATGACGCTGCGGATATGAGGGATCTCGAAAATGCTATCAGCAGAAACAGCGCATCGTCCGTTGAGAGTACGTCGGATTTTCAGACAGATGAGAGCGCAAGGATATACAGTGATGAAGAAGGTTCATATGTCAATGCGGATTATGCAGATGACTGGTCGCTTATCCTCATAAATAAGCACAATCATATCCCGGATGATTATGAGTTTGAACTCGAAACTATCCGCGGAAACGTTAAGAGTGATACGAGAGTAATGCCTCATGTACTTGAAATGTTGAAGGCAGCACAGGAAGATGGTGTGAATCTCTATATCTGCTCACCTTATCGTACACCCGAGAAGCAGCAGCTGCTTTTTGCAAGAAAGATGAAATCCTACACTATGCAGGGATATTCCGAGGCAGAGGCTTACGATCTTGCTAGCCAGACAGTTGCTATACCCGGAACCAGTGAGCATGAGGTTGGACTTGCGTTTGACTTTATTATTCCTGACTACCAGCAGCTGGATGCCGGATTCGGCGATACGGATGGTGGAAAATGGCTTAAAGAGCATGCCGCAGAATATGGATTTATCCTGCGTTATCCTAAGGGTAAGGAAACGATCACTGAAATAGAGTACGAACCATGGCATTACCGTTATGTAGGAGAAGCAGCGGCAAAGGAGATCATGGGACGTGAACTTTGTCTTGAAGAATATGACAGAGAAATAGGACTGGTTGATTAATTTGGATTGTTGTCGTAGAATAATACCACTTGTAAATTTAATGGTTTAAGAAGAATGGCAAACAAGTCATGAATTTGGCTTGTTTGCTGATTTTTTGGAACGAAGAGAAAAAATGTACGAATTAATCACAAAAGACGGTAGAGCAAAAAGAGGACGTCTCACAACAGTTCATGGTGTGATCGAGACGCCTGTTTTCATGAATGTCGGTACGGTAGCAGCTATTAAAGGCGCGGTATCCACGGTGGACCTCCATGAGATCGGAACACAGGTGGAACTCAGCAATACATATCATCTGCATGTTCGTACCGGAGACAAACTGATAAAGAAGCTTGGCGGACTCCATAAGTTTATGAACTGGGATCGTCCTATCCTTACTGATTCCGGCGGATTTCAGGTTTTTTCACTTTCATCTTTAAGAAAGATCAAAGAAGAAGGCGTAACTTTCCGTTCGCATATCGATGGCAGAAAGATCTTTATGGGACCGGAAGAAAGTATGCAGATCCAGTCAAATCTCGGATCTACTATTGCTATGGCATTTGATGAATGCCCTAATTCAAAGGCAAGCAGAGATTATGTTCGCCCCAGCGTTGAAAGAACCACCAGATGGCTTAAGCGCTGTAAGGTGGAGATGGACAGACTGAATTCACTGCCTGATACGGTTAATCCTCATCAGATGCTCTTTGGGATCAATCAGGGTGCGATCTATGATGATATCCGTATCCAGCATGCGCAGGAAATAGCGGAGATGGATCTAGATGGTTATGCAGTCGGCGGACTGGCAGTAGGTGAGACAGCAGAGGAAATGTATCATGTTCTTGATGTGACAGTGCCTCATCTGCCTGAAAATAAGCCGACTTACCTCATGGGTGTCGGAACACCTGCGAATATTATAGAGGGTGTATATAGAGGAATCGATTTCTTTGACTGCGTATATCCGTCAAGAAATGGACGTCATGGTCATGTTTATACACATCATGGAAAGAAAAATCTCTTTAATGCCAAGTATGAACTGGATACCAGACCGATCGAGGAAGGATGCCAGTGTGAGGCGTGTCGGAATTACAGCAGAGCGTATGTGCGTCATCTTCTGAAAGCGAAGGAAATGCTCGGTATGCGCCTTTGTGTAATGCATAACCTCTATTTTTATAATCATATGATGGAAGAGATCAGAGAGGCGATCGAAGCTCATCACTACGAAGAGTTTAGAAAACAGTTCTTGGCAGATCTTAATACACCTGATGATTGATTAATTAAAACTTGCGGATAAATTAAGATTTGTGTATCATGTATTTTAACGTTTGAAAGGAGATTTCGAAAAATGAATTTACTGCTCAGCGGCGCTGCTGCAGGCACAGGTGGAAACCTTGCCATGATCGTTGTTTACATCGTTCTTATCGGCGCTATGTTTTATTTTATGATGTTCCGTCCGCAGAAGAAGGAACAGAACCGCATGAAGGCTATGCTCGATGCTCTTGAAGTGGGTGATTCTGTTCTGACAAACAGCGGCTTTTATGGTGTGGTTATCGATATTACTGAGGATACAGTTATTGTTGAGTTCGGCAGCAACAAAAATTGCCGAATCCCGATGCAGAAAACTGCAATCGCTCAGATCGAGAAGCCGGAGTCAGCAGCTGACTGATAATCGATAGATATTTAGAACGGATTCCAGAGGGCGTGCAGTGCACGCCCTATTCTGTATAAAAAACGCTTTATCGAGTTAAAGTACAAAAAACTTAAAAAGTCATAGTGTTAAATTGGATGACAGGGTCAAAAGTATTTTTGATCATTATATGAAAGGAGTGTAAGGTTAATGGAATTCAATATAGGCTGTATTGCCGGAGATGGAATAGGCCCGGAGGTTACTGCTGAAGCAAGGAAGGTTCTCGACAGTATCGGCGCAAAGTACGGACACACATTTAACTATACTGATATTTTGATGGGTGGATGTTCTATTGATAAGCATGGTGTTCCGCTTACAGATGAGGCAATAGAACAGGCGAAGGCATCGGATGCGGTTCTTATGGGTTCCATCGGAGGAAATACATCAACATCACCGTGGTATAAGCTTCCGCCGGAAAAACGTCCGGAAGCAGGTCTCTTAAAGATCAGAAAGGCACTGGGACTTTTTGCAAATCTTCGTCCTTCATATTTGTATCCTGAATTGTCAGACGCCTGCCCGCTGAGACGTGAAACAGCAGAAAAAGGCTTTGATATGCTGATCATGAGAGAACTTACCGGAGGACTTTACTTTGGTGAGCGTCATACCACCGAAGTCGATGGTGTGATGACTGCAGTAGATACACTTTCCTATAACGAGGATGAAATCCGTCGTATCGCTATCAAGGGCTTTGAGGTCGCTATGAAGCGCAGAAAGAAAGTTACGAGCGTGGATAAGGCAAATGTCCTTGACTCATCAAGACTTTGGAGAAAAGTCGTAAATGAAGTCGCAGAGAAATATCCGGAAGTAACAGTAGAGCATATGCTCGTAGATAATGCAGCAATGCAGCTCGTAAAGGATCCGGCACAGTTTGATGTAGTTCTTACTGAGAATATGTTTGGAGACATTCTTTCTGATGAGGCAGCTGAGATCACAGGCTCTATCGGAATGCTTTCAAGTGCTTCACTTAACGAGACAAGCTTCGGTCTTTATGAGCCTTCTGGCGGATCCGCACCGGATATTGCAGGAAAGGGCATCGCAAATCCTATCGCAACGATCCTTTCTGCTGCAATGATGCTTCGTTTCTCATTCGGACTGCAGAAAGAGGCAGATGCAGTGGAAGAAGCAGTTCGTAAGGTGCTCAGAGAAGGTTACCGTACAGGAGACATCTATTCAGAAGGAACGACAAAGGTCGGGACAGCAGAAATGGGTGATCTCATAGCAGCAAGAGTTTAAGACTAGTTAAGTTTATAGTAGGAGGAATCGGAAATGAGAAGTGATAATGTAAAAAGAGGAGATCAGGCAGCTCCTGCAAGAAGTCTTTTTAATGCACTGGGATATACAAAAGAGGAGATGGAGAGACCGTTAGTAGGTATCGTAAGCTCCTATAATGAAATCGTTCCGGGACACATGAACCTTGATAAGATCACACAGGCTGTAAAGCTTGGTGTAGCAGAAGCTGGCGGAACACCGGTAGTATTTCCTGCTATAGCTGTTTGTGATGGTATCGCAATGGGGCACATCGGAATGAAGTATTCACTCGTAACACGTGACCTCATCGCTGACTCAACAGAGTGTATGGCACTTGCACATCAGTTTGATGCTCTCGTAATGATCCCGAACTGTGATAAGAACGTTCCGGGACTACTGATGGCAGCTGCACGTGTAAATATCCCGACAGTATTTGTATCCGGCGGCCCGATGCTCGCCGGACACGTTCATGGCAAAAAGCGTTCACTTTCCTCAATGTTTGAGGCTGTTGGAGAAAAGGCCGCAGGCAGGATCGATGAAGCAGAGCTTGATTACTTTGCAGAGCATGTGTGTCCGACCTGTGGTTCCTGTTCCGGTATGTACACTGCAAACTCCATGAACTGTCTTACAGAAGCGATCGGTATGGGACTTCGCGGAAATGGTACGATTCCTGCAGTTTATTCTGAGAGGATCCGTCTCGCAAAGCAGGCAGGATATGCAGTAATGGAGATGTACAGGAGAAATATCCGTCCGAGAGACATCATGACAAAGGAAGCATTTATGAATGCCATGACTATGGATATGGCACTTGGATGCTCAACAAATACTATGCTTCACCTGCCCGCTATCGCTCATGAAGCAGGCGTAGAGCTCAATATGGAGATCGCGAACGAGATTTCTGCACGTACTCCTAATCTCTGTCATCTGGCACCGGCCGGCCCGACTTACATGGAAGACCTCAATGAAGCAGGCGGTGTTTACGCAGTAATGAACGAGCTTAATAAAAAGGATCTGCTGAATCTTGACTGCATGACAGTTACAGGAAAGACAGTCGGAGAAAATATCAAGAATGCAGTAAACATGAATCCGGAAGTTATCCGTCCTATTGAAAATCCTTACATGCAGGAGGGCGGTATCGCAGTGCTTAAGGGAAATATCGCACCGGATACAGGTATTGTAAAGAGATCTGCAGTTGCTCCGTCAATGATGACTCATGAGGGACCGGCTCGTGTATTTGATTGCGAAGAAGATGCGATCAGTGCAATCCTTGGTGGAAAGATCAATCCTGGTGATGTAGTTGTCATCCGTTATGAGGGACCTAAGGGTGGTCCGGGTATGAGAGAGATGCTGAATCCGACAAGTGCCATCGCAGGTATGGGACTTGGAGAAAGCGTCGCACTTATCACAGATGGCCGTTTCTCCGGAGCATCCAGAGGAGCATCCATCGGTCATGTTTCTCCTGAGGCAGCAGTAGGCGGTCCTATCGCTCTCATTGAAGAAGGCGATATCATCAAGGTTGATATTCCGAACAATGCGCTGAATGTTCTCGTATCCGACGAAGTCCTTGCAGAGAGACGTAAGAATTGGAAGCCGAGAAAGCCAAATGTAACCACAGGTTATCTTGCACGTTATCAGAAACTCGTTACCAGCGGAAATCGCGGTGCGGTACTTGAGATACCTGAGGGAATGAATTAATACACAGGAGTAAGAATATGCAGCTTACAGGTGCAGAAATAATCGTAGAAGTATTAAAAGAAGAAGGTGTTGACACCGTTTTCGGTTACCCGGGTGGTTCGATACTGAATGTATATGATGCACTTTATAAACATTCGGATGAAATCCGCCACGTGCTCACAAGCCATGAGCAGGGAGCATCCCATGCAGCAGATGGATATGCAAGAGCAACCGGTAAAGTCGGTGTCTGTATGGCAACATCAGGCCCGGGCGCTACCAATCTCGTAACAGGAATAGCAACAGCGTTCATGGATTCGGTGCCGATGGTAGCTATCACGGCAAACGTTAATCTGCCGCTTCTCGGAAAAGATACATTCCAGGAGGTGGATATTGCAGGTGTGACCATGCCTATAACAAAGCATGGTTACATCGTAAAGGATGTAAATAAACTCGCAGATACTCTCAGAAGAGCCTTTGAAATAGCGCAGTCAGGACGTCCGGGACCTGTTTTGGTGGATGTCACAAAAGATGTGACAGCAAATAAGGCAGAATTTAAGGCTAAAAATGCAGAACCGGCGAAGCGTTCTAACCGTTATACAGCAGAACAGCTGAAAGAAGCGGCGCATCTCATAAATATGGCAAAGAGACCTCTGATATACCTCGGAGGAGGCGCAGTCCTTTCTGGAGCATCTGAGGAAGTTAAAGATTTCGCAGAGAAAATAAGCTGTCCTGTATGTGATACGCTTATGGGTAAGGGCGCTTTTGATCCTACAAATCCGCTCTATACAGGTATGATCGGTATGCACGGCACAAAGACCAGTAATAAGGCAGCGAGTGAGTGCGATCTGCTTATTGCGATGGGAGCGAGATTCTCTGACCGTGTAGTTGGTAATGCAAAGAAGTTTGCGTCACATGCAAAGATCCTTCACATCGACATAGACGCAGCGGAGATAAATAAAAATATCCGTACAAGTGCCAGTCTTATAGGAGATCTGCGTCATGTACTTCGTGAGCTTACTCCGCTCGTTCATGAAAAGAAGAATACAGAGTGGAATGAGCACATAAATGAGCTTAAAAAGGAGTTCCCTCTTAGCTATGCAAAGGATCGTCTGACATGTCCTTTTGTGATCGAGGAACTTGATCGAGTGACCGGTTCAAAGGCGATCGTTACGACAGACGTTGGACAGCATCAGATGTGGACAGCTCAGTACTATCGCTTCAGAAAGCCGCGTCACTTCATCACCAGCGGCGGTCTCGGAACTATGGGATACGGTCTGGGAGCAGCTATCGGTGCAAAAGTCGGATGCCCTGAGGATATTGTCGTAAATATCGGCGGAGACGGATGTTTCCGTATGAATATGAATGAGCTTGCTACTGCAAGTCGTTACAATATCCCTGTCATTGATATCGTCATTAATAATGAAGTTCTGGGCATGGTGCGTCAGTGGCAGACGCTGTTTTACGGTAAACGCTACTCACAGACTGTACTTACCGATAAGGTTGACTATTGCAAGGTGGCAGAGGGACTCGGATGTAAAGCGATCCGTGTCACAAAGAAGGAAGAAGTAGCTCCGGCTATTGAGGAAGCAATAGCTTACAACGGACCGGTTCTCATCGAATGTGTTATAGATAAAGATGATAGCGTATATCCCATGGTAGCGCCGGGGAAATCGATTTCCGAGGCTTTTGATGAAGCTGATCTTGCAAAGAAAAAGGCTGAGAAATAAAAGTTTAAACTTTAAAACGCTAAAGCGATAAAATTTTAGGTTGATAAAATATTCCTCGGGTGATACAGTTAGTGTATTAGTCGAAATTGGTATTTGCCGATGGGGGCTTTCGGTGATAAGCCGAATTTATGAAAAATCAAAGTGTAAGGAGACGGAAGAGCAATGAGCAGAGTTTATAATTTTTCCGCAGGTCCGGCAATGATGCCGGAAGAGGTTCTGAAGACATGCGCTGAAGAAATGTTGGACTATCATGGATCCGGACAGTCAGTCATGGAGATGAGTCATCGCTCAAAGTGGTTTGATGAGATCATCAAAACTGCGGAAAAGGACTTCAGGGAGCTGGTCGGCGTACCGGACAACTACAAGGTTCTCTTCCTGCAGGGCGGTGCCTGGACACAGTTTTCAGCAATACCTATGAATCTCATGAAGAATAAGGTTGCTGATTACATCATTACCGGTCAGTGGGCAAAGAAAGCATGGCAGGAAGCAAAGAGATATGGTGATGCAAGGGCTATTGCTTCATCAGAGGACAAGACTTTTTCATATATCCCTGACTGTTCAGATCTTCCGATAAGTGATGATGCAGATTATGTATATATCTGCCAGAATAATACGATATACGGAACAAAGTTCCCGGAACTTCCGAATACAAAGGGGAAGGATCTGGTAGCGGATGTTTCATCCATGTTCCTGTCAGAACCCCATGACATCAGCAAGTATGCGGTTCTTTACGGCGGTGTACAGAAAAATGTAGGCCCTGCCGGTATGTCTATCGTTGTTGTTCGTGATGACCTCGTTACAGATGATGTACTTGAGGGCACACCTACCATGCTGAAGTGGAAGACACAGGCAGACGCAGACAGCCTCTTTAATACACCTCCGTGCTACACTATCTACACTTGCGGACTTGTTTTCAAGTGGCTTAAGGAGCAGGGCGGTCTCGCAGCCATGAAGGCAAAGAACGAAGAGAAGGCAGCGATTCTTTACAACTTCCTTGATCAGTCACAGCTCTTTAAGGGAACAGTAGAGAAGGCATCTCGTTCTCTTATGAATGTACCTTTCGTAACAGGAAACGAAGAACTCGATAAGAAGTTTGTTGCTGAGTCCACAGAGGCTGGTTTTGTAAACCTCAAGGGTCACAGAAGCGTAGGCGGAATGAGAGCTTCCATCTACAATGCTATGCCGAAGGAAGGCGTAGAGAAACTTGTTGAGTTTATGGCTGATTTTGAGAAGAAGAACGGGTGAGAGAAATGTTCAAATATCATACACTGAATCCTATTGCAAAGATCGGACTCGATAAATTTGGTGATGGATACGTTCATTGTGACGATTTCAAGGATGCAGACTGTGTCCTTGTGCGTTCTGCAAAGATGCATGACATGGATCTGCCGGAGAACCTCCTGGCAGTTGCCCGTGCAGGTGCGGGCGTAAACAATATTCCGCTTGAGAAATGTGCAGAAAAGGGTATTGTCGTATTCAATACTCCGGGTGCAAATGCAAACGGTGTAAAGGAACTCGTTATCGCAGGTATGCTCTACGCATCCCGTGGTATCGTTGACGGTATCAACTGGCTTAATACAGAGGGAAAGAACGATCCTGATGTAGCAAAGACAGCAGAAAAGCAGAAGAAGCAGTATGCCGGAACAGAGATCGCAGGCAAGAAGCTCGGTGTCATCGGACTCGGTGCCATCGGAGTTAAGGTTGCAAACGCAGCTGTAAATCTCGGCATGGAAGTATATGGTTATGATCCTTATATTTCTGTTGATGCAGCATGGCATCTGTCAAGATCCATAAAGCATGTGCTTAAAGTTGAGGAAATCTACGCAAATTGTGATTACATCACAATCCATGTGCCGCTTCTTGATTCCACACGTCATATGATCAATGCAGAAGCGATCAAGCTCATGAAGGATACTGCAGTGATCCTGAACTTTGCCCGTGACGAGCTGGTAGATGAGGAATCCGTAGTAGCAGCACTCAAGGTCGGCAAACTCAGAAAGTATGTAAGTGATTTCCCGAATCCGACAACAGTAGGTGCAGAGGGATGTATCGTAACACCTCACCTCGGAGCTTCCACAGAGGAGTCAGAGGACAACTGCGCTGTGATGGCAGTAAAGGAACTCCGTGAGTACATGGAGAATGGAAATATCAAGAATTCTGTAAATTATCCTGCGATCGACCTTGGTGAAGCAGAGAGTGCGTCAAGAGTTGTTATCTTCCACAGGAACAAGGCAAACATGCTCACAAAGTTTACAGCGGCATTCGGTGATGCAGGTATAAATATTGCGAACCTGAACTCCAAGTCTAAAAAAGAGTATGCAGTAGCAATGTTTGATCTGGATTCACTTATCACTGATGAAGTACTTGATAAACTCAATGCACTTGAGGATGTCTACAGAGTTCGTGTGATAAAGTGATGACAGGGGCAAAAGTAAAAAATCCTATTGAGCTTGCTCATAAAGGATTTTTTATTTGGGACCCGCAAAACACGAGCATGTAGCGTAATTACGCGGAATGCGAGTGTTTTAGAATTGCGTAAGCTTCATAAAGAAGCGAAGCAATTCGTGTCATCAGTAAGGGGCAAAAGTACTTTTGACCCTTACATCATAAAGTAAATAGTGTAACACTTGACATAAATGCTTCATCACATTAAAATGGTTCAGTAAATATGGAAAAAGGCATTGATGCATTTTAAGATACCGGAGATACCTGACCAGAGAGGAAAGTCATCGGCTGAGAGCTTTCACTTGACACGACCGGGAAAATATTCACATGCGGAGCTGCCGGAGGTGGTTTGTTAAGACTGCTGACGGACGTTACAGCGCGTTAAGCTGATAAGTGTTCCTGTGCATTTGGCTGTGTTGCAGCTTCAAAATAGGAAAAATAGGGTGGTACCGCGGAAAGACTTCCGTCCCTTGCGGTACTGCCCTTTTTTGATGCGATGCGCGCGGCAAGGGAAGAAATATTGGTTAGCTGATTATAGGCTGGAAAGGAAATTATGATTAAGGAAAAACTGGAAGAGATCAGAGAAAAAGCGCTCAGTCAGATTTCTGAAAGCGTGGATCTCGATCGCCTTAATGATGTAAGGGTAGAGGTACTTGGAAAGAAAGGTTCACTCACAGCAGTACTTAAGGGCATGCGTGATGTGGCAGCGGAGGATCGTCCGAAGGTAGGACAGATGGTAAATGAGCTCCGTACAGAGATCGAAAATGCCATGGAAGAAGCAAAGACAAGGCTTGAGTCTGCAGCGAGAGAAGTTCAGCTTGCCGCAGAAACAATCGATGTTACGCTTCCGGCAAAGGGTTCTGCCATCGGTCATCGTCACCCGAATCAGATCGCTCTGGAAGAGATGGAGAGAATCTTTATCGGTCTTGGTTATGAAGTAGTAGAGGGTCCGGAAGTTGAGAAGGATTACTACAACTTTGAAGCACTGAATATCCCTGCTGATCATCCGGCAAAGGACGAGCAGGATACATTTTATATAAATGGAGAAATGCTTCTCCGTACACAGACAAGCGGTACTCAGGTTCATGAGATGGAAAAGGGCAGGATCCCGATTCGTATGATCAGCCCGGGACGTGTATACCGTGCAGATGAAGTAGATGCTACACATTCACCGGTATTCCATCAGGTAGAGGGTCTTGTAATTGATGAAAACGTTTCTTTTGCGGATCTTAAAGGAACTCTTGCAGAGTTTGCGAAAGAGCTTTTCGGTGAGGATACAAAGGTAAAGTTCCGTCCTCATCACTTCCCGTTCACCGAGCCTTCTGCTGAGATGGACGTATCCTGCTTTAAGTGTGGCGGTAAGGGATGCCGTTTCTGTAAGGGAGAGGGTTGGATCGAGATCCTCGGCTGCGGTATGGTACATCCGCACGTACTGGAAATGAGCCACATTGATCCGCTGAAGTACAAGGGCTTCGCTTTTGGTGTAGGACTTGAGAGAATCGCACTTCTTAAGTATGAGATCGATGACATGCGTCTTATGTACGAGAACGATATCAGATTCTTAAAGCAGTTTTGATAAGGCGGATTAGTGAAAATTTTTCAGATATAAACCAGTGTTTATAGAGGAGATATAGACTGAGATGAATACATCATTAAATTGGATCAAGAGGTATGTTCCGGATCTGGAATGTACAGATCAGGAATATACAGATAGAATGACCCTCACTGGAACAAAGGTTGAGGGTTTTGAGAAACTTGATAAGAATCTCTCCAAGATCGTAGTTGGTGAGATACTTTCCGTAGAGAAGCATCCTGATGCAGAAAAGCTCGTTGTGTGTCAGGTAAATGTAGGATCTGAGACAGTTCAGATCGTTACAGGTGCACCGAATGTACATGTTGGCGATAAGGGACAGAAGGTCATCGTAGTTCTTGATGGCGGAAAGGTAGCAGGCGGTCATGATGGCGGTGCGCTTCCGGAAGACGGTATCGAGATCAAGGCAGGAAAACTCCGCGGCGTGGACAGCTTTGGCATGATGTGCTCTGTTGAGGAACTTGGTTCTTCCAGAGAGGTATTTCCGGATGCTCCGGAGAGCGGACTTTATTTCCTTTCCGATGACGCAGTTCCGGGAAGTGATGCCATCGAGCTCATGGGTCTTCACGATACTATCTTTGAGTATGAGATCACTTCAAACCGTGTTGACTGTTATGCAGTAATGGGTATCGCACGTGAGGCAGCAGCTACATTCAATAAAAAGTTTGTTTATCCGTGCGTTCGTGAGACAGGTGCAAACGCATCAGAGAGCTCTTCTGACTACATCAGCGTAGAAGTAGAGGACACTGACCTTTGCAGACGTTATACAGGACGTGTTGTAAAGAACGTAAAGATCGGTGAGTCACCGGAGTGGATGAAGAAGTGCCTCCGCGCAGCAGGTATCCGTCCTATCAACAATATCGTAGATATCACAAACTTTGTAATGATGGAGTACGGTCAGCCTATGCACGCTTATGACCTTTCTACTATCGCGGGCGGAAAGATCGTAGTTCGTCGTGCTAAGGATGGTGAGAAGTTCACTACTCTTGACGGACAGGAAAGAAATCTGGATCATGATGTACTGATGATCTGTGATGGCGAGAAGGAAATCGGTATCGCAGGTATCATGGGCGGAGAAAATTCCATGATCACCGAAAATGTTACTGATATTCTTTTCGAGGCTGCTACATTTAACGGCCCGAATATCCGTAAGTCTTCTAAGCGTGTAGGACTTCGTACAGATGCTTCCGGTATCTTTGAAAAGGGTCTCGATCCCCATAATGCACTCGATGCCATGAACCGTGCATGTACACTTGTCGAGGATCTTAATTGCGGTACAGTTCTTAAGGGTGTAGTTGACGTTCATACAGAGCTTCCTGAGAAAGTACGCATTAAGTTTGAGCCTGAGCGTATCAATCAGTACCTTGGCACAGATATTTCTAAAGAAGATATGCTTGAGTACTTTAGCAGACTTGAAGTTGAGTATGACGAGAACACAGGTGACCTCGTATGCCCGACATTCCGTCAGGATCTTCTGGGATTTGCTGATTCCAGTGAGGAGGTTGCTAGATTCTTTGGTTATGAGAATATCCCGACAACTCTCCCTGCATCCAGCGCAAACAGCGGAAAAAAGACTTTCAAGATGCGTGTAGAGGATGTTGCGCGTAATGTTGCTGAGTTTGCAGGCTACTCAGGAGCAATGGCATATTCCTTTGAGAGTCCGAAGGTATTTGATAAGCTCATGCTGCCGGCTGACGCTACGGAGAGACAGGCTATCGCTATCAGCAATCCTCTGGGAGAGGACTTCTCTATCATGAGAACGCTGACACTCAATGGTATGCTTACAAGCCTTGCAACAAACTACAACCGCAGAAATAAGGATGTAAAGCTCTACGAGATCGGAAACATCTATCTGCCGAAGGCACTTCCTCTTAATGACTATCCGGATGAGCGTACACAGCTGACTCTTGGTTCTTACGGTGAGGGAGATTTCTATACACTTAAGGGTGTAGTAGAGGAGTTCCTCGGCAAGGTTGGAATGAAGCAGACTCCGTCCTATGATCCGAAGAGTGGAAAGACATTCCTGCATCCGGGTCGTCAGGCAAATATCGTCTATGATGGACAGGTTATCGGTTTCATGGGTGAGGTTCATCCTGTAGTTGCTGATAATTATTCTATCGGCAGCAGAGTATACGTTGCAGTTCTTGACCTTCCTGAAATCGTTAAGCGTGCAACCTTTGACCGTAAGTTCACCGGAATCGCAAAGTTCCCGGCAGTTACCCGTGATATCTCTATGGTAGTGCCGAAGGAAGTACTCGTAGGTCAGATCGATGATATCCTTCGTCAGAGAGGTGGAAAGATCCTGGAGAGCATGAAGCTCTTTGATATCTATGAGGGCGATCAGATCAAGGCAGGCTTCAAGTCAGTAGCATACACACTGACCTTCAGAAACCTTGAGAAGACACTTTCTGATGATGAGGTTAACTCCGCGATGAAGAAGATTCTTAACGGTCTTAACGGACTCGGAATCGAGCTCAGATCATAATACGTAATAAATAAACAGCTAGAAAAGCCGTTGCATCTTCACTTTGGGAGACAGCGGCTTTTTCGGTGATTTAAAACTCACAGCACAAATAATACAGCATGAGATTCATAATTTTAGCGGCATACTGTGCTGATAAAAAGGACTGTACAGGAAGTAGGAAGGATTGAAAGATAGGAGTATCAGTTTAGTGAAAAAGAGGATAATATTGTTAGCACTTATAAGTGCTTGTACGGCATTTGCATTATATGGCTGTGGTGAAAACAAAAAAACTGCAGAGACAAATGATTTAAAAGAAACTGTAAGTGAAGAACAAAATGAAAATACGGAAGATACTGAAAGATTTACAGAAAAAACGGAAGATTCTACAGAAGAGATGCAGGACATTGTCAATCTGGAAAAAGGTGAAAATGAATTCACGGATGCCGTATATGAATATGCAAAAGAGCTTGATGTAATGAAAGAAGGAGAGTTTGCATCGTATCGTGTAGATTTTGATGATGATGGAAACGATGAAGCTTTTGTGCTGCGCGGACATCAAGATGACGAAGATGATACCCGCTGGTATTCTTCGACAGTCTGGTTCGTTAATGAAAACCTGGAGGTAGAGCAGCTATTTGGATGGTATGATCCCAATATTACATACTATACGGAAGAAGAATTTAAAGATATTGATGGTGGGAAATGCTTTTACCTTAGCGGTTATAATACTTTTGATAAGAGTCCGTTTTGCTATATGTACATGCTAAAAGATGGTTTATTAGAAGATGTAACAGAGGATATTAACGGTGAGAATGAGCCTTTTGAAGCAAAGTATACTCAGGAAGAGTTAAATGCAATGAGTCCGCAGGAACTGTTTGAAGCATTCTGCAAGGGTGAAGTACAAGCGGAGTTTGCAGATATTGATGGTAAGACCGGATATATTGATACCAGAGACTGGGGTTGGTCTGAAGATGACATGAATGACTACCAGAAAGTTATCGAACCGTATGATGTAGATAACGATGGAGAATTAGAGTATATAATCGAAACAATGTATGGAATCATGTGTTTCGACTGCAAAGACGGAAAAGTAACTATGTTTGCAGATGGAGAAGGGACTGCTGCTTTTGCCAGATACATAACATATAACAACGCTACATGGGTTGTGTATCAGGATACCTCACATGAAGGACGTAGTACGTATCAGCTCTATAAGTATAATGGAGATCTTCAAATAGAGGATTCGATGAATTTATATTGGAATGAAGAGGAGGATGGAAATCGCATATATTATTATAATGATGAGGAAATATCTGAGGATAAGTACAATACTATATACAAAGATATATTTGGAGAATGACCCAAGGGGACGGGGGTGGTGGTCCATGGACCACCACCCCCGTCCCCTTGGGTCATTATTAGGCTTGCGTCTGAAGTGGATGCAAGCTATTTTGAGGTTGCGAGATCCCAAAGGGTGAGATCGGGTATATCGCATTTCATTTTATAAGTGGGCAGTCCGAAAATCAGAATGAAAGCTATGAGCAGTCGGTGATGGATACTGCACGGAGCATCATGGACATCATACGATACGACAGAGGCGGTCTCACAAACAGAGAAAATACATCTTATGCAGGGTTATATACACATGTAAAATTTTTAGCTGAAAGGCTCATAAAAGGCTCTCTTGTACGCGACGAAGGACAGGATTTTTTGTATAATGAGATCACAACAGCATATCCACAATATCTGTCCTGCACAGAAAGGATAAACAGTTTCGTAAAGTCTAAGTTTTCACTGGAACTTACAAAGCAGGAAGTACTATATCTAATAATACAAATACATAGAGTAGAAGAGACAAGGGAGGAGACAAACAATGCTTAACAAGTTTTGTAAAAAGCCACTCTTTGAAGTGACAGCAACACTGGCAAAAGTAGCGACAGGGGTTGAAAAAGCTGAACTCGTTATCAGAAATGCAAAACTCGTTAATGTATGCACCGCTGAGGTACAGGAGGGAATGGATGTAGCAATTGCCGAAGGAAGGATAGCTCTTGTCGGTGATGCATCTCATTGTATTGGAGAGGATACGAAGGTGATTGATGCCGCCGGTCAGTATATAGCTCCCGGTTTCATAGATGCTCATATCCATGTGGAATCATCTATGATAAGTGTAAGAGAATATGGACGAGCAGTAGTTCCTCACGGTACCACAGGAATCTTTATGGATCCGCATGAGATATGCAATGTATGCGGACCAGAGGGGGTAAAAGCCATGATAGACGATGGGAAGAAGACGCCACTAAAGTCGATGGCTAATGTCCCTTCCTGCGTACCTGCGGTAACAGGTTTCGAAGACACCGGCTCTCATATCGGTCCAGAGGATGTACGTGAGATGATGACCTGGGACGGAGTCATGGGGCTCGGAGAGATGATGAATTTTCCGGGAGTGATCGGCACAGATCCCAATGTTCATGGAGAGATTGCCGAGACGCTGAAAGCTGATCAGGTGGTCACAGGTCATTATTCGATCCCTGAGACGGGAGCGGGGCTAAATGCTTATATAGCATCAGGAGTCAGGTGTTGTCACGAGTCCACCAGAGCCGAGGACGTCCTTGAGAAGATGCGCCGCGGAATGTATGCGTTGATACGTTTCGGAAGTGCATGGCAGGATATGCCCGTAATAATCAGCGCAGTTTTAGACAATAAAATAGATGACCGTTATGCTTGTCTGGTCTCAGATGATACACATCCTGATACGTTGATATCTCATGGCCATCTTGATCATATTGTTCGATGCGCTATTAAGCTGGGACTTGATCCGATCAAAGCTATACAGTATGTCACTATTAATCCTGCTTCATGCCTGCGAATGGAACATGAGATGGGAAGTATCGCTCCGGGTAAGTGTGCTGATATAGTATTCTTTGATGATCTAAGAGATATCCGTATCACACGTACTATTATTGACGGAGATGTTGTAGCTGAGAACGGAAAGATGACAGTTGATTACGGCAAGTCTGAATTTCCGGCTTCAGTATATAATACGATGCACGTAGGTGAGACTATCACGTCAGACAGTTTCATGATAGCTGCACCGGAAGGGGCAGAGGAAAGCGTAAAAACACGCGTTATTGAGATAATTCCCAACCGTGTAAGTAACTATGAGAGGGTACTTGATCTTGCGGTTAAGGATGGTCGTGTATTAGCTGATCCGGCACAGGATGTCATGAAGATGGCAGTTTTTGAGAGGCATAATGAGACTGGCACCAAAGGAGTAGGATTTATAAAAGGATTCGGATTCAAGAAGGGGGCTATGGCACAGACAGTTGCTCATGATGCGCATAACCTGCTCGTAGCCGGAACAAACGATGAGGATATGGCTCTCGCTGCAAATACTCTGATAGAGTGCGGAGGCGGAATGTGCGCGGCAGCAGACGGCAAAGTATTGGCACTTGTTCCGTTACCGATCGCCGGTCTCATGAATGATCTTCCGGTTGAGGAGATGGCTGCACTTATCAGTAAGCTTGATGCCGCATGGAAGGACATGGGATGCGTGATAAATTCTCCTTATATGACCATGGCACTGGCTGCACTGGCATGCTTACCCGAACTCAGACTTACCAACCGGGGACTTGTCGACTGTAGGAACTTCCGGTTTGTAGATCTTTTTTTAGGGTAGAGCTGTAAATGCTTTATGTACGGTTGACAAATGAGATACATATTTCTAGAATAGAGAAGCCCGACGAAGGTCGGGTTTCTTTGTGTATATATCGCTAAGGTTATTGGATGGGTTTATATAAAAGAAGTTGGAGTTTATATAATGAGTGAAGAATTATTAAAAAAAGATTTTTGGTATGATCTGCCGGAAGAATTGATTGCGCAGGACCCGCTGGAGAACAGAGATCAGTCCAGATTGCTTGTTATGGATAAGAATACAGGTGCTTTTGAACACAAGATCTTCCACGATATCAAGGGTTATTTAAGAGCAGGAGACTGCCTTGTGCTAAATAACACCCGTGTTATACCGGCACGCCTCCTTGGTGTAAAGGAAGACACTGGGGCAGCGGTAGAAATCCTTCTCCTTAAGAGAAAAGAGAATGATATATGGGAGACTATCGTGCGTCCCGGAAAGAAACTCAGAAAAGGTGCCCGCGTAGTATTTGGTGACGGACTTCTGAAAGCGGAGATCATCGACATCGTGGATGAGGGTGATCGACTCGTTCACTTTGAGTATGACGGAATTTTTGAAGAGATTCTGGATAAGCTCGGAGAGATGCCTTTGCCTCCTTATATAACTCATAAACTTAAAGAGAGAGACCGCTACAACACTGTGTATGCAAAGTTTGACGGTTCGGCAGCGGCTCCTACGGCAGGACTTCACTTCACAAAAGAACTTTTGCAGGAAATCGAGGACATGGGTGTAAAGATCGTCTATGTGACGCTTCACGTAGGACTCGGAACTTTCCGTCCTGTTAAGGAAGAAAACGTGCTGAATCATCATATGCACACTGAGTACTATATGGTTACCAAGTCTGCAGCTGATACGATCAATGAAGTGAAGAAATCCGGTTCAGGTCGAATTATCTGTGTCGGAACTACAAGTTGCCGTACTATCGAGTCTGCAGCGGATGAGAATGGTGTAGTACAGCCAACAGCAGGAAGTAATACAGATATCTTTATCTATCCGGGATATAAGTTCAAAGTCCTTGACGGACTTATTACAAACTTCCACCTGCCGGAGTCAACTCTTATCATGCTTGTATCAGCTCTCGCAGGACGTGATCATGTAATGGCAGCATATAAAGAAGCTGTAAAGGAGAGATATAGATTTTTCTCATTTGGCGATGCAATGTTCATAAAGTGAATCAGGATGTTGCAAATGTAACATAATTATAAAAAGAGCCCGCAAAGGGCTCTTTTTGACTTATAGGAAATTACGTTGGAATTCCTAAAAACGGATTCTTTGCTATGGTTAGACCGGATGAGGGAATTTCTTTGTTCATGATCAGTCAAGATTGAGTTTTTCGTTTGCAACAAATATAGATGTAAAATAGAAAATAAGTATGAGTACAATTGAGTACACGGAAAGCCTTGCTATGTAGTTATAAATGAAATTTGTGGATTCGGTATCGTTAAAAGAGTTTAGTAATATGCTTCCGAAACTTATGAAGTTGACAATTATTCCAAGAACGATGCTTGTTCCGATATAGCATATTACTGCGCCTAAAATTTTGTTTTTGTGCCATAACTGTCCTATGCTTATGCAAAAGAAATACTGCATAAGATTTGCGAATGTTGAAAGTATAGCTGAAAAAACTAATAGTGTAATGAATCCTACAAAAGAGCCTAAGGAAGAACTGTGTGCTAGCTCATTAAAGAATTCTTTTATACCTTGACATAAATTTGAAAACTCAGGAAGTTGGAGCATAAGGAACAGCGATGATGTAATGCTGATAAATACAGATACATAAAAAAGCAACATCCATATGCAGGAAACGATTATTCGGGAAGAAACTACTTCTGTTGCTGTTGCGGGCAGTGTAAATGATAGATATCCCTGTGAGGAATACAGATTTTTGTAATAGTGTACAACAAGAAATATAATGACGATCATGTTAAGTGCTGACAGTGCGGCAACAGCGCCTAAAAAACCGGCCATGTTCAAAAATGCACGCCATGATTCTGTTAAAATTTCGTATGAATTTAGGATTCTGAAAAAAATGGCTCCTGAAATCCCAAGGAAGATGGTTATGACATATATAAGAACCATTGCCATCCATGTATTCTTAAATTCATGTTTAATAAGTTTGCCTAACATCTGTATACCTCCCTGAAAAATTCATCGACTGATTTGCCATAGTTTGCTCTTATGTCATCAACAGGCTGATAGAGTCTGACATTTCCGTTTTGTAAGAAAATAACTTCATCCAGCACCGGCTCTATGTCTGCGATAAGGTGTGTAGATATGATGATAGAAGCAGATGGATCATAGTTACTGATAATAGTCCGTAATATATAATCTCTGGCGGCAGGATCAACACCGGCAATGGGCTCGTCCAGAATATAGAGCTTGGCTCTGCGGCTCATAACAAGAATAAGCTGAACCTTTTCTTTATTACCTTTAGAAAGAGTTTTGAGTTTGCGCTTGGGATCGATGTTGAGACTATTAAGCATTTCGTATGCTCTGTTATCGTCAAAATCATCGTAAAAGTCTTTAAACATCTCGATAACAGATAAAATAGTCATGTTGTTGCTAAGGTAGGTTTTATCAGGAAGATAAGAAATGATCGCCTTTGACTTGGGACCGATCGGATTGCCGTCCACAAGTACGGTTCCTGAAGATGGACGCAGAAGACCGCAGATTATCTTTATGAGAGTTGTCTTTCCGCTTCCGTTTGGTCCCAGAAGACCTGTTATATGTCCCGGACTGATAGACAGATTTACGTTGTTCAGAGCCTGAATATTATCATAATTTTTGAATAAGCCCTGTATTTCTAACAGATTACTCATATTTTGCTCCTTAATAAAATTATTTATCCGTATGTTCTTTGACAAGCTGCAGGATCTCATTTTCGGTAAAGCCAAGTTTCTTCAGGTTTTCAAAGAATTCTTTTATCTGTGTTTGTACAAGTGATGTCTTTAATTCTTCTATCAATTTTTGGTCCTCCGTAATAAAACGTCCGCTGGTTCTCTCTGAGTGAACCAGTCCTGTCAGTTCAAATTCACTGAGTGCCTTCTGCATTGTGTTGGGATTGACGCCGGCTTCGGCAGCAAGCTCACGAACACTTGGAAGTTTATCCCCGGGTTTGTAAAAACCTGAAACAATATCATTTTGGAGATGATCAATAATCTGGATGAATATAGGGCTACCCGAATTAAGGTTCCATGGCATAGTGCGTATTCCTTTCTGTTTATTGTACTATTGTATTAGATGACTAGTACAGTGATACAATAACGCACGCTGAAAGTATTGTCAATACAAAAAATTGTACTAAAAGCCTGGCTAAAATATGTTCTTTGCAGCTAATACCGCACCTGAAATGATGAGCAGGATGATCACCAGCTTTTTAACATGCTTTTCATCAAGAATTGCGGAACTTTTCATTCCGGCGAATAATCCTGCAAGCATAAATGGAGTGAGTAAAACTGCCTGTTTTACGGATTCGAAAGTAATGACACCGAGCGCAGTATAAATAATAAGTCGGACGGTATTTTCAACAATAAAAACAGCACTGATATTTGCCTTAAACTCGTCGCTTGTATTGGTTACTCTGCCGACATATGCGACGAGCAGAGCGCCTATTCCGAAAAGACCGCATAGCAAACCGGACAGAATGCCGATCGCTCCGAGGAGGAGTTTGGATTCACGCAGACGTGTCTTTTGATATTCTCTTAGAAACATTTCTATCCCGATGAGGATCACGACTATCCCAAAGAAGATTTTCAGATATTGTACATTGATGTTTTTCAACAAAAAAGCTCCGGGAATGCTACCGGCAAGGACCAGTAATGCTAAAGGCAGGTATACGCCGACTTTTAGCTGTTTCCTGTTTTTCCAGGTCATGATGAGGTTTGTGGGATAACCAAGAACAAGTTCCACCGGTGAGATATTAACGTTAGCTATCCCGAATCCGAGAACTGATGTGAAAACCAAAGTGTTAGCAAAGCCGCAGAGCCCCTTTACAAAAAAAGCCGCAAGGGTAGCTATTATCCAAAGGATCATTAGTTGTACCGCCTTCGTGGAATATTTGCTTGAAGATAAGAGAAATATGTGTAGAAGATATAAAAGCGAAAAGGATTTTATCAAACCGTTCGAATGACCTTCCAAGCATCAACCAATCGATCGATATTCCAGGCTGCATTTGCAGGACTGGTTGAGGGGAGACAGATAGCCTGCCGTCCGGTCAGAGCTTCGGTATATTTATGATAATACTTAAACGCAGTTTTTCCGTTGACATAGATTTCCTTTATGTCAGCGGATTTTAATATTAGATTGAGGTCATTCACGGTGACATTTTTGATGCTGGAGTCCGAAGAGCCAACGATATCGCAGGAACCGATCACATCCCATACGGCAACGTGATTTCTAAGTAAAAATTTACGTTTATCATCTGTTGTTTCAGGTGTTTCATCATCATAGATTGTGGATAGGACTTTCCAAAATCTATTTTGAGGATGACCGTAAAAGAATGCAGCTTCTCTGGATTTGACGGAAGGGAAGCTGCCGAGGATCAGTATTTCTGAGTTTTTATCATATACAGGTGGGATTGGATGAATTATCATTAGCTGCGTCGCTTTCTTGGAATATTTGCCTGAAGATAGCCTTCAAGCTGAGCGTGATTTACATGAATCTGACTGTTGATCCTTAATAAAAGAAATTTATACCGAACATAGAGATAGCGGATACGCCCGTTTCTGTATTGGACATCGTTGCTTTTCCAAGAGGTGATGTCTTCAACCGGTATTGATATAACGGGAAGAAACAGACATTTAACTTTAAGAATGTTTTTGACACGATCAACATCTATCACGATTAAAAGTTTGGACAGTAATCGGTAGGTGAGGTACAGTAAAATTACAAGTATTCCCCAATAAACTGCATTAAAAAGCAGAGGTTCAGTGATCGGTCGCCGAAATATAAAGTAGTCATATTCTTTAGAAACCACGAATATGCCATAGTAATACGGCAAAAGTAGTGCTAGTCCGATTAAATAAATAAGTGAAAAGATTATTTTAATTCTAACTCTGAACATTCTGTTAGTATAGCATGGAGGCTGTTTTTGCGATATAGTTAAAATGATAGAAACGCAATTAATTGTTGAGAAAAAGCGTGGTGAAATTATGTGTTCCAAGGATACCTTATCATATGTTTCAAATAGAATTGTTTCGGTATACCGTAAGGTATATGGTTCAGATATAAAAAGCATCATTCTCTATGGTTCGTATGCGCGTGGTGATTATGATTCTCAGTCAGATATTGATATAGCGGCGATAGTTGTGGGTGAGAGGGTAAATCTGCAAAATAAGCTTAGACAGGTCTGGGATGAAGCGGCAGATGTTGGATTAGATAATGATGTTGTTATTTCTCCAACGGTTATACCATATGATGAATATGAAAAGTATAAGGAAACACTTCCGTATTACCGTAATATTGAGAAAGAAGGATTAAAGATTGGATGATTTAGTAAAGTACCGGTTGGAATCTGCGGTAGAACGTTTGAAATCTGCGGAAATATTATTGGATGCACATCAATATAAAGATTCAATAAGCCGTTCATATTATGCTATATTTTCAGCAGTGAGGGCTGTTTTGGCGATAGAACGCGTTGATTTTTCGAAACATGCAGGAGTGATTGCGTATTTTCAAAAAGAATATGTTAAAACCGGTAAAATTGATAAAAAGTATTCGAAATATCTTCAGAATGCGTTTCAGATAAGGAATACATGTGATTATAATGATTTTTACATAGTTTCTTCCGAAGATGCACGTGAACAGTATGAGCATGCAGCTGAGATGGTTAAAGTATTGACTGATTATATTTCAAAAATGAATAGTCAAAATGATTAAAGTTGAGGTAAATAACAAATGTACTATGTACCAGATGATACAGAAAGATGCGGATATTATGAATGCAGCGCTTGTGGCAGTCGTTTTCTTGATGTGCGAATAGGCCCGCAGCTAGTATGTCCGTATTGCGGTGAAGAACCGGATATGGAGATTGGTCCGGATGATGAGATGCCAAAAGTTATAGAAAATGCGAAACTTATAAGAATGATCGAGGGCGAGGACGTTGAGAAGTACGATCAGCTACTGAGCCTTGCTGTCACAGGCGGCGACTATAGCTGGATATGATGACAGGGGCAAAAGGACTTTTGATCCCAACATTATAAATATGCAACTGTCAGATTTTATGACGCAGAAAAAAATACTTGACTAAAATAAACGATCGTTTACAATATTGTAAACGGTCGTTTATTTTTGAAGATGTTTTATAATTCAAGAAAGGCATTGGATGAAAACAAATAAAGAAGAAATACTGCTGATTGCGTTAAGACTGTTTGCGGAGCGGGGCTTTGAGGCAGTTTCCACCAGTATGATCGCGAGCGAACTGGGAATCACAAAGGGAGCGCTTTACCGCCATTACAAAAGCAAGCAGGAGATATTTGACAGTATTATAAAAAAGATGTTTGAGCAGGATGAAAAGCAGGCGAGTGACAACAGTGTGCCGGTAAAAGAATACGAAGAAGATGCAGAAAGTTACGAGCAGACTTCTCTTTCAGATCTATGCGAATTTGTAAATAACCAGTATGTGTACTGGACTGAAGACGAATTTGCATCAGCTTTTCGAAAGATGATAACACTGGAACAGTTCAAGAATGATGAGATGACAAAGCTCTATCAGGATGTACTTGCATCCGGGCCGGTGAAATATACGGAAGATCTGTTTCACGAGATGATCAAAAACGGTCAGCTAAGTAAAGAAGCAGAAAAATTTGGCGCGAGAAATCTCGCAATACAGCTGTTTGCTCCGCTGCAGTTATCAATCCAGCTCTTTGATGCAAATGAAGATAGGGAAAGAATAAAAGATGATCTCAGAACTATCACAAACGAATTTGAAAAACGGTGGAGTAGAAAGTAGACAAAAGTTTCATGAATTAAGGGGTAAAAATATGGGAGCACAGGATTATACAATTCGATTAGAAGAGGAAAAAGATTACAGAGCAGTTGAAAATCTCGTCAGAGAATCATTTTGGAATGTTTACCGTCCGGGATGCAGTGAGCATTATGTACTCCATACACTTAGAAATGATCCTGCTTTTATAAAAGAACTCGATTTTGTCATGGAGAAAGATGGGAAGTTCATTGGTCAGAATATGTTTATGAAGACTGTTATTGAGTCTGATGACGGGAGAGAAATCCCGGTACTCACAATGGGACCAATAGGGATCACACCCGAGCTTAAACGCAAGGGTTACGGTAAAGCTATACTGGATCATTCATTGGAAAAGGCTTCTGAAATGGGATTCGGCGCTGTTCTTTTTGAAGGAAATATCGACTTTTACGGAAAGAGCGGATTTGACTATGCCGGTAAATTCGGCATCAGGTATCATGATCTTCCGGAAGATGCGGACGCTTCATTTTTTCTTTGCAAAGAATTAAAGAAGGGTTACCTTGACGGCATCACCGGAGTATACCAGACGCCTAAGGGCTATTATGTGGATGATAGTGATGTCGAGGCATTTGATAAGAACTTTCCGCCAAAAGAGAAAAAGAAACTTCCGGGACAGATATTTGATTGACGAAGCTAGTCCGATATAGTAGGCAGTGGAACATCAGTTGAGACTAAACAAAGGGTAAACTCAATTCTTTATGAGTGAGAAGGGAGTAGAAAAATGCCAAAATATGACTTTGATTCTTATACTCTTTACGAGATAAAGAAGCGTAATGTGTATTCGGTAAAAATAAGGGTGGTTTTAAAGGAACAGTTAAATGGTGCTGTTCTTTCCGGGGCGGCTGCGAAAGCATTCCGGCGGTTCCCATACTATAACCGGACGGTTTCTGTAAATGATGAAGGAGCTTATATTTTTGAACCCTGTGATAAACCGATTGCTGTGATTGAAGGGGACAAGAGTGTATGTCTCGGAACAGATGAGACCAATGGTCTTCTTTTTGCCATAAGCTATGTGCAGAACAATATCTTTTTCTCATTTGCGCATAACTTCTGCGGGGGCTGCGGATCTATGCGGTGGATCAAGGCTACATTATGGCAGTATTTTACGGATTTAGGCAGAGACGTGGATAAGACAGGTATCATGACAAGTGATACACCGATAACGGAAGAGGAACAGTCTGAGCCGAACGTTGCATCTCTGCCGAAAGATGAAGCCCTTGGGAAACTGAATTTTACTATGGATTCTTTTATTCCGCAGATGGACTACATGAAACGGATGAAAGATCCTGAAGGAATGGACGGTTATTATCCCATTCGTATCCCTAAGGCACCTCTGATGAAATATGCTCATGATAATGACGGAAGTCCTAATTCTATTTTAGCGGCGACTTTGTTTAAGATGTGTGTGAAGGCATTGCCGGAGGAGAAGAAGTTCACGGTTGGGATCGCCAATAATTATAGGGCGGATGTTGGATGTCCTGATACCTACAGAGATATGGTCAGACAGATGTACGTACAGTATGATGTCGGAATGAGTGACTGGCCCATTGAGAAAATTTCAACCGTTACGAGAAGCCGTATGTACATCCAGATGCAGCCGGAAATAAGCTGTGAATATTGCAGAAAGGTAGATGATTACCGAAAACAGATCGATGCTCAGCCTGATCTTGAAAGCAAAGTTGATTATGCTGTCGACAACAGTCTGACCACGCATGGTCTGCCGTCGTCTTATCATATCAGCTATGTGGGTAAGGTCGAGTGGGGCGGACTGGAGCCATTTATTGATGGAATATATTCTCTGACGGCAGGACATCTCTTGGTCGAGGTAAATGCCAACGCAGAGTATTTCTTTATTAACTTCCAGACTGTTCGTAAAGATGGCAAATATTTAAAGGAATTTCTGCAGGTACTAGAGGAAGAAGGAATTGCATATACGGTCGGAGAACTTGAAGACCGAAAGCTTCCGTCCATTACTCTGCCGTAATGGAATTTTAGAGAAATTGGAAAAGAGTGTAAAGAATGGTTTTTATAGGTTGTCACTTGTCGGTAGTTAATGGATATGAAGCTATGGGAAAGCAGATGAAAGATTTTGGAGGTAATACTTTTTCGTGGTTTACCAGAAATCCCAGAGGAGGAAAGGCTAAAGATATAGTCGCAGAAGATGCAGAGGCACTTCGGGATTTACTAAAAAAAGAGAAGTTTGGAAAGCTGGTTGCTCACGGCAGCTATACGATGAATCTTTGTTCAGCGAATCTTTCTACAAGAGCGAATGGCGTAGACATGTTTCAAAACGATCTAAAGCGTATGGAAATGGTTCCGGATCAATACTACAATTTTCACCCCGGAGCACATACCGGTCAGGGAGTGGAGAAAGGTATTGAGCAGATTGCAGAGGGAATAAATAAAGGGCTCCGTCCTGAAATGCATACAACAGTGCTTCTCGAAACAATGGCAGGAAAAGGCTCTGAGATGGGAAGTAGTTTTGAAGAACTCCGGGAAATAATCGATAGGGTAGAGTTCAGTGAAAAAATCGGTGTTTGTTTTGATACGTGTCACGTTTGGGATGCCGGATATGACATTGTAAATGATCTGGACAGAGTATTGAATCGTTTTGATGAAGTTATAGGATTAGACAGATTAAAAGCCGTGCACTTCAATGACAGCAAAAACGAGTGTGGTTCTCATAAAGACCGTCATGAAAAGTTGGGACAGGGCATGATAGGTATGGATGCGATGAAAAGGATTGCTATGCATCCGGTTTTGAGCGGTCTTCCGTTTATCCTGGAGACACCAAATGATGACGAGGGATATAAAAGTGAGATTGCCATAGTAAAGGGATGGTTTTGACACTTCACAAGTTTTTGCTGTAAAAGGCTATGATGTACTAAAGTATGAATGTGCATGGGGAAATAAATGAACATAGAATTACGGAAAGATGCAGAGCAGATCATAAAAGAATCGGTAGAGTCAGTGCTACCGGATGAAGCGGTAGTCAGAGCGCTTGAAGACTTTAAGCCGGGAAGAGGAAAACTCGTGCTGGTAGCAGCAGGAAAGGCTGCGTGGCAGATGGCGTCTGTTGCAGTAAATATGCTTGGAACTGTTGACTGTGGCATCGTGATCACAAAGTACGGTCATGTAAAGGGTAATATCCCGGGCGTAGAATGCGTAGAAGCAGGTCACCCTGTTCCGGATGAAAATAGCTTTCGTGCAACAGAGAGAGCAATGGAAATCGTTAAAAATCTTGAGGCAGATGATACAGTACTATTTCTCCTGTCAGGAGGAGGTTCTGCGCTTTTTGAAGCTCCGCTCATCTCCGGTGAAGACTTGCAGGATATTACAAAGCAGATGCTGTCATCCGGTGCAGATATTGTAGAGATAAATACTGTACGTAAGAGACTTAGTAAAGTGAAGGGCGGAAGATTTGCAAAACTATGTGCTCCTGCCAGGGTGTACAGCATAGTTCTAAGTGATATATTGGGTGACCCTTTAGATATGATAGCCAGCGGTCCGGCATATCCTGATGCATCTACATGTGAACAGGCAATAGAAATCGTGGAAAAATATGGACTAAAGATATCTGAACAGGCAAGAAAATGCTTAATGATAGAGACGCCAAAATCGCTGGATAATATATGTACCAGAATAACCGGGTCAGTTACAGAACTTTGCAGGGCAGCAAAAAAATGCTGCGAAAAGCTTGGGTACGAGACTACTTTTCTCACTGATCAGATGGCCTGTGAAGCGCGTGATGCAGGGAGCTTTCTCGGAAGCATTGCGAAGAGTCACGCATACGATGGGAAGAAGCGCGCTTTTATCGCAGGAGGCGAAACTGTTGTAACACTGAAGGGCAGCGGAAAGGGTGGAAGAAATCAGGAAATCGCGCTATCTGCGGCGATGCAGATAGATGGAATCCGAAATGCAGCAGTTTTCTCTATAGGTAGTGACGGTACGGATGGACCTACCGATGCTGCCGGAGGGTATGCGGATGGAGACACAGCTGATGCGATCAGAGAGTGCGGACTGGATCCCATCAGATTGCTTGGTGATAATGATTCGTATACTGCGCTAAAAAGTGCAAATGGTCTTATAATCACAGGACCTACGGGAACAAATGTTAATGATGTAGCGGTTATTCTTGTGAACAAAAACTTGCACATAGACCTCTGGAAGCGTTAAAATTTGGAAAAAATCGAAAGAGGTTACTATGGTAAAAACACTGGGAATCGTAAGTCTTTCAAGAGGAACTATTGGGGAAGACTTTGTTAAACACGAAGTTGAACTTGGAGTAAAGAGACTTGAGGAAATGGGTCTTAAAGTAAAGTTTATGCCGCATTCGCTCAAGGGAATAGATTATGTTGCGGCGCATCCTGAAAAAAGAGCAGAGGATCTGATAAATGCATATAAAGATCCTGAGATCGATATGATCCTGTGTGCCATAGGTGGTGATGATACATACAAACTCTTGCCGTATCTTTTTGAAAATGCCGAATTGAAAAATGCAGTCAATGACAAAATCTTTCTTGGGTTTTCCGATACGACTATTAATCATCTGATGCTGTATAAAGTAGGTGCAAAGAGCTTTTATGGCCAGTCATTTTTAGCAGACATATGTGAGATGGGTAAAGATATGCTGCCGTATTCAAAAAAGTATTTCCTTGAACTAATAGAAACCGGAAATGTCCGTGAGATAACACCGAGTGAAAATTGGTATAAAGAAAGAACTTCATTTGGCGTAGATCAGCTTGGAGTAGATCCGGAACCTATGCAAGATACGGGTTTTGAGCTCTTGCAGGGAAAAGACCAGTTTTCTGGAGAAGTTCTTGGAGGATGTATAGATTCTATATACGATATTTTTGATGGTGAGCGTTATGATGATATGCCTGCTCTATGCCGTAAGTATCAGCTTTTTCCTTCCGTCGATGAATGGAGAGGTAAGATTCTACTGCTGGAATCAAGCGAAGAACAAATGAAACCTTTGAAATACAGAAAAGCGCTGAATTATTTAAAAGAATACGGCGTATTTGATGTTGTAAACGGTGTGATCATTGGAAAACCAATGGACAGGGTATATGAGACAGAATACAAGAAAGTTCTTACAGAAGTAATAGCAAATCCGGATCTTTCGATAGTATGCAACATAAACATAGGTCACGCGCTTCCGCGGTGCATCATTCCTTTCGGAGTAGAAACAACGGTGGATGTTAAGAAGCAGAAAATAATATTTTCCGGCAGAGATTAGAAGTGAAGCGGTAGGCAGAAAATATATAAGATCCATTACCGGGGAGGGGACAAGCCTTCTCAGATAACGGATCTTTTTTAGTTCGAAGAAATGAGTTTTTTGACAAGCGTTATAGGAAAATACATATTAAGATCGGAATCACCAATAGCGACAATAGTGTTCCTGAGAAAACCAAAGTTACAATAGCCAGTGCATTTTTTCCGGAAAGTCGTATGATGGTTATGCTTATAATAAGGTTTGCGATACTTACAGGGACTAATAGGATAGCGATAACTGCAAGAAAGATGAGAAGAAACGATCCGCCAAACAAAATGTACCAGCCAATCACCGGATTATCGTGGCTTCCTGCACAACCGTATAAAAATCGAAGAACCCCAAGGAATCCCAAGATTAAAAGAATAGACTGCATAATGCTCAAAATGCGATTAGTTACTATAAATTCCTGTATGTTGCCTTTCATTTTTATCTTTCCTCGAATTTATTCATTTCTCAAAGCTGATTTGCCGGCTGTGGAGCGATGAAATGTTTTTTATAGTCGTTTCTTATTGCGAAAGCTGTGATAATGTCGATAAGATACCATGAATTAACAACCAGGTATAATAACATTTTTACTACAGATATTTTTTTATCTATTTTTAGTTTGATCGTACATATTTCTGCCGGGATAACTGTTGTAGCAAATACCGCGGCATCTATGGCTATAAGTATTGGTAAAACAAAAATTCCGGCGCCTGCCAGAGCCATTAAGATAGTAAAAATTCCCGTTGCTACTACAAAAAATAGTACATAATATGGGATTTGTATCAGTTTTACTATCAGATTCACTTTCGCAAGTTTACTTTTATCAGGTGATAATATCGAGATTATTAAGGTGAAAATTATCTCAATTATCATTCCTATAAAACAAATGCTGTAAAGCAGTACCCAACTATCCTGAATTTTGCTTGAAGTATAAAAAAGAATCAGGTAAACATACGGCATTACTGCGTTTAGATACAAGAGATTTTCCATGGTTTAACTCCGTTTCTGCTAAATTATTGTTACAGTTCACTCGCTTACAGCTCGCTCACGTAACGGATTTTGCCAATTAAATCGCCTCCGGCGATGGGCAAAATCCAATGGCTTTTCATCTTTCTTGGTCGTAAACTCCGCAGCGTAGTGCTCCGTTTACGTGTGAACTGTTACAAATTATTTTATATTTTTCATGGTACTCCAATTTATTTTCTAATTCAATGATATGATATTAGTATTATGGCTTTATGACTCGCTCCTATATGAGTGTGAAGTTGTGCTAAGCAGCACGGAAAGTTTGGAGGTATGTAAAGAAAAATGCACATGACAGTTATAGTGGATAATAGATCCACAGGCGAGATCGAAGGAGAATGGGGACTTTGCATTTATATTGAATATAAGGGAAGGAATATACTGCTTGATTCGGGTGGCTCTGAACTGTTTTTTGACAATTGCAAAAAACTCGGGAAAAAAATAGAAGATGTGGATATAGCTGTACTTTCTCATGCTCACTATGATCATGGGAATGGATTTCCGCTATTTTTAGAAAAAAACAAAACTGCCCGGCTGTATGTACAGGAGAGCTGTAGGGACAATTGTTATGCGCTGGAAGAGGGAGAGATGGAATATATAGGACTTCCGGAGGGAATGCTCTCTAAATACAAAGACCGGATAGAAAGAGTAGATAGTATCACTGAGATAGCCGATGGGGTATACATAGTTCCGCATATCATAGATAGGGAGCAGAGGCTAAAGGTTGGCGAAAGAGAGCAGATGTTTATAAAGAATGGTGAAAAATATGATATTGATGATTTTTCGCATGAACAGAGTCTTGTATTTGAGTGCGCTGATGAGCTGGCGGTTTTTAACAGTTGCTGTCATATAGGAGCTGACAGAGTGATATCTGAGATAAAGGAGACGTTTGAAGGAAAAAAGATAAAGGCTCTGATCGGTGGATTTCATCTGTATAACAAGACGAGTGATGAGGTTCGTAACTTTGCAAAGAGAGTTGAAGATACGAAGATAGAGTATATCTGTACAGGTCATTGTACAGGAGAAAAAGCGTATACCATTTTGAAGGATGTGCTTGGCGAAAAATTACATCACCTTAAGGTTGGTCTGGAAGTTGATTTCTAAGGCGCTTTTTCTGTATAATAGACGTCTATTAAAAAATAAGCGATGCAATGGAGCATAAAAATGAACAGTGCTCTACTGCATCGCTTTTTACTGCTGATATCGATTCTCTTATGCTCAGAAAGAATCCCGATAGATCAGATTTGTTTCTGTGTGTACTATCCTGAAGTTCATGGATGGTTCCTTGATCCTTGACAAAAGAAGTTCAACAGCTTCATGTCCCATCAGCTGACTATGGATATGCACTGTAGTCATTGCAGGATTAACTATAGTAGACTCTTGAGAGTCGTCAAAACCACATAATTTTACATCATTGGGTACGGAAATATTATTTTTTCGGGCTATTTTCAGAAAATCGAAGGCAACAAAATCATTTGCACAGATGAAAATATCGGGGAGTTTTTTGATCTTTTTTATCCCTGATTCGAGGTAGCCCTGATAATCTATCGCATCACCGGTTTTGGAATTGATCTCAGATTCTGTGAGGCATATACTATCATCATATTTGAGACCGTAATAATTCAAAGCATTTCTAAAAGCAGCATATCTCTCATAAAAAGAACGGCAGTGATATTTATCACCGATAAATCCTATCCTTGAAAATCCCTTTTCACAGCACTTTTTTATAACAGAATAAGCGTAAGCTTCATTTTCCATTAGCAGAATATCTGCATTTAGCGGTTCTTCACCCATTATGCAGGGAGAGTCGATGAAGAGTACCGGAACAGATAGTGATGACAGCATTCTGCAATATGCGATATTAAACATCTCTGCGCAGAATATCCCGGCTATCCGGGACAGGCTCAGGCTGCCGGGAAGCCTGCATTCTGCAATCTCAGAAGGAAGTACCCTGTAAATGGTCAGACTGCATCCGATCTCCGAGAGTTCCTGCTGGATCTTATCAATCATAGTGGAACCAAAGTGAGAGTTATCAAGTTTGGAAGTGGTGATAAAAGCCAGATCCATAGGTTTGTCTGTTGTGACATTGCTCTTGATCTTTTTGGTCGTTATGTCTATGTAGGAAAACTGCTTGTATCCCATTTCTGCAGCTTTATTCAGAACCATATCACGTGTTGAATCAGCGATAGTGCCGGTATTGTTAATAGCTTTAGAAACAGTATTTCGGGATAAGTTAAGTGCATCGGCAATATCCTGAATGGTTACTCTAGTATTCATTCTAAATCCTCATAAGAAAGTTTTAAGCGACAAATACATATGAAGACAGGGATAAAAGGACTTTTGACCCTGACATCATATATATGACTCCTTATCGATAAACTAATCTTAATTTATATTTTGTAATGTGTCAAATGTAAAAGTGACAAATGTCATAATGTAACATAAACAAATGTAATTGGATAATTAGGAGAAAAGCCGAGGCTGTAGTTGATTATCGACAAAAAAGGACATTTGATCATGTGACATTTAAATAAATATATGTGCAAATGCACAAATATTATTGACGTATGCACAACAATGGAATACTATTGGTTTCGGAAAAAAGAAACAGAGTTGTGCAAATGTAAACATGAGGCTTTTATGGATAGAAATATAAGTGAAATAAAGAAGACATTTACTTATGTAAAAAAACACTGGCAGTTATATGTGATATTTCTGATGCCGGCACTTTTATTAACAATTATCTTTAAGTATCTGCCGATGGGAGGCATACTTATAGGATTTATGGACTATAACCCGATAAAGGGAATTCTTGGGAGCAGGTGGATCGGATTTAAGAATTTCAGCAGATTTCTTTCTTCTCCGGATTTCATGAGTTACCTGTTAAACACCCTAAAGCTTAGTATATTTGGACTGGCATGGGGATTTCCGGTTCCGATAATCCTTGCTTTGACGCTTAACAGGGTGAGAAGCAAAGGAGTGAGGCAGAAATTACAGACGGTGTTATATCTTCCAAACTTTATATCGGTAATAGTCCTTTGCGGTCTGGTGAGAATCCTTCTTTCGGTAACAGGACCTATAAATCAGCTTTTAGGTTCACAGATCAATTTTATGACAATGCCGGGAGCTTTCAGAACTATCTACATTGCGTCCGGAATCTGGCAGGGAGCCGGCTGGGCATCGATCATGTACACAGCAGCACTTGCAGGAGCAAGTCAGGAACTTAGAGAAGCGGCAGTAATGGATGGAGCGAACCTCTGGCAGCAGATAAAGGTAGTTGAATGGCCTGCGATCAAGGATATGGTCGTGATCCAGTTCATACTTCAGGCCGGAAACATTATGAGTATTGGTTTTGAAAAAGCATATGCGCTTCAAACAGACTTAAATATGGCGAGTTCCGAGATCATAGCGACCTATGTTTATAAGAAGGGTCTTCTTGACGGAGATTACAGTTTTTCAACTGCGGTAGGTCTTTTTAATACGATTATCAATGTCATTCTTCTTCTGATCGTAAATAAGGCAGTTGAAAAAATGAATGACGGAAAGGGTCTTTGATCATGAGGAAAAGAAAATTTGCAAATATACCGTTTTCGGACAAGGTACTGTTGAGTTTTAGCTTCGTTTTTCTTGGATTATTTGTAGTTGCGGTCATAGTTCCGATAGTTTACATCATCATTGCTTCCTTCATGGATCCGGTAACGCTGCAAAATAGCGGAATATCCTTTGACATGAGTAAATGGACGACTACAGCCTATGAGAGAGTTCTGTCAAATCCTCAGATATGGACAGGATTCAGAAATGCGATCGTTTATTCCGTGTTATTTACGGTCATATCCGTAGGTGTAACACTTCTCGCAGCATATCCTATGTCGAGAAAAGACTTTAAGGGCAGAAAATTTTTTAATCTGATATTTGTAATAACGATGTTTTTTGGAGGCGGTCTGATACCTACATACCTCCTGATAAGCGATATGGGACTATTGAACAGTATGTGGGCTGTGATCCTTCCGGGAGCATTCAGCGTATGGAATATGATAATCGCCCGCACATATTATCAAAATATACCGTCAGAGTTAAGGGAAGCGGCAGAGGTTGATGGAGCAAGTGATCTGGTTTATTTTTTCAAGATCCTGCTTCCGGTATGTACGCCTGTCATAACAGTTTTGGCTCTTTGGCAGTTTGTTGGTATGTGGAATAGTTACTTTGATGCAATGATCTATCTGAACGATGCAGCAAAACAGCCGCTTCAGCTGGTGCTTCGTTCGATACTTATACAAAATCAGCCTGAATCGGGAATGATAGCTGATATGCAGAGTACGGCAGCCAGAGCTCAGCTCGCTGAGCTTTTGAAATATGCAACCATTATTATATCAAGCTTACCGCTTCTTATAATGTATCCATTTTTCCAGAAGTATTTTGACAGCGGAATAATGGTTGGATCTGTAAAAGGTTAAAGGGAAAGGAAAAGGCAAAGGAGAGGAACAATGAAAAAGAGGATGTTGAAAATCTTCATGACATCAGTGCTGGCATTGTCTATGGCCGTTACAAGCGTTGGATGCGGCAAAAAGGCAGCACTTAGCAATGGAGAGATGCAGGTGGTAGACAAGGCAAGTCTTGAATTTCCACTAAAGGAGAAAAAGACGATAAAGGGACTTACGAGCTACCCCGCTAATACAGAGTCGGATCCGAATAATAGAACGATCTTTAAGCGACTTGAGGAAGAAACAAATGTACATGTGGATTGGAACGCTATCCAGTCAGATCAGTGGGCAGATAAGATCTCTCTTGAAATGGCTAACGTAAATACTCTTCCGGATTTTGTGTTTACGGCATCCTTTAATGACAGTGATCTCTTAAAGTATGCAGATCAGGGTGTGATCATCAATCTTGAGGAATACATTGATAACTATATGCCAAATCTCAGGGCGGTTTTTGATAAGTATCCTGAATATCGTGCTATGTGCACGGATGTCAACGGACATATCTGGGCTTTGCCGTGGATAGAGCAGCTCGGAAGTGAAAAGACAGCTATTCAGACCATCGACAATATGAGCTTTATTAATAAAAAGTGGCTGGATTTCCTTGGACTTGAGGTACCGGAAACAACTGATGATCTTGAAAAAGTCCTCATTGCATTTAGAGACCATGCTTCTGAACTTCAGAAAGAGTTTGGTATTGAGGGATCTATCATTCCCATGTCCTGCATAGTTAATGATGGTGGACAGGATCCTGCGATCATCATTAACGGATTTGGCGAAGGCATCGGAGATCCTGATAAGGGCAGACATATCGCAGTAAATGATGATCAGAAGGTAGTGTGCAGTGCGACTCAGGAAGGCTATAAGAAAGGCATCACCTGGCTTCATAAGCTCTATGAGGAAAATCTGATCGATCCTGAAGCATTTACTCAGGAATGGTCAACATACGTATCAAAGGGAAAGTCAGGCAGATACGGAGTTTGCTTCAGTTGGGACGTTGCAAATATCGCAAATCTGGAAGACTGGGTTCCGCTTCCGGCACTTACTGCAGATGTTAGAAATATCACACCTCAGAACGGTTCTTATACGAGTGGTTTTGACAGAGGACGCTGCGTGGTAACTGCTGCAGCTAAGGAACCGGCACTGGTATGCGCATGGCTTGATAAGATGTATGATCCGTTCCAGTCTCCGCAGAATAACTGGGGAACTTACGGAGAAAATGATGATTTTGACATTTTTGAACTTGGCGAAAACGAGAATGGTGAAAAGATGCTGAAACATGCACCGCTCGGTGACGCATCTCCTGTTGAAGTAAGAGAGGCAGAATGTGTTGGCGGACCTCTTGCAGTCTTAGATGAGTACTATGGCAAATATGTAACCTGCCCTGATGACGCGCAGTACAGACTTGACTGGATCAAGGATATCTATACACCGGATATGCACACTAAGTATATTTATCCGAATGTGTTCATGACAAGAGAGGATAACGAAGAGATTTCAAATATCCAGGCGGACGTAGTAAAGTCGATCAATGCACACAAGTCAGACTGGATAATGAATGGTTTCACTGATGCAGATTGGGATGCATATCTTTCTGAGCTTGAGGGTTATAAGCTTGATAAGATGCTTGAGATCTATCAGAAGTATTACGATGCGAGAGTAAAAAATAAATGATGTTGGTGTCAAAAGTCCTTTTGCCCACCAACTTATGACCATGTCATCATAATAAATAAGGACTCAAAAAAATTTCATCATAAAAAGGGAGAGAGTATGAAAAACAGAAAAATGGTCCGCTCATTATGCGGAGTATTAGGAACAACGGTAATGTTAAGCGGCGCTGCGGTAAATAATGTTCAGGTTTTTGCCGCTCCGACCGTAAAGGAACAGGAAATGGTAGCAACACAGACTTCTAAAAAGCTTGAGAATTATAAAAATAACATTGGTGAGCTGACATATTTTGGTGACGGCGAATGGAATGTTACGGATGAGGGGCTTTTAAGTGACGCGATCGGAAAGGGTGACTGCTTTGCCTTTTCAAAGACGCATGGTAAAAATTTCGTATATTCAACAGACGTATGCTTCAAGGAGAATCAGGGAGCTGCAGCACTTCTTTTCAGAAGCAATGCGAAGGCAGATGACAAAGAGAGCTATGCTGTAAATATCGATGCCTCAAATCATAAATGTAAGTTTTTTAGATGGCAGAGGAATGATGCTCTTCAGCTTATCGATGAGAAGGAAGTCAAGGCTAACGAAAATGGACGTTATACACTGAAGGTAGTTGCATATGACTCCTGGATCCTCTATTTCGTCAATGATGAGCTCGTTGCCAGCTCAGGAGATTACACATTGCAGCCGGGGGATCTCGGACAGGATACAGTTATCCCGGAAGGTGTATTTGGACTTCTGAACTGGAACAGCAAGGTTGTATTCCAGAATACCTATTATAAAGAGCTGAATGATAGCTTTTCTCCATTACTTGATGATATAAAGGTAACTTCAGACAAGGGAACAGTTGAAAAAGAAGCGAGATTTGTTCCTACTGAGCCGATGATGCTTCAGTATGTAAAGAATGATGCATCAGAAGTAAATATCGAAGTTGAGAAGAGAGATAAAAATGCAGCTGTAGAGATTTCCGATGCTGACGGAAAGATCTATGAAGACGGAAAAGGCATACCTGTTAAAGAGGGCAAAAACTATATTACGGTTAAGACTACAGTTTCCGATAAAGATGGAAATGAGGCATCGGCTGTATATAAGGTAAATGTTCACAGATTTAAGCAGGATGTAGAGTATTACAATGAGGTTTATCGTGATCAGTATCATTATTCTGTAAAGGAAGGCTGGGCGAACGATCCTAACGGTCTTGTTTATTACAATGGAAAATATCATCTGTTTTATCAGTTCTATGATGATATCAAATGGGGCCCCATGCACTGGGCACATGCGACAAGTAAAGACCTGCTTCACTGGGAAGAGGAACCGATCGCATTTTATCCAGATGCAAACGGAGCAATGTTCTCAGGCTGTATAGTAGCAGATAGCAACAATAGCTCAGGACTTTTCAAATCAGATAAGGGTGGTCTGGTAGCTCTTATCACAGCAGATGGAAACGGTCAGAGAATAAAGGTAGCTTACAGCGAGGATGAAGGAAAGACCTGGAATAAGCTCGATAAGGTTGCAGCTGACTGGACAAATGACCCGTTAAATAATCGTGACTTCAGAGATCCCAAGGTATTCAGATGGGAGGGAAAATGGTTCATGGTTGTTGCCGGTGGTCCGCTTAGAATCTATTCCTCCGAAAATCTCCTGGATTGGAAGTGCGAGTCAGCATATGGTGATCTGCATACCGAGTGCCCGGATCTTTACCCGATCAAAGCAGATGATGGGAAACTTAAGTGGGTTCTGTCCAGAGGCGGAAGATTATACAAAGTCGGATCCTTTAAAGAGACGAACGGTAAATGGGCATTTATTCCTGATGAGGAATATAAGAACAAAGACGGCATTATGAACTTTGGCAGGGATTCATATGCAGCCATGACCTACTATGTTCAGGACTTTGGCACAGAAGAAAATCCGGAGATCCCGGAGATCACAGAAATAAACTGGATGAATACCTGGGAAGACTACTGCAATTCTGTTGCAGAGAAGACAGGTCAGGACTTCAACGGAACCTTTAACCTCAATCTTAATCTTGGATTAAAGAAGGATGGTTCCTCATATCTTCTGACTCAGACACCGGTAAAGGCTTATGAGAAACTCAGAAAGACTTCTGAAGCAGTAAAGATCAAGGATGCAAAGGTAACTGCTGACAACAATGTTCTTAAAGATTTCAGCGGTGATACTTATGAAATCTGCGCAAAATTCCTGCCTGATAAGAATACTAAAAAGGTTGGATTTAAGCTTAGAAAGGGTGCTGGCGAAGAGACTGTCGTTGCTTATGATGTAGACAGCAAGAAGCTGTATATCGACAGAAGTGAATCCGGAATCGCTATCAGCAATAAGTTCAAAGAAGTTTCCTCTCAGGATATGAAGGTAAATGCTGACGGAAGTATAGAGCTTCATATCTATGTTGATAAGGCAAGTGTCGAGGTATTCTCCGGAGATAATACAGTATGCGGAGCTGCACAGATTTTTGCTAATCCTTTAAGTCTCGGAGCAGAGGCGTTTGCAGAGGGTGGCTCAGCAAAGGCAGATATAGACATTTATCCGATGGAGAGCATCTGGACAGATAAGAAGGTTGCTGATAAGGCATATGCAGTAGGTTCAACATCTTCCGCAACTACATATCTGAATTGCGGTGAGAGCACAAAGCTCAATGCTTATGTACTGCCTCTTGATTCTGATCAGGAAATAGAGTGGAGCCTTGAGTCAGGAGAGGATGTTATAGAACTTTCCGGTGATGGCGAGATCAAGGCACTGCAGAAGGGAAATGCAGTAGTAGTTGCTGCAGCTAAGGCAGATCCTTCTCTGATAAGAAAGTTTAAGATAAATGTTTATCGCAATACTTTCAAGACAAATGTTAAAGAATTTGTAAATCTCAACGGTAACTGGACTGTAGATGATGACACACTTTTTGTATCAAATTCCGGTCAGAATGACTACTATATGGCGAAGGAAATGGTACACGGTGATTATGTCTGGGATACAGATATCAAGTTCACAAAGGGACTCATAAATCTCTTTATCCTTTCTGAGCAGCAGAATCCGATAGATGGAGACGGAGCATATTCGATCCAGTTTGCACCTGACAATAAGGCTGTGAGACTCTTCAGATTTGGAAGAGATGACATGTTCAGAGGTGAGCTTAAGGAGACCATCGGTGATGGAAAGTATCATCATGTAAAGGTTAAGAAGGCAGGACAGTCTCTGTCAGTATATGTAGATGATGAGAGCTGCCTTGAGTATACTTTTGCAGATGATGTAAAGTTCTCTGATGGATTTGTAGGTCTTGGATTATGGGATGGAGCACTTGAAGTGCAGAATTTCTATGTAAATGCCGGAGAAAATGAAGATCCGGGAACAGAGGATCCTACACCGGAGAATCCTACTCCGGAGAATCCGACACCTGAGAATCCTACACCGGAACAGCCTGAGGTCGTAGCTCCGACAGAGGAAAAGGTTCATGCAAGAACTGTAAGCCAGGTTAGCGTGAACGTAGACGAGAATTATAGGGCAGTTATAAACTACAACCGTAACCTGTCATATACAGGCAAAAAGCTCAGCGATAAAGATGCAGATGCTACTCTGTTTATTTACGATGCTAAGGATGCTAAGGCAGCTGAGCCTATCGCATCGGCAAAGGTGCAGGGTAAGTTTGATGCTTCAAAGGCTGCTAAGGGAACAGAGGCAGGAAGTGCAGTGTTTACAGTTACTTCCCTTAAGGCCAAGGCAGCTGATAAAAAGCTTATCAAGTCTGTTTCTAAAGCTGTTAAGGGCACAAAGCTCGATGTAAGCGTAGCACCTTTACAGCTCTCTGCAGAAGGCGTTTCTGCGGATCTAAAGGGTGTATCCAAGAAGAGCGTGAAGCTGTCCAAAGATGGTGTTCAGTATCATCTGACAGTGAAGGTTAATAGTAAGAAGCCTGAAAAGTCAAAGGTTACTCTCTATTACCTGCAGGACAACAAGGTAAAATCTTCAACTCTTAAGAATGGCAAAAACGGATTCCGTATGACATATGAAAACGGCAAATTCGTATTTGCCGGTGTAGTTGAAGGAACATTGTAATATATAGGTGAGCCGTTGGGGACGGGGTAACAGGTCCATTTACCTGTTACCCCGTCCTTTTTGATTTATAGGATGATGGATTAAAAAGGTACTATATAATGCCGAATATGTATGTGATAAGGTGAATATAGATATAGTGAATTTGCACCGGAAGGAGTATTCATGAGTTCGGCCAATAAGAAAATCATTATAGGCATAGTTTTAGTTATTTTCGTGCTGGGAGTTATAGCAGTTTTCGAAAAAATGCTTACAGGATTTGATTATAAGGATCATTTAGATGACACGGTTATTTCTGTTGACAGGGAATGTATTACGCTTCGTGAGTTTGGTTATTATATTTATGAAGTAGAGGAATTTGTGCAGAATCAGGCACTTTTGTATGATCCTGAAAATCCGAGGCTTTGGTGGAATACACATTTTTCAGCAGGGGCTGATTCACAGTTCGTTTGCGAGTATGCAAAAAACGTGGCTTTGAATGTTTGTATATGTGACCAGATATATTACAAGGAAGCAATTAAAGCCGGCTTTATCCTTGATGCGGTAACTGAAACACAGAACCGTGTGGAATCAAGAGAATTGTTTATGGAGATGGATCCGTCACAGATCGAAGCAACGGGACTAAATGAAGAAATCATAGATAAAATGTATAGAAAGCATATGATCGCTTCGAAATATGCTGAAACTCTTTCAAAAAGGCAGGATTTGTACGGATATGGTAAAAAGCCGGAGGAAGTACTGAATTGGGACGGAGAATACTACCGGGAAAAAATTCTCCCTAAACATGAAGTGGAATTAAACGATAAAATTTTGGATGAAGTTGTACTGGGTGAAATAACGGTGAATCAGGAAGAATGAAGATATGAAAGGACTTTGGTGCGATTTATGAGTATGATGCGCGGAATGGGGCTTGTGATCATAGGAGGACTTCTTGCATCGACATGTATTGCAATGTTCCTTATGCCGGTACTTTATTCGTTGATCGGAAAGAAATAAAGTAAATAATACGGGAGTTGATCAGACGTTTCTTACATAATCTCGACTAAATGCACAAAAAATAGCTGTAAAAATTGTTTAATAATGCAAGTTTACAAACAAAGATGGCTTTGTTATAGTATTTATTGTGATTTGTGACTGGTAAGGCAGGCAAGGCTCACGCAGATAATACTGACTGTAGATTATTCAGTATAAGTGTATGCGTATAGCCACCTGCCTTTTTGTGTTCGCAATATTTTTGTTTTACCGGAGGTCTTTTGTGAAAGTTATAAAAGCACTCAATAACAATATGGTGCTGGTCCGAAACCGGGACGGGAATGAACTTATCTGTCAGGGAAAAGGAATTGGATTTCAGAAAAGGGCCGGTGACAGTCTGGAAGAAGATAAGATAGAACGTCGATTTATTCCGGAGAATGCTTCTGAAAGTCGTCATTTCCAGGAACTCTTTACGGAAATACCTGATGAATACTGGGAGATTGCAGAGGATGTTCTTGATTATGCAAGAAAAGAATGTAATGTTCATGTATCGGACAGGATAATCCTTCCGCTCTGTGATCACATGGCAGGAAGTGTTGAGAGAAGCCGGGAAAACGTAACACTGGATAATCCGATGCTTTGGGATATCAAGCGGATATATCCGGCAGAGTTCAGGATCGGTAAATATGCTCTTAAGGTTTTAAAAGAACGGTTTGGGGCAGATCTTCCACAGGATGAAGCGGCATTTATCGCATATCACTTTGTGAATGCAGAGCTCTCGACCAGAACAACGGTTTCACCTGATGAGGTTTCAAAGCTTATCGGAAGCGTTGTGGATATAGTTCAGCAGTCGTTTCAGACCCAGCTTGATGAAGAGGAATGGAACTATCAGAGGTTTTTAACTCATCTTAAATTTTTTGCAAAGCGTATCCTTTCAAAAGAGTGTTTTGAAAATGCAGAAGATGATGATATCTTCACAGAACTATCGGGACGATTTGTCCATGTGAAGAACTGCGTAGACAGGATCGCTGATTATATATTGATCGAATATCATTATGATATTAGTTCTGATGAACGTTTATATCTGTTGATCCATCTGGAGCGTGTCACACGCCGGATCAGATCAAAATGATGTAAATAACAAAATAAATAGCTTTCACAGGATTGTGACCTTAAGTGGGCAAGACCTGGATGCACCAAAACAGAAGAAACGTGATTACTGCATATATAGGGCAGAAAAACGATTTCTCCGGGTGCCTCCGGTCTTGCCCGTTTTGTTTATATTTTTATCCGAATTTAGGACAATTTCGCGAGTTGTCTTGAAGATATTGCTCCGGCTTTTAAGGAATCCAATCAGTCGGGGAGAATAATAAGAATAGATACCGGATATCTGCCGGAAATGCATGATAACCGGACGAAACACAAATAATCACGGAGTCTTAAAGAAACTAAAAAAGGAGAAAGAACATGGCACTCGATTATCAGGAGACATCCAAAAAGATTCTCGCTGCCGTAGGCGGAGTTGAGAATGTTACAAGTGCAACTAACTGTATGACACGTCTTCGTCTCACACTTAAGGACGAAGCAAAGGCAGATGATGCAAAAGTTAAGAGCATCAAAGGCGTAAAGTCCATAGTAAAGCAGGGCGGTCAGTATCAGATTGTTATCGGAAACGAAGTTTCTAATCTTTACAAGGAATTTGCGAAGCTTGGAAACTTTAATGAGGGCAGCGCAAGTGCTGCAAAGCCTACCGGAAACATTGTTCAGCGTATTTTCGGATTCGTTGCAGGCTGCATGACACCGCTTCTTCCGGCGATGCTCGGAACAGGTATGGTGAAGGTTCTCTTAACCCTTCTCGTAACATTCGGTGTTATGGACAAGGCAAGCTCAGGCTATGTGCTTCTGTACGGCATGGCAGACTCATTCTTCTATTTCCTGCCTGTATTCCTTGCTTACCAGATAGCAAAGAAGCTCAACGGTTCGCCGGCGCTTTACATGGTAGTGGCTACAATGCTTGTTTATCCGGATATCGTAAACCTGATGGCAGGCACAAATGCTGATCTTCCGCTTGGTTCATTCCTCGGAATGCCGTCAACATCACTTTTCGGACTTCCGGTAATCACAGCGACGTATACTTCTTCCGTACTGCCGATCCTTCTCATGGCACCGGTAATGAAAGCTGTAGAGGACTTTGCTGATCGTGTTTCACCTAACGTAGTAAAGGCATTCCTGAAGCCGATGCTTTTCCTGCTTATATGTACTCCGGTAGCGCTCTGCGTACTCGGACCTCTTGGAAATGTCATCGGTAATGCTCTTGCAGGTGTATTCTCTGCAATGTACAACACAGTACCGTGGCTCACAGTAGGTATCCTTTCAGCTGCAATGCCTTTCATTGTTATGACAGGTATGCACTATGCGCTTATTCCGCTTTGCATGAATAACCTTGCAACTCTTGGCTTTGATGTGATCGTAATGGTAACAATGTTCTGCTCAAACCTTGCACAGGGTGGTGCAGCTCTCGGTGTAGCAGCTAAGTCAAAGGATACAGATACAAAGTCTGAAGGTATTGCCTGCGGTATCTCCGCAGTAGTTGCAGGTATCACAGAGCCTGCTATGTATGGTATCAACCTTGCAAAGGTAAAGCCTATGATCGGTGCTGTTATCGGTGCAGGTCTTGCAGGTCTTTTCACAGGTATCACAGGTGTTAAGGGTTACACAATGGGCGGTTCTCCGTCACTTTTCTCCATCATCACATTTATTGGTGGTGAGAATCCTATGAGCGGTGTATACTTTGGTATCATCGGTGCAGTGATCGCTATCGTTGTACCTTTCGTACTCACAATGATCCTTTATAAAGAAGAGGCAGTAGAAAAAACAGTAGAGGCTGTCGCAGTTCCGGAAGTTGTTGAAGCTGAAGAAGTTAGAAAGCCAATGGTAAAGAAGATTGATCTGGTAACTCCTGTTGAGGGAAAAGTTATACCTATGGCTGAGATTCCGGATGAAGGTTTTTCAACAGGTGCTCTCGGAGAAGGTGTAGCAGTTATTCCTGAAAATGGAAATATCTATGCTCCGGCAGATGGTGTAGTTTCATCTGTGATGGACACAAAGCATGCTGTAGGTTTCACAACAGATGATGGTCTTGAAATTCTGATCCATGTTGGTATCGATACAGTTGAGCTTAACGGTGCGCCGTTTGAATATAAAGTTTCTGAGGGAACACATGTAAAGAAGGGAACACTTCTTATGACTGCGAATCTCGAGGCGATAAAGAGTGCAGGAAAGCAGATCATTACCCCTGTAATTGTTACAAATTCTGATGATTATGTATCTGTAAAGGCAACATCTCAGGATACTGTAAAGAATGGAGAAACTATTCTTTCTATAGTCTGAAAAAAGAATAAAATGATTTTATGATATACTTCCTGCCGGTGCTGTTGGCATCGGCAGGATCATGAAAGGAGCTTATAATGTCAGTTTTAAGAGAAGATTTTTTGTGGGGAGGAGCAGTAGCCGCTAACCAGTGCGAGGGAGCATGGGATATAGACGGAAAAGGCGCTTCTGTTTCCGATATGTGCACTAACGGAAGTCATACTACACCGAAGAGACTTACACGTACTATTCAGCCGGATACACTTTACCCTTCTCATGAGGCGATAGATTTCTATCATCATTATGAAGAAGATATAGCTCTTTTTGCTGAGATGGGTTTCAAGTGCTTCCGTACATCCATTAACTGGACACGTATCTTTCCTACAGGTGAGGAGAAAGAACCTAATGAAAAGGGTCTTGAGTTCTATGACAGACTGTTTGATTGCTGCAAAAAGCACGGAATTGAGCCGCTTGTAACAATTTCTCATTATGAGCTTCCTTATAATCTTGTTGAGAAGTATAACGGCTGGGAAGGTCGTGAACTTATCGGATTTTTTGAAAATTACTGCCATGTTATCTTTGAGAGATACAAGGACAAGGTAAAGTACTGGCTTACCTTTAACGAGATCAATGCAGGAACAATGCCCTTTGGAGCAATTCTTTCTACAGGAACTGTAAGGGGATATGAAGGACCGGTGACTCAGGTTCCGGATAAGCCGCAGGAACGTTATCAGGCACTTCACCATCAGTTTGTTGCAAGTGCGCGTGTGATCAGATACGCTCATGAGAATTATCCTCAGTTTAAGATGGGAAATATGATCTGCTTCGTACTGTCATATCCCATGACATGTAATCCTGTTGATGAGATCCTGAATCAGGAGCACATGAGAGAGATGAACTGGTACTGCTCTGATGTGCAGGTTCGTGGAGAATATCCGGCATATGCGCAGAGTATCTGGAATAAATATGGCGTAAAGCTTAAGATCGAAGACGGCGATCTTGATGATCTGAAGTCAGGCATTATAGATTTCTATACATTCAGCTATTACATGACAAATTGCGTTGGAGCTAATCCGGATAAGGAGCTGGCAGACGGTAATCTCATGAAGGGACAGAAAAATCCGTACCTTGAAGCGTCTGATTGGGGATGGCAGATCGATCCTAAGGGACTTAGATTTGCGTTGAATGAGATCTATGACAGATATCGTATTCCTCTTATGGTTGTTGAGAATGGTCTTGGAGCATACGACAAGATCGAAGAGGATGGTACTATCAACGATAATTATCGTATAGACTATCTCCGCAAGCATATTGAAGAGATGAAGAAGGCAGTAGAAGATGGTGTTGACCTCATGGGATACACTCCTTGGGGATGTATCGACCTCGTAAGTGCATCCACAGGCGAGATGGCAAAGCGCTACGGATTCATCTTTGTAGAAAAGTACGATGATGGCACAGGTTCTCTGGCACGTAGAAAGAAGAAGTCTTTTGACTGGTACAAGAACGTGATCAAAACAAACGGTGAAGAATTGTAATTTAGAACTGTTGTTAAAGAGTGACGACCGCGTGAAGAAACCGAATCATACACACTCGTCGTCGTCTCGTCGGAAACGCTCCGCCGCTTAACTGCAGGTGCTTCGGCAACTCGGGCACTTTGCCCCTATGCGCTCCGCGCGGAGCACAAAGTACCCTCAGACAGTGCCTCTCGCACCTGCGCTATGCTCGCGTTTCTGTCCTCGACTTCCAATGGCTCGCTTTGTATGATTCGATTCCTTCGCACGGTCTGTGTTTTTACTGAATTCATAAATAAAAAAAGAATCTTCAATCCAACGAAAAAAGGATTGAAGATTCTTTTTATTTTGAAATTCTATGAATAACTATTTTTATTTCTCGCCGGTCTCTTCCATGTGATCCTGGAATTCCTCGTAAACACAGATACGAACCCAGTCAGACTCCGGCATACCGATAAAGATACCTCCGTAAACAGTACCTCTTTCTTCATGGTTTACTCGTACAACGTTGATGAAAGCAGTGATCGTATCACCGGTCCAGATACGGATATCAGCCTTGTAAACGGCTCCGTTAGTAATCTCTTCTGAACAGATAAAGCCAATGCCGGCACGTGACACATCCAAAACATCAACTGAAATACCCGGTGCATTCGCCTCGTCAACACGGGTCATGTAAAGTTTCACATCAAGCCCCATCCTCTTGAATCTTCTGCGTTCTACATTTGCCATATCTAATCCCCTCTTTGTAGTAAAATCATGCAGATCCCCACCTGCAAATCACAACCTATATTCCTGATAATATGATGATGACAGGGTCAAAAGTAAAAATCCTATTGAGCTTGCACAAAGAGGATTTGGAACTTGTAACCCTTACATCATAATATATCGTTAGAAAACCCTAGTCAATTTAGGAAAAATTAACAAAAACTCATGAATTAACCATCAATGAATCCAGATCCTTAAAGAAATCAGGATAGGAGATTGAAACACAGGCAGAATCCTGTATGTCAGTAGGTTTAACATCATCATTTATCTGCGCTGCGATGGCAAAGCTCATTGCGATACGGTGGTCCTTTGCAGTATCGATAGAAGCATGGTGCAGGGGTGTGGGTCCGTGGATTATCATGCCGTCATCAGTAGCTTCAATATCAGCACCCATAGCTTTTAAGTTTTTAACAGTAAGGTCGATACGGTCAGACTCCTTGACCTTAAGCTCGGCAGCGTCGCGAATGACGGTGGTGCCTTCTGCCTGGGTCGCAACCACAGCGATCAGAGGAAGCTCATCAATAAGTTTAGGGATAACATTTCCACCGATTTCTGTGCCTTTAAGAGCAGAGAAGCGCACGAGGAGATCTGCTGTCTTTTCTCCAGCTTCTTCACGTACATTCTGCTCGGTAATATCAGCACCCATTTCCTTAAACACAGTAAGTATGCCGTCACGTGTAGGATTTATTCCGACGTTCTTTATTAGGATTTCTGAATCAGGTACGATAAGTCCGGCTCCGATGAAATATGCGGCACTGGAAATATCGCCCGGAACTGTGATCTTTTGTGCAGTAAGAGGTTTTCCCGGACGTATGCTTGCGGTTGGGTTTTCTTCTGTACCCGGAGTCAGATCTGCACCAAACGCTTTAAGCATGAGCTCTGTGTGATTGCGTGAAAGAGCAGGCTCGGTAAGCGTGGTCTCGCCGTCAGCATAAAGACCTGCCAAAAGTACAGCAGATTTAACCTGTGCAGATGCAACCTTGGTAGTGATATGTGTTCCGTGAATCTTAGAAGGGCATATCTTAAGAGGTGCACAGCCATTATCCCTGATAGATTCAATATCAGCGCCCATTTCCTGCAGAGGATCTATCACACGTCTCATGGGACGTTTCTGGATAGAACTGTCTCCTGTCAAAGTGCTTTCAAAAGACTGGCCGGCAAGAATACCTGAAATGATGCGTGTAGTAGTACCTGAATTTCCGCAGTCAAGGACGTGATCAGGTGCTGTGAGACCATTCAGTCCCTTTCCGTGGACCAGGACAACATCATCTTTTTCCTCTATTTCAATTCCCATATCCATAAAGCAGCCAATGGTCGACAGACAGTCTGCACTTTTAAGGAATCCACGGACTTCGGTAACTCCCTCAGCGATCGCGCCGAACATGATGCTTCTGTGAGAGATGGACTTATCTCCCGGAACACTTATCGTGCCTCTGAGAGGATTTTTTGCATGTGCGATTTTCATATTTATAAACCTTTCTGAATGGTATAAGAAAATGTTTTCTTATCCTGGTTTTGAGGATTTTAGAAGTTTTGGTGTTAACTTCTTGAATCAAGTATCCTGTAGCCATGTTTCATGAGCAGGTTCACAGCTTTGCTGCATGCCTCGCTTTCATAAAACTCAATATGCAGAGCTCCTTCCTCATATGTTCGGTTGTGAACGATGCCTATGTTTCTGATCGACACGGAATGAGTAGACAGTATAGTCGCAATAGTAGCGATAGCTCCGGCTTCATCAATGATGTCACAGTGAAGATCGTAGACCTTTGGGATAGCTCCGACATTTATATCGGACAAAGAATTGCGATACTGTTTAGCTCTGTCAAAAAGATCTATGAGGCTGTCACTGTCTCGTTTTGCAATCAGTTCCTTAAGGTCAGAAAGCTTCTGTTGGTACATGTCCATGAGTTTTAAGATATTATCCGGGTTTGCCATGCAGATCTGCTCCCACATAGTGGGATCAGATGATGCAATGCGGGTTATATCCTTGAAACCGCCAGCTGCTATAGCACGCATATACTGTTCGGGAGAATCCGACTCGTGGATCAGATCTACCAGAGAATATGCGATCATATGCGGCAGATGACTGATGGCTGCTGTTACAAAGTCATGCTGATCCGGTGCGAGAGTAAGCGGTATGGAATCCAGAGAACGCACAAAGTCCTCGTATCGCTTCACGTCATCGGGAGTTGCTGAAGGTGATGGTGTAAGGATAAAATATGCGTTTTCTATCAGGTGATCATTGGCATTTTCATAACCTGACTTTTCCGAACCTGCCATTGGATGTCCGCCGATAAATCTTGCATCAGGCGCGATCTTTTCAAGAGCCTTGTGGATTTCTGATTTAACGGAACCTACATCGGTAAGGATTGTTTTTTCGGACAGATAGGGCAGAAGATCCTTTACGAAACGGATATTTGTGCTTACCGGAGCACACAGAAAGATAAAATCACAATCTCTGAAATGCTCATCTACAGTATGTGTTCCATACTGAATGATGCCGTCTGAAAGGGCGGCTTCCAGAGGGGCGTCTGAACGATTAAGTGCGATGATCTCTGCATCTGGATATTTTTTTCTTATTGTCATGGCGATGGAGCCGCCGATCAGGCCAAGGGCGATAAAGCCAACTTTAAGTCTGCCGTTTTCCATTTTTTTACCAAGCTTTCTCCCTGTAAAAAGGGCAAAGACTGAACGTCTTTGATGTAATTTGTTGAATTAGTGTCAGTATAGCACTTTGACGCGTTGAAGTAAAGAAGCAGTTAAAGTATGTGGCTTGAATAAAAATGTGTTTGACGATTGTAAAAAACGCACAAAAGATGTTGCACAAAATATGATTCTTTAGTAAAATATTCTCATTGAACCAGGTGCCTGCACAGGTTTTGAATAACAAAATAGACCATGTTGTGTGAAATGCTGATACAGAACGACATGATGGTCAAAAACAGGGACGGCATGGATCAAAATATTGGAAGGCGGAGGTAATTTCATATGAAAGTGTACACGACGGATAAGATTCGGAATGTGGTTTTGCTGGGCCACGGCGGTTCCGGAAAGACAAGCCTTGTAGAGGCAATGGCTAAGCTTTCCGGTCTGACGAACAGGCTCGGCAGCGTAAGTGATGGTTCTACCATCAGCGATTATTCCAAGGAAGAACAGAAGCGTAAATTCTCCATCAGCACTTCGGTTATCCCCATTGAGTGGGAGGATAACAAGCTGAATATTCTCGACACGCCGGGCTATTTTGATTTTGTCGGTGAAGCAGAGGAGGCAATTTCTGCAGCGGCAAGCGCTATCATTGTCATCAATGGTAAAGCTGGCGTTGAAACCGGTACAGAAAAGGCATGGGAGATGTGCGAGAAGTACAATATTCCCAGAATGTTCTATGTATCCAATATGGATATCGATGATGCTTCCTTTAAGAATGTTCTTGAGGAGCTCACAAATCTTTATGGAAAGAAAATCGCGCCTTTCCACTTCCCAATTCGTGAAAATGAAAAATTTGTAGGCTACGTTAATGTTGTGGCTGAAAAGGCTTTCCGCTGGAATGATAAGGGAGATGCTGTTGAGACAGAAATTCCTGAGTATTCCAAGGAGAATCTCGGAATATATCGTGATTCACTTATGGAAGCTGTTGCAGAGACCAGCGAAGACTTTATGGAGCGCTACTTTAATGGAGAACAGTTCTCTGATGCTGAGATCCGTGCAGCACTTCATGCAAGTGTATGCGATGGAACTATTGTTCCGATCACAATGGGGTCTAATACTTTGATCCAGGGTATTTATACATTGCTTGATGACTGTGTAAAGTATCTGCCAAGTCCTGAAGGACGTAAGATCGCAGGTATCGATACAGCATCCAGTGAGATCTTTGAAGCTGACTATGACTTCTCAAAGCCAAAGACAGCTATCGTATGGAAGACCATTATCGATCCGTTCATTGGTAAATATTCCTTGTTTAAGGTTTGCTCAGGCGTAATAAAGAGCGGAGATGTTTTATATAACGTAAATAAGGACGCCGAGGAAAAGACCGGAAAACTCTATACACTTTGCGGAAATAAGGCAGTGGAAGTGCCCGAGCTCCATGCAGGAGATATAGGCGCATTCGCAAAACTCGCAGTTACAAAAACCGGAGATTCTCTTGGAACAAAGGCAACTGCTATCAGATTTGGTAAGCCGATGATCTCGACTCCGTACACTGCAATGAGATATAAGCCTGTAAATAAGTCTGATGTAGATAAGATCTCTCAGGCACTTACACGTATCTGTGACGAAGATCTTACGCTTAAGGATGTCAATGATGCAGAAAATCACCAGACACTTCTTTATGGTATAGGTGAGCAGCAGCTCGATATCGTTAAGACAAAGCTTGAAAATGAATATAAGGTTCAGATCACGCTTTCCAAGCCGAAGGTTGCATATCGCGAGACTATCCGCGGAAAGTCTGATGTACAGGGAAGATATAAGAAGCAGACAGGCGGACATGGTCAGTTCGGTGATGTAAAGATGATCTTTGAGCCTAGCGGAGATCTTGAAAAGCCGTATGTCTTTGAAGAAAGAGTCGTTGGCGGAGCTGTTCCGAAGAACTTCTTCCCGGCAGTAGAAAAAGGCCTCGCAGAGTCCGTTTCCAAGGGACCGCTCGCAGCTTACCCGGTTGTTGGTGTAAAGGCTATTCTTTATGATGGATCCTATCATCCGGTAGATTCCTCAGAGCAGTCCTTTAAGACAGCAGCAAAGCTGGCTTTCAAGGATGGATTTATGCAGGCAACACCGATCCTTCTTGAGCCTATCATGAGTCTCAAGGTAAGAGTACCTGATAAGTATACAGGTGATGTAATGGGTGACCTGAATAAACGCCGTGGAAGAGTTATGGGAATGAATCCTGATGAAACCGGTAAACAGGTTATCGAGGCGGAGATCCCGGAGGCAAATCTCTTTGGGTACAATACAGACCTTCGTTCCATGACAGGCGGCCGCGGAGAGTATTCATATGAATTTAACCGTTATGAGCCTGCACCTTCTGATATTCAGGCGAAAGAGATCGAGTCACGTAAGGACAAGATCGAAAAGAATATTGATGAGTGATCATCGGTAAAATAAGACTATAAAAAGATATGAGGCGGTCACGGATCCATAACCGTGACCGCCTTTTACAGTTATAGACATGCGGAGCATACGGATGAAAAAAATAAGAGCGGGTACGGCAATTGAATACATGCTAGTCGGTATTTCCGGAATATTGTTCATACTTGTGGCATCGAGCTGGACCAGTCCGCTTTTTCCGTGGGCATACGGATACGACAGTTCCTGGTATTCGCTGATGGGAAGAGCAATAATTGAGGGGAAAGTGCCGTATAAGGATCTTTTTGATCTGAAGGGGCCGGTATTGTTTTTTTATGAAGCACTTGGACAGTTTTTTGTCAGAGGCAGAAACGGTATCTTTCTGATCCAGTGTGTTTCTATTGTTTTTACGACAGTTTTTTTATATAAGCTGTCCAGACTTTATCTTGATCGTGTTACGTCTGCGTTTATTCTGATGCTTTTTTATTTCACAGAGTTTTCGATTCTGTGGGGTGGAAATACAGCAGAAGAACTTTTTATGCCTTTTAATATGGCTGCAGTATATTTTACGGTGAATTATCTCAAAAACAAGCGTTACGATGAATGTGAGATTCCTTCTTTCGCTCTGGGACTGGGTTTCGCGATCATGGCACTATCAAAAATAACTATTGCGATGGCATTGGTTTCGTCGGTAATAACGGTTGTTATATGCCTTGTTTTAAGGAAAGAGTGGAAAAACATAGCAAGAGCGGCAGGCTATTTTTTGACAGGCAGTTTGATCGTCATACTTCCGGTACTTTTTTATTTTGGATTTAGAGCAGCGCTTTCTGATTTTTTCTTTGCGGTATTTACTTTTGCGTTTAAGAGATCCACTGACTATTACGAGGCATTTTCACTTGATTGGGAGAAGTCGCTTTTGATAGCAGATGCGGCTTTTGTTTTCGGCCTCCTTCTAAAAGGAGATACCGATGAAAAGAAAGAAAATAAATTACTGATCATAGTTACAGCTATCATTACATATCTGCTTTTGCATCTTGGAACACCGTATCCTTATTATTTTCTGTCTTTGATGCCGCTATTTGGACTATTTTCGGTATTGTGGATGAAAAACATAAAGGAGTTTATAAAGAGGATAAGAAAAAGGGAAGCCACTGCGGGATGTATCGCAGTAAATATCATAATGATCCTGCTGATCGTACCTGCCGTTGGATTTTGGATCGTTCCGTCTGCAAATAAGATAGAAGAAAATATAAATATTTATCGATATGATATTGGACGGGATCAGGTCAGGGACTGCATTGAAATCAATGAACTGATACCGGAATGGGAGAGAAATGAGGTTTATAACCTGGAAGCTGGCATGATATATTATGAAGTAAATCAACTGCTGCCTGCTAATAAATATTCTGTAAACCTGCCGTATTTTCTGCATCTTCATCCGCCGATAAAAGAAGAAGTGCTTCGGAAACTACGGATAGAAAGACCTGTGTGGATCATCTGTGAGTATATGGATGGTTTTGATGACGAAGACATAAAAAATTATGTTTTTGATAATTATGAGCTTATAGCGGATAACACAGGTGAACAGCTTTACAGACGTTGCAAACCTTGACTTTTCAAGGGTAACGCATTAAACTTGAAACGTTGATTTTCGTTACTTGAGCCGACACAGGTAACACATTTTTCATGGGGAACGACATGAAAGATATGAGTATAAACAACGAAAAGAATTATGATTACGTTCCGGAATGAGAGGAAATAAATGGCAGAACCGTATAATCACGCCCAGGTGGAAGATAAATGGACAAAGATCTGGGAAGAGCACCCGGTTAATGTAAACGACGGAAAGCGTCCGAAGTATTACTGTCTGGATATGTTCCCATATCCGTCTGGCGCTGGACTTCATGTAGGTCACTGGAGAGGATATGTTATCTCTGATGTATGGAGTCGTTATAAGCTGATGAACGGCTACTATGTCATTCACCCGATGGGATGGGATGCATTCGGACTCCCGGCTGAGAACTATGCGATCAAGACCGGTCAGCATCCGTCGATTTCTACCCAGAAGAATATAGATAATATCCGCCGTCAGGTTAAGCAGATCGGTGCGATCTATGACTGGGACATGGAGCTTAATACAACAGATCCTAAGTTTTATAAGTGGTCTCAGTGGATCTTTGTTCAGCTCTTTAAGAAGGGTCTCGCATACGAAAAAGAGATGCCTCTTAACTGGTGCCCGAGCTGTAAGGCTGTACTTGCAAATGAGGAAGTTGTTGATGGTAAGTGTGAGCGCTGCCACAGCGAAGTTACAAAGAAGAATCTCCGTCAGTGGATGCTGAAGATCACAGCTTATGCGGATCGTCTTCTTGATGACCTTGATGTACTTGACTGGCCTGAGAAGGTTAAGAAGATGCAGACAGACTGGATCGGCAGAAGCTACGGTGCTGAGGTTGACTTTCCGGTAGAGAACCGTGACGAAAAGATCACAGTTTATACAACTCGTCCGGATACTCTTCATGGTGCTACATTCATGGTACTTGCACCGGAGCACGCTCTTGCAAAGAGTCTTGCAACAGACGATCAGAGAGATGCTGTTGAAAAGTACATTGCTGAAGCTGCCAATAAGTCCAATGTTGACCGTATGCAGGCGAAGGAAAAGACTGGTGTATTCACAGGTTCTTATGCGATAAATCCGCTTAACGGCAATAAGGTTCCAATCTGGCTTTCAGACTATGTTCTTGCTGACTATGGTACAGGAGCTATCATGTGCGTACCTGCACACGATGATCGTGACTTTGCATTTGCTAAGAAATTTGATCTTCCTATCGTTCAGGTAATCGCTAAAGACGGTAAGGAAATCGAGAATATGGAAGAGGCTTATACCGAGGCTGCCGGAACAATGATCAACTCCGGTGAGTGGAATGGTATGGAGTCTGCTGTACTTAAGAAAGAAGCTCCTCATATCGTTGAGGAAAAGGGCTTTGGTCGCGCAAAGAAGAACTACAAGCTTCGCGACTGGGTATTCTCAAGACAGAGATACTGGGGTGAGCCTATCCCGATCATTCATTGCCCGAAGTGTGGTGCTGTACCTGTTCCTGAAAAGGATCTTCCGGTAGTTCTTCCTAATGTTGAGTCATATCAGCCGACTGATACGGGTGAGTCACCTCTCGCAGCAATGGACGAGTGGGTAAATACAACATGCCCGTGCTGTGGTGCACCTGCAAAGAGAGAAACAAATACTATGCCTCAGTGGGCAGGTTCTTCATGGTACTTCCTGCGTTACGTTGATGCTCATAATAATGATGCACTTGTTGATCGCGAAAAGGCAGATAAGTATCTTCCGGTAGATATGTATATCGGTGGAGTAGAGCATGCGGTTCTTCATCTTCTTTACTCCAGATTCTGGACAATGTTCCTGCATGATATCGGAGCTGTAGACTTTGATGAGCCTTTCAAGAAGCTCTTTAACCAGGGTATGATCCTCGGACCTAAGGGCGTAAAGATGAGTAAGTCCCTTGGAAATGTCGTTTCACCTGATGACATGATCGATAACTACGGATGTGATACACTTCGTATGTATGAGCTTTTCATCGGACCGCCGCAGCAGGATAGTGCATGGGATGACAGCGGTATCGAAGGTGTTTATCGTTTCCTTTGCAAAGTATGGAATCTGGTACTGGATAATAAGGATAAGAACGCAGCAGAGACAAAGGATCTTATTCGTCTCCGTAACCAGCTTATCGATACAGTATCAACAAGACTTCAGGGCTTCAATCTGAATACTGTAGTATCTGCATTCATGGAGTTTAATAATAAGCTCAGCAAGATGGATGTTGATAAGAAGACACTGGAGGCATATGTAACTCTTCTTGCTCCGTTTGCTCCTCATATGGCTGAGGAACTTTGGCAGCAGCTCGGTCATGATACATCTGTATTTAAGGAAAAGTGGCCTGAAGCTGATAAGGCTGCTATGCAGGAAGATACACTTGAGATCCCTGTACAGGTTAACGGAAAGATCCGTGCTACTGTAAGTGTCGCAGCTGATGCAGGTAAAGATGAAGTTCTCGCTCTTGCAAAAGAAGCTGTAAAGGACAGACTTACAGAAAATATCGTAAAGGAGATTTACGTTCCGAAGAAGATCGTAAATATCGTAGTAAAATAAAAAATGAGTCTTGATAAGTATTTAAATCATTATCTCGACTGGGAGAAGGCGGGGCCATTCCTCGCCTTTTCCTTTGCCGGATTGATCGTAATAATCGCGCTGATACTTATATGTGCAAAAATAGTCGGCGCAGGTAAAAATTACACCGAAGATGAAGACGAAGAAGAGTTAAATCCGCGAAAGAAAAAGAAGAGACCGATGACAGCCGGAGAGCGTTGGATCGAACGGTTCTATTCGCTTATCTTTTCAAATACGTCGATCCTGTTTTTTATTTCTGCCTATTATCTTACAGACAGATTTTTACAGTATTTTCCGGAGGCATGGGCTGTATGGCAGGATTATGATGATTTTATCCTGCTGGCGGCATTGCTCTGTTCAACGCTCTTAAATAATCTGTTGGACAGGATCATCGTGAGACTTAGAAGTCTTACAAATGAAGACAGAGCAGCGATGAAGCTCGTTGCAATGATCTATCTGATCCTTATATTCGCTTATATCAAGTTTATATATGAGGATAATAACTATGATGAACTGATCATGTATTTCATCACTCTTATGATCGGTCGTTTTGTTTACTTTGATGCGTCATTCCATGATTTCATCGTGGCAATGGGGGCGGCACTTAAGAATATCCCGTTCCTGATCCTTGTACTGGCTTATTCTGGAGCAATGTGCTATATAGGATTTACATCAAAGTTCCTTTGGACTTCAAATGGTGTAATTGTTAGCGTATTCATCACGCATTTGTTTATGGATATTGCTATTTTCTTTATTCATCACACAAGAATTGTGAGATTGATCACCAGAAAATCTAAGAAACAGTAAAATATCGGCTGTGTTGATTCCTTTTTTGGGGAATATGGCACAGCCGATATTATTGTTTTAAACAGGAAATCCGATAAAGATATGGGAAAATGTTTACAGAGGAGGATTTCGCCATGTCGATAAGGAAAACATTACTTCTTCTGACTTTGAATTATATATGTATCTTCTTTTGGATATTTTCATATCGGGCGGCGATATTTAGTGTCCTTTTTCTGTATCCGGTAACGATCCTGATAGTGACGTTTGATTCGTTGCTGCTTGACAGTCGGAAAAGCATAATGTTCTGGTGCTCAAATCTCATGCTTGCAACGGCAATAGGGATAATACTCCAGACGTGGCTCATAGGGAGATATTTCGGGCCGGTCAGCATAGCGTTGATCATCAGGATGTTTATCGAAATAGGTGCCGCTTCTGTGATGATATATATCGCAGCACTGATCGCGGGTCGTATGAGTGAAAAGGCAGCACCGGCAAGAGCACGAAGACGGGAACGCAGACGCATCGAAAGAGACACGAGCCCGCTCACTCAAAGAGGCGATGGATACGAGAAATACGGGCTTGATGAGATGGAAGAGGTTATTGCTGACGAAGACTATCATTATGGTTGTGATGAAGCAGATGAGGAAATGGGTCCCGGAAACAAGTTCAAGGGTGATCAGGGGGATTATATAAAGGCTCCTGAAGAAACTGAAAACAAAGAAGACGAGCTTAATCGTGTGATCAAGAAAAAATAACAAATGAAATAAATATATTTTTGTAAAAAAACATCTGCTACATGGTGCAGATGTTTTTTTACTCTGCTATGATAAAGAGAAGCTCTGCAAATGTTTTATTTCAAGTGCATCATAATCTTAAAATAAATTTTGCAGACAAGGGGAAACTAAGAGAATGGGATAAGGAGAGTATACGATTATGAAGGTATGGAAGGGTTTTGTTCTGCTGTTTGCGGTAGTTATGTTGGTATTTTTACCTGGTTCTGCAAAAAGTGTAGAAGCAGATAATTTTGCGATAATCTACGATTTCAGCGGTATGGCTATACCTGATGGACAGCCGGCACAGCTTGGAGTAGATGCCGGTACAGTACAGCTTATGCAGGCAGATGCTTCAGTGATAAATGCATTCGTTCAGGCTCTGGCAGCCAGATATAATTCTGAGAATCTTGTGATCGATCAGAGTGCAGAAGTATCATACCTTATAGCAGCCGTAAATGGCGTGCTCCCAATGGGAATACATATTCCGGCAGTTGGCAATGCAGCTCAGCCTGTAGTAGAGACACCGGTTGTGACTGGAGACACATCTATAAATGGCGGAACTTATGTTGATATAAACATCACAACACAGACGCTTGCAGTATTCCAGAACGGTGTTCTCGGAATGACAACACCGATCGTTACAGGAAATGTTTCCGCACATCACAACACTCCCACCGGTCTTTACAGTATCAAGACTAAGGAAAGAGAAAGATATCTTACAGGTCCTGACTATAAATCATATGTACACTATTGGAGCCAGGTAGTTGGCGGCGTTGGTATCCATGATGCTACATGGAGATCAAAGTTTGGCGGAAACATCTATCAGACAAGTGGCTCTCATGGCTGTATAAATGTGCCTTATGATAATATGGCAGTGCTTTACAATAACTATCTTCAGGTAGGTATGCCGGTTATCATTCACAACTGATCGACAGGACGGTCAATACGTCGTCTTTTACCTGAAATTTTACTTCGTGACCGGCAAAGGGAAAACCGTAGATCCGTTCAGGGTCCTTTTTCTGATAAGCCGGTCGCGGATCTTCTGAAAGTATACCGATCAAAGACTTTTCCTTATCCTCAGGAAGAATGTTACGAGCGTTATCTTTGAGTACGACAGTCAAAGTATGCCATTTGGTTTCTTCGGTAAAACCTCCGGATGCATCGCTGATACAGTCAGTGTACGGGATGTAGGGCTTTATGTCGTAAATGGGTGTACCGTCTACCATGTCTGCGCCGCGGACCTCGATTACTGTACCTTCATTAGGCGTCTTTATGATGTTTTCGATCCTGACACAGGAGAGTCCTATTCCGTTTGGTCGAAAAGGGGATCGCGTGGCGAAGACACCGAGATGGCGGTTTTCTCCGAGGCGTGGAGGTCGTACGGTTGCCCGGAAGGAAGATCTTTCCGGATTTTCTGAAAATCCCCATAGCAGCCATATGTGACTAAAACCTTCCAATCCATTTAGCGCATCGGGATTTCTGTATTCGGGTTCAAATACTATTTTTCCCTTCAGATTTTCGACTAGTCCGCTCTGACGCGGAATTCCGAATTTTGTCGGAAAATCTGTCTTAATTCGTGCGATTATTTTCATGTTAGATATTCCTTTCATGTAACTATTTACATTTTAACACAGGTTTTTTTTATGAATGATGAAGAAAAAGTAATCCGGAAGCATTTTCTGGATTTATACCGCAAGTCGTGGCAGAGCAGCATATATTCGTTTACGGATTTTCTGTCCCTTGCGGATATTTCTGTGCTTACAGAATTGATACAGTCGGGAGAGATACAGGTTGATTTTGTGACACTGTATGGTGGCTTTTCAGGAGCCGAACGTCAGATTGCCCGTTTTGGTTCGGCGGAAGAATTTGGTTGGGAAGAAGATTTCCCTATAAAGATCTTAAAAGTCTCGCCTTTACTTGAAAAATTTGGTGAGAATCTATCACATCGTGATTATCTTGGTGCATTGATGAATCTCGGAATCGAGAGAAGTACGATCGGTGACATACGTATCAGAGAAAAGCATGCATGGATAGCTGTTCAGGATCATATGTCGGATTATATAGTTGATAATCTGGAACAGGTGAGGCACACACACGTAAAATGCGAGGAAGTATCTGAAGACGAGATCGCTGCTGATGTGAAATTGGAAGAAATATCATTTACAGTTTCGTCGTCGCGTGTTGATGCAGTTGTGTCAAAGCTTGTAAATGAATCCAGAGGAAAGGTTTTGGAGCGCTTCCGTGAGAAAAGGATCTTTGTGAATGGAAGAGTACAGGAAAATAACAGTGCATCACTTAAAGACGGAGATGTGCTCTCTATACGCGGCTCAGGAAAATATATATTTGAAGGATCGGACTATATAACGAAAAAAGGAAATTTACATGTTATTATAAAAAAATACGTGTAATGGAAAGAAGGACAAGATGGTCAGACAGAAATTGTTTAACAAGAGAAACAGGATTAAAAATGTTGTTTTAATAACACTGTGTACAGCTCTCATAGGGACGAATACAGGAGTTATAGAAGCCGGTACATTGAACGAGCCGGAATCGATGATAAGTACAGCGGTCTGCACAGATAACGTAACAAGTGGTGACGTCAAAGAACCGCATATATACAGTGCTTTTTCAGATGACGAAGATGAAAACACAGATGTTATCTCCTTCGAAAGAGGTGATACTGCTTCGGAAAATAACGGTACGATAGGGTACTGTGTGGTTGGAGAAAAGGTTCCTGTAACACCTTATTTTACAAGCCGTTCAAAGATAAAGGTTGTTTCCGGATATGAAAAGATGGCCAAGATCAATAAAAGAGGGATTTTGGTCGGACGTAAGCCGGGAACGGTTAAGATCACAGATGGTTTGGAAGAAAAAAGCATCGTGGTATTAAAACCGCAGCTGAAATTTGAGACCATAGATTCACTTAATGTCATTGTCAGTGAAAATACAATAAAGGCATTGAACTATATAAGTGATAATAATGCTACGGTGAGCGGAGCAGAGCTACTTCCGGATGAATGGAAGAGTTCAAATGAGCGGGTAGCCATAATCAATAGCAAAACAGGTGAGATCATACCTCTGAAAAAAGGTACGACCACTATAACAGCATTTTTTGGAAAAAATAAAAATGCAGCAAAAGTTACTGCAAAACTAAAGGTAAATGTACCGTTCTTTAACAAAAGTGCCGTTTCACTGAAAGTGTCCGGAACGAAAAAGATCCGTGTAAAGGGAATCAGACCTAAAGATACGGAGATTTCATGGAATATAGTCAATGCAGAGACATTGACATTTGACAACCCTGTATCTTCTGATAAAGTCCCGCTCAGCTGGAACAAGGCTGGAGACAGCGATGTGGCAGTTGTTGATGATGACGGATTTGTTACAGGTGTTCAGACAGGAAGATGTACGCTTGCCGCATATATAAATGAGGCTGGAAAAAGAACAGTACTTACCTGCAGGGTTTATGTCGGACTTGAAGATAATGAGTCATATACCATTCAGCTTGAAAACGGATCAACAGCGGTTAAGGGACATTTTGATTTCGCCATGACGGATGAGGTATATGAGAAAGTCAATAATTATCGCAAAGCAGAAGGTCTTGGAAAACTTACACCGTTTGATGATCTCGATACGACAGCGATGACAAGGGCAGTGGAGTTAAGCTATCAGACTTCACATGACCGTCCTAATGGTGATGAGTGCTTTACAGCATATCCAAATGTTGGTAAGGCGGGAGAAAACATAGCAGCAGGCTATAAATCTGCTGACCAGCTGTTTAAGGCGTGGAAGAAATCAGCAGGACATAACGCAAATATGCTGAATAAGGATTATACTCATGCCGGAATGGCGGTTTTTGTCACGAGCAACAATAATAATAACGGGATGTCCTATAAATATTATGCAGTCCAGTGTTTTACTGATGAATTGAATTGGTAAGTAACCATCATTGCGTTTTTATAATGGAAAATATATAATTAAGTGTTGTAATTTGATTCAGATAGAGGTAAATACATGGTAAACAATGAAGTCGAATTAACAAGAACAGTTGATACAGCAGAGAAAGAACGTCTGATCAGCATGCTTGTAAAGAACCGGGTCTCATATCTTGAGAAATGGACAAAGGTTTCTATCTTTCGCCGTAAAGAATACAATGGCGCGAAAGAAGTGTGTGTAATCTACGTAAACGACAATCAGAAAGAACAGGCTTTTTCAATCCTTGAAGATTTTAAGCAGGGAAAGGGCGTTGTTCCTAAAAATGCCGCAATGGAGCGGCTTAGAGGAAACACAGAGGATGAGACCGCCAAAGGTGACGACGACATCAAATAAATAATACAGAAATTTTAATAGCGAGGAGGTATCCGATGGGGGAAAACGCAGTTTACGAAAAGGTAAAGAGATGCCTTGCAGAAGTTAGAAAGATCACAGATTTTGAACCGGAGATCGCTCTTACACTAGGCAGTGGTTTAGGTGACTTTGCTGATAATATCGAAGTAGAGGGTGTCATCAACTACAGCGATATAGAGGGATTTCCTGTTTCAACCGCACCGGGACATGCAGGACAGTTCATATACGGAACACTCGGTGGAAAGAAGATCATCTGTATGAAAGGCCGTGTTCATTACTATGAGGGATATCCGGTAACAGATGTAGTTCTTCCGGCTCGGCTTATGAAGCTTATGGGAGCAAAGATACTTTTCCTTACAAATGCATCAGGAGGTATCAATCCTGCATTTAAGGCTGGCGATTTCATGCTTTTGACAGATCATATTTCTTCATTTGCACCTAATCCGCTTATTGGACCTAACATCGATGAGTTTGGCGTGAGATTTCCGGATATGACTCATGTATATGATGTTGAGCTCTCCGATATTATCAGGAAGACGGCTTCTGAGGATGGTATCGATCTGAAGGAAGGTGTCTATCTTCAGACAACAGGACCTTCTTATGAATCACCTGCAGAGATCCAGATGTTCAAAAAGCTCGGAGCTGATGCAGTCGGCATGAGCACAGTTGTTGAGGCGATCGCAGCACATCATGCAGGACTTCGTGTAGTTGCTGTATCATGTATATCAAATATGGCAGCAGGCATATCACCAACTCTTCTCACAGAGGAAGAGGTACTTGAAGCCGGTCGTGCAGCAGCACCGATGTTTAAAAAGCTGGTTATCGACTCGATTCATAAGTTCTAATGAGACATTATGTCAGACATGAATTGACGATTACAGAGGAGGAGTATTACGCTCCTCCTCATTTTTGACGTAAAAGGAAAAAAGCATATGAACACAAGAATCTATAATGCAAGAGTCCTCACAATGGACGGCGACACAAACATAATTGAAAATGGCGAAGTACTGGTCAGGGGAAATACGATCCTATATGCCGGTTCAAAAGAAGGTGCGATCGAATATCTTCAAAATAGTACGGATACTATCATGTGGAACCGGGAGATCGATGCGAACGGAAACCTCGTTATGCCGGGATTTAAGAATGCACATACACATTCCGGAATGACATTTCTTCGTTCTGCAGCTGATGACATGAAGCTTGATGATTGGCTCACACAGCAGATATTCCCGAGAGAAGCACTTCTCACTCCTGATGACGTGTATATCGCTACAAAACTTGCGATACTTGAATATCTGACAAGTGGTGTTACTGCCGTTTGCGAAATGTACCTTATGCCGGAAGTCATTGCAAAAGCCATGGAAGAAAGCGGTATGAGATGTGTTCAGTGCGGTGGCATGAATAATTTCTCACAGAGTCTGGAACTTCAGAGAAAGTGGTTTAAGGAGTTAAATAAAGAGAATTCTTTAACATCATATCGTCTGGGACTTCATGCAGAGTACACAACTTCAAAAGAGCTGCTGGAGCAGACGGCTGCTCTTGCGAAGGAATTAAAAGCTCCTGTATACCTGCATAATTCTGAGACAGAAGCCGAGGTTAAGGGCTGTAAAGACAGATATAATGGACTGACACCCACAGAAGCATTGGATGAAATGGGGATGTTTGAGTATGGTGGAACATTCTTCCACGGCGTTCATGTGACAGACCATGATATGGAGATCATGAAGAAGCATAATATCGCGGTTGTTACAAATCCTGCGTCAAATGCAAAGCTGGCAAGCGGGATCGCTCCGATAGAGAAGTATTTGAAAGAGGGTATAACCCTTGGAATCGGAACGGACGGACCTGCAAGTAATAACTGCCTCGATATGTTCCGTGAGATGTTCCTTGTGACAGGACTTGCGAAGCTCAGAGAGAATGATGCTTCGGCGGTTGATGCGGCAGAAGTGCTTAAGATGGCTGCTGTTGGTGGTGCTCATGCAATGGGACTCACAGACTGCGATTCACTGAAGAGCGGTAAAAAGGCAGATCTCATCATGCTTGATATGCATGCACCTAATATGCAGCCTATCAATAATATCGTTAAGAACGTTGTTTATTCCGGATCAAAGAGTAATGTTCTCATGACTATGATCGATGGAAAGATCCTGTATGAAAAGGGTGAATTCAATATCGGAGAAGATCCGGAGAAAATCTATAGTGAAGTACAGGCAATAATCGACAGGATGCGTTGAAGCACGGGTGAGAGGAAGAGATGGAGACCTATACCATTCTATTTCTGGCAGTTGCATTTTTAATATTTCTTTACATAAAAGCCAGACGTGATGCCGTGATTCAGGCAAAAAAACTAAAGAACTTTCTAAAGGAGAACTTTGGAAAGAAAAGCAGCAGAGAATACGAACCGGATGAGTATGAACGTATTTCGCATCTGTATCTGCATGACAGGGAGAGTCATTCTTTTAGTGAAGAAAAATGGGAGATAGATGATATCACCTGGAATGACCTTAACATGGACAATCTGTTCATGGCGATGAATACTACCCAGTCACAGATAGGTGAGGAAATGCTGTATTCAATCCTTCGATATCCTGTAACGGATTCGGAAGAAGGAAATAAGATACTTAAAGAAAGAGCCAGAGTTATTCGCTACTTCGAAGAGCACGAAGAAGAGAGAATTTCTTTTCAGACCGCGTTCAAGGCGATGGGGCGCATTCGTAAGTATTCCCTTTCGGATTATATTGGATTTTTGAAGGAAGTACGTGATGAAAAGAACTATGGACATTATCTGAGTATTGCTTTCGGTCTGTTTTCGATTTCGATGATCTTCCTTATGCCGCCGGCGGGCTTTGTACTGATATTGGTTGCCACGGCGGTGAATGTTGCGAGCTATTTTCATCGTAAAAATGAGATAACACCGTATCTCATCTGTTTTATGTTCATTGTTCGCGCGATGAGAGAAAGCAAGGAACTGTTGAACAAAGACATTCCGGAATTGTCAGAGTATCAGACAAGGATACGAGAAGATCTGGCCAGACTCAGTGAACTCAACCGCATGACCTGGCTTCTGATGTCAGGCCGAAGCCTTACAGGCAGCATTATGGAGCTTCCGATGAATTATTTAAGGATATTTTTCCATCTGGATCTCATTAGATTTAATGATATGCTGGCGGTACTCAGAAGAGAAGAAAGTGCTCTCGGAGATCTCCTTCATGTGACAGGTTACCTGGATAGTATGATAGCGGCAGCATCCTTTAGACATATGCTGCAGTACTATACTGAGCCGGAATTTATCGATGGTGATGGAACCGGATTTGAGGCAGAAGGCTTATATCATCCGCTTTTGATGAAGCCTGTTCCGGCAGATATTGATGCTAAAAGAGGTGTGCTTGTAACAGGATCAAATGCTTCCGGTAAGTCAACGTTCCTTAAGAGCACTGCGCTTGCGGTAATTCTTGGCGAAACAATAATGACGGTACCTGCCCAAAAATGCAGGATGAATCGATTTGCGGTCCTTACTTCCATGTCTCTTCGTGATGACCTCATGGCAGGAGAAAGCTACTTTATGGCTGAGATCCGTGCAATGAAGCGGATATTGGATGCAGTTAAAGAAAAAAAGCAGAATATCCTTTGCTGTGTAGATGAAGTACTTCGCGGAACCAATACAGTAGAACGTATTTCTGCCGGAGCAGAACTTCTACTCGGACTTAGTAATGAGAAGACTCTTTGTTTTGCTGCTACGCATGATATAGAGCTTACGCATATATTGGAAGCCTACTATGATAATTATCATTTCAGTGAAACTATAGTAAATGACAATATCACATTTGATTATCATCTGCTTCCGGGCAGAGCAGAGTCCAGAGATGCCATAAGGCTTCTCGGCATGATGGGATATGACCGTGAGATCACTGAGGCTGCATTTGGAATAAGTGAAGAGTTTATAAAGACAGGAGTCTGGCCAAGGCTATAGATTTGAAATGTGTCGGGGGCTATGCTAGACTATTAGATGTCGCTGAAACGAAATTACGTCAGATGACACTGAAAAACGCTTTGGAAAATGTTTTCGTAGCGGAAAAATCAGAAAGGTTAATACTGAAAGAATTAATGGAAATCAAGATTAAATATTTTACAGACAAAATCGAAAAGCTTCGCTATATTGACGGGAAATCTGACTGGATCGATCTTCGCTGCGCAGAGGATATCCATCTCTCAGCAGGTGAATTCAAGCTTATCCCGCTTGGAATGGCAATAGCTCTTCCTCAGGGATATGAAGCTCATATCGTTCCCAGAAGTTCGACTTTCAAAAACTGGGGAATCCTTCAGAGCAATTCCTGCGGTATCGTAGATGAGTCCTATTCCGGAGACAACGATCAGTGGATGATGCCTGTATATGCAACCCGGGACACTGACATCCACGTAAATGACAGGATCTGCCAGTTCCGTATCTTCGAGCATCAGCCGGCATTTTCTTTCAAAGAGGTTGAACATCTCGACGGACCGGACAGGGGTGGGTTCGGCTCCACTGGGCGTGTGTGAGTCGGCTACTACTTGTCTGATCGCCCGATAGCACATCGCAAAAAGCCTCGACGTAGCTTACTACGCCTTCATTTTTTGCAATATACTCTCGAACGATCATACGGCGTATTAGCCAACTCGTGTAGTTTTTGCGTTAGTACCGCTAACAAGATTTTATATAGAATAAATTTGGAGCAGAGGTTTTCTCTGCTCTTCATTTTTACTTGGAGAGATTATGAAACGTACACCGAGACAGACTATTGAATTTCGGTATTATGATATGCCGGTGGAGCATTATGTGCTGCCGAAGCTTGGTAAGGGATGGGAGCAGCAATATGGTGTTGCCGAGTCGGGTAAACTGCATTTCCATAATTATCTGGAAATCGGTTTCTGTTACCATGGGCGTGGGAAACTGATCATTTCGGATCAGGCTTTTAGATACGGTGATCAGATGTTTACAATTATTCCCGCAAATATTCCGCATACTACGGAAAGTGATCCGGGGAACATATGTAAATGGGAATATCTGTTTATTGATTCGGATTCTTTTATCCGTAATGAGATGAAGGATTGCAAGATACCATCAGATGAGATCATACGTATCGTGAATAAGCAGGGGATTTTTCGTACTGCTGAGAAAAATGCTCACACGGCGGAACTGATCCACCAGATAATCGAAGAGTGCAGAGCAGAGGCACCGTTTTATGAGGAAAGCTTAAAAGGGTATCTCAGAGCGCTCATCATAGATATACTTCGTATGGATCAGGCACAGGAAAAAGTTAATAATAATGTTCGGTACAATGATTTTGTCGAAAAGGCTACGGGATTTGTAAAAGATCATTACGCCGAGGACATAAAAGTAAAGGATATTGCGGAGTACTGTGGATTAAGTGAGAGCCACTTCAGGAGAATTTTCGAAGAGATCACAAACATGAAACCAATGGACTATGTAAATATGGTCAGGATTGATGAAGCCTGCATGTTGTTGGTCAAGGAAAATATATCCATGCAGGATTTGGGGAAAACAGTCGGATACCAGACAGCGTCTAGTTTTAACAGAAATTTCCGGCATCTCACGGGGATGTCTCCTTTGCAATGGAGAAATAAAGAAACAAAGAATGGAAAAAACAGCCTGAAACATTATCATATTAGTGCACTTAAGGGCTGGGAGGCACAGGAATGACAGATTATAGAATTGTAAAACAGGTTCATAGAAAAGTAAGAAATAGCAGTAAAGTATTAAAGACGATAATGTTCATATTTATCGTGATATTTATGTTGAGTGCGATCATCTTTTCACGTGGATTTATGCTTCCGTGTTTTCTGATGACAGCACTGTATGTTTTTTATGATACGGTAGCATGTAAGGAATATGAATATGTGCTGGATGATCGTGAACTATCTATATATATGATCCTGGGACGGCGTTATCGCCTGACCAGGCATAAACTCGATCTGGATCAGATGATTGTACTTGCGCCTCATGACAGCAATGAGGTTTCTGCATGGAAAAAGGGCGGGATCGAGAAAATAAAGAAATTTGACTATACATCCTATGAGGACAACACCCCATATTACACAATGATAATTAACGAAAACAACGAAAAAATCAAACTTCTGTTGGATTTAGATGACGAAATTCTCGAAAACATTAAGAGAAAATATCCAAACAAAGTCTTTAGATAACCGCTATGTGAGACAAAATAAACATAAAAAGTCGAATTTGCACATTTTTAGGTTATAAATGCAAACAAACCATGCATAACTCCGAGTACAATATGCTTTGTTGAAAGGGAAACGGAATGAGCCGTTAACCAACAATACGACGTGTAGTACGGAGGAAAAGTATTATGAAGAGAAAAGTAGTTTCAGTACTTCTTGCAGGTGCAATGGTTGCATCTCTCACAGCATGCGGTGGATCAGGTTCATCTGCATCAGCTACAACAGCTGCAACAGGCAGTGACGCAGCAGCAACAACCGCAGGCGATTCAGCAGCAACAACCGCAGGCGATTCAGCAGCAACACAGACAGCAGACGTTGCTTCTGAGGATGAGCACACACTTTCAGTTTATGCATGGGATAAGAACTTCAATATTCCGGCTCTGCAGGCAGCAGAAGCTGATTATAAGAAGAATGTTGATCCTGATTTCAAGCTGAATATCATTGAGCAGTCACAGTCTTCTGATGTTGAGACAGCGATCACAACAGCAGCAAGCGCAGGTGATTTCAGCACACTTCCTGATATCGTTCTGTTCCAGGATCACTACATCCAGAACTTCGTTGCAAACTATCCGGATGCTTGGAAAGATCTTTCTGCAGCAGATATCGATTGGAGCGATTTCGGAGCTGAGAAGCTTTCATACTCAACTATCAACGATGTTCACTATGGTGTTCCGGTAGATAACGGCACAGTAATCTTCGCTTACAGAACAGACCTTCTTGAGCAGGCTGGATATTCCATCAAGGACGTAACAGGTATCACATGGGATAAGTGGATCGAGATCGGTTCTGATGTATATGATAAGACAGGTAAGTATCTCCTTTCCATGGACGGTGACGGAAACGATCTTCCTTACATGATGCTTCAGGCAGAAGGAAAGTCACAGTTCGATGAGAACGGCGATCCGGTACTTACAGGTGAGGATGTAAAGGCTGTTGTAGACGTAATCGTTCGTGCTCAGCAGGCAAACGCACTTTACCTTGCAAATGACTGGTCAGATTACACAGACCAGACAATCGTTGGCGATATGGTAGCAGGTGTTATGAACGGTAACTGGATCATCCCGACAATCGAGCAGGTTGCTGAGAACAGCGGTAAGTGGGAGATCACAACAATGCCTACTCTTAAGGGCGGCGAAGGCTATGCTTCAAACGGTGGTTCTTCTCTTTATGTAACAGCTAACTGCAAGAACGTTGACCTTGCAAATGACTTCCTTGCAAAGACATTCGGTGCAGGTTCTACAGAGACATATGATGAGGCTCTTACAAAGGGCGGTGTTATCACATGTTCTACAAAGGCAGGTTCTTCTGAGGTTTACAACCAGGGCGTTGAGTACTTCAACAATCAGCCTATCTACTCCACAATCGTTGAGTATGGTACACATGTACCGGTTGTAAAGCAGTCTGATTACCACTACACAGCACGTGAGCAGCTTGCAGCTGCAATCCAGAATATCCTTGGCGGTGCAGATATCGATTCTTCACTTAAGGATGCTCAGGATCAGCTTATGTTCGCAATGGGTAAGTAATTAATACGGATCACGTGTCAGTATGATACGTATCTGATCGGGAGAAACCGGTCGTAATAACATCGGTTTCTCCCTTTTTATTTCAATATTATCAAGTCGAATTTGCAATAAATTCCCAAATAAAAACACCTCGAAAAAGGGGGAGAAGAAATTGGATACAAAGAAAAAGGGCTTTGGCCTCCTTGCTAAACAGCGCGCAGCAGGCTGGGCTTTCCTTACACCCGCAACGCTTTTGATCTTTATCATGAGTTTTTACCCTATGGTACAGGCCTTTATCATGTCATTAAAGACAGGCTCCAGTGCCAATATGCAATGGGGAAATCCTATTACATATAATTACGCTCGAATGTTCCAGGACAAGCTGTTTCAGCGTTCTATCGGAAACACTTTCCTGTATCTTATAATTGAAGTTCCGATCATGCTGATCTTTGCTGTACTTCTTGCACAGCTCCTTAATGAGAAGCATTTGAGATTCAAGGGAATCTTCCGCACATGCGTATTCCTTCCCTGTGCAACATCTCTGGTTTCTTACGCATTGATCTTTAAGTCTCTTTTTGCAACACAGGGTCTTATCAATACAGTCCTGGTTCAGCTCGGAATATTCTCTGAAAATTACAATTTCCTTGGTACACCCGCAAGTGCAAAGGCTGTTATCATAATCGCTCTTATCTGGAGATGGACAGGATACAATATGGTATTCTACCTTGCAGGTCTTCAGAATATCGAGTATTCAGTCTATGAGGCAGCTAAGATCGATGGTGCTACAGGATGGAAGACTTTCTGGTATGTTACAGTACCGCTCCTTAAGCCGGTTATCGTTATGACATTCATCATGTCTATCAATGGTACACTTCAGCTCTTTGATGAGTCTGTAAACCTGACAAAGGGTGGTCCTGCAAATACAACTATCACAATGTCACATTATATTTACAACAACTCCTTTGACGGAGTTGCAAACTTCGGATATGCCTGCGCAATGTCCTTCGTAGTATTCATAATGGTTGCTATCCTTGCTGCTATTAATATGAAAGTAGGTGATACACGTGACTGAGGTTAAGATGAAAAAGAATAAGTCGGCTATACAGAGACGACTGATACCAAGTTATATATTTCTGACTTTCTGGTCACTGATCTCTGTTTTTCCGCTTTACTGGATGATAACAGCTGCTACTAATACAACTGTTGAGGTTGCGAGAGGTAAGATCTGGTTTGGAGCAAATGCCGCAGAGAACTTTAATAAGCTCATTAGTCAGAATGACCTGTGGGGTTCAATGGCAAACTCCTTCAAATATTCAATAGTTCAGACTGTTCTGTGTCTATTTGTCTGCTCACTCGCAGGTTTTGGATTTGAGCTTTATCACGATAAGGCAAAGGACAGACTCTTCGCACTGCTCCTGCTTGCAATGATGGTTCCGCAGGTAGCTACCATGATACCTCTTTTCAAGATGGCATCAGGAATGAAGCTCCTGAATAGTGTATGGGGATTCATTCTTCCATCTATTTCTACACCGTTTATGATCATGATGTTCCGTCAGAATTCACGTAATTTCCCGGTAGATATCATGGAAGCAGCCAGAATGGATGGTCTTAGCGAGGTTGCTATATTCTTCCGTATGTATCTGCCTGTTATGAAGTCAACATATGCGGCTGCAGCAGTTATCACATTTATGAATGCATGGAACTCATACCTGTGGCCGAAGGTTGTAATGCTGGACAACAGCGCGCAGACAATGCCTATGCTTATCGCAAACCTTGCAGCAGGATATACCATTGACTATGGTGTGCTGATGATGGGCGTTCTTTTCTGCTCAATACCGACAATGGTCATCTTCTTTATCCTTCAGAAGCAGTTTGCAGAAGGTATTACCGGTGCGGTTAAGTAAGACGTACGTTAGATTCAAGTAAATCAGTTGTTATTTATGAGAGGAGAAAAAGGGCTGGGGACATTCTCTCCAGCCCTTTTAATACGAAAAAATGGCTACAAAGTTTGATTTTAAGATCGTCGCAGATCCGACAGTATTCAAAGTAAATTGTCTGCCGGCACACTCCGATCATGTCTGCTACAGAAATGAGGCAGAAGCAGAGCAGGAGAGAACAGCCAATCGCAGATCTCTGAACGGCCTTTGGAAGTTTTCATATGCTGTTAATCCGGCCTCTGTGATCGAGGGTTTTGAAAGTCTTGATTATGACTGTACCGGTTGGGACAGCATCCGTGTTCCTTCCAATATGCAGATGGAAGGATACGACAAGCCGGCATACGTAAATACACAGTATCCGTGGGACGGCAGAGAAGATATCAAGCCGGGAGAGATTCCCACAGAATATAATCCGGTAGGAAGCTATGTCACATATTTTAATATTCCGAAAGAATGGAAAGACCAGCCGGTATGCATTTCTTTTCAGGGAGTGGAATCAGGTTTTGCACTTTATCTGAACGGACAGTATGTGGGATATAGCGAGGATTCCTTTACAGCATCAGATTTTGATCTGACTCCTTTCATTCAGAAAGGTGTTAATAAGCTGGCAGTTCGTGTTTACAAATGGACAGCTTCCAGCTGGCTTGAGGATCAGGATTTTTACCGTTTTTCCGGAATTTACAGAGATGTATATCTTTATACAGTTCCTTCGATCCATCTTTTTGATCTGAAGATCCGTGCACTGCTGGATGATGCGTATAAAGACGGTACACTAGAAATAACTCCTTCATATACAGTTGATGGCTGCACACAGGGACTTAAGAAGTCTGGTGGACGCGGAGTTTACGGGACTACAGAGTATATCCTGTCAAGAGAAGGGGAAGAGGTTCTTTCCGGTGAGGTTCCGACAAAGGCAGATACGGTTATCCGTGAGAAAGTTGAATCACCGGATCTTTGGAGCGCTGAGAAGCCGGCACTGTATGATCTGACTCTTATACTTAAGGATGAAAAGGGCGAGGTAATTGAAGTTGTACATGAAAAAGTAGGTTTCCGTCGTTTTGAGATGAAAAACGGGATCATGTGCATTAACGGAAAGAGAATTGTTTTCCGCGGCGTAAATCGTCATGAGTTTTCCTGTGATACAGGTCGTACACCGAATCCTGATGAGGTACTGTCAGATATCCTCACAATGAAGCGCAATAATATCAATGCACTTCGTACATCACATTATCCTAATGCTTCCATGATCTATCGCCTCTGCGATGAGTACGGTATCTACATGATCGCTGAGAACAACATGGAAAGTCATGGTTACTGGGATAAGCTTTGGAGAGAAGATCTTCCTTACAGCGAGGCTCTGCCCGGAAATCGTAAGGAATTTTTGCCGATGCTCCTTGATCGCGTAAATTCCACATACGAAATTGATAAAAATCATCCATCTATCCTTATCTGGTCAGATGGAAATGAGTCCTACACAGGTCAGGATATCCAGGATATGACTGATTATTTCCACATGAAGGATCCTGACAGACTTGTGCATTACGAAGGTGGAGATCATGATCCGGATGATCATTTCCCGGATAGCACCGATATGTATTCTCAGATGTATTCGACCGTGGACAGGATCGAAAAATTCCTCGCTGCGCCGGAGCATCAGGATAAGCCGTTGATCCTCTGCGAGTATACTCACTCAATGGGCAATTCAAACGGAAATATGTACAAGTACATTGAACTGTCCGACCGTGAGCCTCGTTATCAGGGCGGATTTATATGGGATTTTGTAGACCAGTCTGTTCGCAGAAAGAATCGCTATGGTGAAGAATTTCAGGCATATGGCGGAGACTGCGGAGAACGTCCGACTGACTATGAATTTTCCGGAAACGGTATCCTCGACGGAACACGTAAGCCCTATGCAAAGATGCAGGAAGTTAAGGCATGCTATCAGCCGCTCGATGTAAAGGTAGATGGAACAAAGGTTACTATCGTAAACCGTAATCTTTTCACAGATACAAGTGAGTACGACTGTGTAGTTACTGTTGAGCGTGAGGGTGTACTTATCAGCGAAGAGCAGATAATGACAAAGGTTCCGCCTCTTTCTGAGGGTTCATACAATCTGCCGATACTGAAGGAAAAACAGGCAGGAGAGTATGCAGTAACAGTTTCCTTCAGGCTGCATGAGGATACTGACTGGGCTGAAAAGGGTTATGAGATCGCTTTTGGTCAGGGTGTTTATACTGTTGCTGATAAAAAGAAGAAGGCTGATGCAGAGGAAGCAGCAGACTACAGCGAATCACTTCTCGTAGTAAAGAAGCCGGGTAAGTTTAAGGTTAATAACTGCGTACACAATGTTGGCGTGCAGGGTGACGATTTTGACATCCTTCTGTCAAAGCTCAAGGGCGGTATTGTTTCCTACCGTTATGGCGGAAAAGAGCTGATCGATGCTATCCCGAGACCGAATTTCTGGAGAGCTCCTATCAGCAATGACTATGGTAATAAGATGCCGGCTCGTTACGGTGTCTGGAAGCTTGCGAGCCTGTATCAGGACTTCATGGATCCGTTCGCAGCTCCTTACACATTATCTGATGAGGATAAGAAGTATCCGATCGTAAAGGAGACAAAGGAATTTGTCGATGTTACATGGAAGAAATATCTGCCGACAGTTCCTATGAGCGCATGCTTTGTAACCTATCGTATATTCGCTGATGGTACCGTTCGTGTGATCATGGACTATGATCCGGTTGAGGGACTTCCTCCGATGCCTGAGTTTGGATTTATGTTTAAGATCGATGCAGACTATGATCACCTCACATTCTACGGAATGGGACCGGATGAGAATTACTGCGACAGAAATCATGGCGCGCGTCTCGGCGTTTATGAGGTAGATGTAAAGGATAACGTAGAGAAGTACCTTGTTCCGCAGGAAACCGGTAACAGAACCGGCGTGCGCTGGGCAAGGGTCACAGACTACAGAGGCCGCGGAATCGAGTTTAGAGGTGCTGAATTTACCGAGAGCGGTGATCCTATGGCTTCCAAGTCCGGAACATTTGAAATGTCAGTAACACCGTACACACCGGAACAGCTCGAGGAAGCAGCACATGCATATGAGCTTCCGAGGGTATTCAACACGGTTGTACGCTTGTCACTTAAGCAGATGGGCGTAGGCGGCGACGACAGCTGGGGCGCAAGAACTCACGACGAATTCCTGCTTCCGACAGACAAAAAGCTGCAGTTCGCATTTGAATTTAAAGGAATATGATCCACGGGGACGGGGGTGTTGGTCTATAGACCAGCACCCCCGTCCCCGTGGTCTGCCCATGTTTTTCCAATCTGTGCCACGTGTGATGCAGGCTGTGCCAGAAGTATTGTATTTAGCGGACTTCCGGGTAAAATCTGTTTTATCAGATGGAGGTACTATATGAGAAGGAAAAAACTTTGGACAGGACTTGCGTCACTTACAGCTTTTTTACTTACGTTTTCTATCGTAGGAACGAATTGCATGTATGGCTACGCAGGAACAGTAAACGGAGCGCTTGGAATACGAACAAGTAAGGTTGTGAATGAGGACGGAGATACGACAGACACAACATATTTTGAAAGTGAGTATGGCGAGCTCGATTCGGAAAACTTACAGAAGCTTATCGCAGATACTTACGATGAAAGTGTTCTTGAGGAAGAAGAGGGAGCGGTACTCTTAAAAAATGAAAACAATGCACTTCCGTTATCGGAAAATGAACACAGCGTAACACTTTTCGGACACGCATTTGCACAGCCTTTATATAAGGCAGCATCAGCAGGTTCAAATGGTTACAAGGGAGAATACTGTATCGATCCGTACACGGCATTCGAAAATGCAGGTTTTGAAATAAACAGCACACTGATGGATGCATATAAATCCTCAAAGACAGAAAGAGGAACCGGTGCTTTTGATTTCGTGTCGCAGACCAGCAGCATCCTTTCAATGGGAGAAGAAAACAAAGCATTTTACACATCGGATATAAAGTCATCCTGGGAAAATAACTACAATGATGTCGCTATCGTGATGTTTGCAAGAGAAGGCGGCGAAGGTGTGGAACTGGCAACGGAAGACTCAGAAGGGATTAGCCAGCTGTCTCTCCACGAAGATGAAAAGAATCTCCTGCAGATGATAAAGGATTCCGGTAAGTTCAAAAAGACCATTGTTTTATTAAACACAGGAAATCCAATGGAGCTTGACTGGCTTGATGAGTACAGCGTAGATGCCTGTCTGTGGATCGGTGAGCCCGGTCAGAGAGGTTTTGAAGGAGTAGTAAATCTGCTTACCGGTAAGGCTGATCCCAGTGGACATCTGACTGATACCTATGCAGCAAATTCACTTTCATCTCCGGCAGTAGTAAATGCCAGCGGAAATAATCAGACATGGACAAACATTGATGAAGTGCTGTCAAAGACTACAGAAGGTGAAAATGATATTTCATTCTATGATGCACAGGCAGAAGGAATCTATGTAGGCTACAAGTATTACGAAACCAGATACGAAGATGTTGTCTTAAATCAGGGAAAAGCTGACAGCACTAAAGGATCTTCAACCGGAAAAGCATGGAACTATGCAGATGAAGTAACCTACCCGTTTGGATACGGTCTTTCTTATACTGAATTCACACAGACACTTGATAGTGTAGAAACAGGAGAAGACACTGTTAATGTAAAGGTAACGGTGACAAACACAGGAAGTGCAGCGGGAAAGAGTGTTGTTCAGGTATATGCGCAGACACCATATGGAGATTATGAAAAAAAGAATCATGTAGAAAAGTCTTCTATACAGCTTTTGAACTTCGCAAAGACCGGAATGCTTGAACCGGGACAGAGTGAGACTCTTGAGATAAGCTGCGATAAATATCTGCTTGCAAGCTATGATCATACAAAAGCAAAGGGCTATATCATGAGCGAAGGAGATTATTATATCTCAATCGGAGCAGATGCACATGATGCGTTAAATAATATCCTTGCGTCAAAGGGAGCAGAAACTCTCATAGATGCTGATGGATCATCCGTAAAAGGAAATGCGGGTAATACATTTGCGTGGAAAGAAAACTTTGACAGTGAAAAGTATGCTGTATCAAGGTATTCAGATACAAAGGTAACAAATCTCTTTGATGATGCAGACCTGAATTATTGGATCGACGGAGCTGTTACATATCTCTCCAGAAGTGACTGGGACGGAACATATCCGGTAGAAGCTGTAAAAGTTTCCGCAACGGATGAAATGATCACGGAGATGAACGGCGAATATTACGAGAAGCCTGACGATGCACCGTCTCTTAAGGACGTAGCTCTCGGAGAAAATAAGGATATCCCGCTTGCATCACTTATAGGTGCAAAATATGAGGACAAAGCGTGGGATGAATACTTAAGTCAGTTTACGTTGGCAGATCTTGCAAGTCTCGTTGCGGATAATTTCGGAACAGGAGAAATAACAACTGTAGGAAAGCCGGCAGTAGTCGTGGGTGATGGCCCTGACGGAGTTGGAGGCACATTCAGTAAGGAAAAATATGGTGACGGAAGAGACGATACCTGCTTCCCTTGTCAGCTGATCCTTGCATCTACTTATAACAAAGATCTCCTGAAGCGCAGAGGCGAGCTTATGGGAGAAGAATGTCTCTATCTTGGTATGGAATGTGACTGGATGCCGGGAGGAAATCTGCATAGGACACCTTTTGGCGGCAGAAACTTTGAGTATTATTCCGAAGATGCGAACATGACATATCTCTGCTCGATCCCGGAAGTAGAAGGAATGGAATCTAAGGGTGTTCATGCAGGAATGAAGCATTTTGCAGGAAACGATCAGGAAAATAATCGTCAGGGAATAGCATGTTTCTTTAATGAGCAGGCATTCCGTGAGGGAGACCTCAGATGTTTTGAGGGAGCACTGGCGGTAGCAAAGGGACAGAGTGTGATGCAGGGCTTTAACCGAATCGGATTAAGATGGTGCTCTGCAAGTAAAGCTCTTATTACCGATCTTTTGAGAAATGAATGGGGATTTGTCGGCCAGGTGGAAACTGATGCAGTTGCGTCAGGTGAACCGTACAAGGTACATTTTGTATCGACATTGGCAGCCGGAGTGAATAATTATTGCATAGATTTCGGCGGCGCAAGCTCACAGGCAATCGTGAAAGCTATCGAGGAAACAGACGATGGCAACCTTGCAGGGATACTTAAAGAATCAGCGCACCAGTATCTTTATACTGTAGTAAACAGTGCAGTCATGAATGGTTACAGTGTAAATTCCAAGGTCGTTTCGGTAACACCATGGTGGCAGCCGGTGACAACAATGATCATAATTTTGCTCTCACTCATTGAAGCACTTCTTCTTGTGATCATATTTAGAAAGAAAAACACAACAGAAAATATCATTGTGGAGGAGGCTCAGGCATGATGGATCATATAAAGAATTTTAGATTTGGAGCGTATCTGACGATCGTGTCAATGATCGTCGGAGTGATCGGGGTGATAAGATACCTTGGATGGTCGAACTCATATGGTGGTGTAGATTATATAGTTGCTGCAGGTTTTGCGATCGCATTGATATTTGATGTGATCCTAATATACAGAGATGACAGTATCTTTTGCATTTTAGCAACAGTCGGATACAGTCTTGCACTTTTCAGAATACTTGCGGATTCTGTAGGTACATTCGTCGATATGTTTCAGGGAATAAATATGTTTGGCGATGTGACACAGATAGGAAATATAGTATCCATTTCAGCATTTGCGGCAGTGAGTACAGTGCTTTCAATGATCGTAAGCTTTATGCCGATAAGGAAAGCAGAATGTGAGTGTACAAAATAATGTCTTTTGTAAAAGAAAAATGGGTGGCGTTTTGGGGGCGCCATCCAAAATTATCAAAAATTCTATATCAGATTTTCTATTTCTATATTTTCAGTATGAGCGTGACGATCTTTCAATATCTGGTTTTCACGTTCATGCCATACATGCTTGGTAAAAATCTGGCCGGAACAGAGTTTATGTGGCCGCAGATACCGATAACAATATTAGGGCACTCTTTTAAGTGGAATATTCTTGGCTATGACATAGTGAGAAACGCAGCCGGTGAAGTGATGATCGGTGGAGGACTCGGGTATTTTATCAGTTATGAGGCAGGCTCGTTTCTCGCACAATGCATCAATTTTCCGCTTCAGAGAAATATCACTTTTAAGAGTCATGGAAACGTTTACTATCAGGGATTATGGTATCTGATCGCATGGGTTCTTATATCACTTTCCTGCAATGCGATAAATGGATTGTGGCTTCCGATCGCGCAGGAATATTTCAGCATTCAGATCTATAATCTTCTCGTAACAGTAGTCACGGGCGGAGTGTCCATGGTGATATATTTCGGAGTCTATAAGATTATTTTCCCTGAGGAAGATCAGGCTTAGAAAGAGAACGGATATGATCAATATTGCAGTGGTAGATGACAGCGCTGAAGATAGAAAGATACTTACGGATACCTTAAAAAGATTTACTGCGGAGCAAAAGATCTCAGCCAACATTGTGGCATATCAAAATGGAGAAGATGCGATAAATGATACCGCGCAGAGCTTTGATATTTTTTGCCTTGATATAGATATGCCTGGTTTTGATGGCATAGATCTTGCAAAAAAGATCAGGGAATACGACAGCGAAGTCGTGATCGTATTTGTAACAAATATGGCGCAGATGGCGATCATGGGATATGAAGTGAGGGCGATGGATTTTATCCTGAAACCCATAGAATACTATGCTTTTTCCATGAAGATGCAGAGTATCTTTAATATCATCGATAAGAAAAAGAGTAAGAATATCGTGTTGAACCTGAGTGAAGGAATGGTAAGGATCTCTACCGATGATCTGTACTATGCCGAGATAAAGGGACATTATCTTTTTTATCATACAAAGAGCGGAATCTACCAGCAGAGATCGACCATTAGTGAATTGGAAGAGAAGTTAAAAGGGCTTTCCTTTGCGAAATGCAATCAGTGTTATCTAATAAACTTAAAGCATGTACGAGCTGTCAAAAAAGATGATGTTAATGTAGGCGGTGACTGGCTAAAGATCAGTCGGCCCAGAAAAAAAGCATTTTTGCAGTCATTGGCTAACTATATGGGAGGATTTGAAGCATGATTTTTTGGGATAGAACTTCATATATAGTTCAGCTTTTAGTGTCGTGTCTTCTTTTTATGGCACCTGTTGAAAAGAGAAAAAACTATGTCGCACGGGTGGCAGCGGCATCTGTTGCGCTGATAGGTATTTACTGGTTTATAAACGGCAGTATTGGGATACCGACACATGGGATCGCCATGCTTTTTTATTGGATCACATACCTCATAGTCAGCATTGGATTTGTGATCTTTGGAATACGATGCACTTTTGTGGAAGCGGTGTACTGCATGATATGTGCCTCTGCAACGCAGCATGTGGCGAGTGATCTGTATCTGATATACAGGGTGACCGGAGGAAATAGCGCGGTTGCTGCGGTTGTGATCTATGCGTTGGTATATACGCTTTTTTATTTTGCTTTCGCAAAGAGACTTCCGCAGAACAGGAAATATGTAGTGAGCAGGCATGATCTTATCCCTATGGCAACGATCATATTGTTTGTAGGGATACTCAGTGTATATGAATATCCTGAGTTAGATTCAGGAGTAAAAAATCTTCATGATGTGATTTATGAGATAAGTGATGCTCTTTGCTGCATTTATGTTTTGTGGGTTCAGGTAAGCCAGAGTGCAAAGGCGAGACTGCAGAAAGAACTTGATGGAGTAAGCCTTGCTTACAAGATCCAAAGGGCTCAGTACCAGCTGAATCAGGAAAATATAGATATCATAAATCGGAAATGTCATGACCTTAAGCATCAGATCAGACGGCTTAGAAAGACAGAGAATTTACAGGAAAAAAATGATTATTTCGATGAACTGGAAGATGCGATCATGATCTATGACATGGCATTAAATACAGGTAATAAGGCGCTGGATACAGTCCTTATGGAAAACGGTTTATACTGCAAAAATCATGATATCCAGTGGACGTGCATGGCAGATGGCACCAAGCTCGGTTTTATGAAAGACGAAGATATTTACGCACTTTTCGGAAATGCATTCGATAATGCGATAACCGCAGTTATGCAGGTTTCTGATAGAGCCAGGCGTGTTATCAGCTCAAAGATGCTGACACAGGACAAAGTGATGGTGATACAGATACAGAATTACTTTGTTGGAAATATACGATATGAAGATGGTCTGCCGGTTACGACTAAAGAGGAAAAAGAAGAACACGGCTTTGGAATGAAAAGCATCAGATATACGGCGGAAAAGTATAACGGTACGATCACCGTAAATGCAAATAACGGAATATTTGTGCTGCAGATATTACTTCCGCTGCCGTAGGGTGTTGGATTTGAGGTTTGGATTGATGAGAAAAGTATCATTTAACACAGGATGGAAATGTGCACGAAAGGGCACAGATGATTATATAGATGTAACAGTTCCGCATGATGCGATGCTTCTCGATGAAAGAAGTGATGACAGCATCGGAGGGACAAATATAGGATGGTTTGAAGCGCATGATTATACCTATGTGAAAACCTTTTCTATTCCGGAAAGTGAAAAGGAACTGGCTCACTATCTTGAATTTGAAGGAGTTTATCACAAAGCGACTGTATATGTGAATGGTGAGGAGGCTGCGTATCATGACTATGGTTATACAGGATTTACAGTGGAACTGGATAAATATTTAAGATATGACTCTGAAAATGAGATCCGTGTGGAGGCGGTTAACTCTGATCAGCCAAACAGCCGCTGGTACTCGGGAACAGGTATATACAGACCGGTATGGATGTATTCTGTGCCAAAAGAACATGTTCTTCATGAAGGTGTAAGAGTAAGAACAGAGGATTATAAAAACAAAAAACTGCACATTGAAGTATTAACAAATGCATCCGGAAGCGTCAGGATGGAGATCGTTGAAAACGGAAATGTGATAAGGATTATAGATGATCTCAAAGCGGAATACTTTGACGGAAGCTATATCTGTGAGTGCAATGTCAGTGAGCCTGGATTGGAACTCTGGAGTCCTAAAAAGCCAAGGCTTTACGATCTCAGAGTTTACTTTGGTGATGATATGGTGGAAGAACGATTCGGAGTCAGAGAAGTGACTGCTACACCGAAGGACGGATTCTGCATCAATGGTGAAAGAGTGATCTTAAGAGGAGCATGTATCCACCATGATAATGGCATCTTAGGTGCCTGTGCTTATGATTTTGCAGAGCGCAGAAAGGTCAGGCTTTTAAGGAAAAATGGTTACAATGCCATAAGAAGCGCCCATAATCCGTGTTCAAAAGCCATGCTCAGAGCATGTGACGAAATGGGAATGCTGGTCATGGATGAATATGTGGATGTCTGGTATATCCATAAGACAAAATATGACTATGCAGGAAAAGTCGAAAGTAATTATAAAGAAGATCTCATGTCTATGGTTTCTAAAGATTATAATCATCCGTCTGTCATTATGTATTCCACCGGTAATGAAGTATCGGAAACTGCACAGAAGCGCGGTATAAAGCTGTGCGGAGATATGACAGATTATCTCCATGAGATAGATCCGACAAGACCTGTGAGCTGCGGTGTAAATATCTTTTTCAATTTCTTAAGCTCCATGGGATTTGGCGTTTACAGCGATAAAAAGGCTGAAGCGGAAGTCAGCGGTAATAAAAAGAAAAAAGCAGTGGGCAGTGAATTTTTTAATAATCTCGCAGGAATACTCGGAGCTGATTTCATGAAGTGCGGAGCGACTATTTATCCATGTGATGTGAAGACTCGTGACGCGTATGCAAACATGGATATTGCCGGATATAATTACGGCATTTTCAGATATAAGCATGACTTGAAAAAATATCCGGAACGTCTGATACTTGGCAGCGAGACCTTCTGTTCTGACGCATTTGATTTTTGGAAGATAGCGAAGAAGGAACCACGTATCATAGGTGATTTTGTCTGGGCAGGAATGGATTACCTCGGAGAACTTGGAGTCGGAGCCTGGGAATATGAAGAGTACGCGCCGGATTTTTCACATGGCAAAGGCTGGCTCACGGCCGGTTCCGGAAGGATCGATCTTACAGGCAAGCCTCTTGCTGAGATGACATATACAAAGGTTGCATTTGGTATAGAGAAACTGGGGCTGGCGGTTGTACCACTGAATGGTGCAGGGAAAAAACATTCTCCGTCAGCGTGGAAGATGTCAAATGCGATCGAGAGCTGGTCTTGGAGAGGATATGAAGGAATAAAAACGAAGGCGGAAGTTTATTCAAGAGCTGCAAGAGTTGAGCTCTGGCTTAACGGGCAGAAGATCGGAGAAAAGAAACCGGATAAGCACGCACGCTGTTATTTTGACGTTATCTATCAGAATGGTGAACTGACGGCTAAGTCTTTTGATAAAGAGGGAAGATTACTGGCAGAGAAGACCTTAAAGACCGGAGGAATCGCTGTGGAACTCCGGGCTGAAGCAGAGCAGAAAAGTATAAAAGCATCCGATGGACTTGCATATATACGTCTTAAATATACAGATGAAAAAGGAGAGGTGCTTCCGCTGACTCGTGGTGAGATCACGTTAAGCGTAGAAAACGGTGAACTCATTGGCCTCGGAAGTGCCTGCCCGTATTATGAGAAGAGCTATAAGAGTAATACGGCAGATACCTATTACGGAGAGGCCTTAGCAGTAATAAAACCTGAAAAAACGGGAAAAATCGTTGTAAAAGCACATAGCGGATATGGCGATGCGGAAGTTGAGGTTGAGGTGGAGTAGCACCCTGTAAATTATAAAACAAGACTTGTATAAGAGCTTGGGTAGTAGTGAAAGCTGCTGTCCATGCTCTTAGTATGTTATTGTACATACGAAAATCAAGGGAGGATAGCGATGAGTAACGAAATGTTAGAGAAAATATTTGATAAATTACTGGATGGAATGCCGAAAAGTTGGGACAAAGTAATTCTTTATATTGCGTATTTTGAAGGTAGTTATACCATGAAATATTATGTAAAGGAAGATAAGGGTAATTATATTGATTGTTATAGTTTAAAAGGAATGTCAAATGCAAAGGCTATAAAAATATTTATGGCAATCGATAAAATTATTATCCCAGAAAGAGAAGCATTAGGTGATAAGAAATGGACGGTTATGACCCTCGAAGTCAATTCGGATGGCAGCTTTAAGTCTGATTTTGATTATAAAGATATATCAACGGATTCTTTGTCTTATGAAGAAAAGTGGGAGGAAAGCCGCATGAAGCATGCCTGATGATACCGACTGGGATTTATACCTTATACAAAAGCTTGTATTCAAAAAACAGCTATGCTACTATCATATTAACAAGCATATTTTTCTATCACGCTTTTTGGCGTGTCTACAAACACATCTTTTTGAAATCTATGCTCACAATACCCAATATTTAAAATAGAGCAGGATTTCAAAGGGATAGATACGAACAATATTCCTTTCATTATCCTGCGAGATAGAGAAAGGAATAAGTTTTTTTGAGATTTAAGTTTTTACGTAAGATCTGGTACAGGATCAATCCAAAGTACAAGGACAGGCTGTTCTGCATTATTTTTGGCAGAGAGAAGTACAAGCATTATGCATTGGAATTGTACAATGCGCTGAATGGGACAGATTATGATAATCTGTCCGATCTTGAGATAGTGACACTGGAAGATGCGGTATATATCAAGATGAAAAATGACGTGGCATATCTTGTCAGTGATTGCATCGCGTTATATGAGCATCAGAGTTCTATTAATTACAACATGCCGGTTCGGGGATTTATGTATTTTGGAGAACTTTACAGCAAGATCTTGAAGACTGAAAATAAGCGTTTGTACAATAGAAAGCTGATTAAAATCCCGACACCTCAATATATTGTTTTTTACAATGGAACAGAGGATTATCCGGAAGTCAGCAAGATGAAGCTTTCAGATGCGTTTATTCAACCTGTAAAAGACGGTGAATACGAATTTACCGCTACTGTTTACAACATCAATTTCGGAAAGAACAAAAAACTTTTGGATACCTGTGCACCCTTGAGGGGTTACAGTATTTTTGTCGACAGAGTGAGAAAAAACGAACGAATGATGTCGATAGAAATGGCAGTGGATAAGGCGGCTAGGGACTGTATAAATGAGGGTATCATAAAGGATGTTTTATCCGAGGAAAGGTCGGCAGTTATGTTGGAAATGCTCACTACGTTTGATGAAAAACTATATGCGGAAGGATTACGTGAAGAGGGACATAGTGCTGGATTTTCAGAAGGGCATAGTGCTGGATTTTCAGAAGGGCACAGTGTGGGATTTTCTGAAGGACATAGTTCAGGATTAAATGACTTAAACGCCTTGAATGAACGTTTGCTTCGTGATGGAAGGATAGAAGATCTAAAGCGCTCCGTTACCGATTCAGAGTTTCAGAAAAAACTTTTTGATGAGTATTTTCCAGATAGATATTAATCATAAAGGCCCTTTTCTTAGGATACTAAATTTCCTAAGAGAAGGCATTGGGAGGCAACGCGCGCGGATAGGAAGAGCCTACGGCTCCCACGCTTGCGCGGAGAATCCGACAAAGTCGGATTCTTTGTTTTAAATGTAAGTGTATAGACATTACGCTCCAATTACCTGGTATTTTTAAAGGACACCTTATATTTTATTCTATAATCAACAACTTCTATAAGACTCAAAGGGAGGAATGCCGAATGAAACATATCGTTGTTGATTTAGAGATGAATAATATTCGTCAGAAGTCTGAGGCTCGCAGAATATGTACGATGGAAACAATTGAGATTGGAGCTGTGATGTTGGATGATAATCTGCAGGAAATATCATCTTTTCGTACATATGTAAAGCCGGAATTTAACGACAGGATCGTGAGGAAGATTTCCAGACTCACCGGAATAACAGACGATATGGTTGCGAACGCTCCAAAGTTCAATGGGGCGCTTCGTATGTTCACAAATTGGTGCCTTGGAACAGGTGACGAAGTTACTGTTTATGCCTGGAGTGAGTCTGATTATGGACAAATTTCTAAGGAAATGATTTTGAAAGGATATGAGGTATCCGATCAAGAATCGGACTTGCTTGGTAATGCATGGTCAGATTTTCAGCAGGAATTTGATTCTCATCTTGGATTTGAAAGACAGTTGTCTTTGAAGATGGCTCTCGATATGGCTGGTGTTGACTTTTCAGGTAGAGAGCATGATGCGTTAGATGATGCAAGGAACACGGCAGAGCTTCTTCAGATTTTCAGAGACGAAGGACTGTTCGATAAGACTTTGAGAAAAATTAAGGAGTATATGGAGCCGACTGAAATAGGAAATACAATTGGTAGTTTGATTGATTTTTCTGCATTTGCATGTGCGTAATGAGGGGCACGAGGAAATCTCAATTCATAAGGTTACGAAGAATATCTTTGAGAAGTTAGATACGACTAAGAAGATAAAGGATTACCAAACGTTGAAGTTGGGGCATCTGTCATTTTGACAGGTGTCCTTCTTTTTTTCTTGAAAATGTTCCGCAGGACTCTGTGCCGTTTTGTGGTACGTTTCCATTCTTTGCTGGCTGCTTTGTGAAACAAATGAAAAAATAGGCTCACGGAGCCATGCCTTGAAGGAAAATGAGTCCCTTAAAATGTATAGATTGTGATATGATTTGGTTGAGCGGTTTATGTTAAACAATTGATAGAATGGAGAAAAATGTTTTTTTCTGCTGATTTTTGGCGATAGTAGTGATAATTACATCAATTATCTAGGAGAATAAAAATGTCTAGGGGAACGAATCAGAAATTTAAATTCACATATTTGATGAAAGTTATGTTGGAGAAGACCGATGATGACCATGCGCTGACTATGCCACAAATAATGGATGAGTTAGAAAAGTATGATGTGACCGCAGAACGCAAAAGTATTTATGCAGATTTCGCGGATATGACGGAGAAGTTTGGCATCGAAATCATCAAAGAGCAGATTGGTCGTGAGACATATTATCATGTTGGTAGTCGTGAGTTTGAACTGGCGGAAGTGAAGCTTCTTGTTGATGCAATCCAATCTTCGAAGTTTATTACACAGACAAAATCCAAGGATCTGATTGGAAAGATTAAGGGTTTTGTTAGTGAATATCAGGGAAAGAATCTACAGCGTCAGGTCTTCATCGATGACCGGGTAAAGACTATGAATGAGAGTGTCTTCTACAATGTAGATGAAGTATATACGGCCATCAATGAGAACAAGAAAATCAAGTTCAAATACTATAAGTGGGATATTAACAAGAAACTTGTTGCACGTCATAATGGTGAATGGTTCGTGCTGAGCCCTTGGGGACTTACCTGGGTAGATGAGAATTATTATATGATTGCCTACGATGAGTGGGACGGCAAGGTGAAGAGCTATCGCGTCGATAAGATGATGCGAATCTCTATCACTGATGAGAAGCGAACCGGACAGAAAGAGTTCAAAGAATACGACATGGCAAATATATCTAAGGCAACCTTTGGTATGTATGGCGGCCCAAAGAAAAAGGTGAAAATTCAATTTGAGAACAGCATGTGCGGTGTGTTCCTGGATCGATTCGGCAAGGATATTATATTTCGCCCTGTGGATGAGAATCATAGCGAGTTCTATGTAGATGTTAATATCAGCCGGCATTTCTTTGGCTGGCTGTTTGGGATGGGTTCAAAAGTGAAACTTGTTGGACCGGATGAAGTTGTGGATCAGTTGAGAGAGTATGTGGCTGAATATATGAAGAGTATGAAATAAAGAGTTAAGATGAATTTACCGCAACCGTTTACAACATAAATTTCGGAAAGAACAAAAAACTTTTGGATACCTGTGCACCCTTGAAGGGGTTACAGTATTTTTGTCGACAGAGTGAGAAAAAACAAACGAATTATGTCGATAGAAATGGCAGTAGACAAGGACGCAAGGGACTGCATAAACGAGGGTATCATAAAGGATGTTTTATCCGAGGAAAGGTCGGCAGTTATGTTGGAAATGCTCACTACATTTGATGAAAAACTTTATGCGGAAGGATTACGAGAAGAGGGGTATAGTGCTGGATTTTCTGAAGGACATAGTGCTGGATTAAATGATGTAAATGCTTTGAATGAATGTCTGCTTCGTGATGGAAGTATAGAAGATCTAAAGCGCTCCGTCACCGATACAGAATTTCAGAAAAAACTGTTTCACGAGTATTTTCCGGAAAGATATTAATCGCAGGAGCCTTTTCTTAGGATACCTATAATTCCTAAGAGAAGGCTTTTTCAAATTATTATACCGTTTACAAAAGCTTGTATTCAAAAAACAGCTATGCTACTATCATATTAACAAGCATATTTTTCTATCACGCTTTTTGGCGTGTCTACAAACACATCTTTTTGAAATCTATGCTCACAATACCCAATATTTAAAACAGAGCAGGATTTCAGAGGGATAGATAAGAACAATATTCCTTTCGTTATCCTGCGAGATAGAGAAAGGAATAAGTTTTTTGAGATTTAAGTTTTTACGTAAGATCTGGTACAGGATCAATCCAAAGTACAAGGACAGGCTGTTCTGCATTATTTTTGGCAGAGAGAAGTACAAGCATTATGCATTGGAATTGTACAATGCGCTGAATGGGACAGATTATGATAATCTGTCCGATCTTGAGATAGTGACACTGGAAGATGCGGTATATATCAAGATGAAAAATGACGTGGCATATCTTGTCAGTGATTGCATCGCATTATATGAGCATCAGAGTTCTATTAATTACAATATGCCGGTTCGGGGATTTATGTATTTTGGAGAACTCTACAGCAAGATCCTGAAGACTGAAAATAAGCGGTTGTATAATAGAAAGCTGATAAAGATCCCGACACCTCAATATATTGTATTTTACAATGGAACAGAGGATTATCCGGAAGTCGACAAGATGAAGCTTTCAGATGCGTTTATACAACCTGTAAAAGACGGTGAATACGAATTTACCGCGACTGTTTACAACATCAATTTCGGAAAGAACAAAAAACTTTTGGATACCTGTGCACCCTTGAGGGGTTACAGTATTTTTGTCGACAGAGTGAGAAAAAACGAACGAATGATGTCGATAGAAATGGCAGTAGACAAGGCCGCAAGGGACTGCATAAACGAGGGTATCATAAAGGATGTTTTATCCGAGGAAAGGTCGGCAGTTATGTTGGAAATGCTCACTACATTTGATGAAAAACTTTATGCGGAAGGATTACGTGAAGAGGGACATAGTGTTGGATATTCTGAAGGATTAAATGACTTAAATGCCTTGAATGAACGTCTGCTTCGTGATGGAAGGATAGAAGATCTAAAGCGCTCTGTTACCGATTCAGAGTTTCAGAAAAAGTTATTTCACGAGTATTTTCCAGAGAGATATTAATCATATAAGCCTTTTCTTAGGATGTTTATATTTCCTGCGAGAAGGCTTTTTTCAAATTATGCGGAGCACTTAGCGAGGTATTTTCGAGCTTATGGCTGAAATAGCAAATCTATGATTTGCGTGATTGAAGCTATGCTGTGCAGTGCGTGCTATGCAAGTTCGCTTGGCGAGGTTTTATCGAGTCTAGCGTAACTTGTTAGCATAAGTGTATAAAAAATAATACATATTGATGGACGCGATGTCTTTTTGAATAGAGAGGCTTGAATATATGAATTTAAATGTATTTTCCGCAGATGAATGGGAATTGGGCGAATATAGAAAGGTAGTAAGTCAAATACGGGGAAATAACGGTGTTTTAGCAGATGATTCATTGGTGAAAATTTTGAAAATATCTCCGGAAGTACTACAACTTTTGCGTAAGATTATATCCGAGCATCCAGACTGGGATGATGAAGAAGTTGCAGATGAGGTTCTTGCCGGACTGGATTAATTAGGAAGTATCTTAAATAAAAATGGAGGATTATATAATGAGTAGAGTTAATTTTGGAGCAAAGCCGCTGATGTTTCCACAGCCTGTACTTATCATCGGAACCTATGACGAAAACGGAGTACCAAATGCTATGAATGCTGCATGGGGTATTACAACTGATTTTAAAGAAATTACTATCAGTTTGTCTGAGCATAAGACAACAGATAATTTGAAGGTTAAGAAGGCGTTTACTGTCAGCATGGCAACTGAGGACCAGATGGTAGCCTGTGATTATGTTGGAATTGAATCCGGAAGAAAGGTACCTGATAAGTTTGCAAAAGCAGGATTCCATGCAACAAAGAGCGAGTATGTTGATGCTCCACTTATTGATGAGCTTCCGATGGCTCTTGAGTGCAAGGTTAAGAGTTTTGAAAATGGTATCCTTATCGGAGAGATTGTAAATGTATCTGCTGATGAGAGCATTGTTACAGATGGAAACATAGATCCAAAGAAACTTAAGCCAATTACATTTGACCCATGCAATAATGCTTATATTGGGCTTGGAGATAAGGTTGGAAATGCATTTAATGATGGAGCAAAGTTAAAATAATTGCCCGTGTTGAACGAATGATGTCGATAGAAATGGCATGCTTGAGATTTTTAGAAATGGAGCTGGAATCAAAACAAAAGGAGCACTTCGTCATATCGCTTTTACAACAGATGACGTTGATGAAGTGGTAAGGAAAGTAAAGGAAGCCGGATATGAGGTTTTTATAGAACCAAAGAATATCGTGTTAATTCTGAACCGGAATATCCTGCTAGGATTGCATTCTGCTTCGGTCCTCTTGGAGAGAAAATTGAATTGTTTCAGGAAAGACTTGACCCTCACGTTCCGTCATAGGCTACGATAGACTTTGTATACGGAGATGGAGCAGCAAAGTATATCGGAGAAGCGATTGAAGCTTTTTATAAAAGATAAATCCTTTTAGAGGGATGTGCAAAGTTTTGCACATTACTGGAGCGAGCTGTAAATTATAGGTCGGAAGGGAAGCGAACATGGAATTTATAAGAAGTGACAGCATTGTTGAATTATCGAATCCTGGAGTAATCTCCAGGCAGCTTTTAACCCCTGACAATTCTTCAAGTAAGAGGGTGACGATCACAGAAGTTCATCTTCAAATTGGTGCCTGTCAGCCAAGGCATATCCATGAAGCATCCGAACAGATCTGGTATGCAACAAAAGGTACAGGCAAATTGTTGCTCGCCGATGATGCAGAGAAATATTTTAAAGCAGGGGATGTGGTGAGGTTTGCGGATAAAGTTGTGCATGGTCTGTTAAATGATGGAGATGAGGAATTTGTATATGTGTCAGTAACAGCGCCGCCAATTAATTTTGAATATGCATATCAGGGAAAGAAATAGAAGCTTAAGCATATATTTTCATAAAAGCCTTTTCTTAGGATACTTATAATTCCTAAGAGAAGGCTTTTTTAACTCTTTTTTCAACTACGCGGTGAATGACATGCTAAAGCTTTCCTTTTACTATAAAAGATAAAATACAGCTGTCCTTTTTATGACACACGTTGTATCGTGCTGTCGGCTTTGAGTCGTATATTTGCGGCGTTGTTATGAGCATTATTTGACTTTGATTTTTATTTTATATTTTTTTCTGCTGCCGTTTTTATCCGAAAGAGAGTCTGCTCCATAAACAGCATATATCGTCGCATTTCCTTTGCCTTTTACGGTTAACAGTCCGGTCGATTTATCAACCTCTGCTACAGAAGTCTTTGAAGAAATCCATACAGGACTTTCTGAAACACCTTCAGAATTGAGATAATCTGCTAGATTACAACTTACGGAAGAAGAACTGTCGATCTCAATTCTTTTTGAGCTGAAAGACGGGATTTTAACAGTAATCGACATAGAACTCACTGTTGATTTGGAGGATTTGTCAATTGCCGCAATAGTCACTGTTCCTGCTTTTTTGCATGTTACAATCCCTTTTTTACTAACTTTTGCAACTTTCTTATTTGAGGAAGTATACTTAACATTTGATAAGGTTCCGAAATAATCCTTTAAATCGATCTTTTCGTTGGCAGCGAATACCTTGGTTGTTCCGCTGCCCGAACCATCATAACCGGTACCGCTGACGTATAAAGTATAGCCGTTAGTATCTATAGTTCCATTGTTTGTAAGAGATGTTACATAGGAATCACCCGTAAGCTTCCAGGTGGAGCCGGAATCAACAGTCATATTTACAGTACCGATACTGTCTGATATTGAATTTCCGCTGCCATCCGTAATGACTCCGGATGTCTTTCCCTCGAATGTTGATGAATTTGTCAGTGAGACTGTAAGTGAAGAGTCTTCTCCTACGAGAATATCTCCTTCAAGTTTTTGATCTGAAGCAGTAAGAACTGCCTCATTCGAAGCACCGCTCCAACCATCATCACATACGGAAATAAGTACATTATCATCAGAATTATTTATATCAACATCTGTGAGATTGATCTTTGCACTTGTATTTGTGACATGAAAAGTATGTCCCTTTTTTGAAGTCAGACTACCTCCTGTCATTGTAAATGATGAAGTTCCATCAGATGCATCACCTGACTGAGATTGATAGATCATTATTGTGTCATAAAATTTTGCATTTCCGTTTAAGGTAGTATTTGAAGCTGTGAGATCGCAATCTGTAAGTTCTATAGATCCTGTACCTTCAATGCACACACCCTCAGATTTATTTGATACAAGTGTAGCATTTGATACATCAACATCGGCAGTAGAATAAATTGCAGGTGATCCCTGACCGTTTGATGTGTATGTTCCTCCATCAACATTTACCCATCCACCACCACGATCTGTTCTTACGGGTGCCGAAGAACCTCCTTCTGTTGTAATTGTAAGATTATCAGCATTAGTCGTTCCGCCATAAGTGGTCATGATTCCACCACTGCCATTACCTGTTGTAGTGATCACAAGGTCTGATAGATTGACTGTTGTGCCGTCTCCCTCTGCATTAGTTGTTCCATTATTTGCACCATAAGAAAAAACTCCGTTAGCTCCGGCTGCATCCGTTGTCACGGTTCCACCAATTATGTTAGTAGTTCCGCCACCCTTACACATCACTGCGGAATTAATCCCGTAAAAGCTATATTCATCACTGGCACTGGTGCCGCCGCTCTTGGTTACAGTGGGATTGTTCAAAGTGACTGTATTTGAACAGTTTATAAGAATAGCATTCTTATCTGCCTGAGTTGAACTATAGTTTGCGTCTGTGCTTGTAAATGCACTTGTTATCTCTGTTGCTCCACTCCACGAAGGGTCTGATGAAGGTCCGCCCGGCGGAGTTGGCATAGCAAATACACTTTCTGAAATATTTAAAGATAGTAATAATACAGTCGATAAGGTGGCTATTAGCCTGAGATTTTTCTTTAACATAAAAATATTCCTCTCCGGTAAAATTACCAATAATACTTTTGACCCTTATATCATTATATTTATCCAACTTTAATGAAACCTTAGTAATCTGATTCATTTGGTGAATGAGAAAGCTATTTGCTGAGGCTGACCCCGATTGGGGCATAACTCCGCAGCGTAGTGCTCCGTTTACGTGTGAACTGTTACCTGATGTAGTAGATGTTGAGGCATGTATCAAATATCTTCTTTGATGTACAGAGCTGCTATGATAAAAGGGGCAAAAGTAAAAAATCCGATTGTGCTTGCACAAAAAGTATTTTTGACCCTTACATCATTGAATAAAGAATGAAGCAAAGGCGCTTACAGAAATGTCAGGCATACTTTGCTTTTTTCTATTTAAATCATTTTTGGAGAGGGGTATAAAAATGCAAAGAGAACTCATTGTTATGGTATTGTATAAAGAGAAGCTGGTGCATATAGGTACCGTGATACAGAGTATATGTGAATTTAAGGTAGAAAAGGAGCCGGAACAATGATCAAGATTTATGGAAGAGACGATTGTCATGATTGTGTGGACTGTAAAGCAAGCTTTGATATTAATGGAATAGAATATGATTTTCGCGATATAGGCAAATCGCTGCATGATATGGCGGTATTTATTAAAATACGTGATTTGAATACTGTTTTTGAGTCGATAAAAGGTACAGGAAAGATAGGAATTCCGTTACTTATTACTGATGAGAACGAATTTGTACTGGAATGGGAAAAATATCTTTCTGATAAAGGTTTTAGTGTGGTCAAATCAGGACAGGTATGTTCTATTGACGGAAAGGGATGTTGAGCAGAGAGGCTTTAGGTATATGGATGTTATTTACAAAAACGAAAGATTAAAATATGTTGAAGATTATTACGGTGAACCTGTTTTATGGATAACAAGTCCGAGTCAGATCGGAATGGAGCATATGAGGTTTGTTGGAGGCTATCCTAATGAATATTGTATATACCTTTCAGATCTGTCTGTGGAAGAAAAAGCAGATATAGAAAGGCAATTAAAGAAATGAGTAACAAGAAACTGGCTGTGGAAATTGCTTATGCTCAGACCGAAGAGCAATTGAAAGATTTGAAGTTTTCCTAGTACGATGATGTTCTTTTTATAGGAAAAAGCATTGGAACGGTCGTTTTGTCAAAGTGGATCGTAATAGCATCAATATTGCTGACAGTGTTTGGATTATTAGGATTTTCAGTATCAGGAAGCTATGCCATGCTTTTTGTTTTTGCAGTTCCATATGGTCTGGGTGCAGGTGCAATTGACGCATCGGTTAATCATTATGTAGCAAATAACTATTCAGGTTCTGTGATGAATTTTTTGCACTGCTTTTATGGAGTAGGAGCAGTCATCAGTCCTTCAATTATGGCGTTGGCACTAAAGTATGCCAGATGGAATGAAGGCTATCGCTGGACGGCGTTTGTTCCGGGGAGGCAACCTGCTTCTTTTGGACACCAAGTTACTTTGCGGGCACCAGGCAGGGAATGAGTGATGAGTTAATAGCTTCGTTTGCTTCTCTGATTTTTGGAGGACTTATGTTAGGGCGGTTGGATTTGTAATTATCGGAACTGGTATGGGACCGGTGTATCCTGCTATTCAGCACATGACACCTGAAAATTTTGGTAAGAGATATAGTGCAGCAGTTATAGGACTTCAAATGGTGTCAGCGTATGTTGGCAGCACTTTTATGCCGATGATATTCGGTCATTTGCAGCAAATGATCGGTATTGGGATCATGCCGGTATATTTGATATTTTTCTTAGGATATATTTCCTAAGGGAAGGCTTTTGTAGTGCGGAGCACTTAGCGAGGTTTTAAGGTTTAGATTTTTGAGCCAATGCATCGGAAAATATGATGCGGATTCTGCTGTATAATAGAATAGCGTTTACAGAAGAGATATTAGAAGATGAAAAGAACGAAAAATATAAAAAGATATTTGACGAGGACTAAGAAAGCAGGAAAAACATGATTTTTGGATTACATCACATCTCATTAAAGTGCGGCACAACTGAAGAATTTGAGAAAACAAAGAGTTTTTATCTTGAAGTTCTTGGCTTCAAGCCTGTAAGAGAATGGTCTGAAGGCTGTATGATCGATTTTGGAAATGGTATGCTTGAGATTTTCAGAAATGGAGCCGGGATAAAAACAAAGGGAGCACTTCGTCATATAGCTTTTGCTACAGATGACGTTGATGAAGTGGTAATGAAGGTAAAAGAAGCCGGGTACGAGGTTTTCATAGAACCAAAGAATATCGTGATCAATTCTGAACCGGAATATCCTGCCAGGATTGCATTCTGCTCCGGTCCTCTTGGAGAGGAAATTGAATTCTTTCAGGAAAGACTTGCATAACACGTTGATAATATTTCAGAGTATTCTTATGTTTTTGTTGGCTTTCCGGTGTGGTGGTATAGAGAGCCTTCCATCATTGATACATTTATGGAAAGCTATGATTTTTCCGGAATAACAGTTATACCATTTTGCACATCCGGTGGAAGCGGAATAGGAAAGTCAGGCGAAAATATGAAGGCACTTGCCAAAGATGCAAATGTTATCAGTGGAAGACGTTTTACCGGCAGTGTGTCAGAAGAGGAACTTAAAGAATGGGCGAATGAGGTGATCAATGGTTATTTAGAATAAAATATTTGATAAAGAAAGAGCTCTTTATGTGAGCAGGGATATTACAGTTGCAGACTGCGGATTACAATGTAATGTAAAATTATCTGTATGCGATGGATACGGGGTTACAGGTCTATGAGCCTGTAACCCCATCCTATTCAATTTGCATTAGCTATAATTAATCCGGATGAAAAAGAGTAGGAGAAAAGCTTTAATGAATAAGAAAATTATGATCATAAGCCTCATAGGAGTTTTCGCTGTACTTAGTACGTTTGGATGCGGTAAAAAAGCAGATACTGGTTCGGATGAGATTCAGGAATCAGACGCTGTTTCAGAAGAGATTCAAGAAACTGTTGCTGAAGAGGAAAAAGAAAGCACTGAGATAGTTGCTGATGAAAATGACGGATTCGTTAGATTAACTGAAGGCGAGAATGAGTTTACTGATGCAGTATATGAATATGCAAAAGAACTTGATGTAATGAAAGAATGAGAGTTCGCGTCATATCTCGTAGACTTTGATGATGACGGAAAAAATGAAGCATTTGTGCTGCGCGGGCATAAAGATGAGGAAGATGATTCTCGCTGGTATTCTTCAACGGTTTGGTTTGTAAATGAAAACCTTGAGGTAGAGCAGTTATTTGGCTGGTATAGCCCTAATGTTACATATTTTTCAGAGGAGGAATTCAAGGAGGTAGAGGGCAGCAAATGTTTTTATCTCAGTGGCTATGATGTTTTTGACAAGAATAATTTCTGCTACATGTATATGTTAAAGAATGATTCTATAGTAGATGTTACAGATGATATTAATGGAAAAGATCAACCATTTGAATCGAAATATACTGAGGAAGAATTGGCTGAAATGACACCACAGCAGCTATTTGATGCATTTTGTGCCGGCGAGATCCAGGCAGAGTTTGCAGATATTGATGGTAAGACCGGATATATCGATACCAGAGATTGGGGCTGGTCCGAGGATGACATGAATGACTATCAGAAAGTTATGGATCCGTATGATCTGGATAACGATGGAGAACTTGAGTATATAATAGATACAATGTACGGAATTATGTGCTTTGATTGCAAAAATGGCAAGGTTGTCATGTTTGCAGATGGTAATGGAACCGCATCGTTTTCTAGATATATCACTTACGAGGATGCTACATGGATAGTGTACCAGGACACTACGCATGAAGGGCGGTGTACATATCAGCTTTATAAATTTGATGGAGATTTACAGATTGTAGATTCCATGAATTTATATTGGAATGAAGATGATAATGGAAATCGTACATACTATCATAATGATGAAGAAGTATCGGAGGATGAATATAACGATAATTATAAAAAGATATTTGGTGGATCCCCGGTCTGATGTGGATGTGATCAAGGAGTTACAGTTTACATGCAATGTCATTTAGTTAAGGAGTCTATAAGCCAGAAATAATTGCTATATTAGGATACTTTAGATATTTCTGTGTTGTAATAAATTGATATAGCATATAATCAGACACGCCAAATAGACAGATTTTCATCTGTCTCATAAAGGTGTATACTACTATTGTTGTTTTTTAGGTCCTGTAAGCGAAGCTTACAGGTATTTGGAATCTATGCTGGCGGGCATAGTTCCGATTAGGCCTGATAGGTAGTATATTCTGCCTTATCAGGCCTTCTATATTTGG
>AUJT01000007.1 GCA_000424365.1 Lachnospiraceae bacterium NK4A144 | reverse complement strand
ATGTATAAGCAAAAAGGAAATGCAAGTACTCGTTTTTGGGTGCCAAAAAGGGCTATCGCCCAGATGACTTAATCATCTAATGCGACAGCCCCTTTTATTATGTGAATCCAACTTAGATTTTACTTATAACAAATTTATCATCCTTCTCATCAATATAAAATGGCTCTACTATATATTCTTCTCCCCATTTTTCATCTTTTCCAAGTTCTTCTATTATTTTTTTCAGACAATCCCTATTGCCTCTAGCCAATTCATTCATCTCATCTCTCTGCGTACCATCAACAAATATCAACGGTGCAATTCTTAACTTATAATCAGCCACCTTTGCTTTATCTAATTTTCCTGCTTCTGCAAAATCCTCAACCAGCTTTCTCTTATTAACAATTTTGGCATACGTATATGCCTCTAAGATACAACGAAGCATCGTTTCTGTATTACGCTTCTTCTTTAACTCCAATATATATATTATCGATTCCTTTCTATCAACTGCCAATAAATCAATTTTACCTACTCCCTTATCTCCTCGCTTATTCTTCAGCGGTGTTTGATAGTCAATTATTTCAAATGGAAAATCCTTATCTCTTTGTTTGAACAATTTTTTAGCAAGGATTTCCTCATCATCCATATTCTTTTTTTCAGAACAATAATTCCCATCATGCCCCTTAACATAATAACTACTTTCTCTCTCTATTTCAGCAATTCCCTTCAAAGCCTTTAAATTATTAGGCTCAAGAAGAAACTCAGCGACTATGTCTGTATATAAATCCTTTGAATTCTTCGCATACCCTCTAAAATTGACAAACTTTTTCTTGTAAAACTCTTCAGGGCACTGTATAGCAGTTTCACACATTTGTCTAATCTCGTCTTTTGAATAAGCCACTCTAATATCTCCTTTTCTACAATGCTATTAATCTGCCATCTTCCGCACATACAAGCTCCGTGTCTCCCGGAAGAATCAACTTCCCTATATTACGTTTATCGGCAGCCGTATGATGGATAATAAGTTTTGCCGGTTTTATTGTTTCTATTACCTGTTCCAAATCTTCTTTAGTTACGTGACCCGAAGCATGGCGAATCTTTACATTTTCTTCATCAGGACATAGTGCCAGCATTTTCTTTATTGACGGACAATCTTTATATCCTGACCACATAGAATATACAAGACATGTTTTTTCAGGATATTTTTCAAAAAAATTTTTAACGATTCTCTGGAAATGATCATTTGCTCTGACTGCCATACCAAACCCAAGTTTTTCAGCCTTTTTTATCAGATTATTCCCTGTATGCAAAACCTTACATGACTGTAGCCTTTCTACTTGATCCGCATCATATATCTTTATGAGCTTCTCCTGATATTGATCAACCAGCATGTACTTTCCCTCAGGAATCGTTCTTGAAAACGCCGCAATTCTCCCAATATTTGAAGATGATGTTAAGAGAAATACATATTTGTACTTCTTATTTATTTTCGCAAATTCCTGCTCTACCCATTTTTCATCATGGCTGTAGCAACTATCTCTCGTGATCGTGGTTCCTTCCGTTATCATCAAATCTAGCTTTCCAAGATTTTTAAATGTTTTCACCAATTCCTCTGCATAATATCCGTGCAGTCTGTAATCTCCGGTTATAAGTATCCTTTTTCCGCATCCTTCGACCAAATACATAAGTGAATTACAAGCAGAATGATCAGATTTTATCGGTGTTACATTCAGATCCTTTACTATAACCGGTTCCCCTCCGATCAGTTCTTTTACCCCTGTCGCCCACACTATCTGTCCAAGAGATTTCTTATGTTCCTGCTGTACCTCAAGTATTTTCCGGGCTGTAGACTCCATATACACAGGTATACTGCTCATAATGCGCGGTATTTCACCTACATGATCTCCATGATAATGTGTGAGAAAAACACCATCACAACCAACCGCTCCAAATGTCAATCCGTCTATATCCAATCTGCTCTGGTCTCCCTCACCCTCAAGCGGAGAACCAAAATCAACGAATATTCTTGTATTCGCCGTGGCTATTTCTGTACACACTCCGCCTATCTGATTTGAGCCTCTGTGCAATATTACTTTTATCTTCTTGAAATTTTCCATATCACTTACCCTCAGAAAATCCATTTTCTTAATACTTCTTATATATTTCGTACGCAGCCTTCTGTATCCGTTCTCTTATGCTTTCCGGTTCCAGTACTTCAATATTCTGCCCATACTGCATTGCCCAATAGAAAAATGCATCCGGGTTGCAATTTAGATTAACGGTAATGTCGCTGTCACCATCAAGTGATACCCTGAATTCTTTTCCGAAGGCATCAATGAGTGCGTCCATCATGTTCTCATTAGTCCGTAATTTTATATGCACACTTTCTCCGGAATACATATATACGCGTTCCGCGATATGCTTTGCGATATTAAGGCCTTTTTCAAGACCTTTTATTGTCTTCATCGGCTTACGATTTTCTGCAAGTATTTCTACATCCGCTATTCTGTCGAGTCTGTAATGCGATATATTGTCATAATCGTTATAATTAGCCACCAGATAATACTTCCCCTTATTGCTTATCATCTGATACGGACTCACGACATATCTGATATTCCTTTTCGGATGCAACTTGAAGTCTATCCCATACTGCAAATATGAAAAACTTATCTTTTTACCCTTTGATATGGCGGTATCTATCGCCGCTATTGAATCCATCACTTTTTCATTCTCAGCATTTTTTCCGCTGACCGAACTGTGAATATGAGAAACGTGCGACTTAAAATATTTATTCGAAAACTTCTCAAGTTTTTTAACAAGCGTGTGAGCTTCTTTATTTGTTATCGCACCCGATGTAAAAATGCTGTCAATAAGAAGACGCAGTTCTGCATCGGTAAATTCCCTGCTATTAAGAAAATAGCCTTTATCAGAGACAATATCGTAGCCCATTTCCCGAAGCGAAACTATGTTATTCTTTACAGCTCTTCGCTCACATTCCATCCCATAATTTAATTTCAAAAGATCGATAATATCCTGCTGCAGTAATCGATGCTCACTATCCGAATATTCTTTCAAAATATCGAGTATCAGCATGTTCAGCATCTTTTTAGTTCCGGTTCCGTACATATCGTATCCCCTATCATCTATATATGCCTATTTGCCCACGTTAAGCCCTTTATTATTTCTTTATAACCGTATAATAAATGTAGCCGTGTGCGTTTTTTAGCTCATTATTATATATGTTTATTTTCGGAACTAATTCAGATTAAAACGAGAGAAAATCTGCCTGAATAGGCAAAAGAAATCTGTTCAACACATTCCAAAACACTTGCTGCTAAGGAATTGTGCTGAACAGATACAACCATAGATATATAATTAAGAACTGAATGTCTGCTTAAAAATCAGCTCTTGCATATAATGTCTTTCTCCCAACCATTTCTCTTTTCTCCCAAATTATGCATTATTTTGGGAGAAAACCAATCTATTTATTACAACATCTATACTGAAGGCAATGATTTTCTATCTTGGCACTTTACAGTCTCTTCGACAAGCGCTATAGTCGAAAAGCCTCAATTTCTTACACAAGAGGTGTCATGAGCATTTCGCTCACAAAATCCCTTTATTATTTGTTTTTAATCGAATCAATTAAAATACCATTGCCAACGTGCTTCCAAGGAAAATGAAAAAGATTATCAGTGCCATGCCGATACCCAGACCGCCAAGGTCGTGGATCAGCCTGAATACGGTCAATCTCTTTCCATCCTTATCTATGCTTCCGATCCCGAACATTGACAGGACACTGAGCTTCCTGTCACGCCTTTTGCCTATCAGCTTCGTCTTGCCGTTTGAAAAGAGCTGATAGATGATCGGATGATCATAGGCATCCTTTCGTACTCCCTTTACAAAGTACAGGAGGACTATGAATGCCGTCAGTGTATACCATGCCGCCCCGTACAAAGGATGAAAACCTTCCATGAACGTTTCCCCCTCTTCCATGGAACACCAACGGAAAAAAGCTCCTATCAGGAGAGGAAGCATTACGGTAATGATACCGTTAAACAGTATGGACAGCCACCTGCCTAAGGTATAGAACCTGATGCGCACGGGAACCTTCTGCCCCTTGTCATTCATTTCATAGAATACCGGAGTATTGTCATACGGATTTTTCAGTATGTTCTTCGATTCATCAATGACAAGCTCTCCGTCCTGACGCTTCGCGGCAGATGCCTTACTCTTAAGCGTTACTCTTTTTATGAGAGATCCTCTGCCGTCTCCCATGGCCGAAAATATTATAGCCCCGAATACTATCGCAGAAAGGAACACCATCTCCGAATACCAGTGACTCCACCATCCCATGAGGCACGTAAGGATGATCGTGTATATGAGCGGCTCGATCACCCAAGGATATGATACCTTCTTGCGCTCCTTTGATACCGCGATCCTTCCGGTCTGACCGTTCATCACGGCGGTAAGTTTGCCTGACTTGATAAAGTATATGGGCAGCAGCGCGGATAATGTGCTCATGCTTCCGGTCTTCGCATGAATCGTAACCCCGCTTGTCTGCATGACCTTTTCCACCTCGGGGCGAAAATCCTCCGCCACCTCTTCTACAATCCTTTTATTGATATCGGCATCGGAAGAATCATTAAGCTTAACCGGCATTCCGGCAATAAGCCCATATTCAAAAGGTCTTGCCTCGGACCAGTCGAAAGGCTCTGCATCATTGAGCACAAGGTTATCAAGCTGCTTTGATGTATTTACCGCAGTCCCTTCTATGAAACCTCCGCATTCGTATTTCCTGTCATTCCCGTCCCTGATCACTTCCGCATACACGGGGCCCTTGACTATACGGTAGGGCAGGTAATATCCGATAAACTCGCCCATAGAAGAAACGATGCTCTTCCCCTCGGGAGTCTTTTCGTGGCTTTTTCCCCATTCAAGCATCCTTTTCCTTGCTTCATCCGGCGTGATGAAGAACGGGACGATCATATCGGGAAGCTGCGATTCGTCCGTCAGCTCGCTTCTCACGACCTTGCTTCCGCAAAAGGCACATTTCTCCGAGGCATCGCCCACGCCGAATATCACATGTGCGCCACAGGATGGGCAAGAGCATTCCTCGCCACGCTCAGCCGCAGATGATGTGCGGAAGTTCTCTTTTTGCAGATTTTTCCACTGATATACCGCATCATTGGCTTCCTGTATGCCGGTAACTTCCCCGCAATTAGGACACCTGTATGTCTGGTTAATGATATCAAAGCCCGCCGGAGCCCCGCAGTTTTTGCAGTATATCCGAAGCGGTGATCTGTTTTCACTCATTTATTTCTTCCTTCCTTAGATACTCTCAATACAGTTATATGTTTATTTTGCAGGGATCACATGTTTTGGTTTCTTCGGTAAATACTTTATTCGAATTTTATCACCCTTACAAAGTCTTAAATCCGAATTGCTAAGAAGATAAGCCATTTCTCTATCCCAAGTCGCTATTTGTTAATAAGCCCAGTCTTTGTCCGTAACCTTGCCCTTTTTAAACTGACCTGTTTTGCTGTCATATATAAGCTCTGTTATCAGATACCTGTGACCGTCGGTAAAATCATCGGTCAGAGTGTAGAACCTACCCTGCTCGTTCCGATAGAAGCCCTCCGTCTCCATTGACAGATCAAGTTCGTAAGGTTCTCCGTTCCTGACACCGAAGATGAACGTCAGCCATCCGCTTCCGTATCCTCCGCATTCTCCGGTAAAGAACCCCACATTCTCGTCAGAATACTGCTCGTAATAACCGCTCTCATCAAAGTACATGGACAAATCGTTAAAATCATCCCGCATCATTTTTCCTTTTTCGTCACTACCTATGAACCAGATGGATTCAAGAATACATCCGCCCATATCGTCATCCTTGCCTATTGCAGCAAATGCTTCATTGCGTCCGTCTCCGTCATAATCGTGATACTCAAGAGCGCATACTTTTCCGTCTGCAACCATTCGGGCAATCTCATATGCATCATCCTTCGTCAGTGACACTCCTGTGCTTCCTTCGTTGTCGGATATCTTTTTACCGGATTCTTCTGATGAAAACCTTGGAAGCACACTATCTTCCGTTTTTGTCTCTTCCTTTTCCGGCTCCGTAACGGCATCAGCTTTTACATCTTCTATACCCTCTTCCGTTGTTTTCTCTGTTGCTTCATTCCTAGCTTCTTCCAGCCTGTCCCTCAGATCGCTGTCATCCGACTTCCCACAGCCTGCAAGAAGCAAGGTGCTGATAAGGAAGATGATAATTGTTGCAAATGGTTTTCTCTTCATTCTAAACTCCTATATTAATCCAAGGACGCTCGCCCATTAGAATCGCTTCGCAAATGGGCCCTCAGTCCCACCAGTAGCTTCCGTAATATGTCGTGATCTTATTATTATCAAGGCCGACCTCAAATATGCCGGAAAGGGCCGGACCGTTCATCAGATACTCATCAGGATCATCGTTCATGAGTTTGTAGTTCCTGACTATCCATTCATATGGCGTGTCTCCCTTTTCGTAGTTACCGAAAGCTTCAAAATCAGCGGATCTGTCAAATATTGTATCCTTAGTTACGAGCAGATCGGCATCTATAGATTCACCGTCTGTAGAATATGGTATCGCAAGGGACACGCCGCGAATCATTACGCCATCCGATAACACATCAATCTTCTCGCCGCCATACATCGTATACCAATATCTGTCTCCGGTATAAGAGCCCGCATACTTCACATAAGCATCCTTAAAGCCCGCCGCTTTCGCTTCGGAAAGGGCTTCCCTTGCGTCGCTTTCGGATGTGTATAATCCCGTTGTCACAACATAGTATGGTTCAGGGTTAAGCTCCGAAAAATCGGGTGTATATACAGCAAAGCTCCTGAAGATGCCTGCTTCCTCAAGTTTATCTATGGTCAGCGTGCAGCCTTCCGGTGATTTTGCCGATGACACGAACACTCCGTAATAATCCTGTTCTCTAAGCGTATCGTAGCCTAGATAGCCTCCGGACATTCCGAGTGAATCGGAGGAGAGCTCCACTTCATTCATTGTAGTGACATGAACCCTGCCGTCACCGATCCTCTCATATTTCCCGTTTTCCGGAATCTGCTCCGGCACGTCACCATCAGTGATCTTAAGCGTCAGGGTGTCACCGTCCACCTTATAATCGCACGAGAACTCAAAAGGCTGCCCGCCGTCATCTATAAAATTTGCCATACAGTCAAATGAGCCGTCATGACAGTCACACCCACCTGCTGCATAGAACACTTCCGAGCCTGGGTCTTTGCAGTAAATATACATGTCAGAACCGTCAAACCGTATATAGAGGTCGGCTCTCATACGGTCAAGTATCCACACGCCTTCAAGCTCGTTATTTCCTTTACCGCCCATGGTGTAGGAGAATGCTTCCTCTACCCGGTCATCCCTTGCAAATTCTCTGCTTCCTCCACCATCCTCCGTAAGAAAATCGTCATCGAATCCTTCAAAGATGAGTCCGTCGTCCGTAAGAGTGACCGTACCCTTGCAGCCTGCGTCCCAGTATTTGCCCGCATTGGACATAATGGAAAAGCGCAGTTCGTTGACTGTCGTCGTATCCCCGTCCGTACTTGTAACCTCATCCGCATCATACGGAATAAACTCGCTCGTCCAGAAAGTGTATGCTGCAAAGCTGTCGGAATCATCCGCCATGGCTCGTCCGCAAAACGCATAAAGATTATCACCGAACGGAACGACATCCATAATATACAGCTCCTCGTCACTGTATTGGTAGCTGTACTTTCCCGCCATGCGCTGTGCAAGGGACTTACCGATGGCGGCTGCCTTCTCGTCATTCTCTTCCTTTTTTTCAGACTCTTCTACGGTTTCGCTGTCATTTTCCGCATCTTTCTTTTCAGCGGACTCATCCACATTTTCCGGTTTGTTACTCATAGTACTATCAGAAGCTCCGGTGGTATTTCCGCAGCCGGCAAGAAGCATAGTACTGATTAAGCAAATGATAATTGTTACAAATGTTTTTCTCTTCATTTCTCGAAACCTCCCGCGCCTGCTTATTACTCAGAAACGTTATAATAGAGAAGCCAGTATCCTGCTGCAGTAATCGATGCTCACTATCCGAATATTCTTTCAAAATATCGAGTATCAGCATGTTCAGCATCTTTTTAGTTCTGGTTCCATACATATCGCATCCCCTATCATCTATATATTTGTAATTGCTTACGAAAAAAACCTTTATTATTTCGTTATAACCGTATAATAAATATAGCCGTGTGCGTTTTTTAGCTCATTATTATATATGTTTATTTTCGGAACTAATCCGGATAAAAACGAGAGAAAATCTGCCTGAATAAGCAAAAGTAATCTGTTCAACACATTCCAAAACACTTGCTGCTAAGGAATTGTGCTGAACAGATACGACCATAGATATAAAATTAAGAACTGAATGTCTGCTTAAAAATCAGCTCTTGCATATAATGTCTTTCTCCCAACCATTTCTCTTTTCTCCCAAATTATGCATTGTTTTGGGAGAAAACCAATCTTTTTATTACAACATCTATACTGGAGGCCATGATTTTCTATCTCGGTACTTTACAGTCTCTTCGACAAATGTTATAGTCGAAAAGCCTCAATTTTTTACACAAGAGGTGTCATGAGCATTTCGCTCACAAAATCCCTTTATTATTTGTTTTTAATCGAATCAATTTTTAGAGAAAAACGGCACACATAATCAAAATACATTACATCTTCTACAACACCTCGAATGTACGGTTATTGAGACACGCATCGCTAAATGATAGTATTAAAGAAAGGCAAAATAATTAATGACCGAACAGAAAAAGAGAACTAAGAAACCCTTTGATGAACTTACAATCACCGATAACTATATGTTTCAGACGGTAATGGCCGACCCCAAGCATGTTCGACCATTACTGGAAATGGTCATCGGAAAGAAGATCCGCAAAATAGAGGTCCTCACATCAGAGAAAACCTTTGAGACCGGTTATGATTCCAGAGGAATCCGCATGGATGTATATGTGGAGGATGACGATAACACAGTCTATGATGTGGAAATGCAGGCGTCCAAAAGAAGATTTCTTGGTAAGCGGTTCAGGTATTATCAAAGTTCGATAGATGTCGATATCGTAAATAAAGGTGATTACTATGGCGTTCTCAAGGATAGTTTTATTATCTTTATAACAACTTACGACCCTTTCGGTAAAAGCTGGTACATGTATCCCTTTGAAACAATATGCACCTGGGACAGCAGCATAAAGATGAAAGACCACGCAAAAAGGACCATCCTTAATACCAAGGGGACAAAAGATAAAGAAGGTCACGAAGTAAGCGATGAGATCAAGGATATGCTATCCTATATGGACGGAAATGCACCGGAATCCGATTATGCTAAGATGCTTGATAATGCAGTGAAAAAGGTTAAAGATAACCAGAAGAGGAGGCATGAATATATGAACCTAAATGTATTTTCTATTGATGAAAGAATATTGGGTAAATATAGTGACAAGGTAGAGCTGATACGTGACAATAACGGTTTATTGTCCGATGATACTTTGATCAAATTCCTAAAGATCACTCCCGAGTTCCTTCACTGCGCCCGTGAAGCTATCGAAAAGTATCCGGATTGGGACGACGAAGACATAGCAGACTATGTAATATCAGAAACTGAATGCGATTGATCTTTCTTAAAGTGGAACGAGATACCTTATAATCATATTTATGTGAAAATGAAATGAATTATATGATCAGGATGACGGTCTCGAACCGTCATCCCGTTTTTTTACGTTGATTTCTTTTTCACACATATGTCACATCATCAATATCGCCATCAATTCATCGTTCAAATATTCCTGCAATATCCTATCAGCATCCACATTTCCAAAGCCATGATAAAACTCTTCTGCGACGCCTCCGGCGATTGCGCCTAAAGTATCACTGTCGCATGGAAGACTGAAAATATTTCTGATGAAAGATTCGTAATCGGTGCTTTCATAGAAACACCTCATCGCAGCCGGAACTGATCCCTGACAGCTAACATCCCATTCGTACATCGGACGCATTTCATCAAGCGAATACCCTATGCTGTACTCATAGTCATTTACCGGATATTCTTTCAAAACATAATCAAAAATTTCTTCTTTGCTTCTTCCGTGCTTAGCCATCCAAATACATGTAGATGTGACTACAGCTCCTTTTATTCCTTCCGGATGATTATGCGAAACTGAAGCAACATCAGCAGCTGTTTTCTGCATCGTTTCGTAATCCTCAAATGCCTCGCCAATGTATGCTGTTCTCATCGCACTTCCGTTTCCCCAACTGTTATACGGCTCATGGATCGGTTCCATTATCCATCTGTAAAATGTTCCGCCATATCCGCAGTTAGGATATTTCCGTCCCACTTCAACCATGGTTTCAACAAGATCTTTTCCTTCCACAAACGCTTTCTTAACAGCTAGTGTCATTACAGTATCATCCGTAAATCCGATAGGAAGGCCACTGATCAGCGGCACATTCCTCCAGTCCAGATCTTCAGGTCTGGTAAACTCATACTGAGAGCCTAAAATATCTCCTAAAATCGCTCCTTTAACTGCCATATCAATTATCTCCTTCCTCTGTTTCCACGTCTGCGGTAATCTTCGTTAATTTCATCACACCATTCACTATCAGCAAGATCTCTAGCAACAGTCTCCGCACTTTCAGACTTCATTACGGAGCATACAGCACGTGTCACACCTGCAAAGACACCGGCTGTTCCAATCCCATCACATATGTAGTTAACAGCCCTGTCCTTGCGGATTCCATATTTCTGCGCTTCTGCATAAGCATCTATATTTGCTCCAATGAAAATGAATTCCCATCCATATTTCTTCTGCTGCTTCTTGATCATCCTTGCAATCTTTTCACGAGAATACTTTCTGCTCGCATTTTCCATGCCGTCAGTAGTTATCACAAAAATTGTTTTTTCTGGTCTATCCTCCTCTCTCGCGTACTTGTGAACATTTTTGATATGATGGATCGCGCCTCCGACAGCATCGAGAAGAGCTGTACAACCTCTAACAAAATACTGTTCATCTGTCATCTTCTCGATCTTTTCAATCGGAACCCTGTCATGAATAACTTCACATTCATCATCAAAAAGAACTGTGGATACGATTGCCTTTTCTCCAGTTTTCTTCTGCTTCTCCATCATGGAGTTGAATCCCCCGATCGTATCTGCTTCAAGTCCACTCATTGATCCACTTCTGTCCAAGATATATATTATTTCTGTTAAACCTTTACCCATTGTCATTACCTCCGACTTAATATAAATCATCCGGATATCCTTTACTCGAAGCGCTTCTTGTTTTGATGATCATATGATACCAACTGAGCAAAGAAAAAAGGTCAACCCGAAGGCGACCTTTATAATCAACCGTTTGAAAGCGGATCCAGTCCGTAATCAAACAATACCATATCTATTTTTATTACGCTGTAGTCTTCATGCTCTATAAAATACTCTACAACAACATCTGTCTGCGAAATAGGTGACAGAGCATAACCGGCAAGTCTTAGGAAATCGACAGTTTCATCCATATTGAGCCGTAATCCCACTGCAAGAGAAAGGACCTTTCCCTTTGAAGGTTTTACCTGACCCTTTAAGAGCTTTGAAAAATACTGCTTTGAAATGTTGGCCGATGCATAAACTTCTGAATTCTTTAACCCTTTTTTGTTTATCAGCATTTGGAGATGTTTTTCAAATGACTCCTTATAAATACCTTTTATAGCATCGTCCAGAGAAGTGGTTGCCTTTAAAAAGGTTTTTTCTGCTGTTCGAGCCACACTTCCGGTGAATGAGAAACTGGTATTTCCGCATCTATCAGATGAACTATCCGAAGTAAAACGCTCGCTGTCCTCATCAGAACTTTTACTCTGATATTCCTCAGCAAGCGTATCAGAGACATAGTCATCATCTATGTAGCTTAGAACCTCTTCTCCAAGTTCACCCGATATTGTTACCGATTCCTGACCGAATACAACAAGATAAATCTCAATATCATATTCCTGTAGAAATCTTGTAAACGCATCTACGGCAATCTCAATCCCAAGTTTTTTAGGAAAGCCATAGGTTCCTGTGGCAAGAAGCGGAAACGCTATTGATTTACAGTTATTATCAGCGGCAAGCTGCAGCGACTTATCATAACACTGTCTTAAGATTTCTGCCTCTCCCTGATCGCCGCCCCACCACCAAGGACCGCTCGCATGGATAATATATTTTGCATCCAGATCAAATGCCGGAGTGATCGCAACTTCTCCCGGTTCCAGTTTTCCAATTTTCTGACGCTCACGAAGAAGTCTGTCCTCTCCGGCAGCTTTATATATGGCAGAATCAACACCGCTTCCAACTGCAACATCCGGGTTGGCTGTATTTACGATAGCATCTGCTTTTACCTTAGTGATATCGTTCCTTATTATCTGAAATGGCATAACTCTTTCCTTCGTATAATTTTAAAAATAAGCACTATAACCGATTATCCCACTATATTAATTCCCCACCGAAATACTTTATCTCATACTGTTTATCGTACGAAAGTATTGTTTAATTTAATGTCTGCTCATAGTACATAAAAATGTCTGAAGTCAGAGGAATTATCCGTATTTTACTCTATATTTGAAATAATTAAAGTATATGAAAAACGGTCTTTTCATAATAAAAACTTGCTATTGTATAGCTGAGTGATGCTTATAGCTAAAACAATCACCTCAAAAAACAAACTTAACTCATGTTATCCCTTCAATCATCTTTGTCCAATCGTGAAATTATAAAAACAGGAACCCATCCTGATTAGATAAGTTCCTGTAAATGTTACTCAATCATTTTTTTGTTCCTATTGGGAGTGAACCATGTTGTAAGAACATTTGAATGCAACCTTTGTATTTTATTAATTTCTCTGGAGGCCTTATAAATATCCGTTTCCAAATATTCTTGTGGTAATACTGATACATCAGTATCTGTATCTCCAGAAAATATAGATACTGAATTAGCCTTATTATCCCCAATCAACTTCAGATAGTTTGAATACAACGCCGGACATTCATTTTGTAAAAGCATAGGGATGTTTTGATATATCTTTTTATCAAAAATGTTTTCTGCCCAATACCCCGTTATCTTCAAATCAATTGGATTAACATATACATGGTTATAGAAATCAATATCGATAATACAGCCATGAATAATACCTATTCCACCTATTTTTTTTATCTCCATTGCTATTTGTTCTTGAACCTCTGTGTATTTGTCTAATGGGTCCTTTAGCATTGAAATAACAAAATCCATGTTATCATAATAATATTCAATTTGATCACTATCCGTCAGTTTTTTTAGCGAACCGCCATTCAATATCGTTAACGACCCGCCAGTGGATTCATGAATAAAGCAGTAATATCCTCTCTTCTTTAACATATAAAGAATATTTATTTTTCTATTAAAGCTAATATGGATATTTTTACTTCTATTAAACTGGATATAATCTTCAGATGTAATCTTGTGTATTCCGTCCTCATAAGCAGAGAAGTAATCATACGACAAGTCTATATCCAGCCATTTCAAATGCGGAGTATTTTTCTTATAACCAACTTGATTATCCGCATATACTCTTGTTTCACCATCATCAAAAAAGAAATTCCTATGAGTGTGCCCACTTAAATACACATAATTTTTATGATAACTCTCTTTTTCCTTCCAGCAATCCATAGGAGTATGCGTACAAATAACTATTTTTCGTTCAGGAAATACTTCGACGACTTTATCATACAAACGTTCAAATATACTTCCCTCCTTAATTTCTTCATTTCTGCTTATCGTACCCCTGTATATCCCATTAGTTGCATTAAAATCTGAATTATACTTTGAAAAGCCAATTCCGCCAAAAAAAATACTTTGAGCCGTTGAAAGTTTCTTTTTTAATTCTAATGCAGAAAGCTCATCTAACTGCGAATTTTTTATTTTGTATAGTTTATGCGAATCTTTGTATAGTATTTCGTTTTGAAGAAGATACATTCCATGTTTTGCAAGCAGACTCTCATATATGTTAACTATTTCATGTAATTGAAGCCCTGGAAACTGCCATAGTTCATGATTTCCCAACACAAATATTACTTCCGGCATTGGTCTTATCTTTCTCAGTTCCATACTTAATATTTTTACGAACAGCTCAAAAACATCAAAAACAGATGACGTATCCCCACCAATCAACAAATAATTGCCTTTTTCTCTTAGAATATCTTGAATTAGGACACTTACAATATTCCTAATTACATATATCCTATCAGCTCTTGATCTAATAGTTGTCCAGTCGAACTTATGAATAAGATGCAAATCTGAAATGTACATGATTCTATCTTGGCTATTATCAAGCGTATGAACCATAATTCCGGTGTTACGATCATTTAGCGCCATTTCTCTTGAGGCGTCATATACTTCGAGAGATGTTGAATTTTCATTCTCTTCAGTACTTTTAAATGATCCAATCATTTTTTCATCAAATTTGATTCTTTCATAACTAATCCCTATTTGGTCACAAATTGAACTTTTTATCAACGTATTTGTAAAATTTATATCCGAAACGTCCGTAAGATATTTTAATCCGTCACATGATAACAGATCTGCATTTGATAAATCATGCTTCAAAAATTTGACAAAATCAAAGAACCACGTAAATTTTTTTGACGTTTGATTTACGCATACATTATTCGTATTAAACCATGCCATATGAACAAAAAAGCTGCCATTTGAATATTCTTTTTTTGTGCGGAACTTTAACTCTCCTTCATTTACCTTCGGTAACTGCGTCGTTTCGTCTATTATGCACTTTGAAAAATCATATTTTAGCTTTATAGCATTTTGTAAATGAGCATTTCTTAAATCATTATTCCTGTATTCTAGTAATTCCTCAAAAGTCTCAAAATATCGGTTTACGCCATTTGAGTCTGTTTCGACATAGTAATGTGTATTATAGTCAAAGACCACATATGAGGTTCGTTTTGCGTTATAACTATCCAACTCTTCAATATATCTCTTTAAGCTTCCTACAGCTCTTCCTCTTGATGATTTTGCATAATTTGAAAAATCTGCCGCTTCAAATACATCATTTGGATTATAAATATGACATAATGTTTGCCAGGATATTCCTGCTGTTGCTGGTCCCCGCACACTATTAACATAGCGCATTACTATCTCAAAACGCTGCTTGTCATTTACATCATAAAAAATATATTGCCAAATAAAAAAACCTATCGGATTATATGTACCCCTACAAATTCCTGTTGAAAGAAAATCTTCTGCTGTTTTTAATAATTCTTCAAATGAATTACATTCCAAAAACTTTGCAACCCATTCTTTTAGTACTTTTTTTGTACACTCACCTTTCTCATAATTTGAATCATTAAAGTTTTCTACTGTTTTATTTTTATAATCATCAATGCATTCTTCAGCAAACGCATCAAGTTTATAAATCTTATCTCTATCAATCTCCCTTTTCACCTTACTAAAATCACACTGATAATAGCAGGCCTTATCATATATATCCCCATTTAAGTAATCGTAATAGTCCTCAAAATTATCAAATTCTTTTGTAGTTATTACACCTTTTGTTTCTTTTTCAAGGCTACGTTCCCGGACAAAAAACTTTTGGCTAATAACATCAAACCCCCTGTAGCATCTTTCTATTGGTTTTATTTCTATTAACTCTCTTTCAATTAGCTCCTCTACTAGCTCACTTTCGACTAATTCTCTTTTTGTTGGCTCGTTTGTAATTTGATTGCTTTCACTTTCAGAACTTATCACTGCTTCATCATCCTTACTATTAACAGGAACCATTTTGTGATAAATCGATTTTAACGCACTTAGAATTGATGTTTTTTTTACTATTGCTCATACTCATAAATCCTAATACAGATAAGTCTATATGTTTTCACTATGATAACATATAGACTTATTTGTTCGTGAAGCTCTCGTGTGCTTTATAAAAAACAATACTCCATCGAAATCAAATTTTACCTAATTTCGTTTCTATGACGCTGATATACACTCGTAAAACAGGCTATATCCTCTCCCCCCAAAATTAAATTATCGATATTAAGGATTATATCTTTTCAAGAATTCCGGAACCTCTAAACTCTTCTTCAGCATTTGCGGTTTTCGGAGCATCTGCTTGGAATCATTGGTCATCTCTAGTATCTTTATTGATTCATCAGATACTACTGTACTAACCTTCTTTTCCGGAAGTCCTGTTGCTATCAGTGTCACAATTACTTTTTCATCGCTAATCTGTTTCGGATCAGTAACCGTTCCCCAGTTTATATCACTATTTTCTCCGGTAATACTTCTGACGTAAGAAATTGCTTCATGTAATTCTGCAATATTTATCCGACCACTAGTATTGATCAGTACCGTTGATGCTCCCTCAATATTTGTATCAAGAAGCGGTGAATCAATAGCCTGCATAACGGCATTTTGGATCGAACATCCATCATCTGCAATACCAATTCCAAGGTAAGCGATTCCTTTATCTCTAAAAAGTTTACGCAGATCGTTAAAATCAAGATTGATTATTCCTTTATTTATAACGATATTTGTAATTCCTTGTATCGTCCATTTGAGTACGTTGTCCGCCATAACAAAAGCTTCATCTATAAAAAACGGTTTATCGGACAATTTTAGAAGCTTATCATTTGGAATGATCAAAAGCGTATCCACTTGTCCTTTTAGTGTTTCTATACCGTTTTTCGCAACTAAGGATCTCGGTTTTCCTTCAAACTCAAAAGGAAGTGTAACCACAGCGATAGTAAGAATCCCCATCTCTTTGCATATTTTTGCTATTACAGAAATCGCACCTGTTCCGGTTCCACCTCCCATTCCACATGTCAGTAGAACCATATTCGCATCCTTTAAGCAGTTTTTGATTTCTTCTTCATTCTCACGTGCCGCAGCTTCACCAATAGACGGATCTGTTCCGGCTCCATATCCACCGGTAAGCTTCGCTCCTATTTGAAGGATATTCTCAGTTTTGCAACTTTCCAAAATCTGATAATCCGTATTAACGCATAAAAAATTTACATTTTCTACCTCTGCTTCTATCATCCTATTAACAGCATTATTTCCGCCTCCACCTATACCAACAACATAGATGTTTGGAATATGCCAGTTTCTCTCCTTATCTGTAACTTCGATCATACGCCCTCCCATTATTCGCAAATCTGCTTTTATTTTTCTCGCATTTATGCTAATATTTAATACTAGAATAGCTACTGCACTCTTAGCAGTCAATAGTTTTTTGCGTTTTTGCACATCATTTTTCGCATTAATGCGAGTCAGGAGCTAAAGCATATGAAAATTGGTGAAAGAATAAAAGAGATAAGAAAAGAAAGAAAAATGTCTGCTGAACAAGTGGCCGATGATCTGGGCGTATCTGTATCCACACTTTATCGTTACGAAAATTCATCTATAACAAAAATACCAGTAAATATAATCGATAAGCTATGTACCATTCTTGGCACCACTACTCAAGAATTAATGGGAAATTCCATAAAAAATGATAGTGTGATGCCTGAACTACCGGCGTCCTTTGCCAATGCCGAAGAAGCAATGACATTTATCTTAAAAATGCCGGTATTAGCAGCATACGGCGGCTATGATCTGGAATCCATGGATGAAGAGACTATAATACAATTTGCTAACGAAATTCTGGGACAACTCAAATTAGTGAGTTATAAATATAAAAAATAAAACTATATGGGGTTATCATGAATCGCAAACGAATTAATGAAATAATAAAACATGCAAATGATATAAAGGATACATGGGGAAACAATCCTTTTTATCTGGCTAAGCGTTACGGGATCAACATTATTTCACGTCCCGGAAATGGACCATCTGCCAGACTTTTAAAATTGAGTAACTATCCTGCCACGATTTTTATTTCAGGTTGTCCATCAGAACGAGGTCAAATTGTACTGTGTGCTCACGAGTTAGGACACTTCCTTCTAACTGACAGAGATTTATCTCGGTATACCGGCACCTATAATACGCTTATCAATGAAGAAGAATACGAAGCAAATCTTTTTGCTGTGGCACTTCTCTTTAATGAATCTGATTTTCGTTATCCCATAAATCAGATGTCTAACTATACGTTAAAGCAAATCTTGGATTATAATCTCCGTACTGATTCATAACCGATTACAGGCTCTTTTCCTACGTACGAACTCTAACGTACATAAAGAAATACTCATATCAAAGTATTTGGAGGTAATTGTTTTGGTTATATCACAGGAAAAAATTGATGCTTATTTAAAAGATATCTATACTGAAATGAAAAACCGTGGGTTTCAGGCTGATGAGATTCCAAGGATTATAGAGGAACCCGGATTTATGAGAGCACTTGAAAAATATCCGGAAGGGCAACTTTATTACGAAATATCAGACGCAGTAGACGAAATCATCGAAACTGCCGCAAGATCTTATACATTCTATTGAAGAAATGCAGCAGATTATCGAATTCAATTGATAATCTACGGCATTTTTCATTTCATTGATTATTTGACCAACAAACACTACAATTATTTAACTTTCTTTTTTGGCTCTCTGTAATTACTCAGATCAATTATATCCATATACTGAGCTGGAATACTAAGCTTTTTAAGATTAACACCCTTAGCAACATTCCGAATATTCGAATAAACTGTTTCTTTCAGTTCTGCCTGAAATATAGCCACTACCTGTGATATATCGTTGCCAAAATTTCTTATATCTTCATTAAGACACGATACCGGAACATAATATCCATCTTTGGTGGAATTAAGCGCAAGGCAATAGTTTGTTGTACCAACAACCCTGTCACATCTGAGAACAGGCCTTCCATTACTAAAAATGAGAGTCATTTTACTATAATGGATAAAATTTATAAGTGTTGGTAGTATAGCTAGCTTTCGCTCAGCATCTGTACCATCCGGATCCTTTATGTCTTTTGGAGACAATTTTTTCTTACAACAGGCATCATAAAAATCCTTTGAAGAATGTAATTCAGAATCATTATCAAGCTTCAATCCTGTCAGATGCATAAAGGCATATTCGGGAAATCTGATTTCAAAACATTGTATGGTTGCATCCTTTTTTCTGAATATTATCAGAAACTTATTATCTTTAAGATATCTATCATAGTCCACAGCACTGCTTATTGTTTTAGCTATGGCATTTGCTTTTGTAAAAGTATTCATTCTAATCCTTATTCCGACAAAAAAGCGGAGAGCTGATACACCGCAGTGTAACTAACTCTCCACTTCTTTTTGTCTAATTTTTCTGTTGTCCGATCAACCCTCCGGTCCAAGCCCGGCATTGTTCCCCCTTTTTCTGCTGTGGGGCCAGCCCTCCGGTTCAAGCCCGGCATTGTTTCGGATTGGACTCATCTCCCAGCTATTAAGCCTGATAAGTCAGGTGTTAGACCACCCCGTATTGCACGCAACACGCTTTTGTATATTAATAGTGGCATACATAAATGCTTTTGTCAATTAGATAAATGTCTCATCGACACACTCTCCCCCTCAACCACAACATCATTAAGCAGAGCCAGTGCTTCATCAAGCTTTGTATTAATTGCATCTCCCAAACGTGTGAAACCCAGCTGATTTGCGAGGGTTCTTTACAGACCGTCCTTCTCTGCTGTTATGTTCTGCATAAGAAGTACGTGCAGTCCCGCTGCCAGTTCTTCCGGTGCGATATACTTTATGTCCCGCTTTATTCCGGGCACACGCATCACGAAATCCTCCTGACCTGCCAGATACAGGAAACCGTTTTTCCTAATAATCCCGTTTTTTCACAGCCTCTCATATCCGCATCAAACTGATCCTTAACAACACTCGTCACTTTCTCGCGTCCATATATAAAGCATATCCCCTTTAGAAGATTTTCCTTTTCAACTTCGTTATTTCTGAACCAATCCGTAGACCATATGCGATAAAATCTCCAGCCCATCCGCTCAAGAATTTCCTGACGGAGTCTATCCCTGTCTCTCGCATTCTTAGAAGAATGATATGTCGCGCCAGCACACTCTATCGCCAGCACATAGTCCGAGCTGTCTGCTTTTCTTAACCCCAGATCCATCCGGAAACCGCTGCACCCAACCTGAGTATCAACAGTAAATCCCTTATCCCTGAGAAATTCGCATACTTCCATTTCAAAGATGAACACTGTAACCGTTATCCCACTTTATTAAGCCCCCACTGAAATACAGTATCTCATAATCGTCACTGCCACAAGATCTTAACTTTATTAGACGTCACATCACTATTAACAGTGCCAGCAGCATGATCATACTGCTGGCACCCTTAAATATCTAGATGCTATGAGCGATTCTTACCCTGCTCAACAGCTTTCACTTCATCTTTCGAAGCCTGTTTTAAGGAATATGTGTCAAATATCGGCTCATCCGGAAGCTTAAGCTCTATCGAGTTTATCTTGGAAATCTGTCCCTTTCCGGACTTCATGACAATATCAAATACGTGCCCTCCATGTTTTTTGTCATCTGAAATAAAATGCAGATGCCAGCCGGAGGCATTTATCCCATCCATATAATCAGGGAAATAAACACAGACAAGAGTTCCCTTAGTCTTCTCAAATTTGAAAGCCTTCTGAGTTTTTCCAAGTATGGTTTTTAAATCCACATGCACAGACTCATAGCCTGATTCAGATCTGGCGTCGATCATTTCAAATTCCCCGTCGATACGTGCCATATGCATACTGTTAAGGCCAAAGTGGGAATCAATGATATTATTGAGATCTGTCTTAAGTTTCTCTATATTACTTGTATAGAGAAATTCCACAGGAGTGCTGTCATTCATCGTACAAACAGTAGAAAAAGGAACGCCCCGATCCGGTTCAGCCGCTACGACATCACCATTCTCCATGGCTCTGTAACAGAAACCATCAAGAACGATCATTTCACCATCAACATCAGTGAATGTACCGAGTCCGATATCGCCGTGGTCAAGCAGCTCCGATACGGATATGACAGCCCTCGAATATCCGAGCATCAAGGCCTGCAAAGTTGACACCTGATACATTTTCATCGCACTCATCTGTTTTTCCTCCGAGCCACTTGGCTATCTTTTTACCACTTTCTCAAGACACAAACCTTCGTATATATATCGACACTTATACCAGGTTTCGCTATGAAAAAACAAAGGATTACATCTGTATATATTCCAAAGCAAGCTTCCTTATTTCACTTTCTTATCGAAACACTTTCCCCATCGACCACAACATCATCAAGCAGAGCCAGTGCCTCATCAAACTTTGCATAAATAGCATCTCCCAAACGTGTGAAGCCCAGCTGATTTGCGAGAGTTCTGTATAGTCCATCTTTTTCAGCCGTTATGTTCTGCATGAGAAGTACGTGCAGTCCCGCTGCCAGTTCTTCCGGTGCGATATACTTTATGTCCCGCTTTATTCCGGGCACACGCATCACGAAATCATCCTGACCTGCCAGATACAGGAAACCGTTTTTCCTAATAATCCCGTTCTTTTCACAGCCTCTCATATCAGCCTCAAACTGATCCTTTACAACGCTTGTCACTTTTTCACGTCCGTAAATAAAGCAGATCCGTTTCAGCAAATACTCCTCTGATACAGGCGCTTCTGTCTCAAGGATGCTCTTTATATATCCCTTTGTATCTGACAAATGACTATTCCTTAAGCTCTCAACATCTGCTTCCGTATACTCAGGGAATGCCATATGAACCGGCTCTGCTGCCTTTTCAAAATCAATATTTTCAACTTCCGACTCCGTCACCTCATTCATTACAAATCCGCCTAGTTCTATAGCTTCTGCAGCAGCTTTCAGCAGATTTTCCTTTTCAACTTCATTATTTCTGAACCAATCCGTCGACCAGATACGATAAAATCTCCATCCCATACGCTCAAGAATCTCCTGACGCAGTCTGTCCCTATCTCTCGCATTCTTAGACGAATGATATGTCGCACCATCACACTCTATCGCAAGTACATAGTCCGAACTGTCAGGCTTCTTAAGTCCCAGATCGATCCGGAAACCGCTGCACCCAACCTGAGTATCAACAGTAAATCCGTTATCCCTGAGAAATTCGCATACTTCCATTTCAAAATCAGAATCAAACTGCTCAAACTGATTGACAGACATTGTTCTCTGAAGCGCAATATTGCCATTTTCTGCATAGTCCAGATATTCTCTGAGTAACCTCGCTCCCTCTGCAGATGTACGGCTCAGATCTATATCCGTGCTGTGCATGGAAGAAACCAACTGCACATTTTCCTTTGCACGGGTAACGGCAACGTTCAGACGCCTCTCTCCTCCGACACGGTTCAACGGACCGAAATTGTGCAGGAGTTTGCCCTGACTATCCATTCCATACGCGACACTGAATATGATGGTGTCTCTCTCATCACCCTGTACGGTTTCCAGATTTTTCACAAAGAAAGGCTCTCTCTTTGAATCATCCCGTTTGAAAAACCATTCTTTTGAAGTATCTTCCTGACGTTTTTTTGAAAGAAGTTTTTCTATCAGCTCCTGCTGTGCCACGCTAAATGCCACTACTCCGAGACTCCTGTCCGGATACTTATCGATATTTTTGTAGATCAGATCAACTATAAACTCAGCTTCTATCCGATTGGTGTGACTCTTCCTGTCAAATAAGCCGTCCACATGATAATAATCCACGCCCACACCCTCATGGTCGATAGTCGATGAAGGGAAGGTGACCAGCGAATTATCATAGAAATTCTTATTTGAAAATGATATCAGCTGCTCATAACGGCTTCTGTAATGCCACTTAAGCCGAAGCTGTGGAAATGTAGCAGAACACAGATCAAGGATCGATTCAAAATCCGTCACATCTCCTGTTTCCTCATCTTCGTCATCAACCTCAACTGAGGTGTTAAAGAAATTGCTGGGAGGCATCTGTTTTGAATCTCCTACTACGATGAGCTGAGACGCTCTGTATATCGCTCCTATCGCATCCTGTGGAAAGATCTGCGATGCCTCATCAAATACTACCGTATCAAAGGAGATACTGTTTTCACTTAAAAATGTACTCACACTAAGCGGAGACATAAGAAAACACGGTTTCAGTACCTGAACCAGTTCTCCGGTCTCTTCCAACAGCTTCCTTATGCTCTTTTGCTTACGTTTTTTCTCACCCTCACGAAGCAATACAGAAACAGCACTTCCGCCTGCCATCATATCCAGAGACGGACGCTTCGCAGACAGTTCCGCTCTGATCTGTGCCTTACTGATCTCAAACTGCAGCCTGTCTTTCTCAGAAAACTGCTCAACTGCTTTGTCATGAGAAATCCTTGTAAAGCCCGCAAATACAGGTTTTTCATACATCACATGATTAATCCAGTGTTTATAGAAAAGCTTCTGATATGCAGACACTATCTGCTCCCTTTCGATATGTGCCTCAATTGCGCCATCAACAAAGGATATCAGATCATGTCCTGCAAGCCGGTCAAGTAGATTATTGAATCTCACCCAGTTTTCCGCTTTTCCTATGGAATCCATGCACGCCTGCATCTTTCCTAGTAAAGCCGTGATAGAAAGCTCTTCAAAGACAACGATCTTTTCATCAAAATCATTTTGAAGATCTGCTGCCGATTGCCTAAAGGATCCGAGTATCTTTCCCAACTGTCCTGCGTAATCCCCAAAAACAGGTTTTGAAGAAGTAAACACATCATCCTGCATTTTTACTATGTTACCGACACTCAGACCTTTATCAAAAAATGCCTTTGCGATTTCCAGCTCCCGGCTAAGCTGATTCCAGTTTGTTTCAGGAGTTACAGCATTTGCATTTAGCAAACCATCAGTCCTGCTTTTTTCTGCATCAAACTGTCCCAAAAGTATCTGAAGATCCGCGAGTTTCTTCATATATTCCTTCGCATCATTGTAGCCCGGTTTCTTCCCTGTTTTAGATGCCAGACGGATATCCGAAATTATCTTTTTATATTCCGAATTAAAAAGCCTTGAGAAAAATCCGGAATATAATTTTGCAAGCTTATTGTAGTAATCCTGACCATCTATATTGTTGACGCTTTCTTCAAACGTTTCGCTTATCTTCGACCTGTTAGTCAAGATCTGCCCGCTAAGTTCTGAGAGCTTCTTTACAGAATCACTAAGCATCTCTATCTTATACGGAAAAAGAGCACCTGTTCTTAAAAACAAAGTATTTGAGAGCACTGATAAAAGATGTGCATATTTTTCCACATCAGACATAGTGTTTATCCTTACCGCATACTCTGTCTCACATTCTCCTGCCTTTATTATCAGACTCTCTAACCCCGAAATGATCACCTGCAAATTTTGCCTAAGATTATTCTGCGCTTCGAGCGACCCATTACGGCTCTTGTACCCGTACCATTCGTTCTTTCTGTAATCCTCACCGATAGTCGGCACATACTCTGCATATTCTGAAAGCAGATTTTTTGCTTCGGCAAGATATCCCTCACCCTTATGCGAAATATCATTTATTATGAGATCCAGATCCGGAGCCTTTCTATTTGCCGCATATGCCTCATACAGCTGATACATGGATTTATTTATCCCATCAACGCTCTTATGCAATTCCTCCGCATAGGAATCCAGCTGTTCCTGCAGCCTGGCTTTTTCTTCTACCTCTGCATATGCTCTCGAAGAAACCGCGCTTCTGTCAGCCTTTAATGTCCTGCACAGTTCAGCGATCACTTCTTTTTTACTAGATTTATGGCTGTGAAGCTCCAGACAGAATTCTTCCAGACCGACCCTTTTAAGCTTATCATATACAACATTCAGCGCTGCCTGCTTCTCAGATACAAACAGAACCTTTTTTCCGTCATGCAAACATTCTGAAATAATATTGGTGATCGTCTGGCTCTTTCCTGTTCCGGGAGGTCCCTGAAGCACAAAGCTCTTGCCGGACTTTGCCATTTCTATCGCATCTATCTGACTGGAATCTGCATCCACAACCGTGTGCAGATCTATGATCTCATTGTCAACAAATCTGACATCATCCTGCATCACTGCCTCTTGATGATTTTCCTCTTCACCAAGTAAAAAACGGACATTTTTATTCTTTAATATTGTTTCTTCGTTATTCACGAGATCGTAGTACATATTTATTTTTAAGAAAGAAAAAATGCCCAGCTTACACTCTGATGACACTTCCCAGTGCAGTTTTGATACGATTGCTCTCACTTTATCAAGGTACGCTGTTAAGGACTCATCGTCCTCATATTCCGGCAGTTTGATACCGTACTGCGCTTCTAACAAAAAATTGAACGTAGGATTTACAACAACATCATCCTCTGTTAATTCTATGAAGTACGGTGTTATGGACGATTCATTTTTCAGCGTGATCGGGACCAGTAGCAGAGGTGCTCTGTTTACAATTTCAGAAGTTTCTTTCTCCTTCCAGTGCACAAATCCGAAAGCGAGATATGCCACATTGACCCCGGTTTCCTCCAAAAAGTCTCTCGCTTTTTTATCGATATTTTTGACAGCACTTATCGGGTTCGGTATCTTTGCAAATGCCAGTACTTGATTGCCCTTACGTATCTTTGGAGAGTACAAGTCGATATACTCCTCTTTTCTCAATACATCATTTTCACCTGTATCAGGCGTCTCAACATTTTCACTTCCCTCGTCTTCTTCGTCCATGATCTTTGGATCATAGATTTCAAAAGATGACGCACTGAGACACTTTTCGTAAAATGTCTCTCCATCAGGAAATACTATTTCCACCGTTGATGACTTGGTATCTTTGAAATTTATCAGATTATTCCGCTTACCGGTATCAAGAAGATTTTGAGCCCATCGTTCTAATTTTTTATTCTCCATACTGTCCCCTTTATCCTGTCACCTTACTTTTTACTCCTAAACTTAGGGTGCCACTGATCACTGGTGAAGCAACTCTTAAAGTCCATTTTACCATTTCATCTAAGATTTTTTATAAAAAAGCCTGCAAAAAACTGAACACATATTACCGTTCTGCCGATATGTATTAAGCAAAATACTTTTTCACTATTGACAATAGATTGCACACAATGTATTTTATATTGCATACAATTGAATCGCTTTTTAGAACTTATACATAACAACAAAATACAAAGCTTTTACAGAAAGGAAGATACTATCATGGCAAATTTTGATTACGACGTACTCTACATTGGTTCCGGACATGCTGCATGGCATGGCGCACTTATCCTTGCAAGAGCAGGTAAGAAAGTTGCTTTTGCCGAGAGGGATCTGACAGGTGGAACCTGCACAAACTATGGATGCGATGCCAAAGCTCTCCTTGACGGACCTGCAGAACTTGTCTCTGCACTGGAAAGATACAAGGATCTCGGTCTTACCGCTGATATAAAGATGGACTGGCCGAAGTTTATGTCCTACAAGCATCAGGTGATCGATCCTCTTGCAAACGTGATGACAGGTATGCTTAATAATGCCGGATTCCCCATTATCAGAGGCAGCGCAGAATTTGTTGATAAGCACACCGTAAAGGTTGGGGATCAGACTGTTACTGCAGAAAACATTGTCATCTGCACAGGTCAGAATGATTTTAAGCTCGATATACCGGGCAAGGAATATATGCATACCAGCCGTGAGATCCTTGATCTGCCCGAACTTCCGAAGCACATCACCTTCATCGGCGCAGGTATCATCTCCATGGAATTCGCTTCACTCCTTACACAGTTTGGAGTTAAAGCTACAGTCATCGAATTCGCAGACAGAGCACTCCTCGCTTACAGTGAAGAATATGCTATGAGGATCGTTGATAAGCTGAAGGGAGCCGGTGTTGATTTCCACTTTGGTGAATCCTTAGCATCCGTTGAAAAATCCGGTGATAAGTATATCGCTAAAACTGCTTCCGGCCTCACAGTTGAAACAGACTATATCCTCGCTGCAACAGGCCGCCGCGCAAATGTTGAAGGTCTTGGCCTTGAGAATGTCGGCGTAGAATTCAGTCCTCGCAGTGTGAAGGTTGACGATCATATGCGTACAAACGTGCCTAATATCTACGCAAGTGGTGACGTAGTTGATAAGATGATCCCTCGTCTCACTCCTACAGCTACGTTTGAATCAAACTACATCGCTCTTGCGATCCTCGGAAATCCGCAGCCTATTAAATATCCGGCGGTTCCAAATGTGGTATTCACTCTGCCTCGTATCGCTGCAGTTGGCGTTTCCGTAAATCAGGCGTTGAAAGACCCTGAGATGTATCACATCGAAAAGATCGCGTACGGTCAGATGCTCTCATTTGAGTTTAGAAATGAGACAGACGCTGAGGCAACTATCGTTCTGGACAAAGATAATTACCTTGTCGGAGCAGAGCTTTACGGTGATATGGCAGCAGAAATGATCAATACTGTCACACTCATCGTCAATGCCCGCATGACAATGGAGCAGATGATGGGAACGATCTGGGCATTCCCCACACAGACAGACGGTCTCACAGAGTTACTCGCATCAAAGCTTCACAGTGATATGGCGAAATAAGTACTAGTTTATAATTATTTGATGTCAGGGTCAAAAGGTCAAAATCCGATTGTGCTTGCACAAAGAGGATTGAGACCTTGGGACCCGCAAAACACGAACATATAGCGTTATTACGCGGAATGCGAGTGTTTTAGGATTGCGGGAATTGCGTAGCAATAAAGCAATCCGTGACATCAGTAAGGGGCAAAATTTACTTTTGACCCTTACATCATTATTTGAAGGCATGACGGAAATGGGCAGCATTGTTTCCAACGCGTCCCGGAGAACCGACATTACGAAGAGCTAACTGCTTACTTCGACTAAAGCACGCAGGACATTTGCTTTCGGTATCGCTCTTGCCCTGCGTGCCTAGTCTTCGTATGCAGTGGATCTCTTCTATGCGGTTCCTTATTGGGGGCACTTATGGAAATCAATGCTGCCCATTTCCTGATAGCGATTATATCAACATTATTTTATCTAAAGTTTAAAGGGATTCCGTCCGAAGACAGAACCCCTTTCCCAGGTTATATTGTGACGCCTGACGCGTCACTTTCGATTATTAAATAATCTACTATTCGTTAGCGAAAATACTGCAATTAGCCGAGAAGTGACAGAATACCCTGATTGCTCTGGTTTGCCTGCGCAAGCATTGATGTACCTGCCTGTGAAAGGATATTAGCACTGGAGAACTTAACCATCTCTGTTGCCATATCTGTATCACGGATTGCCTGCTCAGCAGCTGTTGTGTTCTCAACTACATTGTCGAGGTTCTTGATTGTGTGCTCAAGTCTGTTCTGGATAGCACCGAGATCAGACCTCTGATTTGATACCTTCTGAATTGCGTTTGCAATAGTGTCAATAGCATTATCAGCATTAGCACTTGTAGAACCATCAACCTTCAGGCCATCAATTCCAAGTCCCTTTGCGTGCATTGCATCAATCTTCAGACCAATCTTGTTCTCTTCAGTGGAATCAGCACCAACGTGAAGTTTAAGCTCCAATGCATCATCAATCTGCAGATTTGACTTGCGCGAAATATTCAGCGAAACCGTTATATCACTATAAGAAAGAGAATCCTTTGTAGCCTTTATATTATTAGCAGTATTAACTTCAGAATTCTTAGTCGGCGCAGCAACCTCAGCAGGTGCACCAGCATCAGTTAATGTAGCTAACACCGCTGTTTTTGTCAGGTCATCCAGCTTATACGACACCTCAGAAGCTACAGTCTTTCCAGCTATAGGCTTATCGTTATCTGCCTTTGTTGCACCTTCGTCACTTCGTGAATATGTTGTCTTTGTTTGAGTAGCTGTCACATTTACAGAAACATCATACTCATCACCTAAAAGTTTCTGTAAATCATCAAGGGTCTTAAACCTGTTAGTATCTCCAGTAGCGGCACTAGAGTCATATCCTGAATCGTAAGTATACGTTTTCCCATCAATAGTAATGGTACTTCCATCCGTAAGCTGTGTTGTACCACTGGAGACAGACGCTTTTGCCAATGCGATAGCTACTCCTTCGCCTGTAGCATCCGAACTTAAAGAAGAGTCCTTCGTTATAGTTGTAACCCTTGCTGCATCCGTATTGAAAGTAATACCTGTAATCGCATTTGCAGCGGAGTCTGTCTTATTTCCGTTCAACTTAGACTCCACAATAAGCTTGGAACCCTTGGATGAAGAATTGAAAATTTTACTCAAATCCTCATCTTTTGCAATTGCATCCGCAAAATTCTTTGCAGACCTTTCATCATCAGCCCCAATCTTAAACGTAATGTCCTTTGTCCTGGTCTTTCCTTCTGCATCTTTATAAGTGATTGTGGCTGTATCTTCTGTATCAGTACCAAGCTGCGAAGTAATATTAGCAGCGAATACATTACCTTTTGCTGAAAGTTTTACAGCATCTGCCGTTGTTCCGTTAAGTGTAGCCTCACCCTTAACATACTTGCTCTTGTCACCGGCGCCTTTCAGGAGATAGGTCTCGTTGAACTTTGTTGTCTCGGCAACACGATCAATTTCTGTGATGAGCTGGTCAACTTCCTGCTGTACGGATGCTCTGTCATTCTCGGACATTGTTCCGTTGGAAGCCTTTACTGCAAGCTCATTCATTCTCTGCAGCATTTCATGCACTTCTGTCAGTGCACCTTCAGCTGTCTGTACAGCGGAGATACCGTCCTGTGCATTAGCGGATGCCTGGGTAAGACCCTTGATCTGCTTTCTCATCTTTTCAGAAATTGCAAGACCTGCTGCATCATCTGCTGCTCGGTTGATCTTGTAACCGGATGAAAGCTTCTCTGTTGACTTAGCTACTGTTGCCTGTGTGATACCAAAGTTTCTGTTTGCATTAAGTGCTGTAATGTTGTGCTGTACGCTATTTGCCATATTTAACCTCCTTGTTTGGTACTTCAATTCCTTTTGTCAGTACCCGTTCCCTACACTTCCTTGCGTAGAGAGTGATTTGATTGAAAGTATGTATAATAAACGCTGACTCCATGGCTGCCAGTGCTATTATCTGATCAAGCATTTTGTTTTCTCTTTGCCCGCTCCCTCTTGAGAATCTGTCTGATTTCGTTATGTGCTTCTTCCGATATTTCATCCTTTTTATATGGAGATGAATCACCGCGATTGATGTCGATCTCACGCGATATCCGGATTTCCCTCGGAGCGTCTATCAGTAAACAAATATTTTCTTTAGACCCACCCGTGTAGATCACTTTTATGTTTTCTCCAATTGCAACACATTCTGTCGGTTTCAACTTGAGCTTCAACATATCCTCTGCCTCCTGCATGATTCCAAATTTAAATCCATTCAAAAAAAGTAAGGATTCGTAGAAGAACATCTTCTGCGAATCCTTACTTAAAACAATTCTTTAAGCTTATTCATATTTTCACGTTTCAATTTCATCGTTGGATGAACATACCTGTTTAATGTTATTGTCACACTGGAGTGCCCCAATATTTCTGACAATGATTTGATATCAAAATCCAATTCCACACATCGCGTTGCAAATGTATGTCGCGTTGAATGAAAATTTGCATCCTTTATCCCGCATGTTTGAAGTATTTTCTTAAATCTGTTTTGCATCACTCTTGGCTCAACGAACTTTTCTGTATCACCTGTTAATACAAATGCATCTTTTGTAAAATGTGGTTTTAGAATTCTTACTAAAACCTTAGGTATTGGAATGATTCGAACAGAATGGTCACTCTTGGGATCCAGTATTTTCACTTCAGTCTTATGTTCCTTACCATAAACTCTCAATCTTTGCATCGTTTTACCTATCTTCATAGTTCTTTCACTTAAATTAACATCGTTCCACTTAAGTGCACACAATTCCCCAATACGTATTCCGGTATAAAGACATATCAAGATACCCACTGATGTCAGATCATCCTTCTTTTTCAGATACTTGATCAGCTTATTCTCCTCATAAATACTAAAAACCCTTATATCATGACGATCATGCTTGATATTAACGCAATGCGGATTAAATAAAACTATCAAGTTTTTCCTCTGTACATAGCTTCTCAGTAAATTCATTGTCGTAATAACTTCTGATATTGTAGCCGGAGAAAGTCCTTGCTTTTTTATTCCTCCTGTTCTGCGAAGTTCGTCGACAAAATTCACCAGATCCATATTTGTTATCATCGAAAAATCCATTTCTCCGTATACCGGCAAAATGTAATTTTTCAATATGTCTTCATACTTTATTATTGATGATTCTTTTAGTGTAAGTGCCGCCTCATTAAGCCATGCATTGCTTACCTCTGACACCTTTCCTGCTTTTCGTTCATTGCCGGATATTACTTCTTTATTCATCTTCTCCTCCTCTGTGTACTTCAAATTTGATCAACAAAACTTAGTATGCACAGAAAAATAAAAAATGAAATTACCCCTATTGGAAATGAAAGAACATGACGATATAAGAAGTGAAAGAAGGATGTGATGTTTACAAGCATATATTTGTCAGTCTTAATTATAATTTTTATTATTTTGTATTGACATTTATGTTTTTGCAGTTGTATACTTAATACAGGATTAAATTTTAGTCGCAGAAGATGTTCTTCTGCGATTTTTTATTTTAAAGTTAAACGACAGGGGAACAGCTGTAACCAACAATTCTCCTGCCATTATTTGTAAACATTATTTCATCAACCCGACAATACAGGTCTTTTTACAAAAACAGATTCCATAGGATACAGAACCTATATAGCCATCATCCAATATGCCGTCTTCGTATCTCTTTTCTTTAATTTGCCTGAATGCTTCCTCTAATCCGTCATCCATTTCATTGAACTTTTTTAAAAGGTCAGATAAAAATTCTTCCATTTTGCAAGTGCCTTTATTTATAATTCAGTACGCTTAATTATTTCCTTGAAGCGGGGTAGTGCTATTTCACAATACCCGTAATCACTGGTATCAATAACTCCGCTCATACTTAATGACTTTCTATATGTCGGATACGACTGATCTGTAAGTCCGGTTTTTTTCTTAATATCTTTAGCCTTCATCCTTCCGTCTTTACTCATGACAAGAAGGCGCATTATCTCCTTTTCCCGCTCTGTCAGCTCCGACCAGATTTTCTCATAGCAATATCTTTCGAGCATCTCATCATATTCAGGAATAATCTCATCAATAGGCTTACCTGTCTTACACTTTAGAAAACCAAGGACCTGAAATGCATAGGAATAACCCTTGGTAAGCCTCGCCATTTGTACTGCTTCTTCTTCTGTAATGTCGATATTTTTTTTATAATTATTCGACATAGCTATTATACTCAATGGTTTAAGTTCATATTTCGGAGCTCTGTATAAAAATGTCAGATTTTTTTCATTTTGAAGCGAGTTAATATTTTTATACAAACCGGTCATGATAAGATATACCGGCAGTCCCTCTATAAGCATCATCTGATACGAACTTGCAAACACTTTGAAATTCATATCATTTGTAGCTTCATCAATCGCGATCATTACTCGTTTCTTATGTTTCTTAGCCACATTCAGCATCTTTTTTATTTGTACTTCCACATCAGGTACCGGACCATTACTTGAAAATGAAACTCCAATCGGAGTATTTATTCCAATTCCCGCTTCCACAAACAAAGGCTTCATCATAGTCTCTTCGTAAAGACTGGATGCAAAAGACTGCAATATATCCCTATTCGCATTTAACGATATTACGATCCATTTTTTATCTTTTTTCAGTTTTTCTATGATTGCTGACATCGTTACGGTCTTACCGGAGCCTCTTACTCCGGTTATTATATAAACAGAAGTATTGGGTGTTTCTGAATTAAAATTATCGATCATTTCACCAATTTCATTACTTCTTGATATCAACTCATATGGAATCTTTCCAAAAGTTAAACTATATGGATTGTTGCCCATAGTCCAGCCTCCACATCTATTAATTAGTTTTAATTACTTTTCCACGTTTTAATTAGTTTTAATTAGTTTCTGTTATTTTAATTAGTTTTAATTAGTTTGTCAATTCACACTTAAATAGTGACCCCGTCCGAAGACGGAGCCCCTTTCCCGGGTTATATGGTGACTCTCGATGAGTCACTTTCGATTATAAAAATAATGTATCTGTTCAGTACCTTCACAGATACGATTCGCATTCCCCTGCTGTCTTTTAAGGTTTAATAAATATTCAAAAAAAAATTAAGAATTTACAAATGAACTAATGCACAAAAAGTTGTACTATGGTTAATGCACATACAGCATGGTGCCTGAAAATATGAATAATGACATGTTCAAAAAAATTTTGAGTTTGTATCAAAAAATACAGATACAAGGGTATTTATGACAAAAAAACAAATACAATAATTATCCAATATCCAGATAATCACACAGAAGATGAAAAGAACGCTTTACTACTAATTACAACTGAAAATCCGGATATATATTCTTTTGCAGTAGAAAATCAATTTCATGCAGATTGGTATAATAGTTATAAGGATGTTAATTATATAGAGAAGCATTGCATCGCATCCGATACGGGTGTCGGCGAAAGTGATGCTTACTTTTCTGATATGTATGAAGTAACATTTAAGGGTAAAGACGGTTCATACTATAAAGAACAGTATGAAAATCACAAAGATGATTAATAAAAGGACAGATATGAATCAGATATCGTCAAAAGACACATTCCTTAATATACTAAATAACTCTATAATAATCGGCTTTTGGACAGGTGTTTTCTGGTGCGCAAGCAATTTGTTTCTAAGCGTAATAGGACTACAGTATAGAGCCTGGGTAACAAACAGCCTTATCGCGATCAGTTTTTTCTTAACGACTATATGGGTTATTTACAAGATAATAACTCAAAAGGATCGTTGGAAAAGAATGAAAATGCTCCTCGCTTTATTCGGACTCCTGATCGTTTTATGGCTTGCACGCTTTCCGTTGCTGGTCATCGGTACTGCTGTCCTGCGCAAAGAAAGAGTAGACACCATAGACGGTCAGACATTTGTTGGATATGAGACAGATTTTATTGATAAATGGATCGACTACTACGAATACAAGAATGTATTCGTAGCAGGATCCAAAGAAATATTTACGTTAGCTGGCGTTAATGAAACTGATGACGGTAAGACTATTTATTACGATATGAACGGAACACAGATCGAGCATCTGACCGACCTTTATGAATTTAATCAATAGCCAGATCAAGAAATGTAAATACAAATAATCATTTAACGCTATCATCAGATTTCTCCATTTTTTTCATTCTATTACCACGCAAAAAGGCAAAGAACGCTCGCATTATAACGGCGTCTTTGCCTTTTTACTCTTTATTATCCTGCCTTTATCTGCTCTCCATCAGTGCTATGGTCTCTTCCACTGAAATACACTGAGCAAAGCGCTCCGGCCACATCATATCGTTATAGTATTTATAAGTTCTTTCCCGATTCATGTAGTCATTATCAAAAGTAGAATTTGTAAGCTCCGGAATAATTACTTTGTAGCCTCTCTCAAATGCAGATTTCACAGATGCATCGATGCAGTAATTCGTCATGAGCCCTACGATGACCAGTGTTCCCTCTTCTTTATCTTTCAGATATTCCGTCAGTTCCCTGTTTCCAAAACAACTATTGATGTTTTTCACAAAGACCTTTTCGTCCGGATGAGGTGCTACCCTGTCATCTATTTCAAATGCTTCGTCTCCGTCAGAAAAGCCGCTGCCCGGTCCATCATCATGTTTGACATGTATGACCTCGATATTATTCTGTCTGGCAACGCTGATTATCCTCGTAACATTCCTGATAAACGACTCACAAGCGTATAACCTGTTATCCGTTATACCCTTCTGAATATCAATAGAAAGAACGATCATCCCTTTCTCCCCCTTAAAGATAAAAGATCGCGATTTATTCACTTATACCTTGTAGCTTCATATGTATTTTGAATAACGGAAACGCCGCTCTTTGTGAGCTTATCCGTTATCGATCTTTCATAATCAGACCATACTCCAAGATTGGAAATACTATTGTCAAATGCTGCTTTTCCGATCGTTCCAATTGTCTTACAGCTAAACTCCAGGTTATTAAAGCCTGTAAAAACTCCTGCTCCAACCGAAACATTCTCCGCCGCTATTTTTAATGTAAGCTCATTATTGTTCTTGCTGCGACAGTCAGCAAAAGCATTTTCACTTATACCTGTGTTAGTCTTAAATATACTGACGGTATTCAGTGACTTGCATCCCCTAAATGCGTTCCTGCCAATAGAAAATATCCTATCATCATACTTATTGCCAATAGTACCGATATATACACCGGTAATACTCTGATTCCACTGAAATGCGGCTTCTCTTATCCCCGTAACATGTAACATCTTTCCATTTTTAGAAACTTCGAAGCTGCTTATGATCAGGCTTTCTTTATTTTTTACTGCATCCGAAAAGCCTATCACTTCCAGTGTACTCTGCTTCGTTACCTCGTATTTCAAATCCCCGTCATCAAAAATCGCACCTTCCGACAGCGACTCTCTGTCACTCTTAGCATACCCCTCTGTATGCATTACCGCGAGTGCAGTAAATACGATAAATAAACCTGCTAGTATTTTCTTCATGATCCCTCCACTATATTGTCTCACTAACATGTCTGTATGCATTATAAAACACATTGGGGATTTTGCGAAGAAAAATTGTCCAAATTTCTGCACATGATTTTCTTAAGGTTACTGTTCACTCGCTTACAGCTCGCTCACGTAACGGATTTTGCCAATTAAATCGCCTACGGCGATGAGCAAAATCCAATGGCTATTCAGCGTTATTGGTCGTAAACTGTAACTTCTTAAGAACCATTGTATTATTTTGAAAAAGCCTTATAATAACTTATTTTTCACCCTCCCACTCAAGCATAAATTCGTCCAGATAATCTTTCATTATCTTTTCGCGGTGTTCTGCAAGTTTCTTCGCTGCGTCCGTATTCATCATATCCTTGAGCTTAAAGAGCTTCTCATAGAAGTGGTTCACCGTTGTCGACATATGTCTCCTGTACTCTGCAGCATTCATATCCATTAACGGTTTCTGTTCAGGATCATACAGGATCCTTCTGCGGCTGCCTCCATAAGTAAATGCTCTCGCAATACCTATGGCACCTATCGCATCGAGACGATCTGCATCCTGCACGCACTTACCTTCTATAGTCGCCGGTACTACTGAATCAAGTCCTCTGAAAGAGTTTTCATCTATTATCTCACAGACCTTATCGATCACATCCTTATCAACCTCATGCTCTGCCATAAACACCATCGCATTCAGCTTTCCGGCTGCCGTAAGAGGTGAAATCTTTATATCATCTATATCATGCAGAAGAGCTGCCAGTTTAACGATAAAAAGGTCCGCATTTTCAATTTCCGCAAGTTTCACTGCCATGCGATAAACACGCATCGTATGCCAGTAATCATGGCCGCTGTACTCGTCCACAAAAAAATCTTTTATATACTCAATCGCATCCTCGATGATCTTGTCTTCCATCATAATAATCTCTCTCCCCCTGATCGATCTTTCGTTACTGTTCACTCGCTTCCAGCTCACTCACGTAACGGATTTTGCCAATTAAATCGCCTCCGGCGATGGGCAAAATCCAATGGCTTTTCATCTTTTTTGGTCGTAAACAGCTAAAGCATACACTCTCACTAAGCTCACATTCGTTCGCTAAGTGTTCGTAGCATCCGCAGCGTAGTGCTCCGTTTACGTCTGAACTGTAACGATCTTTCACCTTTAACCCTATATCTTTTTTAACTTCTATTATAATTCCATGTTAAAAAATTTGCGAGCATTTTAGAATTACCTATATTTTGTAAGCAGCAGAGCAACAAGAAAAGAGGTGCATTTTCAATTTTTTCGAAAATGTACCTCTTTCATTTCTGACTATTAACTTATTGTTTCTTACCAGCCCTGTGTGCCGTACTCAGCATAGTGGTGCATGAATGAAGCCCAGTTTGCCTGAATAGTAGCATCATCAAGACCCTTTGTATTCTTAAGGTAGTTGTAAGCTGTTGCTGCGCCTGATGCGCTTACGCCCTCAAGACCAACAACCCAGCTGGGTACGCCAGCAACTGAATAAACCGCAGCTGAAACCGGAGCTGTGAGAGCCGGACCTGTTGTTGCTGTAGGTGTCTCTGTATTCTGCTGTGTAAGTGCAGTCTGAGCTGTCTGCTGTGCACTTGCTGCCTGAGCTGCAAGGATCTGAAGCAGCTGCTGTGTTGCAGCATCTGTAGTAGCTGTTGCTGTTGTTGCAGCATTAGGATCAGCAACAGTTGTAGCTGTAACAGCCGGTGTAGGAAGAGATGCCTTTGTAGCAGCGATGACTGTATCACCAACTGCTGTAGGCACATAAACTGCATTAAATACAGTATTTACCTGAAGGTTTTTAAGAGACTTATCATATCCGCAGAATGTGTAACCTGCAACTTCCGGAACTGCCGGAGCTGTTACATTTGAACCCTGCTCAACAGTCTTTGCCTCGGATGTTCCTGCATGAATAAATGCTGCTACAACCTGATTTGCAGCCATGGTCGGAACTGTCATTGTCATTACCATTGTTGCTGCTGCGATTCCGGCAACAGCCTTCTTAATTGCTTTCTTCAATGTTATTTTCTCCTTTGAATTTTGCGCCCTTCACGACGCCCCTTTTGTTTGTCCTGCAAAACATAATTATTATAATTTACGTCCTGAACTAAAACAAGTGAACAAACTGTGACTACCCATTTACACTTAAGTCTTAAAATTTGATAAACCAGCAAAACATCCTATAAATACAACATTTTTCTGTACATGATCAAACCGATCCATACATCAAAATTAAAGAAATCTTAAGAATAACCCAAAACTATTCTGACGCTTTGATACGCTTCTGCACTTCCTCATCCAGACGCTTAACATATGCCTCAGTATCAACGTTTTCATCATATTCCGTCATATATTGTTCCCACTTTTCCTCAAACTCTTCCTCCGGTGACATTATGATAAGCGGAAGCATCTTTCGTTTTATCTTTTCCATCTGATCCTTGGCTCTGCCGTAGTCCGTATCGCTCTCCCAGTCTGATGTCACAGAATAAAGCGGATACCACGGTTTTCCCTCTATTTCTTCACCAAGGAAATCATTCCAGGTTTTATTTCCATATGCATCCATTATCTTTTTGTCGTACTCAGAAAGATCATTATAAAACTCTCCCGGTTGTTCGCTTGGTTTCACTGTATTTTTATTATCAGCGAGCATACCCTCATATCCCGGAAATTGAGAATACGGGCAGCTGTTTTTCTCCAGAAATTCACCGTTAGACCAGTTTGCCTTCTGTACAGGATCTCTGTAAAAAATGCCATCATCATTTACATTATAGTCTGTACCCTTTTCTCCCCAGTTTCTGAGTATCATAACTTCCTGTGAAAGCAGTCCTTCCAAGAAAGTCAGAGCGCCGTCCACATCTTTACAACTTATAGAAATACCGATTCCGGAGGCAGTATTCAGATTTGATTCCGTACAAAGATATTCTCCCTTTATACTTTTATCCGCTGTAATCGGGAGCGGCACATAATCGCACTCATCCATGCCATGACCGTGAAGTGTTCCAACCGCATCCAGAATATCCCAATACTGATCTACCATTCCGAGTACTCTTCCGGTAGATAAACGCTGTATATACTGTGTATAGGAAAGTGTAAACGTTTCCTTATCAATGAGTCCTTTATTATATACCTCGTTCAATTTTTTGTAATATTGCTTTGCCTCAGGTAAAGTGTCATATACCCCTGTTTTTCCGGTATCAGGATCAACTATCGCACAGCCGTTATTTGGATAACCCGCGAGAAACATTGGTGGATTTTCCAGACAAAAATATCTCCAGTCATCACACAGTATTTCAAATCCTATGGTCGGTTCCCCATTTGTCATAGGTTCTGCCTTTTGATAACGTTCGATCAGATCAAAGTACTCGTCCAGTGTTTTTATCTCCGGATAACCGGCCCAAACAAGCACCCGTTTCTGGATCCAAAAAGCCTCTCCTGATGGTTTTGTACTGGTTGAATGTCCATTGATAACACCAAAGGGCGGTATGAAGTATATGTGACCGTCCTCTTTCCGAAGCGAATCCCACTGTGCATCAGAAAGATAGTTTTTTAGATTTGGATAGTCATCAAGATACTCATCAAGCGGCACCAGCGCATTTGCTTTTATCAAGAGATCCGTAGCTCCGCTGCCATCGATAAAATCAGGGTACTTGTCGCCGGCTATCATACTCTTTATCTTTTCTTCAGGAGTCTGTCCGGAGAGTCTTTCCACATCCACGACAGCTCCGGTAAGTTCGGCTATTTTTCGTCTGATCCTGCTGTCCCTGTTTTCTGAAGGTCCCGTAACTGCCACAAATGCAGTGAAATACTTTGTATCATTTGCTCCGCCTTTGTCTGCGATCTTACCGGCTGCAAATGCCAGTGCTGCCGCTCCTATGAGCACCGATATGACCGTAACAGCGATCTTTCTCTTACTCATCATATATTTTCATTTCTCATTCTGAATTTAATTCTGTATTGATTTGGTGTGATTCCCTTAAGCTGAACAAACCTGCTGATAAAGGCATCGACATTCGTAAATCCAAGTTCCTCAGCGATCTGATATACCCTTTTATTTGTATTTAAGAGATAATTTTCCGCGTCACTGATCCTAAGGCTGTATATATAGTCCTTAAAAAGCATATTATGACGCCTCTTAAACAATTGTCCGAGGTAAACATTATTAACATGGAATCTTTCACTGATCTGTTTCAGACTTATATTTTCTTTATAATGCCGTTTTATATATTCATCAACTTCATATCCGATTTCTCGCTTCTCCTGCTTACGTATATCATCATTTCGCTTCACTTCTGCGATCAGAGTGTTAATATCCTTCTGCTTTTCAAGGACCTGTGACACAACTCCGCTCTCGGATATTTCTTCATTTTCCTTTTCTTCCAAAAGCTCCATAAGGAGTTTTTTCTGTTCTTTATATACCTGACTTATCCTGTCCTCATAGCTTTTTTCTGCTTTGGTAAGAATCTCCCGGAGTTCCTCTGTCTGGATGGGTTTCAATAAATAATCTTTTATACCGTACCTCATCGCCCGACGCGCCAGCTCAAAGTCTGCAAAACCGGTAAGGATCACTATATGCGCATCTGACAGGCCATATTTCTTTATCCGCTCTATCATATCGAGTCCGGACATTCCCGGCATTTTTATATCCGCAAATATCAGATCCACTTTCTCACGCTTTAATACATCCAGTGCCTCTATACCGTTTCCGGCTTCGGATACGACCTTACAATCACTTCCGGACAACTCTATCAACTGTTCCAGACCCTTTCTTATGAAGGGTTCATCATCAACGATCATAACTCTCATATTCATATTCCTGCTCACACTTCAGCACGATACAGATTTCCGTGCCGCCCCCTCTTGAACTGTTTATCTCGATGAAAACTCTGTCTCCGTATATTTGCTTTAGCCGGATAACTGTGTTCACTACCCCTATACTCTTTTTTGCAGATTTCAGATATGAAATATCCGCATTTTTTATATTATCTCTGAGCGTTTCCAGCTCTTCCTCGCTCATACCACTGCCACTGTCCATGATTTCTAGGTAAAGCATCCCCTCATCCTTAGAAACAACGACCGATATCGAACCTCCTTCTACACTATTCTCTATACCATGAATGCACGAATTTTCCACAAATGTGATTATGCTGAACTTAGGGATCATGATATCCTTACATTCATCCTGTACATGAACAGAAAAGCTCAATCGTTCCCCGAAACGATACTGCTGAAGTTCCAGATATCTCTGTACATTTTTACACTCTCTTTCAACAGTTACTTTATCACTGTCCCACTGTATGTTTTCGCGCAGCAGGACCGAAAAGTTTTCCAGGATCTTTGCCGTTTCATTCTCCTTTTTAAGGAGGCTGTGCATTCTGATGCTTTCCAATGCATTAAATAAAAAGTGAGGATTTATCTGACTCTGGATCGCATGGATTTCTGCCTGTTTTTTGGCGATCTGCAATTCCTGTTCCCGCTCTTTATTCTTATATACCGTTTCAATGAGTTCACGTATCCTCGCTACCATGAGGTTATAGCTCTGGATCATAATACCCAGCTCGTCGTTTGACTGCTCGATGGTTATTTCATCATAACGGTCATTTTTTATATCTTCGATATTATCCTTTATCGCCACTAATCTGTCATTGATAGAATGAAAGATCAGATACATGACTGAGATGGGCAGGATCATGTCGAATAAATATATCAGGAACAAGATATACTTTTTCTGTCCGAGCATCGTGATCCAGTGTTTTCCCTTATCTACCATAAAGATATTCAGTGCCTTGCCATAGATCACGCATTCTCTCTCGATGGATACTCCATTCTCATTTATGTCACTGATTTTTTCAAAAGGTTTATCTTTATTATCATTTCCCCCTGCAGATAAGATTACTTCTCCGCTTCCGTCATAGATATATCCATGCCTTTCCCCGCATACACGTGTCAGATTCTTTTGCAGCTGCGAATAATCAAGATCCAGCATTATCACATCATTTCCGCCGTGGTAGTCAAGTTTTTCAAGCACTACCAGATGACGGCCATTTGAGAGATAACCTCCTGATTCTCCGTCTTCAAAAAAACTGTACACGATATAGTCTCTGCCAGACTCTCTGAACTTCTGGTACCAGGAAGTGGATGAAACTCTGTCCTTCTGTACAAAATATGTGCCATTCACGATAGTCGGATTTTCTGTACATATGGTTATGCTCCATGCTGACTGTGCCGTGTAATAATAACGAATGGTCTCATTTTCCATAAGCTCATTATAGGCTTCGTAATAATCAGCTTCGTCACTGTACTCCGCCTTTAGGAAGTCCGAAAGCCTATCCATATGATTCAGATAATCCGCAATGGAAATAGCCTCTCTAACGGAATTTCTAATGTCGTACTCTATCTGATTCGCATAGTTTTTCATGACAGCTATGCTCTGATTTTTTCCATCTTTTTCGATACTCCAGAAAAAGAACACGTTCGTCAGGATCATTGGTATAAAAATACTGACTACGAGTATTATCATGCTCTTTTCTCTAAGCTTCAGGTTATTGATCCATTTCATCATAAATCTATTTTTATCCGGGTACACACATAAGCCCCCACTGAACAACCAGCGAGGGCCTGTGCGTTTAATCTTATGGAGTTAATGACTTTATGCCACTATACACTTACTTAAAAGTTACCTTTGTAGTGTACTTCTTTCCATTTATTTCTGCAAATACCTTTATGGTTCCTTTCTTACCATAGCTTACGCTTACATGCTTACCGTCCTTTGATACGGAAACCTTAGCTGCCTTTTTCTTATTTGTGCTCCAAACAGCAGTCTTGATATCTGTGCCTGTAAGAGCGAGTTCTACAGCTTCACCAGCCTTTCCTGCTACCTTCTTTTCCATAGCAGGTGTTTCAACATGGATCGACTTTGTTACTTCCTTGCCATCAACCTTGAACTGTACCTCGCAGTCAGCTGCGCCCTTCTTAAATGTGAGCTTACCGGTGCGGCTTACCTTTACACTCTTGCCCTTAACAACCTTAAATGTACCCTTGTCGCCCTTGAGAGCCAGCTTCTTTGCTCCTGCATTTACTGTTACCTTTCCGGACTCTGCGGACGCGAGTGTGGTCGTATCACCGGGTGCTGCGATCTGATCTGCAGTTGATGTCTTTCCGTTACCTGCGGATGCTTTTGCTGCAGGCTCACTTACAGGCTTTGTGGTGTCTTCCGGCTTTGTCTCACCCTTTGAAGGATTCTCAGGTGTCGGATCAACCGGTGTCGGCTTATCCGGTGTGTCCGGAGTCGGCTTATCAGGTGTCTCGGATCCGCCTTCTCCCTCTGTAAATACATAGGAATCAACGGTCATGATGTCTGAGCCTTCACCCTTGAATACAAAGAATACATTTCTCTCACCTGCAACAGGTGTTACATCAGTTGTGATGTCTGTGTACTCCTTTGTACCTGCCGGAACCTTAACTGTTCCGATAAGACTTCCTTCAGGGCTATCCAGACGAACTTCTATTTTTCCTCCCTTTGCAGACTTTACTCTGGCTGTGAACTTATCAGCTCCCTTTTCACCGAAGTCAACTCCTGCTACGCTCGTCCAGTCACCGTTGTCGATAGAACTAAGTTCCATATGGAAGTCATCGATATTTGTTACCTTGATGCCCTTATTCCATGCGATCGTCTCAGCTTCGATAGTTTCATAAGGATTTACTGTTTCGAGCTGGCTAATACCTTCATAGGTACCCTTTACAGGCTTGATATTGCCCTTAGGTGTCATCTCGATAGTATCGATATGAGTTGAACGATAACCCTTCTGCTCATTCTTTTCCTTTGCTACTGTCTGTGCATGGTAGATAAAGTAGCTCTTATCTCTGAATACGAATGTTGCATGGTGGTTATTACCCTGTGTATTGAACCAAACTCCCGGATTGTCAAAGATCTCTCCGGCATAGGTGAAGGGTCCCATCGGGTTATCACTTACCATGTAAGCAATATTTCCCATTCCCGGATAGCCTTCCTTATGCGGTCCTGTGAAGTTGGAGCAGTAGCTGTAGTAATACTTGCCATTGTACTTAAAGATACCGGAGTCCTCAAACATGCAGGGAGCATCGATTTCCTTAGCTTCTCCTACGATACTAATCATATCATCGCCAAGCTGTGCAACACGTGCTGTCTTCGGATTATTCTGCTTTCCGCTCGGTACACCGCCGCCGAAGTAGATGTAGCCTGTTCCGTCATCATCTACGAGTACAGCCGGATCGAAGCACCATACAACGTCTCTGCATCCAGGTGTTCCCTGATTTAAGAGAGCCTTTCCTACAGGATCTCTCCAAGGACCGAGAGGTGAATCACCTTCGATAACGCCGATTCCGCTTCCGTTGTTTGCAAAGTAAACGAAGAACTTATCCTTGCCGTCGATCTTCTTATGCGCAATAGCCGGAGCCCATGAATTTGTAGCCCACTTTGCAGCTCCGTCTTTACCTGCGACCTTGATCTCACCATGATCTGTCCAGTTCACCATATCAGATGATGAGATTACTCTCAGAGTATTGATATATCCATATCCGTTCTCCTGGAGATTTCCGTTTGAATCATACTGAGCAGCATCAGCTGTCATGTATACGTATACTCTGTCGTTATAAACAATAGCATACGGATCTGCTCCATACTCCTGAGTTACCAGCGGATTAGAGAAGCCGAGCTTCTTTGCGATCGCGCCTGTATCGAGATATGTGAGCTTGAGTGAAGCCTTTGCACCGGATGCATCGACTTCTGTCTTTCCTCCATCAAGCTGGATATAATCAGCAGCGATATCAACAGTCTTGTCCTCCCTTACGTAACCGTTGAGCTTCAGCTTGATAGTTGCGAATACGCCGTCAGCAGCATCGAATGATACATCATCACCAGTAACCTCAAGTACCAGACGATTTTTGCTGAATGTATATGTTGCCTCCCCATTTATTGCTGCATCATTGAACTCTACATCCTCAACATTCATAAGTTCAGGAATTTCAAATGATGCCTTGATCTTATTATGTGATGCCTTTTCGATCTTGCCGAGTTTAACTGTTGCTTCGACTTCATTGTTGACTACACCGCTGATCTCAGACTTAGAGAAGCTTAAACCTGCAGACAGATCTTTCTGTGTATTCTCTGTACCGGTTATCGCATCCGAAACTCTGAAGTAATCGAAGTCAACATATCCTCCCTTTGACTTAGTCGCATAGTTAAACAGAGCAAATCTGCTTCCCATGAAATGGGTCAGTTCATAGCTGGTCTTTACTGTTTCACCAAGCTGTGTCCACTCTTTGCCATCAAAGCTATAGTAGAAGCTTACCTTGTCACCGCCGGCGAAATCATAATCATCCTTAAAGTAAACAGTATTTCCTTCGCACTCAACGGAAGCGATTTCCTTCGGAGAATCTGCTTTCTTAGAATCATTCTGAGTTGCATCTACCATTACGAGCTGAGTCTTGCCGTTTTCTTTCTTAGCTGCGATATAGCTGTAATTATAGGAGAATGCTGCGAGACCTGCTACGTCTCCATCCTTCATGTGTGAGATGTCAAGCTTTGTAGTACCGGAACATGTCGGTCCATAAGTTCTCTGTGTAAGAGTATTTCTTGCATCCAGAATGCTTTCACATCTCTTACCTGTAGTGAGTCGGAGCCAGCCATTTCTGTCTGTAAGAGACCACTTTGTGTTATCCGGATTATGGTTCCACTGCCATGCGAGATCCAGATTAGATCCGTAATAATCATCTTCACCCTGTGCAGCCTTTTCTGCTTCTGTAGCACGGGACTTTTCAACGATCGCTACATCATCTACATAGATGTCTACGAGATCTTCTTTCTTTGTATCTGAAGCGTTCTTCCACTCTGTCTCAAAGAAAAGAGTATCTACGGACACATCATCATCCTCTGAGAACTTGTATGTTCCTGTAAGTTTTGTCCACTCTCCCTTCTTTACTTCCTGTGTATCGATCGTGCTGAAGTTCTCGCCCTCGCCCTTGCGGACTGTCATTGCGATCTTCTTTGACTCAACTTCATCCTGCTTTACCCATGCTGTAAATTCATAGGTATATCCAGGAATAAATACATTCTTAAATACCTGTCCGAGACCATCATTTGTATGCTCACGATTCTTTGTTTTCAGAGCCTTCTCACCTGAATGAGCATCCTCTGTTACTTCAACATCGATCGTGCCGTCTCCTGACTTATGCTGATACTTACCCCATCCCTGGGTTCCTTCCTCCATGTCACCATTGTCAACGATAGTTCCGCCTTCACCTGTCATTGAACAATCATCGAGATAGTAGTCCATGAGATCTTTTTCTTTTGTAGGCGATCCTGTCCAAGGTGTTTCCATAAAGATATAGTTCTGATCATCATGGAACTCACAGTCCTCACCTGCAGTATTTACGCTCGCAGGTACTGTATACTTTCCTTCAAACTCAGTCCATTCACCCTTCTTTGCGGTAAACTGAACGATGTTATCTCTCCACTTATAGTTCGGACCGTTCTGGATCTCAAGTCTGAAAGTCTTTTCATCCGGTCCATCAACATACTTAAGTCTGCCCTTAAATGTATATTCCTTACCAACTTCGATCTTTCCGCTGATATCCTGCATTGCGCCGCCAGCGCAGGCCTGTCTGTTCTTTACCCACAGGCAGTAGTTCTTATCAGATTCTTCTGCTTCGTTTTCAGACTCTGACTTTTCTACAGGAGAACCGTCCTCAAGCGCAACATCAAGTTCAGCCTGCTCCATTACGCCCCAGCCAGTTGTTGTTCCTGTGCTCACGTCACCGTTTGTGAAAAGTTCAACTATGCTCTTTCCTACAGTTGGTGTCGGCTTGTTGTTTTCAATAGTACCTGATCCTGAACCGGTATTTCCAGAACCGGTATAACCTTCTTCAAATACTCTGTGTTCTGCGTCATTATAGAATTCATCTGATTTTGTAAGCGATGACTCTCCTGATGACGGAAGAGGCATATCCATTGTAAGCTCGACAGTCTTTCCATCGCCATTCTTACCAAGCATCGGCCAGCCATCCTTAAATACGCAGTCTGTAAGGACAGGAACGCGGCCTACTGCACCATGATCCTGGAAGAGATATCCGTACCACTTACCATCTTCTGTATCAATGATACCGCCCTGTGCAACTCCGGCACTTGTTCCGTTATTCTTGAAATTAGCATCGAGGATAACTTTCTTCTCCCAGTCTTCAGCTGTTCCCGGGAAAGTCTTACTTCTATGACAGATTTCCTGACGTACTCCGCCGCTTGGCCATACGATGTTAAATACATAGTAGTAGTCACCCTTCTTCATTACATGGGTACCCTCTGCATTTACGATCGTGCGTGCTGTGTCATCAGTGAAAAGTGTGCCGCTCTTGCCATCTTTCTTCAGGCCTGACATATCGGCTTCGAGTTCCTGATACTGGATATTTTTACCGCCCCATACTACATACGGAGTATCTCCATCAAAGAAGATAGCCATATCGTGCATGTATGCGTTTAATTTTGTTCGAGTCCATGAACCATGCTCAATATCATCTGTTTTGAAAATATAAGCGGTTCCTGTTGTATTGGAATTAAATCCTACATAATAAGTTCCGTTGTGATAAACAATACTTGATGCCCACTGTCCTTTACCATACATGGACTTACCGTTACGGAGGTTCATCTCATCACCGTCATCAAGTCTGTCATACACATAGTTTACAGTTTCCCAGTTAACAAGGTCTGTTGACTTCATAACCGGAACACCGGGAGACAGGTGCATAGTCGTACTTACCATGTAGTAAGCGCCGCCGACCCTGATAATGTCGATATCCGGAACATCCGAATAAATGAACGGATTACTGAATGTTTCTTTTGCCTGACTGTCCCTTGGTGCAGCTAGCACATTCATAGGAACAGCGCCGGTTGCCGAGAGCATCAGTGCCAGACTGACCGCCGTGACGCGATGCCCGATTAACTTAGACTTCCTTCCCATTATTCTCTCCTTACTTAATACAAAATCTACGACTCTTCAAAAATTTATAGCGAATGGCACAACATCTTTGGCATTCTCTATAAAAATTTGTATCATCTGCATCTATTTTTGCATGTTTAGGAGAACAATCCATCCCTTTAAACTTTATGATTTTGGGTAGTTTCACCATTAATTCTTTAGTTTTTATGATTTTTTGCACACGAAGGACAATACAACTTTTAATTCCTTGTTAAATTTTAGTTATTTATATCTTAATTTAATGGATTTAATCCGTTATGGTTATGCATAATGTACGCAAGACTTTTTCCAACGAAATTTCCTATAAGTCAAAAGACCTCCCTGGCATATCAATGCCGGGAGGTCTTTTATGATCACATATGGTATTTTCAATCATTATCATGCGCTGCAGCTTCTGTTTTTTCCTGCATTTTTCGCAACATAAAGCCGTTCATCTGCTTTAATATACAGATCTCGCAGGTTCGTTAATCTGTCTGTTATCGTATGTGACATTCCTATACTTATTGAAAATCTTATATCCTTTCCCTTGTAAGAAATTGTCTTGTCCGATACCATATTGCGTACTTCTTCCATTTTTGAAACAAATTCATTATAGGAAAGATCTCCAACATTCATTATCATAAATTCATCTCCACCCATTCTGATGGGATAAACCTTATGATCATTTCTAAAGAAGTACATCAGATCTTCTGCAAGTTCGCTAAGGAGTCTATCTCCGAAATCATGTCCATATTCTGTATTGTAGTGCTTAAAATCATCTATATCAAAGAACGCTATGGACAGGCCGTTTGTTTTTCCTGCTTCCTTAAAAGCCCGCTCTCCATTGACATTATAGAAGTAACGGTTAAGGAGACCTGTAAGTCCATCTCTGAATATTACATCTCCGACAAGATATTCTGCCTGATCGAGCATATTGCTTATATCTCCGATATGCAGGTTCATACGGGCTATATGTTCAAAAACAGACTTGCTTCCATACTTTATAGACTTAAGAAACTCTTTCAGCTTTTCCGGATCATCTTCATCCATCTGCCCATCTATAAGCCGCTGCAGATCAAGGAGATACTGCATGACACTTGTTTCCTGATTTACAAGTTCATCCTTTGTTTCCGATACATATTTTAAGAGATAAGAAACAGGATATATCCGTGCATCCATCGATCCCTTTTCAGGATACTTCTTTATCTCCGCCAGTTTTTTCTCTTTATTACTCTCGGCTCTCCTTCGCTCAAAAACAGCGCAGATCATTGTCTGATTTACCGCCTGATCCGAACACTGCTCTCCGGCGCCGACAAGTCCAAAAGTTCTCGTAAAATTAGTATTTAACTCATGGAGATATTCATCGATATAATCTTCCATCTGAAACAGATAATATCGATGCAGACAGTCTATCGTGATAACATCCGACATGTCCGGTATTTCTTTTTTTATCTCCTGCAGCTGTTCTCTGATGATCTTTTTATAATCGCCGAGATCCATGATATAGAGCAGATCATTTCTCTCAACCTGCTTATAAAGGTTTATGCGTCCATCCTCACCAATGCTTCGCATCGAGACCGTATAGGTCTTATCGCCTACATCTTTACCAAACGGATGATACGCAAACTTATCCATGATCTGGTCTCTGGTGATATTCATTTCCTCGCAATAAACATCCGCAGCCGGTCTGTTATCCAGTTCGATCAGCGCTCTTGTTTTTCTGTCGACCTTGGTAACGATGTGTCCGCGTCCACCTGTATGATGACAATATATATTCTGTAAATATGTTCTGATACGTCCACAACAATTGTGGATCAGTACATAAACACAGGCATCCTCATATATTCGTCCGTCATAGTAGATCACAGATTTCCCCTGAGAAGGATCTATATTCCACACAGATGAACCAAATACCTGTATCCCGTGCTTCTGCATCACAGAATTCAGAGTCGTTACCAAATATTCTTCACCACCCGTGCAAAATTCCAGACAGATTGTATCCTCATTACCGGGATGGATACTATCAACCTTTTTCTGTATATCAATAATACTGCTCGTAGGGTCAGTACTTGCACGGTCTATCAGACCAAAGGTATATTCAAATTCTTTCTGTTTCTTGTCAAAGACAGTGAGAATGATACCTTCTTTGTCAACTTTGCCCTTAACAAGCATCGTGGAATGAACGCCAAAAACCACAGCAGGAAAAAACGCCTCATGTAAAAGATCCGCAACTATCTCGATCTCATTCCCTGCCGAGATAAACATCACGGACTCAGCGTCAGACGTTCTTCCGTCTTTCCGATACATCTCTAACGCACTTCTCAATTCCCCTATATCGGAAAAATGTTCTAAAATCATGCAATACCACCTTTATAATAAGAACACATTACGAGCCGACATGCAGCTATGCTGCACGCCCTTCCGACTCTTACCTAATACTCATTGCATAATTTTATCACATTTCTTGTATTGAATACAGTACAATTAACAAGAAATCGACGTTTTTTTAATTTTTGTCTTATTGCAAAGCCTTTTTAATTCTGTTAAGTGCCTCTTCCAGCGTACTTCTCGGACATGCTGCATTTATTCTCTGGAAACCTTCGCCTGTTTTTCCGAAAATCTTTCCACTGTCGAGCCATAACCTTGCCTTATTGATGATCAGATCTTCTATACCATCTGTATCAAGCCCGGTTCCCTTGAAATCAAGCCAGATAAGGTATGTGGCATCCGGCTTTCTCATCTTCACTCCGGGCAGTTCTTCATTTACATATTTATACGCAAACTCTATATTTTTTTGTACATAGTCAAGCATAGCACCATACCACTCATCGCCATGCTCATACGCAGCCTGAGCGGCAGCAATGCCAAAAATATTTGGTTCATCAAAACCTGCTATACCAACCTGTTCTCTAAATTTACGCCGCAGTGTCCTATCAGGTATAAAGATATTTGACTGCTGTAATCCTGCGATATTAAATGTCTTACTTGGTGCCGTCGCAGTTATCGTAAATTCTCTGAACAACGGATCAAGCTCCTGAAATACACTGTGTACGCCATTCCATATAAAGTCAAAATGAATCTCATCACTAAAAACAGTAACATAATGCGCCTTGCATATATTTCCAAGCTTTAGCAATTCTTCACGAGTCCAGACGCGCCCCACAGGATTATGCGGATTACACAGGATAAACAGCTTTACATTATTCTCTATGATCTTTCTTTCAAAATCATCAAAGTCTATATCATAACTTCCGTCTTCATTATGAACCAGATCTGAGCTGACCGGTTTTCTGCCGTTTTGAAGAATGATGTTATAGAACGGATAATAAACCGGCTGCTGTATTATCACGGCTTCTCCCTGTTCAGATGCAGCCCTGACTGCTGCTGATATTGCAAAACAAACTCCGGGAGTGATCACATGCCATTCAGGTTCTACATCAAAATCATGATGTCTCTTCATCCACCCACTCACAGCTTCAAAAAATCCGTCTCCGCGCTGTATATTGGTGTATCCATAGATATTGTGTCTGGCAACTTCAGTGATCGCATCTTCGATATATGAAGATGTCCTGAAATCCATATCCGCTACCCAGAGCGGAAGCACATCCTCCGGCAATCCGCGTCTCACTGCAAAATCATACTTCAAACACTTTGTATTTTTCCTGTTTACAACTTCATCAAAATCCAGATTTCTTTCCGACATAATATCTCCTTACGATGCACTTTCGAAGGCCTTGTTCAGATCCGCGATTATGTCGTCCGGATTTTCTATTCCGACAGATAATCTCAGAAGTTTATCAGTAATGCCAAGCTTTTCCTTTTGTTCAGCAGGCACATCAGGATGCGTCTGAATATAAGGATATGTGAGCAGGCTTTCTGTTCCGCCAAGGCTTTCCGCAAAAGTGATAAGCTTTATCTTCTTAAGTATCTCTACAGCATGTTCTGAAGATTTCACTGAAAATGATATCATACCGCTTCCTGCATAATAAACCTTTTCTACATCTTTTCTTGTAAGCAACCAGTCCCTCACTGCTTCTGCATTACTCTTGTGCCTTTCCATTCTGAGCGCCAGAGTTTTTAATCCCCTTAGACACAACCAGCACTCAAATGGTCCGAGAGTAGCGCCTGTAGTTTTTGAAAGGAGTCTGAATCTATCTGCCAGTTCTTCATTTTCACTGCTTAAGAATCCGCACACCGTATCATTATGTCCGCAGAGATACTTTGTTCCTGACTGAACGACTATATCTGCGCCTTCCAATATAGGATTTTGAAAATAAGGAGTCATAAATGTATTGTCAACAATGACAAGTGCCCCCACTGAATGAGCAATTTCCGCAACTGCTTTTATATTCGTCACGTGCATCATGGGATTTGTAGGAGTTTCAAAATAGATTGCCTTTGTATTAGGCTTTATTGCTGCTTTTAAGGCATCGAGATCGGATGTTTCCACGTAGTCCGTCTCATATCCGTTTTTAGTACTTATCTGAGAAATCAGACGAACAACACCGCCATAAAGATCATCTCCAAGGATGATATGATCACCTGGCTTAAAGTACTCAAAAGCTGTTGCTATCACAGCCATTCCGGAAGAAAATGCTATTGAGTCATAAGCATGCTCAAGAGAACTTATTGTTTCCTCGAGATAAGTTCTTGTCGGATTTGATTCTCTGGAATAATCGAATCCATTCGGGTTGTGTCCTGGTGTCAAATGCGAGAAAGACGCTGTCTGATAAATAGGAAAACTGATCGCATTATTTCCATCTTCTGTTTTATGTCCTTCTCCGTGTATACATCGAGTATCAACTGCATATCCCATATAACTCACTCCTTAATTCACATACCATTTTTAGCAGACAAATTTTTGTCACTTTTCTTCTATACTTTCTTATATAGTAATATTGATAACGGCATTTGAAAATTTGAGTAATTCTATCGTCAGTGATAAATCTTATTTATAACGTTATATTGAGCGGAAAGAAAAAAATCCAGACCGGTATTTTTTCGATCTGGATCACTGTTACTGTTCACTCGCTTACAGCTCGCTCACGTAACGGATTTTGCCAATTAAATCGCCTTCGGCGATGGGCAAAATCAAATGCTTTTCAACGTTCTTGATCGTAAACTCCGCAGTAAATGCTCCGTTTACGTATGAACTGTAACGAATCACTTTTCTTTAAAATGGAAAACACCTGCCCCGGAGCGCTTTCCTCTCAGAACAGATGCCTGCCTTGGCTATATGTAGTTGTTCCCAACTTATTTACCTTTTATATCGTCATGTATGCAGAATACTTTAGTTATTTTTGTATTTTTTATACAGTAAAATCCGGCCATGCGAATCATTCACATGACCGGAATAGATAGCTTTAGTTATGATATAACTTATTGCCCTCGTATCTGGGTTCGCAGGTAAGATTAATTCCCAACTGCTTAAACACTCTCACATCAACAGATGAAAGAATTACAGAAGAATGAGCCTCAAGTCCTGCAAGCTTCGGAAGACATGCATAAGCTTTCTTAGCCGCTTCGTTGCTGATGGCTTCCATAGAAAGCGCGATAAGAAGCTCATTTAAGTGCAGGAGCGGATTATGATCTCCGAGGTAATTAACCTTGAGATTCATGATAGGTGTCAGCACTTCAGGAGAAATCAGCTTTACGTCATTCTCGATCCCTGCAAAATACTTCAAAGCATTAAGAATAAGTGCAGAAGAAGCTCCGAGCATAGCAGAAGTCTTTCCTGTAAGAACTGTACCATCCGGCATTTCCATAGCCGCTGCCGGGCTGCCTGTCTGCTCATCTCTCACATTTGCTGCTGCCACAACCGGTCTGTCAGCTATAGAGATACCTGCCTTATCCATAAGAAGTTCCAGCTTATTAACAGGCATATCTCCAGCCTCGCCTCTTCTTCTCTGGCAAAGAGCCTCATAGTAACGACGGATGATCTCCTGATTAGCAGCCTTGCAGCATGCCTCATCATCAACAATGGCAAAACCTGCCATGTTTACGCCCATATCTGTAGGAGACTGATAAGGAGAAGTACCCTGGATCTTCTCAAACATAGCCTTGAGAACAGGGAAAACCTCTACGTCTCTGTTATAATTAACAGCCTTTTCGTTATAAGCCTCCAGATGGAACGGATCGATCATATTTATATCATTAAGATCCGCTGTAGCAGCCTCATAAGCAAGGTTTACAGGATGATTAAGCGGGATGCTCCAGATAGGGAATGTCTCAAACTTCGCATAACCTGCCTTAATGCCGCGCTTTGACTCATGATAAAGCTGTGAAAGACATGTAGCCATCTTTCCGCTTCCCGGCCCGGGAGCAGTAACGACTACAAGCGGACGAGTCGTCTCGATGTAATCATTCTTTCCAAATCCCTCATCACTAACGATGAACGGAATATTTGAAGGATAACCCTGAATAATGTAATGACGGAATACCTTCAGTCCCAGAGCCTTAAGCTTTTTCTCATAAGCAACTGCAGCAGGCTGATCCGCGAACTGAGTGAGAACTACACTTCCAACAAAAAGACCATTATTTGTAAAAGCATCGATCAGACGGAGAAGATCCATATCATATGTGATTCCGATATCACCTCTGACCTTGTTCTTCTCAATATCACCTGCCTTAATAGCGATCACGATCTCTGTCTTATCTGCGAGATGCTTAAGCATCGTGATCTTAGAATCGGGCTTGAAACCCGGAAGTACACGTGATGCATGAAAATCATCAAAAAGCTTTCCGCCAAACTCAAGATAAAGCTTTCCGCCAAACTGATCGATCCTCTCACGGATCTTCTTTGACTGAAGCTCTGTATATTTCTCATTGCTGAAGCCCTTACGGATATTTCCTGTATCTGTCATTCCCATAAATCCTTCCTCTATAGACATCAATTGTAGTTAGTTTATCGTTATCCGATGTCCGATTTTTTACGACGACTTATAATAACATAATATGCCCTTGAAATCATCCATTGTAATGAACAAAATCAAGGGCAAAATGATTTGTCATTATTTACGTCGAATGACTACCGGCAAGATTTTTACCCATAAACATTACGCCTTGTTTATCCACGTCATACATCCATTCTCTCTTTTTTGCCTTGTAAAATTTATCGCCGATCTGAACCTTTATCGATCGTATAATTCCATACTTATTTTTCTTTATTTCGATCAGATCTTTGTCAGTCACGTAATAAGGATTGCATTTAAACGGAAGTCCCTTCTTTCCTCTTGTGGCTTTCTTTATGATTTTTATTGTTTCCTTATCAGCATTCTCCAATCCGGTTATCTGCATACGGTGCTTCTTTTTATTGATCTTGACCTTAGACACCTTGTATGCCTTATCTCCGTAATATACTAAAAAACCGCTTCCGAAATATGATACATCAATTTTTTGTTTTCCCCAAAATGGAACTTCATGGTTATATGCGATCTTCCACTCGTCCCTCTCTTCGATCGCATAATTCATAGGTTTATTATCAGACGCAGTAATGACCGGAATATCATTGTGAGGCCTGTCATCCTCCTCTGAAATCAAGTCCTCGTACTTCACTACATTTGATGTAAACCCTTTTATATAAGGATCGAGTGATTTCATAAGTTCTATATCATCCGATCCAACACCCACGCTCCACGCTTCCAATGGAATATTCGCATTTTTACACAACATTACTTCTTCTCGCGTAGCAAAGTAAACACAGCAGTCTATAAAAACTTCATTTGTAGAATTTTTTAAGTCCTGAGCTGGTCCTATTGCATCAGGTATCGTGGAAGAAACATATCCAAGACGTGCATAAGGATCTTTATCCCGTACCCATTCAAGAAATTCACTCTCAAATGAAATCCAGGTCACCTTACCGTTCAATCCCTTTTCATCAACCATATCGACCAATTCGTTAACCTTTTCCCTGCTATAACCTCCGTTATTCTTAAGTTCTATATAGGGATGAAGATTCAATTCTACACACAAGTCAAGGAAATCATCGAATCTGGCTATCCTGGTCCCCCTATATTGCTCACCTTTTATTATTCCAAAGTCAAACTGAAGAACTTCTTCATAGGTCATCTCATTTATGTGACTCTCAATATTATCCGGAATATCACTGCCATCATCATTTTTTGCCAAGTAATTAATAGTTGTATCATGCAGAAGCACCGGGACACCGTCTTTAGTAAAACAGACATCCGTTTCGACATAATCAAAACCATTTTCCCGAGACAATCTGTATGCAGGAAGAGTATTTTCCGGAGCAACACTGTTATATCCCCTGTGGTTAATACTCCTGACTTTTGTCGAAGCTGCAAAAGCAGATTCACTATTTCTTATAAACAAAACGCATAGCACTAAAACAAGCAGAAAAACTCCATTCCGCTTCACCATGCGAGAAACACCAAAATTAATCACTGTTAATCCCCTTCATAAACATTTTTTCCCTGTCATGTTTTATATAAACTGATATCGGAATTTTTGCCTCGTTTTCTCAACTTGCTAATAAACTTTTTTGCATAAAAAAGAGTGACATCAGATTTCTAAAAATCTAATATCACTCTTTTTGTTTATGTAGATTCTCTCTCTATGAGGATTGGAGTCGTACAGAAGGACTGGGTCTGCAAATTGGGCTTTTTTATCCTTTGAACGATAAATCGCGCCGCCTGATTGCCCATCTCATACATATCCACTTCTATCGCAGTAAGAGTAGGCTGCGCCAGCATGGAAAATGGGTAATTATCAAAGGTCATCAGCGCTATATCCTTCGGAATACTTAAGTTTTTCGCTCTTATACTTTGTATGCAGCCAAGAGCAAGGTAGTTATTCGTACATAGGATCACCTCAGGAATACGTTTTCTTTCAAGGATCGTTTCCGTTATTTCACGACTTTTTTCATAATCGCATATCCCGGTTATGGTCTCTATAGACAGTTCTTCCTCTTCAAAAGCTATTTTTATCCCGTCAAGCCGTCTCAAAGAAATCTGATCATCATTTGAGTCTCCCATGAGAAATACTATTCTTCTGTATCCTTTATCAAGAAGATAATCCGCCGCTATCTGTCCCGCAGCTTCATGACTTACATCGATCCAGCTAAGAGTGTTAGGAAAATCCGGTTTTCCTATGACCAGATGCGGATACGCTTCCTTCCCAAGCACAAATGCCAGCTGTCTTGAAAGTATCCCGGCGTGCAGGATTATCCCATCCGCTTCCTCACTGTTCATGAGTTCCTTTATCTGCACCGGAGCATCTTCACGCGTCACATGCTTTAATACTAAAGAATATCCTCTCTCATCGAGATATCTGTCTAGTCCGGTCACAATCTCAAACAAATGCGGATTTTCAAAACCGATCCCACGTGACAGATTAGCCGCAAAGATAACTATACCATTCTTCTTTCTTGCAAAGCTTCTCGCCCTGGCATTTGGCTGATAACCCATGCTGTCAGCAATTTCACGTATTCTTTTCTTTGTTTTTTCCGATATGGAATAACTGTCATTCAAAGCTTTTGAAACTGTCGATATCGACACCCCCGCCTCTTTCGCGAGATCATATATAGTAGCAGACATAACTCACCTTTACACGGCTGACCAAACAACGTAACCCTTTTTTCCGAGTACCCCTTCCTTAAGATTTTTACTTGTCAGTATGTGCCCATTTACCGGAACACGAAACGGATCATCTCCATTATTCATATAAATATAGATGCTTTCGTCATCATTGCTTCTCCTGTATCCATATGCTTTTCCATCCGCAAGTATTGTCTCATATTCTCCGTCCATGATACACGAATGATCTCTTCTTAGAGAGATAAACTTCTTATAAATATCTTCTAACGGATCGACCTTGTTAAAATCCATCGGGCTTCTGTATTCTTCTTCGCTCTGACCCGATATCCCCTTCTCATCTCCGTAAAAAATGCATGGCATGCCAACAAAAGTCATCTGGAATAAAAGTGCCAGTTCCAGTCGGTCTCTGTCTTCCTCGCACACCGTGATAAAACGACTCACATCATGGCTGTCCAGGAGATTTAACTGGGCAAAGGTGGCCTGCTTCGGATTTCTCATGAGAAGATTCGTGATCCTCGCGTCAAATTCTTCCGCATCGATCTTTTCGTGCGCAAAAAATTGTCCACAAAAACGTCGCAGATCATAGTTCATGGCGCTGTCCATCATATTTCCGTTTATATAATGGTTTGCGTTTTCCCAGACTTCACCGATAACCAGAGCATCCTTCTTTTCTCTCTTTACGGTCTCTCTGAATGCTCTCAAAAATGCATCGTCCACTTCATTTGCTACATCAAGGCGCCACCCATCAATGTCATATTCTCTGATCCAATGTGCCCCGACTTCACAGAAATAATCCTTCAATCTCTGATTTGCCGTATTTGTCTTTGGCATATCAGCTACATATGCAAAGCACATATATTCCGGAAGTTCACCCATATCAGGGAACTTGGGATTTTCCGGAAGATCATAAAAGTATTCGTAGTATTCTGAACCCTTCCCCTTCTTCAAAACATCCTGAAAAAAGGGATGACGCCAGCTCACATGATTAAATACACCGTCAATTATGACCTTTATTCCCATTCTGTGTGCTTCTGTCACAAGATCCCTGAAATCATCATCAGTTCCTCTCGTAGGATCCACATGTAAGTAATCAATCAGATCATACTTATGATACGAATTTGCGACCATGAAGGGATTAAGATAAATGCAGTTGCATCCTAGCTCTGCTATATAGTCGAGATTTTCTCTGATACCAGATATAGTACCGCCACGCCAGGAACTGCATTTTTCACCTTTATATTCTACGCAGCCGCCATTCGGCTCCATCTTCCGCTTTCCGTTGGCAAAACTATCCGGAAAAATATTGTAGACTACGGTATTCTTGACCCATTCCGGTATCATCAGCCTGTCTGCACGCAGATTAAACGGAAGCTGAAAATATTCAAAACTATCTGCCTCCGGTGAATCACTGAAACAGTCGCCGTAATAATAGATTTTTTCTTTTCCGTCCTCTAATTCAAAGTAATATGCGACCCTTTGAAACTCGGTTTTGAGTAATACTTCAAAGTAATCATAGTACTTGTCGCTTCTGACCTTCTTCATCGGAAGAGGTGAAAAGTGCAGTACAGGAGATATTTCCGCCCTGTCTGCAAAATAAAATGTGCATGTTTTCACATCATCTCTTTCCGCCCTCAGCCGGAAAATATATCGATCTTCATCCATTGCGTGAGCATATTCACTCATCGGACGATGAAAAATTGCTGAACGATTCATCACATTATCCTTTCGATGCACCGGCAGTCACTCCGGCTACATAATACTTCTGAATTTTTATAAAAAGACATACGATCGGTATAGATACCAACACTGCACCTGCGCAGAAAGACGTATAGTATTCAAATATATTTGCCTTATCAACCATCGTATACAGACCCTTTGCTACCGTATAGTTATTGTAATTATCCTTCATGATGACTGATACAAAGATGAAATCCACCCATGGCGCGATAAATGCGTTTATCGCAGTATTGACCACGATAGGTTTGGAATTTGGCAAAATTATCTTCCAAAAGATCACATGTCTGCTCGCTCCGTCTATGCGCGCAGCCTCATCCAAAGACTTCGGGATGGTATCAAAAAATCCCTTTGCAATGTAATAATTAAGCGCAGCACCGCCTGAGTAAACCAGTATCAGTGCCAGCAGCGTCTGATCAAGCCCTATCGCTTTCATAAAGTGATAAATAGCTATCATGCTCATAAATCCCGGAAACATTCCAAGGATAAGCGACAGATTCATAAGACCTTTTCTGGATCTGAAACGCAGCCTGGAATACACATACGCGACCATGAGTGTCAGGAGCGTCGTGATAATACAACTGCATACAGCGACAAACAGCGTATTCATAAACCATCTGGGAAAGTTAAAAAGCCTAGTGTCTGTAAAGAGCCTGATATAGTTATCAAAGGTAAACCTCTGCGGCAGCAGATTTGACGTATATGCGCCCTTTTCTGCCCTGAAGGATGATATCAAAAGCCAGAAAACGGGGATCAGCCATATAACTGCGAGGACTGTCAATAGTGTATGTAAGCCAATGCTTACCATTTTTTTGTGCCTGCTCATTGAAACATATCCTCCCTCTTAACCGACCCTGTATGGTTATATACTGCAAGTGACACCGTGGAAACTATCATAAAGATAAATATGCCGATGGTGGATGCAAGCGCATAATCATGATGGTCTACCGTGAGTTTATATAGCCATGTCACCAGAAGATCTGTCTTTCCTGCCTGATAATAATCAAGGGCAAACGGACCGCCTCCGGTAAGAAGGTAGATAACATTAAAATTATTGATATTCGCAACAAAAGTCGTAATGGTCGCCGGAGCTGTGACAAATATCATATACGGAAGCGTGATGCTGACAAAACTCTGCAACACTCCTGCTCCGTCTATTTCCGCGCTCTCATACAGCTCCGCCGGAATGTTCATCAGCACTCCGCTGAATGTCATCATCGTATACGGAATACCGATCCACATATTTATGATAACAACGCATATCCTCGCAAGAAGCGTATTTGACAGGAACGGTAACGGTGCGGAAATGATGCCGGCTTTCATAAGTGCCACATTTATCGCACCTGCAGGTTCCAGTGCTCTCGCAATGAGAAGGAGACTCACAAACTGCGGGATCGCTATGGATATGATGAAAAGAGTCCTCCACATTTTCTTAAACTTCACGAGCTTATGGTTTATCACGATAGCAAGGAGCATTCCCAAAATATAATTCGTAAATGTCGCAAGTATCGCCCATACAAAGGTCCATCCAAGTATTCCGAAAAAGGTGTGGGTCTTCGTTACATTCCCAAGAAAAACATCTGTTACATTAGTCAGTCCTGTCCATGTAAAGAGTTCTCCCGGGGGCTGATGAGCAGAGTCAAAATTTGTAAAAGCAATGAGTATCATAAACACTATCGGCAGGACCGTGAACAATACAAGAGTTGTCATCGGTGCCGCAAGTAGTGTTATGTGAAATTTTTTATCCAAAAGATCGAGAAGAACTTCTCTGAATGTTGCTACATGCTTTCCTTCTTTTCTAAGCTTAACGATCGCACGTACATTTTTTATAAGCAAGATCATTATGTAGATAAAAAGTATCAGAGCCGCGATTGTAAAAACGCTAAAAAGAAGGATCAGCATGGAATTGTCGCCGGTAGTACGCTCGTAGATCTGCAGTTCTTCATTCCAGACTTTAAGCTGCGTATTCTCACCCAAAGTGCCGAAATGAGATAAATACTTAAATCCAAAACCAAAGAAGAAGCAGGCGATCAATACTTCCGCTAAAATATAGATAAGATTAAGAATGATCATTTTTTTGCCCTTTATTCAGCTGTTGCCTGTTCTACCAACTGATCCAGCATTGCCTGAAGATCATTTCCTGTATGTCCCTCAAGTTCTGCTCCGAATGCTTCTGCCGGTGTCCAGTATGCTCCGTTTACACGCTGACTTATCGCATACTTACTCTGATCCGCAAGGGCCTTTAAGGTTGCGTCCGCTGCTACTTCATCTGACTCAGCGACTTTAACATTTGACGGACCATATCCCAGAACTTCAAATCTTCGTGCCTGAGACTCTTCATTTGTAAGATATTCTGCAAGTTCCATTGCTTCAACAGGATGTGCGCTCTGAGTATTTACACCAAGAACTTTACATCCAAGGAAAGATCCCATCTGTACCTGTTTTCCTCCGCAGGTAAATGTAGGAAGCTTTGCAGCTGCGTAGTTGTCGCCAAGTTTTTCTTTTACGCTTGCTGAAACCCACGGTCCGCTGATACCACAGCAGATATCATCTCCGATGCCGCCCTGCAGAACGCTGTCATCACCTGTCACAAATGCGGGATCGTCACAGAATTTCCTGATAGCTTCTGCTGCTTCCAAACCTTTTTCATTATTAAAGTCACAGATCTGCTTTCCATTTTCATCGATTGTCAGCTTACAACCGTTTCCAAGGAAAAATGATGCTATATACCATCCGTTTGATACGTCCATGTGTACCTTTTTTCCTGCTTTATTTGCTGCTGCCAGGATTCCGTCCAGTGACTCAACATCTTTCTCTGAAAGAACTGACTTGTCATAATAGAGAAGATAACCATTGTCTGCTGTCATGGGATATCCATAAAGAGTTCCGCCATAGCTTGCTGCCTCTACAGACGCCGGCACATTTGCGCTCTTTATCTCATCTGCATTTCTCGTAACTTCATACAGCGCATCAGCTTCTACAAGAGTCGTCATCTGATCATCCGGATATGAAAAAACATCCGCTGCCGCAGCAGGATCTTCGAGATAACGAGCCTGCGCATCTGCCTCTCCGACTACACCATAATCAAACTGCCAGTCATTTTCAGGATGTTCTGACGCAAACTTCTCACAAAGTTCTTTTAATAACGCCTGATCTGCCTGTGCACCCCAAACACTGAGTGTGATCTGTTCTTTCACTCCATTATTTTCCTTAGCTGCAACATCGGATGCCGTAGCATTACCTGTCTGATTTCCACATGCACAGAGACTTGCTGCCATAATTCCTGCAAATACTACAGAGAATACCTTCTTCACTTTTATACCTCCACTAAAACTACCACCTGTCATTTTTTTGTTCTAGGGTCCCCTGTTGAGGTCATTATTTCACTGCGAAAGAAAACGGTCAACGAAAGTTTAAGAAAGCGCTTTCATTGTATACAAACATGCCGATACCTAAAAAGCCAGACAGATTTTTTCTGCCTGGCTTTAACAAAATTCAATATTCCAACTCAACTTCCAAATACTTCATCAAGTTTTTTCTGAAGCGTGCTTTCTTTTGCATACGGCAAAGCATCTAGCTGCTTAAAATTATGTTTTAATTCATCCGTATCGTCCGCAAATCCAAGGATATAACTTGTAGCGATCTTATAAATGATTTCTGTCGGAGCAAGCCCATAAACCTGCTTTGCAAAAATATGTACAAGACGTTCTTTGTCATCCGGAAACTGTTTCTTCATCTCAGCACTCTGATAAAGCCTCTTTACAATCTCCGTAATATACAAACCTGATTTCATATACAAATCCACAAATGTCTTGTCCTTATCGTCAAAGCATCCCGGATTTTCTTCTTCCAGCATATCAACCATCTTTTTAACTATATCCCTCGGAGTAAAAATCTGATTTGTCTTCTGCGGTGGAATATAGTCAAAAATGTCTTCAATACTCTTCTCATCAAAATAATCCGCAAGTTTCTTCTTAAGAGCCAGAAACTCCTTTATCGAATCGTCAAATACAACCGCATCAAAAAGTTGTCCATTAAAATGCTTTTTCTCTCCGGTGTCTTCCTCAATGTAGTCGCCACCATGATATTGATATATAAGAATCATCAAAATAGTAGACTTTTTTGCATCTGATTTTTTGTATCAGGAATTTCTTTCTTCATACGTTGATGCCCTATATCTAAAGGTCGAAAGAGGCATATTCACCCGTTTTGCAGCCTCTGTTCCGGTTATTTCTCCGCTTTTCCATTTTTTATACACATCACAAAAACTGTTAGGAAGCGGCTTTTTAGGTCGACCGAATTTCACACCTCGAATTCGCGCCGCTGCAATACCCTCTGTCTGCCTCGTATGAATTGCCTGAAATTCCATTTCCGCCACATACGACAAAAGAGACAACATCAAGTCACTTATAAATACCCCAAACAAATTTTTATCACGCCGCGTATCCAAAATAGGCATATCCAGTACAACAACATCCGCCCCCTTCTCTTTTGTGATAATTCTCCACTGATTACTAAGGTCACGATAGCTTCGGCCTAATCTGTCAACAGACAAAACAAAAAGCACGGAATCACTATTCAGTTTTTTTAACAATTTTTTATACTGCGGTCTGTCAAAATCTTTACCTGATAACTTATCAAGATAAATATTTTTCTCAGGAACACCACACTCCCTTAATGCAATAAGCTGTCTATCTAAATTCTGTGAACGCGTAGAAACCCGTCCATAACCATATATCTTTTTCATCTCACTCACGTCTTACCTCCTTATGCATCAAACATTTCTCTCCAAAAAGTAACAGGGCAGCAGACCATAATTGACCTGCCGCCCTTAAGTATCTATCTGGTTTATCGAAGATTTTGTTTATAATTACACGCTTATTTGCACAAAACAAGCGATCCACAAATATCTGTTATAGGAACCTTTGGTATTATTTCACCTACTTCACTTTCAAAATCTATTACTGCCTGCTTTACACCTTTTAAATATGCTGTTTGATTATAATCATGGATCATGATATACCCGCCTTTTTTTAGCCTTGGATAAAAATACCTCAGACCTGCAAGTATCGGTTCATATAAATCACAATCTAATGAAACAAAAGCAAATTCCAATTCTTCATCAGGTATCGTATTAGGAAAATATCCCTTTCTGATAACACACTGTTCAGGATAAGTCATTTTTCCCATAACAAGTTCAAGATTCGTATTCTTAAAATTATCCCATCTGTCAAACCAGTCTTTAGATGTAAAATTATAATTCAATTCTTTATCTACATCATCATTATTAAAACCTTCAAATGTATCAAAGAGATATAACTTTCTATTTGGAAACATTTTATTTAAGAATTGTGCAAACTCTCCTTGGTATACTCCTAACTCCGCAATCTCTCCTTCAATTTTTCCGGAAATAATCTCATCAATGAGTAGTCTTAAAACACCGTATCTGCAATAATCATCAGATAGGATAACTCGCCGATCCAATATATTTTGCACATTTTCACATCTGAAAATGTCGATAGGGTTATTCATTGTTCTAATCAAAACATAATTGGGACGATTTTCTGTTTGATCAACATATTTTTCATATTCATCTGCAAATTGCTTATCATACCTTATATCTAATATTCCATTATTTCGCATAATATACTCGTCACATAAGGGTTCATTACACAAAACAATTTTATTCTTTGAAACTCCTTTATTCAGTGCTTCAAAAACTGTGTCAACGTATGAATTAACAACATATACTACATCTAATGATAAATCTATCTCTCTTATCCCTATAACATTATGATTTTGAAACGACTCTTTTTTCTTTTTCGTTTCTACATAATACTGTAATTCTTCACCCGAAAACTCATGATGCTCAGCAAAATACTGCGCCGCTTTACCCGTTCCGTAAATTGCTACTTTTTTCATATACCCTCCGATTATCAAAAATGTGTAAGTTTTTGATAATCGGGTAGATATGCTTTTTTATGGGAATATACACATAAATTCATCCTTTTACAAATGTAAACATAGCAATAATGTGGTAATATATAAAATAGTTTTTTTACTTCTAGAATTTACAAAAAACTACAGATTTTTGTAAAAATCATTTCTTAACATCAGAACTCCAAATTTGTATTGACGCTTTCAAAAACAAAATATAGTCTATTAAATATCACGACCTCATAAAAACACGAACATTTCATAATACATATATTATTCTAAAAAGGAAACTTGATGCTATGGGATATTTCCTAAAACTCTACGATCGTCCGTTATTAAAATTTGAAGTATTGGAAAATCTGGCAGATCCGGTTTTGAGAATTGACTGGATAGATGAACAGTGCAAAAATTTGCTCCCTATCGGAATGACTGTAAGTGAAGAAGGTCTCTCCCGATGGCTTACACACAGAAGCATCCCGAAAAACAGAGCTTATGTGCACTCATTTTTATCCAAATGCGGTCTGAATGCCAACAGACCGATGGATATTATCTCCATATGCCGCGGTTTATCACTTAATGATGCGTATTGGGTAACGGAGGATACATTCGACGAGACATTTGATAAATACAATCTTTATGAAAACAACTTAAGCCGTATTCTTGGTTTGATCGCATTTACCGGATATGGCAGCAGCGTAAGAAGCACTTTTGCTTCATCTCCAGAATTTACCACAAACGGTATGCTTCCAAAATGTTGGCGAAGATCTAACGGAAAAGTAATGCTATATAAGGGCGGAACAAGCGGTGCCTCCAATGCAGGCATGGAACCTTATTCTGAACTGTACGCATCTATCATTGGACAAGCAGCCGGATTCAATGTTATCCCCTACCGTCTGGCTAAATGGAAAGGTCAGCTTTGCTCCGTATGTGATCTTTTCACGGACAAAGACACCTCCTACGTACCTGTTGGACGTATCATAAAAGCAGGCGGAATGAGAGCTGTGAGGCAGTTCTACGAAGAACTCGGACAAAAATTTGTCGATGCTCTTAATGAGATGATCGTATTTGATGCAATAATCTGCAATACCGACCGCCATTTCGGAAACTTCGGTGTTTTGATCGACAGCCACACAAATAAGATCATTGCGCCTGCTCCATTATTCGACCACGGAAATTCTCTTTTTAATTTCGCTGGTAGCGAAAACTGGGAAACCGAAGAACTTTTACAGGCATATATTGATACGCTTCTTCCTCAGACTTACGAAGACTTTATCGATGAAGCCCGTAAATACATTGATGACCGGCTAAAAGAACGAATGAGGCATCTATTATCGTTTACACTTGTCTCTTCCGGAAGATATAACTATCCGGCGAAGCAAAGACACATGATCGAACAGCAGGTACGAAAACGCGCCAGATTAATCTTAGACTAAATAGTTCCGCATAAAAGCAGAAGGACATTAGATCCATATGAATCCAATGTCCTTCTTTTATCCTATTCTGTATAGTTTTTTAGTGAATCTTTTATATCAGATTCCAAGTTCCTCAAACGCCTTGTCAAACGGAGCTTTTGCGATACCCTTTTCAGTAATGATACCTGTGATCAATTCATGCTCTGCAAAGTCAAATGCAGGATTGAAAGCATCTATTCCTTCCGGTGCCATTCTTTCCTTGTACCACATGGTGGTAACTTCCTCAGGATCTCTCATCTCGATCGGAATGTCATTTCCTGTAGCAGTCTTCAAGTCGATAGTTGAAGAAGGCGCGCAGATATAGAACGGGATTCCATAGTGCTTTGCGAGGATCGCAAGTCCTGAAGTTCCGATTTTATTTGCGGAGTCGCCATTCTTTGCAACTCTGTCACATCCTACAAAGATAATGTCTATCTTGCCCTGCTTCATAAGCATCGAAGCCATGTTGTCACACTGGAGTGTGGTCTTGATGCCTGCATTATGAAGCTCAAAAGCTGTGAGGCGCGCGCCCTGAAGGAGAGGTCTGGTCTCGTCGCAGTAAACATGCATATCAGAGCCCTTCCAACCATGCTCAAGCGCAGTATACATAGGAGCTGTAGCAGTTCCGTACTTTGCTGTGGCGATCGTTCCCGCATTACAGTGTGTAAGGATACCAATCTCCTTGCCGTCTTTCTTCAGCTCTTTTAAGAGTCCGAAACCGAGTTCACCGATATTACGGCTTATTGCCACGTCCTCATCACGGATCTTCTGTGCTTCCTCAAAAAGAATCTCCTTGATCTTACTTACAGGCTCACCTTTTAATTCCTTTGCCTTGTCATCCATTCTGTTCAGTGCCCAGAAAAGATTCACTGCGGTAGGACGTGAGGATGCAAGGTAATCCTTTAATTCCTTAAATTCTTTATAGAACTCGTCATAATCATCAGTTGCAAATTTATTTGCGAGCACTGCGATTCCGTAAGCCGCACTTACACCGATAGCCGGTGCCCCTCTGACCTTAAGCTTCTTTATTGCGTCCCATACCTCTTCCTTGGTATGAAGGTTGATTCTCTTAAGTGTTCCGGGGAGAAGCGTCTGATCCAAAATATCAATGCTTTCTCTGTCTTCTGGAAGCCTTACAGTTATGACTTTCTCAAAAAATTCATCTATGTTTGACATTATTTACCTCCTTGATTTTTTGTGTTTAGCTATTACATCATATCATACAACGCAAACATACCTAGAACTTTCCATAAAAACAAATTTGCAAATTACTATTACACGAAAAAATTATTTCTGCTATAATCTCTAACTGTTGCAAATAAGAATATAAAAAGAAGATGTGAAGCCGGTCTCATTGGAAACGCACACTTAAAAAAGTGATAACGAACAACACGCTAAAGTCTTCCCCGTTTACGAAAGGAGAAACTCACGTGTTACCACAGAATAAGTTTCAGGATGTTATTTTCACTATTTTCATGGCATTTGTCATGGTTTATGCAATGATCTGCTACAATATCTCATTAAATGTCGGCGGAATGCAAAATTTTGTATTCCTCGGTGCATTTAAGGAAATGCTGATCATGTGGCCGATAGCTGTCGTATTAGAGCTTTTATTTGTAGGAAAACTCGCTCAGATACTTGCTTTCAGATTTGTAACTCCCGGAAAAGATCCTGCGATCATGATCATACTGGCGATATCCGCTATGTCTGTATGCCTCATGTGCCCTCTTATGAGCCTCGCAGCTACCCTGTTATTTAAGAACGCAGGCAGTGAGTTTATCGCAGTCTGGTTCCAGACAACTGCAATGAACTTTCCCATGGCACTCTGCTGGCAGATTTTCTTTGCAGGTCCGCTTGTAAGAAATGTATTTGGCTTTTTTGTAAAAACTCTTTCTAAGAAAAACGGTGATGTTCCTGTAAATGAATGATAAAGTGAATAGTTAACATATAAAAAGCCGGACAGTTTTGAATCCTGTCCGGCTTTTGCTTTTTTAATCACATGTTATACTCGCTTGTTCACTTAATCATCTCTTGATCCGATATTCTATCTCTACTTCTCCATCATCACTGATTTCCAACTGCAGCTGATTTTTCAGTTTACGCTTTACGAAATTATCAATTTCTGCCTCAGTCATATCTATCCGTGTATGAGTGAGTGCCTCATGCATCTTTGCGTACAGATTCAGATCAATCGAAGCCTTAATGGACCGCGCAAGTTCCTTTTGCAGCGCATCCATCTTTATATCTTCACCGCTTCCCACGTAGAAATCATCAATATAGCAGTAAAAGATATTGTTATTTATGAGCGTTTCCTTTAATGCGTAGCTACATTTCTCATGCTCGACCATTACAAGGAAATTTGCACTTTTCATTTCTTCCATGAGTCCCCAATAATCGGAATCACTGGATACGAGTACGAATGAATCCACATTATTTTCGTAAAATTCCCTGCAGGTACGCGCAACAACCTTTACATCAGCAAGGGACTTATTGTCTTTAAGTCTCTCTATCAAAATATACTCAACAGGCAGGCTTATGTAGGACGCAAGCATCTCCCATGCTGATGCTGCATGAACATCATCAAAGAGGATTATTTTCTCAATTTTTGACAGACGCTCCGAATCCAGATTTCTTATCGCCGCACAAAGTCTGTATGGATCGGAATTTTCGCAGTCAACTATAAAAATACACTTGTCACTTTCTTCGATGAATTTATATATATTTCCCTTTGTTTTGTCACTTACATCAGAAACAAGCCCTCTGTTTGTGAATTCATCACCATTCCATTCATAGAGCAACGTCACAAATTTTCTGTCACTGTAAAGGATATTTCCTTCGTCCTTTGCAGGCCAGTTCATATACTGCTGGTATGGATAGTAATTCATGTTTGCATAGTAAAATTCCGCAGCCCGTTTCGTACCGGCCTCGCTGAGTCCTCCGGGCATGATAAATATTTCTGACAAATAGTCCCAATTCAGCCAGTCCGGAAAAATATCACGACAGTTATTAATACGGTTCTTGATATTTTCATTAATGTTAAAAAGGAAAGGACTTGGCTCTTTTAAATTTTTGTATATATCTATGCCATCATCCGACAACTGCTGAAGAACACTGCCCGGAATATATTCAGGCATACCGATCATACTTCTGCCCTCGCGCTGGATCCCCTGACATATCTTTAGGAAATTCCTTTCGAGCTGCGTTCTTAAAATACATAGATTTCGTATGATCCTTGCTTTCTTTTCTCTATCAAGTTTGGTATAGAATTCGATCTTGGGGGCTTCGTGATCGTTCTCAAAGATCCTTTTAGGCACACCGATCAGGTATGCGACCTTTGATACGATCTCATACTGTTCACTGCTGCTCGGTTCCTCCGGAACATTTATCTCTGCCATCATTTCAGACAAATTAAATGTAAATCCACCGCTGCTTTCTATATCCATATAGTCTCTACCTCGGAATAAAGTCTTTGTGTATAGTATAACAAATAAATGTCATGCATTTGCAACTTTCTTTTTCTAATCCTGGTTTTACCGGGGGAAGTAAGCAAAAATATGAAAGAGACAAAAAGTGTCAACAAAAGCCGGACAGCTTGAATTTACTGTCCGGCTTTACTTATTTTAGATTATAAAGTTATCTACTACTGCAGGTCTCAGGTTCCAGATATGAACCTCTGCCTTTGTATTTATCTCAAAATGATGCTCCGTGTAGTGCGGGAACACTCTCGATGTAAACACCGCATCTCCGTTGTTTACAAAGATCTCAACTGAGCTGTGATCTATATAAATACGCAGGTGATCCAGCGGATTTTCCAGCTTTCTCGTCCTGATATTTCCGTCATCAGTATTGAAAAGTCTGTCCATTCCCGAACGGTCAACTGTGAGGATCCTTGATTTACTGTTGAAATAAATCCTAATTCCGCCCGTATGATCCTTCTTTGTGAAGAGCGCAATGTCCAGCTCTTCTTCCTGATTAAAGACGTTCATCTCACAGGCATCCGGCAGAAATCCCATCGCCGGATCAGCCTCATCAATACGAAGCTGTGTAAGCTCCTGAAGCGGTTCCTGAATAAGTCGACGATTACGGACTCTCAAGGTTCTCGGAAGAGTCATGCAGCCGCTCCACCCCTCATCATCTGTAGGATACTCCGCATCAGGTATTCCCATCCATGCGATCATATTTGTCTCAGCCCATGTACGCTTTCTTGCGGCGCACTCAGCAGCATATGAATCAAATCCAAAATCCAGCTCATGGAACTGACCTATCGGCTGGAATACCAGATTGTCCCAATCCATAGAACCGATCAGATATCCATTGTGATTCTGAGACTGTCCTCTGTACTTAAGCGTGATATGCTGCGGGCAGAACATCAATACATCATATCCACTGATATGCTGAACAGACGGACACTCCCACATATCACCAAAGTCCATGAATCCAGGCACATTTATCTCACCCTTAAAACGCCAGTTGCTCGTAGGATTATCTGACTCATAAACGATCGCGCGTCCCTGCTTTGCATCATTCTGTGCACCGAGCACTATGACATAACGATTTTCCTTGAGCTTTATGATCTTTGGATCTCTCTGATGCTCCGTGTATCCCTCTGCCGGTCCAAAAAGCGGTTCATCCCACTTCTTGATGCGCCAGCTGCCTTCAAAAAGTTCCGCAAGACAAGTGTAAGGGATTCTCTCCCAATTATCATTTCGGTGATTGCCTGTATAGTAAAGATACAGCTTTCCATCTGTCAAAAGCGCAGACCCGGAATAAGCTCCTTTATTGTCATACCAGCGGTCAGGTGCAACTGCCAGACCTCTGTTATTCCATGTTACCAGATCCTTTGATGACACATGATACCAATGTTTCAGTCCATGCACAGGTCCCAGCGGAAACCACTGATAGAAAAGATGCCATTCGCCATTATAGTGAAGGAATCCATTCGGGTCATTCAGAAGTCCCGTTACAGGCTGAATATGATAGGACTGCCTGTACACAGATTCTTTTATACGGCTGCTGTACATCTCCCGGACGTCATCGGGTGACTCCAGTGTTCTATATCTCTCTTCTCTTGTCCATTCTTTCATCAGCTTGCTCCTTATTCAGAATATTTTGTACCCCTGCATAATCCCTCTGTTTTCCCATAAGCCGAAAACCACCACTAACTATATCGGCAAAAAAAGAATTACCTTAGAGTTTTTCGAAGCAATACATACTCCAACTTTTCATCCAAAAGATCATTATAATACGCACCGGTCACCTTATTTTCCTGTATGAGCGCCTTTATCGGTATGCAGCCGCTTTTGTACATCTGTTTTCTTAATAGTTCTGCCATCACACTGCCGAGTCCCAGATGCTCCGGATGTACTCCCATATACAAAGCGATCAATTCCTCCGGATGTTTCTTTAAGCGCAAAACCCGCATTATCTTTAGGAAAGTCATTTTCCCGAAAAGGTTTTCATAGAAATTCGGGATGCAGATAGAAAAAGCTACAAGCGCATTATCCTTGTAGACCAGGATCACATCCTCAGGTGATAATATCAATCTTAGATTACTAAAAAGACTGTAAAACGCCTCATAGCTTATCCTTTTGTACCCCGGAAATGTTGAATAAAGTTCTATCAGAAGATCATATATCTCCCGGAAAACTTCATCAAATCTCTTCATATCGAGATTTGTAATCTCATGTCCTTCACTCAGGAATTTTTTGACCCTCGCCTCATACTTCGGATGCCCCGCCTCTTCTGTTATCCGTTTCATCCTAAAAGAATAGTAACGTTTCCATATTTCAAAGCCGCATTGCTCCCAAAGACGCGGATAATAATCCATATTCCACGGCTCACAGCTATAGGGAACATCAAAATGATCCGTCTTAAATCTGTATCCTATCCAAATGGAGGCGTCGATCGGACCGACAAGGCTTGTCTTCCCTCTGTCAGACGCTATTTTTTCCGCTGCCTGTATCAGACTCCTGCACGCTTCGATATCGTTAATTGAATCAAAGAATCCAAGATACGCCTCAGCTTCTCCGGGATAAAACGTAAGCATCCCCCTTGCAGCAGCTTTTCCTTTTTCATCTTTTACAAGCAAGGGGATGATTTCAAAATCTCCACTTAACGGATGACAGCCGCTGAGTAGTTTTTTCTCCGCACCTATGTCCTGCGGACACATTTTCCCATTATACAGTTTTTTAGGAAAATTCAAAAACTCTTTGCAAATATGCGGTTCATTTCCACTCAAACACTTATAGTACATTTTTTATGCACATCAAAGAATAGTTACCGTGCCCTTGTCGGCATCCAGTTCTACCCTGTCTCCCGTTTTCAGAATTTTTGTTACATCTTTTACGTTCACGACCGAAGGCTTCTTTAATTCTCTCGTTATGATAGCCGTGTGGCTCAGCATAGAACCTTTTTCAGCAATGATACCGACAGACTGCCGGATAAGAAATACCCAGCCGGGATCCGTCATCTTTGTCACCAGGATCTTATCTTTGGTATCAATGGTATGATCCGCCTTATCGATCACAAGTACTTCACCGGTAACCTTTCCGGGTGAAGAAGGAATGCCGGTCAGTATAGAATTATCACCACAGATTTCAGTCCGTATCTTACGAATAGCTTTATCAACTATGCGATCAGCATATACCAGTCTGCTATAGGACGGAATATCTGAAAACGCCGCATATCGCGCCTTACGTTCAGCTACTGTTTCCTGTATTTTCGTCTCTGTCGAAAATGGACCACAACCCCCGTCCCGCAGGGACCATAGTTCATCCATTGTCAGATAGAATACATCCCGTTCGTCTGCGATCATTCCATTATCTACGAGACGCTTTCCGATTTCAAGTGAAATGTAACGCACGATACCAAATATTCTCGTGCGATTCATCCTGGATCTTTCTCTATTTGCTATTCCGATCTTAGCTCTTCGTACAAAAAACGACTTGTCATGCGTTTCTTTTCCGCTAAAAACCTGCTCCGCATAACCACTCAGCCTGCTTTTAATGTACTCATCAAGTAATTCCGGATCTGTGCGGTACGTCTTGGTTTCAAGCTTCAATTCCTCAAGACAGCGGTCACCAAATTTATAGATATAGTGTTCCCGCTTATCTCTATATTCTTTCGAATCAAAGCCCTGTACCTTCGCTATGCCTATAATTTCATTCAGAGCGCGTACCGGTCTCATGCTCTCAAGATCCTGAATATTTGATATTTCCCTTGGATGACGTTTTTTTGCCATATACGTATACAAAAAAGCGTACATGTCATTGATAAGCGTTATATCCCAGAGCGGTATCAGTTCCTCTTCTATATCAGCATATACACTCAAAAGCTGATCTATACTCTTCGCTTTTTTTATCCGTCGTATATATTCAGGATATAGTTCCGTAAATCTGCTATTCAGTTTTTCCATTTCCTTCGGAGTCACACGCAAGTAATGGACCAGTGTTAAAAACATGCGCGATTTTTCAAATATTCCTGTATGAAAATCGAGTGCGATGTCTTTATTATTTACCCCCAGCATTTCCTGCCAGACAGGTATTATCTTTCCGGAAAACGGAAGCAGATTCAGAACGTTGTACCAGTTCGTGATGTTATAGTATATCCGGCCATTAGCTTCCATGACCATGTCCCTAAAGACCGGTTCCATTTTTTTTACGAGCCGTTCGTTTCCCGTGATCCTGCGTACCATGGCTCTGAAAATATCACGGTATATTTCCTTTACAAAGCTCTGGGTAAGCGGCAATAAAATACCGGGATAGCTCTCAACGATATTACTATTATCGAGTATGATCTTTCTATCATATTTAAGTGTAGTGATCGGTCTTGCCTGCAGGATATATACTGTCCCATCCTTAACGGCAAATTCTATATCCATGTCTTTCTGAAAGATATCACGGATCATTTTGCCATTTTCTATGAGTTTCTGCATGATCTCATTATTAATTAGTTCAGCATCTGCCTGCTGTTCATAGTAATAGAGATCATCATCAAGATTATAGTAATAGGCAGTCGTCTCTGTTTTGTCTTCAACTATATTCTCTCCCAGTCCCCTGCCTACAACGATCACAGCTTCGTTAAGAATACCCAGAGGATTAGCGGTAAACAAAACTCCCGAATAGTCTGAGTCCACCATTTCCTGCACGATGACTTTCATCTTTCCACCGTACTTTTTTCCGCTTTTCAGGACTTTTTTTATCGAACCGGATAGGTCCTTTTTTTCAACATTTAATTCCGTAAGGAACTGTCCTGCATATGACTTGTTATCGCTATCCTCAAGTTCTGATGAAGACCGGACCGCATACCTGCCATCAGTCAGCTCATCAAGCCTGTTATCCAACGGATCATCTGTCACTAAAAATTCCGGCACAGGAAGTCCATTCTCTTTGAGAACACGCAGATTTTCTGCTTTCACGCACCTCACCTCAAAGTATCTTTCCGAATATCAAAAACAAAACCACAGTCAAGATCATTGTACTTTCCTGCAAATAAGTATATCTTTCAACCTTTGTAACGATCCTGTATTTAAGCGGATCCTTCTTGTACTCGATAAATTTCCAGCTCATCCAGCACACAAGGGCAAATAATACAGCAACAGAAAGCTTATTCAGATTCCATACTAGTATAAAATTAGTGATGATATCTACCCATGTCACGATAAATACAAAATCAACTGCTTTTTTATATCCAAAAAGCTTTGAATAGGTAACATACTCTGTTTCTTCCTGCGGTGCGCGGATCTTTCTGGAAACCTCCCAAATAAGTGCAGGAAAATACAGTGTAAAGCATGCGAGCACATTTGTTAAGTCAAAAGCAGAAATATGATACTTTATGACCGTGAAAGAAATGATATAGATATTCATCAATATCTGCACAGGATTGTGGGTCACAAGTGCTAACGGAAGTGACTTTGCTATCTTATGCTTCTGAAAGAACCACACAGCCATCAATGAGCCATAGGTATAGAGAATAAAGCAAAAGATAAAATTCGGCATAAACAAAAAATTGATCACGACCGTAAAAGCGATAAGTGCTCCGATAAAGACAGCAAGATCCTTTTTTTGCACACGTCCCGACGGAAGCGGTCTCGTATTAAATAATCTGCAGTCAAGTTCGTAGTCCTTAAAATCGTCCGCAATCCTGAGCCAGAAAAGAAAACTAAAGATAGTGAATCCTGCGATCAGTTCCTGAATACCAAGACTAAAATGCGTAACTCCATGATTTAATAAAATGATAAAGTATATCTCCGCTGCCACAATATATCCGAGCGCCAGTCTCGGAAGCACCGGATACATTTCCTTCTGATAAATGTTCAGTCTTTTTATTGCTGCAACCATTCTTAATTTCCCCCTATTCTCTCGCCAATCCTTACCTTACACTCGATCCCCCTGCGGCTCATCTCACAGATATCACTATCTATCTTCACACCATTCTCCATGAGCAATACAACAGTTGAACCACCGTATTCAAAATAGCCCTTTTCCATGAGCTTATGAAATGACACTGTTTTTCGATTATGGATCTTTCCGACAAGTAATGCTCCCACATCAACTTCCGTAACTTCTCCAAAATGCGCTGTGTCCATAACCGTAACTTCCCGTGCATTTGCAGAAAACACATGATATCGTTCGGAGATACTTCTAACTGTATGAAGTACTCCGGGAATCTTGTAGTATCTTCGAATCCTGCCGTCATCTATAAAGTGAAACCTATGGTAGTCATCGACACTTAACCGAAATACGAGACACATACCACCCTGATACTTCTCTGCCAATATCTTATCCTGCAGGATATCTTCCACAGAATATACCGAATTTTTAATTTTGAGTTTCAATTCATCCGTTATCTCATATACGGCAAGTTTACTGTCCGCCGGTGCCACCAGTTCTCCGGTCTTTGAACTATCGGTCACTTTTCTCTTTCTGGTAAAGAAATCATTAAATGATCTGAAATTCCCCATTCTGTAACCGGTCATATCGACATGGTACTTTTTGATAAATGGCTCGATATCCCGGACAGACTTCGATGATCTATAGTACGCTGCTCTCTTTCTACTAAATTCCGGCCGTGCTATAAATAGTTTTAATAATATCCGCCCCCGCACCGTGTGATAAAGAAACTGCAGCGCTCCCTTTCCATATTCCTCTTCTGTATATATTTCTTTTCTTTGTCTGTCATAAATCTGTATCATATGTTATCTCACAATTAGAACAGCTATACTAACTACGGCAATTAACGGAAAGATCACATACCATATCCCACGCGGCTTTGGGATACGGATATTCAGTACATAAAAAATCGCTATTAGCAGGTAAACTGTATAGGTCACATATTCAAAGTTAAACCCATTTACAAATAATGTCAGAATGTAATAAACAGGTACTATGAGCGCTGTATATGTCACAGGCAGGCCCTGAAAAAATTCCTGATTTTTCTCCGTCGTAATGTTAAACCATCCAAGCCTTGATACGCCGCAAAGAATATAAAACGCAGCTATGACCATAGGAATAACACCTGTGTGAGTAAGATACTGCAACAATACCGCAGGAAGCATCAGAAAAGATATCACATCAGCCAAAGTATCGATTTGGATTCCAAACTGCTTCTCCTCTTCTGTCCTATTGCATCTTCTCGCTATCACTCCGTCAAAGAGATCACATATACCGGATATTATCAGACATAAAACCGCATTACGGATATCAGATCTGTATATCAAAAAGCCAATTCCTGTAAAAGCCGATAATATCCCAACATACGTCATTATTACCGACCTGTTATAAACCCCTATTATCTTATCTCTCATAAATTTCTCCTGACCTTCAATTTATATAGGATAAAATTCACGGATATATGCGTAAAGCCGCCCAAAAAGATATAGAAAAGATATTTCCATACAGATATTCCACTTACTAAAAATAGTATCAGCATGACACCTATAAGGCTGTCAATCTGATCTATCACAAAAAACAGCCTGTTCTCCGTCTTTCCGGGAGTAATGCTGAGTCTCCTTTTTATAAAACTATTTGGCAGTTCAAAAAGCATATATGAAAAACCGAAATAAAATCCAACTCCTGCATTATACAGTACAGTGTTATCATAAATTCTGTATAATTCATTAAGATTTCCGAAAGAAAAACATGTACATAAATATCCCCATAGAATAGTCGTTATCATACTTATAATGATCATACTTAAAAAACCGATCCAGGTCTTATTATCTCCAAAGATCCGTTTTCCATCCCTATATACATGTCCGCCATCTATTGGTATCCTGTGCCTTTTATAAAACCCTGTCTTTACAAAAATCATATTAAAAATGCCGGCAAGTATCACCGGCATCATCGTAATATACATACCCGCAATCATATTTTTCCTTCAGTTAACAGTCTGGAGTATGATCATTATCTCCACTGCAAAGTATCCAAATCCCCAAAATAAAACTGTAGCCGCCGCTATGTCCTTGACTATTCCCAGCTCCGGATGGATTTCTGTGGACACATAATTACAGAGATGTTCTACCGCAGTATTTATAAGCTCTGCAGAAAACACCCCCGCTGCCGGTATCACATATGCGATGTACAACCAGCTCTTAACACCCAGTACAATGTTTACGATAAGGAAAAAAATCGCTATCAAAAAATAATACTTAAAATTTTTCTCTGTCTTAAATGCATTGACCATGCCGCGCACAGCACAGATTATGCTGTCCAGAAATGTCTTATTCTTAAAACTCTCCATACTGCTCCTATAAACCAAATACTTAATCCTCACAAATCAACTCTACTATCATACCATAAGTAAAAAAGACTGTTATGCGTTTTCCACACATAACAGTCCTCATTATTTCATCAACAAATTTATGTACTTTCCTCATTCTTTATGGCATGCCGCCGTTCTCTCTGCGGATTTTCTTCATAATATCGCCGCTTATCCTCATACATACGCTGATCCACGAGTTTCATGATATCATCCATTGTATCCTTTTCCAGATTAAAGATCCCATATCCTACAGACACCGAAAGTCTGTAGCCTTTTCCGCTTCTATTATTGTATTCTTCGATATTCTGATTAATGAGATTCTTAAAAGACTCCATGAATTCTTCCCTGTCTGCATAGAGAAGGATCACAAATTCGTCTCCCGCATATCGGATAACAGTTCCATGAACCCAAACTGTCTTACGAAGGATCGATCCCATCGCGATCAACGCCTGATCTCCCTCCGAATGACCATACTGATCATTTATGCTCTTAAAATCATTCATATCCAGCATCATGAGACCAAAAGCCTGGTGTTGTTTTAATTCGCCCTCGATCTTATCCAGATAAAACCTGTTCATAAGACCTGTAAGCCGGTCCTTAAATATATTCTCATTCTGAAGCGATATGATCATCGTAGTCATACCTATAGCCAGTCCCGGCCATATCATCGTGATACCGACAAACATGATCTGTATCACAAGCCCGATCACGACCGGCAGGAAAAACTGCATAACCGGAAAAAATCTGAGTATGCTTCCTCTCGCTCTTCCTATCAGGTAAACGACAATACCGTCAATGATATACATCGCCCCCACTGCGGGAAACAGCCAGAAAAGCGGACCACGACAATAGATATTATTTTCATCCACCCAGAAGATCAACGGATGGATAAAGTTGATCAGGAGCGACAAACATCCCACTGTAGACGAGATCATGACTAAGTTACGATGAAACTTCTCATCGGTTCCACTCACATGCATCTTGATCATGGCGATCCATGCCGGACCGATTATCAGATCCGCAGCATACGACCAAAAATTGCAAATATAGTTGAGCCACCAGAAAATGCCTCCCTGCATACCATTGACCGTATATGCGATCGGATCGATAACACATGAGATCATAACTGTCAGGATCATTCTCAGCAGGACCCTGTCCTCACTGTTTTTCTTTTTCATCTTCCAGGCATTACCAAGATAGACACCTACCATCAGTAAAAATCCCATTAGATTAGAAATATATATCTCAACCAGATTTATCTCATACATAACGTCGCCTGTTCCCCTCCGCGAGTTTATGTGCTTAAGCACTAAAACACACTCTGCCGACTATATATACGAAAAAAACAAGCTAAAATCCACGCTGCATCAAGATGCCTCTATTACCTGCGTCCTTTGTCATACGGAATACCTTCCGCCTTAGGTGCTGCAGAATTCTTGGATGTAAACGCCAGTACCAGTAGAGAGATAACATACGGAAGCATGTTATAGACCGTACCGGGAATATGAAGTGATGCCATCCAGTCAAAGCCGCTGTACACATTGGAAAGAGCTCTGAAAAATCCGAAAAGAAGAGCTGCCAAACCGATATTCACAGGTTTCCAGGCACCAAAGATCATAACTGCCAGAGCTAAAAATCCAAATCCTGCAACGCCTGTCTCAAACTTCCACTCAGAAACACCTGCCATGATATAAACGATACCGCCTATACCGCCGAGGATACCGGAAATAAGAACACCCGCCCAGCGATTGCGAAAAACATTTATTCCAACAGAATCGGCTGCCTGAGGATTCTCACCGCAGGCTCTTAAATGCACGCCAAATTTTGTACGGTAAAGAACAACATAAGCAATTACAAGTGCTATTACCGCTACAAGCATGGACCAGTTAAATTCAAAATGTCCAAATCTTAAAATAAATGCCTTTCTGCCGGCATTGTACTTTATGATCGTAGACACGTTATCTGCTTCTTCTGTTGAATTAACGGCTCTCGCGATTATCGATGCAAGAGCTGTAGCAAGAATATTCAGAGCAGTACCTACAAGTGTCTGATCTGCCTTTAAGTTAATGCAAGCTGTTCCGAGAAGAAACGTATATACAAGTCCACAGACAGCTGAAACCAGGAGCACTGCGATAACAACCAGCGGAGCAGAGCTTCCGCCCATATATTTAAGCGTAAGTGCTCCGCCGAGAGCTCCCATGACCATTACACCCTCGAGACCAAGATTTATCACTCCTGAATGCTCAGAAAAACAGCCTCCAAGAGCTACCAGTGTCAGAACAGCTGCAAAAATAAGCGTATATTGTATCAGAAGTACCATTAATTTTTACCTCCCTTTGATGCCCTTTTAGTATTCATAAGATGCTTAAAGAAGAGGACAAATCCACAGAGATATATGATGATCGCTGTTATAAGATCTGCTATCTGAGACGGATAAATATTCGTGTCCAGATAAGCGCCTCCTGATGTTATGTGCTGTATAAAATATGACGCAAATATTGTTCCGATCGGGTTCAGACCTCCGAGAAAAGTTGCCGCAATACCATTAAATCCCATTGCAGGAACTGCGCTCTGGGTGGTCTGCCACTGCTCATATCCGGAAAGATAAAGGAAAGATGCTCCAACAGCCGCCAGCGCACCGCCGATCATCAGAGACATGATAACATTTCGTTTTTCATTCATTCCCGAATACTTTGCCGCATTTCTGTTAAATCCTGTCGCACAAAGTTCATAGCCAAATTTTGTCTTTGTAAGCACGACCCAAACAGCAACAGCTATGATCACCGAAAACGGAATAGCAAGTGTTACATATCTGTTTATAAAAAGACTTCTAAGTCCCAGATCCGGAATAAGCGCATCTGTATTAACTGACTTTATCTGTGTAGTATACGGTGTAGCTGCCTCAGATACCGTTCCAAGCAGCATATTTGTGAGATAAAGTGCGATCCAGTTAAGCATGATACCGGAAATAACTTCATTAACATTTCCATATGCTTTGAGAAGACCAACAAGTGCTCCCCAAATAATTCCCGCTGCCATAGCCATCAGAATGCATACATACCACGGCATATGCCAGGCAAGAGCTCCGTAGAGAGAAGCTGCCGCACCTACAACATACTGCCCTGCCGCACCGATATTGAAAAGTCCTGTCTTATAACAGAAATTAACGGAAAGGGCACACATAAGGAGCGGTGCTACCTTAACAAGAGTGTTTCCAAGATACTTCATCTTTGCAGATGTTCTTGGATAATTTGCAAAATTACGGATGATATCAAGCATTGCCTCAGTAGCTTCTGCAGGATTTATCAATGCTAAAACGATATATCCTACAGCAAGTCCGACCAAAATACAGATCAGGGCTGCAAACACAGACTGAAAGCCTTCGTTCTTCAGAATACTTTTATTTTCTTTCATCTGTCTGCCTCCACTGTATTTCGTTTTGCTCCTGACATATACATACCAAGTTCTTCATTATCTGTTTTCTTTGGATCAAATTCTCCAACGATTTCTCCCTCATACATAACGAGTATCCTGTCAGAGAGGTTCATTACTTCCTCGAGTTCCAGAGATACGAGCAATACAGCCGCCCCCCTGTCTCTCTCTGCAACGAGCTGCTTATGGATATTTTCTATCGCACCTACGTCAAGACCTCTTGTCGGCTGTACTGCGACGAGTAACTTCGGGCCACGGTCGATCTCTCTCGCTATGATAGCTTTCTGCTGGTTACCGCCGGACATGCTGCGAACTATAGTCTGTGCACCTTCTCCGCTTCGTACATCATATGTATTGATGAGGCGTTCCGCATATTCACGGATAACTTTCTTCTTTAAGAATCCTGCGCCTGAAACAAATTGAGGTTCAAAATATCTCTGAAGGACCATGTTGTACTCCAGGCTGTAATCCAGCACGAGTCCATGCTTATGACGGTCTTCCGGGATATGTGACATCTTTTCTGAACGTTTTCTTACCGATGCATGAGTTATATCCTCTCCACAAAGAGAAATCTTTCCACCCGACACAGGAGTAAGACCTGTAAGACCATACACAAGCTCTGTCTGTCCGTTTCCATCTATTCCCGCAATGCAGACGATCTCGCCCGCACGTACATTAAAGGAAACATTACGAACTTTTTCCTTACCCTTTTTCTTTCCATGAACAGAGAGTCCCGCAACCTCAAGGATGACCTCTCCTGTCTTTGCAGGATCCTTGTCAACACTGAGCTTAACATCATGTCCGCACATCATTCTGGAAAGTTCTTCAGGTGTTGTCGCATCGATATCAACTGTTCCTATATATTTACCTCTGCGAATTACAGAACATCTGTCAGCAACTTCCATGATCTCATTAAGCTTATGAGAAATGAAAAGAATTGATTTTCCCTCTACCGCAAGATTCTTGAGTATCTTCATGAGTTCCTCAATTTCCTGCGGAGTAAGTACAGCTGTAGGTTCATCAAAGATCAGTACGTCACTGTCACGATACAGCATTTTTAAGATTTCTGTTCTCTGTTGCATACCAACTGTTATGTCAGAGATCCTTGCATCAGGATCGATCATGAGACCGTATCTGTCGGACAGCTCCATGATCTTTTTCCTTGCTTCTTTCTGCTGCAAAAATCCATGCTTCGTTGTCTCTACACCGAGTACGATGTTTTCCAAAACAGTAAAGCATTCAACTAGCTGGAAATGCTGATGTACCATGCCGATTCCGAGTCGATCCGCCGCATTAGGATCTGTAACCTTTACTTCTTTACCATCCTTTTTGATGATTCCTTTATCCGGCTGATAAAGACCGAAAAGAATACTCATCAAAGTAGATTTTCCTGCTCCGTTTTCTCCAAGGAGGGCATGGATCTCACCTTTCTTAAGCTGAAGCGTGATATCGTCATTTGCTGTAATACCGGAAAATCTCTTGGTTATACCAAGCATTTCTATTGCATATGGTGTCTCACCCATTATGTCTGTATCCTTTCTTTCTATTCAAAACATCCCGAAGCGCTTTCCGCTGAGGGCGTATGAAAGTGTGAATAATCTCTTTTATTTCAGATTTCCCTGATAATTTACGACTACATTTTTTGCAGGCGGTTCATCTGCGGAAACATCATTTGATATCTGTATATTTCCGTTCAGGATTTCTGAAACAAGCTTACGATAATCCTCTTCTGTAAAATTCTCATTCCACTGTGTTGACTCAAGCGGAAGCTGAACATAATTTTTCTCAGGATCTTCGGATACAAGCCCCAATGTCTCGATCTTTCCACCATACTCATCAAACCTGTCTTCATTAATGGCATCGAGCAGAGTATTGATCGTAGCAGAAAGTCCCTTCATCGCAGAAGTAACAGTCATTCCTTCACCGTATGTACCATCAATAGTAGCTTTCTGGTCAACGTCTACTCCGATGACTTTTCCACCAACTTTTGCAGCTGCCTCAGCAACAGATGTATAAATACTTCCTCCGCAGGCAAAAACAACTTCTGTGCCGTTGTGATACCAGGTATCCATAGCAGCTGTAATATCTGCATCTCCGTTAAACTGGTTTCCGTATGCGTAATTAACTTCTACATCTGTAAGTCCCAGCTCAACTGCGGCATCATCTGCCCCCTGAACAAATCCATAGCCAAAACGCTTAACGGCTGGTACTGCCATGCCCCCAAGATACGCGATCTTTCTGTGACCGCTCTTAACCGCATACTGACCAGCCATATATCCGTCTATTTCCTCTGCGTAGATCGCACAGTAAACGTTGTCAGCATGATAATATTTTTTTACATCCCAATTATCGGGATTATAGTCATACTTATCTCCCAGTGCGTCAGACAACAGGTCACCTGCCGAAAGATCGAGCACGATAAACTTAACATCATGATAAAGATCCGACTCTTCAACGACCATGCCTGCAAATGCGTATCCCGGCGCAACGATAACGTTATATCCGTCTGCCACTGCCTTATCTACCATGGCAACACGATCGGCCGTGGAATCCCCGGGCGAACGATAATATGTAAATTTCTTTCCATTATCCGCAGCCCACTTCTTACATGCTTCATAACTTGTCTGATTAAAAGACATATCTGTTATGTCCGCGTAATCCGCGATCATTGCGACACGCATTTCGCCATCATCTGATGCACTTTCCTCTGAAGCCGTTGAAGCACAGGCCGTCAGACTGATCGCCAGGAGCAATGTCAGCACTGTAGAAATAAGTTTTCTCATCATTTCCTCCAAAAAAATTTATAAATGCCGATACTTTTATCAAAGTTGTGATACAATAAGAAACCCAAAACAATTCTAAAAAGAAACGAGGCTTTTACTATGGCTGAAAATATCAATGATATCATCGTTATCGGAATCGCAGGCGGAACAGGTTCCGGAAAAACAACCATTACCCGTACCATCATGGAGCACTTCGGAAACGATGTCACCGTACTGTACCATGATAATTACTACAAATCTCATCATGAACTGAGTATGGAAGAGCGTTCCCACTTAAACTATGATCATCCGGATGCATTTGATACCGATCTCATCGTCAGAGATCTGGATGCTCTTCGAAAGGGAGAATCCATTGAGTGTCCCGTATATGACTATACGATCCACGATCGCAGCAACCAGACTCTTACTATCCGCCCCGCTAAGGTCATCATTGTAGAAGGAATACTTATATTCCATGAAAAGCGCCTTCGCGAGCTAATGGATATCCGCCTTTTCGTAGATGCTGACGCCGATGTACGAATCCTCCGCAGGATCCAGAGAGACGTAAAGGAGCGAGGAAGATCGCTTGATTCCGTGATAAACCAGTATCTGACTACAGTAAAACCTATGCACGAGGCATTTGTAGAACCAAGTAAAAGATACGCTGATATCATCATCCCTGAGGGTGGTCAGAACCGTGTCGCACTCGACATGGTTGTAAACCGCGTACAGGCACATCTTCTTTCCTATAATTAATCGGCATAAAGCTTTCAACAGTTTACGCACAAAAAGCCGCTGGGATTCGCTACTCTGAACCCCAGCGGTACTTTTTTCCATACGAACCTGTCGAAAAATGCTTTACAGATCATCTTTTTTACACCCCATGATCCGTAACAAAAGGTTACTGTTCACTTGCTTTCAGCTCACTCACGTAACGACAAAAGTACAGCCCATTATATCTCGTCACTATAGTGAACGTCAAAATAATTTTGTCCTTCGCTATAATTTTTCGCAATCCACGTTACAGTTCACTCGCTTACAGCTCGCTCACGTAATGGATTTTGCCAATTAAATCGCCTTCGGCGATGGGCAAAATCCAATGGCTTTTCATCGTTCTTGGTCGTAAACTCCGCAGTAAATGCTCCGTTTACGTCTGAACTGTAACCAATCCACGTTCAAATTTCTTTTGTATTCCTGTGTATCAAAAACGTTTTCTTGTATTATGTATTCACTTAAGTGCCCATTTTTACCACTCTCTTTGGTATAATTTTAATAGGAATAACTTCAGTTATGCGTCGTGTGAACGGAGTCACCGACTAAAAGCATAAGGAGGTGCGGCTATGTCATTAGGAATAGGTGGTATCAGTGGTTACGGTTCTTCAGGTCCTATCCTGAACCCAAATGAATCCACAGTAAAAGCTGCCGGCAGAAAATCTTCTCCTGCAGAATGCGAAACCTGTAAAAACCGTACATATCAGGACGGCTCAAACGAAAATGTATCCTTTAAGTCTGCACAACACATTTCACCCGAAGCAGCCGGCGCAGCAGTACGTGCCCATGAAGGCGAACATGTTTCAAATGCTTACAAGCAGGCTGCTCAGAATAACGGCAAAGTCCTCAATGCTTCTGTCCAGATAAAGACAGCTGTATGTCCGGAATGCGGCAGAACCTATGTTGCCGGCGGCACCACGTACACTCAGATAAAATACGTGAACGAAACAAATCCTTATCAGAAGAATCTGAAGTCTCAGGACAGAACCAAGTATGTCGGCATGAATGTAGACGAAGTAGCATGAGTAAACCAAATAACAGCAAATTAGCCCATGACCTATCAAAAAAATCCCGATATAGAGTTTCTTTCCACTCTACATCGGGATTTTTGTTAATTTTCTTTCGAAGCTTCTCACACCGTTACTTCAAACAATACTTTATCCCTGATCTCAACTCTCTTCATGCCAGTGACCTTTTTCTTATTAAAGTTAAAGCTGAGCATATAACCTGTGGTCAAATTGAAATAATCCAAATATTCGCTGATCTGCTTTTCGCCGTCAGAGTTATAACTCTCACCTCTCCATATCTTGAGTTCTATAATATACTGCTGACCAAGATAATCTACTATGACATCCGTCCTTGTCTGATCTCTGGTCTGCGCTTCTATATAGTAATTTCCAGTGCCATTAATGATTGGTTTCAGATACAGAAGGAATAACTCCCTGCCATCTTTTTCCTTAAACCTGTCCACAAGCGGACCGCAGACCTCTGTGTAGGTATCCCTAAACCGCTCAAGGATCATCCTCATATTGAGTTTTCCGTCTGTAACAAACTGATTCCTTGCAAGTTCTCCCTCCCTTGAGAACACATTCTGTTTCAGCTCTTCATCTGAAAGGAAAAGATTATACAATCTTGTTTCAAAAATACGATTAGCAACTTTTACAGTATTGTGATCATTTCTGATCAGACCGTACATCTGCATCTGAATGATTTCCTTTTGATCAGGGTTCCATGCAAGCTTTGTTCCTTCCATCAAAATGCTGCGTATTGCTTCTTTAAGATTAGTAAAATTGTTAAGGTTCTTTGTGAGTGACTGAAATAATGTATTATTCTCAGCAAGGATCAGCTTAATAGCCTCATCTATACCATCTCTTGTCCATGCCTTTGACATGGGCATTGTCTTGCTCACCTTGGTATCTATCAGTTCACAGATACGACTTACCAGAAACGGATATCCATTTGTATAATCCCGAATCTGAGCAGCAATATCCTCAGTATCCATTCCGGTATGATGATCTGCTTCATATTCATCAAGCATTCCTTTTATTCCACTCGCAGACAGGCTCATATCAATCGTAAAGTCCGCTGCAATGTTCCATGGACTGTTTTCTTTGGTATTAGCCTCTTCACGAATTTTTGATTTAAGATGCTTTACATCCGTTACCCCAGCAAGAATGACAGATTGAAATGTTTTATAATCACTATTCTTCTCTCTCTTTAGATAGTGCGAACGAAGTCCTGACAGAAAATCGATAAATAGCTGATTATTTGTTGCACTGTCTACCTCGTCAATAAAAAGCACTATCGGCTTGTCAGAATTGTCCCAGACCTTTTTCAAGCCTCTGAACATTGTAAACAGGCGAAGCTCTATGTCCATATTTTCCGCTGCTTCCACAACAGACTGAATAGATGCCTCTAATTTTGAATTGCTTTTATCAATCTTTTCTTCCAACAGTGAGCAAAAATCACAAGAAAAATCCCTGCAAAATGAATCCGCATTACGGAAAGTATCATCTCCATAATCCTGAAAATCCATAAAAACAACATAGTACTCATCTGCCAACGCTTTTTCCAATAAACTCAGCGTTGTCGTTTTTCCATACTGTCGAGCTCTGTTGATCGTGAAATACTTCCCATCATCAACAAGTTTTTTTATCTCTGCAACTTTATCGGAGAGATCTACCATATAGTGCTTTGAAGGCACACAGACAACTGTTGTATTAAATTTCTTCATCGTACATCTTCTCCCTTTTTGTTTTCTCATTTCTTACACGAACAAATATACTATATCACACCTTCAGCACCGTTCCCATATCAAAAGCGAATAACAAGTAATCCCGACATAATTCATTTTTCAAATCGCACATTCGTTCCAAGGAACACTTGTTTTTAGAGCACACGTATGTTATTCTTATTTGCAGAACAAAGGTTCTCGAAAAGAGTCTTTCGTTCTAGTTTTTATTATGTTAGGATAAAGGAGAAATACCGTAATCAATGGGCGAAAAAGACATTACAGAGAAAACACTCGAAGATTACAATGATGTATTTGCCGACATCATGAACGTGTTGCTATTTGATGGAAAACAGCTCGTGAAAGAAAGCGAACTATCAAATACCAGAACCAAGTCACAGTTAAAAATCAATGGTACGATCCACGAACAGGAACGTGACAACGTAAAGATCTGGCAACAAAACCATATCAGAATTGCAATGATCGGTTTCGAAAATCAGACTGACGTGGATAAATACGAACCAGCCAGAGTATTGAGTTATGACGGCTCATCCTATAAAGAACAGCTTGTCGAAATTGATAGCTGCCGAAAGAAAAAGAAAGCTGTTCCACCCTTGGTTCCTGTTGTAACACTTGTAATTCATTTCGGAAAAGACAATTGGCGCAATCACACTCTCTACGATTGCATATCCATACCGGATTGTCTAAAAAAATATGTAAGTGATTACAAGATCAATGTCGTAAACATCAAGGATCTGTCACGTGAACAGGTTGATGAATTTAAAAGTGACTTCCATATAATCGCAGACTATTTTTACAAAATCAACCACGGACAAGAATATATTCCGGATAACAAGCAAATGGATCATCAAGACGCTGTCCTTAAACTCATGACAGTGCTTACCGGTGATAACCGATTCGAAGAAACCAGCCGTTTATTATCTGCATCAGGAAAGGAGAATACAACTATGTGTGAGGCATTAGATATCATAGAAGCTCGTGGTGAAGCTCGTGGTGAGGCTCGTGGTGAGGCTCGTGGTGAGGCTCGTGGCAGAGCTGAGGGTAAGGCTGAGGGAATACAAATCTTCATCGAGGATAAGATCGAAGATAACATCCCTGATGACAAAATAATCGAGAAGCTCAAAGCAAAATACAACATGACCGAATCCCAGGCCAAATCCAGCATCCAAGAGTGCAGGGATGCGATGAAAGCAAAGTAATTTTCTAACGGAAAGCATAAACGAGCCCATGACCGCTTCTCCACAAAAAGAAACTGTCACGGGCTCGTTCTCTTACACATCAAAAAGCTAAATGTCCTTACATGCCACTGCATCAAACACAACATACGTCGAGATTTTTTCCAAAAGGAACGGAAGGCGAATCACTCCGAACAGCTCAAATACAGAAGGTTTTCAGCATTTTAGCTTCCGAAAACCGCATCGACGATATCCGTCGTGCCTGTGAGGATACCGATTATCTCAATAAACTTTTGGAAGAATACAACCAAAAGTGATCTCTTTCTAAATCAAAGATTAAGTTGTTACCGGCAATAGGACTACAGAAACCCATTAACCGGCGTCCCATCTCGGAGAATGTTTTCTCTGAAACGGAGACGCCGGCCGGTTACATCAAGGTCATACTCGTAGTTTCCGGTTTTTACGGGCAAAGTTTATATCGTCTAATCAGGGAAAGAAATCCGCCGAAAATAATCTGCGGATAACGCCTCCCACAATTCGCCGCCGAACACGTTTCGTATCGGCAAAAATCAACTCTAATTCGATTTCGTCATGGCCGCTACCTGAGCCATCAGTTCCTCAATCCTGGCATTTTGAGATTGGATTACTGCTTCCTTTGTCTGGAGCTCTGCTTCCTTCGTCCGGATTACTGCTTCCTTCGTCTGGAGCTCTGCTTCCTTTGCCTGTATTACAGCATCCTTTTCCCTTGCTACAGCGGTAACTGCTGCATCCATTTCCGGTTTCATTAAAGTTTTAAGAGCCTCACACACTGTCGGTATCCCCCTTAACTTCTCAAACATCTCTTTATTTTCCGAAAGCACCAACTGTAGAACTGAATCAGCATCTTCTCTGTCTTCCTTTTCAACGAGATCTCTCATTGCAAAGACAAGCTGAGCACCCGCTTCCATATCCATCCTTGCCGTCAACGCTTTCAACCACTTATGTTCAAGCTTATTTAATTCAACAGAAACTATAATCTGCGTAGGAAAAATTATCTGTTTCCCAGTCACATAATATATTCCCGGATAATGCTCCTCGACCTTACATTCGTGCTCGCTAAACCACTTGATCAGCTCAACCGGCTTTCCCTCACGCACAAGTGATATCGTCACATCCTCTGCCTTGATACCATCCACCATAGGACACACGGCCTTATAAAGACACGAATACGCCAGCGTTTTGAAGTACTCATCTATTCCCAGTTCATCTTCCGGCGACTTGTACTCAAAAATATTGTGACCTTCAAATATCCTGCCTATCTCATTTTCAATCTTCGCCCCTTGCGTCTTCTTAACAATCAGCAGATCTATACGGATTGGTTTTGTATTTAGCGTTCGCTCCATATCAAAACTAAGATCTTCTCTATTTGCCCGCAACTCCAATTTCATCGCAGCACAAAACGGCGGATGCCACTGTGTCTTTTCAAACTCTCTCATTAAAACTACGTCTTTCTCAGATACAAAAGACGCTTTAGCAAAAACGTTCTCTATATCTGTATATTAACATCATTAAACAACTGATACAAATTAAAATTGCATAATCCATACAATTTACAAAACAGTTGTTCGCTAGATAATATACCAAACATATATTCTCGCGTCAATATGTTCGAGAATAAATATTCTCTCCTGTAATTTGTCGACACGGGGGTCATTTTATACTCATACGACTGTGATAGCGAAGATATCGCGGTCGTATGAACAAACGCTTGCTTTTTGTATACAAATATAGTATCTTAACAAAGCTAACATTCTGTTACGCATCTCTTGTGAAAAACTCTTTTCACAATTTCCACTTTATTATTAATGTGTTAGTATTAACGTAGATAAGTACTTCTATGTCTCTTTCTGCGTTAATGCAGAAAGGACTTTAATTGAACAAACTTAAACTTGCTTACTTTTTCAGAAAAATACGTCTGCCTTGGATCAACAGAAATTATAAGGACAGCACTTTCAAACTCTTTTTTAATGACAAGAAGGCTCTTTTGGAGCTCTACAATGCCATTAACAAGACAGCTTACAAAGATCCTGATGACCTGATCATAAATACCTTGGACAACGCAATCTTCCTTGGTATGATCAATGATCTGTCATTTATAATTGATACGACGCTTAATATTTATGAGCACCAGTCGACGAAATGCCCGAACATGCCGCTTCGGACGCTATTCTATGCCAGTAAGCTACTGGCACAGATCGTTGACGAGAAAAAGCTTTACAGCAGCAAGATCAAGAAGATACCAGAACCACACTTTATAGTATTCTACAACGGACTTGAAGAGTTGCCTGAAACCAGTATCTACAAGCTATCTGACATGTACGATAATGTTTCTGAAGAACACGATCTGGAACTCATCGTTCATATCGTAAACATTAATCTCGGCATGAACCTGAGTCTCATGGAAAGCTGTGAAAAGCTCCGCGGATACTCGATCTACGTATCAAAAGTACGTGAATTCTCAACAAAAATGAATAATGCAGAAGCTGTTGCTCACGCTATCGACTACTGCATAAAACATAACATCCTTCATGATTTTTTCCAAAAGGAAAGGAAGGCAATCACTATGGTAAGTTTATATGAATACGACCAGGCTGGTCACATGGAACTCATTCGTGAAGAAGCTTTGGAACAGGGTATCGAGCAAGGCATTATTCAGGGTATAAACACAATAAATGAATTAAACGACTATTTGATACGCGAAAATCGTATTGATGATCTTCGCCGCTCCACCACTGATTCTGAATTTCAGGCTAAATTACTGTCGGAATTAAAGAACAAAAGACACTAATATCAGCATTTTATGCGAGATAAAATGCTGAGTTCATTCACTGCTCTACTGATTAAATTGTTAGAAGAATACATTAAATAGTAATCTCCTGCTAAATCAACGATTCAATGTCGCAAATGCGAAATAAAACTACAGTAACCCATTAACCGGCGTCCCATCCCAGAGAAGGTTTTCTCTGGAACAGAGACGCCGGTTTCCTCAAGGTCATACTCGTAGTTTCCTGTTTTTACGGTCAAAGTTTATATTGCCTAATCAGGGAAAGAAATCCGCCGAAAATAATCTGCGGATAACGACTCCCACAATGTGCAGCCGGACAATATATCTTCTATCACATCGCTCGTAACTTCGTCGCATATTTCTTCTTTGAGCTGTACTTTCCCTCTCCATAAACAGCCACAATCTTCGCAAATCCCTTCTTATGAACTGTGATAGTTCCGTTATCATCAACCGTAGCAACATTTTTGTTGGTAGAAATCCATCGCGTCGGTGAATAAGTAGTATGACTCAGGAATGAATACCCACTTATACTTTTACCAACAACTGTGCTTATCTTCTCCTTCATCTCCGGCAACTGCACATACAAGTGAATCGGAGAACCAATCTTTTCCCATGAGCCTCCCCTAACCTTCTGCTCAAGAGAAATATTAACCTCTCCGTTCTTTTTCGGTTTCAGTATTCCCTTTCGTGTAATAGAAGCAACTTCACTATCATCCACAACATACCGGTGACGCGCCGAAGAAATATACTTTGAATCACTTGTCACTTCCTTGAACTTATCCAAAACATTTATTCTTTTCATAACAACGACTGTCTTGGACTTCTCTGCATCAAAAACATATCTGGCATTACCATCGCTAACCGAAATTACAGAACTGCCGTCAGTATCATGAGCTTTAGAATACGGATCACTAACCCTCGGCGCATCAGATCCACCTCCACTCTCAACAGGTGAATCTGCCGGCGGATCATTCTTCTTAACCCATTTCGCGTATAAAAAAACGTCATGTGCAGGCATCCGATCAAATTCAAACTGTTCTGTCAGATCTTCATCTATAAACCATCCTGCAAAATCGCATCCGTCATAAACAGGATCAGGTGGACACTCTATATTCGTCCCAAATGCGTATACTACAGAATCCACCGCACTTCCACCATTAGAATTAAAACTAATTGTATAATTATTCGGTTTCCAGCCCGCATAAATCATTACATCATCGATTGGAAGTTCATTAAAATCATAAAACTCCGTACATGATTCATCAATATACCATCCGGTAAATGTATTCCCCTCCTTGACCGGATTATCTATGCACTCAAACACCTCTGAATACGGATGTTCTTCCTCATGAACGATACTTCCGTCACTCACATATCTAACTGTATAAGTCGGAATTTCTGTCGAACTCTTAAGTCGAAGCCTCTTGATTCCATTCAAAATCATCCGTGTCGTTTTATCCAATTCTTCCTGCGTAAAATCAAGATCATAAACATTAACATCGAGTGCATCACGTAAAGCATCGTAATCATCATAATCCGCTTCAGCATACGCAGATGCCTGATAGATAGCATCGTTATAATTAGAAAAATCCAATGACCAATCAGCAGATGCATTATCTATCCAGTCACGACGATATTTCCAATAATCAAGAAACTCTTCCTTCTGCGCTTGAACATTTCCGGCTGTTCCACCCCAACGCTCTGCATCTGCATTCCAACTTTCCTGTAATGCATAACCATATTTATCTATATAGTCATTAACATATGATTCCAAATCTTCACAAATGTGACGTTTCTTCTCGAAAAGGTTGCGGTAAGATTTGCGGAAACTACTCTTATGGAAAAGGTAGGCGCCCCAGTTAAGATTACTGGCATGAATCGATGACCACTCTTCCTTATTTCCCTGGTAATCATTACCATAGTCCCATGTGGGTCCTAATTTAATCTTCTCATTTCCACTCACTCTATACCAAAACATATTAGCCCCTGCAGAATCAAGACAAAAATAATAGTCATTCACAAGGTACCATGCCGCAAAGCTTTCCAAATCTATGGACTCTGCATAATCACCAGTACTTGTTTCCCTTATAGTCGCAATGACTCCATTCATTGATGCTTGTATACTATCTATATATTCATCGTTCCCGACAATATCATCACTATCAGGATACTTAAATGTGAACCCTAGTGGATAAATTTGTCCGTCAACCTTAAAATAAACATCTTCATTCCACCAATAAGGATCATTTTCTATCAAGAAACCATTTTCATCCATATCAAGCCGCTTCTCTATATTTTCCACAGCTTCCGTCAGTATATAACATCCTCTGTAATCATCGTTAAAATATAGATTCACATATTGAAAAGTCGGCTGCCATTCTACACCACAGAAAGTTGAGCCTTTATTACCAAATAAGTATTTCAAATTCGTTCCATCATTTAATAAAACCCATTTTTTGGCACTTGACCCCATTCCAAAATCATTCTTTTTACTAAGCTTCAACTTATACGGTTTTTTTGATCCATACGCAGATGTATTGCCTCTAACCTTTATCTTTGCAGAATCATTCATAGTCATATTGTTTTCCGAATCAAAAAACTTTATATTACAATTGATATAATTATTTCCTGAAAGACTGGCTCCCCAACAACCACTTGGCGGACTCACGAAACTATATGGAGGTTCCTCTCCATTATTTGTAGTAATCTTTATAATAGACAAACTAACAGATTTACTCTCTTTATTTGAAATATCATATACCTTGGAAATTTTAGCAGAATCGCTATCAGAAATGTTACTATAATCAAATTTCTTTTTCAGATTTACACTACGATCTTGAGCTGTACCCCCCCGAAAACGTTTTCATTGTTTACAATTATCTCGCTGTTCTCTGCAAACGTATTCAATTCAAAATATCTTGATGTTGATGTCAACATAACAATAGCAAATATCAGTATCTCAACTAGCTTTTTCTTAATCACAGAACACTTCATTTAAATCCCCCCTTCTAAATCCAACCAATCATTCTTATGAGATTATTCGTAATTTATAAGTATTATCCCCTCCTATTTACTGTCTCTATATCATCTGATATGTTGATGATACATAGACATGAATTTACATAAAAAATGTAGCAACCCTCTGTCTTTACATTTACAAATAGATTTACCACACACTTTCCAAAGAACCAGCTATCTACTCAAACCTTGATAACAAATTCAGCAAAATCTCATACTGCTTTTTATTCTGATTTACGATAACATCCAAAATAAGCCCACAAACCAATGATAAAGCCCCCATTATAAAAAAGGCGACCGAAACAATCACTGATGGAAATTTCATCACTACACCCGACTGCAAATAATCTACAAATGCTGGCAGAAATAATATCAGTCCTATAATCCAAAGTAACATTGTACCCAGACCAAAAAAAGCCAAAGGCTTGTAATCCCTAAACAGATTGAATATCGTAACAATAACCTTAAATCCATCCGAGAAGGTATTTAACTTTGATTCACTTCCCTCTGGCCTATCCCTGTACTGAATCGGTAATTCTACCAGATAAAAATTCTTGTCCAAAGAATGTATTGTCATTTCAGTTTCAATTTCAAATCCTTTAGATAATACAGGATAAGATTTTACAAATTGCCTCGAAAAAGCACGATACCCTGTCATAATATCTCTGATATCACTTTTAAATATTTCATTAATCAGAAATCTTACTATCCTATTTCCAGAATTATGAAACGGGCGCTTATTCTCTGTAAAATATGTAGAACTTAGCCGGTCTCCGATAACCATATCTGCCTTACCATTCAATACAGCCTCCCGAAATTTAACAGCATCTTCTGCCGGATATGTATCATCGCCATCCACCATGATGTAGCAATCCGCATCTATCTCGCGAAACATTGTTCGGATTACATTGCCCTTACCCTGCCGCTTCTCATATCTAACTATGGCGCCTGCCTTTTTTGCTATTTCATCCGTTCCATCAGATGAATTATTGTCATACACATATATATCCGCATCGGGAAGTACTTTCCGGAAATCATTCACTACCTTCTGAATTGTTTTTGATTCGTTATAACATGGAATCAACACCGCTGTTTTCATATCAGTCCCCCTAGAATTTTGTATACTATATTTATTCTTTGCATGTTTAATGAAATTGTTTGATTTATAGCATTCTGTTTTTTGTGCCATTATGAATATGGTATTTTTCATAACCTTGCTTTTTGTATTTATATTGTGTTTTCTTATAAAGCTAACATTCTGCTACGCATCTTTTGTGAAAAATGTCTTTTTCACAATTTCCACTTTATTATTTATATGTCAATATTAACGTAGATAAAGTTCTTCTATGTCTCTTTCTGCGTTAATGCGGAAAGGTTTTCAAATTGAACAAGTATTCACTCACTTATTTTTTCAGAAAAATTCGTCTGCCCTGGGTCAATAGGGAATATAAAGACAGCACCTTTAAACTCTTTTTCAATAACAAAAAGGCACTTTTGGATCTCTATAATGCCATCAATGAGACTACTTACAAAGATCCCGATGATCTGATCATTAATACTTTGGATAATGCAATCTTCCTTTGTATGGTAAATAATCTGTCCTTCATCATCGATACCTCACTGAATATCTATGTACATCAATCAACTAAATGTCCTAACATGCCGCTTAGGACACTCTTCTACGCAAGTAAACTATTGGCGCAGATCGTTGATGAGAAAAAGCTTTACAGCAGCAAGATTCAAAAAATACCGGAGCCACACTTTATAGTATTCTATAATGGACTGGATGAACTTCCGAAAACAAGTATTTACAGGCTTTCCGATATGTACGATAGCGATTCCAAGGAACATGATCTGGAACTTATTGTTCATATCATAAACATTAATCTTGTCAAGAATAAAAATCTCATGGAAAGCTGTGAAAAACTCCTCGGATACTCAACCTACGTATCAAAGGTACATGAATTCTCAGCAACGATGTCCACTGCAGAAGCGGTCTCTCACGCAATTGACTATTGCATAAAACACAACATTCTTCGTGATTTTTTCCAAAAGGAAAGGAAGGCGATCACTATGGTAAGTCTATATGAATACGACCAAGCCGGACATATTGAACTCATCCGAGAAGAGGCTCTTGAGCAGGGCATTGCTCAGGGTAGCAAAAAAACTCTCAACGACCTCAACGCATTAAACGCATATTTAATTAAGTCAAATCGCATGGATGACCTTGCACGTTCAACCCAAGATCCACAGTATCAGGCTCAGCTACTTCAGGAAATGCACGATAATGAAAAATAACGAATAGACACGGCACTTTTAAACTCTTTTATAACAATAAGGTCGTAGAAACAAACAGAATTTACTCCGTACGATCTTTATATCACAGGCAATCTAATTTACAGAGATTCCTTCACGCACTCTCTGAGAGAGAAATCCGCACAAAAACTGCGGATAACACCTCCCACAATGTGCCGTCAGACAACTACATTGATATTACTGATAATCAACTTGATAAATAGTTACGTTGTCAATTTCATCACTATATAACAAATGAATATTCTCATCTGACAAGCAACACTTTAAATAATCAGACATATCATAGTTGTAATTGAAAATATATTTTATTCCCAATTCTCGTGCTGTTTTTTTATTAATATATACAACAATGCTTGGTCCACCTTCTGGAGATTCAATGTAATTATCACCCGTTGTTAACCTCATATCTACTGCTGAAAACCTATTCCATAGGAGCCTATATTTTTCATCAGGGTCAATAATCTTCATCATTTTTACATCTGGATAATAATAGTATCCTGAACATCTTTTAACCCCTTGCGCGGATACCAAATTTCCTATTCCCGCATTACCACTAATCATCCATCTACCATTAGGATCTTCAGATAAAATTGATCTGACCATCTTCAGAGAATCCTTTTTATATAAACAGTCAGTACCTACTGATAGTGGATTAACTAATGCTGTGGAAAACAAATTCAAAAATACATATATAACAACAAATGCTCGGATATTTCTATACCCATTATTAATCAACAAATAACCCGTGCAACAATACAGAAAGCACAATGAAATTATTACTATTTGACTTAATCCATAGTTATAGAAAGAAAAATAATCCAATAAAGTTTTACTCTTCATTGCCAAAGTCAAATAAATCACGAACATCAAAACCGCTATAGTTTTGCTTACGTTATCCGAAAGAATTCTCTCCTTGGTAATTAAAATACTAACTAACAGCCATAGACACCAAAAAAAGCCAAATCCTACTGCAAGATATATTCTTCTAGGATAAGAATTTCTCAAAAAAACAACATCCGTGATTACATTTCTATTAGGACAATAACAGAATAAAAACATAATAAGTGTCACTACAAAAATCATAGCCAGTCCTATAATTCTAGTATCTGACTTCCATTGTTTCCATACTGCAAAAACAGAAACAGCTAGAAAAGGTAAAAAATATACGAACTTTGCACTTTCACAATTATTTAAGTAATTTGAGTCCTTAAAATTTGCAGAAAATAAGTTAATAAACGAAAACAATTCATAGTCCCATGTGTACGTCCCCCAAACGCGGTTTTTCCCTGGATATACTGTATTTGCCATTGTCTGTATAGCTTCTCCTGATTTACCCCAAAAATGTACTGCAACCCCCACAACTACTAGTATTACAATTGACAAACAAATCACACTGTCAAAATTCAATTTATTTTTTTTATTAACAACTGCATCATAAATACAATATATTGCCATAGACGCGAAAAGATATCCAAATGGAATTTCTGCCGCTGGATATAATGCATAAATATATACATTGATCCAAAAAGCTAGAATAATTGAAATTATGATTTTCATATAAAGTATTCTGGCTTTCAGTAGTCTATGCCAAAATACAATCGCCCACATTCCTGCATAAATAATTTCTATCAGCCACTGTGACATAAGCCATTGAATTGGTCCAGAAAAAAACAAAGCAACAGAAGCCAAAACCGCCAGTTTATCATTTTTTAACAAGATACGCCCCAATTCAAATCCACCAAGAAATAACATGAAAATTCTGAACCACCAATAGAAACTAAATGCATACTCTGTCGGCAAGAATAAAAATCCCAACAGTGATGGTCTTGTCAAAATCATTAAATCTTTTACCGGTGCAAATGCCATGACAACCATATCCGCACCATCAATCATTAAATTGTAATTATAATACGGTAAGTCTACACCGGAAGTCTGTGCAAAATAGTACGGTTTTTCAATTGCCCACTCATCTGCCCTTATACCTTGGGGATCCCCTAGAACAACCGTACGATTGTAATCTCCTGAGCTATTTAAAAGCATTTTATCAAATGCACCTATAGAAGAAATGTTGTACTTCCCCAATATCAAGAAACAAAAAAGAACAGCAGATAATACATACCTATACTTAACCGTCTTCTCAAACCCAAGATAACTCATTATAATTATCATCGTAATAATTATTATCCAAAATAAAATTCGGCTTAAAGAAAACGATTGAACTGGCGAAAAGTATGAAATCAGTTTTTGAGCACTGCACAAACAACAAATCTTATATATCAGTTTTAGTACAACTCTGTCGAAATATAGAGCTCCTATGACAGCAATCAGCGTTACATGAGATACTCTGACAATAGACTGACCCACTTTAGATTTAAAGGAAATGTGTCTATATCGAAAATTTAGAAGTACAAAAAACAATATCCCATACATCAATAAATAGAATATATTTTCATACACCACTTTTTTTCGACCTTTACCGCTTGATATTATATTCTCAGCAAAAAGCCATGCTTCATCCCCGCAACCAATTATTTTTATATGATCATCCACAATCTCTACCGATGAAATATCATTATAAAGCGAAAACAAGTCTTTCATTTCATCATTACTGTACATAATTTTATAAAATGGTGAACAGTATACTGTTAAACTATAAATATCTATCAAATCATCTTTATTTAAATCAATTCGAATACTGTTTAAATTTCCAGGTTCATCAACCAGACACTTGATTGTTTCTTGTTTTCCGTGTTGAATTGAATAATAATCCGAATGATGATCCGCGTCTAATACTGGATTGCTTAACGAATCCCAATAAAACATCACATCAGTATCCTTATATTCTGATTTAAGCGAAACAGTAATACTCGGTTGCCATGCTGATAAGGGAAAAAGAACCATTAATAACATGTACAATATTGTTATAAATACCTTGTATCTCATCAATCGACCCCTCTCAACAATATATGATTCCAATCAAAAGGTATTGACCGCTCTATTTAATGCTAATATCAACTCATTCTTTATAAGTTTTTTTTAATATATCCCAAATTGATTTTGTTTTCTTTTCTTCATAAGCTAAAACTACATCATTAAGTTTTTGATTTTCTTCTTGATAGAAACTAATCTGATCATTTAGCTTTGCCCTCTCCTCTTCAAAAACGCCTATTTGATCATTCAGTTTCTGATTTTCTTCTTGATAGAAACTAATCTGATCATTTAGCTTTGCCCTCTCCTCTTCAAAAACGCCTATTTGATCATTCAGTTTCTGATTTTCTTCTTGATAGAAGCTAATCTGATCATTAAATCTTTGTGATTCTATCTCTCTTTCAGCAATCTGGTCGTTCATTTTTTGTTTAATGTCATTAACTACAACTTGTAACTGTCTAATCTCATTTTTTTCTTCCTCAGCCTTTTGATTTAACATCTTAACTACATGCCCAAACATGTTTATATATTTTTCGAATGTTGTAATTATTTCAAATTCCACGTACAGAATCTGATGATTTACTTCTGGTACAGTAATGAAAACTTCTGCACTCCCAAGAAAAGCATATATATTTTCACTTATTATGTTTCCATTAGTTGTATATGGTATATCACAGCTATCCCAGCTAATATTAATGATCCTAATCAAGGCACTACATGGCAGCAGCTTTACACATAAGCCATTTAACCGTTGAATATTATTCAAATCAAAATAGATTTTAGCACTTCGAGAATTGTACTTTTTTTGAATTCTCTGTAAAGAAGTAAACTCCGTATCAGAATCCTTCTTAAAAAAGCATTCACAGACATATCCTGCAACACTTGATACATTCAATACCTGTCCAGCCTCATTATTTATATCTATTTGCCTCTTTAATCTAAAAATATATTGATATGCATCACCCTCGTCTCTTAACCTTAATTCTTCATTGACGACCTCGGGGAGACTATCATATATCCATCTAATTTCATTCCCCCCTACACCCACACTAATACTCTCGATAGAAATTGGCTCCAACCCATTTTCTCGTGCCAATAACTCAAATGTTTTTCTCGTAAAAAAATGCACATGTGTTTGGTCAAGCAATCCAACATTTTGATATGTAAAATCATTATTCCACAGAGAAATGATGATTGAAGAATGTGCTATATTAGGCACAGAACAAAGTATCTCTCCATCCTTTTTTAAAAAAGCACAACATACTCTTAAAACATCTCCAGGATTATGTAAGTGTTCTAGTACATCAGCAAATATTATATAATCATACTTATTCCCTGCTAATTTCTTCGTCCAAGCTAACGTCTCAATATTTCCATTTATCTTTCCAATACAGGCAGTTCTTGCATATTTAGAAGCATTTTCCCCTGATTCACTATCCATTTCAACTATATCGACGGTACATGATAACGACTCAGAAATATATTTAGTCAGACGTCCAAAAGCAGGACCAAACTCTAAAACCAAACTACCGGGTTTTATCATGTTTATAATCATCGAATTGCTATTTTTTGTGTTTAAATCAAGCTCATAATTATACGTTTGCATTTTCTCATTCCTCTATCAGTTGCTCAATAAATGTAATCTCATTCATACTTTCTACTTTAATAGCCACTGATGCGGGATATTATATCTCCCTTCACATTTATAATTCATAATTATGTTTATTTCTTTAATACGTTGTAGGTAGTGAAAGCCTATTGTCGCAGTTTGTTCTTCTAACGCAGCCTCAAAATAATATTTTCCTCCTGTAGCCCTAATCCCATATGGAAATGCTAAAGAAACCTTGTTTCTTCCATACTTCCAAGGTATCCTTTCTCCATCCAATAACGTATTCAATCCACACGTATAGTCGTCATCTGAACTTCGTATAGCTATACCTAATACTGCATCTTCCAACGATTCATCATAAACATCGTATATCACTTCAATAACTATTGGTTCGTCATAATTCACCGAATTACCAATTTCATTACCAAAAGAATCAAATATTGTGAATTTTTTTATTTCGGCTATACCATCCTTATGTACGAACTCTTGAAGCGCATCTCTTTTTTCAAAATGTACAACTTCCCCACGTTTCAAAAAATCTAGATATTCATCACACACCATATTGGTCTCGCCATCTAATTGAATCTTACCATTGTTAAGCCAAATTACTCTTGAACAAAATCTTCTAATTGCATTGATATCATGTGAAACAAACAGAACTGTAGTTCCGCCTTCCATCATGCGTTTCATATGCTCCATACACTTGATCTGAAATCTTGTGTCTCCTACAGATAAAGCCTCATCCACAATAAGAATTTCCGGTTCAACACTTATCGCAACTGCAAATGCTAATCGTGCAAACATTCCGCTTGAATATGACCGTACTGGCTGATATATAAAGTCTCCAATGTCAGCAAACGCAATAATATCCGGCATTTTTTCTTTTATCTCATCATAACTCAGGCCCATCATAGAGCAATTAAGCCGAATATTTTCAATTCCCGTGTATTCTGGATTGAATCCAGCACCTAGCTCCAACAGTGCCGAAACTGCCCCACTGACTTCAACCGTTCCTTTAGATGGAAGTAATACCTCTGTAATAATTTTCAAAAGTGTTGATTTACCAGATCCATTTTTCCCAACCAGACCAACAGTTTCACCTTTTCTTATCTTGAGGTTGATATCGTTCAAAGCATAGAATTCCTTGCCATATTTTCTTTTGGTAAATGATACAGTTTCCTTCAATCGGTCAATTGGTCTATTATACAAATTGTAAACTTTACTTAAATTGCTAATTCTTATTGCATAAGGTTTCATCTAAAATGCTTCACTTTCTATTACATAATAATAATTTGTATCCAATGCTCCCCTGAAGCAAACAATAACATCTCAAAAACATTATCAAAGCAAATCTGCAAAATGACGCCTAACGCCATTAAACAATTTTGTTCCTACAAAATATAATAAGACTGTAACTAACCAATAATATGCTGTTTGCCAAGGCTCATCCCAAAAAAACTTCCCTGTGAGCATAGTGTCTCTATACCCTTGCACTATGTAATAGCAAGGGTTAAATTTCAAAAAGAAAACTACATTCTTCCCCATATCTGCACTATTCCAAAATATAGGTACCATAAAAAAACCCAACTGCAATATAATGCTGATGATCTGTGTAAAGTCTTTTAAGAACACAGATAATGCAGATGTCAGCCATGCAACTCCAAATAACAGACATATCAGCGCAAATGAATAATATAAGAGTTGTATATTCATTAACGAAAATGAGTAGCCATAAAAAATATAAATGACAAACATTAATACAACGAAAAAGAGATGAACCACAAAAGATGCCAACACCTTAATAATTGGTAATATCTCGATTGGAAATCTCATTTTTTTTACCAAATACGAATATTCTCTCAAACAATTAGAAGCATTTGCCACCGCATCTGCAAAGAATATCCATGAAATATAAGCCGGAACAAACCATTGGATAAACTTGACATTTTCAACCGGAACAGCTCTAAATCCGACTTCATAAACAATCCAAAACACAAGAATCGTCATTAACGGCTGAACAAACGCCCAAATCAATCCAAAAGCAGATCCTGCATAACGAGACTTCAAATCATTTTTTGCCAATAAAACTATCAAATCTTTCTCTGAATAAATCTTCCGGATAAAAAATCGTGATTTAAACACAACAAAAAACAATAAGAGAATAACGCTACATAGCAACAAATCATATTTTCCCATTCTGAAATTACGAGGATTGCATTCCACACTCTCAAAAGTCATCCTTACATCTGCTTCCTCAACCAAGTCAATTCTAATATCCTTAACCTGCTTATTTATCGTAAAGTCAAAACTACCACTGGTAATATTGACAAGTGTAGGAATCGTTTTATCTGCAGAAAACGATGGATCTTCATTTAGCGTGTAATACACCTGGATTTCATCTTGGTCTATTTCACCCAAAGGCAAATGCACATTAACTCTAATATCACGTAAATAATCGTCAACATCATAAATGATTATCTGTGGATCTGATTTAGACACATAATTTCCATCCTCATCATCCAAAAACCAATTATATAACTCACATGTGTCTTTATCATACCTGTAGCTATTATTGTTAGATATTATATTAATAATTTGATTTCGATTGCTTAAAGATATGACCAATGCACATGAAACAACAAACGCCACTATAATTTGAATGCATCTTCTTAATACATACTTCATTGCATTCTACCTTTCATATCTAAAATGTCTTCTCTACATTCCTCTACTGCTTCCTTTGTAGCATTTAAATACGCATATCCATAAAAACGATCTGGTTCAAGATATGCCCCCTCTCCCCATTCATTCCATGCATTAATAAATATGATATTATCCTCTGTGTCTGCCTTCTCATAACTTTCATGAATAACATCCATCAACCACTCTTTGTAGAGCATTGGTGTAGATTCATGAAAAATCATCCCCTTATTATTTCTGCGCGCAGTATTATCCCACATCGGCATTACCGCCCTATACAGTTTTGGATAAGAATAATTAAAATATTTTTTATTAATGACAATATCTTTATATGAATAAACTTCACCAGAAAAATCACGACGTGCATAAACCAAAGTATCATTTATCTTTGTACATTCTTTGTATAGTGTTCCCGGATGGAACTCTGATACTGCATCATACCCTTCAGAAAGCCAATCAATCTCAACTGTGTTTTCTTTTACTGCAATGAGATACAGTTTTCCCACTCCTTTTTCCTCAGCAACCCTTCTCCAATACTTAAGAACCTCTTTTACTTTTGGCATTAAAGATGGTCTATATACTGTAATAACTTTCTTACCATCAACTGTAATATATCTTGGATCATTAAGAAAACGAACCATGTCATGTATAACATTTCTGTAGCTCTCCACCGTTGTGGGTTGCTCCATCAATATATCTGAATTGGTTCCATCAAATCTTTTTGTCCAATTCTCATTGGCCCAGCAAAGAGAAAACGGAAAATCAAGATCAGAATCAGCTAAAAACATTTCTAATGGTTGTTCTAACAACCTCTCACCATTGAACCAATAATAATAGAATGAAAAGCCAAAAATACCATACATTTTAGCCAGTTCTATTTGACGTTTCATATTATCTTTAATTCGCAAATCATAGTATCCCATCTCTCCAGGGATTCTTGGCTGATAATGACCTAAAAACTGTGGTATTGCCCTTGTTACATTGTTCCATTCTGTCACACCTTTCCCCCACCATTCTTCATTATGTGGATCTGGATGATACTGTGTTAAATAATAAGCAATTATTTTCACATCATTTTCTTGCCGTTTATATGTTTTCTGTATCAGTTCCTTATAATATACAGATTTTCTATTCCTCGAAATATCCAGCACTTCATCCATGTAAAAGGACTTATATAAATCCGTCAACGTTGTATTATATATATCCGGAATAGGCTCTTCCTTTTTACTATTATTTAACTTTTTTATTTGGTCTTCTCTCGCAGCGTATACAAGATTTACAACCTTTTTTGTAATTGCTTCCCACGTATTTTCTTTAGCTTCCCTTGAAACAACCTCCATATATTTCTCATCATCAATCAGTTGGACTGCTTTTTCAAGTTGCTCCAAATATTCATCTACTGTATTCGCAATGAGACACGATCTATACTTTTTACACTCAGGTAGAGCCCCAGAAACTATAGGTTTTTTTAATGCCATATACTCGAATATCTTAACAGGAGATACAGAAAGCGTAATATTATTCAAAACAAACGGCATTATAGCAACATCATACCAAACTGCATATTTCACTAATTCTGAATACGGTTTCGAACCTAGGAAATATACATTTGAATACTCCAAAATACCACTATTTTTCAAACTATCATCATGTTCAAATCCTATAAGCAACAGCGAATACCTATCTGTATCAGCAATAGCTTTTAGTGCATCATAATCTATCCACCGTGCTAATGCCCCGTGGTAGCCAACTATTATCTTTCCCTGTTCTACTATCTCTTTTATATCCTCTGGTGGATCTGCATCACCTCGAGTATCATGCCAATAATCATAATCAACACCATTAGTGCTTACAATAATATTAGTTTTGCTCTTTCTAATTTCTAAAGCTTGCTTAAAAAGCTTATCTGAAGTTGCTGTAACAATCACATTCTTATTTTTAAGTAGCTTTTCATGCCTTTCATAAACAAACTGAGGAACACTTCCCGTTATCTGTGGAGTTAATTCATCTATGTATTCATATACTATGTAGTAACCTTTATAAATGTATCTATTGACCTCCTCAATCGTTGTTGCCAGATCAATAGACTGAATTCTTATATACTTTAATTCCTTCCTTTTATCTAATATTTCAAACATTTTCTGCTTGACTTGAGGATTTTCCAAATTTACCAAACACAATTTAGGGGAAATAATTTTGTATAAATCTACATCCTTATCAACACTCGGATGTGCTCCATAAACTGCAATACCATTTATCTTTCCAACATTTAAAGAAATATGCTGAAAACGCTGAAATAACTTTGTATTCCATCCCATCGGAACACTAAAAATATCTATGAACTCGTGAGGAATACTTTCTATCCAATCTTCAAACTCTTTCCAGCAATCTGTTTCATTTACAATAGTATGTATCTTGGCAAGTTTCTTTTTAGCTTGAATCTTTGAGACAACTTTCTCTCTAATGAGTTTTAACCCTTCTTTTACGCCATATTGACCTATCCAACGAAAGCAATTCACAAAAGCAGTGAATCCAAAAATAGTATATTTTTTTAGCTTGTGATAGCCCTTTTTTAATAATCCAACTGCTACTCTATACGGTTTTGTTATCTTCCAACTTAACGAACCTTTAATGTCAGCAATTTCTTGCCGTTGTTGCACAATAACCTCTCGTGCTTCTAAAAGCTCATTATATATATCAACCATATCCAAATTATCATCCATCTAAATCTCTTCTCCTATTTACGGATTCCAAGGAGTAAATTCTTTACCTTCCAAAATATCCGCTATTCTTTCACATGCATGACCATCTCCATAGGGATTGCATGCACCACTCATTTTTTTGTACGATGATTCATTCTCCAAAAGGTCTGTAAATGAATCGTATATTGATAATTCATCAGTTCCTACAAGACATAATGTACCTGCACTTACACCTTCAGGTCTTTCCGTTGTATCTCTCATTACCAGTACCGGCACACCATATGAAGGACATTCTTCCTGTATTCCGCCTGAATCAGTAAGACACAAAAAGCTCCTTGCCTCGAAATTATGACAATCAAATACATCGATAGGATCAATTATATGAATATGGTCACAATCACCTAATTCTTCATCAGCCGCCTGTCTTACAACAGGATTCATGTGAATAGGATATATCGCTCTACACTCAGGATGTTCTTCCAATACACGTCGTATAGCGCGGAACATATTGTGCATAGGTTTTCCCAAATTTTCACGTCTATGGGCTGTTATAAAAATGAGTTTGTTATCTCCAACCCATTCAAGTTCCGGATGCGTATAATCTTCTCTCACTGTATGCTGCATAGCATCGATCACAGTATTTCCGGTGACAAATATCGTATCTTTACTCTTTCCTTCTCTTATAAGATTTTCAGCCGCCAGATTTGTAGGCGCAAAATTATACCGAGATATTATTCCTACTGCTTGCCTATTAAATTCTTCAGGATATGGTGAATAAATGTTATATGTCCTTAATCCAGCTTCAACATGTCCGACCAGTATCTGAAGATAAAAACATGCTAATGCCGTAGCAAAAGTAGTAGATGTATCACCATGTACCAGAACTATATCCGGATTTTCCTTCTGTAATGGTTCTCTTATCATTTCCATGATATTCGTCGTTATATCAAACAAAGTTTGGCGGTCTTTCATGATATTTAGATCATATTCCGGAACAACGCCAAACGTATTAAGTACCTGATCTAGCATCTGACGATGCTGAGCGGTTACGCAAACAACAACTTCCAAGGAATCTCTCTTTTTTAACTCATTTACCAGAGGACACATTTTTATTGCTTCAGGTCGCGTTCCAAAAACCAACATCACTTTTTTCATTAGTTATTGTTTCCTCTCCAATATTTGATATATTTGCTCTGCCCTGCATGCCCAAGTATTCTTTTCCAAAAATCTCCTCTGAGATTCGACATTATATTTAACAGGCAAATCATTGGCCTTTAGCTGCTTTGTGATCCGACAATATGAATTTTCGTCATCGTATAGCCACACATAATCGCTATATTTTTGAACTTCATCATATGAACAACAGATAACATTTTTCCCAAAACTTATATATTCATAGAGTTTTACTGGATCTACTGCCTTAACAACGTCATTTATAATAAAAGGCATGACTAGTGCATCAACATTTTCAACCGCTTTTGCAATATCATCATGCTCAACTATTCCATGGTATAAAAAATGCTCATTTTGCGGTATATCTACGTCCTTTGGTCCCCAAAAGTGATATTCAATACCACTATCCAATTCAATGCTTTTTTCCAATAGATTCCAATCCATCCAGCTAGAAATCGTACCGACATATCCAAGCTTCAATACATCATCTACCGATTTTATTTGAGGTGAATAAAGACTTTTTCCCTTAAAAGCATTACTGACAATAAATGCCTTTTTTCTGATATCTTCCGGCAATAACTTAAGCAAATAATTACTGCTTGCAAAAATCACATTCGCCCTTTTGCTTAAGTGATCATGTGCTTTTCTAAATATATCTCTCATTCTTTCAGACATCTGCATTGATACGCAGTCATCCATGTAATCGTAAATAACCTGACCTTTATACGATTTTGGTATGTACCTTATGAAAATAGGAGATCCAAGCCAAATCATGTCATACTTGCTTAATGACCCAATTTTTAACCTAAAAAACAGCTCTGAAAGCATGCCTATAGCCTTGTATTTCTCTTGCAACGGTAATAAAAAAAACGTACTGTGCTGATCTGCTTTTTTATTATTTCTCTGTATATCTATCTTTTTAAAAAGATGTATAGGACTAGCCACCTTGATGTCATAGTATTTCTGAAGTTCTAACGCTAAAAAATGAGGTCTCTGAGCTATCCACTCCCACTCTATAGCACATAGATAAAGCATTTTTTTCTTTTTTATTTTTTGTAGATCAATAACTTCATGCATTCTTTTTATGTCCCATTTCATTAATTCTCATCCTTATCCAATCAGCTGCCATATAATCAAACCGTCCTATCGAATATGTAATATCCGAAATTAGCAATCCAATTTTTCCTGTCCTTAAATATTTCTCCATGTAATATCTTCTGCTTTTATATGCGAGATCCAGTCGTTTCATTTTACTGTTAAACTCTTTATCAATACTCACCGAGTGATAGTGCTCATAGTTAACCTTTGTAAGGAGATAGTTTTTATACCCTCTATCCTTTAACCTCTTTGCGAGTATTGTTTCTTCGTAATATAGAAATGTGTTTTCATCGAATCCCCTGCATTTTTTATAGGCTTCGCAACATATACAAAAAAACGAACCAGCAATCGCATCTACTTCTATAGCATCTTTTGCAAGCTCCGATTCTTCATACAATTTTTTATCTCCGATAAGCCTTTTTAGCAGGATCAGATTTTCCAACATACAATCCACGTATGTTAGAAGCCTCCATGCTGATGGAAGCTTTATCAAAGAATGGCAGTTCATCATACATCCCACCACTCCGCATTTTTCTTTATTTCTTGCAGTTTCCAACATCTCTTCTAAAGTGTTCTCAGAAAACGAAACATCAGGATTGGCAATGGTTAATATTTCCGGATCATATTTCTCAATTGCATATCTGCATCCAACGTTATTGCCATATGCATAACCGCCGTTTCTATCTGTACTTATGACATCAACTTTTTCTTTGTATCCTTGATATTCATACAATCTAGTCGCAGAGTCATCCGTCGAGTTATTATCAACGACGATAACTCTTTCAATATTTTGATAACCCGAAATATCGCAAACCGTTTTTATGGTCTGCTCCAAATCATTGAAATTAAGAATTATGACAACATTTCGCATTAACTAACGATATACCTGTCTTTTCAATAAATGTTTTTTGGAAACTTATTCAAAATAACATGGAGAAACTCATCCCCACGCGAGAAATATAAAGAGGATAATAGAATAGGCGCAAAATAGGCCTATGAATGACTGTAATGAATAAAGAGCCCCTGCTTTTTCTCCCCTTGCTGTCCCTCTAATCAATACGGCAGAAACGCTTAACGTTGTTTACATAACCGTACAATAGATATAATAGCACTTTGTCTCTTTAAATGCTATTATAAATAGCAATCATATTTAAATTCTTTCATTCAAAAATCCCGGCATAGAGTTATTCTACTCTACGTCGGGATTTACCCAATTTATTCTTTTATATCAAATATGGATTCTTTCGACTTTTCTCCAATATTCTTTACGAAAATCACGCGGACTGTGAAAAAACATTTTCTCTGTATTTGAAAAATGTCCATTCTTTATTTTTGCGTTTGTTAATTCTAATGTACACAACAAATCAGCAACTTGAAACAATCTATAATCTGTAGGTTGTACTTTTCTGACCTCAACCTCAGAAAACAAACTGTTAAAGGTAATATTTAATACTCGCTTTAATGCTTTCTGACCGTTATCATAATATATGATAATTTTATCAAATGATTCCCAATATCTTTCCTCTTTAAGAACCTCATTCTTTATAACCTTGGTTAACTTCGCATCAAGTTCATCTGCATCTTTACATTCCGATTTTTTTACCTTAACACAGAAATATTTAATAGGCAGCTTACGCATAAAATTAAACAATAGGTTAAAAAGCTTTTTCCTATCTTCCATATCCATTTGCTCATAATCTGATTCACGTCTTACAAGCGGACCTGCATGTAACGCATGATGTGAAAAGCCCATATTGGACAAATACGCTTCTAGTCCATCCAATTGTTTCTTTATAGAATCACTTTGATCATGCAAAACAACAGATACCATATAATATGGACAATTTGAATCATATTTTCCAAAATCTCCCGACTCATCCACAAAGCAACTTAGTATCTTTGCCTCTCTCATTGACATCTGTAAATTAATCCTTATATTAATAATTTTTAGCAAAAAAAATGGCGCCGGTTCCCAGCGCCTTTGGTGGACCCGGACCTTTCGGTCAGCCCCTATCAATCTTTGATATTAAGGTAAGTATACATTTTCTTTTAGTATTCGTCAAGACGTTTTTCCCTCTGTCCTGTGGTCCTATAACACAACGCCATATATATTTCTCTCATCACTTCCGCACTTTTCTTCCAAGAATACCTCCGCAGAACATCCGCTCCTTCTATCACACTCTTATTCACCAGCCTCTCGATCGCCTCGCAGATACTCTCCACACTTAACGGATCAAAAAATTCTGTTTCAGTGCTCTCTCCCAGCACTTCTCGCATAACCGGGATATCGGATACCGCTGCCTGTGTACCGCAAGCCAGTGCTTCTAATGGTGGTATCCCAAACCCCTCAAATATTGACGGATATACAAAACCTCTTGCTTCATTAATTAAAGCCACGAGATCTTCTCTCTCTACATACCCTGTCAGGACTATGTTTGATGGATCTGTCTGTGCATGTTTCAGTATCTCATCATACATCCATGCCTTTTTACCAACGATAACAAGTTTCAACTGTTTTTCCGGATGTCTTTTTTTGTACATACTGTATGCTTGTATGAGTCTCGGTATGTTTTTCCTCGGCTGCAGATTCCCTACCGAAATTATATATGGATCATTTCCTATCGCATATTTTTCACGGACGCCGACCGCTGCCAGTTCATCCAATGTCATTTTTCTGAACACCGGATCAACAGCGTTATACACCACATGAATTTTCTTTGGCGATATGTGATAACGTTCTGCGATGTCTTTCTTAGAAAATTCTGATACCGTAACGATTCCTGCAGAGTGCTTTGCTGCATACGGGATCAATAATTTATTTCTAAAATACTCTCCCTTGGTAAAGATATCCTTATAGTGCTCAAAGCATATATCATGGATCGTGCAGATCACTGGACACGGTCGTATAAATGGGATGTAATACTGCGTGTGCAGGAGATCAAGTTTCAACTTTTTCGCCAGAATAGAAAGTTCGACGAAATTTCTGATAAATGCGTTATGGCTCTTAAACCTCACTATATTAAACCTGTCACAATAAGCCGTATCATCGACTCCTTCTTTCAGAAATAAGAAATAATCATCACCTTTATCCGGCTGAAATTCTCCAAAAACTCCTGAATAAAAACTTTCGTTTCCACCCGAGTGATCACCGATCATGTGAGCATCTATTCCGATTCTCATGCCACTTACAGTTCCCTTCTCTTCTTTTATGCTCACTTTTCAATTAAGTGCATACCTTCAATCTGTTTGCGAAATCGTACAATCGCTATTGTAGCACTTCATTCTATTATATGCTATTTGGGATAGCATTTAATCTTAAAAACTAACAGCAAAAATCCCGACATAGAATTCTTAATTCTCCATGTCGGGATTTATCATCTTCTATTCTTTTTCATGCTATCCTTAATGCTATTTTACCAAAGCTTCTTTTTTGTTATTCTCGTAACTACACCATACATTTATTTTTGCAAAACACTTGTTTGTAGAACAAATGTATGCTATATTGATATAGAACGGCAGTTCTTAAAAAGGGACTTTTGTTCTACTTTTTATTATGTTAGGATAAAGGAGAAATATCGTAATCAATGGGTGAAAAAGACATTACTGAGAAAACTCTCGAAGATTACAATGATGTATTTGCCGACATTGTAAACACGCTTCTTTTTGACGGCAAACCGCTAGTTAAAGAAGATGATCTTACCAATACCCGGACAAAGTCGCAGCTAAAAATCGATGGCTCCATCCATGAGCAGGAACGAGACAATGTAAAAATCTGGCAGCATAACCGTATCCGGATTTCAATAATTGGCATCGAAAATCAGTCCAGCGTGGATAAATATGAACCAGCGAGAGTATTGAGCTATGATGGTTCATCTTACAAGGAACAGCTTGTCGAAATTGACAGCTGCAAAAAGAAAAAGAAGGCTATTCCACCTTTGGTTCCGGTTGTTACGCTTGTCATCAATTTTGGAAAAAATAGTTGGAAAAATCATTCGTTGTACGACTGCATATCTATCCCGTATTGTCTGAAAAAGTACGTAAGTGATTATAAAATCAATGTCGTAAACATCAATGATCTGTCACGTGAGCAGATTGATGAATTTAAGAGTGACTTCCATATAATCGCAGACTATTTCTACAAAATCAACCGTGGGTTGGAGTATATACCGGATAACAGGCCAATGGATCATCAGGATGCTGTCCTGAAACTCATGGCAGTATTAACCGGTGACAGCAGATTTGAAGAAACCAGCCGTAAATTATCTACAGCAGGAAAGGAGAATGCAACCATGTGTGAAGCGTTAGATATAATCGAGGCCCGTGGCGAAGCTAGGGGCAAAGCCGAAGGTAAGGCTGAGGGAATCCGAATTTTCATCGAGGACAAGCTCGAAGACAATATCCCCGATGACAAAATAATCGAAAAACTCAAAGCAAAATACGGTTTGACCGAATCTCAGTCTAAGTCTCACATCGAAGAATGTAGAAAAGCAATAAATTAATACTCAAAATCTGATAATCTAATTGCCGCACGACTTAAAATAAATGGTGCGGCAATATTTAAGTTTCCTCACACAGTCACTTCAAAAAATACCTTATCTCTGATCTCAACCCTCTTTATACCTGGTACTTTTTCTTATTGAAAATGAAATATCTTCATTGCAATCGTATCCTCTATCTATCATTATCGCACGTCCTTATTTACTCAGGCTCTTCTCGTAATCTGCGATCAGATTTTTGTTCTCACGTTCAATATCGCTCAGCATATCGTCAGTGAAATCATCCGGTTCGATCTGCCCCACATACCAGGACTTTCCATCAAAATAATCCTGCAGTGCTTTGTCTTTAAATTTTCTTCCGTGTCTTGCATAGATCTCATTTCTCGCAAGTCTCAGTTCTTCAGCAGACAACGGTTCGAGATCACTGAGTGACAGCATCCGTATTCCGCTATCCGGGATGATATATTCACTGTCATACAGATCGGTTTCTTCTGTGTCGTAGGATACAGTATTGTCGAAATAATCATCGTAACCGCCTCCGGTCACATCGTTTGTTCCTTTTATCCGAAGTCTTGACCATGGATAATCCTCTACTCCGCTGCCCACCTGTCCGGAAGCTTTCATGGAAATATCTCCGGCTTCCTCGTATCTGCCTGCGTTCTGTATCTTATATGCTTCTGAAACATTTTCGATCACTCCGAGTGTCTCAGTGTCATCACCGGACTCATCCATAAGCTCATTACTGCAAAACGAATTGTAGTACATTCTGTTATCATATCTGCTGTTACCCATGTAGTTACGGAGATCATCCCCAAAGTCTTCGAGCGAGACATCTGATCCCGCCATGCTCTTTTCAAATTCCAGGGTGATTTCTCCATCTTCGCCTACTGAAAAGATATCCAGGAGATAATAAACTCCATCAGCACCTGTACAATAAAGTGAACGTTCCTCTATTCCAAAGTGCATCACAGAATTGCTATTGCTGTCACCGGCAGGATCTATGTCCCACTTGTAAATAGAAACCTTACCGGTATCACCTTTTATTACTTCGGGCAATTCATCATAGGTGTAATTATCGAGTTCTTTTACTGTTCCATTACTGTCTACACCATAAGTCTTTAGACGGATTCTGTTTTTTTCTTCGTCTTCATAATCAGCAGTAACGAGCATTTCTGCATAACTATCCAGATAATACCCTATATTTCCGGAACCTACGTCAGTTTTAATTTTTTGTACACCACTACTATTGCTCGTCAGATATACCGTTCCCTTGTTTCCTGCGATACTGATCAGATCCTCTGCATAGTCTTCCAGCTTTTCAAGATTTGTTTTTTCATCCGGGTAAGCTTCTGATCCATCCTCTTTTGAGGTTTCCGTTTCAACCTTGTCACTTGAGGCTTTCTTATCATCTTCCTCATCCGATTCCATAGCTATTCTATCTGCAGTTTCACCTACCATGCTGCCTATTACATTTTTCACCACGAAAAATCCGACAAAGACAAATGCCACCACAACGATCATTGCAATGATCGCTATGATCGGAACCATGCTTCCCTTCTTTACTTCTGCGCTTTTAATATCCTTCGCCAGCACCTTTCGCTGCTCCGCGGCAGGATTAATTACATTTTTTCCTTCACGACTTTCTGCTTCGCTCCTATTCGGGACCTTAGCTCCGCACTTCGGACAAAATTTTGCATTCTCACTCAGATTATTTCCGCACTTAGAACAAAACATATGTCTCTCCTGTTTATCATTTTTTACTTTTGACCCTGTCATTATTAAATTATCCCATTTGATAATCCTTTTTTCAATGGATACGGCCTCAGGATTTATTTTATCGAAATTCCAATGGAATTTCCTATAAATTAAACAAACACCTGATCAGGAAGATTACCTGTCAGGTGTTTGTTTATGATCTATATTTCTCTTAATTTAACTCCTATCCCGTATCTCTTTTCAGCCCCCATCTGATATGAGTCTCAGTTCACCCATTCTGGCGATACATTCTCCCATTCCGATAATTATGAAGATCGTTGGTGTGCAGATTACCTGCTGGTAGCAGAAAAAGTTATGTGCCATATATCCAACTATCGCCAGTACTATTGCCAGGCTCTCCGGTGTTTTCTTTGAGGCTTTCAGATTTCTGATGATCGCTGTCACAAAGATACCGACATATGCTATTAATCCCAGCGCTCCGCCCCATACCAGTTCTGTAAGGAACTCGTTATGCGCAGACTGTACTGTTCCATACCCTCTTGAACCAAAGTAATCATTGACCAGTTCTCCAAAGTAGATCTTAATTGATTCGACATATGAGTCTGGACCACCACCAATAACTGCCATCCACGGATGATCTTTTGATGTAGCGATATAGGTATTTACCGCCATCTTCCAGTTAATACCTCGGTGATTTCCCCAGCCGTCATCGAAGTACAAATAATTACTTGTGCTCCTCAGGTTCTCCGGCAAAGCACCTGTCGTATTCAGCACGATGTAGATTACAAGTGCCGCTATACCAAGCAGAACCGCAGCTATCAGCACCTTATAGATCCACTTGTACTTCGTTACATCCAGTTTATGCTCTTTATCCAGTTTTCTTAAAAGCACGTAAATTGCGACGGATGCAGCCCACGGTATCCACATAAGATTACTCTGACTGCAAAAGAGCATGATCTTTCCGGTTGTGAGTACGCTATCTGCAAATATCATCTGCATAAAGCCCACGATACGCCAAGTGGTTAACATCACCACCAGACTTTCAAAATACCTTATCATATACTCATTTGACCTAAATGATACTGCAAAAAGCACCAGATTTATCGCAAAGAGTGCCATAAATGCGCTGTCCGAATCCTGTGTTACGATAGTCATGGATGCCAGAACCAGATACAGAAAAGTCGCGATCCTGTAGGACTTTTTCTTCACATACCAGTATGCGAAAAGTCCGATTGGAAAGATTATAACGAGATAACTTGAATACCAGGTATTCTGACCCATCGTTGTCAGAAATGTTCTTTTTCGATCATCTGAAAGTCCAGCGTAAAAATTAAAAGGATCGATACTAAAACGATGCATTACTGCCAGGAGATACACCACTGCCGACGCACCGAGGTACGCCATAAACATGATATCATCCCATCTCCAGTACCGTGACATAAAGAAGTACAATAGAACTACCGACAGCTGAAAGATCAATCCGCAGTACCATCCACCGGAGCCCATGACTACATATTCTTTATAAGGTGTGATTATCGTCGATACAAAACAGATTATAATATATGCCAACGCACATATATCAGTTTTAGAAACCGATTTCCAAAACTGTTCCCTCTCTCCTGTCTTTCCGAGAGCTCTCATATGCAGGAGAAAAACAACCACCATCACACCCAATGCTGTCGGAACCGTCAATCCAAACATCTTTATGTACAACGTGAAATTCCTGTAGATCTTCCATTTCACTTCACCGATATGTGCGTAATTACGCTCGTAATATAGTGGAAAAAGCAGGAAGAAAAATGCCAGATAAACTCCTATAAATTCCTTCAGAAACTTAAATGAAAACAGTTCTTTTACTTCAGTCTTTTTCTTTAACATCGCTTATTTAATTACTCTCCTCTCTAAACACCCTTTCATAGTTTTCGCAGGTTTCTTTCCAGAGATACTCCTTCTCTATCCTGCGTTTTGCTCTATTTCCGTAGTCCTCGATCTCGGCTTCATCGAGTTTCTCCACATACTCGATGAGATCCTGCAGGCTCTTGTCCTTTTTATTCCAGTAAAGCGCAGCGTCTGCTCCAACCTCTGTATTAAATCTGACTTCATTTAAAAGATTGAGATTCGTACTGCTGAGTGCCTCGAGAAGACTCGGATTTGTACCACCGACCTCATGACCGTGTATATATGCAAACGCATTCTCTCTGATCTTTTTCAGAAGTTCATCGTTATATACCGTTCCTGTAAAACGTATCCTCTTATCGCTCTCAAAATCGAGTTTATTCTGTAGTTCTTCAAGAAATCTGCTGTTTTCTGTCGTGATGATCGCGAGCTTTCTTTCCGTATCGCTCTTCATAAATTCTCTGATCACTGTTTCAAAATTGTTCTCCGGTACAAACCGTCCAACGACCAGATAGTACTCACCGGGCTTCAATCTATTAAATCTGAGCCACCTTTGGAAATCATTATCATCATCTTTCAGTACCGATGCCTTTATGTCACTTCCGTACGGGATAAAGGTGGTTTTCGGTTCATATTCCGCATACATCTCATGCATATACTTCTCTATGTTTCTGCTGTCACATATAAGCAGATCCGCGTGTTTTACCATGAGCCGTTCCGAGATTTTCCAATACTTTTTTATGAAGCGGTTCCACTTTGCTCTCTTCCACTCATGTCCATCAGGATTCACATACAGCTTTCCTCCGAGTTTATGAATCCTGTTTTTGTAAATAGAAATGACCGGTCCGATCCTGCAAGCCATTATAAAAAACACAGGATTTTTTATCTCCGGATGTCTCTTGCAATAGCGGATGCTATGCTCAATAGCAGAACAGTCATATATGATAGCTTTTGCTGCGCCTATATCAGGTACCGGTATGTCAAAACAGACCGAATCGTTGTACTCAAATCTAAGAGTGTCACGACTTATCCTCGCTACATGATACATGAGTTTCGGATCTTTCTTATTTCGAGTGAGATTATCCATGAAACTCTCAAATCCACCGTAGGTCGCAGGTATTCCCTTACATCCTATAGCAAATACATGACGGTATTTTTCAAAGCCGTCTCTGCCTGATACATTCTCTTCCCCCGTGCCCATCTCTCCGGGCTCCGGCAGCTCATCTCCATACAGTTCCCGGACCACATGCTCATCAATGGTAAACACCGAATGGACAGAATCTCTGCCGGATTTCCTGCGGCTTATATCCTGCCGTGATGCATTTTCGCATCTGTGTCTCAGCATCGACCTCGCTATCAGATCCAGTACAACGCTTATCGTAAAAGTATATGCTACAAACTTTCTGGAAAAACTCATTCCTCGTTGTGTGAAGAATGCAAAGAGGATAATGATCATGAGAAGTGTCCCCTGATTTCTCACCACGTAGATTATCTGCTCCGGGATATTTCGTCCGAGTTTATACCCGCCCGTTCCTCTGACCGCAAATATGATCAGCAGATAAAGGATTAGATATAGAAAAAGCATGCCTATATTCTGACTGTAGTTATAATCAAAAAGCACATGCCTTGCTTCCCCTCCATACCTGATAAGGAGACTGCATATAAATGCAATCGCAAAGACCGCGAGATCCGTGAGGATCACTGCATTCTCGCAATACTTCTTACGCATGGTACCTTATTCCCCCCTGGTGTTCACTTTTTGCCGGTCGCAAACAAACCCTTATTGTTTACATAACCGTACAACGACTATAATAGCACTTCACATCACTTTTTGCTATTTTAAATAGCATTTTAGCATAAAAAAACAGACTATCCCGACTCACATTGATGACGACAAGATCAAAAACCTTTGACCCTTACATCATCTTGCAAGCCAGAACAATCTGTTTATCATTACTGTCATCACACCTTAAACCGATAAACCCTCGCTTCGTACGGCCTCAGCAGATCTCTCGGCTGCTGTGACACCGTAGTGGAAATAGGCATCGAATAATTGCAGAGTATGAGTTTTCCAACCCTGCCAACATACTCTTCCGGTAGTTTCCAGTGTCTCCCGTGAGTAGAAAAAGAGCACACTATCAGATACCGCGCATTATCCAGCGCTCTTTCGTAAGTATAAATATGCCTGTTTTTAGGAAAGAATTCTCTGTATGACCCGTTTATCATAGCTTTACTATGGCGCTTCATATCTATGCATTTTCGGTAAAAATTCAGTATACTTCCGGGATCCTTTTCCTCCTCCTTCACGTTTACTGTCTTATAATTACGGTTGATATAAAACCACGGTTTTACTCTCGAAAAACCGGCATATCTCGAACTATCCCACTGCATGGGCGTACGCGACGAATCACGACTTGAAACATATATCCGCGCCATACGTTTTCTCAGCGGATCCTTTGTATTAAAGGCTTCGAAATTCATGATCGACGATACATCCACATAGTGCGCTATATCACTTAGATGTATATTCGTCATTCCGATTTCCTGTCCCTGATAGATAAAGGGTGTGCCCTTTTGGAACATGTAACAGACCGCCAGCATTTTCCCACTCTCGCTCCAAAACTTCTCGCTTCCATACCTGCTGATGATCCGCGGATGATCGTGATTTTCCAGATAAAGCGTATTCCATGCTCTCCTGTTCAAAGCTTTCTGCCATTTTGTAAATGCAGCCTTTAGTTTTACGAGATCAAACTTTTTATGCAGATACTCTGTATAAAAACAGTCCGCAAGCATATGGTCAAAGGAAAACATGAGATCCAGACACTTATTTTTCCCTGTAAGATACCTGAGCGCCGAACGGACGGTAGTCATTGGTCCCTCACCTATCTGGACTGCATCATATTCATCACTTACTTCCCTAAATTCTTTCAGATACTCGACTATATGCGGTCCGTCCTTATAGTACGGCATACCGTTTACGATCGGCAGAAACGGCAGTCCATTCGGCAGCCCTTCTTTTTTTGATATAAAAGTGATCACATCTTCTCTAAATCCGTCCACTCCCATATCCAGCCAAAATCGCATGATCTTCTTCACTTCTTCACGGACTTTTGGGTTATCCATATTTAGATCAGGCTGCTTTTTAGCAAAGATATGAAGATAATACTGCCCTCTCTGTACATTATATTCCCACGCTTTTCCCTCAAAGATCGAGTTCCAGTTATTGGGCTTGTCTCTCCATATATAATAGTCGCTGTATGGATTATCCTTACCTTTGCAGCTCTCTCTAAACCAACGGTGCTCATCCGATGTATGATTGATCACCAGATCCATGACTACTTTCATGCCAAGATCATGTGCACGCTGAAGTACCTTTTGAAACACCTCCAGGTTTCCATAATCCGGATGTATATCACAGTAATCCGAGATATCATAACCAAAATCAGCATTTGGCGATGGATACAGAGGAGAAAACCATATGGCATTTACCCCGAGCGACTTTATATACGGTAATTTTTTGTACACACCATATAGATCACCTATACCGTCGCCATTTCCATCAGCAAAGCTTCGCACCCATATTTGATAAAAAACAGCTGTTTTATACCAATCCCTTCCTTGCATCATCTATCACATCCTTTATGCTCTGACGAAATGTTTCCGTGAAGTTTTCCTGTCTCTCATACATTTCCATCATACTCTTTTCTGCATTATCAGTGAGACCTCGCATTTCTTCGTTTCTGCGTTCCTGCGCTTCTATTATGGTATCGACCATATCCAGAGCATTTTCACGCATTCCCTCAAATGCCCTCATCGGCAGATCTATGAATGTCTTTTTCTGCAGATCGATGATCTTCTCTGTGTAATGAATGACATCTGCTGTCACATCCAGCATATGGTCAGTCATTGTCTTTCGCCTGATCTCCATCTTTCCGGATTTCACATCTTCTAGGATCTCACCATATCTGTCATAAGCATCTCTCACCGAGTCATCCCACGATATGTAAATTTCATCCATCGCGTGCTGTCCTACATCCCTTGCATGAGAAAGATCCCGACTCACTCTCGTCATGAGCTCCGCAAGCGACTCTGCAGTTTCATCTATGATAAATCCATTCCTGTCATCAGTGATTCCCTCTGCCGCACAGGAATTACGGATAAGCGCACTTGCAAGACCGCATGCCGCTGCCTCACGGACAACTATTCCGTTTGTATCATAAGTCGACGGAAATACAAAAAGATCTGCTCTTGTATTCCACGCTCTCAGGACTTCCCTGTCATATATCGCACCGATAAAATAGGTCTTGTCATCGATTCCATACTCTTTAGCCTTTTCCTTAAAGCTATCAAGGTCAGCGCCTTTCCCTATAAAGACCATTCTAAAATCTGTGCCTTGCTCTGAAAGGATCTTTAATGAATCCAATATCTGCGGTATTCCCTTATATGCCATCATTCGTCCCACAAAGAGAAATACCGGTACATTTTCCGGAAGATCATACTCTTTTGTAGCTTCTGCAACTTTTTCTTCTGATGCCTGACCTCTTTCAAAGTCCACTCCGTTTGAAACTACTCTGTACTCGCCCTCAAAGCCCAGCGACTTTAGATTTTCTCCTGCGCCCTCACTTACGCACCACACTTCATCACATGCCGATATCGTGCTTACCAGTGCTTTGATACTCTCCTGCTGCAAAAATTTGTCCTTAACAGCTCTCGCGATATCTACATCAAACTTAGTATGATAGGTAAATACCACCGGTGCTCCGGTCTCGTTTCTGATGAGACGTGCCAGTACATTAGAAGACACCGGACAATGTGAATGAATGATATCAGGTCTGAAATCTATCATTTTTGTGGCAGAACGCATTTCAAGCGGATTTCCTGCGCGGTATCCTTTGACTATCTTTGTGGTATCAAAGCTTTTATACGGAACTACCTGAAACGGATAGCTGTCGTAATCGCTCCCCGGGTATTCCGGTGTACCTACCAACACTTCCGCTCCATGCTTCTCCGTAAGTATATGCGCATAATTTGTCACCACATTTGCTACACCGTCGATCACCGGCGGAAATGAATCATTTAATAAACAGACTTTCATCCAAAATCTCCTATAGCTTATTTTTTACTTATAAACCGTAACTCTCTTGCGCCCATGCGCTATTAAAGTCTATAATCGTATACATCGTCCACTGATACTTAGTGACGTTAGTAATAACATCTTTCGGAGCATTTATGAGTAGTAAAACAGACAAAAAGAATCTAATAAAATCAGTCTTGATGACTATCGTCGGCACTTTTCTTTACGCGCTGACAGTCAGACTTTTTCTGGAACCGTCAGGTCTTGTCACCGGCGGAACCACCGGTATCGCGCTTGCTCTTCAGCGTACATCCGGTATCCCGATCTCAGGATCCATATTTATAATGGACGGCCTCCTTTTACTCTGGGGCTTATTTGATCTTGGTAAAAAATTCGCCGCAACAACAGTCCTCAGTACTTTATCCTATCCTATTTCCCTTGAGATCATAAAGCTCGTACTCGGCAATACTATTTTAACAAATGATATGTTTTTATGTACAATTTTTTCCGGTGTGGGCGTAGGTCTTTCTCTTGGTATAGTAATTCACGCAGGCGCATCTACAGGCGGTATGGATATTCCACCTCTGAGCCTTAAAAAGCACTTCGGACTTCCGTTATCCCTTACGATGAATATCCTCGACTTCACTGTGATCATCGCTCAGGCGCTTTTTATGCCGCTCGAAAATATTCTCTATGGCATAGTCATGGTTCTTCTTTACACAGTTATTCTCGATAAATTCCTCCTCATAGGACAGAGCCGGACACAGATAACTATCGTAAGCGAACACGCAGAGGAAATACGTCAAAGCATCCTTAATGACCTGGATCATGGAGTCACCGTTCTCTACGGTGAAGGAGGCTATCTGAAACAGCCTCAAAATGTCCTGATAACCATCGTGCAAAACCGTGCACTCCCCCGTGTAGAGGCGACCATAAAGGAGATCGATCCTGTAAGCTTTATCGCCGTTAGCCGCGTAAATACGGTAGAGGGCCGCGGTTTCTCCCTAAAAAAGAAGTATCGCTGATATCCTAAGATACACCAAACTCCCGTTACAAAGGTTTTTACACTAACCTAAGTAACGGGAGTTTCTTTATCCCATCCTGAATATCACGATCTTTTCTCTTGGATTTTCTCCGGGGAACAGATCTTTACAGTCTATATCATCCATAAATTCAAGCTCATCAACTGTCATCAGAAGGGACATATACTCATCTGACGGATAGTAGAAAAACATAAGAATTTCTCGCGGATTTTCATAATACGATTCTGTAACACGCGCTATCACTTTTCTTAAGATCTCTACGGAAAAAGGATTAAAAAACACCATCCTGTCTGCATCGGATGGCACCTTAAAATCTTCTGCACCCTGCTTTAAAAACTCAGTTCTTCTGCCGGAAACTCCGTTTTCCCTATTAACTTCAGCATCTGCATATATCCTGTCATCATACTCCACACCGATCGATCTGCATCGAGTCTGGTATGAAAGGAACAAACTTACCCTTCCTTTTCCGCAGCCGTAATCTATCAAAACATTTTTCTTCCTTATGTATCCACTGTTTGCCAGTCTTTCAAGAACACTGTACGGTGTCGGCTCATAAGGAAAACGATACTGATCCGCGTTTGTATCATCTCTGCCGGTTGTCTTTATCTTCAGCAATTTATCCCACTGAATTTCGTTATCTACCATCTAAATCTTTCTCCAAAGGATCACGTATTGCCATCGAAACGTTAAAAACGGAAGTCTCCGCTCTTACCGCCCATCTTCTCAACCAAATGAATATCCGTCATAATCATTCTTTTGTCAATAGCTTTACACATATCATAGATCGTAAGGAGCGCAATATTCACTCCCGTCAGGGCTTCCATCTCAACTCCTGTTTTTCCTTCAGTTTTTACCCTGCAATATGCGTCTATCGTCATGTCCTCTTCATTCATCTGAAACCAAACTTTTGCATTGGTAAGATTTAAAATATGACACATTGGTATCAGTTCAAAGGTCTTCTTTGCCCCCATAATCCCGGCAACCTGCGCCACCGTCAGCACATCTCCCTTTTTTACCTTATGTCCCTTTATCGCATCGAAAACCTCTGAAGAAACTTTGATGGTTCCCCTCGCAACAGCTTCTCTCTTTGTAACAGTTTTATCAGAAACATCAACCATCACCGCATTTCCATCATCATCAAAATGCGTGAATTCTGATATCGGTGCACTGCTTTCACTCATCATACTGCTCCTCATCTATAAACATTTATTTTTCAACATCTGATCTATTCTTTAATGGTCAGTTCTTTAATTGTGAGTTACCCAAACCATCAGAACTCAAAGGATTCTAAATAGTTACGTATCATCTCAAAAACAGCATATCCTCTTCCACAAACATCAGATAATCCGGATAACCTTTTTCTTTAAGCTCATCCCACTTATCTCTCTGCACAAACCATGTGATCATCGAATCTCTGTCACAACTACCACTTTCCGGCTTCACATAAAAGTTCTTTTCAAACTGAAGCTCAGCCTTTGACAACAAATCAAACCGGACGCAATTTTCTTCTCTGCTTCCCCATACCGGTTTGAATTGATGCGCGCGATATCCTATATAGCGGATGTTCTCCGGTATGACCTGTTTCACCTTTAGTGTTATCCCCCAATCCACTGCCTTTATTACATGCGGATCTGCTATTTCCGCTCTCGAAATATTCTTACATCCCGTAAGTACCGCCGCTGCCTTTGTTTCCGGTTGAGCAAAAATTTTTCTTGTGTCTCCGTGACTAATGATCTTTCCTTCATCAACAACCGCAAGTGTGTCGCTAAAGCGATATATTTCATCCCGTGAGTGCGAAACCATTATCACAGTACCATCATAATCAGAAAGCATCTCCATGAGTTCTTCCTGCATACGATCCTTCAGATAAACATCAAGTGCAGAAAATGGTTCATCGAGAAGTATCATCTCCGGCTCATATGCCATAATACGTGCAAGCGCTGCTCTCTGCTGCTGTCCTCCCGACAACTTTCCTGGAAGAGAATCCTCCAGACCCGTAAGTCGAAATTTTTGTACCATCTCACTTACTCTGCTCCGCACCTTTTCTTTATCTCCCTTGAGTCCTGCCGCTATATTCTGTGACACCGTCATATTAGGAAAAAGAGCATAGTTCTGAAACAGATACCCAACATTTCTTTTTTGCGGTTTTAAGTTGATATGATCTTCAGAGTCAAACAAAACTCTGTTATCCAATATGATCTTTCCGTTATCCGGTTTCTCTATTCCTGCCAGCATTTTCAGCATCATGGATTTACCGGCACCTGACGCTCCCAGAACTCCTATCCTCTTGGAATCTTCTCTGAAAGACATATGAAGACAGAAATTTGAAAGTCGTTTATTTATATCTATATCTATGCTCATTCATTCACCATCTGTGCACATTTTTGCTTGTCTTCCCTACAACGAGGTTAAACAAAAAAATGACCATAAACGCAATGATCATAACAATGCCCACCCATATCCCAGCTGTCAGATAGTCCTGATCCTGTAAGACCATCGCTATCCTCTGGGAAATAGTAGCCGTTTTCCCCGATATATTTCCTGCAAGCATGGACGTTGCTCCGAACTCACCAAGAGCCCTCGCAAAAGTCAGTATTGTTCCTCCTGCAATCCCCGGTCCGGCTGTCGGAAGAACTACCTTAAAAAAGATCTTTGTTTCGGACATTCCTAAAGTTCTTCCGGCATGGATCAGATTAATATCTACTAATTCAAATGCACTCCTTGCATTTCTGTACATCAGAGGAAATGCTATCACCGAAGCAGCAATGATACATCCAAGCCAGCTCTGTACGACTTTAATACCAAATCCTTCCCACAAAAAAATACCCAATGGTCTTCTTTTTGAAAAAAGAAGCAACAAAAAGAAACCGGCAACCGTGGGTGGCAACACCATTGGAAGCGTAAGTATCCCATCCACGATCGCTTTTGCCGGACCTGTCATCTCCATTACTTTTCTCGCAGCTAGGATTCCCAAAAAGAAGCAGATTATTGTCGCAGCTACTCCCGTCTTAAGGGAGATCCAAAGCGGACTCCAGTCAAGTCTCGCCAAAAAAATCGAAAGTTCTTCCATAGATTTCACATTTCATCCAAAGCCTTTTCAACCTACAAGATTCCTCGTTGTTTCTTAGAGAAAACATTATTTTTCCGTTGATCTTGCATCATCAAAATAATATTTTTCAAATATCTGCTGCGCCTCATCAGAAATGATAAAGTCAACAAACTCCTTTGCAGCTGCCTTTTCTGCATCATCCGCCTCGTCGTTTTTTATCTGAGCCACCGGATATATCACATCCCCTGTAAGGTCATAAGGAACCTTTTCGATTATATTTATATCATTTTCATATCCGTACGTATCTGAATAATAGGTAGTTCCTACTTCACATGAACCTTCCACAACAGCTGCCAGAACCTTGGATACATTTGACTGTTCAGATACTTCTACTCCTCCAAGAGCATCCGACACTTCTTTTGTCGTGATCTTTGATACATCATCTGTTTTTTCCAGAAGCCCTGAGTTGACCATGGCTTCACGTGTATATTTTCCGACAGGCACTGAACCGTCTGCCAGCGCTATAGACGCTGCCTTTGATATATCCGAAAGTCCGGTAACTGCTGTATCAGAATCATTCCTCGCGATCACACAAACCTGATTATTTACCACATTGTGCCTTGTACCATCTACGACGAATCCATCGTCCTGCAGTGTATTCATCTGCTTCTGCGCTGCAGAAAAGAACACATCACACGCATATCCTTCCTCGATCTGTGTAAGTAAAGTTCCTGAAGAATCAGCATTAAAAGTGATCGTCGTATCCGGATTTTTCTCATTGTACTTTTCTGCAACTTCCTGCATTACATTACTTAACGAAGCTGCGATAAATACCTGGATCTCAGCTTCTGAACTCTGAGCTCCGGTACTCTCAGGCTCATTCTCGATCGATTCATTTGTATCTGCTACCTTGGATGAGCCACATGCAGACAAACTCACTGCCATAATGATCCCTATAACAATTGCGCTGATCTTTTTTACTGACTTCTTCATATAATAACCTCCCCTTTCTGCATTGATCTGTGAACGTTTTATCCTTGTCGGATGATCATTTTTTTGTCCTTAATCTGTATCTGTCCCTCTTAAGATCCCAAGTCCGTGACGAAGAGGCTCCAGTATAAATTCCAGGTCCTCCCTGCATGCCTTGGGGTTCCCCGGCAAATTGACAACAAGCGTTCTTTTTCTGATCCCTGCGGTCTGCCTTGAGAGCATGGCGTGAGACGTAAACTGCATGCTATAATTTCTTAGAGCCTCTCCTATTCCCGGCACTTCACGCTCGCACACTGCTCTAGTTGCCTCAGGTGTAAGATCTCTTTCACTAAATCCAGTACCTCCTGTAGTAAATATCACGTTCACCTGACGCTGATCCGCAAGTCTCTTTAATTCAGCTTCGAGTTTTGGTCTACCGTCCGGAAGAATAAGCTGCTCGATAATCTGATATCCCTCTTTTTCCAGCATTTCTCTGATCACCGGCCCCGACTTATCTTCATACTCGCCCTTTGAAGCCCTGTCTGATAAAGTTATAATCGCAGCTGTAAACGGTCTGTCAGCCTCCGGTTCTATCATCTTGATCTCATCTCCCGGTTTCACGGTCCCCGGCTTAAGTACTATCGTAAAGACGCCTTCTCTCGGCATGATACAGTCGCCCATAGTCTTGTATATCTCACAATGAGAGTGGCACGCTTTACCGATCTGTGTTAATTCCAACAGTGCATCGCCTATCTGAAATCTGGTTCCAACTGTCAGTTTGCTTAGATCAAATCCTTCGCATACGATATTTTCACCAAATGCACCATATTCTACGTCTGCACCTTTTTTTCTAAATTCATCTATTTTTTCAAAGGAAAGCAGGCTCACCTGCCGATGCCAGTTTCCCGCATGAGCATCTCCAACTATCCCCCATTCCGGTTTAAGTTCGATCTTTTCTACAGGCTTTTTCTGCGTTCCCTTCTTTTCGCTTATACAAACCGCTAATACTTTTCCCATTTTTATCCACCTATTTCGACCATCTTTTTCATTTCAGTAATATCTGTTATTTTTTCAAAACAATGTTCTTTGGGCTTACTCAATATAGCTTCTTGTATCACACCAACTAATCGTTTCTGACGTTTATAACTGGATATTTCATCAGTTCCGCAATTATCACGCACAATTTTTTTTACATCCACGGTATCTCCATAACACAGGCAGGGTTTCAGCTTTCCTGTTGCCGTGAGTCTTATCCTATTGCAATCTCCACAAAACTTCCCATGAATCGCGCTTATAAATCCAATTGAGCAATCAGATCCGGGGATTTTTACGTATCTTGCAGGTCCATTCCCATGAATAGACATATCGTCTTTCAAGTCAGGATATTTTTTCTGTAATTCTCTTCTCAGAAAATCATTTGATACAACTTCCATTCCCCTTCCATAACCAATAGGCATTATTTCAATAAACCGCACATCTATATTGTGTTTATTTGCAAATAATATGATGTCATTCCACTCTCCGTCATTTACGCCCCTCTGCAGCACTGTATTTAGCTTGACCTTAATTCCTGACTCTATTGCTGTCTCTATTCCTCTAATTACTTCTTCCTGACAATTTCTGCCTGTAATTTCCGAAAAAACATCTGCTTTTAATGTGTCCAGACTTATATTGATCGCATCAAGACCTGCATCTACGAGCATTGGAAGATTTTCTTCAAGCGCCACCCCGTTTGTAGTCATCGTCACCTGCTGAACCCCGGATATTTCCTTCAGCATTTTTATAAATCCCGGACAACCCTTTCGTGCCAATGGCTCTCCACCTGTTATCTTAAATTTCGTTATTCCGCACTCTACAGCAGCCTTAGCAACCTCGATCAGTTCCTCAAATGTCAGTATTTCTGCCATTGGCAGTTTCTGTACTCTCATACCTTCCGGCATACAATACTTACAACGAAGATTGCATAAATCCGTAATCGACATCCTCATATAGTCAATATTTCGATTGTATTTATCGATCATTTCCCAAACTCTTCCCCTGTATCTAAACTAAACTACCTTTGGCCCTGTCATCATATCTTTTCCATCAATACTTCAAGCACTCCGCCGCATACCATTCCTTCTTCTGCAGCAGCATCCGCAGTCAGATCGATATGCTGTATTATTGCTTCGGTCTCATTCTCCATAATCATTTCCCTGCCTCGTCTCATTACCTCAGCTTCTACACAGCCACCACCGATAGTTCCTATACAGCCTCCATCCGGCAAGATCAGCATTTTCGTGCCAACTTCACGAGGCGCAGATCCTTTTCTGGATACGATAGTTGCCAATACTTTTCCGGGATCCTCACAGTTTTCTGATGAATTATCCCGCATGATCACCTCCAGGATTTCCTTCGGAAAATCCGTTTTCCTTTCATCCTGCCTCTTCACTTTTATGATTTCTGCCATCACAGCTACTGCTATCTCTTCCGGTGTCTCAGCACCTATATCCAATCCTATAGGTGTATAAACTCTGTCCAGTACTTCTCTTGATGATCCTTCACTGACGAGTTGTTCCTTCACGATCGCTACTCTTCTTCTGGAACCCATTAGTCCAATATATGCATGCTTTTTTTCTGCGATGCTTTTTAAGCATTCCTGATCCGAACGATGCCCCCTCGTGACTATTACAAAATAGGTATCATCATCTCCCGGGATTTTTTCCAACGCATTTACAAAGTTATCGCATATAACCTGATCTGCTCCTGCGTTTCTGGCATCATTTGCAAACATCGGTCTGTCTTCAATGCACACGACCGTAAATCCTGTCATTTTGCCAATTTTTATAATCGGGATCGAAACATGTCCTGCTCCGCATATTACTAACTTATGCTCATGTCCGATTTTTTCAGCGTATACCTTCTGTCCTGCAATAGTTATTATTTCTGAATCCCGTTCATTTTTGAAAACACCGATGTTTTTTTCAAAAAATCCGTTTTCTGACAACTCCTGTATAAGCTTTCCATCAGAATAAAAAGCCTTAGCCCCTGTATTCTCCCCATCTATTACCGTTAAGATATAGTTTTCAAGATTGTCGTTTGTATTGCTTATAAGCTTATATATATCTGTTCTCGTCATTCGGCACTCCCCATAGCACAATTCGGGAAATTACATGTAGGACAATGCATACAGAAACCACCCATTCCCATCCTGTCTATTTCATCTTTTGTCACGATTTCTCCCGCAAATAATCTCGGAAGTATCAGATCCAAGACTGTTCTGCCTGCAAACATTACGCATCCCGGAAGTCCCATGATCGGTATTTCATCATGTTCTCCCTTATATGCCATCATAAACATCGCTCCCGGCAGAACCGGTGCGCCATAGGTCACAACCCTGTCTGCTGTTTTTCCTATCGCATAAGGAGTCTTATCATCAGGATCAACACTCATACCACCTGTACACATAACCATGTCTGCTCCTGCATCCAGCACTTTTTTGATACATTCTATTTCCATTTCCGGATCGTCTGAGCTTATCTCATGAGCAATGACTTCTCCTCCAAGTTCTGCTATTTTTTCTTTCACAACAGGCGTAAATGTGTCCTCGATCCGCTTATAGTAGACCTCATTTCCTGTAGTAACGATTCCGACTTTCTTCTTTTTATATGGCAGAAGTTTCATGATAGGTTCTTCTCCAACTAACTGCCTTACCTTATCCATCTTTACTTTCTCGATTATGAGTGGGATAATTCGCATTCCCGCAACATGCTGCCCCTTTTTTACAGGATAATTATTCCTTACTGTAGCGATCATCATCTGTCCAAAGGAATTTACTTTATAGAGCTTTTCCTTATCAATTTTCAGCAGACCGTCACATTCAGCAATTAATTCGACTTTTCCTTCTTTGATATCATCTGTTCTTCTTAAATGATCGTTTTTACACATCTCATACAGTACAAGAGCAGCGTCATTTTCATGCATCATGTTCTCATTAACTTCCCAGATATAAACATGATCTTTTCCAACAGATAAAAGTACCGGCACGTCTTCTTCCTTAATGATATGCCCTTTTCTGAATACCGGACCTTTCTTCTCACCTCTGATGATCTGCGTGATATCATGGCACAACATCTGCCCAACCGCATCCTCTGTTTTCATTAGTTTCATATTTCAGATTTCTCCTTTTTGAGCCACTCTCCATTATTAAAGATCTCATCAAATTTCTGCTTTCCGATCTCACTCATTTCTAGATCAAACCTATCATAACGTTCGATGAGTTTCTTTCCTTTTTCTGAAAGCACTGACATGCCGCCGTCTTTACCGCCCTGTTGACGATCTACCACTCGGTATCCAAGCTGTTCTTCACATTCATGTAATATCGCCCATCCCTTACTGTACGATATCCCGCATTTCTCACATGCTTCTCTCACACTTCCAAGCGTATCTATCTGTCGAAACAAAGTTGCTGTCTGACGGGTAAAAAAACTCTTAGTATTGCATAAGCTGACACTGACCTCTGATCTTAAAAGACGTGAATTATGCAGTTCCAACAAATTCTGATAGTCTTCACGAGTATCTGCATCCATCAGTGCCCCATCATCCTGAACTATCACAGAACCAACCGTTCCTTCTCCATCTTCTGACATTTTTTTGTATGCTCCCCGCATCCCGTTTTCTCCGTTATACGACAGTATAAATTTGATAGCTATACTGCTCAAAAGTATTGGGTGTCCAGCTCTGTCGTTAGAATATGGAATCAGCACATCTGCTTTATCGTGGCTATTCATAAGACTTTTCACCGTGTCACTCATAAAAAACGGTACATCTACAGGACAAAAGAAAACCGAGTCACACCTGTCTTTCATATGTTGAAGACCTATTACCGCTGAATCAAACATATGCGTAGTTTCATATTTTTCATTCCTAAGGAATACCACGCCCATGCCTTTCAAAGACTTTTCAAGCTCGTCACCTCTGTACCCTGTCACAATAGCTATATCCCTGATCCCAGCTCTCTGAAAAGTTGTAATAACTCTTTCTGCAAAGGTCATATCTCCGATCTTCATAAGCTGCTTAAACCCATTCATCCGGGTGGACATTCCCGCCGCAACTATTACAGCCCCATATTTCATAACGTCCTCCGCTCAAGCGAATTATTTTTAAAAAGTATTCGTTAGACAAATTATAGCATAACCGTTATTTTTTTGTACATATGATCAAATTTTCATTATTGTCTATCTGTTTGAGTGTGAATAGTTAGTTTACACCGCCTTTACTAAAGCAGACTTTCAACAAGTAAAAAAGTCACCGTGTCAGATAAAATATCTGACTCCCGGTGACCAGCGCCTTTGCCTTATTCTATTTTTTTACTTACTTATACTCTCATAAAATGCACATGCATCTGCCATTTCAGACTCACTCGGATGAGCTTTATTTATTCCTCCGATGAGTTTCCACGGTCCATAAGTATCATAACCCTTACAACCAAATTTGCCAAGATATTTACAATCCGTATGTGCTGCTATCTCCTCAATCTGCCTTCCGTAATTACTGCTGTCCATACCGCAAGTATACAATGCAAATACCTTTTTTCCGGCCGGAAGCTTCTCTGCCAGATCGGTTACCTGAGGGTAAAATTTACCAAAATCCATTCCCGAAGCAAAACCGATAAGATCATAGCCATCATAATCTACCTTATCTTCTTTCTCTGCATTAAAAAGCTCTATGTCGTAATTCTCCGCCATATGCTTTACAAGTTTTTCGGTATTTCCATGATGATGAGATGCGTAAATAATGAGTGTTTTCATTATCAAACCCCTTCTTTCATACAGTAACGCAAAACGCTTTGTACAATTTTTTGTAAACACTTCATCTAGGATTATAATATCACACTCTTTGATCATCAACCAAAAAACACTGATTTACATCAATTTTACACCGTATAATGTCTTTCCATTCCAATTCAGGACAGTATCTGATCATGTATCAGCCATATAATCAAATTCTTTTGTTCACCTTTTACAATCAATTTCTAACAGTTTTTTTCGCCAATTTCAAACATAACCAAATCTATTAATATTCCTCCCATCTACTTGAACTCGCTATTTCAGGCGATATAATCAAAAATAGTCTGATTTCACTATATAACTACATTACAAATCAAATCAGTACTGAAAGGACAAGACAGTGAAATACCTTCGACAATTTCTAATCATTATCGCAATCTCCTTCATCGGAGAACTTCTAAAAATGTTTCTTCCATTGCCGGTACCTGCAAGCATCTATGGAATGCTTCTGCTCTTCATTATGTTGCTAACCGGTATACTTAAACTTGATTCAGTAAAAGAAACCGGTAAGTTCCTTATTGAAATCATGCCAGTTATGTTTATCCCTGCCGGAGTTGGTTTGCTTGAATCCTGGGGAGTCCTGCAGCCTATGCTCGTTAAGGTTCTGATCATTACAGTTGTTACATCTCTTACAGTCATGATCTTTAGCGGATGGATCACACAGGCTGTTATAAGAGCTGGTCAGAAAGGAGCAGGAAACAATGAGTGAAATATTTACAGCATCAACCTTTGCCGGCGTAACAATAAGTCTTATATCCTACGCCCTGGGCGCTTTTCTGAAAAGAAAATTCAAGCTTGCCATACTTAATCCACTCCTTATATCTATTGTTGTTACCATTGCGCTTCTGGTTGCCGGAGACATAAACTATTCAACCTATAATGAGGGTGCAAAATATCTCAGCTACCTTCTGACACCGGCCACAGTTTGTCTGGCAATTCCGCTCTACGAACAAGTTGAGCTTTTGAAGAAAAACTTCCGTGCTATCGCAGCAGGCATCATTGCAGGTGTCATCACAAGCATGACAACCGTTTTTGTATGCGCTCTAATTCTTAATCTTTCACATCAGGAATATGTGACGATGCTTCCAAAATCAATCACAACAGCGATTGGTATGGGTGTGTCCGAAGAACTTGGTGGATATGTTACGATCACTGTTGCAGTTATCATTGTAACCGGTGTCCTTGGAAATATTATCGCTGAACCAGTATGTAAGCTCTTTCATATCGAAGAACCCATCGCAAAGGGAATCGCCATTGGTTCTTCCTCTCACGCGATCGGCACTGCCAAAGCCATGGAACTCGGCGAAATCGAAGGTGCAATGAGCAGCTTATCTATTGCTGTCGCAGGACTTCTAACAGTTGTAGCCGCTTCAATATATGCTATGTTCCTCTAATTACTTTTGATGAGTTTCTGCAAACCAAAGATTTTCTATTTCAACCATAAACTCGGAGCACTTGAGTTTTTCTCCGAATAACACAAAATAACGGCATGTGGACATAATCCACATGCCGTTATTTTGTATCATAATGATCTCTTTTCAATAGCTATATATCGCACGAACTACTTTTTAGGCTCTTAGAAATTCTTATAAAAAAAATGCAGGTCAAATGACCTGCAAATAAAAGTGGGACCTACAGGGCTCGAACCTGTGACCCTCTGCTTGTAAGGCAGATGCTCTCCCAGCTGAGCTAAGATCCCACAAAGCGACCCACGACGGACTTGAACCGTCGACCTCCGCCGTGACAGGGCGGCGCTCTAACCAACTGAGCCAGTGGGCCAAACATCTTTTATATTGTACAACATTTTGATCATATGTACAACAAAAACCGAACATCGAATCATTTTCCATCCAGGAATAACTCCCGACTTATCTTGGACAAGCACTCGACCTATTAGTAATGGTCAGCTGCACACCTCACGGTGCTTCCACCTCCATCCTATCTACCCTGTACTCTTCAGGGGGTCTCGCGGATCTCATGGATCCTTGGATATCTCATCTTGAGGTCGGCTTCACGCTTAGATGCCTTCAGCGTTTATCCGATCCGGATTTGGCTACCCTGTTGTGGAATTGGTTTCCAGCAGGTGCACCAGTGATCCGTCCATCCCGGTCCTCTCGTACTAAGGACAGCTCCCCTCAGATATCCTACGCCTGCGCCGGAT
>AUJT01000006.1 GCA_000424365.1 Lachnospiraceae bacterium NK4A144 | reverse complement strand
GTTACTGTTCAGACGCAACCGGAGCACTACGCTGCGGAGGTTGCGACCAAGAAAGATGAAAAGCCATTGGATTTTGCCCATCGCCGGAAGCGATTTAATTGGCAAAATCCGTTACGTGAGCGAGCTGGAAGCGAGTGAACAGTAACACTGTCTCACAATGCCTGGAGACGTTGCTATGAATGTCAATGGTAAAGCTGAATTAATTATGATAAAATTCGTTATACCGAACAAATCTATAAACTGAAATATATCTTGATTTCAGTTTTGATATCGTATCTGCTGTTCTTTGATCATCGGATACCGAATCAATGCTTCTCCGTCTATTGCCTCTTTGTGCATATCTACGGCTGTAATCTGAGAATTCTCATATGTTCTGTAATAGTAAATTCCCCGATCCATGTTACAGCAGGAAGAATATACGGTTATCTCATATTTTCCTTCGCCAAGACAAACACAGCCTCTTTGTTGCTCTACGGACCCCAAAATGTGGAAAAACTGGCTTACACTTTCCTCCTCCGAATTGCCGGAAACTGAATTCATGCAGGTAAACGCCGCCTTCACAAACCTTGATGCAGAGGAAAGATCACCGGGCATTCCCATCGCGCCCATTCCACGGCTGTATTCCGTAATCTCCAGACCCTTGGCGAAAGTATTTGTCACAGGTTTATTTGACAAATGCATATAATTGCTGAGATGAAACATCTGCTGATCAAAGGTTGGATTGTTGGTCATGACCCCCACCGGATCATCGTATACTCTGATGCCATCTTTTAAAGGTTCAACTACAATCGTTCTTTTTTTATCCGCAATCATCCAATGCAACGGCGTTAACGGAAGCTCCGGGCTAAAACTTATATTTACCGGATTCATCCGGGAAATAAGTGTCTTTGCCTCATCGACATCGGCACAGCGACTGAGGATCCATGGTATGAATTCAAATGGTGCTACATTGTCCGCATCTAGAACTTCTGCCTTATAAGCAGCGTTCCCGGGAAAATTTAATCCAGCAATTCCAAGGCCTTTCTCATTTACGGCATCATAGAAGAGCGGATACCCCTCCACAACAAACGCTGTTCCGATCATTGCATAATGATGATTGATGCCCTCGCATTTGCGAAAGATAAAGGGATAGTTTCTTGGCACAATAGTGATCTCTTCGTGATAAGAAAATTCCAGATCCAGATTGCGTCCGAAATAATGATCCTTTGCATAATAAGTTGCTGCTGTACACATCTTCATCTTCTCCTGTTTCTATAAATGCCGACACCATCTTCCAGTTCAATCGTCCTTATTTCTTTACCCTTATAGTATACAGGAAATTTGAAACTTATGCTCTTTAGAAATCGCCCTCTATCATTCTTCTCTTTGTAGATCTGAACCTCATCTACAAACGACTGCATAAACTTTTTCTTCTCGATGTCAGAGAAATTATCATAAAGTTTATCAAACTGAATCAGAATCTTATAAATAGCTTCACCGGAAATTTTATCCTGCCTAATGTTTTCAATCCTTTTTGTGACAGATTCTATTTTTTCTTCGTATTCACCGATTTGTTCATAAAGCTGATCCTGTCTGTCAGCCATATCCTGATATTTTCTATCGTAGAATTTATCCGTTATATTTTTTCCCGAATGACCTTCATCTGAATATTCCCCTACAACATCCATTTCTTCATATTCTGCATATCTCTTTATTTTATCTCGTTGAGCATCTAAAGTGAACTACTCGGCAATTGAATTGCCGAGCATCTGATGCGCGTTGAAAACTTCAACGTAGGTTCAGGGTGCGTCCATAACACCAATACTGCTGTTTAGGCAGCTACTTTTATTACATAAGGTTTTTTGATAGACATGGGATCCAGTTCCATGTCTATCTTATTTTTATCAAGATACAGACGGAGGATGTTATAAGCGCCCACACAGTCTGCGTTCCATGTATTTATCCCGTCCCTGTACAGACCTCTGCATACACGGTTTGACTTCACTGCATGTATTTTATCTACCTTTGGCATGAGAGGGCTTGTCTGACTTGAATACGCTTCGCTCTGTGTGGCAAGAGTGATACCTTCCAACGCCAGCTTATATTTCAGTATAATGTAGATTTTCCTGTAAGGGAGACTGTGTAGTTTCTGATTTGTAACTGCTCCAAAGTTCTTATCCTTGCGTATATTTGTGATATCACCGATCACAACTGTATTGATACTGTTACTGATGCAGTAGTTTACAATGGATCTTGTTACTTTATGCAGATAATCCAGAATTGCATCATTTTTCTTTTTGTACAGACGCAGCACATGCTTTGAGGGTTTCGGATATTTAACATCTTTCTTCACCTGTATCATCGCCCACTGTCCCTGCACTCTTGCAATCTCTTTATTGTAATAATGGCATAATGAAAGATATTTTCTTCCGGCAATAAAAGTATTGCCATCTGTATCATAGCAAGTCATAAGATTATGCAGTCCCAAGTCGATAGACAGATATTTCCCATTATCATCTAATGCCGGAACATCAGCAACTTCATAAATGATGATAACTTCGCAAAGTCCATTCTCCGGTGGATATATTTTTATCTGTTTAATGGCGTCAGTGTCCTTAAAAATCTTATTTTCAAGAAACAGGTATTTGTCACTGATACTATAATTCTCAGACATATAAGACATTAACTTCTTTGGAAGTGATAACCGGATCATCTGCGAACCGGGTTCATGCACGATCGCATTCTGCATATAAGTTATGGCAATACCGTCATGTTTGAACCTTGGCGGCTTGGGATTTTCAATACCTTTGGATTTTTTCAATGCGAAAAATGACTTCCAGGATTTGTCGAGGAGCTTACATACTTCCTGCGCTGTCTGAGAAGGAAGCTGCTTGAACCACATATCATCTTTATGCGCTTTTTTCTGATAATACCAGTCAGGATAATCAACAGAAAGATTCAGCTCCTTATAATGAAGGCGTTCATAATTACAGACATTCCAGAGCTTGTAAGCGGCGTAACACATATGACCAATGATGTTGGAATAATCATCATTCAGTTTTATCCGGGTCTTATGTGACAACAGCATTTTTACACTCCTTTAATAAGATTTGCTCTGCTTTTCAATATATCTGCGAATATTTTCTTCTGAAACTGAGCCTATGGTCTCACAGTAGTATGAATGATTCCAAAGTTCACCTTTCCACAGCTTTTGACGTATCTCAGGAAACCGATCAAAAAGCTTCCTGCCGGTAATTCCCTTTAGATACTTGACTATGTTTGTCACTGACAGTTTTGGCGAAGCTGATACAAAACAATGTATGTGATCACCTTCGCCACACTCAAACAACTGCACGGTAAAACCTTTTTCCGCAGCTATTTCCTGCACCAGGTTCTTTAGGTAAGCTTCAACTTCTGAGGATAATATTTTCCTTCTGTACTTAACAGTCCATACCATATGGTAGTTTATATTACATACAGATGTGCGATAGTGTACAAGATTTTCTTTCATACACATAGTATACCATGATAAAAGAAAAACGTAAACATCTGTTTGTGGCAAATGGCTACGTTTTCTCACCGATCGCTTTCATCTCGGTAATTGAATTACCGAGGATTCTCGCTCTTTGTCCTAAATCCATCGACCTGCATCGCAGTTGAAACACGAGTATAAATATAACAGTTTGTTTTCTTCTTTTTTGCCATATACATCGCCCCCTTTTGACTGAAAACCCCCGTTGACAATGACATTTATCTGATTTATTATAATTAATAAGAAATGGGTTTTTACCGTACGTGTCAGTTACTGACAGCTAAGCGGGGTGCTCGTTTCTTTTTTTATGTTTATAACGTCATAAAGATATTTCTTACCATTCTGATCATGTCTTATTATCATGTATACATGAAAAACGTTATATCTATCAACTTCCCCACTATCACCGTAAACCGGCAATGCAAATCGAGATTCATACCTATACCATCCATTACCTGCATCCAACACATGCTTATCCTTTTTATTTGGACTAAAGCTACGATTAAATGCTATTTCCAACAATTCCCCAAGTCCTTGTGCTGCATTGGCTTTAGCCTTAGCATTTCCGCCTTTAAGGGCACTTGTATAGTTTGAATGAGCATATTCATCCGGTAAGTCATTTCCAAAATATACTACATCGTTTGTCTCAGCAATTGTATAGAACTCTCCAATATGATTCCTTAAATACCTCTCAACTTCATCCCAATTAATTGACCTCTTGCCCTTGAAAATAATGTCATTGATTAGTACTATTTTATTTCCTTCTGCGTCCTGTATTATTGCTACATTTCTCTTATTATTCAAATTGTCCATCTTTACGTTATTTCTTAATTCCTTCCTCTTTCTTCTTTTTCAGCTCATCGTAATATGCTTTATACCGATAAGCTGTCCTTCGACTTATCCTTCCCTCTGATACAATCTCAACAATTGTCATTCCGCTCTCGTACTTGATCACAAAATCATTATATGATTCTGTCCATTTTGAATTATGCTTCTTCCTCCCTGCATTCTTACGTTGTTTATAATCTTCTAATTCCGCACGCAGTTCAGCATTTTCTTCTTCAAGTTCCTTTATTCTTTCCAGTGCATCTTCCAATGTTTCGATCATAAAAATCCCCCTTCAAAAATGCCGATATATTTATGGCACAATTATAGTTTTATCATCTTGCAATGTCAATTTATTCGTGGCACAAATTATGCAGCCAGCCCAGAAGTACTGTTGTCATTCTTACATATCTCGTCATAATATAACCGGAATAATTCTTCCCTATAAGGTGCAGACGTTACATCAATAATGCACTCTATCCAATTTATCTGCACCACATAATCCAATACTTCTACTCTTGTCAGAACTTTATCAGCATACTTTTCAATAAGCCCTGCAAGAAGGTCAAAGTGACAAGAAATAACTAGTACGAAGAGTCGCAAGCAACTCATCTACTGGGCGGGGTTTCACCCTCGACCTGACAAAAGGGCTACGCCCTCTTGACTCCCGTTTTCGTATTTCCAACGTTTTTATCAGTGATGATTCTTATAACATCCGGACAATATTCTTTAGTTACGCGGACAAGATCAGTCATAGATTTTTCTCCTTTCCATTTTTTTGTAGAAAAAAGGAACCGATTTCACTCGATTCCTTAATCTCAGCCATAGCTGTTTTTATAAAATTGTGTTTTTGCTTTTCGGCGAAGCCGCCCTGTCTAAGCGTTAGCGTGACAGATAATAACCCAATACAATGTGTCGCAAGCAACACATCATTGGGCGGGGTTTCACCCTCGACCCGACAAAAGGGCTCCGCCCTCTTGACACCCGTTTCTCTGCTACACAGGATATTTAGTCAAATGTATATATCTTCCCGTATTTTTCTTCTTCATATTTTCGAATAAATCCTGCATTCTTATTTTCAACAGAATTTAAATTTTCTTGCCTAAATGATGGGTTCGGTTTGTACCAGGCAAACTCCGTGAAAAATTCATTCCATTTCTGTGTATTAAATATATAACCATGAATAGCATATATGCCATTACGCGCAGCTGATAATTCAAACGAAGAATATCCTAATAAATCTCTTTCTGATAATTCTCTGGTTGTTGCCTCTGTAATAAGGCATTCAATACTTGCGTAATCGCAATTTGCATACGCGGTATCATCCTCGTATTCAACAATATTGTTAGGCATATTATTATCTTCGTATCTATCAGCATTTTCATGTTCATCAGCAATTTCAAACTTGGATGATGCGTCAACAAACGATCCCGAATACTTAATATATGCCCCCGGATAATATTCCCTAACTTGTAAAAGAACAATACTTGCTTCCTGTTCTGAATCATATGAGCCAGCAGAAACAATATACCAGCCATCCTCTGCCAAACCACTCCAATTATCAGAATAGAATACTTGAGCAGCAAAACCCATTCCAACTATTTCCTGTGCTATATTAATTGCCTCCATTTTACTTTTTGAAGCCGCACACCAAATCCCATAAAAAGCCGGTACATCCCCCTCTAATTCTGTATAATCCTTCCAAGTCAAAGCTTCTTCATTAACAACATTTGTATCTACTAATCTATCCTCAGTTTCCTTGGGCTCATTTATCTCACTACTTTCCTCAGAATTGTCATTTTTTATTTTTTTCTCTTCGGATGAGATATATTCATCGGAACCATTATTATGATCGTCCACTTGCGAAGTAACAATTTTGTTGTCATCATTTACAGACTTAAAGAATGCGTAAGAAATTCCTGCCCCACAAATAATAAGAATTGCAATTATTACAGCAATAGATATACCACTACTTTTCTCGTGATTAGGAATTTCTTGCTCATCTTCATTTTGTGAGTTGTTGTATATATTTTGATTCGTACGTTCTATCACCAGATCAGATGAACCGCACTCAGGGCAAAACTTGCCGTCTAAAGCAACTACTGCTCCACATTTCATACAGCGTTTCATTGACGAACCCTCTCAATCATTAAACATCTGATTTTTTACCCATTGACTTTTGTCCCACAGTTAACACAAAAATCCTTTCCATAAATTAAATCCGCTCCACACTTTTTACAATTTGTTTGAAGCTCTATTAATTCAATCGGTGTGCCACAACCTGGACAAAAATCAAACTCTTCGGTAAATTTTTTTCCGCATTTCAGACAAGATTTCGGTTTAATTTTAATCACAACAGGACTTCCACAACTAGGACAAAAGCGATCATTTCCAGTAACAATTTCACCACATCGTTCACACTTGAACTCCTTGATAGTTTTCAAATAATCAACCACCTTTAACCTGTCGTTTCTCTTTACTTCTCTTTTTTGTTTATTCATTTCATTTGGTACGATCACTTCAAATTTATTGCCACAATAAATACAAAAGGTATTATTTAAAGCTACTTCTTTTCCACATGAAGGACATTTTTTCGTGACTCTTTTTTGCACTTCACTTTGTACTCCGGCTACAACAGCTGCTTTTTTTACATTATGGATTGCACCAGAAAGCGCATTTTGTATATTCAACGGATTTTCATTTTGTGCGCTTTCTTCAACATCCATATCCGTTCCAACTGTGGCTTTAAAATAATTTATATTGTCCAAAAATTTGATTCTAAAAAAATACGGTATCCGCCTTTCTTCACCTTTTATCGCATATACAAGTCCTGCGATAAGCAATATAAAATAAATAGCGTTTAATACAAACATAACTGCATCGAATATATGCTGAATTATATAACTTAGCGTTAATTCCGCTGCCCCGCCACCAATAGAGTATATTCCATGCTCATAAAACCAAGTAATTGGTCCAAGCAAACAACCATATAAAAACAGGATCAAACCATTATTTAGATAGCAACAAAGAAATCTAGATTTTTCTTTTTTTAAGGTAGCAATTACAGCCGCAATCCACCCAAAGAATGTAATATGTGATATTATTGCCCACCTTCTATCACTTGATTCATTCATTTTTTTACCCATACCTTTCATCTATTTATCTGCATAAAAAATCATTTTTCTTTGTCCCATTCGAGATAATCGTACTCAATGGGGTAAAGTCCCTTCTCAGAAGCGAGGCATTTAACCATCTCTTGAAATTTTTTGTATACTTCCACGCTATGTGGTCCTTCCTTTTCATCCTCTTCAAACCCAATTTTGCTCCATGCAATTAGCGATCCATCCTTGGTATAGCCGCCATGTCCGTCTGGAATTGTCAGAAGTTCATCACTAATATTTTTTTCTTTACATAGTTGCTTATATTTCTTTCTAACAATATGAATCATTCTGCTGTCCATAGGACAATCACAGCATTCAAATTTTTCTCTAAAATTCTTATCTCGTGGATAACATGAAATATACATATACTTAGCAGACATATTTATCAGCTTCTGAATATTTCCGAACGAAAACTCAGATCCTTTCAGAACCTTCTTTATTTCCCAAGCTGTCAACATCATTTCAGGATTCTTTTTGTCATCAAATATTGCATCTATATATTTTCTTACAAGCGCCTTAACATCATCTTGAGAATTGATAAATTCCTTTTTCCCTAGATACGCATTTTGCTTTGTTGCATCATCTAAAGCCATAGAATAAACAAAATCAAAAATAGCCCTACCAACATCGTTATCTCTCATACGCATCCTCCGTAAAAACCGAAACAGCTTTTGACATTGATCAAAAAGCTTCGTTCAAAAAAGTGTACTTTTCCGGAAAGGGTTAAACAATCTCTTTTTTCGCCGAAATATAATTTGAAAATGGTAGTTTTTCTGCATTTTTGATTAATCAAAAAACAGAACAAAAAAATCCGGAAAAGTACACATTTCCGAACTTTTTTACTGATCCGATATAGTCATTTTTCCGTAAGTGCGCGCTCTATCATAGAATGTGCTCTTTGCCATTCCACACATTTTCGCAGCTTCTTCTATTGATACTTTCTTCATTTTCCATTTCTGGTATACTTCATGAAAATTTGCAGGTAACGGCGATGGTTTCCTGCCAAATCTGATACCTCTTGCCCTTGCAGCTGCTATACCTTCAGCCTGTCTCGTGTGTATCGCACGATATTCACATTCCGCCGTAAAGGATAATAATGCAAGCACCAGATCGCTTATGAATGTTCCCAAGAGATTTTTCTCACGCCTCGTATCAAGCAGCGGCATATCGATCACCACAACATCTGCACCTTTATCCTTTGTGATGATCCTCCACTGCTCACTTAAATCCCTGTAACTACGTCCCAGTCGGTCAATCGACTTGATATAAAGAACCGAGTTTTTATCCAATCGTCTTAATAACTTCTTATACTGCGGTCTCTCAAAATTCTTCCCTGACATTTTATCCAGGAAAATATTTTTCTCCGGAACTCCCATTTCTTTCAAAGACAAAATCTGTCTGTCCTCATTCTGCTCAGTAGTTGAAACGCGAGCGTAACCATAAATTTTCTCAATCTTACACATTCTTTACCTCTTTTTCTCTGACCTGAAAATGATAAAAAGAAAACGCCAGACCCGTGATTTTAAATCACAAGCTGACGCTCTTCATAATGACCATATTTAATTCTTCAGCAATAGAAAAAACGTAAAACTTTGGGGACGGGGTTTGTGGTCCATTTTAGTTTCCACAACCCCGTCCCCTATTAGTACACGTTTATCAAAGATTTTATTACTTCACTAAGAGGCACACTGTCTCACAATGCCCCGAGACACCATTATGGATGTCACCCGTATGAGGAAACATATCCATAATTCCGTCTGTATGCGGAAACATTTCTACAGGTGTGCCTGTTGTCGGGAACATATCAAAACCTTTAGTATGGGCAATACGGGCAATTGTAGTCGTCGATATCATCTATCTCGACAGATATAACTGCTTTTCTATTCTTGCTATACACTGTTCTCAATTTAACTTGTATGCCCAAAGTGGTTTCAAGCTTGCATGCACCATTGTCCCAAAACAATCGTGCCGACTCTCTGAGCGACCTCAAACGAAGGGCCTTCCATATAAAAATTTGAACAAATAATATTGCTATCTAAAACTATCAGCAAGCGTATTCTCCTCTATCAATTTTTTCATCCAATCGCAATATCTTTCGTCCAAATCGGATTCTATTTGGACGAAAATTATTTGCTGTCAGAACGAACGTAAAATGTACTTCTTCCAGATCCTTCCCGAATGATAAGTCCTTCTTCAGTAAGTCTCTTAAGTGCTGCAAGGGCTGAGGATCTTCCTATGCTTGGACAATGAGCTACAACATCTGCCCCTGTAAATTTTCCAACTTTTTCCTCGGTATACTTTTTGACAATGTCATATGCCGTACTTCCATTTCCTGTATCGGACATTAAGCCTACTCTTTCTTCAAACTCTGTATAACATGCCAGAATAGCCTGAAGCATATATCTTATAAATGGTGTCGGATCGTTTTCCTCTTCATGCCAACCGACATCTGACGCTTCGAGCGTATCATAGTACCGATCTTTTGTTTTCTCTATCTGCTTTTCTATACTGATGTACTTTCCCACACTATATCCGTTTTTATACAGCAGAAGTAATGTAAGCAGTCTGCTCATTCGTCCATTACCATCGTTAAATGGATGAATGCAAAGAAAATCACAGATAAACGTTGGAATAAGAATCAGTGAATCAATCTTCTCATTTGCGACGGCCTGTTCATAGGTATTGCAAAGATTTTCTACTGCATCCGGAGTATCATAAGGCGCAATCGGAGTGAATCTAGTAACTACAGTTCCATCTGGCTTTGTCTCATTGATATAGTTCTGCACATTCTTAAAATGCCCTCCGTAAGAAAAGCCTGCTCTTTTTAAAAGATCACGATGCAGCTGAAGTATATAAGAAGGACGAATCGGAATATATTCATTACTCTCGTGAATTGTGTTCAGCACATCCCTGTAACCCATGATCTCATCCTCATCACGATTCTTGGGAGTTGTCTTTTCTTCAAACAACTGTTTCATACGAGTACTTGTCGTGACAATCCCTTCTATTTTATTGGATGCTTCCGTACTCTGTATTTTGGCAATCTCAACAAGGCGATCCAGTTCAACAGGCTTCTGCCTAATGAATAAATCTTGTCTTCCTTTGCATTCGTGAATCTTTGCGACAAGATTAAGAATATCTGTATCCCAAGCTTTTTCATAAAGCCTGCTGTAATCAAAAGATCTCATAAGAACCCCTTTCATCCAGTGTCCCGCGTTTTCGTCCAATTATACTTGATTTTGGACGAAAAATTAATCTGTTGGACAAAAAGAACCCGCAGTCCTCAAAAAAAACTTTGGGGACGGGGTTTGTGGTCCATTTTAGTTTCCACAACCCCGTCCCCTATTAGTACACGTTTATCAAAGATTTTATGACTTCACTAAGAGGCACACTGTCTCACAATGTGACGTCCGTGAAAACTGATCATATGCCTGGAATTTAGTGAGTTTATAGCCGGCTGCCAGCATGATCTTCAGATCGCGTGCTAGTGTAGCAGGATCGCAGGACACATATACAAACCGTTCCGGCTGCATTTCAACTGCTGCGCGAAGTACTTCGGGATCAAGTCCCTTTCTCGGCGGATCAACGATGATCACGTCTGCTCTTGCATCCGGGTGTTCCTGCAGATATTTCGGCATATATTCTTCAGCCGCAGCCGCCACGAAATCAACGTTTTCGATACCGTTCAGTGACGCGTTTACCTTAGCATCCTCTATAGCCTCAGGAACAATCTCCAAACCGTGGATCCGTACTTCCGGAAGAGCTGATCTCTCCTCGTCAGAAAGCTTTTCGCGTGTCTTACTAATGGTATTTGCCGCAAAAAGTGTAATGGTTCCAATACCGCAGCAGATATCCCATACATCACGTACCTGCCGTCCATCAGCAGGAAGTGCTGTCCCCTCAGTGAGTCCCGCATACTCCATGGCCTTCATATAGAGGCGCTCTGCCTGTACAGGGTTCACCTGATAGAATGACAGCGGCGATATCTGAAACTTTAAGCCTCCAAGAATATCCGTGATATAACCCTCACCGTAGAGAGTCTCCGTCTTTTTACCAAGGATAACATTAGTTTTTTCAGGATTCACATTTATGCAGACCGAAGTCATTCCGGGGATTCCCTTCATTTCCTGCACAAACTCTTCGCTATGCGGGAACTTCGCTGAAGTGCAAACGAGGCACACCATGATCTCGCCTGTAGCAAAACCTTTTCTTAACAGAACATGTCGAACCAGTCCCTTTCCTGTTTTTTCATCATAAGGACGGATGTGGTGATCTTCAATAAAACGAAGTATCACTCTCAAAATCTTCTGAAATTCCGGCGGTGTAAGCGCACAGTCTTCACTCTCGATGATAGAGTGAGTCCTTCCTGCATAAAATCCTGCGACAACCTTTCCCTCAGCATTGACACCGATCGGATACTGCGCTTTATTTCTGTATCTCCAGGGCTTTTCCATCCCCATTATCGGTTCTTCCGCAGGTCCCAATATTTTTTCCGGTATACCACCGATACGGAGCAGACAGTCATGTACCTTTTTTTGTTTAAACCTTAGTTCTGCCTCATATGACATATGCTGCAGACGGCAACCACCACAGGGTCTCGCCACAGGACAAACCGCTTCCTCTCTGTCCGGCGACGGCTTTTCCACAGAAATGAGCCGGGCAAAGCCAAAGTTTTTCCTGACTTTCATTACTCCGGCAGTTATAATATCTCCGACTACAGCATCTTTAACGAAGAAAGGAAAGCCATCGATCTTTCCGATGCCTTCCCCTTCATTTCCCAAGTCTGTAATTTCCAGTCGGATCGTCTGATTTTTCTGAAAATCCATAAAATCCTCCAACAATTACTGCCAGTCTCCGGCGCGACGGATGTTGGATTCAAAGATACGATTATATCCCATCCAGTCGTTCTGATTCTCCGGCTGCTGACCCTCAAGGAGCTCTGTCATTGTCTCCATTCTGGCATCTGTATTATCTGCGAGATTCAGTGCCATTGCTTCCATCAGTGCCGGTTTCTTCGGAGAACCGTACTCAAGCTCTCCGTGGTGTGCCAGTATGCAGTGCTGCAGCTCGCGGAGAAGTTTTTCCGGGAATCCCGGGATCGTCTTTGCGATCTCTCCGATCATCTCCGCACCGATCATTATGTGTCCCAGGAGCTGACCTGCGTCTGTATAATCATTCTGCGGAAATGCAGATATTTCCTTCACTTTACCAATGTCATGAAGAAGTGCTGATGAGATCAGCAGATCATGATTTAAGATAGGGTATGCTTTTGTATAAATCTTGCAAAGACGGGTAACTGCAAGTGTATGCTGCAGAAGTCCGCCTACAAATCCATGATGAATAGACTTTGCCGCTGAGTTCTCACAAAATCTCTTTGCGAAAGCCTTGTCCTCGATAAAAAGCTTTTTGAGGAGCGTATTGAGATAGGTATTCTTTACTGTGTCGATAACAGCAGTGAGTTCTTTATACATCACATCAATGTTAAATTTGCTCACAGGCACGTAATCTGACGGAACGTACTCTCCGTCCTGCGCAACCTTTACTCTCTTAAGAGACGCCTGCAGAGCGCCCTGATAACGAGAAACTTCACCATACACATAAATATAATCAAGTGTATCAAAATCAGCGATTCCTACTGAATTCGGCTCCCAGATCTTTGCATCCAGCGTTCCTGTACGATCCTGAAGGATAACGTTGAGATATGCCTTTCCGTTACGTGTTACTGCCTGCTGCTTAAATTTACACAGATAAACATCTGACAGATTATCGCCTTCATTCAGTTCGTTGATGTACTTCATTTCTTACTTAAATCCTTCCTAGTACTGCTCTTATGTCATGTTACTGTTCACTCGCTTCCAGCTCGCTCACGTAACGGATTTTGCCAATTAAATCGCCTCAGGCGATGGGCAAAATCCAATGGCTTTTCATCTTTCTTGGTCGTAAACTCCGCAGCGTAGTGCTCCGTTTACGTGTGAACTGTTACTATGTCATGATCATTGTGTTACGGTCACTCGCCCAAGGCTCACGCCCGTAATAGGTTTTGTAAATTATCTTTACCTCAGTCCGCCTGATCAAGCGTTACCTCAAATGTCATTTCGGTATATTCCTTATGGGCATACCTTTTAACAGTTACAACTGTTTCATCTTCCGGCTGGAGCTTCATCAGTGCATTTGTGAGATCTTCAAAAGTCTCTATGCTCTGTGTTCCGATCTTTGTGATCACGTCTCCGCCCTGTATCCCTGCGTTCATCGCAGGCGAATCCATATCGATGCTCTTTACATAAGCACCGATCGGTATACCATTCTCTTTATTTATTTCTTTTGTAACGTCGGTTCCTCTAACTCCCAGTCTCGCCGGCTGTTTGCCGTTAGAGAGCTTCTCTATAAGCTCCTTTAGATCTGATATGGAGTAGGCTGTCATGAGATTCGGCATATCCTCAGAAGCCACCTTCTGATTTATGATGCCGAGTATTTCACCATCATAGTCCGCAATAACACCCGTTGCCTGTGTGCTTCCGTAGATATCAGTACAAAGAAGCCCGATGTTCCTATCCGTCAAGGCAACATTTCGTTCTTTGGTAGAGATAAATCCGTATGCAAGGCTTCCTCCCGTACCGTATGGTGTTCCGACTACGATAACAGGTTTTCCGGAGACTCCCGATGTCGCAGAGTTTCCAAGTGTTGCCTCCCGAATATGATTCATGGTGTCTGCATCGATCTGATTCATGTTTACACCAAGGATCTCGAGTCCTGTATTGCTGTCAGTTTCTTTGACCGTAGCCTCTGCCGTACTTCCATCATGGAAAGTCACGCTTAGCTTATCCGCACTCTTTGACTGCAGATTAACCGCCAGTATCAGTAATTCTCTATTGTTATTTGCCACTATCAGACCGGAGGTCTGATTTGTATCCTCAAAGGTATTATCGAACCAGTCCTGATCCGACTTCACTCCGGTGACTGTCACGATCGATTGATCTACGACCTGTGCCTTTGTATAAAGCGCACGATACAGATCTTTGTAGTCATCCGTAGTAAGTGAGACATGCTCTGTGACGCGTCGTATCACAACTTTTGCCTCATCATTATTAAGATCTACAGAATTATCGGACACATCAGTCGTTCCCGACTCTGTCGGTTTATTCTCGTCTCCCGTATTTTCTTCATCAGACGGAATGCTCACAACCGTTGTACGCATGGAAGCAGTCATTCTGTTTAAGACAAATGCAAAAGCAAGCGCTGCCACGGCACCAAAAATAGCGGCAGCTATTATGCCTATCAACAGCCTTTCTGCCACCCTTTTTCTGTTTATTGGTTTATCCTTGATTTTTTCTTTTATGAATTGAAATTCTGAAGGATTCTGTTCATCCATGATATGATTCGCTTTTCTTTTCTAGTAGTCGTTATTTAACCGGTAACCGTTCTAAACATTTTACTTATTTTATCATCATATGCCGACAGGGTCAAAAGTAAAAATCCGTTATATGAGCATGCTGAAAGCGAGTGTTACTGTTCAGATATCTATAAAGTTTGCCTATAAAGTGTATCACATAGTATAATCATAAGTAATTATGCGAATTTGAACTAACGAATGAAAGGTTATCATGAACGAAAAAGTACTTCATAAACTTGAATTTGATAATATCAGAGAACAGCTTGCGTCCCATGCTTCATCTGCTAAAGCAAAGGAACTCTGTCTGAATCTGGTTCCCATGGACAATATAACCGAGATAGAATACGCCCAGTCTGAGACAGCTGATGCTCTGTCCCGTATCTTTGCCAACGGTTCTGTTTCATTTTCAGGTATCCACGATATAAACATGCAGCTTCACACGGCATCCGCAGGAGGAATCCTCAGTACACGTGAACTCATGAACATCGCTTCTCTCTTAGAGACCACCGCCCGCGTAAAATCCTATGGCGAAAAGGGCGGCGAGGAGGGCGAAGCTCAGACTGATTCCCTGACCGACCGTTTTACCTGCCTGGAACCGGACAGCGGAATCTCCCGCGAGATACGACGATGCATCATTGACGCCGATACCATTGCAGATGATGCCAGTCCCGAGCTCCGTCATATCCGTAAGAGCATGATCTCCGCACAGGAAAAAGTTCATTCCACACTGCAGGGACTCGTAAACGGCGCGCTTAAAAGCTACCTCATGGACAGCATCATAACCATGCGTGACAACCGCTATTGTGTGCCTGTCCGCGCCGAGTATAAATCACAGGTTCCCGGTATGGTACACGACCAGTCAGCAACGGGTTCCACTTTATTTATCGAGCCTCAGTCCGTGGTTAATCTTAATAATGCCATCCGTGAGCTTGAGCTTCAGGAAAAAGCAGAGATTCAGGAAATCCTTAAGGAGCTGAGTTTCCGCGTTGGTTCTCATGAAGAAGTCATCCGTGCAAATTACAAGATCCTCGTAGAACTCGATTTTATCTTTGCCCGTGCAGAACTTGCGCTCGATCACAATGCCACACGCCCGATATTTAATACCGGTGAGATCATAAAGCTCCGGAGTGCCCGTCATCCGCTTATAGATAAAAAGAAAGTCGTTCCTATCGACATTCATCTCGGAGACGAATTTGATCTCCTTGTTGTAACCGGTCCGAATACAGGTGGTAAAACCGTATCTCTTAAAACCGTCGGACTCCTTGAGATCATGGGTATGTCCGGTCTGCATATCCCTGCCGCAGACCGCTCCGAGCTCTCTGTTTTTAAGGAAGTATTCGCAGATATCGGTGACGAGCAGAGTATCGAGCAGAGCCTTTCGACCTTCTCGTCTCACATGAAGACCATCGTTTCGATACTTAAAGAGGCAAATATCACTTCCCTCTGCCTCTTTGATGAGCTTGGCGCCGGTACCGATCCTACAGAAGGTGCCGCTCTTGCAATGGCGGTTCTCGATCACCTGCATCAGCGCTCCATACGTACCATGGCAACGACTCACTACGCAGAGCTTAAAGAATATGCCCTTACTACTTCCTGGGTTGAAAATGCCTGCTGTGAATTTGACGTAGAGACCCTCAGTCCTACCTATCGTATCCTCGTTGGCGTACCCGGTAAGAGTAATGCTTTTGCCATCAGTAAACGCCTCGGTCTTCCGGAAAAGATCATCGAAGATGCTAAAAAGCGCGTAAGCGAAGAAGACGAGAAATTTGAAAACCTCCTCGCAAGCCTTGAGAAAAACCGTATAACTCTTGAGAAAAAGCAGAGAGAGATCGCAGATACTCAGGCTCAGATCGAGAAAATGCAGAAAGAACTCGACTCCGGAAAGCAGAAGCTTGAAGAGTCCAGAAATAAGATCCTCGCATCAGCAAAGGAAGAAGCCCGTAAACTCCTTGCAGACGCTAAGGAAACGGCAGATGCAACTATCAAACATATGCAAAAATATGCCGATACTGATGCTATACGCGCTGCCGAAAAAGACAGAGCAAAGCTTCGTGAGTCACTGAATAAGACAAAGTCTTCATCAGGAATGCCGTCTCCTTCACTCAGTGCTATTCCGGAGAAAGACCGTCCACACGGCAATCTTGACCGTAAAAAGATCAAGATCGGCATGAACGTAAGGATCATTTCCCTGAACCTCAAGGGAAATGTGCAGACTCTTCCTGATTCCAAGGGAAATCTGTCCGTTCAGTGCGGTATCATTAAATATAAGGTTAATCTGTCCGACCTGACAGACGATAACGCAGGACGTCAGGGATACGGCATCAGCAGCATCGGAAAGGGACTTTCAAAAGCTGCGACCATCCATCCAGAACTGAAACTCATCGGTATGAAGGGTGACGATGCCCGCGAGGCACTTGCATCCTACCTTGATGACGCATATGTATCACACCTTTCAACGGTCCGTATCGTCCACGGTAAGGGTAGCGGTATCCTCCGTGAAGTGGTTCACGGCTACCTCAAGAACTGCAAATATGTAAAGAATTATCGCCTTGGAGCCTACGGCGAAGGCGATTCCGGTGTTACGATAGTGACATTTAAGGGATAAAGTGTAAAATAGTTACAAAAGATTGTAGGAATTTTTCGGAAAAGAGAGGTATTTCCTTTGGTTGAAAAACAGAAAGTTCTGATCGTCGATGACGATAACAATATTGCAGAGCTGATATCGCTCTACTTTACAAAAGAATGTTTTGACACAAAGATCGTGAATGACGGCGAAAGTGCCCTTAGGGAATACGATTCCTATCATCCCGATCTGATCCTGCTCGATCTGATGCTTCCCGGAATGGACGGCTATCAGGTGTGCCGCGAGATCCGTTCAAAAGCACAAACTCCCGTTATTATGCTTTCAGCCAAGGGAGAAGTTTTTGATAAGGTTCTCGGACTGGAGCTCGGAGCCGATGACTACATGGAAAAGCCTTTTGATTCCAAGGAACTCATCGCCCGCGCAAAGGCAGTTCTCCGTAGATGTCAGCAGGCGCCGAAGGAAGAACCGAAGAATGATGTAAAGAGTGTTCAGTATGATGATCTCGAGATCAATCTCACGAACTATTCCGTAGTTTATTGCGGAAAATCACTGGATATGCCGCCGAAGGAACTGGAACTCCTGTATTTCCTTGCTTCATCACCGAATCAGGTATTTACCAGAGAGCAGCTCCTCGACCACATCTGGGGATATGAATATATCGGAGACACAAGAACTGTAGATGTACATATCAAGCGTCTCCGTGAAAAATTGAAAGATCACAAAACCTGGCGCATTTCAACGGTTTGGGGGATTGGCTACAAATTCGAAGTTTCCTGACAAATGCTTGTCTATTTGCTCGATAATACCAAAGGGGAAAACTTGACGTAGTACCTCTACGTCTTCGTTTTCCCCTTTTGCATTCTCAACCAAATATCCTGCGCATTTTAAGTTTTCTCCCTTTGCACTCTCAAACAAGCGTCCTGCGTGCTTAAATTTTCCCCATCTGAATTCTCAACCAAATATCCTTCGCATTTTGGTTTACACTTATGCTTTTAATTCTCTTTTACTCTTGGAGAGGGTAAAGATAAATTCTGTTCCTACGCCTTCGGTTGAGATAACGTTTATGTTTTCATTGTGTGCCTGCACGATCTCTTTTACGATCGAAAGACCAAGACCTGTACCCTTCTTGTCCTTTCCGCGGGAAAGATCGGTCTTGTAGAAACGATCAAATACACGGTCAACAGAATCTTTCGGGATTCCGATTCCCTGATCCTTTACGGACACAAATATCTTTTCATTCTTCTCAGTAGTCTCGATCTTTATGATGGAGTTATTGTGCGAAAACTTGATCGCATTATCCAGCAGGTTATAAAGTACCTGCTGGATCTTACTCATATCTGCTCGTACGAATAATGTCTTTCCGGTAAGTATCAGCTCAATGCTGATCTTTTTTTCTGTACAGATTCCGCCAAAGGTCTCTGCTGTTCGCTTTATTACACCATTTACGTCAAAGTCAGCCATTTCAAGAACAAGACCGCCGCGGCTGTTAAAGGCGTTGAGTTCCAACAAACCATTCGTAAGTTTAGTCAGTCGCTCCGTCTCATTTACAACGATCTTCAGATATTTCTCATAGAGTTCCTGCGGGATAGTTCCGTCTATCATTGCTACGAGATATCCCCGGATAGAAGTCAGCGGCGAGCGGAAGTCATGAGAAACGTTTGCGATAAATTTCTTCTGATTGTCTTCTGATCTCGCAATTTCCGAAGCCATATAGTTAAGCGTACCTGCGAGATATCCCATTTCATCGTGACGATCTCCCGTCTGGGCATCATAGGTGAGATTTCCCTTCGCATACTCCTCTGCCGCTTTTGTGATACGGTTCAGAGGATGATATACGATAAATGTAAAAGTTGCGAGGATTATCAAAGATAGAAGCAAAATCATACCCATTGTGATATAAGAAATATTCAAAATCTCATTTCTTGAATCATGGATATTTCTCATAGTCGTATGGATAACAACATATCCGATAACCTTAAAATTCGATGTGATCGGAGAAAAAACACTCAGAGTTTCCTCATGGAACGCCCCAAAGAAATCGCCTGTTATATAATAACTTCCCGATGCCGTAGGATCAAAATTCTCATAAACAGGCGGGTTGGCAGGATCTATGTCTTCTCTGGAATTGAACAGGACTTTTCCGCTGTTATTTATGATCCAAACCGGAGCGGATATGTATGTATCTATTGCTTTCAGCTGATAAACTGCGGCTTTTTTTGTCTCTTCCTTATTGTCATATATCTGCACCGCGTAATTTGACGCTATGAGCTGCGCCTCCCTGTAAAGCGAGCTTGCTTCATCACGCGTTAAGCGGCGCAGGATCATATTGGACGTAAAAGTAGAGACCATGATCACACTCAGGCATCCAAACAGCAGATATGCTGCCAGAAATTTCAAATATAGCGTCCTTCGCATTTTCATGGTCTCATCCTCTTTTCAATAAGTTTACTTTCTGCTTCTAAGATCGATCAGGAACTCATTTATGCGTTCCAGTGCGACCTTTAGGTTTTCTATCGAATACGCATAGGAGATTCGTACAAATCCCTCTCCACATGCGCCAAATGCTGTTCCGGGTACGACAGCGACCTTCTTTTCCTTAAGAAGTGTCGTACAGAACTCATCACTTGTCATTCCAAACTCGGAAATATCAGGGAATACATAGAATGCTCCATACGGTTCAAAACACGGCAGTCCCATCTTTCTGAATTCGTGCATCAGGAATCGTCTGCGCTGATTATAAGCTTCTCTCATCTCAGCTACATCCTGATCACCGTGTTTCAACGCCTCTACTGCCGCATACTGGCTTGTTGTAGGAGCACACATAATGCAGTACTGATGAAGCTTTGTCATCTGCTTGCAGATATTTTCCGGTGCGCACGCATATCCAAGTCTCCATCCGGTCATTGCAAATGCCTTGGAAAAACCGTTTATAACTACGGTTCTCTCGCGCATACCGGGGAGAGATGCAATACTTACGTGCTTTTCCTTGTATGAAAGCTCAGAATAGATCTCATCACTTACCACGATAAGGTCATGCTTTATAACAACCTCTGCTATCTTTTCCAGATCTTCTTTTTCCATAATAGCGCCTGTAGGGTTATTCGGAAAAGGCATGATGAGGATCTTTGTCTTTGGCGTGATAGCTGCTTCCAGATCATCCGGTTTTAGACGAAATTCATCCTCTGCTTTGAGGTTAAGTATCACCGGCTTTCCGCCTGCCATTACTACACAGGGCACATAGGAAACGTAACTTGGCTCCGGAACGATGACTTCTTCACCGGGATTAAGCATCGCACGGCAGGCAAGATCTATCGCCTCAGAACCACCGACCGTTACCAGAATTTCTTTTATCGGATCATAGGATGTACTTATGGTTCTTTCCAGATACTTCGATATCTCAGTCCTGAGCTCTTTTAATCCGGCATTTGATGTATAGAAAGTCCGCCCTTTTTCCAGTGAATAAATACCCTCATCACGAATATGCCAGGGCGTATCAAAATCAGGCTCACCAACACCGAGGGAGATCGCATCCTTCATCTCACTAACGATATCAAAAAACTTACGGATGCCGGAAGACTGCATTTCATTAACTTTTGTTGCTATCGGATCTCTCATGGTGTGATCAGCTGCCTTTCATCTTCATATTTTTTTGCAAGGATAGTTCCGTGATCTTTGTAACGCCTAAGGATAAAGTGTGTCGCACAGCTAAGGATCGATTCCTGTGTGGAGAGCTTATCTGTAACAAAAGTAGCGATCTCTTTTAGTGTCTTTCCTTCAAGAGTTACCATGAGGTCAAAACCGCCGGAGATCAGGTATACGGAATTAACTTCCGGATACTTATAGATCCTCTCAGCGATAGTATCAAAGCCCTGACCTCTCTGAGGTGTACAACGAACCTCGATAAGCGCTGTAACAGTCTGTGAATCGGTTCTGTCCCAGTCAACAAGAGTGAGGTAACCGCAGATTACGCCTTCTTTTTCCATCTCAGACATTTCATTTGCTACTTCCGCTTCTGATAAACCAAGGCGTATCGCCAGTTCTCCAAGGTCTACACGTGCCTCATGCTCAATGGCCTTAAGGATTTTCTTTCTTGTTTCAATTTTGTCCATAGTCCCTCCTGTTACAAACGTAAGTATATGCTGTCGGATATCCGTTTTTCCCTGTTACCTGATCCTATGTATCTCGTCCGGTTCCGGTTTTGTAAGGAACCGTCTCTCTTCTCCATTTAACACAGTTCGGTCATTCCCGTCTGTGGTACATCCTATAACTGCCGCAGAAATGCCCTCTCGTTCCAAAGCTCTGACCATGTCATAGCCATTATCCGTTGCTATTATCAACGATCCGCATGACATCATCTGATAAGGATTAACATCAATATAGTTGCAGATCTCAACAGTTTCCTGTCTTATCGGTATAGCTTTCAGATCAATATCGAGACCGACTCCATTTGCCTCCGCAAATTCCCAAAGAGCTCCAAATATACCGCCCTCGGAAACGTCATGCATTGCCTGTGCACCGCACTCAACAGCTATCCGGGCATCCTTAAGAACCGAGAAATACTTTTCAAAACTCTGCGCTTCCCTTATAAAGGGCACCGCAAAATTCTTTTTTAATTCATCTTCTTTCTCATGAGCCAGTATGCTTGTGCCTTCCAGTCCGATCCATTTGGTCACGACTATATCGGCTCCGGGCTTCGCCTTGCCTTTTGCATAACATTTGTTATCACAAATTTTTCCGACACCTGTAGCTGTTACTACCGGCTCATTTACAGCTTTTGTGACCATGGTATGTCCACCCATGAGCTGTACGCCAAGTGCTTTACATTCCTCATCTGCAGTCTGCATAAATTCTCGCAGTTCCTGCTCCTCTGTACTTTCCGGTATTAAAACAGAGAGCAGAACCCCAAAAGGCTCTGCTCCCGCAGAGGCAACATTGTTCACTGTTCTGTGAACGGCACGTCGCCCAACTTCTGATATTTTTCCCGTAACCGGATCTGTTGAGAAAGCAATACACTCTCCGTCAGAAAGCTCTGTAACAGCGCAGTCTGCCCCTATTGAAGCGCCCTTAACCATCTCAGGACGATTTGCGGTGATCTGCTTTAACACAGATCGCTTCAATATGCTTTCACTTATTTTTCCGATCTTCATATGGGTCCTCTGTGACCGGCACCCGTACCGGTCATATTTCTTTACTGTGTATTTTCTGCTTCGCCGCCTTCGGCCTGTGCCTGCTGAGCCGCAGCTTCCGCTGCTGCCTGTGCTGCCGCCGGATCGACTGCTGTTCCTCCTGTGGCTGCCGCAGCTGCGAGTGCCGCCTGAGCCTGCTGTGCCTGCTGCTCTGCAAGCGCCGACGCTCCGCCGTCAAGAGCTACCGAAGCTGCTACTGCCTTTGCGTAATCACCGTTCTGACTCGCGATCGCGCCCTGAAGTGCAGCCTTTGTTACTTCATTACTTGTAGCTGTACCGATCGTTATCGTTCTCGGCACTGCCTGATAGGTGCTTGAGTTAACCTTCTCTCTGGAAACCTCTACACCGTCTTCCTTTATGATCTTCCAAAACTCGGAAACGTATCCGGTGTGTGCTGACTGTGTATGTACATAGCCTGCTGCAGAACCGGAATCTGCGATAACCTTGTCTCCAACCGGCTCTGTGGTAGAGATATCCTTGCTCTCAAATTCAAGTGTTCTGTTTGAAGGTCTTGTCTCTACTCCGTAGATTGTAAATGTAATAGTCTTTCCTGCTGTAGATCCCGCGATATAGATCGGATTCTCAGTATTGTTTGTAAACTTAAAGTCCTTTGCGGTTCCTGCGATAGCAGCATCTCCGGAGTGCGGTACATAATCAACAACCATTGAATGGTTTGATCTCTGATCCACCTGGAGCTCTGCACGAAGAACAGCCTGATAAAGTGTAGTCGATACCTGGCAGATACCGCCGCCAAGGGACTCGACAACGAGACCATTCAGATATGATCCTGCCAGATGATATCCGTTTTCTTCTGTAAAAGGACTAACCGCTCCATAAACTGAGAACTGCTCACCGGGATAAAGAAGTGTTCCGTTTACATGCTTACAGCCTGTTGCGATATTTGCGCATCTGTCAGAACCGGATCTCTCATATTTTGTAGTAAATGTACCAAGTACATCCGTGATCTTTGAAAGAGTCTCTGTATCGCCCTTAGGCGCCTTTTTATCGATTACGAGGTCAATCGAACTATCGGAACCGTCAAATCCATTGTTTACATAATCTATGATGGCACTTACAGATTTATCGACATTAAGTTCCTGCCCGTCTCTTCCTTCATGGATCGTAAAGCTGCCTTTGGTATTGGGTTCGAGAGTCGCATCTACAGCCTCTATATCATATACGGTACATTCGTTATTTAAAACTTCCTTTACCGCACTTTCATCCAAAGCAACGTCTACGTCATAGACCTTATTCTGCTTTTTAAGATCAGAAAGTTCCTTGAATCTGCGGATAAGACTTCCGCTCTTTCCAAGCCCGACCGCCTCCTGCACGATCTCCTCATTGCCCCAATGGAGTCCAAGCTCGCTTGCTGAAACCGTTACAGAATTTCCGCTGGCACAGTTTAGTGTGAGCTGCGCGCTCTTCATCTTGTCTACATAGGATTCTATAGCCTTAGACGCCTGATCTGCAGTCATTCCTGACAAATTGATGGAATCTGCATACACTCCGTCATGAATCTTGCCATTTGCCTTTGCTCCCTCTGCTCCAAACGCAGGAAGCGCAAAAAAAGCACCAACAGCGACCAAAACCGCTGCTGCCAGTATCGACACTGATTTTTTCATAACTATCCTCTCTCCGGAGCTTTTTTATTACTGGTTACTGTTCACTCGCTTCCAGCTCGCTCACGTAACGGATTTTGCCAATTAAATCGCCTCCGGCGATGGGCAAAATCCAATGGCTTTTCATCTTTCTTGGTCGTAAACTCCGCAGCGTAGTGCTCCGTTTACGTGTGAACTGTTACTATTACTGTTCATTGATCATAAACTGTAACCTTTTTTACTGTGTGCTCCAACACAGTATAATGCTATACTATAAATAGTTCAGTTACCCGGTATGAACATCAGGACCATAGCAAGTATCAATACAAAAACGATAACTGTAGCGATCGTCCGACGGTTCTTTCCATTAAAGAAACGAAAGAAATTCAAAGTAACGCCTCCTTTTCAGTAACTGTAAATGCTTGCCGAAAAACTTCGGAAAGCGGCATAAACACAGGCATTTTGACCTGTAAATGATAATTATAGATGAATTTACTTCCTTTGACAAGCATACTGCTTTTCTGCGTAATACTGAATTATGCCATCCGTAAGAGCAACATCCGTGACAGAGATGATTCGCTTCGTTCTTCCGGTAAAAACAGACACAAAACGGATACGCCTGAAAAAACGCTGTCCGATATCCATTTTATCAGTTTTCCGGAAAATCTGCTTACAGAAATTACGACAGAAAATCCCAAAATTATAGACAATCTTACTACATTGCGGCGCCTTGCAAAAGCACAGGTGATCAATATGGGAGGGCTGAGTAACGATGAGATTCGCGACACCTACGGAGATCAAAATTTTGAACGCCTCTCCATGGCTGATCAGCGATATATGAATCTGTGCCGTGTTCTCCAGACACTTTCAGAGGAGTGTTTCAAAAGCGGTCTCCCGGATGAAGCTGAAAAGTTCCTGAAATTTGCAATTGATACCGACACGGATTTTCTGCCTGTCTGGCAGACTCTAGGGGAATATTATCTCGATACGGGCAAAAAAGATTCGTTAAGATCACTGCACGACAAGGCATTATCTCTTCCGGAAGAACGGTTCGATAAGATCCGTGATCTTGTAGAAAATCTCTATAATCTGTGTGGATTGTTTGAATGAGGTAAATATCATGACAAAACATGTTAAAGAAGTCATAGAATTACTGGATCATGAATATGGACTCTTCACCGAGCCAACTCTTGACTATACGCAGCCTCACGAGCTCCTTATTGCCACGATACTGTCTGCTCAGTGCACAGATGCACGTGTAAATATAGTCACAAAGGATCTTTTTAAGACCTATCCTGACATAAAATCTTTTGCAGAGGCAGATCTTTCTGAGCTCGAAGACGCTATCCGTACCTGCGGATTTTATCATGCAAAAGCAGTACACATCATCGAATGCTGTGCGAGGCTGCACGAATACTTTAATGATGAGGTTCCGTCATCTATCGAAGATCTCACAAGCCTCTCAGGAGTCGGACGAAAAACCGCAAATGTTGTCCGGACTCACGTATTTCACATACCATCTATCGTCGTAGATACCCATGTAAAAAGGATAAGCAGCAAACTCGGTCTCACTAGGGAAACCGAGCCGGTAAAGATCGAATTTGATCTCATGAAAAAGCTGCCGGAAGATCACTGGTCAGCGATCAACCTGCAGCTTATCACTCTTGGTCGTACTATATGCACTGCCAGAAATCCCAAGTGCAGTGAATGTTTTTTACAAAAGGTATGTCCTGCCGGCAAAAAGGTCTTGTCTAAAGCCTCAAAGTGACCCCTGCCACTATCTTCTCTCCGGTGTTGCGGCAAAGAAGATCCTTACAGATCTCTGATGAACAAGTACCCCTCCGTAAACCGCGCCTCTGCCCTTGATAACGGAATTCTCTTCCCAGGTATCAACCGCGCAGAACCACTGAAGGCCCTGATTCTGAGGGAGATCCGGCAGCTTTATCACTACGTCGTTCCACCAGGTATTGATAGCCACGTAGACAATATCATCTCCCTTTCCGCTTGCCTTTCTTCCTGCAAACATGATACCTATATAATGCGCATCATGCCCGTAGTCAGCTCTCCACGGTTCTATTCCGTGCTCTGAAAACTCAGGAAAACCTGCAAGGCTCGGCGGGCAATGCTTTCTGACTGCAACATGCTTTTTGCGGAAATGGATCATATATTTTACAAAGTCATGAAGCGTCTTTCTGCTCTTGCTCTTAAGATTATCCCAATTGAGCCAGGAAATATTGTTGTCCTGACAGTACGCATTGTTATTCCCCCCCTGAGAATTACCAAACTCATCACCCATGTAGAACATCGGTGTTCCGCGGCTCATCATGAGTACCGCAAAGGCATTCTTTCTCATCCTGTGGCGCAGTCTCCTGATCTCGGGATCTGTCGTCTCGCCCTCTATTCCACAGTTCCATGAGAGATTATCATTGGTACCGTCTGTATTATCCCAGTTGTTTTCCTCGTTATGTTTTTCGTTATACGTATAAAGATCATGCAGGGTAAATCCGTCATGACATACGAGGAAGTTGACGCTCGCATTATATCCTCTGCCGTCATTTTTATACAAATCCGGAGATCCTTCTATCCTCTGCACAGCCGCACCGACCTTTCCTGCATCACCCTTAAGAAAAGATCTCATATCATCACGATATCTGCCATTCCACTCAGCCCATCTGTTCCAGGACGGGAATGATCCTACCTGATATAGTCCGCCCGCATCCCATGCTTCCGCAATGAGCTTTACCTTTCCGAGTATCGGGTCAAATGCCAGACTCTGGAGAAGCGGCGGCTCAGACATCGGTGATCCGTCTTCGTTTCGTCCGAGTATAGTCGCAAGATCGAATCTGAAACCATCTATATGATAATTTGTTACCCAATACCGAAGACAGTCACGGATCATCTGCTGCACGATAGGATGGTTACAGTTAAGCGTATTTCCGCATCCGGAGAAATTGTAATAATATCCGTCACTAGTCAGCATGTAATAAATATTGTTGTCGATTCCCTTAAAGCTGATATACGGTCCATGCTCATTTCCTTCCGCTGTATGGTTAAATACAACATCGAGAAATACTTCTATCCCGTTATCATGCAGCTCTTTTATAAGGTTCTTAAGTTCCGTACCTTCTCTGTTGTGCTCCTCGTGAGAAGCATAAGATGTATTGGGCGCAAAGAAGCATACCGTATTATAGCCCCAGTAATCCATGAGTTCACGGCCGTAAAAGTCACGCTGTCCCAAAAGTTCGTCAAACTCAAAAATAGGCATCATCTCGATCGCTGTGATACCAAGGTCTTTCAGGTACGGGATCTTTTCCCGGATGCCTTCAAAAGTTCCGTTACTGGTCTCCTTTACTCCTGCAGTAACATCCTTTGTGAAGCCACGGACGTGCATTTCATATATGATAAGGTCCTCCATCGGTGTTAAAAGCTGTCCTGCTTTGCCCCAGTCAAAGTTATTCTTAACAACTCTTGCCTTATATATATTGTTGCCTGCCTTGCCCCATTCATGCTGTCCTGTAACAGCCTTTGCATATGGGTCAAGCAATATTTTGTTTTTATCAAATCTAAGCCCTTTTTCCGGCTCAAACGGACCGTCCATCCTGTAGGCATACTCAAAGTCATCAATGTCTATGTCAAATACGATCATTGAATACACATTTCCGATCCTGTAATTTTGAGGAAATTTCAGCACTGCACAGGGTTCGTCCTCCATCCTGTGGAAAAGCAGCAGCTCTACTGACGTAGCTCCGCAAGAAGTGATCGTGAAATTTACACCACAGGGAATTACTGTCGCGCCGTTCATATCATAAAATCCCGGACGGACATTGTATCCTGCAATATTATCCAGTGGTATCAGATGAATCCCGTCGCTATAAGACGGTGCATCCATATTGATCTGACCATCCTCTGTATCATTCATGTTTCCCCTTAACTCGTTATCCATGATAATCCCCTTTTCACTCACTGACCATTTTTCGGCAAACCTCTGAACATAAATCCACCTAGTCTCTATATCTATTTCGGCAATTGTTGCTTTTCCTTTAATCAGAAAAAGCAGTTCTGCTGAAAATAAATTTCAAACAAAACTGCTTTTTAACATAATACAAAAATTTGACATTAAGGCGCAGGTATAATTCACATATTCGAGGCAAAGCCGCGCAATCGATGTGGGCATCGATAAGCGGATTTAACGAAGAATATGGGAATTATAACAAGCCTCAGTCGTGGGCAACCTCACGGAAAAGCCTGCACTCCATCAACTGATCCACAAGAGGGATCAGGATATCTACCGGTGCTCCGATAATGTTACTTATGTCAACCAGATCATTCCTGCCGTCTGCGTATGCTATCAGATCTTTCAGTGCCAGCGTGGATTTATAAGTTTCCTTACTGGACATGGTCGGAACGAGCCCCCGTTTTCCGAGCTGTGGTTCACATAATGTCTGAGTTTTATAATAACGGTTGTATTCCAACGCATGGATCGCCTTTTTCATTACATCGAAGGAACCCTGAAGTCCTGCAGGAGAGATAAGATCCATATTATCTGCGCTTGTGTGATATTCCGGATATACATGATACTTTGATCTGCAGAAGCAGACCATCGGCACATCAACTCCCGGGGCCTGATACTGTCTCTCGTCTGAGCCGCGCGCTGTATACGGATAATCACAATATTCCGGATCATGATACTTCAGGATATTTGTGAGTATCTTATCTGCGAGAGTATCCCCATATCTGGAATGAACGATGGAATAGGTTCTGTCATCGCCAACGCAGGTCAGGTTAAATGCCGCGCGTACATGACTCTTTAGGTGATCTAAGTTTCTGCTGATATAGGTTATGGCACCTATTGTTTCCGGCGCGAGCACCAGTCTGTAAGTGTAACGGCGCTCAGGCATATCCTTTATATATCGTGCAAGAGCTGTTATGAGGCTCGGTCCTGAGCACTCGTTATTTGCCATTGACGGATGACAGGTATAACTGGAAAACAGGATCTCCTCATCAAATTTTCCGGGTATAAGTATCTGTCCATAGGTCAGAGAACCGTCTTTTAGCTCTGAATCGATATAGACATGATAATCCCCCTCCGGCAGGCTCTTAAGCTCGTTATACGCCATGCAGAAGCCCCATCGCTCCTTATAATAGCTGGATGCGTACGGAATGAGATCCGGCTGATCTTCAAGCGTTGTGATGTGCTCCCTTAATTCCGAGAGACTCACCGTTGCATCTACCGGTACCGAATAATGCAGGATATTAAGGTTATTTTTCTTAAATTCACATATTTTGCGTCCGTCAGGAGTCTCAATATATGCGTCTCTAATGTTCCATTCCTTAGGAACAGTCCAGTCAAAGACCTGTGTTCCTGTCGGCACCTCATGGAGCTCTATGGGAATATCAGGTATCTCAGCCTGAATTATACGAAATGTTTCACGGACGCCGTTTCCCGTTATGCTTCTGCAGATCGGAAAAAGTCTTCCGCAGAGGTCATACATTTTTTCGCCTTCTGTCATTTGTACCCTCTTTCCTATACTACACGTCTTATGGTAACAATCTGCCGGTATGTAGCTGTCGTGAGCTTGATTCCCGTTGCAGGAGTCGATGCATGGCATATCGTTCCGTTTCCTACATAGATTCCCACATGTCCTGCGTAGCACACGATATCTCCGGGCTGTGCCTCAGAATATGACACTGCCCGTCCTATTGTCTGCTGTGCGTAGCTTGTACGAGGTATGCTATAGCCAAAATGAGCATATACGGACATTGTAAATCCAGAACAGTCCGTTCCGTTCGTAAGGCTTGTTCCACCCGCTACATACGGATTACCGAGGAATTTCTGAGCAAACGCTGCTATCTCGTTTCCTGTAGCCGAACCGGAAGAGCTTCCTCCGCCGGAACCCGAACCGCCTCCGTTATTGGAACCACCACCATTGGAACCGCCATCGTCATCATCTTCACCGGCTTCATCAGAGTCTCCATCGTCATGCTGTTCTGCCTCTGATGCAGCTTTTGATGCCTCTTTTGCAGCTTCTTCGGCAGCCTTTTTCTGAGCCGCTTCCGCAGCTTTCTTTGCAGCTTCTGCTTCTGCCTTTTTCTTTGCCAAAGCTTCTGCTTCCTTTTTCTTTTTTTCAGCAATAGCCTTTGCTTCTGCCTCAGCGATCTTACGGATTTCCTCATTCTGCTTAGCTATCTCATCACGGTAGCTCTTTGCTTCTGCCTGAGCGCTTGCCAGCTTTTCGCTGAAGTTTTCTACTGTGGCTTTCTGCTCTTCAATAGTCCTCTTTAATTCTTCTGACTGTTCTTCATAGGTATCTTTCACCTCAGTCAGCTCATCAAGCTCAGTCTGGAGTTTTTCCTGACTTTCTTTTACGTTCTGCTTTTTTTCCTGATAAGTCGAAAGGAGCTTCTGATCGTATTCATAAAGCTCCTCTGCATATCCGGCTCTATTCAGTGCATCAGCAAAACTTGATGACTCAAGAAAAAGCTGCAGATACTGACTTTGCGCTCCCCCATGCTCATACATGTAGCGGATACGCTTTTTCATTGCATCATATTGGGCTTTTTCTTCTTCAACAGCCTTATCATACTGTTCTTTAGCTTCATCGGCAGCTTTTGACTTACTATCTATTTCACTCTCTACTATGTCCACACTTGCAAGTATCTGGACTAACTGCTTCTGCGATTCGTCCACTTCTGCCTGTGCAGCATCTCTTTCCCCTTTGATATCGGAGGCCTTGTTTTCGGCCTCCTCAAGGTTCTTTTGGGATTGCTGCTGTTCTTTCTTGATCTGGCTTGTGGATTTTGCTGCCGCTGCATTTACTGTGAGTCCGACCGTTAACAGTCCGGTCAGCATAACGCATAGTATTCTTCTGAATTTCATCTCCACAGCACCCTTTACTCGTTTATACCCCTGTCGTCATGACATTACAGCTCGCAGGTTCCTACTGTTCTCGGGAAAGGAAGCACGTCACGGATATTTTCCATACCTGTGATGTACATTACTGCTCTTTCAAATCCAAGTCCGAAGCCGGCATGACGGGTTGAACCGTACTTTCTGAGATCCATGTAGAATCCATACTGGCTCTCGTCCATTCCAAGCTCCTCGATCCTCTCCTTGAGCTTTGCATAGTCATCTTCTCTCTGAGAACCACCGATGATCTCACCGATACCCGGTACGAGGCAGTCCATAGCAGCAACAGTCTTTCCATCCGGATTGAGCTTCATATAGAATGCCTTGATCTCCTTCGGATAATCTGTTACGAATACCGGTCTCTTAAAGATCTGCTCTGTAAGGTATCTCTCATGCTCTGTCTGGAGATCTACACCCCATGATACCTTGTATTCAAACTTATCATTGTGCTTCTCAAGAAGCTCGATAGCCTCTGTATAGGTTACACGGCCAAAATCAGAGTTAAGTACATGGTTCAGACGCTCAATAAGTCCCTTGTCGATAAACTTATTGAAGAACTCCATTTCTTCCGGAGCATTATCCATTACGTACTTAATGACATACTTAAGCATGTCCTCAGCAAGCTGCATGTCATCCTCAAGATCTGCAAATGCGATCTCAGGCTCGATCATCCAGAACTCAGCAGCATGTCTGGTTGTATTGGAGTTTTCTGCACGGAATGTAGGTCCGAATGTATAAATATTTCTAAATGCCTGAGCAAATGTCTCACCGTTCAGCTGACCTGATACTGTAAGGCTTGTGTGCTTTCCAAAGAAATCCTCAGAGTAGTCGATGCTTCCATCCTCTGTCTTAGGTGCGTTCTCAAGCGGAAGAGTTGTTACCTGGAACATTTCTCCAGCTCCCTCAGCATCAGATGCTGTTATAAGGGGAGTGTGTACGTATACAAAATCTCTCTCCTGGAAAAATCTGTGGATAGCGTATGCAATGAGAGAACGTACTCTGAATGTAGCCTGGAAAGTATTTGTTCTGGGTCTCAGATGAGAAACAGTACGGAGATACTCCAGTGTATGACGCTTATTCTGGATAGGATAATCCGGTGTTGAAGGGCCCTCAACAAGGATCTCATCTGCCTGGATCTCAAAAGGCTGCTTTGCATCCGGAGTAGCTACAAGCTTACCCTTTGCGATTATTGCCGCGCCGATATTGAGCTTTGCGATCTCCTGAAAGTTTGCGAGCTTATCATGATAAACGATCTGCAGTGTGTTAAAGAATGTACCATCGCTGATCACTGCAAATCCAAAAGTTTTGGAATCACGGTTTGAACGGATCCATCCGCCTACTGTAATAACCTGATCGATATACTTCTCTGTGTTGCGGAATAACTCCCGAACCTCTACCAGTTTTTCCATTGTAAATTTTCTCCTTAATATTCTATCTGTGCTGCGTTCATTCGGCAGCATATTAAAGGCAAAATTGCCTTTATGTACCTGCTTGGTCTCAACTTACCAGTTGATCATCTCCGGATTGGTGACCTTTGCATTCTTAAGCAGCATATCTTCAACAAGCTCTGACAGAAGAGTGATCCTGTATGTATCTGCTGCACCCTGACTTGAAAGCATCTTCTTAAAGGTCTCTACGTCATCATAGCCGTATTTTTCAGCATCTTCTTTTAATTTTGTTTCGACATACTCAGCATCGAGTTTTATATTTTCAGCCTGGGCAAGCGCTTCCACAAGGAGCTGCTGCTGAGCTTCGGTTGCCGCATATTCCTTTACCTGAGTATTAAACTCGTCTTCGGTCATGCCATACTGCTTCAGATATGTTTCCATATCGAGACCATACATCGTGAGGCTTGCTTCAAAGCCCTTCTTTTCAGTCTCAACATTCTTTTCTACAAGCCACTTCGGGATCTCATCACCGGAAACGATGGTTGATTTCTCCTGAACCTGTGTCAGAAGATCTGCAAAGGCAGCTGACTTTGCAGCATCGCTCTTTGACTTTTCAAGGCTCTCACGTTTTTTCTGTACATACTCGTCTGCAGTGCTTACTGTGCTGTCAAGTTCCTTAGCTACATCATCGGTAAGTTCCGGAACTACATTTGCGCTGATGGAATTAACGGTCACGTCAAAGGTAACAGCCTTTCCTGCAAGCTCCTCTGATGAATAATTCTCAGGAAATGTGAGATTCAGTGTACGCTTCTCTCCAATCTTTGCGCCAATGAGCCCATCTTCAAAGCCATCGATAAATGTATGACTTCCGATAGTAAGATCATAACCGGCTGCTGTACCACCATCAAATGCCACGCCATCCTTTTTTCCGACATAGTCGATATTAACTGTGTCCGAATCCTGGACCGCACGATCAGTCACCGGTTCTTTTGTCGCTTTTGCGGAAAGCGCACTCTTAACTGCTTCGTCAACTTCTTCCTCAGAAACAGTTGTATCATTGATAGTTACTTCCAGCCCCTTGTATTCGCCAAGTGTCACATACTTTTTTGCATCGATCTTACTCAGTTTGTCTTCTCCGGATTTCTCACAACCGGCAAGAAAAACTGTCGCAAGTAATGCAGCGCCGAAATAAACTGCTGCTCGCTTCATAATCATTGACTCCTTTTGTTTTTTTAAACAAACTTACTAATATTTATAACACAAATCTACGCTTCTATAAAGCATTAAGCGGTTTTGAATTGATTCCATAGGAAATTAATGGTATATTCTTATATGGTATACAGACGATTTCTGTATAATGTTTTGTATCGTCTGTTATTTATAGCTTTTCAGGAGGAAGTGAAATTGCAGTTACATCCCGTCACCATCGTATTACTCGTAATCCTTGCAATTCTCATCATTGCACTGATTGTTCTCTATATCCTTGGCCGTAAAGCCCAGAAAAAACAGGAAGAGCAGCAGGCCGCAATCGATGCAGCAAAGCAAAATGTCACCATGCTGATCATTGACAAAAAGCGTATGAAGCTTAAAGATGCCGGTCTTCCGGATATCGTAGTTCAGCAGACACCGAAACTTCTCCGTGGTTCCAAGGTTCCCATCGTAAAGGGAAAGGTTGGTCCGCAGATCATGAGCTTTATCTGTGATGATAAGATCTTTGATTCCATCCCGGTAAAGAAAGAAGTTAAGGCAACCGTAAGCGGTCTTTACATCACAAGCGTAAAGGGACTCCGCGGAAACAGCATTTCCAGTGAACCGCCAAAGAAAAAGTCAAAGTTCGCTCAGTGGAAAGAAGAACTTCAGAAGAAAGCAGGCGCAAAGCCGCTATAAAAAAGGCACCCCACAAGGGGTGCTTTTTTCATACTCTTGGCGTTATCAGAACCGTTAACTCACAATCCGTAAGATATTCATAGTTCATATCCATGGCATAGTTAATAACGACCCGTATCTCATTTTCCGATTCTTCAATACGGATCTTCTTTGTATCCAGTCCCATCACAATTTCCCCGAAAGGAGTTCCGTAGCTGGTAAGGGTTTTCTTTCCTGTAAGAAAACTCATATGCAGCTGGGAAGCACCCCGTCGGGTCAATGAAACAGTTCCTTCTTCAAATGACAGGATATTTTTTGTCATACCTTCATCTTCTTCAAACTGCTCAAAACGAAGATATCCCTTTGTACCCTTCTTTTTGTACTTGCCGTTAGTGACGATCTCAACCGAGTCCTCGCCATTATCTCCGCCAAACTGAAATCCACGGATGCTGACCAGCACTTCTTCTGTCATATATTCCTCCGGCACCGGATGCCGGACGGCATTCAGCGCTTTTTCTTCTGCTTTTCTTTTTCTTCCTGCTCGAGATGATAATAAATACCGAGTTCCTGATTGTCAATGTGCATCTTGATGATCTCAACAGCGGTATTATTCTCACCTATCTCAAATGCATCACAGATAGCTTCATGCTCATCGATCAGATGTCTGTGATCCTTTGTATCCTTAAGATACTCATAATTATAACGGAAAAGCTGCTCCTTAAGGTGCTGAAGTATCTCTGTGATACGCTCATTTCCCGAATCCTTAGCAATAGCTTCGTGGAAGATAAAGTCTGTATCAGCGATCGCAACAACATCCTTGCTCTCTACAGCTTCTCTGAACTTTGCATTGAGCTGACGAAGCTCTGCGAGCTGTGCCTTTGTAATATGGCTGCAAGCCGCATTTACTGTAAATGTCTCAAGTGTACGTCTTGCCTCAAGCATATCCTCAAGCTGCTTATTATCGATACTTGCTACATGAGCACCACGACGCGGCAGAAGTACTGCAAGACCTTCCTGCTCAAGCATACGGATCGCTTCACGTACCGGTGTACGTGAAACACCCAGTCTCTCAGCCAGTGCCACTTCCATCAGTCTCTCACCCGGCTTCAGCTCACCGTGAAGGATCTGAAGTCTGAGCTGATTGAACACGGTATCTCTTAACGTAAGAAATGCCTCATTCTGTTTGTCCTGATACGTTGAATAATTACTCATTTCTGTAGCTCCCCTTTTCTGTATTGTTTTCCCGGTTTACACCGTATTCCGATGGTTTCAGATATTGCTTATTGTTTCCGTCTGTATGACCGCCGCATCCGGAAATTCGGCTTTTGCTGCCTTCGCAGCCTCTGCCAATCTATCTTTATTTCCAAAAAGCGCAAATACGGTTGAACCGCTTCCGCTCATCAGAACACCATCCGCTCCTTCTTTCTGAAGAAATTTCTTTATCTCGCCGATCACCGGCACCTTCGGGATAGTAACATCCTCAAGCACGTTGCCAAGCAGACGGCAGACACTGTCATAGTCGTCTGTCCTGATAGCTGTCAGGATACCGTCAATGTCAGGATGATAACTATGCTCGCTTCTATCATAGTCACGATAAACTTCCTGTGTAGATGCACCTTCCGGCGGCTTAACTAACAGCACGCCGCATTCACGAAGCGGCGGATCCACCTCTGTAAGCTTCTCTCCGATACCCTCAGCAAGCTTTGTGCCTCCGACAATGCAGTACGGAACATCGGCACCGAGACGCACGCCTCTTTCCATAAGTTCTTCTGCAGTAAGCCCCAGGCCAAATACTTCATTTACTGCCCTGAGAACTGCTGCCGCATCTGTACTTCCTCCCGCAAGACCTGCCTCTGCCGGGATCTTTTTTTCGATAGTTATATCAATACCATCCTCGATATGAAATTCTTCAGCCAGCAATGCTGCCGCACGATATGCCAGATTATGCTTATCATCCGGGATATCAGCATTATCTGTATGAGTCTGTATGCCTGATTTTCCGGGAACACTCTCTACTGTCACGAAATCGCAGAGCTTTAATGTCTGCATGACCATACGAAGCAGATGATAACCGTCTCCTTCGCGCAATCCGACAATATCAAGTCCCAGATTGATCTTGGCGTATGCTTTCTGTTTCAATACCATCTCCTCTATAAACATTTCTAACAAAATGTTGTCGGATGTCCGTTTGTGTTACGACTGATCTGACGCAGTCTCACGTATAAAGTCTTGTATACATTTTGGAGCATTCTTGTATAAAAGTCAATACAATAATCATTTTTTTTCGTTTAATATTCTCTTAATTTATGGTAGAATCATCCAAAGCAGGGGACGAAAAATGGTGACTATATGATTCTTGACCAGATAGCAGATAACCTGAGTATAACTATACAGTGTCATGACAATCCAGATGCCGATACTATTGCATCTGGATTTGCTCTATATAAGTATTTCATGACTCGAGGAAAGTACCGGATAAAGCTCATTTATTCCGGACATGAACAGATAACAAAGAAAAATCTCCAGATCATGGTGGAAGAGCTAAATATTCCGATAGAATATGTTCCGACTCCCTACCGTGTATCAGGCGTTCTCGTAAATGTAGACTGCCAGTACGGTTCCGGAAACGTGACTCGTTTTCCGTCCGATAATATCGTGATAATCGATCATCATCAGCCCGGACGTCTTCCAAGCGGATGCCTACGAGATATCCGTCCTGAGTACGGAAGCTGCTCCACTATCATCTGGAAGCTCCTTTCAGACGCAGGATTTGATGTAAATGCTCACCCGGATCTAGCAACAGCCCTTTTTTACGGGCTTTACACCGACACCGGAGCTTTTGCCGAGATCTACAATCCTCTCGACCGGGAAATGCAGGACACACTGAATGCTGATTATGATCTGATAAAACTTATGAATAACTCCAATCTCTCACTCAGAGAGCTGGAGATCGCCGGGCTCGCTATGATACGGGCTATCGTAAACGAGAAGTGGCATTTTGCCATCTTAAAGGCCGATGACTGCGATTCAAATATTCTTGGACTCATAAGCGATATCTGCCTGCAGGTCGACACGATCTATTCGTGTATCGTCTATGCGGAGCATCCTGATTATGTAAAATTTTCTGTGCGAAGCTGTGTTAAAGAAGTTCTGGCTAATGAACTTGCCGCCTATATCGCAAAGGGTATAGGAAACGGTGGAGGTCATACCGACAAAGCCGGTGGTCTTATAAACCTCACTAAGTACAAAGAAGCTTTCCCGGATCTTCATTTTGAAGCATTCTTCTCAGAACGCTACCAGAACTTTTTCTCCGACTAATCGCTTACAGTCTGTACATCATCATCCTTCTTCTTTTCTTTTTTTAGTTCATTAAAAGAGTAGGATTCATTATCAGTTGTGGCACTTAACGTGATCGTGTAATTTTTTGTCACATATCCGTTTTTCATAAGGGTCACAACATGAGTTCCCGCGCTCTTTACAAAGTGGCAGGGCGCTATTCCCTTATAAGAACCGTCAAAATACACTTCCACACCTTCCGGGCTGTCTATATAGAGCTGGTTGGTAGTGGAGCTTACAGAAGTCGGATCTTCCGGCGTATTTACCGGAGTATTTGTGTTTCCCGTCTGAGTATTTCCTGTGTTGCTATTGCCTGTCTCAGTCTTTTCTTCCTTTTTCTTCTCTTCTTCCTTTTTCTCCTCTTCTTCCTTTTCATCATCCTTTGTAAATTTATCAGGTAAAGTGGTCGAATCGGGCTTTGCTTCGTGAGCCTCTTTAGTGCTTTCTGCTTCTTCAGACGCTGCTTCCGACTCTTTCACTTCCTCCAGCTGTACATCCAGATTTGCCATCGGTGATCCTACACTGATGTATTTACGGATCGTTACATATCCATCAGCAAAGATATCAAGCGAATGTATGCCGTATTCCAGTTCAACAGGTATCGCCGTAGAAACCTTTTCTCCATCTATCCGCACAGTAGGCGCTGCCCCCTGCGGTGTGAATGTAAAGGTGATCTTTCCATACTTTAACAGTTCTCCCTTCAGATCACTTACATCCACGGATACTTCTTTTCCTCTTTGAACGCTGACGCTCTTCGTCCCGCCGTATTTATGATAGGAAACCATCATTTCATAGCTTCCTTCCGGAACTTCCACAAGCATATTGTTCTCAACAGGGAGGATTTTTTCTCCAAGTTCTATCCATCCCCCCTGAAATGATTCTGCCCCGCGGATACGCACATAACCTACTCCGCCATTCTCAATTATGGAATAAATATCATGATCTATTCCACGGATCGTCAGACGGTCACCCTTTTTTATGTCCGCAAATTTACCGGGAACACCGTTTTCAACCACAACAGTTTTGTCCGTTATCCTGTAATTTTTTCCATCTGTAGAAAAAACTCCACGATTCAGATTTATCTCATAATCTGTTAGATCCTGTACACAGAAAGTACCTTTTGTACCATTGACCTCAGTCAGGACACCGGAATGAATGGATACTACTATATCCACTATATCTCCGACCCTGAGTTCAGCGGGAACCTGTGCTGCTCCATATTCATCAAACATCAGAGTTTTCCCATCATATGAGAGCTCATACTGCTCTGACGTATCTATTGCTTCAAATATGATTTTTTGACGGTTTTCATCTACCTGAAGTATCACTGCCGTTCCGCCGGCTTTCAAGTCTTCATCCCCCGCTGCCGTAAGTACGCTATTTTCAGAGGCTGCTTCAACCTGGGTAGTACCACCTTTTTTGCATGCAACAAAAATAAGCGCAGTACAAAGAAGCAGGAAAAGAAGCTGTGCTCTTTTCCGACCCTGAGTAAACTGCGCCCGGCATATTTTTGTCCTTCTCCCCATATGATCCCCTCTTTTATACATATCTCATTCACTTCCCCAAATGAACGAGTCTCTATAGCCTGTCCGGCATGACAGGCCTCATATCTGATGTCACGAATTGCTACGCTGCTTATGCAGCTCCCGCAATTCTAAAACACTCGCATTCCGCGTAATTACGCTACATGCTCGTGTTTTGCGGGTTCCAAATAAAAAATTCTTCTTGTGCAAGCACAATCGAATTTTTTACTTTTTACCCTGACATCATATTATTGTCTTATTGTCATCTAATCAAGTCTTTTGCGAGTGAAATCAGCTTTTGTTTCTCATTCAATACAGGATCATCTATTACCTTATCAAGAAGTGCATTAAGAACCTGTCCCATCTCCGGTCCCGGCTTCATTCCAACTTCTTTAATAAGATCTCCGCCATTGATGTCCAGTTCCTTGAGTGAGAGACATTCTCCCTGCTCTCTGCTCTTTAGGAACAGGTCCAGTATCTGCTTTTCATGCTCGAGTTTTTCTTCCTTTAGGTGATCACTCTGGGCAAGAACATCGCAATGATGAACTGCGAGATAAAGCGGAAAGATATCGCTTCCTATCCTGGATGCAGCCTTGCGGACTGACTTTGCATTAGGTGCCGGTCTGTCATCATGAAAACGGACCAGTCTACGCACGAGATCTATCGTATGATTGTCCTCTTTTAATCTCCGTAATATCTCTTCTGCAATGCGTTCACCCTTGTCAGCATGCCTGTAAAAATGATCCACACCATCTTCATCCGTAACACGGCAGTCCGGCTTACCTATGTCATGGAGCATCATGGCAAATCTCAGTATCCTGAATGTATTCTCATCCTCTTCATATCCTGATTTCTTCAAAAATTCACTGAGACATTTATGCTCAAGTTCCATCATGGAGCACAGGATATGATCACCTACGTTATACACGTGATGAGGATTGTTTTGAGGTGTTTCCATGCACTTATCAAATTCAGGCATGACTATTGCGGTAATACCGGAATCATACAGTTCTTTCAGATATTCAGGATGATCTGAAACGATAAGTTTTGTAAGCTCGTCGCGGATACGTTCCCCTGAGATATTTTTGAGTGTAGGAGCGAGTTTTTCCGCCGCAGTACGTGTGACTTCATCTATAGAGAAATCAAGCTGAGCCGCAAAACGAAAAGCCCTCATGATACGAAGAGCATCTTCTGTGAAGCGTTCTTCAGGATCTCCCACAGCCCTTATCACCTTTTTCTCCAGATCATCTGCACCATTAAAGAGATCTACGAGTCCTGTCCTGTCATTATATGCCATGGCATTGATCGTAAAGTCACGACGTCTCAGATCTTCAGACAGGTCAGGTGTAAAAGTCACTTCCTTTGGATGTCGGGAATCTTCATACTCACCGTCAATACGATAAGTTGTAACCTCAAAGCCCTCTTTTTTTATCATGACCGTAACTGTGCCATGCTGGATACCGGTATCTATAGTCCTGTGAAAGAGAGCCTTTATCTCCTGCGGCTTTGCACTGGTGGTTATATCCCAGTCATTAGGTTGTCTATTCATCATAGAATCACGAACGCAGCCTCCGACGGCAAATGCCTCGAAGCCTGCGTTCTCAATAGTCTCTATGATAAATCTCACTTTTTCGGGAAGTTCGATCTTCATTAGCCTCTTACTACTCCTACTGTCTGACGTGCGATCGCAAGTTCCTCGTTTGTCGGTACAACCATAAGCTGTACCTTGTCCTCAGGCTTGCTTAAGAATAACTCCTCACCACGGATCTTGTTCATCTCAGGATCAAAGCTTGTTCCGAGCCATCCGAGATACTTGCAGATCTTCTCACGAACGGTTGAGTTATTCTCACCTGCACCTGCTGTCATAACGATAGCATCTACTCCCTGCATCTCTGTTGCATAGGCGCCGATGTACTTTGCTACTCTTAAAGCATATGCATCGAGAGTAACCTCTGCCTGCTCATTTCCGGATGCTACTGCCTCAGAAATATCACGGAAGTCAGAAGAAATGCCATCTGAAAGACCGAGAATGCCTGATTTTTTATTAAGTATATTAAGCACCTCAGGAGCAGACATATTTTCCTTTTCCATAAGATATGTGATAACTGCAGGATCAATATCTCCGGAACGTGTACCCATGATAAGACCTTCAAGAGGAGTAAGACCCATTGATGTATCTACACATTTACCGTTCTGAACTGCACTTACGGATGCACCATTTCCAAGATGGCAGATGATAAGCTTGAGATCTGTGATGTCCTTTGCAAGCATCTCTGCTGCGCGCTTTGATACATAATCGTGGCTTGTGCCGTGGAAACCGTAACGACGAACCTTATATTTCTTATAGTACTCATAAGGAACCGCATAGAGGTATGACTTCGGCTCCATCGTCTGATGGAAAGCTGTATCAAATACAGCAACCTGCGGTACTCCCGGCATAAGTGACTGACATGCACGGATACCGATGATATTTGCAGGATTGTGAAGAGGTGCCAGATCATTGCACTCTTCGATTCCCTTAATAACTTCCTCTGTGATAAGAACAGACTTTGTAAATTTCTCACCGCCATGGACTACGCGGTGTCCAACTGCCTCGATCTCGGAAAGAGAAGATACAACGCCCTCTTCAGGATCGCTTAATTTCTCGAGGACCAGATTAACTGCATCTGTGTGATCCTTCATCTCAACCTGAGTGCTTGTCTTCGGGCTCTCGCCTCTCTTATACTCAAGATTGCTTCCATCAATACCGATCCTCTCGCAGAGACCCTTTGCCATTACAAGCTCAGTCTCGGAATCGATAAGCTGGTACTTAAGTGATGAACTTCCACAGTTTATTACAAGAACTTTCATTTCCTTCTCCTCCAATCACTAACAACGTTTGTTGTTATTTGACTAAATCTTTTCTAGACACACTGTTTTGATTTTATCCGTGTGCTACCCTGTTGTCAACCTGCGGAAGTCCTTATTTTATGCGAAAAAAACGGAGATCGTATGTTAATTTTTCAACGATCTCCGCCCTCTTTATGAGCTTATTTTTTTTTCATAAAATCTATCTCTGATGTCTCCAGCTCAAATGTCATTTCCTTTCCCGATCCCGGATGACGAAATACCAGTTTTCTTGCAGCGAGGCAAAGAGCTCCTCTGTACCCCTCCGGCATAGCTCCATACTTTCTGTCTCCGATCACCGGAAGTCCGGCGTGTGAGAGCTGCACCCGTATCTGGTGATGACGCCCGGTCAATAGATGTATCTTTAGAAGTCTTGCTCCGCTTTCCGAAAAAGGATTTTCCTCATCAACAACTTCATATTCCAACTCCGCGCATTTTGCATCGGGAGTACCTTCATCCACCGCTTTGCTGGTATTTGTCTTTGCGTCCTTAAGCAAAAAGTCCGTAAGGTGTACACTTTCTCCGCTTGTAAGTCCGATGCCTTCTTCCGGAAGCACGAGTGTCATGTACTCCTTATACATTTCCCCCTTTTTAATCTGTTCCGAAAGAATCGCTGCTGCTTTACTGTTTTTTGCCAGTACCAATATTCCCTCTACCGGCTGGTCCAGCCTGTGAACCAATGCTACCCACGGCGCTTTTCCCTGCTTTCCGGGATTTTCTGCGCGCTGCCTGTCCGCCAGATAATTCTTTGCGAGGCTGACACAATCCTGTTCTCCGATCCGTCGTGTCTCGGATGCCACTCCGGCGTTCTTGTGAATTACAAGGATATCCTTATCCTCAAATATTACTCTTAATTTATTTCTCTTATATATCATGTTAAATCCCAAAAGTAAAAAATCCGACATTGTCGGATTTTTACTTTTGACCCTGTCATTATTTTATATTTACGTATGTAGAGTTACCGATCTTCGTCAGTTCAAGCGAATTAAACTGAACGAGGAATTTACTGAGCTTTGGCGAACCATAATTACGGGTATCAAAATCCGGATATCTGCGCTGCAGACTGTTTCCCAGACTCGAAATATTCATGCCGTTTTCATCATCATTTGCAGTGATGATTTGGCGGATAGCCTTCTCAATAGTAGACAGCTTTGTAAGATTGCTCTGCGGCTTCTCTACATCCTTTTCTGCGGCAGTCTCTGCCTTTCCTGACTCAGATGCTTTCAGCGCAGTTTTTCTGACAGTTGTACGGGTTGATACCCTTTTTGTCGTCTTTCCCTTAGCGGTCTTTGCGCTTTCCTTTTCCTGTGTCTTCGATGCGTCCTTCTCTTTTTCCTTTTCCTGGTTCTGTTCTCTGTAGAGCACATCAAGCATTTTGAAGGAATCGCATGCCTTGATAAGCGCTGACGGAGTCTTACTTTCTCCCATTCCGACTACTGTTTTTCCCTCTTCCTTGAGTGTCGCTGCAAGACGGGTAAAGTCAGAATCACTGGATACAAGGCAAAATCCATCAACATTGTTGTTATATAATATCTTCATAGCATCTATTATCAATGCCGAATCCGATGAATTCTTCCCAAACGTATTATTGAACTGCTGCATAGGAATGATCGAATTCTCAAGAAGCAGCTTTCTCCACGAAGCGCTTGCCGGCTGAGTCCAGTCCCCATAGGCTCTCTTGATCGTGAGATCCCCATAGTTACTCGCCTCATCCATAATGAGTCCCACATATTTCTGCGAGACATTCTCTATATCAATCAAAACAGCAAATCTCTTAACCTCAGACACTATTTCTCCCCTTTTTTTATATAATGACAACTTAATGATGTCACGTTGTAAATACGCAGGATTCTTGTTCGAGAGTGCGTATCTCAAAGTCGAAGGCGTAGTGGGCTACGCCGAGACTTTGAGATACGTGCTATCGGACAAGAAGACCAGTATTTACTAGATTCTGAAGCGGTAACCCACCCCCCATATAGTCTCTATGTATTGCGGATTTGATGAGTCGATCTCGATCTTTTCTCGGATCTTTTTGATATGGACAGTTACTGTTGCTATATCTCCTATAGAGTCCATATCCCAGATATTCCTAAATAACTCCTCTTTAGAATATACGTGGTTCGGATGGGATGCAAGGAACGTAAGAAGATCAAATTCCTTTGTAGTAAAAGGTTTTTCTTCACCATTGACCCATACCCGACGGGCGGTCTTATCGATCTTTAGACCGCGTATCTCAACCATATCATTTTCCGGCATGCCGCTCTTTATCAAACGCTCATACCTTGCGAGGTGTGCCTTTACTCTGGCTACGAGCTCACTTGGCGAAAATGGCTTTGTCATATAATCGTCTGCACCGAGCCCGAGACCGTGTATCTTATCTACATCATCCTTCTTGGCTGACACAATGATCACCGGAGTATTTTTTGCGGCTCTTATCTGTTCGCAGATCTTGAAACCATCTACGTCCGGAAGCATCAGATCGAGAATGATCAGATTCCATTCTTCTTTAAGCGCCCGATCAAGACCTGTTTTTCCATTATTTTCTGTTTCGACTTCAAAATCCGAAAGCTCAAGATAATCCTTTTCAAGCTCTGCAATAGATTCTTCATCTTCAATGATAAGAATTCTGCTGCTCATATTTCCTCCGTTCTATGCCCATTAGTGTCGCCGCCGAAAATGCCCATGATCCTCTTACCGGATTTTCGGTTATTTTTCCTGTTTCCATTCCTGTCATGCTCATTTTCATTGCCTGCAGCATCTTCAGTTTCCTTAACTTCTATATATTTACGAAATTCTATCAGAATAGTAGTTCCTGTTCCGGGATGGCTCGTCGCCCAAACACGTCCGCCATGATCTTCCACGATCTTCTTTACGATGGACAATCCTATACCGGAACCGCCTCGAGCAGAATTTCTGGAAGCATCGCTTCGATAAAAGCGGTCGAAAATATATGGTATATCCTTAACGTCTATTCCCTTGCCGTTATCCTCTATCTCTACAACTACGGATGACTCCTGATCCTTAAGTCTTATGGAGATCACTCCTTTGGGCTTATCCATATACTTTACGGAATTTCCGATGATATTGTTTATTACTTTTTTAAGCTGCTCCGGATCAGCGATTATCTGCGTTCCCCGATCCAAATAATTCATATAGTTAAGCTCTATATTCTGACTGTCCAGATCCATTCCTATTTCATCTACACAATCATCAAAATAATCACTTATATTTATGCGGGCAAAATTATATGGGATACGGTTCGTATCTATACCTGAATAAAAAGTCAGCTCATTAATAAGCCTGTTCATATCATTGGCTTTATTGAGGATCGTTCGTACGTATCTTTCCTGCTTTTCAGGCGTGTCCGCCACTCCATCAAGTATACCCTCGGCATAACCTTTAATGGAAGTCACCGGGGTCTTCAGATCATGCGTGATATTACTGATCAGAGTACGATTCTCACTTTCACTCTCGACGCTCTTATCTGCTGACCGTTTCAGACGTATACGCATCTCATCAAAGTTTCTGCAAAGCGTCGCTATCTCATCATCGCCGCGAGGTATGCTGATCTCAAAATCAAGCTCTCCCTCAGCGACTTTCTGCGTAGCATCCGTTATCTGTCGAAGGGGTGCTACCATAGTCCGATAGATCCATGACACCAGCATGAGTCCCGTTATCACCAATATTATTATAAACGCTATACAAAGCTGTACAGCCGTAGATTTCATCTGGGGCACCAGATCATTTACGTGAGTTATGATAAATGCGCTTCCATCAGACCCATCCGAAAAATCAAAACATACCTGTTTTATTAAGTATCCACTGTCTCTTAAGTATACTTCACCGTCTTTATTATCCTCTTTACTGTTTCCTGACGGAAGTACGCTAAGCACCTCGAGAGTATCTTTTTCATCTCCGGTATAGTATATATCCTTATCCTTACGGACGATCAAAAAAGACGATTTTGCGCTCAGCTCAGCATTGATCTCACGAAGGACGGTCTTATCCTCAAGTTTCTCTGACGATAATTCCGAATACTGCACCAACGTATTAAATATATCATCCGTTACACTGGAAAACAAACCGACACTGTTGGTCAGTAACCCGTAGGCATCTGATTGTATTCCAAAATTTTTAAGTACCAGACTTCTTTGGTAATTTGTGAGACACATGATCGATATCGAAAACAGCATTATCGGTATCAAAACCACTGCAAGAAATGTTCCGAATAGTCTCGCTTTTAGATTAGTTTTCATTGTTATCACTCACTGTTAAAGCCATCCCTATAAACTCTTTTACAGTATAACAGACTAAAAACCTCTCTTAAGAAAAAGCTTTATAAAAACTTATAAACTTTTTGTAAAAACCGGAGTTCTGCGGGCAAGCAAAAGGACAGGCCGCAAAACCTGTCCTTTGCCGGAACCAACAGTGCCTGCCATTGGTTCCTTATATGGGGGAGAGTATCTTGTAAGCGAGAAAATAACTATCACCGCTCCACCTTTTATATCGTCCTCCACTGTGTTTTTATTAACCCCTTTACGAAAATTGAATATATGCAATCCTTTGTGCATAAAAAACCGGGGAAATGTTATTTTCCCCGGCCTTAGAATGTATTTTATTTTTAAATCAGCCAAAGTATCTGTCAAGGAGTCCCTTGAATGCCTTGCCGTGTCTTGCCTCGTCACGAGCCATCTCATGAACTGTATCATGGATCGCATCGAGATTAAGAGCCTTTGCTCTCTTTGCAAGATCTGTCTTTCCTGCTGTAGCGCCATTCTCAGCGTCAACTCTGAGTTCCAGATTCTTCTTTGTGGAATCAGTAACGACCTCACCGAGAAGCTCTGCGAATCTTGCAGCATGATCTGCTTCCTCAAAAGCAGCCTGGCGATAATACATTCCAATTTCAGGATAACCTTCTCTCATGGCAACTCTGCTCATAGCGAGATACATACCAACCTCAGAGCACTCACCTGTGAAGTTAGAACGAAGATCCTCTATGATGTCATCCGGAACACCCTGTGCTACGCCAACTACATGCTCAGCTGCCCATACCATATCCTCGCCCTGAACAGTGAACTTGGACGCCGGTGCATTACAAACCGGACACTTCTCCGGAGCTGCATCTCCTTCATGGACATAACCGCAAACCTGACATACAAACTTCATAAAAATTCTCCTTTCAGCCTCTTACCTTTGACCTTTAAAAATTGTACCCCAGCCTCATTGGTTCTTGTCATCATGTTGCACGAAATTCAGAAGATTTTCAATAGTTTTTCAGCATTTTAGCCAATGCAAACAGAAGAACCGCCAACAGATCCAGTCTGTCGGCGGCTTTTAAGGAATGTACTAAATTTTGTACTCAATTATTTATACGCTTGCGCTGTTGAGATACTTTTCCTGCTCAGGTGTAAGCACGTCGATCTCTTTACCCATAAATGCCAGCTTCTTCTTAGCTACATCGATATCAACTTCATTCGGAACATCTATAAGCTTCTCCTTGAGCTCGGATGCATGCTCAACAAGATACTTTGCAGAAAGAGCCTGAATAGCGAAAGACATATCCATGATCTCTGCAGGATGTCCGTCACCACATGCAAGGTTAACGAGACGGCCCTCTCCAAGTACATAGATCCACTGACCTGTAGGCAGCTTGTAACCCATGATGTTTTCTCTCATCTCTGCCTTTTCGACAGCGATCTCGCGAAGACCTGCCATATCGATCTCGCAATCAAAGTGACCTGCATTTGAAAGGATAGCTCCATCCTTCATTACAGCGAAGTCCTCAGCGTCGATTACCTTATCGCAGCCTGTAACTGTTACGAAGAAGTCACCAAGCTTAGCTGCTTCCTTCATCGGCATTACATCAAAGCCATCCATAACTGCCTCGATCGCCTTAACCGGATCGATCTCTGTAACGATAACACGTGCGCCAAGACCCTTTGCACGCATTGCAGTACCCTTACCGCACCAGCCGTAACCTGCAACTACTACGATCTTTCCTGCTACGATCAGGTTTGTTGTACGGTTAATACCATCCCATACAGACTGACCTGTACCATAACGGTTATCAAAGAAGTGCTTCATCATAGCGTTGTTTACACGTACCATCGGGAACAGAAGCTCATTAGCACGATTCATAGCTTCCAGACGAAGGATACCTGTTGTTGTCTCCTCACATCCGCCGATAACCTTTGCTGCAAGATCACGATACTCTGTGTGCATCATGTGTACCAGATCTCCACCATCATCAATAATGATATCAGGACCTACTTCCAGTACAGCGCGGATATGCTTCTCATACTCTTCCGGAGTAGTTCCGTGCCATGCATGTACCTCAAGACCTGCATGTACGAGAGCAGCAGCAACATCATCCTGTGTAGAGAGCGGATTTGAACCTGTTACATACATCTCAGCGCCACCTGCTGCCAGTGTAAGGCAAAGGTATGCTGTCTTTGCTTCAAGGTGTACGGAAAGAGCTACTTTCTTTCCTGCAAAGGGCTTTGTCTTTTCAAACTCATCATGAAGCATTGAAAGAAGCGGGCAGTTCTTTCTAACCCACTGAATTTTACGCTCGCCGGACTCCCAGAGATTGATATCCTTAATTTCGCTAGACATTTTTCCTCCTCTAAAACGCATGTATAGACCTGTCTAAGTTATTAACTTATTTCGCCTTCAGCTTGAGCAGTTGACCGAAACAGATCTCACGACTCACCACCGACGACGCCTGTACCATATTATCATAAATGTACGCTAACACACAGTTTTTTCTAACAACATATTTATAAAAAGATTGTAAAAACGTTACTGTTCGCTCGCTTCCAGCTCGCTCACGTAACGGAATTTCCTATATGCAAAAAAAGCGGGGCATAAGCCCCGCTCCGGTATTACTTAATTATCTGCACTTATTACTTCAGTAATGCTGCAGCTGCTGCTCTTCTTGCATTCCAATCAGCCTGAGCTGCAAGGTTTGATGCATAGAATGCTGCAAGTCTTGTCTGATACTCAGCGTAAGCTGCCTGGCCTGCTGCTGTCTGAGCTGCGCCTGTTGCGAGCTGCTGTGCATAGAATGCTGCAAGATTCTGCTGGTAAGCTGCGAATGCTGCCTGACCTGCTGCTGTCTGAGCTACGCCTGTTGCGAGCTGCTGTGCATAGAATGCTGCGAGATTCTGCTGGTAAGTAGCGAATGCTGCCTGACCTGCTGCTGTCTCAGCTACACCCTTTGCGAGCTGCTGTGCGTAGAATGCTGCGAGATTCTGCTGATAAGCTGCGAATGCTGCCTGACCTGCTGCTGTCTCAGCGATTCCCTTAGCAACCTGAGCTGCTCTGAACTGCTCAAGTGCTGCCTGGTAAGCAACGTAAGCTGCCTGACCTGCTGCTGTGTTAGCTACGCCCTGTGCTACCTGAGCTGCTCTGAATGACTCAAGTGCACTCTGGTAAGAAACATAGGCTGCTGTGCGCTCTGCCTGAGCTGCGTTTGCTGCTGCGGCTACCTCTGCATAGTTAGCTGCTGAAACAGGTACTACAGACATAACTGCGACTGTGAGGCATACAAATAATGCTGCGATTTTTTTCTTCATTGATAACGCCCTCCTAATAGGAAAAAATATTTATTACAGCGTCATAATATCACTGCATTTTTTAAAATTCAATATGTCAAGCCCTATGCTCTTAAAACAGTACAGAAATTAAGTAGTTTTTAATTTTTTGACAATAAAGTTTTAATTTTCTTAATAATTTCTTCCGCTTAAACCGAGGCGATCGCACATCTTTCGTATCTCAAAATATACACGCTCAGAATCGATTGTTTTGACCTCACGTTTTTCCATTACAATCTGTCCGTTGATGATAACTGTATCAACTTCAGAACCGTTTGCAGAATATGTAAGGGCAGCGATCAGGTTGTTATTCGGCATCATTGACGGAACATCAAGTCTTAAGATCGCGAGATCCGCCTTCTTTCCTACCTCTATTGAACCTGTTACATCTCCGAGCTGCAGAGCCTTTGCTCCGTTAATAGTAGCCATGCGGAATACTTCCCTTGCCCCTACGCACTGCGGAGTATTATTAACAGCCTTATGGATCAGTGCTTCGATCGCCATCTCACGGAACATATTCTGACCGTTATTGGATGCCGCACCATCTGTTCCGAGACACACATTAATGCCCTTTTCAAACATCTTCGGAACCGGAGCTACACCGTTTCCAAGCTTTGCATTGGATGCCGGATTGGTAACGATGCTGACATTATGAGCCTTAAGGATGTCCATATCACTGTCACTCAGACGGATACCGTGTGCAGCGATAGTCGGAACTTCAAATACGCCTGCATCACGAACATATTCTGTGGGAGTGCAGTTATGATCCTTTAACATATTGTCACTTTCTGTCTGTCCCTCAGCGAGATGAATATGGATACCGAAGTGGTTCTCCTTTGCGATATCAGCAACCATTCTTAAATAATCCGGGCCGCAGGAATAAGGTGCATGAGGATTAAGGAAAAATGAGAGGCGATCACACTTTTCTCCATCCTTCATTTCTTCAAAAGCTTCCTTCAGACGGAAATCATTTTTATCATACTCACCACCGACAAGACCTCTGCCGATCACGGCTCTCATACCGCTGTCAATAGCGGCCTGTGTGGTCTGGTGGATGTGCATCTGCTGATCGTTAAACGTAGTCGTTCCTGACTGGATCATCTCAAGCTGACCGAGCATGGAGCCCCAGTAAGCGTCTTCCGGTGTGAGCTTATCTTCGATAGGACTGATAGTATTAAAAAGCCAGTCAGTGAAAGAAAGGTCATCAGCGCAATTTCGCATCATTGACATATAGGTATGTGTATGTGCATTGATAAGTCCAGGTATTACAAGACGGTCCTTTCCGTCAATTACAGTATCTTCCTTAAATCCCTCCGGAGCGGTATCAATGCCAACGATATTTTCTCCTTCTATATAGATAGAATGAGTTCCGATCACATCTTTTCCATTTTCCGGAAGTACAACCTGCGCGTCTTTTATCTTAATTCCCATATTCGCTCCTTAAAAATAATATGCGGAACAAAACGAAATACCATTATTTCTCCTGTTCCGCAGATCAACGTTTTTACCTATCTCAGATTTTAACAAAGGGATTTTTTATTTGCAAATCGCACGCCCATGATTGTGGTATAATTTTTCTTATGAAAAAGATTATATTAACCGGCGGTGGGACAGCCGGTCACTGTGTTCCTAATCTTGCTCTGGTCCCCACTTTGCAAGAGCTGGATTTTGAGGTCGCATATATCGGTTCCTATAATGGAATAGAGAAGAAACTGGTAGAGTCTGCCAAAATCCCTTATTTCGGCATTTCTACCGGAAAACTCCGCCGTTACTTTGACCTCAAAAACTTCACGGATCCTTTCCGCGTGATCAAGGGCTTTGCAGAGGCTTACAATATCTTAAAAAAAGAAAAACCGGACATCGTTTTTTCAAAGGGAGGATTTGTATCTGTTCCGGTCGTTAAAGCTGCTGCTATGCTGAAGATTCCCGTAGTGATCCACGAATCCGATATGACACCGGGACTCGCAAATAAACTCTGCTACAACTCTGCAGAAAAGATCTGCTGCTCTTTTAGGAAGACACTCGACCTGCTTCCGGCTGACAAAGCTGTTTTCACCGGTTCTCCTATTCGCGCAAGCCTTCTTAAAGGTGACAGAGCCAAGGCAAGATCATTTACCGGCATCAGAAGCGGAGATTACCCAACGATCCTCGTTATCGGAGGTTCTCTCGGCGCACAGAACGTAAATGAACAGGTTCGACGTATACTTCCGAAGATCCTGCCGCATTACAATGTGGTACACCTCTGCGGTAAAGGAAAACTTGATCCCACGCTTAATTCCACTGACGGTTACGTTCAGTATGATTACATCCAGAAAGAGCTCCCTGATCTCTTCGCCATGTCCGATCTGGTCATTTCCCGCGCAGGTTCCAATGCGATCTTTGAGCTCCTGGCACTTAAAAAACCACATATCCTGATCCCGCTGCCTGCCGGCGCATCCAGAGGCGATCAGATCTTAAATGCTGAGGCATTTGAAAAAGCAGGCTATTCCTACGTTCTTCAGGAAGAAAACATGACAGATGAATCTCTGCTGAAGGCAATCGAATTTGTGGCCGAACATCGTTTTGACTATATCCAGACCATGGAAGAATCTGTAGAAAGCGGTGCGGTAAAGATCATATGCGGCCTACTTAATGACATCACAGATGAACACCGAAAATAAAACCAGAAAGGACACTACTCATGAAAGACGATTGTATTTTCTGCAAACTTGCAAACGGTATCATCCCTACAAATTCCATCTACGAGGATGATGAGTTTAATGTGATCCTGGATGCCGGTCCGGCAACACGCGGTCACGCGCTTATCATTCCGAAAGAGCACTACGCAAATATCTATGAACTTCCGGATGAAACCGCTGCTCATGCACTTGTTCTCGCAAAGAAGATGGCAGCCCACATGACAGACAAACTTCATGCAGAAGGCTTCAACATTGTTCAGAATAACGGAGAGCTTGCAGGTCAGACAGTATTCCATTTCCATATGCACCTGATCCCCAGATATTCCGACGATGGACAGAAGATCGGCTGGAAGCCCGGAAGTCCGTCTGATGAAGATCAGAAGAAACTTGCTGAAGAGCTGCGTAAATAAAGAATCTTTAAATCTGAAAACTCTGTGAAGCGATATCTACGAATTGTCTTATCGTAGCGGCTTCACAGAGTTTTTTATCTTAGCTGATATGCTTAAACTAACTGTGGTTCCGGCTTTGCAGCTCCTTGAAAATTAAATATCGTATCAAGCATTCGAAGCATACGGAAATCGCCCTTAACCTGCATCTCACCTGACATAAAAGCATTCTGGAATGTGAGCTCTCCCTTTGTGATCTGATCAAGCTTCTCCTGCGTAAGTTTGCAAAGAACTGTCTGCTCATCACGCTTTTCATAGGTGATATTCAGGACTTCATCATGAACTTCTATGATCATCGGTTTTTCCATTCCCTTGATCACAAACTGATACACTGCCTCAAAACTGCTCTGCGGTACAAAATGACTTCTGAAGGACGCGCTTATCACTTCATCCTCTGACTTTCCGTCATTCTTTAAGAGCGTACGGAAATGATCCGTAAGTTCACGTATATCTTCTTTCTGCTTCTGTACATAATTATCATCCGACGCATATCTGGAAAGCTGCTCTGTTTCCTGAGGTGTAAGGTCGATAGGTTCTCTGGTATTTACCATCTGTGTCATAGCCTGGTTACTTGCAGGCAATGTAACAGTTCTCCTGGAAACCACTCTGTACAGGTTCTCAGCAGCTTTTTCTATGAGCTTTATATATTCCTGATTTAGTTCAAATGCCACCGGATCACGAACATACGCTGAAAGGCCGTTGCACAGTTTTCCTCCCAGAAGATCCCACGCTGACTGCAATGTAAGTAGCCCCTGTCTCTCTCCGAAAGAGGTTGACATAACAACAGGCATCATATATATACCGGTCATTTTTTCCTTATTCCCGTAAAACCAGCAGGCATCCAGAAATTCTGTCATATATCCGCCGATACCGAACCACTCAACAGTGGTCGCCAGTATCGCGCCATCAGCATCGTTCAATGTGCTTGGCAGAGCTGTGATCTTTCGCTTTTCATCATAAAGATTAATACGCTCGACCTGTACATTCAGTTCCTCCAAAACTGCCTGCATCCTTGTCAGGACAAATAACGTGGGGTCCCCTACGATTCCACGCCCTCCGTAATAAATATTTATTTTCATACCCTCTCCTCCGTTAAGACCAGCTTATGTCTGCGTTTGTGTTGTCTCTCCTCCAGTTTTTTTATAAAGAATAAATCCAAGCAAAAGTCCCATGATCAGCCCGCCTATATGAGCCGCATTATCAATTCCATGAGCCATAAATCCCGAAAATACACTGTATGCTATGAGAAATCCCGCTCTGCCGACAGTCATATTTCCGAGTCTTCCCCTGTTTCGGATTAGTATAACGAACATTGCGCCTATAACCCCAAAGATCGCACCGCTCGCTCCGGCTGATACACTTGTATTATGGAGCAAAAGCCCTGCTCCTATCGAAACCATCGATGCAGAAAGGCCACTCAGGATATAGAGCAGCAAATACTTACCATGCCCCAGTAATTTTTCCACTCTTGAACCAAAAACCGCAAGTGACAACATATTTGCTCCCAGATGTTCCGCCCCAAAGTGAAGGAACATACTGGTAAAAAGCCTGTAAAACTGCGACTTTTCAAACACATAAGGTGCATATAAAGCCCCGACCGATACCATGTATTCCAGGTTCGACACAGAACCATACATGATAACTGCGATAAATACGAGTACATTAAGTAATATTATGCATACCGTTACCGGTGCGGGATTGCGCAGCGTATGATTTATGATCCATTGTCCAACGGTCTGATATCCATCCTTGCGGTCAGCTGCTACATTAATAGCCTCTGCCAGACCTTCCCTCAAATTGTCAAAATCACACATCCCGTTTTCAAAAATGCACAGTCTCTTGCCTCTGAGATCAACCGCCCAGAAAAACTCATCGTTTCTGGCTATTTCCTGTACATTTGCGAGATTTGGCGTGAGAAAAATTGAAAATACACTTATCTTTGCGTATCCCTTTGCCTCAAACATTCTCCCTATCTGATTTTTTAACTGCTGATAAGTCGGGACATCTACTATGAACTGCCGTCCATCGATAACAAGAATAGCCATCGCAAGATTATCTGCCACCCGGAAGAAAACATTGACCTGCGGCATCGATGACTGAAGGCGGGAGTATCCGCGCTGTGTAAGAAATTCAGCAACTACTGCTTCCAATAGAAACCCTTTCCGGTTACTGTTTTTATAAACAGCGGCCCTGTTAAATATCTATATAGAGTTAATTTTACACTGATGAATTTTTTTATGCAAGGCGGAAGGTCATAGTAATATCAGCAAATGAAACTCTGTCCCCATGGCGTAATTCTACGGTTTCTCCGGCTTTAAGACTCCTGTCATTAAGAGTTGTACCATTAGTGGAGTGAAGATCTGACAGATAATACTTTCCTCTGTCTTCTCTGATGCAGGCATGAATGCGGCTTACACCTCTACTTTCTATGAGTCCGTCTGCTTTCCCCCTCATCTTACCTATCATAAACGTGCTGCGGTTTATGCGAAAATTCCGTTCCTCTCCGTTTATGATCCCGCTGAGTACCGGACGCGCCTTCCTCTCATTGCGTATATCAGAAAGTAATACTGTTTCGTTATTATCATAGACGTCTGCCTTACTTAGTTTTCCTGATATCTCCCTCTCTCCGATATCAGGCCTGAAAGCTGGTTCATCACATTCTTCCAACAGAAAATCCGGAATCTCTTCCTTCTGATTTTTCTTATCAATAAAATGAACTGCACTAAGGATCGCCGCTGAAAAAAATATCGCTATACAAATACCGGCGATCACATAGTCTCTGTCAGAAAGATTAAAATATTCCGTAACTCCGGGATTAAATAACAAAAATGCATAAATTCCTGCAGCTGCCGCAGTCAGTAATAAACACACGATTATCCCGCTCTTCGCCTTTTTTTCCCCGGATCCTGCATCGATTCCGACTTTTTCTTCCTCTTTTAGATAATAGTTTTCCCGTTCCTGTCTGTGATTCCATTCTGCCTCTTCGGGAAATACCGGTTCCTCTATCCGCTTTATATTTGGAATATTTAGATATGACTGATTTCTATATGTCTGATCTGTATTTGAGAACTCAGATCTATTATCCATTTTCTCTTTTACTGTATCTCCCAACAGCTCACCGGGGTCAGTTACTCCGTCACACACCCGGTCAAACCACTGATAAGCAATTTCAACAGCTTTCTCATCTTTTTGGTCAACATGCTCCATCAGAAACTCCGCCAGCATTTCCGCGCCCTTATTTTCATACTGCATAAGGTCCGGATAATAACAAAATACCGGTTCCCCCCTCTCCAGATCCCACATTATCCCCTTTGGATCTAAAAGCAGATCATCGGTACGTAAAAGGTACCTTTCCAGCTCTTTCATCACTCCGGAAAGGCATCGAAGTATCTTTCGCAGTTCCTCGCCCGAAATCATATTTCCTTCAAAAAAATCACTAAAAATCTGCCTGTTTCTCGCGTCATAGCTGTACCATGCCTGACCGTTAAGATGCTTTACAGACATCTTTGCGAGCCCCGGTATCGTATTTTTCATGACCATCTTTTCCTGAAAGCCGGTCTGCTCATTTTCTCTCTTAACAGATAAAAATCTGCGTTCTGCATCCCACCTGAACTCAATTTCCATTGCTTTACCTCCTGCCGCGTCTTTTCCCAAGATCTTCCGCTACATTTGTTACTGTTCACTCGCTTACAGCTCGCTCACGTAACGGATTTTGCCAATTAAATCGCCTTCGGCGATGGACAAAATCCAGTGGCTATTCATCGTTATTGATCGTAAACTCCGCAGCGTAGTGCTCCGTTTACGTGTGAACTGTTACCCGTATTTATCACTGTTCTGCATTCTCTTACGAAACTTACAGGATTTCTCCTGCTGCAATGCCCTTCGGCTTTTATTTTTAACTCTTTGAATCCGGCTTCCGGCACGAGATTAACTCCTCCGGGAACCATAAAGTTTCCTGTATAACGCACTTTTATGTCATGTCCCGTGATCTCGATTTCTGTTTTGACATTTTTAGTGGATAAAAGCCTGCCTTCTATCGTCTCCTCACTTGTAGCCCTTACAGTTGACATAACATCGCCATGTTCCGATGTGATCTCACATCCCCTGAGTGCTGCTTCATATGCCGATGCGTCAAGCACTGCTCTGTCATGCATAAAAAACATGGCATATATGCATATGACTATGACCATCATGATCAGCGGAAACAGCAACGATGCTTCTATCGTCAGAGAACCTTTATACACTTTTTTCATATATCCCTCACAATACGATCCCTATAATAAAAGCGGCCAAAATAAACGGTGCAAAAGGCAGCTCCGTATCTCTCCCACACCTGCGGGTAATAAGCAATACTATTGAACAAACAGCCGACAATACCGATGCCATCGTTAAAAGTCTTATATTCTCCAGTGTCCCCAATAAAACCCCTGTAACGATAAAAATAAGTCCATCTCCGGCACCGATCTTCCCTTTCGTAAGATGACTTGTTATGAGCAATACAATTCCTGTGAAAACTCCTCCTGCGATATCCATCACTCCTCTGCCGCGGCTCATGAACTGCCACATAATACCGGCTATAAAAAACGGCAGGAGCAATATAGGATATATCACTCTTTTTCGTATATCTGTGACAGTACAGGTTAAAAGACATGCACCAGATAAAAGATTTGCGATCATTTCTGCCTCTTTCTCTACATTCCGCAATCCGCACATGGCGGAAGCCCTGTTTCGGACAAGGGAACTACACTTATTGTTCTTTTTAGTCCGGGGCAGGTTACTGACGTATGCCATCTGTCGCCATCCTCGGCTATATAAAGATCATCTCCATTAGACACTTTTCTCTTTCCGCAGTGTTCACAGGGATAATACTTACCTCCTCCGGCATTACGCTCTGTTCCGACGTTTTCCGGCGTTGTCTCCCGGATAGTGAGTTCCAGATGTTTGCATCCTCGGTCTCTGTGATATACAACACCCTTATCCGTGACATAGACCATTTCTTCATCATCTTCCGTATCATGTCCGTGAGTATTGTCATAACCCGTAAATGCCCGTATCCGAGCTCTGTCAGCCACCTTAAATGTCGGTGAACCAAGAAACGGGATATCTGTACGTATCTTGTAGACAGCTGACAGATCTATCATCTGATCGCTCCCCATAATCGATGAATGGATAAAGCTTATCCCGTCACTTCCGTTTTCAACGGGTGAATCATCAGTGTAATCCCGTCCCAGATCGTCGAGTGTCATACTCTTTCCGGCTGTCACTGAAATGATCCGCCCCGCGGCTTCTCCTCCTGCTCCTCCGCTGCCCGGCAAATAAGAATACGCATAAGAATGATTCGTCATGTTTCTCGCAGCCTGATGCAGCGATGCCTGCATATTTCCGGAAAAGCGTATGGCTTCTACAAGCATCATGAGTCCGATCATGGCAAATAAAAATAGCGGCAGGGCTATCGCTGTTTCCAATGTCAGGCTTCCCCTAAAGGAAGCGGATACAGATGGTATTTCGCCGGTGTTTAAGGTTTTCTTCGGGTTTTGTTTATTTATTTCTTCGGGGGATTTACTTAGTATAAATATTGATGTGTTTTTTAGTTTACATAATGTATCATGCCATACATTAATTTTTCGGTGAAATACCACCTGTATCCACCTCCTTTCTACTTGATCACTCTATGATCGGTTCATATGCGTAGTCACGTCTTATTGATATGTCTTTTCCGCTTTTTGTCTTAAAAAAGGCCTCAACTTCCAGATATTCCGTACACCCATCCATACGAAATCCCTTATTTCCCGGTGTTTCCCTGACATTCATTTCAATTACATCCATGGCACGTCTGACCTTATCGGTTTTATTTGTCATCATAAGAAAGATCTTCAGATAATCTTCATAGCTAACACCTTTGTCCTGTGCTTTGGGCGAAACGCCCTTGTATAGCGGAATCTGCAGGACATTCGCTATGCTGAAATCTTCTCCCTTTTTAATAAATGGAACTTTACCGCCATTAAGCAGAGTCTTTACATCCACAAAACTTTCAGCTGTTCCCCATGCCATGAGTATCATGTTCGTAAGCGGTTCCTCGAGTTCGGGCGATACAAGGAGAAGCGCCGCAGCCGCAGCCAGAAGTTTTGCCTGATCTTTCTTTCCGGCATCCTGAAATACTGCAATGGTATTTACCAGTTCCCTCGATGCAAAAATCCTCTCAGATACGGCTCTTAGATTGGCAATATCCGTATTTTTGCCGCATATGACATATTCCATTTCACACTGCTGAGGACCGTCTTTCTCACCATCCGCGTAATTATGCATTTTCCAGCCGATATATTCTGTGAAAAGCAATTCGTTAACTGCTGAATCAGGGTCACTGTCAGGCCGTACGATTCCGATTCCTTCCATGTTTTTCCTATAAGAAACCGTATTATCCAAAGGAAGCCCCGTGTCAGGAACCTTCGCCAGGTTGTCCTGCACGTACTTAAGGATTCCTTTCCTTCTGTCAAAGACTTTTGATATCTTTTTTGCGTCTCCATCAAGGTCCAGACCATCCATCTTTTCCTGGATATCCCTTCTCCGTATTTCGATACTGTCACGCTCTTTTTCACTGCCTTTATATTCATTGCAGTTTGACTTAAGCGCGTCTATGACCGACATTCCAAATCTGTCCTTAACAGCATGTATAGCCTGCCTCTTAAAAACCCTGCCTCCATTGTCAGTTGCCAGTGACCCTCTCAGTATCTGAACTTTTTTTCGCTTCAGTCCTGCCATGTCCGCTGCATCAAATATCAACAGTCCTTTTGCAGGATTGCAGTTATGATCTATATATTTACGAAGATGTTCTTCGGTATTTTTTTCAGATGCTTTTCCTGTTCCATAGGAGGTATCGATGAAATAAAGATCATAGCGCGATAACAGCTCTCTGTTATATTCAGCAAAGATTGAAGTCAATCCCATGTCCATGACCATCTCTGCCCTGCATCTCGCAGCACTGTATCTGGCGCTCATGACTATAGCTCCCACAAGCGACAGTATCACCGCCATTATCAGACTTAAAAAAACTGTTATCGTGCCCTTTTTTCTCATGCGACACCTCCTTTCAGGAATACAGTGAATGTTAGTAATTAAATATCGTTCGAAAAGAAATTTGACAAAAAGAAATTATTAGATAGATGTTGCCTTGCTGTTAATGGTCTTAAAGATCTTATTTACAAGAGATGTGAGCTGTTCCTTAAAAATGATCACAAGGCCAATAAGCACAACCAAAATCAAGATCATCTCAACTGTTCCGATAGCGTCTTCTTCTGCAAAAAAATTCTTAAGCATAGTCTTTCCTCCTTTCGTATTTTTCCACCCGCCCGCCCAAAAATTGTTAATTCTTATAATGAAAATGATAAAAATGCCGGTATTATAACTATTACCATGACTATCATGAGCATTATCCCCATCGGAAGCAGGAGCTTTGTCCCGGCTTCTTCGCCCCTCTTTCTGGCAAAAGACTTTCTTTCCGCAAAAGCTTCCCCTGCTTCCTGCTCTAAAGCACTCAGAAGTCCGGCACTTCCTTTTCTCAGATTCTGACTGAGAAGAGCTCCCAGTCTGCTGTAATGCCTTATCCCAACACGATTTCCAAGGTTTTCATATGCCTGTGCCTCTGATACACCGCTATTCATTTCATACAAGGTGACTCGAAGTTCCTCATAGGCATATGCTGCTTTTCCGGTTGTTTCCTTTCGCTTTTCGTAATCGTGTACCAGCTTGTCAACAGTTCCCCGAATGGTCATTCCCGCACTAAAAAGCAGGATCATCTTACTCAGAATCTCAGGATAGTCCCTGAGCATTTCCTTTTCTCTAAGTCTTAACTTTTCATCGAGATCCCTGTCTCTGCCAATATAGACAGCTCCACCGCATAAAAATGTGAGAAAAAGGATCAATGCCCCTGTATGCTTTGTTTTTCTGCGGTAGATCACACTTTTATCACCGATCTTTCCGGGTAATCTCAGTTCTTCCTCTGATACTGTTTTTTCATCAATCTGCCCGATCTTATGAAGCAGTGCGTCATGGATCGCTTCTTCCGTACTTTGTACAGCAGGATAGATCTTAACCGGAAATCGTATCTCTTTTCTTTTATCAAAGTAAGAAAGCTCTGCCGTAAGAATTACCGCCATACCTTTTGGATCACGAAAATCCTCACGGATCCGGCCATCCCCTTCTATACACTCATAGGTGTCCGGCCGCCAGCTTATGACCACATTTTCTCCATCAACTGTTTCCGGCAGATACAGATCATGATCCACATGGTCGAGACTCCGGTTTTCTCCGAGGATTTCCGTATAAAGCCTGTTTTCTATGCGTTCAAACGCTTCTTCTGTTTCGTTGCTGTCTAACTGACGCTCTCCAACTGTTATCTGCAGTTCTTCTGGCAGCGTCTTTCCGCCAACCTCAGCCGTTAAGGTATTTTCACTGTCTCCTCCACCATAAGTATTCCGCATCAGCCGGTTTCCCGGGATGATCCCGCTTTCAAGCGTATTTTTACAGGTGATACCCATCCCCAGAATATTTCCTACAAAAACTATCAGAAGGATTTCTGCAAGTTTTCTTGCAAGATACTTTTTTGTCTCTGTCTTTCCGTCACCTGAGGGCACCAGCAGCTTTTGCTTTTTCCTAATGTCTTCATTCTTTAACGCAGGTATATACCTCATAAGAAAGACCGCTATCTTTAGAAATATCCGATAAATAGCGCTGTCCTTTTTATCTGAGATATCATGTACAGAAACGCGCAATGTCCATATGATCAAGAACAGGAATATCAGGATTATCAGAAAATGAAAAAAGAGCATTGATCAAACCTCGATAGCTGTGATCTTTTCAGCCATTTTGAAAGAAATGAAATACAATATGAGACACACCGTCATTACTGCAATGCCTGCTATATTGTGATAAAGAACGGATAGAAAATCCGATTGAGTGATGTTTAAGTAAAAAATTATCCCAAATGGAACGACTTCCATAACCCGGGTCTCATACTGCTTTGCGCTGAGTTCTGTCTCGATCTCTCGGAGCACATCTATCTTGTCTCCGATCACATTACTCGCACGCCGTATAATACCGGTCAGATCTCCTCCACTTCTCTTTGCCGCATCAAATACATTTGCGAAATCCAATATGTCTTCTATTCCTGACCGATCTGCAAGATCCTGAAGTATCCTTTCCAATGTCTCATTTGACCTGAGACGCCTTGTCATGATCGCTGCTTCTCTTGCCATCAGTCCATCCGAACCGTATATTTTTTCAATTTCCCGTCCCGCATCTATAAATGCATTCTCTACGGAATTTCCTGCATTCAGTGCAGACTGTACCGACAAAATGAGCTCACGGAATTCCAGCAGCAGCTCTTGTCTTCGCTTATGTATCAATTGTTCTTTTTTGTATTTTAGGAAAAAATAAAGAGATGGAAGCATTATAAAAAATGCTATTACTGATCTGTAAAAAGTGAATGCCGTGATCGCAATAATGATCGCGCCTTCGATAGAATAGAGTATCTTTTCATTTGATGAAAAAGTATAAACTTTATAATTCACAGAAGTCCGCTCCTTTCAAGTTTTTCTGTGTGTATAAGCGGATTTATCTGTGTGAGTCTCTCTCCGTCAAATTGATATACAGGACGGATAATTATCTCCCCGTTCTCAAATCCCCTGATTTCTGTGATCTCAAGCACTTTACGGCTTTTATCACGGAGACGTCCCAAATGAACGATTATGTCAACCGCCGAAGCGATCTGGCGCCTGATAGCCGTAAGAGGAAGCTCCATTCCTGCCATTAATACCATGACTTCGAGACGCAGGAGCATATCCTTTGCGCTATTTGCATGTCCCGTGGACAAGCTGCCGTCATGTCCTGTATTCGCAGCCTGAAGAAAATCCAACGCCGCACCGTCACGTACTTCTCCAACTACTATCCGGTCCGGCCGCATACGAAGTGATGATTTTATAAGATCTCTTATCGTTATCGGGCGGCATCCCTCCACGTTTGCATTTCTGGTTTCCAGGCTCACGAGATTGGGGATTCCCTGGATCTGAAGCTCTGCTGAGTCTTCGATAGTGATTACCCGTGTCTCCTCCGGTATAAAAGCGGATAAGGCATTCAGAAAAGTTGTCTTTCCGCTGCCGGTTCCACCGGATATAAAGATGTTGTATCCGCTTATCACCAACTTTTTCAAAAATTCAACGGCTTCAGTTGTCACCGCCCCGAATCGGATAAGGTCGTCCATTCGTATCGGCTGATCGGGAAACCTACGGATAGTTATAACCGGACCATTAAGTGCCACAGGATTCATCACAATATTTACACGGGAACCGTTTTCGAGTCTGGCATCTACTATGGGAGACGCTTCGTTTACAACCCTGTTTGAGGATGCTGCTATCTGCTGAACCACATCGTTAAGCGCTTCTCTGGATTCGAATCTCCTGTCCCACATGCTGAGCCTGCCATTTTTTTCTATAAAAATATTTTCTGTTCCGTTCACCATTATTTCAGTGACGCTCGGATCATCGATAAGCGGCTGTATAACACCCTTTTTCCTTATAGAATCAAAAAGCTCTGTTTTAAGTCTCTGTTTTTCTTTGAGGCTTAAATAAATGCTCCTGCCTTTATCAGTGATCACCTGACTAATAAGTTCTTCTATCTCTTCATCCTGAACTTCCCGCGTGAGATCGATCTTCTTAAGTATCATGTCATGGAGTTCTGTACGGATCTCCTTTAGATCTTTCATTCTGCTCCACCGCCCACAAGTTTTCTTGCATATTCCCCGAGTTCACTCCGTCCAAGATTCTGCGGAGGACATGAAAGACTGCTGAAATACGGGATCCGAAGTTTAAGCGTTTTTTCAAGGATATCATCCTTTTCAAGTATCCTGAGCATCGCTTCATACTGCTCTACTTTTGCGTCAGAAACCGTGCCTTCGCGCACAGGAGTGTAGATCCTGCTGCACCCCTGCAGAAGTTCCAGAAATCCATCAACCGTATCGCCAAAATCCACTATTACGTGGTCATAGTCGCATTTCAAGATCTCATTAAAGAAAATAAACCAGTTTTCTCTATCTACAGACCTGATATCAAGCGGCGAGATCACAGGAGGTATGAAGTCCATATTTCCAAGCTTCTGAACCATGCTCGCAAGCTTACACGGGAAATTTCTTTTTTTCTGTCCCACGTAAAAAAGGAGATCCGAGATATCCGACATAAAGTTTTGCTGCAAAAGCTGGTTAAAACCGGAATAACCTTCAAGGTTTACATAAAGCACTTTGTTCCTCTCTGCAAGTACCTGTCCCAACGCCAATGCAAAGGACGTCCTAAAACATCTCCCTACCGGAGAATATATTCCGATCATTTTTGTAGATGTAGAATTACTTGTGACAAATTCGGTTTCCGGTCTGTCTGCATAATAACTCATGACTTCCCGCATTATATTTTCCGATGACTGATATCGAAATATCGTCCGTCTCCCTTTGTCATCATGAACCGTATCATCTTCTGACAGGATCATTGTTTCTCCTGTATTAACCGCTTCCAGTTCCTCGTCTATCTGTTCCTCCGGGATCAACAAGATATCCGGCTCATTTTCCCTGACATAGTCCCTGAGGCAGGACTTATCGGTAAATCCCTGTATTTCAAGCGGGACCGACCTGCATTCCATAAGATAGTTCATGAGTTTTGTTACATATTCTTCATTTGTATCAAAAACCGCAAGCACATTCTTATCCATTTGTTTTTCCTTTCTTAATTTATAATGACGTAAGAGTCAAAAGTACCTTTGTCTCTTACTTATGACACGAATTGCTTCGCTTCTTATGAAGCTCACGCAATTCTAAAACACTCGCATTCCGCGTAATTACGCTACATGCTCGTGTTTTGCGGGTCCCAAATAAAAAATCCTTTTTGAGTAAACTCAATCGGATTTTTTACTTTTGACCCTGTCATAGTTCATAATCTTGATATTAGTATTCCGAGACTTATTGGTATTGCCATCGGTATCTTTAGACCACGGATCTTTTTCTCTTTTATCGCCATGGAGATCGTAAGTATCACCGATATTACAGTGACCGGTATCAGGCTCATCTTTAATCCGTTAAGTCCTGTAAAAACTCCCGCTGCCATAAGCAGCTTCACATCACCGGCTCCGATAAGACGCATCGCATAAAACGGATACAATAATAAAAACGGACATATCACGCCAGCTATCAGATCTGCCGGATCAGTCACTCCATGGCCAAGGCGGATACCAAGCCCTGAGATCATGCAAAATAAGATCAACTGATTATCTACGTATCGATATTTCAGATCAGTCATGGAGGAAGCCGCGAGCAGCAGGAACAGCACATGTTCTTCCATGCTTCTTCCCTTTCAATATGCAGTTAGTAATTTTTGAATTTTCTGCTGAATCAGCAGTATGACGCAGAAAGAATTATCTACGACCGAATTGACGAAAGCTACTTTACAATATTCTCTATGTTTTGTCCAGTGTTTTTTATGTTTTAATTTAAGTGCACTACTTTACATGATGTAAGGGTCAAAAGTAAATTTTGCCCCTTACTGATGTCACGGATTGGTTACTGTTCACTCGCTTCCAGCTCGCTCACGTAACGGATTTTGACCTTTTGACCCTGACATCTTTACATATTGGTTTCAGGTTGACCTAAAATAAACTAAAGTTTAGAATATACAAGGAATTTTCGAGTGAAGTTTTCCCGAATGAATATTTGTAAAAGAATTTAAGAATGGAGTACCAAAATGGAAGATTTAAGAAACCTTGAGAATGTCGAAATCCTTGATCATCCGCTTATCCAGCACAAGATCACACGACTTCGCGACAAGACAACAGGTACTGCAGAGTTCCGCCAGCTGGTAAATGAGATCGCCATGCTGATGGGTTACGAGGCACTTCGCGACCTCGAGACCACAGATATCGATGTTGAAACACCGATCGAAACCTGCAAATCCCCTGTTCTCGCTGGAAAGAAGCAGGCTGTAGTTCCGATCCTCCGTGCAGGTCTTGGTATGACAGACGGCGTGCTCAGACTCCTTCCTGCTGCAAAAGTAGGTCACATCGGTCTTTACAGAGACGAGGAGACACACAAGCCCCATGCATACTACTGCAAGCTTCCTGATCCTATCAGCCTCCGTACCATCATCGTTACCGATCCTATGCTCGCAACAGGCGGATCCGCTATCGATGCTATCAATTTCATCAAGGAAAAGGGCGGCGTAAAGATCAAGTTTATGTGTATCATTGCTGCTCCTGAGGGACTTAAGGCACTCCACGAGGCTCATCCTGATATCCAGATCTATGTTGGACATCTCGATCGTCAGCTTAATGAAGATGCTTACATCTGCCCGGGTCTTGGCGATGCCGGAGACCGTATCTTTGGTACAAAATAATTACATTAAAAAGGGAACCCCTGAAAGATGGTTCCACATAGGGATTTTCTATCCCTGAAAAATATCGGCGTAGTCATGTAGGAGTGGCTACGCCGTTTTTTCCTTTACCGACGGTATAAATTCTCCGAGACAGTTTTCCTGTCTCGCCATTATAATATCACTAACTGTGATTGATGTTAAAATGCAATTCTTAAATATTGTGAGAAATTGTATCAGATTGTAAAATACAGGCTTGAGAAAATGCAAAAATATGTTATTCTGTTTGCTGGAATGTTTACTCACTGTATTTGTAGTACGGAGATCAGATATGAAGATGAAGTTTGCTGAACGGTTAAAGGAATTACGAAAAGAAAACGGATATACTCAGGTCATGCTGGCGGAAGCTCTCGGACTATCAAAAGGAACTGTTGCTATGTGGGAAACTGGTAAAAGAACCCCAGACTACGAGATTATAAATACCATGTCCGATATGTTCGACCGCAGGATTGATTATATTCTGGGATATTCCGATGATCCCACATCTCCCAAACTCACGCAGGAAGAGATTGAGGAACTTGGAAAATGGGAAATCCAAAGTGAACAGATTGATGTGATACGACAGTTTCTAAGGCTGGACGCATACGGAAGAATGAATGTGAAAACGCTGATACAGCGGGAGTTCCTGCGGTGCCTTGAGCAGGGGACGGATCAGGATATTTCAAATATCAAAATCGGAATAAAAACCCTTACATCTGATGATGAGGGGCAACATACAGATTAGACAATATCGCTTTTAAGACAAATGATAATTCTAAGGTTCCATTTTGTCACCTTAGAAAAGGGAAGGACAATATGGCAGATAACGAGATTACAATCTATGAGCCTATAGATAAAGAAAAGGTAAAGGCACAGATATACGATATTCGAGGTTTCCGGGTTATGCTCGACAAAGATATAGCCATATATTTTGGTGTAACTACCGGAAATCTGAATAAAGCAATGAAACGAAACATAAAACGTTTCCCTGAGAACTTCTGCTTTCAACTTACAGATGAAGAAATATCGAGATTCCAATTTGGAATCTCGATGCAAACTGCTGGTGTTAAAGGTGGAAGAACATATAATCCATATGTTTATACTGAGCAGGGTGTGGCAATGCTCACTTCCGCGCTACATACTGATAGGGCTATTGAAGCAAGCATTCAGATTATGGAAGCATTCGTCGAGATGTCGCATTACATCCGTCAGAACCGTCAGTTGTTACCGTATGATGAGCTTAAGGCTCTCGAACTAAAGCATTATCAGCTGTCCGACAAAGTTCAGAATATAGAGCGTAACATGCTCACCCGTGCGGACTTGTCAGATCTAATGAAACTGTTTGACACCGGCATCAAATCCGAGGAGATACTCATCCTCAACGGCGAACCATTCAAGGCGGATGAAGCTTTCCAGAGAATCTATAAGAAAGCGAAGAAAAGCATAATCATAGTTGATGATTATCTTGGAGTAAAGACTCTACGCCATCTTACCCATGCCAAGTCCGGAATTAACATTACGATTATAAGCGACAACAAAGGTTATTCGCCGCTCAGGCTTACTGAGTATACTGATTTCCAGACGGAATATCCGGGGATGCAGATTAAGTTTATCAAGGCCCAGAACAAAGTACACGACCGATTCATCATTCTGGATTATGGCACGAAATCAATGAAAGTTTATCTTTGTGGTTCGAGCAGCAAGGATTCCGGGAATAAGATTACAGCTATCATAGAAATCAATGAAACAGATGTCTATAAGGAGTGCGTTAAGAATCTTCTTTCACATCCAATATTGACTCTTAGATAATCTGTAAGAGCTGAGCCGCATAAAATGTTTATGCAACAATTGCTGCACAAATGAAATGAGAAAAGCCATGCAAGAACATTTTATTGTTCCTACATGGCTTGTTTCTTGCTCTCCGCTTGAAGATTGTCGCTTGAAAATTTCTGTTTCAAGAAAATCCCTAAGTCCAACCCTCTAAAAGAGGTTCCTTTTTTTGTGCCAGATTCAATTGGAAAACATATAAGCTGTAGTTAATTTTGTGCCTTCGGATGTTTCGGTAATATCGGTTGCTATACCGATCTTTGTGAAATTTCCGAATACCATATTGTCATAATGCGTAGGAGATGCTACCAGACTATCAAACATCTTCTCCACAACTTTATCCTGTTCCTTTTCGCTGCCTTCATACCCGGGATAGACTACATATGAGAGATTTTCCCCTCTCCAACGAGTACTGTCTATCATATCTATTCCCTGTTCACCATTAGGTCTCTCATGACTCCACTTTTCGGATGCTTCTTCGGATCTCGTTCCTGCAATAGATACCAGAGTGCTGTCCATTTTCAGTTCCCCAAGACCCTTGGATGCCCTGAGTGAATTGATCTCAGACAACAATTTATCATTGACCTCTCCGGTTCTCTCATCTGTCTTTTTTACCACACCGGCTTTTGCCTCCATTACCTTTGAGGTTGTCTTTACCGCTGCCTTCTTTACCGTGCTTGTCTTAGTCGTTTTTTCAACTGCTGTTTTTGCGGCATTGACTATCGACACATTTGTAAAAGTGAAAGTATAGGAGAGCGCTGCTACAGTTACTGCCGCTATAAATGCTTTTAATACATTTTTCGTTCTTTTTTTCATGTTCATTTTCCTCTCCCGGAAAACTACTTCATGGTAACTGGCTGACTCTTAGAGTCCCTTTAGCTTTGCGTCCTTACCTCGCGGTAAGTTTGCCCATTTGTAGTTCAAAAAAGCCCTTACTTCACGTTCCTGACGCAAAGAAAAGGGCTTTTAGATACTTATCGGAGTTCTGTCCGGCAACTGGCTGGCTCTTTCGGGCCCCTTTAGCTTTGCGTCCCTGTCTTACGGCAGGTTTGCTCATATAAATTATTTAATTCTTCGTATGTTTTTCTCCAAGAAAACATAGTCATCCATACTTATGTATACAATATACATCCATTATTATGATATGTCAATCCTTGTACTGTTCTTATTTAAGATCATATTCCAGTCTCACTGTTACGGTTGCTGTCTTCCATCTGGAACTCGTGTCAAAGGCTCCATCATAGGAATAGCTGCTCGTACCGGAATTTCTTGCAGTTATCTGAAATACTCCAAGGTTTGAATTCATAAGCTTTCCAAGCTTTGCATCCGAACTCTTGGCGATGATATTTACACGGTCCCTCGCATTTTCCGATGCTTCTTCTATGAGCTCTAACTTCATAGAATCAAGGTCTGTATAATAATACTGAGGTGAATCTGAAGTAAACTCTACTCCGGAATCAAGAAGACTCGAGATGTCTCTTGAGATCTTTTCTACCGTATCTATCTTTTCAGAAGAGATATTCACGCTCTGACTTAATTCATAACCGTCTTCTTCCTGTCCTACATAATTTCCGGCACTGTCATAAATATCTTTGTACTTTTCATATATATCTACTGAACTAAACAGGATCTCACCGTCGTCAAGCCCGTTTGCCTTCAGATATTTCTTTACGATCTCCGCATCTTTCTGGATCTTCTGATATGCCTGCTTTGAAGTGTAGGATTTTGCCTTAAAGGAACCGCCCCAGGTTATGAGATCTGACTCAAAATCTTTACTGGCGCTTCCTGTCGCGGCGATGCTGTGAACATTTTGCGAGCGGAAGTGTGACAGACCAAAGGAAAGTGCTACGCAGCTCGCGATCACACATATTCCAATTATCAGCGCACTGAGCCAACTTAGATTTCTTCTTTTCTCTTCCATATTCATCCCCCGTAAATGATTTTTTAACACAACCTCAACGACCATTAGATAAAGCAAAAATTTGAACATTAACTGCTATATCTAATGGTCGTTGTTTCCTTACCCCTATTAAATCATGTCTTTCTTATACAGTAAACCCTCTTACGGGATCTGCTGTACTTTCTGCAGCACCTTCTCTTCCATAGGTGAGACCTGCATATACTTTTTCTGTGTTCTGCATCATCTGCCCACTGTCATCCTGATCAGAGATCTCATCCCACGCATCGTGAAGTTCTGTGAGGATCTTTCTGCTTTCTGCATAGCAGGACGGATCATTTCTCATAACAGCGCGGTCAAGTTCCTCTGAAATAAAATTATAGAGGCGCATGAGTGTGTGTGAGATTTCGTAATTATAATCCAGTACGCTTCTAAGCTGCTCTACACATCTCTTCGCATGCTTAACTGCCTCATAAAACGACTCTCCGCTTCCCGCTTCGTCGGCTTCTTTAAGGTACTCAAGCGCGATCTCATAGGTGATCACTACCATTTCGGTACGATTTGCCGCAGTGATCCTGCGAGTAAACTCTTGTTTCATCTCATCTGTCATGTGTTTTCCCCCTTCTAAGAACTCTTATGGATATCTCTTTATTTATCGGTCAAAGACTGAGTTTACTGAAGCAGCTGCAATGCTTCCTGCGGAGCCTGGTTAGCCTGAGCAAGCATCGATGTCGCTGCCTGAACGAGAATCTGCTGATTAGCATAATTTGTCATCTCGTCTGCCATATCGGTGTCTTTGATACGACTAAGTGCACTGTTCAGATTTTCCGTATTAGCTGCCAGATAGCTAAGCGTCATCTCAACGCGGTTCTGATAAGCACCTATTTTTGAACGTGCCTCATTTACATATGCAAGAGCAGTTGTGATTTTACCTATTGCTGCCGTTGCACCCTTTGCCGTTGTCATATCTATATCATCGATATCCAGCCTTTCAAGCGTGATCTTCGGCAAAGTACATTTGATCTTCTGCTCTTCATTTGCACCGACCTGAAGGATCATCTCACCCTTTCCTGTGAGGTCAAGCTTAGCATTTGTAATATTAACTGAGTATTGCTTTTTAGCGTAATCTGCACCGTCACGCGTTTCTACCACGTTTGTTGTCGTAATAGCTGTCGGAGCTAAAAACAAAGTAAGCGATTCACCATCTGTTCCGTTCACTGTAATATACTGCGAACCATCTGCGCAGATCTTTACACTTCCGCGACCTGCACTGTCTTCATAAAGACCTGTTGTTATAGCTGTGCCGATCACATCCGTACCATTAAGTGTAGTCTTTTGCTCATCATAGTACTTCGGATACTCATAGGTCATAGTCACCGAATCTGATGACGTCGGGAAACCTGCAACCGTTACGGTAAGCGTGTTGCCTGAAGCTGTCTCGGTTATTTGCGAAAGCGTGTATCCGCCGGTTCTGGTCGCATCGCTATAAGAATCGATCTTTACAAGAGGATTATTTGTGCAGTAACCTGTCCTCTCCATCGATCCGTCAAGAAGCTTTCTCTCATTTAGCTCTGTCTGTTCAGTGATACGATCGATCTCCTTGCAAAGCTGCTCAACTTCATCCTGAATAGTCTCACGATCACCTGTGGAAAGCGTTCCGTTTGCCGCCTTTATTGCGAGTTCGTTCATTCGCTGTATCATGTTTGTTACTTCTGTCAATGCTCCGTCTGCGGTTTCCAGAGCGGACTTACCGGTCGTCGCATTTACTTCTGCACTGTCGAGTGCTGCGAGCTGCAGTCTCATACGATTTGAAATAGCATATCCCGTAGGATCATCACCAGCTTTATTGATCTTGTAACCGGATGACAATTTCTCTGTAGAAAGTCCAAAGTTATTCTCGTTTCTAAGCAGTGCATTGTTTGTAATGTATGCTGTGATATTACTGTTGATTCTCATATGATCACACCTTTCCAACGCGATCCCCGCGTAATACTCAACCGATACTCTGAAGCACGGTAATAAATGTTTTTGCTGTACGGTAGAGTGCCAGGGAGTCTGCCTGCTCTTTTCCGTCTTTTTCGCGGCTTGATATCTCTTCTTTTCCCGGAGTTCTGTTGATATTCAGCTTTCGGCTTTCAACCAGATGTATCTCTCCGCTCTCCATGCCGTTACTCTTAAGTGCCCTGTCAAATTTTTCCAAAAATCCCTTAAAAAACTCTGCTCCTGCAGAATCTGATGCTGCAACAAATCCCTTGACTTCATTCTTTTCAACAGAGAATGTTGCCTCGGCTTTTCCAAGAGCTTCTGTTTCCAGAGTGATATCCACATGCGGATCACCATTTCCATGAAGGAGTTTTAGATTAATACTGGTGATGCTTCCATTAATTTCTACCGGGATCTCATAGTTTTCTTCGGATACAAGGCTCCTCGCCACGGTCATCTGTCTGTGCAGACCATGAAGTCTCTTAAGATCCAGCCTCTTTGTCGTACTTTCTTCAGCTTCATTAAGGATTTCTTCTACACTTTCAGCCAGCGATTCATAGGCCTCTTTAACTTCATCGGATCCACCCTTGTCCAGACTTTCTATGAGGTTCTCCCTTTTTTCTTTAAGTTTAGACTTTCCTGACCGGTCTGCCCTTGCTTCAACTCCTGAGAAAAGAGATCCTCTCTTATTCAAAAGGTCATATACAGCCAATAAATTATCCGGAGTAACTTCTTTTCCATAATTTATCAGAAGTTCGTAGATACCTTCTTCGGACCTTACTGCCTGTCCGATCTCCTCTGTTCTCTCATTTCTATAGGCTTCTGTGCTTTCAGTATCTTTAGTATTTTTCCGAAGGATTTCCAGCAGTTTCGTGACTGTTGTGTTTTCAGAAATATTAGCTTTTGCCAGAATATCCGGATCTATTCTGTCAAAAACTTCCTTTGCTGCCTCATTGAAATACCGCTCCACATTTCGAACAATCTGACTTTCTTCTGATACCTCAGAATAGTCACGTCCATCAGAGGCACTTTCACTTCCGGAATTGTCCTGATGTCTCGTGTTTCCATCCTTAAATGCACTTTTTATCTGCGTATCTATACGAAGATGCTGCGGATCTTCTTTCACAGGATCGATCCCCGCAAACTTGTCATCAATGTTTATATCGATCTTTCCCTTGTTGCGGGATCTGACTTCCTGCAGCAGATTCTTAAGACTCAGTTCCCGTCCGGATTCCACCAGGCTTCCTATCACTGCACCATCTGATTTTTCAATCTGATAGAAAAGCCTGTAGATTCCGATATAGGAATTTGTCTCTTCCTCCGTAACCTGTCCCTGTCTCTCCAAACGGAACAGATACTCACTGTATTTCTCACCTGTTGCCTCATTTACATTCATTTTGTCGATCTCATCTGTCAGATCCTTAACGGACGCTTCCAGAGGATTCAGCTGATTTCGTATGAGTTCTATTGTCGTTGCGGGAGTCATGCGGTTTAGGAGATTCCTAAGCGTAATATCTGCGCTCCGAACTCTGTATATATTTTCCTCCGTGATCTCCATGCTGTTGTAGCCAAGTATCCTGACAGCTCGCTGATTATCAGAACTGGTCTCCAGTCCCATATCTTCCAAAATGTCATCAATATTTTGAAAGGCTTTTGTTATGCTGTCTCCCAGATCTTCACGGACTTCTGTTCCAACTGCTTCGTAGAGTTCTGTAGCTGCCTTAAACTTTGCAGATGCCGCAAGTCCTGCATCATGTGCTTCTTTCAGCGTAAAGTCTTCCGCAGAAGCAAAGGAGCCGATAAGTGCTGCCGGCATCTCTCGGATCTCACTCACAGTTTTTAGTGTAAGCTCTGCGAGATCCACTCTTTTTTCAACTTCTTCTGCCGCTATATTGTCTCTTCCAAAAGCTGCTCTGTAAAAAGCATCTTCCCTCGCTTTAAGGGCTTCTACTTCTGCTTCCAGTTCATCTGTATCGATGCCGTAGTTGCTTTCCGCAAGCGCCTGATTTGCCTCCGCCGTCATCTTAAGTCTGGTTTCAGAAAGGATACGCTCCTGTTTTGTGAGCCGGTAACCACGGATAAGATATGCATCAGATGCTTCTTTTCCTGATCCTATGGCATCTGCGATCTCTGCCATAAGTTCCTCCGAATCAACCGGTATCACTACACTCTTCAGATCTTCATAAGACTGCAGTGTTTCTTTTGTAAGAGGGATACCGTTCTGTATGATCCACTGAGCATCTGCCATAACCTCTTCATCCGGCGAAAATCCCGCATCAGTGATGATATCTTTTATCTGATCCGTAAGACTCTCCATGTCGGATGAATCTGCCTTTTCTACATAGTAATTGCCGCCGTCTGCCGAAAAATAACCCTGTCCCTGAGACATGGTCCCGCTGCCGCCTGCATACTGGGCCTCGTAGACGTTTCGTATCGTAGGTTCCAGCTCATTTTGAAGCATATATACCATGCTGCTGTCATCCATAGGCTGCAGCGCTTCTGCTTCTGTCATAGCCTGAACCGTGTTTCGGATATTTTCATCGGTTGCCGGAAGGTCACTTCCCATGAGCTGTGCCTTTATTTCTTCTACCGACAAGACGCCTGCACCACTATCCTGTCCCGATGTTACGGCCTGCTTTTCGCCATTTACATAGGAATTTGCTGAAGCTACGCTGCCTGTTATCTCTGCTGCAGCCGCACGATCGACAGTATCAGTAAAACCTGCCACATGTATTCCTGCCTGGGCAAGCTTAACCTTTATCCTGTCTAAATTTGTAATTGTTTCTCCTGCCGGTATTTTTGCCGGATTAAATCCATCCTGTGTCAGGCGTCCAAAATCTTCCGAAGACATAGTATTGGACATTACCGCAAGGTATCTGGCCTGGGTCGCCACATCTGTGGTGCCCATTTCCTGCAGGCGTTCTCCAATAGTCTTTCCTTGACCCCTGCCGGCTTTCAGCATGTTTCCCTGAAAGCTGTAAGCTGCGTTATCCTTAACATTGCCGGAAATGTCCAATCTATAACCACCTGTAAAACGTCCTGTTTTCGGGGTGGTCTGCTTTTCAGTTTTTTCAGAATTTCGGATGACTTCGACGTCGTTCTGTTCATTAGTAAGAAACTCAATTTTCATATTTCTTCTCCGAATGGCGTCCCTTGTATGTTGCTTTTCATTTTTTTCTGTAATCTGCATACCGTGTATTTACTTCTACACACACTATTTCGGTATATGAGCCGCTTTTCTGAACCCTTGTATTGTAATTGAACGATTTTAAGCATTTTACACATAATTTTATTTATTTTAAAAGAAAAAAGAACCGGAATACACCGGCTCATTTGTCTCTTTGTGCATTATTACATTATATTTCAACATTGATCTTTTTATCTTTATTCAATACGTTCTGAACCTGATGATCAGATAACAGCATATCGTCAGCCTGTAATTCATCTGCGGCAGAAAGATTCTTCATATCTCTTATTATCGCATCCAGATGCGGCATGAGTTTACTCGCCAACCTTTCCATCGCAAAGGAATGGTCATTCAGCATCGTTTTTTGATATGCATTCTCCGGAGATACTTTTGTCTGTATCAGCATTCTTTTCTCATCAGAAATATAGCTCTGTCTCTGACCGGACGAACCCGAACCACCCGAGGAGGCGCTGTCGGACATTTGCTGGATCTTCGCCGCACGTACCTTATCAGCCTCGGCATTTATCTTCGCTGATGCATTATAAAAACTTGGTATTGTGCTATTTACTCTCATGTCCGACCCCCTTTCGTGTTCTTTGTATACTGCACACATATTTTGTACCGTACATATCGGCAAAAACGCCTATTTTTCACACCTTTACAGATTATGTTTTTATTTTTAAGCAAAAATCCGGACAGTTTTCACTGCCCGGATCGCATATATCATCAATTAAATTTATAGATCACTGCTCCGAAAGGAGGAAGTGTAAATCCGATGGAATAAGGCTGATTATCCCACTCCTGTTTCTTTGCCTTGATAGTCTTGGGGATACGAACACCTATTCCGCCGTACTTTGTTTCATCAGAGTTAAGTACCAGTGAGCATGTAGCTGCTTTCGGAAGTCCCATTCTGTAATCATCTCTCTGTACAGGTGTGAAGTTGATAACTACTGCCAGATTGTTCTTGCCTGTGGAATCCATACGGATAAAGGAATAAAGACTCTTTTCCGTATCATCTGCATTGATCCACTTAAAGCCTCTGTCGTCATTATCGAGTTCCCAGAGAGCAGGATACTTTCTGTAGATCTTTAAGAGATCTTCAGAGTATCTCTGCATATTTGCATGTCCGGGCTCCTGCAGCAGGAACCAGTCGATCTCGCGTTCCTCGCTCCACTCTCTTTCCTGTCCGAATTCCTGACCCATAAAGAGGAGTTTCTTTCCACTGTGAGCCATCATAAATGCATAGCCTGCGCGGAGGTTTGCAAACTTTTCCTCACGGCTTCCGGGCATTTTATTGAACATAGAGCATTTCAGATGAACTACTTCATCGTGAGAAAGTACCAGAATGTAATTCTCCGCATGATTGTAGCTCATGGCAAAAGTCATCTTGTAATGATTGTCCTTACGGAAATACGGGTCGAGCTTCATGTAATCGCAGAAGTCATGCATCCATCCCATATTCCACTTAAAGGAAAATCCAAGGCCGTCATTTTCAGGCTTATCTGTAACCTTCGGCCATGCTGTCGATTCCTCAGCGATCATCATCGCGCCATGGAATTTACCTAGTACAACGGAATTTAAGTGCTTAAAGAATCCGATAGCTTCAAGGTTCTTATTTCCGCCGTATTTATTTGCTACCCACTGTCCATCCTGCTTTCCATAGTCAAGATAAAGCATGGATGCGACCGCATCTACTCTCAGTCCGTCGATATGGAACTCACTGAACCAGTAGATCGCATTAGCAATGAGGAAGTTGCAGACCTCATTCTTTCCGTAATCAAAGATCTTTGTTCCCCAATCGGGATGCTCACCCTTTCGCGGATCCGCATATTCAAAAAGTGCCTCTCCGTCAAAGTCAGCCAGACCATGCTCATCTCTCGGGAAGTGAGCCGGAACCCAGTCAAGTATTATTCCTATGTGATTTTTATGCAGTGTATCTACCAGATATCTGAAATCGTCAGGATTTCCATAACGTGATGTAGGCGCATAGTAACCTGTCACCTGATATCCCCAGGATCCGTCAAACGGGTACTCAGCGATACCCATTAGTTCCACATGTGTGAACTGCATCTTTTTCAGGTATTTTACAAGTCTGTCCGCAAACTCGCGATAGCTGTAAAATCCGTCATTCTCCGGGTCCGGATGACGCATCCAGGAGCCCATATGTACCTCATAGATCGAGATCGGGATACGGTTTACGTCCTGCTTTTCTCTCTCTGCGATCCATTTAGCATCACTCCAGGCATAAGGCTTTCCATCCTTTCCTGAAATAAAGGTGCAGGATGCATTCCCCGGTCTCTCCTCTGCATATGAAGCAAACGGATCTGCTTTATAAACCGTTCCTCCGTTTCTCTTTACGATGAAGAACTTATACAGCTGTCCGGAAACTACTCCCGGAATAAATACTTCCCATATTCCGAGGGGTTCCAGACGCTTCATCGGTGCGGCTTCCGTATTCCAGCCGTTAAAGTCACCTACTACGCTTACTGCCTGTGCGTGTGGTGCCCATACTGCAAAATAAAATCCCTTTTTGCCATCTTCCTCAGAATAATGTGCACCGAGCTTTTTATAAATCTCATAATGCACGCCCTGTCCAAACAGATACTGATCCTGCTCTGATATAAATACCTTTTCTGTGCCCCGCATTCCTTATGCTCCCTTTCAAAATTATATATCCTCAGCCTCTTGCGAAATCTTTTTCGCGTAATACGATCAGATCATTGTCATCGTACCTCTTTCCAACGATCAGATCTATGAAATGCTGTGGTGTTCTGCGATCTGCATGACGTATCGCCTGATCGACGATTTCTTCAACTTCATCTACTGTGACAAAATGATCCGCTGTCTGCATCTCATCGATCCTGGTGTACAGTGCGAGTACGCCCATGTCATCAATAGTATATTCTTTTCCTCTGGCATATTCTCTGCCATGGAATACCAGATCGTCATTTGTATAAGTCGGAATATCGATCTTTTGATTAAAGATCCCTTCAAACCAGCCGAAGTTTTTCTCCATCCTTCTGGCTGCCATATTATTTTCTTCAAGAATAACGATAGCCTGTGCTTCAGGATTTTCAAGATATTTTTTCAGATCCAGAAGTGTCGAATCCTCTAGATCTCCCGCATGTGCGATCACAAGGATACCGCCGTTAAGCGCATTCAGACTCTTCTCTACATTCTTTGTATTGAACTTGTTAGCATCAATACATGCGATCTTCCCTTCAAAAGAATCGTCCTTTGCCTGCCAACCTCTGGCAAGTGCCTGCGCGAGCTTTACACGGATGGACTGTTCATTACCGGTAATGACAACATTACCTGTATTTCCCTGCATTGCCATTCCATCCACCGTTTCACGGATTTCTTCCGGAAGTCCGTGTGCCGACAGAAATTCTGCGAAGATTTCCTTCTCATCTTCGTTAAAGCCTTCTGCCTCCCTGGCACTCGGAGCGATATACTTTTTAGAATGTCCTATACGGATCTCAGGCGCAATGACCGGACGTCTCGGAACATAGTCCTCATCCTCGTCTTCATCATCATCTGCCATCTCTGCAGCAGGAAGTTCCTCTGCTTCTTCCAGAGCCGCGGATTCCTCATTTTCCTCAGAAGCTTCCTGTACAGGATAGATTTCTTCATCATCCTCATCATCACCTGTATCAGTGAAGCGTCTGTAAATTATATTATTAGGCTTACTCTCCTGAACCTCTTCCTCTTCCTGTTCAGGATCACTTTCCTCTGCTGCTTCTTCATCGACACCGGCAAATACACCACCTGTTGTTACCGGGATCTTTCCTGTGAGCACACCTGAGAGATCTGTAGTCTCTTCCAGTGTTTCCCTCTTCATTTCTGAAGTCTCAGCCTCAGTCTCACTATCAGCAGATTCTTCGGTTGACTCAGGAGAAAGCTCTGTCATATCGGTATCGGATAATACAGGTTCTTCCAGTGCTTCCTCAGGAATCTCCGGTATGGGCGCAGTGGTCACACCCGGGATCACACCAACAAGCTCACTGACGATATCATTGGTCTGCTCCAGTGACTTGATCTTTGCTCTGGCTATACGTGCCTTTTCATGCTGTTCCGCATTACGGTTCCATGCTTCCATGATACCGTCAAGATCGATCCGTCCGGTCTCATCAGAAACATAATCCGCATCTGCTCCAAGTCCGTTTTCCGGTTCCTCTTCATTCTCTTCTGATTCTGCCGGTACACTTTCTGCCTCTGCTGTTTCTGCAGTTTCTTCAGATTCAGTGATCTCTTCTTCTGCCTTAGCAGTTTCCGATTCTTCCTGAATTTCTTCCGGCGCATTTTTTACTTCGTAGAGCGGAAGTACTTCCTCCTCTGCCGTTGCGGCATTTTCCTCAGGAAGTTCCTCCTCTCCCGCAAAGGTAAGCTTAATAGGCTCCTTTGCAGACTCTACCGGCATGGCAGGTTCGATCGGCATTTCTGCTTCTTTAAGCTGAAGTCCCGTCTTTGCCGCAAACTCTGCCATATTCTTTTTAAGCTCGGCCTGAAGGTTCATAGTGCTGTACTTATCCAGGTTTACCGGATGTATCTTTATATCTTCGGCCCTGAGCTGAGCTTCTATTTCTTTCTGCGGGATTTTCTTTGTAGGCTGATTGGAAGCCTCTACCTTTTTGATCTCTATCGGGATCTCTTCCTTAGGTACCTCCGTTTTTACCTTCACAGGCTCCTCGACCGGCGTCTCCTCAGGATAGTTTTCTTCTTCCTCTTCCTCGTCGTATTTAAGATATGCTGCGCTCCGTCTCAGGTCATTTCTGTGATCATAGCGCTTCTGCTGCTCGGGCGTAAGCGGCGTATGAAGCATCTTTAGCTCCATTGCTTTTGTGACAAAAGAGCCGTGCCCAAACCAGACGATCATCTCATCACATTCAGCTATACACTGGGATTCCTGACCGTCCTCATGATACAGTTTTGCGAGCTCATATGCCCATTTTTCCTGATAATCCAGGCTCTTAAGCTTCTTTAAGACTTCTATGCGTTCCTCTATACCGACACCCTGCGACTCATACAGCTTATACTGCAATACATACATGCCTGAGTCACCATTTGCGATCTTCATAAATTCTTTCAGATAATGAACAGCTTCTGTGATCCTGTTCGTCTTTATCGCAAGCTCGCAAAGCGCATAAACCACCGAACGGGCCCCCGGATACCGGTTATACGCAAGCATCAGCACATCACGTGCTTCATCATATTTTCGATTTACTTTATAAATCTCACTGACCATACAGAGCGTCTGAATGCTTCGAACCCTTCTCCAGTCGATCGTATTCACGATTTGTAAGGCCTCGAAAAACTCCCCATTTTCGATCAGCGATTTTATCTGTGCGATTCGCACCTTATATTCGTAGCGATCCAATTTGCTCCACCTCAATGAATATCACTTTTATGTGAACATACTTGTAGTAAATTTTAACACAGCGCAGTAACACTGTCAAAATCCATATACTGAAAAAAGCCGCATAAATCGCGGCTTTTTTCAAATCGATGTCATTTAATGACACCTGCTATATATTTACTTGTCATCACCTGTAGATTTTTTCGCAACGTATATCGGTAAGAGCTATCTGATCTCCGGTAAGAGCTGCATAGATTTCTTTTTGTCCGTCTTTGATGATCGATGTATTTTTTACATAAATTCCCATGTTATCAGAACGCACGGTCACCTTATCCGCTTTAACCTCAAAGCTCACCGTATACTCCATACCGACTTTATTTAACCTTTTCCATTCCTCCCATCCCCCAAAAGCCGGAAGCTTTTTCATCGTGAACGTATTATCGGCATATTCATCTTTATTCTCATTTTCACCATTGAGCTTTAATAATGCGTATTCATGATATCCTTTGCCGTCCACCTTTTTATCCTCTGAGTAAAAAAGAACTACATAAGGGCAATTCCAGATAAAGCTTGCCGACGGAAGACTCATAGAATGAAAAACCAGTTTAAGACCGTTTTCTACAACAACCCCTTTTGTATGTGCAGAACGGAAAGAGTCCACCTGAACATTTTTTACATCTGATTCCAGCCTGTCAATATAGCTGACGTCACTTGCTATCCGCTTTACGTCACCCTTTTCCAGTTTTTTATCAAAACTCCTGATAGAAATCTCTCTGATCTTACAATTTTCTCCGGTTATTCCTATATAGGCCCATTTTGACTTGTCCGGCAGCGCCACTATAACATCTACAACACGACCAAAACTTTTCATAGTTATCTTCAGATGATCTTCTACCCGGGACGCTACGATCTCGTACATATCCGCTCTTTCGGTTCGATCTTCACCATCATTTCCCTCTATTGCTTCCATATTTCTCGCAGAGGTACATACATAATGTCCGTCAAACCATATCTCACCGTATTCAAGGTACTTAAACGCGCTGATCGCTTTTGCGTTTTTATGTACGCTTCTGTCAAAAGAATCAAAAAGAACTATCGAGGGAGCACTGAAATCCTCAGCTTTCTTTTTATCTGAAAAACACTGAAAAGTTATCCGTGTAGTATTCTCCATTATGCGGATACCTTGGGAAATACTGTCTCTGTATTCCCGGCAATCCAACTCAGTTTCCATGTTTTCTTTGTATTTTTCTGTATTCTCTCTTTCTTCTTCATCGATCAGCCGAACCATGATCTCTGAATATACAGGATCATATTTGCTCCCTGAATCTTGTACAAATTCTTCTCTGACCAGCTGACGCGGTAGTATCTCTCCTCTTTTTTTTCTAAGGGTCATCGAATCATACGCACCTGCGATCTTTACGATCCTTGCGATATCCGGGATCTCATTTCCTTTTAATCCGTCTGGAAACCCGCTGCCATCATAATTCTCACTGCCGTAGCGCGCAGCTGCTTTTATATTTGGGAAGTCTTTGATCGGAGATAATATTTCTTCCGCAATGAGAGGCATTTCCTTTATAAAATCTTCGTCTTCTTTCGACAAATACTGTGCATTCGAAAGGACACTGTCCGGAATTCCTATTACCCCTATTTCGTGAAGTAATGCAGCATCATATACGTCATCGCATTTTTCTTCATCTTTCCCACTCAGCCTGGCAATCTTTCTTGCAAGTTCTGCAACACGCTTTGAATGTCCCTTTAAGAATGGATCCTTAGTTTCGATCGCAGCTACCATAGCCATCAATACTTGATCTAGCAGGCGCTTTACCCTCTGCTTATCTTCCTGAAGTATCTCCATCTCTTTACGATGAGCCTTCACCGCCATTTCATTTATATCAAGATACGTAAATATATACAGCGAAATAGACACCAGAACCATTGCTATATTAACGAGGGACAAACCATATGCAAAAATTTGTATTATTGCAGCAATGATAGGTACAAAAATATACAGAATAAAAGAGGCAAATATTCTTTTTGAAAATTCCTTTCTATGCTCATATATAACAGTAAACTGTATGAGCGGACCAACTATAGGGACAATATAGCACATCAAAAAAAGCGAACCTCTTTGATAATGATTTGTCTCATCTATGTAATAATACCAACCGGTAAACTGCGTGATCACGACCATGATCATTTCAACGACCGACGCAACGCCTACTACTGTCAGCCTTTTTATCACTAATTCCTTTGTGTCATCACGACGCAGCATATTCACAAGATAAAGATTGAAGCCAAATACCACCCAGGCTGTCAGAAAAAACACCATAAAGTTACTGAGACGGACCAGTACAAAGGCTTTTTTTCCTTCCATTCCCGCATAAATATATGCCATCCTGTCAAAGAATAAAAGAAATGCCGCAATGATCTCCAGTAGAAAAAGGATCCATTTACGTCTCTTTAGCATATACTTTGTAAAAAGCAGCAGAATTGCCATCAGCATGCACGTTGTACTTAGTGCAAGCATTATATCCATCTGATAGGTCCGTATCAGTTCATACATGATAAAAGGCTCCTTATATGATTTCTCACATATGTTTCTTATGCATCATAAAGTACTCATTCAGCTTTTCCAATAACTCTTCTCTGGTTATGTTCTTAAGGAAATATCCTTCCGGTTTAAGTGAAACGACCTCCATCACACTTTCTTTATCACTCTTTCCTGTAAGAAACATTACCGGAATATCTTTTGTCTCATCATCGCTCCTAAGCATCTCCAGTACCTTAGGTCCGCTGGTTACAGGCATCTCGTGATCCAGCAGGATCAGATCTACTTTATTCTTGCCGAGGAATTTTAATGCCTGAAGCCCGGAACCGACCATTGACACTTTATAGGTTTCCTTTAGCCACTGCCTTATAAGCGACAAAAACTGCGGATCATCATCAACGACCAGGATACTCTTCTTAAATTCTCCTGATTCACGCTTATTAAAATAGTCTGTGATAGTTTTTGTGAAAGCCGCATTATCAACAGGACGCGCAAAGGTTTTATAGATCACATCACCCGGAATATGGTCGCAGACATAATCTATATCTATCTGCTCTCCAATAAGAATGAGCTGTCCGTTTTTTTCCTCCATAATATCCGTGAGAAAATGGAAAATCTTTTCTTTAGACCGGATTTCGATATCCATATACAGTATCAGCAGCGATGCCTCATCCCAATTGGCATTGATATCATCCACCGTACAGGGGATAAATTCACAATCAATACCTGCTTCCTGAACTTTTCCGATAAGAACGCGGACAATATATGATTCTTTTTCCCCCGTAAAGATTATCCGATTATTTGCCATTTATATCTCCCTTCAATAATTACCGACTGATCAGTTCTTCCATGCCATCCCAGTCATATGCTTTCATCATTTTTCTAAGTTTTTTAATTGTCTCAGCTTCTTTTTCGGGAAGCCGGAATTTACTTAGATCATTAACTATTGTTTCAACCGCATCATAATCCATCTGCGGTATCACATCAGAAAGCGCATCAAATGCGTCATTCAGTTCATCCTCAGGGATCATCTCCTTATCGTTATCGTCATCCTCATGTTCTTCATCGAGAAGCCGGAGCTTTTCCTTAAACTCCAGATAATCTGCCAGAAAACGACCGGTATTATCATTTATGAAATCCATATCGTTGTTATTTCCAGCATTTTCCAGTTCCTGTGCATACTTAGATAAGGACGAAGCACCTATAATACGGGCGGAACTCTTCAACGAATGAACCTTTATGGTATATAATCTGATATTTCCGCTCTCATACGCATCTGTAATGACCTTTGCATTATCATCGATCGTTTCGAGGAAAAGTTTTAATGCCATTAAGTAGTTTGTTATTCCGCCGGAATTGTTTATACCATCTTCTGCTGAAATGCCCTCAACATTCTTTATCCAGCCCATATCCTCCGGTAATTCTTCCGGCTCCTGCTCAGCATCCGCCTGAGCAGTTTTTTGAACAAGATTTGGCGGGATATGCTGTAATATAGTTCTCTCAAGCACCTCACAGTCAACCGGTTTTGACAGATACCCGTTAAAACCCTTTTCCTTATAAAAAGCCTCTCCTGCTGTATCATTTGCCGTAAGAGCATATACCGGAAGATCCGGAGCAAATTTTCTGATCTCTGAAAGGGTTTCTATTCCGTCCATTCCCGGCATCATATGATCCAGAAGTACCACATTAAACGATGTCTCCTTGATCTTATCCAAAGCCTCTTCTCCGCTCATCGCAGTAGTCACAAAGATCTTTGTAGCTTTCAGAAGCCCCTTCATCACATTCAGATTCATAGGGTTATCATCAACGACAAGTACATCTGCGTCCGGTGCGATAAATTTAGGTACATACGGTCCTTTTGTACTCACATTGTCATGTTCTATAAATGCACCGATCGGCGTCGGATCTACGATTTTCTGATCGAGTGTCAGTATGAACTCAGACCCCTCGCCATATACACTTTCACACCAGAGCTTTCCTCCCATAAGCTCTGCGAATCTTCTGGATATGTCGAGTCCCAGTCCCGTGCCCTGAATAGAGCTGTTTTTCTCTTCATCCAGCCGCTCATATGCCAGGAAAAGTTTCTCCATGTCCTCTTCACGTACTCCGATTCCTGTATCCTTTACAGAAAAACGGACATGACATATATCGTCAACTCTTTCCTCCATGGAGACAAGTAATACGAATCCGCCCTTTTCCGTATACTTTACGGCATTAGTCAGCAGATTCAGTAATATCTGTTTTATCTTACCTGCATCACCTATCAGTGTTTTCGGCATCAGCTCATCCACTACTACATCAAAAACCAGCTCTTTCTCTGTACTTCGAACACGAACCATAGAAATGATCTGCCTAAGCATTTCCTGCACATCATATGACTGCCTGACAACGTTCATCTTTCCTGATTCGATCTTTGATATATCGAGCAGGTCATTGACCAGTCCTAAAAGCGACTCTGACGCATTCCTTATATCCATCGCATAATTGAGCATTGATATGAAATACCCCTTCGGCACTCCGGAGGCATCTTCTCTCATGATCATCTCATTCATGCCCATTATCGTATTGATAGGTGTCCTTATCTCATGAGACATATTTGCAAGGAATCGTGACTTTGCCGTATTAGCTCTCTCCGCTTCATCTCGCGCCTGTATCAGTTCATTGTACTGTCTCCGTATAACTGTAGATTTCATTACACGCCATACGATAAAACCGGCAAAAATCGCTATGAATGCAAGCAGCATGACATGGATCATTGGAAGCTCCATTAGCCTTGGTTTCTTTTTTACAAAAAATGTCTCATCTTGTATGACCTTTTTTGAATTATTATCAAGTACCTGCACATGGAGTTTATAATCACCATAGGCGAGCCCCGTAAATTCCAGCGGCGTCAGTTCACTTCTCGGCACTTCGATACCATCATCTGCCACTCCCTGCAGAAATACCCGGATGATCGGATTCACAAGCGTATAATCCATGACCGATGCCGTGATCCGTATTCTCTCTCCTTTTACAGGAAGCACATATTTTCCTGTTTCAGATGGAATTATCTTCTTATCTCCGCAAAAAACAGAATTTATCGCGATCTTTATCTTTCCGCTCTCTTCAAAATGGTTCTTTAGGTTAACCTTACATACTCCGTTACGACATGCTATATACAGATTATCTTTTTCATCTAAAAAGCTAAACCCATTTCCCGTCGGGATAAACGGTAAACCGTTATCTAGGGTATACAGATTGTATTCGTTGACACTGTCTTCCAGCATTTCTTCGGCATTGACCCTGTACACTCCCTGAGATGAAATAATCCATGCATTTTCGCCTTCAAAATATATATCGTAATTATTATTGTACGGAAAAGACGTGACATTATATATGTATCCGCCTCTCATATATTCGATGGAGTTTGAGGTGACGATCCACCATACCTGCCGCTCATCGTCTTTGACCATCCTCATGATCACATCACTTGTAACACCTTCGTCTCTGCCGATTTTTTCTATTTCATGGCCTTTTATCACATATATCCCATCACCATCTGTTCCGGCAAATATCTCCCCATTATCACCCTCTCCGATCGTCAGGATGACACTATTTTTAATGTGTTGTGCCGCGCCTATCGTTCTTATGATCTTGCCATTTTTTAGAACAGCCAGACCTTTATTTGTTCCAACTAACACATTTCCCTGTCTGCTAATATAAATACAGCGTATCTGATTATCAGGCATGCCGTCCTCTATCGTGTAATTCTTTATACTTCCCTCCGATGAATAGCATACCAGTCCCTTATTCATTGTATAGGTCGATATCCACAGATTTTTTTCCCTGTCAGCCTGAATACAGCGCACCCTGCTCTGACCGATAAATGATGTCAGATCATTATAGATACGTTTACCGTTTTTCCCTATGATCCTCAGACCATCATCCGTTCCGATATATAATTCACCATTAAACATTGAAACTGCATTTGTCAGTTCTTCCGGTATTTCTGTTGATCTGGTGAGATCTATAAAATTATTTGTCACTACCTTCATTACGCCCTGTGCCGATGACGCAACCCATATATTTCCCTGATAGTCCGAGGTAGTCATCTCTATAGAACTGTTAACAGGGTTCTTGCTAAGTATATGAAAATAATTCTTTTTATCGACATAGCCAACCATACTGGTTGAGGATACCCAGACTCTTCCACAGTCGTAGCTTAACCAATGAGCATTTTCAAGGGGTGATACCTGTATTTCCTTCAATTGGTAAACAGTATCTCCAAAATCACCATGATATATCGATCTCCCTGAAGTTCCGAGGTATACCTTACCCGCATTTTCCGGGTCTGCCATTATTGTTGTGATCTTATCTAATCCCAGGCGGCTGCTTTCGTATATTTCTGTAACAACACAGTTTTCGATCGCAAAGATGATGCCGGAAGATGTATGTCCATATATTTTTTTCCCGGAAGCATCTGTATCAAGTCTCAAGATCCTCTCAGTTTCTAATTCTTCATTACGGCAAACATGTATCTTCATATCATCATCAACAAAGCATAGTCCCTCTGTTGTTCCGATAAAAACATGTCCGTCCTGATCTTCTGCAAAGGCCCGGATCGACGATGAGGTCAAACCATCCCTATATGTAAGATGCTGTCTTTTCTCATCAGATATCACGACAACACCATTGTCATTTGTGCCTACCCATATCCGCCCAACGCTGTCCTCAAAAATAACTCTGGCGCTGGTTAGCCCTTCAGCTGTGTCCAAACGATCAAAAACAGAACCGTCATACTTGATAACGCCACTATAGCCGCCTATCCATATATGACCGTCTTTTGCGCTCATTATGCACATTGCATCAGAAGTCGGAAGCCCATTTGTCGCATCGTAAACCACCGATGTATATCCTACACCGGTTCTCTGCCCCGTAACCGCATATCCTCCGCCGCATTTTTCGTGTTCGTCAGCTCCATAAACATTTAATGAACACGCAATGACCAAGACCGCTGATACAAGCGCCGCATATCCCCTTATTATTTTTTCGGCAAACTTATTCCTTTTCACAGACTGCCTCCGAAAGAAGTCTTAGATATTATTATATTTTTTCAGTATGACTTTTACTTCCTGAATAGATTCCAAAAATACTTCCACGCACTTTGGATCAAACTGATTCCCTGAACCTTCCCGGATCATCTGCAGAGCCTTTTCAACCGGAAATGCCGGCTTATATACTCTTGCTGATGTCAGCGCGTCAAAAACATCCGCAACTGCCATGATCCTGGCAGAAAGTGGTATTACTTCTCCATGCAGACCTTCAGGATACCCCTTTCCATCCCATCGCTCATGATGGTAGGTTGCCATATTTCTGGCTTCTTTCAGGTAGTTTTCCCCTTCTACCGTATCAATTGCCTGCTCCATTATTTCTCTGCCTGCAATAGTATGCTTTTTTATGATCTCATATTCTTCATCAGTAAGCTTCCCCGGCTTATTCAGTACACTATCCGGGATATTGATCTTTCCCACATCATGTAAGGGCGCGCTGCGAACAACGTCAGAAATAAATTTCGGTGTTATTTTTTCTGCATAGTACCCCTTACGTTTCAGTCCTTCCACAATTATCTTTACATACGCTGCAGTTTTTTGTATATGTGCTCCCGTATCCGAGTCTCTGTTTTCAACGAGATTAGCCATGGTAATGATCAGACCGTCCTGCATTTTTAGCGCAGAATCAGACAATCGCCTGACGCTTCGCAGCTGCTCGACCTGATTTACAGCCATATTGCAGATTGAATGATATAACATCTCAATTTCGTCATTAGTATGTATATCGAGTTTTCTTAGCATTCTCACGTTTTCATCCAGAGACTCCTGATCATCCCCTGAACGGATAAACCTTTCGACATACATAACTATTCCATCTATCGGGAAAACCGTATAAATTCCCGTATTCCAAAGACCATAGACAACTATCAATACAAAAAATTGCGATAGCATCAAAATAACCTTCAGAATAAATATCCAAAGCTCACCGGCTGCATATTTAAGGGATACATCAGCACAGACATAACACTCACATATTCCTTTATCATTTCTTACTGGCGAAAGTGCCGTAATGATCCATCCGGATGAAAAATCTGATTCAATAGGTTCGATATCTTCTCCTGCACTCATTGCTGATAGATATGGATCAAATAACTTTTCAAATTTCATATAGTAACCGGGCGAATATCCTTTGTCCTCCTTATTATCCAGATCAAAAACAATAACTCCTCCTTCATCTCTGATCTTCACCACATAGAGATACTGAACCACCGTCGAGCTATCGTATATTCTTTGGAGTATTTCCTTTGTTCCCATATACCCCTTTTCGCTCTCACCATTACTTATATAAGCATCGACTTTATCGGGATCAATAACAGCCGCCGCTGCCATCGCTGTATTTTTTGCTACTTCTATCCGTTCATCCTTTATGACCTTAAAATACTGCTCTACTCCGATACATCCCATTATTATTACAAGAGATAAAGAAAGAACTAACAGTATTACAGAAACACGCCTTCCGCTGTTGATCTTTACGTTTTTGTTTCTCAGCTTCATATCGTCCATTTCAGACGATGTATACGGACGCTGCTTAAGTCCGCTGGCACGGATCGCCTCAACTCTGCTTTTAGGGATAAACATCATCAGCACAACGACTACACCTACGGATGCTCCCTTTTCCAGTAAATGAAGCAGGGTATTTACAATAAAGAAAATTATAAATCTGTTGATACCGCTTAATTCACTTAACGTATCAACTGCGGTTGACACCGACTCCTTTTCAGGCATTCCTAAGAGAATCCATTGAAGGATCGTACTCAGTCCCCCACATATGGACGAAACTGTAATTGTATATGTTATTAAGTTATTTAGTTTTGAAAGCGGTCGTTTCAACATAAAGTGTGCTGTATAAAGCGCTAACAGCACATTAATAATCCCGAAATAAAACGATACGCCACGGATGAACGAGCAAAAAATACTCGTGAGCACAGCCGTCATCACTCCCGGAAACAGACCTGTGATCGCCACAACCCATATCGTTCCGACAATATCAAAATTAATCGGCAGATTATTTTTATTGGTCAGGTAATAAAGCAGAACATTGATCGCTGTTCCCACTATGATCGTTATGTACCTGTGCCGTCGGATAGTATCTGATCTATACGAATTTGTCTTCACCTTAAATTACCTCATATGCGGAACAAATAGAGTTAAAAAAGCTCGACAAAGCGGTCTGTAAAAAACAGACTGCCTCATCGAGCATATAATAATCTGTATGACAAAAGCACAGAGCCATTTCGCTCTGTTGATATCTAACCCCTTTATACCTCACGTGCAAAGCCCCCCTCCGCACAATCGATTTTTTGACCTTTTGACCCTTACATCATTTTAATTTTATCAAAAATTCACCCATCTACAAGGAATTATTTATATCTCTCCTAGAATGTCGGCAAGACGTGCAAATTTCTCAAGCGAAAGTTCTTCTCCCCGGACCGTTGGCTTTTCTCCGAGTTTCTCGATTGCCTCCAGTACCTGTTCTCTGGTATATCCAAGGTTCGGCGCATTTTTCAGACTGTTTGAGAGAGTCTTTCTCCTCTGATTAAATGCCGCCCTTATAAGTTTAAAGAGCAGTTCCTCATCCTTTGTTTCTACAGCAGGCTTCTCGCGGACTGCGAGGTGTACCACCGTTGATCCGACAGAAGGAGCCGGCAGGAAACATCTGGGCGGCACTTCCGCTACTATCTCAATATCTGAAAAATACTGAACAGCCAGTGAAAGTGAACCATAGGTTTTCTTTCCCGGATCAGACTTCATGCGGTCTGCCACTTCCTTCTGGATCATGATAGTTATGCTGTCTATCGGCGTCCTCGATTCCAAAAGCCCCATTATAATAGGAGTCGTGATGTAATATGGCAGATTTGCAACAACCTTTATCGGTCTGCCGTCATTCTTCTCACGGGCAAGCTCCGCTATATCCACTTTCAGAATATCATTATGGATCACGCTTACATTGTCGTATCCTGACAATGTATCCTCAAGAACCGGTATCAGCTTATCATCGATTTCCACCGCTGCCACTTCTCTGGCGGCTTCACAGAGGTACTGTGTCATGGTTCCGATACCGGGGCCGATCTCTACTACAAAGTCGTCCTTTGTTACTCCCGATGCACTGATGATCTTTCTAAGGATGTTGTCATCTATGAGAAAATTCTGTCCGTATTTTTTGCGAACAGAAAAATCATGCTTTTTCATCACCGCCAGCGTGCTGCTGGGATTTCCAAGTTCTGCCATTTTATTCCTTTCTTTATCTTATACGTCCTTTATGTTATACAGTCTCAAAGCATTCTGATAGGTCGTATTGCAGACTTCTTCGGCCGTTATTCCTCGAAGTTCCGCTATCTCAGCGGCTACGAGAGGGAGAAAACCTGAATAATTCCTCTCTCCTCTATGGGGTGAAGGAGCGAGATACGGGCAGTCTGTTTCTATAACTATACGTTCTAAAGGTATCTCTGCCGCTATCTCCTTAAGTTTCTTTGAGTTCTTAAATGTCACTACTCCGCCGATGCCGATATAGAATCCCATTTTTATGTATTCTCTCGCCATCTCCTTTGAATAGGAATAACAGTGTACCACACCACCTATTTCTTCTGCACGCATTTCTTTCATTATTTCAAAAGTATCCTGCGCTGCTTCTCTCGAATGGATTATTACAGGCTTATTGAGACGCCTCGCCATTTCCAGCTGATAACGGAAGAATTCCTTCTGCACCTCATGGGGCGGATTTTCTTCCCAGTAATAATCAAGTCCGATCTCACCCACTGCAACTATTCTCTTATTATTTCGGATTTTTTCCTCGATTTCCTTTAGGTCTTTCTCAGAAACACCTTCAAGTTCTGACGGATGTATCCCAAGAGCCCCGTAACTCTGAGGATATTTCTCGATTATTCTTTCTACTTTTTCTATACTCGGCAGGTCAGACGCCACATCCACGAAATGCCTTACATCATTTTCCTTAAGGGATGCGATCACTTCGTCCCTGTCTTCATCAAATCGCGCATCATCATAATGCGCATGTGTATCAAAAATCATTTAGTTCTCCGATCAATGTTACTTATTAGCTCCATAACTCATTTATTTTTATGGTTGGGGAGCAAAAATGTCAATACCGTATCTATATTCTCCTTAGCCGGAAATTTATTCAATTGACTGCTTTCCGTTTCATAACTCGCGAATCCTTTCATAAGTTTTCATAACTTTCAATTTCTTTCATAACTTCAAATTTCTTTCATAATTATAATTATCCTATAAACAACAAAAATGTGATAATTCTAATATTTACATTGATTCCAAAATCTCAAAATGTTATATTTATATATAGAAAAAGCACCCACTCCAAAGTGGATGCCTACGTTTGGTTTTAGCTCATATTACATGAGCCGCCTCTCCCGTTTGCCGACAGGAGAGGCATTTTTATTTACGTCTGTTGTTTCTCTTATCGAGAAAGCTCAGTAACGCAATTAACAAACTACAAGTAGAAATCAGTAATGCAAGGATTCCAAGCATTACCATTATAATTTCGTAATCTGTCATATCGTCACCTCCTTCCTGATCTGATCAGTCGAGAGGCAGCCACCCTGTCATGGATACTTTTCCTGCGCTGTCGCGCGATTATTAGCTTAACATCTTTTATCCGCTTTTGATGAGTACACCGTCCCTCTTGGTACTTTAAAAGAGATAAGCCCGTGTGAAAGTTGGGGGATTCACACGGACTTTATCAGGAGAGTTATTTAGAGGGAGACCACATCAAAGTGGTTATGTCGCAATACCGGGCGATTATCCGGTATTGTGAGGGATGTATATTATCGGTCGGCTGTGGGAGCAGTCAGGCCGCTATCCCCTTTCAGGATGAAGCGCAGCAGTTATGCCTTGCTTCATTTGATAGTTATACTATAGCAGTCTGAACTTAACCTAAACTTAATTGGACAATTATTTAAGATTTTTTAATCTTACTGTAAAGCAGATCACATTCTCATCTTCGTAGGACGCTTTCACCTGGCCACCCTCAGCCTCTGTAATAGCACGCGCCATTGCGAGCCCTATGCCGTATCCTCCCTTTTTCTGCGTACGTGCCTGATCTCCGCGGGTGAAACGTTCAAAAAGCTCCTGCGGATCATTTTCCGGCAATTCTTCGCAATTATTTCTAAAGATAAGCACTATATCATGGTTTTGCGGCATAAGCTCAACCTTGATAAAACCGCCGTCCTTAGTGTATTTGACTGCATTATCCAAAAAGATCGTGCACAGTTTTTCAAAATTCTCGCGGTAAAACCTGAGCTCTGCTTTTACATTTATATTTTTTATGATCTCAATACCATGAAGTTCTGCAGGTTCAGCATAGTCATCAGCAAGCTTAGAAAGTATCTCGCCGGGATGAAAAACAATCGCTTCAGAAATAGCATTTGCTTCATCGAGACGCGAAAGCGTCAGGAGATTTTGCATCAGATCGTTAAGCCTCATTGTCTGTGACCTGATATGGTCGATCCATTTGCTCTTTCCTGTATGAAGTTCCAACACGTCTACATTTGCTGTAATGATAGCGAGTGGAGTCTTTATCTCGTGCCCCGCGTCTGTCACAAATTGTTTTTGCCGCTCGATATTTCTGGCGATTGGATCGATTGCCTGCCGCGACAGATAAACGACCAATGCCAGCATAATAAACCACGTGATAATACCGAGTACAAGCGTGATAAGCGCAACCCTGATAAGAGATGCCTGGTGCTCTGCGGTATTAAGGAAAGCAATAACGGTTCCATCTCCTATATCACGAGTCCTGTATAAATAAGTACCAACACGACCACCTGTCTTTCCATCTGCAAAAACAGAAAGGATCAGCTCCTCCGCGCGTTCCTGCATCTCCTCAGATATATGAGAAATATCTTTATCACGGATGGACCCGTCTTCGGAAACTGTTGCCGTGAAATACTGCCTGTTCCCGAGTATCTTTTTAGCCGGTCCTATCAGTATTGGCAATTTTTCTATCTGTTTATCCATGCCGTCTTTTGGCGCATTTGGATCCGGATCTGGAACTTCCGGAATACCTCCGGCTTCGACTCTTGGCTCAGGCGCAGCCTCACGCTCCAGTATATTTGTCAAAAGGCGACCTTCTTCATTAGAAACAGATAGGAAATTTGCCGCATTTATTGCTAAGAGAAAGAAGACTAAAAGTATCGTTACTACGAGCATGGCTGCCCGGATAAATTTTTTTTGCAGTGATCTTATCATATTTTATTTCTCTTCCGATGGCATTTCCATCCTGTATCCAATATTTCTCTTTGATCGGATAAGCACCTTTGATCCCAGATTTGCTATTTTTTTACGAAGTCCCGATAAATATACCCAGACCGTGTCTACGTCCGCTTCCGATTCATAACCCCAGACACGCGTCAGAAGATCTTCCGCAGAAAGCCATGCAGAACGGTTCAGCATGAGGGTTTCCATTAAACGGTATTCCAGATTTTGAAGTACGATTTTTTTCTCACCGCTGGAGAGCTCGTATGTAGACAGATTTAATGTCAGGTCTCCGATCGTCTGCTCTTCGCTCTGATAATCTGAACGTCTCCTGAGCATTGCACGTATCCGCGCCAAAAGCTCTCCCATGACGAATGGTTTTGGCAGATAATCGTCCGCACCACTGTCGAGTCCCTGTATCCTGTCATCTACCGCAGTTTTTGCTGTGAGCAGCAGGACCGGCGTGGTATTACCGTCTTTTCTGAGCTGTGTCAGCACCTCAAGACCGCTCATTCCGGGCATCATAATGTCCAGTATGATCCCGTCATATTTTTCAGCCCGCGCATATTCCAGTGCAGTTCTTCCGTCTGCGACCACATCTACCGAGTACTTATGAAATGTGAGAATATCTGCCACCGCCTCGGACATTTCCACTTCATCTTCTGCATAAAGTAATTTCATAGATTCCTCTTTCTGTTTCAGATTTTTGGTGATAGAGCGCCCTTTACGAAATGGTTACTGTTCACTCGCTTTCAGCTCGCTCACGTAACGGATTTTGCTAATTAAATCGCCTTCGGCGATGAGCAAAATCCAATGGCTTTTCAGCGTTCTTGGTCGTAAACTCCGCAGTAAATGCTCCGTTTACGTCTGAACAGTAACACGAAATGCACTCTGCACAAGTATCACTTTCTTCTTAATTTATCGGCATTATCTATAAATTATCCCACATAAACCTTAATTCAGGCTGGCGGCATATTTATGGCAATGGCAATACCCGGCAGCTTGCAAAATCTATTGGGACACAACTGCGAAGTCTGCACAAAATCATAAACAACCCGAAATTGTATTGACTATATATATATATATATATATTAGTTTCTGACGACTTCGGTAGTTGTCTGATACATTAAGCCAATAACATTATTTCGCAGTTATTGTTCCGCTCTGTCATGGGCACACATGACTGATTTTCGTCTTTACTTTCAGTATATGTATCAGACATTTACGTCGTTTGCTAAGTTTAGTCCGAAATGCGGAACAATATGTGCAAGAGAGGGATATCAAGGAGGATCGTATGAGGAGTAGAAGGAGCAAGCTTTTAGCTGCGACACTTGCAGCAGCAATGGTGATTTCATCGGCAGTACCTGTTCAGGCAGAAATAAAAAGAGTAGATGGAGAAGGTGAAAGTTCGCCCTACATCTTGATAACGGGTAGTGATTTAAGTTCAACTAACAATGGAAATGTCACGGAAGGATATGGTTTTAAAATATTTAGACCTAGCAACCTCAAGGAAGGCGATTTCCATGTCGGTGATCCGATTGAAGAAATAAGTTATTTAACTTACCCATCGGACCGGGAGAAAATCTATGCAGAAAATGATGTAGTCCCTGAGGATGGAGATAATGATTTCATCACAGCAAAAGAAACCTCTATTATCGTTCCAGGCAAACAAGCCTTAACTCTTAATTACGTTACCATGAAGGTTGTTAAAAATACGAGCGACGAACTTTATCTTGATGATAATTCAGCTGAAGAGGCCTCCACAGAGCTCTCCGTGACAGGTGGATACTATAATGATGACTATCGCATTACAAAGATAACCGGGGCGAAATGCGACTTTGATCCTTCTGAGGGCGATGTGCTTGAGCCTGAGGATATAACAGTATATGCGAGTGCTGCTTATTTTAATGGTCTGAATGGAACAGATGCTGAATATAACACTGAAACATTTGACGTTGAACTTGAGAATGAAAATAGTGATATTTATGATGGCCATTATGGATGGGGTCAATCTAAATTTGATATTGTCTCTCCTAAGCCATTAACGGCCGGAAAAAATGAAGTAGAGATCAAAATTACTCACGACAACTGCACCGAAAATTACACGAATGATGATCAGGAATTTACATATAAATTTACAGTAGACGTTGAAGCTGACGACGATGGTGGTTCTAATGGTGGTTCTGGCTCTGTTTCCCCCAACAGCAACGGTTATACCAGCACGCAGAATGAGCATCTGACCTTTGGCACAGAGCATACAGTCATCAAGGAAGCAAAGACCAAGAAAGGCGATTCTGTATCCCTCGACATGGCTCTTTACAGTGCTGATGCAGTAGTATGGAATGGACAGGCAGGCAAGTTCAGCAAGAAAGCCGACAAGAGAAATGCTCTTCCTATAGATATTGATAAGAGTACTGTTTCAGTGAACGGCACCAAGGTCGATATCAGCAAAGTAACGATCAAGAACGCAAATGGCGCTTATGTATCACAGAACTCTGTATTTGCAACATCTATAACTAAAGAAAACCTCGCTTCCTACAAGAAAGTAGAGGACAAGGGCAAGAAGCTTCCGAACTACTATATCCAGCTCAAGGCTGACAAGAGTGCATCAAAGGATGTAAAGAAAGCTGTAAAGACTGCCAATAAGTATCTGAAGGAGAATCCTGTATACTTCGAGATCGCTCCTGTGCAGATTGCTTATGATACACTCACTGCTACCCTCAACAAAAAAGGCGATAAGGTTCGCAAGCTCACAAGTGCAGCAGCAGGCAAAGCCAAGAAGCTCAAGGCAAAAAAGGAATACACCGCAGAGATCAAAGATGGTTATATAACAATTACGGGTGTAGGTAACTTTAACGGTACAAAAAAACTAACCACAAGTTCAAAGTGATTTGTTTTTTTCCTTAAATTCTCTTTTTAATAGTGTGCGGTCAAGGGGCAGGTGGATATCCACCTGCCCCTTGATCATTTGATATATGGAGCAGCTTGCCAAATACCGGTGTTTCGGATAAATTAGATGATGTTGGTTTATTGTAAACGTATGATAAATTCGTCTGACATAGTTTTGATGTAAATCTGACGATAAAAGGTTTAATAATGGCAAATATTCTAAATCTTGAAAATATAACAAAAGTACTTGGTACCAAAACAGTTCTCGATAATGTCACAGTAGGCATCTCCGACCATGACAAGATCGGTGTTATCGGCGTAAACGGCACAGGAAAGTCCACACTCCTGACCATCGCTGCCGGGATTATGGAGCCGGATCAGGGACAGGTTATCAAAAATAATGGTCTGAAGATCGCCTATCTTCCGCAGGCACCGGAATTTAATACCGGCAAATCTCTACTGGAGAATGTCGCAGAGATGGCATACGGAAAAAATGCAGGTCAGACTCACAACGGTGAAGTCGTGGCAATGCTTGGTAAATTTGGTATAAATGACCCTTCCGTAAATCCCGAGATCCTGTCCGGCGGTCAGAAAAAACGCGCTGCGCTCGCGGCAGCAGTTCTTGCGTCATCTGATCTTTTGATCCTTGACGAGCCTACTAACCACCTCGATATTGAGATGATCGAGTGGCTGGAAAACTTCCTGCAGCATTATCGCGGAGCGATCCTTATGGTTACGCATGACCGCTACTTCCTTGATGAAGTTTCTAATCAGATTTTGGAAATTGACCGAGGAAAAACATATCGCTACGAAGAAAATTATTCCGGCTATCTGGAACTGAAACAGCAGCGCATGGACTATGCCATAGCTGCGGAGCGCAAAAAAGCCGCACTTTTCAAAAAAGATCTGGCATGGATGCAGCGCGGAGCCAGGGCGAGGTCTACCAAACAGAAAGCCCACATCCAGCGTTTTGAAGAACTCCGCGACCGTGACAAGATCGTTGAAGAGCGTCAGGTACAGATCAATTCCGCAGTGACTCGCCTTGGAAACAAGACTATAGAAGTTGAAAATATCAGTAAGAGTTTCGGGGATCATACACTTTTCCATGATTTTTCATACAATTTTTTGCGTACAGACCGTATCGGTATCATAGGTTCTAATGGCTGCGGAAAATCCACTCTCATTAAGATACTTACAAATAATCTCCGTCCGGATACAGGAAAAGTCGAGATCGGTCAGACTGTAAAGATCAGCTATTTCAGTCAGGAAAACGAAGCGCTTGACGAATCACAGCGTGTGATCGACTACATAAAAGATACAGCTGAGTTTATCCGCACTTCGGACGGACTTGTTTCGGCTTCTCAGATGTGCGAGCGTTTCCTCTTTGAAGGACCGATGCAGTATACACCGATATCCAAGCTCTCCGGCGGAGAAAAGCGCAGACTTTACCTTCTGCATGTGCTCATGGAATCACCGAATGTACTGATCCTCGATGAGCCTACCAATGATCTGGATATCAGTACTCTGCAGATACTTGAGGATTATCTTGATTCCTTTGCAGGCATTATAATAGTAGTTTCCCACGACAGATACTTCCTCGACCGTGTAGTTACACGTATTTTTTCCTTTGAGGGCGATGGCATACTCCATCAGAGCGAAGGCGGTTACGAAGATTATCTGGAGCACACAGGAAAGAATGTGACTGGCACGACTGACAGCGGCTCTGCCAAGGGTTCATCCTCAGGAGAACTTTCAGATAGTGCTGATACCGAAACTACTAATAAGAATAATTGGAAACAGAACCAGCCTGAACGCAAAAAGAAAAAGCTCTCTTTTAAAGAGCAAAAAGAATACGACACTATCGAAGAAGAGATCGACAAGCTCCAGACCCGTTCTGACGAGATCGATGCAGAGATTCCCAAAGCCGCAACAGATTTCGTTAAGCTGCAGGAACTCACAGCAGAAAAAGCCCGCGTAGAGCAGGAATTTGAAGAAAAAATGGAACGCTATATCGAACTGCAGGATATGGTAGATTCATTTGAGCAATAACTGTTAATAAAAAAATCTCCGGGGGTAAGATATTTTTTCTTACCCAGAGATTAAAATAGCAGTTATTCAAAACAGACAAATCTTCACACCCAGTATCTTTTTAATTCATTGTAGAAGTTTTCGCGAGTACCTGCCATTATGATGACTACGGTTTCTGTTTCATTAGTGCCTTCTATTTTTCTTTCTTCTGTAGTATATGCAAGCTCATAGTTTATCTTGTTGTAATAAATATCATACCCCAAAACACCTTCCAAATCGCCATGTTTAGGCTCTCCAATACGCGGATCTTTGCTTATTTCATCTATTGCTTCACGATATAATGTCTTTAATTGCTTATCTTTAAGCTTTTTAAAGTATTTTGCAGCAGGTGGAAGAAAAAGGATATTCGCCATCAGTTTGCTCCCTCAAAAATATCATCATATGTATAATATTTTCCCTGTCCTTTAGATGCCTTATGAGCTGCTTCTAACATTTTTTCAACGGCCGGACGAACTTTTGACTGTCTTGATCTGAATTCGACAAGCAATTCTTGTCCACTATACCCTTCTGCTATAAGATCCGCTAGAATCTGTTCCGCAAATTCTCCGTTATTCGATGAATGTATTGGCTCTATAATAAGTATGCCATCCCCCAACGTACACACGGCTTCTCTCTCAAAGCCTAATTCTGTAAAAAATTTTTGTGGAATGGTAAATTGTCGTTTTGAAGATATCGTAACCTTCTTTTGCTCTGGTTCTTTTACTATACCTGGCATATTTTTCACCTCCTATAAAACAAGGAATCCTTGTTTCTTTGTTAAATTATATATTTTTATAGGGATGAATACAAGTTTTTATGGAGATACAAAAGTCCTACCAAAAAAATATATATTTTACACTTCGTTCCGAGAAGTGCGCTTCCCACTTCCCACATATATGTTATAATACTCTAAGGAGGCGGAAAATATGACATCTAAAGAGGCATCAGAGAAGTGGAATATTTCCAAAAGACAGGTAAATTCTCTCTGCAAAATGGGAAGGATTCCCGGCGCAAAATTGGAAAAGGGCAGATGGCTCATACCGGACGATTATGTGTATATGAAAAGCGGCGCAGGAACATCACCGCGTTCTTCTGCTATGCGAAAATATCTGAATATCGGAAACGATGGATTTAAAGCCATAAGAAACGGAGATTACATTGATAAATCCGGGCTTATTTCTTTTATGAACGCTTTCCTCGGTACACCACAAAAACTGATATGCGTCAGCAGACCGCGCCGTTTTGGAAAATCATTCGGCGCAAAAATGCTATGTGCATATTACTGTAAAGACTGTGACTCTCTGCCACTTTTTGAAGATCTTGAAATCGCCAAGGACCCTACATTTAAGTCCCACCTTAATCAGCACAATTGTATCTATCTTGATATGACATTTTTTATCTCTACTCTCCAAAAAAACGAAAATCTGATAGATAAGATAGAGAAAAGTGTGGTCGAAGATCTCGCGATCGCAGTCCCGGAAATACAGTTAAACGACAACCTGATCGATGCTTTAGGAAAAATCGTTACTATTACCGGACAAAAGCTGATCCTCATAATCGACGAATGGGATGCGCCCATCCGCGAATTTAAGAATACTCCTGAAATATTAGAAAAATATATCAAGTTACTCCGCTCTCTTTTCAAGAGCAGCTTCACTGATATGCTTTTTGACGGCGTTTATATGACAGGCATCCTGCCTATAAAAAAATACGGTCACGAATCCGCCATGAGCGATTTCTATGAGTACAGCATGGTCGAGCCGCGGCCTTTGCAGAAATATATAGGTTTCACGAAAGATGAAGTCAAAACGATATGTCAGAAAAAATCTTTAGATTATGAAAAGATCAAAACCTGGTATGACGGATATCTCGTTGCTGATGAGCATATTTTTAATCCAAAATCCGTGATCGAGTCTCTGCTTAGGCAAAAAATCAGCAATTACTGGGCCAAAACTGAAACATATGAGTCTCTTCGTGACTATATTGATATGAATTTTGACGGTCTAAAAGATTCCATTATTGATATGATCGGCGGTTCTGCCGTCAAAGTAGATACTAATTCTTTCCAGAATGACCTTACATCTATGGAAAGCCGTGATGATGTTCTGACTTTGCTGATCCATCTGGGCTATCTCACTTATAACGAGGATCGTGAAGAAGTATCGATCCCAAATGATGAGATCAAGAGCGAATTCATTCGTGCTATCAAAAACGGTAATAGAAAAGAACTCATGAAGGCTGTCCAACGATCAGACAAGCTTCTCGAAGCTACATGGAAAATGGACTCTGATACCGTTGCATATATCATCGACGAGCTGCATACTGATATGACCGCTCCTAACTTTTATAACAACGAGCAGGCTCTGAGAAGCGTCATAAAAATGGCTTATCTCAGCAGTGTGGATTATTATACAAAAATTGAGGAACTTCCCACCGGGAAAGGTTTTGCAGATATAGTTTTCTTTCCAAAACCCACCTCAGATTGCCCTGCCCTTATCATCGAGCTTAAATGGGACAAAAGCAGTGAGAAAGCTATCGATCAAATCCATAACAATAGATATTCCGATATTTTCAAAGGTTATTCCGGCGAAGTGCTTTTTGTCGGTATAAACTACAATTCTAAAACAAAAGAACACTCATGCCAGATAGAAAAAGTTACTTTCTAAGATCAGGTGGTTTATAAAAAAATTCCAAATAAAAGCGAAATTTTGCTTTTATTTGGAATTTTTTTATATTTTTTCCTTACTCGGCATAAAATTTTGAAGAGCTCTTTTCACCGCTGTATCCGGCAAAACCGCTTCTATTGATCTATCTACTATCTTTTTTATCTTTTCTTACATGAAATTTCTCCCCCCAAAACACCAAAACATTTTTTAAATCTTAAACCATTTTTAATAAAATACAAAGAATCCTAAATGTCCGATTCCTTTACAATTTAATGTGCTAATATGGTCATTATGATAGGGTTCAAAATTAGATTCAAATATCGTTCAACCCTTACATCATGTTCATGTAAAAAAATAAAAATGGAGAGTTTATCTATGGACCAAAGACAAATGTTTTTTACACCACAGGATGTGCAGGCGGTAATCCGACAGACACGGCACAATAAAGAAATTCCTATTTACGTTATTACCATAATTGCCGGAATTGTCGGCGTTATCTGTCTTTTATCTCAGTTCGAAGCTGAAACAAGTTTTCTGAATGATATCAAAGAGATCTTTGATGAAACAAATCCAAGCGACTCTTTTGGAATCGCTGCAATTCTCGGTATTCTCATTTTCATACTGGGGATCATCGGAGGCATTGGTGCGTTCATCCTCTTTTTTATCAGCTACCTCGCATCACTGTACGGTCTCTATGCGGATCAGATGTCTTACAGCATTCGTGTTTCCGAAAATAATTATCCCGAGATATATGCAAAGGTACTGGAATATTCCTATCTTCTCGGCTGGCGCAAACCACCCGAAGTCTACGTTCAGCAGATGAATGGCGAACTGAACGCCTTTACCTGTTGGGTTCCCGGTCGTGTATTTATTCAGCTTAACGCAGAGATGGTGGATATCGCGTATTTGGAGCACAAAGACTTTGACACCCTGTTCTTTGTAATGGCTCACGAATTTGGTCATGCATATCTACATCATGTACAGATTCATTACACTATCTGGAATACTTTCGCAAATTTCATTCCGTTTATCGGTTCTTATTTCCTGCTTCCGCTTCTCTCACGCTCAAGAGAATATTCTGCAGACCGCGTAGCTCAGGCTCTGACTGGTGGGAAAAATCAGATCGACTGCATGATGTTACTCGCAGCAGGCCGTCACGCCTATAAATATACCAATGTTTATGATTATATGGCATGGGTAGACAAACGTAGATATAACATCATAGAACGCTTCGCAAGGTTCATCGTTAATATGTTCGCAGATCACCCGATAATGCCTTACAGAACCTCCGCGATCCTCGATCCATACAGACGCAGCGGAAAATTACTCTAATTCCTTCATCACGCCCCTCATTTTGTATACAATTTAGATCAACATTAGGTATTGTATTCTGTATACAATTAAGGTACAGTTAAGTCAATGGGACGGAACCCATATGACTGTTCACTTGTTTCTTATCCTGAGGCACAGCTTGATAAGAAACAAATGAACGCGTTGTGTTTTTTAGGAGGAAATTAAAAAATGAGAAACAGGATGAGAAAGGTGTTTGCGCTTCTTCTTGCTACATCAATGGTATTCACAATGAATACAGTAGCATTCGCTGAGGAAAGTGTTTCAGGAGATTCTGCTGTTGAGACAACAGTTGAGACTTCATCTGAAGAGACAACTGCTGTTGATAACGAAGAAGTAGCAGAAGTTTCTACTGAGGAAACATTTGAAACTGCAGCTGAAGAGGCAACTGAGACAGCAACAGAAGCTGCTACAGAAGAAGCAGCCGAGTCAACAGAAGTTGCTGAAGAAACATCTTCCGTATCTGAGTCAGAGATCACAGAAGAATCTGCTGAGGCAGAAGCTACTGAGGCAACAGAGGTTGCTGAAACAGCTGAGGACAGCGCTTTTTCAATTAAGGCTGCTGCAGTTAAGGAAGAAGCTCCTGTTGGATTATCTTCTGATAAGGCTCTGAGCACTGCTTCAGAAAACATCATCGATGAACTTGAAACATTAGAGGTATCTACACTTAAGGCTGGATCAACTAACCTTTATGTTGTTTACCCTCAGGCTATCGCATTTGACGGAAAGAATAAGCCCGGCAGCAAGGCTGCACCGATTTCTGATATAAAGGTATTTAAGGCTGCTGACGGCAAAACTGTTTCTGGAGCAGACCTTATTTCTTATGATAAGGATGGTAACGTTCAGTTTTCAGCATCTTTCAATGAAGTTGGTGTAAAGAAGGTTAACATCAAGGCTGCTAAGGGTGCTACAGTTGCTTACGAAGATGGTCACGGTCTTTACGCTGCAAAGAATCAGACTTATATCAAGAGCATCGTTCTTGAGGATAAGAGCCTCAATAAAGAGCTCAATAAGTTAATGAAGGATAATGTTAAGAAGATCAAGAATGCAAAGGCAGTTTCTTCTAACGGATTCTACGGCACAGGCAAAGATGAGTATATCGATCTTATGATCGCTGTATACCCTGCATATGTTGGAAATGATGACAATGCAGTTGCAATGGCTAAGAAGATCGGTCTTGAGACAGTTGCTGTTGAAGCTGTAACAAATAAGAAGGGTGACCTTAAGAGCTTCACAGGACGTGTAAATGGTAAGAAGGTTGCACTTAAGGCAACAAAGACAGAAGGCAAGTACAAGGGCTTTAATGCAACAGCAGTTAAGTGTGATGCAAAGAGCAACACAAAGGGTGCTGAAAAGTACTATGAAGCTGATGGTAACTTCTGCGGAAGAATCTATGTAAAGTAATTTACAGCAAAATAGATATAGCTAACATAAGGAAAACCACCGGATCACAATCTCAATCCGGTGGTTTTCTTGTGTTTTTTATACTCTTACAAAATGAATCTGTCTTGCCTGATATTCTCCTGTGAAGTCACGTACCGGATATCCTGCGTTCATAAGCTGACTTCCAGTGTAGATCGTACCGCTTGTCTCATCGCGGTAGGATGCATTTTCATCCAAGCCCTCAAGGTTTACATAACGTGAGCCAAGATTACCATGAACATTAAGAGTAACCATATTTAAGAGTGCCTCTGACTTATCCTCTGCAACAAACATCCATGCCGCGAGAAGCGCATCTGCCTCCTGCGGATCTGTCAGTCTGTACATATCTCCTGTGTGGATCACTTTTCTGTACTTTTTGAAAAGATCAATCTGCTCTGTAACCTCATGTTTCTCCTCATCAGAAAGAAGTCCGAGGTTCAGCTCATAACCAAATGAACCTGACATAGCCACAGTTCCGCGTGTATTAAACGGTGTGACACGTCCTGTCTGGTGATTAGGAACCGCAGATACATGAGCTCCCATGGTAACAGACGGATATCCAAAGGATGTACCGTACTGAATGTGGATCCTCTCTATCGCATCAGTATTATCACTGCACCAAATCTGTGGTGTGTAGCAGAGCATTCCTGCATCAAAACGTCCGCCGCCTCCGCTGCAGCCTTCTATCAGGAGCTCCGGATATCTCTCACGAAGTCGCTCTAATAGATCATAAACTCCGAGGACATATCTGTGAGCAACCTCTCCCTGACGGTCAGAAGGTAGCTCCGCACTGTAGAAATCTGCGATACTCCTGTTGAAATCCCACTTTACATAGATAATGTTTGCATTATCAAGGACTTCCCTCATCATTTCAAAGATATGATCTACAACTTCTTTCCTTGAGAAATCAAGGATAAGCTCATGGCGTCCGCGGATCATAGGCTTATTTGGGATCTTAAACGCCCAGTCAGGATGAGCCCGGTAAAGATCGCTGTCCTCAGAAACTGCTTCCGGCTCAAACCAGAGACCGAATTTCATATCAAGAGCGTTTACACGCTCTGCAACATCCTTCATGGTTCCCTTAAGCTTCTTTTCATTTACTACCCAGTCTCCGAGTCCTGACAGATCGTCTTCACGCTTTCCAAACCATCCGTCATCGAGAACCATCATCTCGACACCCAGTTCCTTCGCCTGAGCAGCGATATCAACGATCTTATCTCCGTCAAATGTGAAATAAGTCGCCTCCCAGTTATTTATGAGGATCGGACGTTCTTTATCTCTCCACGCGCCGCGGCAGATATGCTTACGGAAAAATCTGTGAATTCGGCGGCTTAAAAGTCCAAGACCACTTTCGGAATATGTCATCACAGCTTCCGGCGCAGTAAATGTCTCGCCGCTATGAAGGATCCATTCAAATCCTTCCTCCGGAAGTCCGGCTGTCAGGCGGACTGTTTCGTTCTGATCTTTTTCTGCATCGATCAGGAAATTTCCGCTATATACAAAATGCACGCCCACAGCTTCGCCGTGCTTTTCATCCGCATCAGGCGTCATAAGGATCGCAAAGGGATTAAACTGGTGGCTGGATCCGCCTCGTCCCGAATAAGCTGCGATCTTTGCGTGACCTACACGCATCCTGTCGGGCTGACGCTCAAATTCATGACGTCCATGGAAATACATTACATCCCTGTCTCCCGGCATACAGTCGAGATTCAGCGACTGAACTTTTTCCAGCTTCACTTTATTATTGCTCTCATTTGTCACGAGAACAGACCTTGTGATCACGTCATTTTCTGGGAAAACTCCGTAAAGAAGATCTACCTTCAATCCAATATTTATATCCTGAAGTGTAACCTTCAGTGTCTGAACACCTTCTCCTGATGCATTATCTGTATAGGATGAAGGCAGATTTTCCAATTCATACTTACCGTCTTTGATCTCGGCAGAAACAAATCTGAGATCCACTCCATCTGCTCCGGTATTTCCCTTTGCACGGAAACATACACTTCTGTAATCACCACTGCCATAGAAAGGATATTCCTGAGGCTGTGCATCGAGTGAATATACTCTCTCCATGCCGGCTATATCCGGATTTCCGGAAAAACCGTGATCCAAAAATGTCAGCAGATACTCTGCCGAACCGGAGATCTTTTTTCCATAATAAAGATGCAGGAGATATCCTTTTTTGTCTGCAAGCATCTGATACGAAGTATGCGCGGTTTCTATAGTGATAAGACCACTGTTTTTATCATAGTTAATAGCCATTATGTTGTCTCCCTTTCTACAAGTGACACTTTAAGAATGTTCTTTTCCGGAACCACCTGTCCATTATTCTCGCGAAGGATCATATCTACGCCAAGCTCCGCCATCTCCGTAATGGGCTGATGGATCGTAGTGATCATGGGAGTTGTATTTCCGGCGATCATAGTATCATCAAATCCGATGATCTTTATCCTGCCCGGAATATCCATCCCAAGCTTTTTGCAAACCTGGATCGTCTGCGCTGCTATAATATCTGAACTACAGAAAACCCCGTCAGTTTCAGGATTTTCCTTTAATGCTTTTTCGATATACTTGTGATATTCCATATTTTGGAAGGATTCCATGCCGTTATGTATGATGTTTACACTTACGCCATTCGCGCTGCACACATCGCGGAATCCATCTTCACGCTCATCTGCCGGCATGGCATTTCTGTCTACGCTTCCAAGCATTATGAGATGTTTGCACCCTTTTTTTATGAGGTGCTCTGCAGCGATAGATCCTCCGGCATAGTTGTCACAAAGCACGCAGCTGGTACCGCCCTCAATAAATCTCTCTATAGTAACTACCGGTATATTTATCGCTTTTACCTGTTCCGGTCGTACATTTGAGCTAAAAAGCAATACTCCCGCGAGCTGGCTGTTTTCACAGAGCTCGAGTATCTGCTTCTCTCTCTCATTATTTCCAGCAGAACTGCTGATAAATACCGATAGATTTTTTTCTGCTGCAACCTTTTCTATCTCGCTTATCATCTGGGCAAAATAAGGATGAACGATATGCGGCACTATTACGCCTATTGCATCAGCCCTGCCCTTTGACAACGTTCTCGCAACAGTATTTGGATGATACGCCAGTTTTTCCATTGCTTCATTCACTTTTTTTCGGGTTTTCTCGCTTATATAACCACGATTATTCAATACACGCGATACTGTTTCAACCGCAACGTTGGCTTCCCTTGCCACATCTTTTAACGTAGTTGCCATCATCCGGCTCCATTTCTAAATCTCCCCTCACCAAGGCAAAATTCTCCCGGCGATGTGGAAGCATGTGCTTCTCTTACAGTCTATGAGCCGGGTGCGTCATTCATCCGACACTGCCCGGCTCATTATACATTCTTTATTTTTCCGATTCTATGTACAATCCATCAGAACTGAACTTGTTTTTTCAGTCAAACTGCACAAGACAACCCCTGTTGCTGTCACTGTTTGTTTGCTTCATGCCCCCACGGCACGTTCCCCATTAGCTTACAAACAGTAATGTTATCTGATGCAAAAATTTTCGACACTTGCATCATCTATATAAAAACAACTATAAACACTCCCCACGTATTTATCCCTACGGTAAAATACCTTTCTCCTGCAACAGAGTTCCGTCAGCTTAACAGCTTCTGAACAGATCCTGATTACTTAACAGCTCCGGCAACCATACCTGCGATGATCTGCTTCTGTAAGAAGAAGTAAAGGAGCAGGATCGGGAGCAGTGTGAGCACGAGCGCTGCCATGATAAGACCGTAGTCTGAGCTGTATGTTCCGTAGAATGAGTAAGTAGAAAGCGGCAGTGTGAAAAGCGGCTTCTTTCCAAGAACCAGACTCGGAAGCAGGTAGTCATTCCAGAACTGCATTGCATTCAGGATGACAAGTGTAGCTGTTGTAGGCTTAAGGAGCGGGAATACGATCATACGGAATGTCTGGAACTTTCCACATCCGTCGATGTATGCAGCTTCCTCAAGAGATCTCGGCACACCACTCTTTAAGAATCCGTTGTACATGAATACTGACATACTCATTGCGAATCCGGTATGCATGAATATCAGTGAAAGTCTGTGATTCAGCATATTGAGCTGAGCTCCGTAAATGGAAACCAGCGGGATCATGATCGACTGGAAAGGAATGATCATGGATGCGATCATCATTGCAAAAATAACCTTTCCGATAACCGAATTTGATCTAACGATATAGTAAGCAACCATCGAAGAAAGAGTGATTACGAGAAGGGTAGAAAGACCTGTGATGAACAGGGAATTTCCAAATGCCTTCAGGAACTCCATCTGCTTAAATGCTTTTACATAGTTTTCAACTCCGAATCCGCCTGCACCGATAAGTGCGAACGGGTTCTTGATGATATCACGCTTCTCCTTAAAGGAGTTGATGATAACCATTGCAAATGGCACCAGATAAAACAGTGCTGCGATTATAAGGAGCGCAAAAGTTGCGATATTGATGATAACTCTTCTTACGCCACCGATCTGATTTGTATCAAGAGAATTTTTCTGTACTGCCATTATGCTTCAACCTCCCTCTTCTTTCCGAGGTAAACCTGGATACCGGAAATAATAGCAACTACTGCAAAGAGGAATACTGCCTCTGCCTGACCGATACCGTACTTACGAGCTGTGAATGCTTTCTCATAAACGTGCATGGCAACGAGTCTTGTGCTGCCGTAAGGCTCACCACCTGTCAATGTCAGGTTGATATCGTAAACCATGAATGCTCTTGAAAGAGTAAGGAAGATACAGATAACGAATGAAGGAACCATGAGCGGAAGGATGATATCTCTCATTCTTGCCCAGCCTGTAGCTCCGTCAATAGAAGCTGCCTCCAGAACATCCTCTGAAATTCCGGTAAATCCTGCGATGTAGATAAGCATCATATATCCGGAAAGCTGCCATACAGTAACGATTACCAGTGTCCAGAAAGCCTTATCCGGATCAGCGAGCCAGGACTTTGACATAAATGCGATTCCTGCGCCTTTTCCCATCTGAACCAGAACTCTTGAGAATACGAACTGCCAGATAAATCCGAGTACGACACCACCGATCAGGTTAGGAGTGAAGAAACCTGCGCGGAAGAAGTTCTGACCTGCAAGGATCCTGCCGGAAAGCAGATAACCAAAAATGAAACCAACAATATTGACCAAAAGTACTGACAGGAAAACATACTTAAGAGTCAGGACCATAGATGTCCAGAAATCCACGTCTTTAAGGAGCGCAGCATAATTTTCAAAACCAACAATATTTTTAATAGCACCGACACCGTTCCAGTCGGTGAATGTCAGATAAAAACCATATATAAACGGAATAATTACGACACAAAGGAAAATAAATGTGCCCGGAAATGCGAACATAAAGAAACTTTTTATTTTATCACCGGTTGTACGTCCAAGAGAATCCATACGATCCACCCTTTCAGATTAGCTGGTGTCCGAAATCTTAAATCGGACAACTCCTTTTTACCGCAGATGTTTTACAGAACAACTGCTAATCTGTTAAAACCCCTTTTTAGATAAGGATGGGTGGGTACGACCCCACCCATCCGGGATATCCGTCAGGTATCTGCCCGGATATCCTTTATTTTCAGCTATTACTTCTGTGCTGCCCAGTAATCAGCAACTTCCTTAGCAAGTCCAGCTCTGTCTGTCTGACCTGCAACGTACTTCTGCATAGAAGCACCAACTACTGACCAGTGATCGGAAGGAGCTACGAAAGAAGATGCATATGTGTGACCTGCGTTCATCTTCTCAACGATATCGCGTGAAAGCGGATCAAGAGGAGCTACAGTGTTGTTGCTGCAAGCCGGGATAACTGCACAGCCTTCAACAAGACCCTTCTGACCAGACTCAGAGTTTACAAGCCAATCGATGAATGCAAGAGCTGCCTGCTGCTGCTCAGGTGTAGACTGCTTACTGTCAACCATGAGCTGCTTTGTAGGAGATGCCTGCATAGATGTATTTGCAAAATCGGATGTATCATTTCCAAGTACGAACGGGATGAAGCCATACTCATCATCTGTAGATGCGCCTGAATCAGCGAGGTTCGGCCAAGCCCAGTTACCATTCGGCCAGAATGCTGCATCACCGTCTACAAGGTGCATAGGATCCTCATCATAGATTGCTCCGAGCGGATCTTCCTTGTTGTAGTTGTACTCCATGATAACGTCCATTGTGTCAACGAACTGATTGAATCTCTCGTAATCCTCAACCTTCTGAGAACCATCCTTAAGAGCTGCCATGATCTTGTCAGCACCTGCTGTTGTTCCATCATATGTATCGTAGATGTAACCGAGCTGGTGAGCACCGAGTGACCAGTCTTCCTTAGAAAGAACTACCGGATTCTCCATGCCTGCTGCACGAAGCTTTTCGCAGATTGCCTTAAAGGAATCAAGAGAGTTGATAGTGGAAGGATCGAACTCTTCTCCGAGTGCATCTTCGATTGCCTTCTTGCTGTAGATGATGCCGCGGCCCTCTACGCAGAACGGGAAGCTGTATACCTTTCCGTTTACCTTTGTTGTCATGCTGTCGCAGTACTGGATCCAATCCTGATCGGAAAGGTCAAGACCGTACTCCTCTGCAAGACCGATAACGTCTGTTGTATCGAGAATAGCCATTGTAGGAGCTGTTCCGGACTGATACATGGAAGTAATCTTTGTATAAGGAACCTCACCTGTACCGCAAGCCATAACCTCAAGGTTGATGCCTGTCTCATCTGCGAATGTTGCTGCCAGATCCTCAAGTGCTGTCTGGATCTCACCCTTAGAATTAAGAAGTGTGATCGACTGACCTGCAAGGGCAGAAGTATCAATTGTTGTTCCTGTTGCTCCGCCAGCCTCAGTTGCTGCTGCAGAAGCGCTCTCGCTGCCTGCTGCCTCAGATGCAGGTGCTGCCTCAGATGATCCTGCTGCAGATCCTGAATTATTGCTGCCGCATCCTGCGAGCATTCCAGTTGCCATTGTTGCTGTCAGGAGAACAGCTGCCAGCTTCTTAAGATTTTTTCTCATTAGAAATTTCCTCCCGCGGTTCTTCACCGCTAAACACACATACACCGAACTTGAGCAACTTGCACATGTTCGTGTCTCAGTGATGCAAATATATCATTATGTCTAATATGTGTCAACCGATTGACATACAAATCGTCATAATATGCAATAATGAATCTCTATTTTTGTGAATTTTTTCGGTAATATTAGCACATATTTGTGTGTCATCCGTTTGACCGTCAAACGATTGACATACTGTATGTCATTTTATACACCTTGCACAACAGACAAATTTGCACCACTGATCGCTTTCTACACCCTATATTTCGGTCATTTTCCATAATATGTTAAGAGCTATATCAATATTTATGACATACTTATATCAATCATTCTGATAACATGACACGTTTCCTGTCAAAAAACAGCTCTCCTTCAACACAAAGTTTCTGATAAGTTTTTTATTCCGGAACTGGCAAAAGCGGCAAAGCTATGCTTAAACATACAAAACAGGCCCGTACACTGATTCTTTCATCAATGTACAGACCTGTTTCTGTTTTATCGTTATCTATTTATGAAGGAATTCTCTTAATTATGCCTCTTCGATAGAGTAGCTGTAGTCAGCAAAATCAGTCTTAAGAGTAGCTGTGTGACCGTTATTCTTCCAGGTCATCTCCATCTTTGTGCCCTCTGTGTTTACAGAGAACTCTGCATCAAAGCCGAATGCAGGATTTGTGTTACGGAAACGAAGGAGCTCAAGCTGCTTCTGAACAACCGGCCATGTAAGCCTCTCTGCCATATCTTCAGGAGAAAGGTTTGTACGATTGATTTCCTTATGACCTGCAGCACCTGCGCGCTTAACAGCCTCGTGATCGTTCTTTCCTGCAAAGAGGTCAAGATACCATACCTGCGGCTTACCCGGCATAAACATCTGGATAGCACGTGCAAGGAGCATCTTCTGATCATCATCACCAAGTGCGCTGTAATATGTAGCGTTTACCTGGTAATACATATTCTTCTTACCGTGAAGATCCTTTACGAGACCTCCGCGATCAACTGTAACCTTGATAAGGTTCTGGATCTCTTCTTCAGGAAGAAGTCCCTTAAGGTCGAGAAGCGGGATACCGTCGTGGCAGCCAAGCATGTTGACTACGCGGATCTTTTTATCGATCATCTCCTGTGCCCAACGCGCAAGATCAGCACCGCTCTTCTTCTCCATAGCATCGATAAGAAGTCCCGGAAGGAAGAAGTCGTATGTCATATATCCTGCCTTGGCAACAGTCTCATATGTACCCTCGCCGTAGCTTGCATGGATCTCAGGGAGAAGCTCTACGCCATACTTATCAGCAAGCTTTCTAACCTTCTCAAGTACATCCCATGTATCAGGCTCATTTAAGAAGTTCTTCTTGCCAGGTTCTTTAGGTGCATACGCAAAAGCATCCAGACGAACAATCTTTGCGCCGTACTCAGAAAGAGCCTTGAGAGTATTCTCATAGTGCTCCCAAACGAGGGGAGACTTGATATTGAGGTCCATCTGACCCAGGTACTTTCTGTGTGACTCAAGATAGTCGATAACAGCATCCTTGCAATCCTCGTAACCTGTGAAGTCTATCTCTGCCGGAGTCTTACCCTCGTCAAGAGCCGCATTGATCTTTGCAGCGAGCTTCTCAGCAGTAAGGTACTGGATACCTGTAGCACCAACGAGATCGATGGCATCCGGTCTCATGTACTTAACTTCCTGATAGAAAGTATTCCAGTACGGAACATCCTTTCCGTCCGGCATACGAACCATGAGGATCGGGAGTCCCGGCTTACGGAAGAACATGTCCTTGATGTACTTGTCATCGGGCTGGATGTATCCCTCAGGAGTCATCTCGCCGCAGCCTTCCCAAAACTTATTCCAGTTAATGAAGAAATCAGCATACTTTGACTTCTCACCGTTCTTCAGGAGATCCTGGAACTGAGGAGAAAGAACAGAAGCATGGTTCAGGATAAAGTCAAGCTTCAGGTTCATTCCAAGTGCGCGAAGACGATCAAGGTCTTCTTTCTTAGCCATCTCACGATTGATAGAGTAATCAATAACAGAGAAACCTCTGTCGAGGTCAGTATTAAAAATGCTCGGAAGTATATAGAAAGACTGGAATACGTCCTTCAGCTCGTCCTTCTCAAGGAGAGTAACTACATCATCAAGTCTGCCGCCCATGCTGTCAGGATAGGCATTGAGCATAGGTCCGTTATCTGTGTAATTCTTTGCCATGATCAATTCTGTCCTTTCATGAGATTCTGATACTGTTCCTGGCTAAGGAGCTCACCGCTCTTTGCGCAGATGATCTTTGCCTTGTGTGCCTGAGAAGCAAGCTTATCCTGCTCGATCTCAAGTACCATTGTTGTGAATGCGCTGTCTGTCTTACCATCACGGTTTCTTGCACGACGGTGAGCAAGTGTCTCCTCCGGTGTGCTGTTAAGAAGAACAGGTACATCAACACCCTTCAGGCAGTCATTATTACCATGTGTCCACTCGATGATAAGAACCTGCTTGTCAGAGAAATCAACGTTCTCATACCAAAGAGCGCTCTCATCACGACCCATACGACGAAGCCAGATCTTGTCTGCACCGCTCTTGAATGCATCGATAATAGCGGAAACTTCATCAAAGTCTGTCTCGTTCTCTGTTCCGAGATATCCCTCAAGACCCTTGCGGCCTGCCTCGAGATAAGACTGGAACCATGCATTTTCTGCTGCATGAGCCTTATCGGCATCAGTATCTTCCTGCTGCCACTTCTGGATCTCTGCAAATCTCTCTGCTGTGAAATCACCTGCATCTACCATTCCACGGATAGCGCTCTCGCGGAAGATGTGAAGTCTCTCGGCATCATTGTACATAGGAATACGATGAGGATAGTTATCTCCGGAAAGGATATAAGCCTTTACACCTTCCTCACCAAGCATATATGAAAGAACAGAAGCAATCTCAGACTTACCTACACCTGATCCGCCGCAAACAGCGATAACAGCTCTCTGATACGGGTTTGCCTTAAGAACAGGAACCAGTTCCTTTGCAAGTTCAGGGAAGATCACGCCGGCCTTCTTGATATGATCCTCGCCGATCTCGATCTTGTCGCCCGGCATATCACCGTGAGGAATGTTCTCCGGTACAGCAGGTGCTGTCCAGTTTGTGAGTGCCTCAAGTGTTGCAGCTGCGTCAGATGCTGCTCCTGCGATCTTAGTATATACAGAATTCATGTAAATCCTTCCTTTCTTCTGCATCAGTTTCTTTTCTGATATCGGCATCATTGTTACGATACCTTATCTTTTTTGGGCAGAAATAATCTGAAACGTTTCACGTTGTGGATATAAATCCCCGCCTATTAAAAATCAGATGGAGATAAGGCTAACATACTTTTACATATATGTAAAGTGCGTTTTTTAACACATTATTTGTTGATATTATGCGTTTTTTCAAATTGTATTTTCACAAATCCTTCGTATTTTTTCGTTGAATGAACGTTGAAAAGCATGCTACAATTTATGATCGTGGCATATAACGTTTCAATAGTTACACATAGTATGAAAGGAGTCCCCTTTGGCAACGATCAAAGATGTCGCAAAAGATGCCGGTGTCTCACTGGGAACCGCTTCCAAAGTCATAAATGGCATTCATGTAAGCGACAACTACCGTGAAAGAGTAGAAGCTTCTATAAAAAAACTAAATTATCACGTGAACCTCAATGCCAGAGGGTTAAAAGCACAGCAGACAAACGATATCGCCGTTATCGTTCCGACACTTCTTAATCCGCTGTTTCCTCCCATGCTTGATACTATAGAGCAGGAGCTGGCCCGTCATGGAAAGCGTATGCTTATCTGCATTTCAAGAAATGATACAAATAAGATACGTCATTATCTGGAAATGGCAAAAAACAGTCGTGTTGATGGTATCTTTGGTGTTACTTACTCACGGATAGATCCTGCCCTTACAGAAAATATGCCGATAGTTTCATTTGACCGTCATTTCGGACATGAGACCCCCTGCGTTTCCAGCGATAACTATACAGGTGGTGAATTGGCTGCACGTATACTGCATGAAAAAGGCAGCAAAAACCTCCTCTGTTTTTGGACCGGAGCAGATTATGACTGTGAACCGATTCACAGGATCGACGGCTTTCGTGATTACTGTTCTCAAAATAGAATTTCCTATAACATATTGAGTTACATGGATTATAACCAGGTTGATACCGGATTCATGGTCGCTTCCTCAGATGCATACAGCGAGCTCATAAAGACTACTGTCGATAACAATCTTCGTGACAGTCACTTTATATATGATGGAATTTTTACGAGTTCTGACCATGTGGCATGGCTTTTTATGCGTGAACTCCAGTCACGAGGCATAAAAGTCCCCGAAGAGGTGCAGATCATCGGATTTGACGGAGTCCCTATAAGCGGATCCGGTCTTCCACTGGTGTCCAGCATCCGTCAGCCGGTGGCGGACATTGCAAAAACAGGTATCAACATCCTGCTTGACCTTATCGAAAACGGTCATGCCGAAAGTGCTACTAACTTGCCGGTCTCATTTACAGAGGGATGTACCACCAGAAAATAGGGCAAATAATGTTTTGTTTTTAAGACAATTCAATATTTAAAAAATCTTAAGAATTGCCATTTCGTGCGGAACACGCACCGGAATGGCTTTTTCTGGATAACGAAATTTCGAATGACAAAACAAGGCGGTTTTATCAACTTTTATTATTGCGTTTTTACATTTTTTTGTTGATAATATAGGAGGGCTTTCATCTAAATGTTCGTTTATAATTGTTAAATTTTCGTGAAAATTCGTTGATTTTTAAGAATTTGTACTTCACGGACGGATATTTTGATGTTAGTATGAACTGCAACGCATGGGGTTTAGTTCCACATGAAAAGTATCATTATCTTAACTTAAGAGAGAGAGAGGTAAAAGAATTGAGAAGAAATTGGAAAAATGTTCTTTCAGTTGTGCTTGCCGCTTCTATGGTATTCACAATGAACACCGTAGCATTTGCTGGTACCACATCTGACAATGCAACAGCAATTGAGACAGAAGCTACTGAGATTGCTACAGAAGCAGCTACAGAGGTTGCTGAGGCTTCTGAAGAAGCTGTTGAAACAGCTACTGAGGCAACAGAAGTTGCTGAGGCTACAGAAGCTACTGAGGCTACAGAAGCTACTGAGGCAGATGAGACTTCATCCGTAGCTTCTGCTGAAGAGTATGATGTTGAGATCGCATCAGTTTCTCCTTCTGTAAATTCTTCACTTTCAAGCAACGCATTTAAGTTCCTTCGTAAGTTTAAGCAGACAACTGTAAGCGGAACAAAGGTAAGCTCTAATTACGTTGATTATGTATTTGGTACAACTTACGTTCCCGGAAAGGCTATCCTGTCCGCAAATGCTATTGAAGGTGTAACAGACGGCAGCAAGCAGCTGTACGTTGTTTATGAGTACTATGACAGCAATCCTTGGTATGACAGCCGTACACGCGCGTGGGATGGTTCTTACTACAATCCTGCAAAGGGCAAGTATACAAAGGCTAAGACTGGAACAGCATCTTCATCAAAGTCTGTTGCAGTAGATGCAGCTCTCGTTTGGTATGACGAGACAGCTCATACTTATTCAATGGTTGATGGCGTTCGTCTTAAGAAGGTAACTATCAAAAACGCAAAGAACGCTTCAAAGGATATCAGCGGAAACGAGCTTACATCTAATCCGAAGTATAAGAACAGCTTCCTTCGTCTGACATTCAACATCAACAAGAATACATCTAACCTCACAAAGGCTCAGATCAAGACAGTTAACAACTACCTCAGCAAGAATTCTGATACAAAGTTTGACTTTGGTATCCTTAAGAGAAGTCTTTCTGCAAACTGGCTGCAGGGATCATATGGTACATACAGCTCTCTGAAGATCAAGGCTTCCAGCTTCACCATTAAGAACATTCTTATGAATATCAGATTCCTTAATGCAGAGTCTGGAGAAGACGGAGAGGCATCCAACACATATCAGACAAAGACCATCAAGATCGCTCTTCCTAAGAAGACTGGTTCTACAGGTGCTTCCATCGCTGGACGCAATGTTAAGTATGGTGCTTACTGCGAGGAGTTCAGCAAGACTACCGGTACTGTTGTACTCAAGGGTGTAAATAACTTCGACGGCGAAATTGTTCTTACAACAAATTCACAGTACGGAACATTTACTATTGAGCAGTAATCAAAACTAAACACTGTGATCAAAACGGAGCAGCTCGAAATCGAGCTGCTCTTTTTACATACCTGACAAAAAACAAAGAATCCGACTTTGTCGGAATTTTCTATAATCAAAAATCCTCCTCCTGTCGGACAGGAGGAGGATTTCATTATGAACTGGTTGTGCTTGCGGTTATCTTGAATGTCGTATAACCTACATAACCAATATATTTGTTTCTGCCAAATACGATGATCTGGGCAGTTGCAGTTCCGCTGGAGGAACCGGTATTGTTGTTGTAATGGCAGTACAGACTGCCCTTCGGAATGACCTTTCCATAGAGAGTTACTCTCGGCTTAGGTTTAATTTCATCACCGGTATACTTGTACGTGCTCGGATTCATCTTTATCACAGCATCTGTAGTAATACGGATAGGATCAACGATAAAGTACGATACAGTCTTTCCCGTGTATGTTCCTTTTCCCTTTATCACTACCTGTGCAAGGCCCGGATTTTTACCTTTCCTGTACGAAACCTTATAGTCCGTACCCTCTGTAAGAGTCCTGCCTGCTGAACTATCTGAAACAGTTACTTTTGGCTTATACCTTTTGGTCTTATCGTAAGCGACACGCTCAACTGTATCCCATACATCTCCGGAATCCGGATCAGTCAGTGTCACTGTAACAGACTTATCTGAAATAGATTTTTTACCATTTCCTGAAATTGATGTACCGTTTTTCTTTTTAACAGGAACATTTGTTATTTTGAACTTCTTTTTTACAGAATTTCTAAATGCACCTGTTCCGGTTATAAGGATCGACGCTTTATTTCCATTTTTATTGATTATTTCAATAGAACCAACTGTATAATCCAGTCCTTTTACGAGCTTAACGTAATGTTTGGTCTCAGGAACCTTGTACATGACCACTATATTATTCTGCTCGTAATCTTTACTCGAATCATATTCCTGTGCATTGACTCCATATATCTTGCACTTTGAAATATTTATCTGAGTTGAAACGATCTTGAACTCCTCGGATATTTCTCCCGAGAATACATCCGGCTGTTTCGTTACATTTCCGCTGCTGTCCACTGTTCCGCCTCGGACAACTACAGCGCCGATTCCGGCGTTTTTATGATTTACATAAGTCGTCGTGTAGTGATCCGGTGTTACGATACAGTTTTCTGCCTCACCTTTACGATTTGTAACACTTACCATTATGCGAGGAGTCGGATTAATGTTATTTCCGGTGTAGTACCATACATACTTTGTGAGCTCGACCTTGATCTTTGTCTGATCGACGAGTTCCGGTCTTTCAACTACATCCGTGTACATCTTTATACGAGGAGTCATCCCCTCATAATAGCTTTTCTCCCAATACTTTATCTGATACTTAGACGCTTTGTTTTTCGTATTCTTTGTGGGATTTGTTCCATTACCAGGATCATCCGGATCAAGATCCGACTTTAGTGCCCAGTTTCCACTGATAAGTTTTCCTGTTGACGGATTGTTAAGATAACTCTCACCATAAACAGCATACGGTCTAAATTCTATGGACTTATCAGGACTCTTTGAACTTTTGTCTACAAATGCCTTGAATGAGTTTCCATCCGATCTCTTTACACTTACCGAAACTCGATCATCTCTTAAAAGCAGTATAGGATGCTCCAATTCGATAGTGTGATATCCAGTATATGGTATCTTTACTGTCTGAGTCTCGATAGGATACTGGTTTAGGTATGTCGCATTACTGCTGTAGTAATAAACGCCTATCTCATAGGTTCCTGCATCACCGACACCAATTCCGACCGCTCTAAGGATTTCTGCCTGATCAGAGCCACCACCCTGCTGTCCTGCTTCACCGGCTGTAAATACAGCATATGCTCGCTTTGTCGTATAGGTTTCGTTAGCATTTGATCCGTCATAACCATACTGGTAATCATAGTTATCCGCATCATCGAACTCGTAAGCTACTGCTATTCTAGTGCTGTCCTTATATTCAAATGCAGCATCATACTGTGATATCCAGAAGTATTTCTGATATGTACCGTTACTTACCTTATAAGACGATTTTGCAAGGAACGCACCGTTTCCGCTCGGCTTGGTTCCATTGTAATCAAACAAATCAGCCTTGATATCAGGGTCCCAACCTATAAGCTGAACCGTATAGTTTGGCGCTGTAACCGCATTATTGTAATAATGATATCCATAGTTATCTGCACCATTAGTAGAGCGTACCGCTGCCATACCCGTGTCAGTTATGTAAACCTGCAATCCAACTGAGCCGGTCTGCTTGATCAACTTACAAATAGAGCTTTTATCACTATTTGGAACCCAATATGCATTTCTCAAATGTGCTTCTGTATCATTTTCATCAAACTTCTGCAGTTCATCTGTATTGCCATAATTCAGCCCCAGATCTGATGACTTAGGTCCCTGCCAACGCGCCAGTTCAAACGTGGTATAGGCAAGGTTTCCGCCAGCTGAATCATAGTTACTCTCTGTATCTATTTCAGCTAAACTTTTATTTATTACATTTATTTTTTTCGTTGCATCAGCAGTTGTATTTGCGCTAAGCATATTTATATCTCTATACCTGGTATCCAACGCATCGATGCCACTGTAATAGGTAAGCCCCGAACGATCCGTCCTTATGGGATTAAAAAACTGGCGCACTAACTGTTTTGGACTATACGCTGTGAAATTATCCTTTGTTGTCTCTGTCTGAAGCATTCGGGATGTCTCTGCCATTCCCATCGCCGTATATGCCCAGCAATTTTTAGAATTACCAAAATCTTCCGGATCAAGCACATATTTTTCTGAGCTGTATGCCGCCGGCATTGTGAACGAAGCACTCAGTTCATACTGATCCGAAAAGTCAAAGGTCGCTTCGATATTTCCTCCGATTCCGTTATCCGAGATGGAATCCTCTGATACAGAATCTCCGGACACTGAATCAACTACTGAGTCATCGCTGACAGTTCCGGTAACCGCCTCATTTTCTGATGTTGTACCATCCGCTCTTTCAAATGTTCCGGATGCACTGTCATTATCAGAAACAGTCGTCTCTCCATCTCTTTCTTCACCTTCTGAGGGCATCTCCGTGTTCCCATCAGGTTTCTCATCCAGTGGCTCTCCGATATCATTGTACTGCGGCGCCTCGGTCGCACCGCTCTCCGTGCTTACCTCTGTACTCTCCTCAGGACCGGAACTATCTCCGGTTTCTGTGCTTTCTTCATTTCCGTCCTTCGACGAGTTATTCTCAGAAGATTCTTCCGCAACCGATCCATCAGAAACACTCTGCGCATACATTGACACTGGATGCGCAGACGTAACTATCGCAGCCGCCATTAATATCGCCATAAATCTTCTGAACCGCTTAACCATAAAAATCCAAAACCCTTCCTGCCTTAAAGCTTTAATGTAAATACCAGATTTGTATATTTGTTCTCGGGAGCCCCGATCGCACGTATCTTATACTGCAATTTATAGGCTTTCCCCATCCTTAATTTATTTTTATCGACTATGATCGAGACTTTTGCCGCCTGTCCGAATTCATCCACCTGCCACACTGCTGAAACCGCATCTGACGGAAACTTATCGGACTTCACTTCTTTTATGCCATTCGAATCTATCTTAGCGAAAGTATTTCCGGCGACAATAACCTCTTTATAGCATACACCTTTATTATCGGATAAACTTTGCGAAATACTTAAATTTTTACCTCCAACAGCCTTAAGAATCAATTTTGAGCTGCTTCCGCTAAACCTTATAGTCCCCGTTTTCACAAAAGTCTCCGCATCCTGCCGCGGTTCCTGCATCGTCATTTTCAGCGATGCCGTATTTCCACCACTTTGAATGGCTGTGCCCGGAAGCGCAGATAAATATATATCTGTAATTGCCTGACTATCCGGATCGGAAACTGTCGTAAGCGCATACTTACCCTGCATTGAATCAGGAAGTTCAACGCTCTTTACCACATATCCGCTGCTCTGTACATTGGGAACATAATGAAACGAGGTGGCTGCTCTCTGAATGATATCTATCCGGCTTCCCGCCTTCTTTACGAGGTTCACTTTCGGTTCTGATGATGCGACTTTTACCGTAAATGACCTCGGAACAGCCTTGAAAGTATTATAGTCTGCATAACCAATCCAAAGCTTAATTTTAAAACTTTTAAGCTGTTTTGTCTTCCCCTTTGCAGTTTTCACTGTAGTATTCCCAAGGGACACACGAACAGTATTTTCATTATCCAGCGAAACATGTACTCCTGTGGGAATAGATGGCTTATATTTCTCAGAATTCAAAGGCATTATAACCGCACCGGACACTGACGGAGAATTAAGCGCAAAATCTCCGTGTATCTTTTTACTGAGCGTGATCACCTTTTTCTGAAAGCCTGCGGCTTCGTATTTCTTTTCAATTTTAACTCTTAACTTCAGCGGGTTCAATTTATCACCACTGATTCTTTCTATGGGAGTGATCGTGTAGAGATATGAACCCTTTGACGCATCATCGTCTATGGACACAGTTATATGAATAGCCGGCAGTCCATTATAGGACACGAGCCGGTCCGCGCTGATGCTTATGCCATCCTGACTATCATTAAGTCCTTCAAGCACATAATTTCCGCTCAGATTAAATACGACCCACGTGTCCGAAGCATCACTGTTCCTGCTGCCGTTTAGCTTTAATGTCTTGCTCGTAAGACGCGCTGTCCTTTCAGAAAAAGCTTCTGAAAGTGATACCGTTGACGCACTGATACTTGAGGTATCAGCTCCCTTCACGCTTCCCGGAAAAAACAGATTCAACAAAAGAACCACGCATATCATAAGCGCGATCCTTGCATTTCTCCCCTGTATTCTGTTCATGGCAAACCCCTTTACCAGTTACCGTTCCCTTTTGTCCCTTTTATAATTGTCTCACCCTCTGACAATTACCGCAAACAAAAAATTTTTAAAACAAGAAACCGACTCTGAATATCGTTCAGACCCCGGAACCCCCACGTCACATGAAAGGTTCTGCTTAGTGCTGCTTCGTTCCCGACCTGACACGGTTCACAGATTTCCATTGCGTGGGACCGGAGCCTGGACGATACTCAGAGCCGGGCCCGATACTTTAGAGATTATATAGGCTTGTCCGGATATTGTCAATATTTATGCGGATCATCCGTTAGGCATCAGCGTAGCTTTAACCTTTTCGTACTGATCCTGCAGCTTATAAAACATATCCAGTGCTTCTTTACCCTTTTCATCAACTTTTGCCATGATCTCATCATAGTTATTGATATATGCCATGACAACTTTTCTGTTAAATTTATTGTGATTCATCTCATCAGTGATGATATTTATCGTTGCTTCCTTGCTCTTTGCCTTTCTAAAGGGACGCTCACTGGTAAGTATGCTCGCCCTGTCTGCCAGCTGAAGCACTTTTGCCAGAAGATCCGTATCCGGTGCCTCCAGGTGATTTGGATAACCCGAACCGTCCAGCCTCTCGTGATGTGTACTCACAAGCCTGACTACTTCTGGATGAACACAGTCCTTTAGGATAAATTCTGCTACGAGTACATGCCTCTGATACAGAGTCACCTCATCTTCCGTGAGCTTCCTCGCAGCTTCTGCTATATCCCGCGGTACAGATGCCATGCCGATATCATGGAGAAGCGCACCGTAGTACAGATATTCCATTTCTTCTTCACTAAACTCACCGATCTTTTTTGCAATTTCCTCTGCAATGATCATTGAAGAAATGGTACTTACCACTCCGGAAGTGTCCTTAAAGCCCGAAATAAATACGAGCAATTTTATGAACATCTTCTTTTCTTCTTCGTTAAATATCAGTTTACCAAAGAGGTCTTCCAGCTCCGGCTTAAACGCATCCTCACCTTCACTGAATTTATCAAGGATATCGTATTTCTTCAGCGCCAGATCCAGCACATCCAGTGTCATTCTGGAAAATTTCTTTCCCTCATGATCTCTAAGTCGCGCCGACGTGAATTTACTTCCAAGCGCATTATGAAAGAGATCAAATCTCCCCGCCGCATAGATAAACTGCGCCACTTCCATTCCGTCAAACTTGACCTTTGGAAGCTTCTGATAATCAATGTGACTGTATAGGAATACCTTTGATCGATCACCTATGGGAGATACATATTTCATAAAGAGATAACCATAGATAGAGTGCGGCATTGGATGCGCAACGTCAAAGTTAAGCATATCCTTACCGGCTTCTACTTTGAACGCACCTATATCATGGATGGTTGCCAAAAAGGCATACTCCGCCCGTTCATAGTCTTCATAACCGCCACGGACCTCCAACATCTTTGACACGATGTAACCGACGCGGATGCCATGACAAATAAGACGCTTATCACACATCCTAAGCGCCGCAATGATCATCCTGCAGATGTCTCTGGCTGTTACGATCTCCTCCATCCGGTTACCCCTCATATTCGCCGTTTCTGCCTCAGGACTTTACCTCATCTTCTTTCGCTTCCGGTAGTACCGGTTCTTTGTAAAGATCAAAGGTTATAGTTATCTTAAAGAGATCTCCGTCAAGATATATGCGAAAATCTCCGCCCTGAAGCCTTGTCAGATTTTCCGCAATAGAAAGTCCGAGTCCCGAACCCTCTGTTGATCGGCTCACATCCCCTCTGATAAATCGCTCTGTGAGTTCTGACGCGTCGATGTTCAATGCCTGTTTAGAGATATTTTTCAGCGAAAATACAGCTTTTCCGTCCTCTTCCCTAAGGTCAGCATAAACTCTTGTTTCAGGCATCGCATACTTTGCAACATTAGTATATATATTATCGAGCACACGGAAAAGACGCCGTCCGTCCGCACTGATATATAACTCTTTGTCAGGAACCGTTGTTACGAGTTCCAATTTACTCTTTTCAAATCTTTCCCAGATTTCGCCTTCCATCTGTGAGATCATCATGCCAAAACCGAGTTTAGCCATTTCCAGACTGATATTACCCGATTCGATCTTTGATGCTTCTACCAGATCCTCCGTAAGCGTCTTAAGTCTCGACGACTTTTGCTCAAGGATACATAGATATTCCTGCGCTTTTGGCTCCTTGAGGTTCAGGCGTTTCATGAGATCCACGTAATTAATGATACTCGTAAGCGGTGTCTTGATATCATGAGAAACATTGGTAATGAGATCCGCACGGAGCTTTTCCGTTTTTATCTTAGACTTCATTGCCTTCCTGAGTCCGTCACTCATGGTATTAATGGCGCTGGCAAGCTGAGCATTATCTGTACTCATAAAGGATCCATTGATTCCTTCCTCAAGATTTCCCTTACTCATTTCCTGGACACCATGTATGATCCTTCGTCTTTGCATTGCATGGTTCATAAAAATGATCATTACAACCACATCGATCGCAGCGAGGATCAGCCACCATATCATCTCTTCTGTCTCATATGCCCTATATATAAGAACTGCATTCGCGGTAATAAAAAGCGTAAATCCTATCAATATCTCGATAAGGACCACGATACCGTTCTGCATGATGGTTCCACTCTCTGAGATATATTTACATTTTTTTAGGAACCAGTTGAGGAAACTGTCCTCGTAAAGTGTCCCGGCCTTTATCCTGCGGACGAGGCTCAGATATCCCATGATAAAGATCAGCATTATAACTGCTGTTCCTATTCCCGCAACCGCTACGGAAACTTCCGGTATCCGTCTGTATTTATATACATACTGGATCAGATATTTCGAACCGCCGAGCAATATTGCTCCAAAGAATATGGCTGAGATCTCCGTTTTTACTCTGTCACATCCCAGAAGCTGAGGCGCTTCTTCAGGATCAAGCGTCTTTTTTCCTGCTGTGACCGTGAGAAGAGCCAATATTCCGAGAGAAAGTAACAGCAAAAATCCCGATATCATTACACATGCCTGGATACGGGGTCTGTATTCATAGTAATTGTCCCGTGCCGCTCTAAATGAATCTACGACAGGATAATCCGTGTCGATCGCAAATTCGATATAATAATTCCCATCAAAATCATCGGCAAATTTTGTAATAAGATTATAGAGATATGCATCGGTAACATGCATATTACTCTCATATTCCAGCGTTCTGGAGTCAAGGATCAGGTATTTACCATAGGTTTTAATGGTATCATCTTCCTGAAACTCTTCCTTATCGATATTGGAATAAGTATTTTTATCAGCGTAGTTTTCTACAAAGAATCGCACATTTGTCTTAGAGTTTTTAAGCTCGGTCGATAATTCTTTATAGTCCTGCTCATCTTCACCTATCTTTAAAAGCGTTGCTTCCAGAAGTCCCAGGAGATCCGACTGCGAGTAATTACTACCCGCATAGTCAAATAATGTTCTGCCTCGTGCCGGAAAATATTCCTCCGTAAGTATTATATCGTCATTTTCTCCGCTAAAATTTCCCTGATCATAAACTTTTGGCATTCCTGACGATGCATTTACCACATCATCGTCCGTATACTTGTATACCAGGCCCTTCCGGCTCCATCGTATCAAGTCTTCGAGATAATATCCTACGCTGGTTTTCTGCCTTCCGGAGATCTTTCCCTCATTGATGTATTCTGCAAGGTCGACGATCTTTCTGCCGTAAAATTTGCCATTTCTTTCAAAATTGCTCTTAAGACGGCTGTTTTCTACTATATTGTCGAGCCTCTCCTGAACCATGTTCTTAAAGACATCTGAGCTCTCAAACTCAGATCCCTGCATAAGTACGGTTATGTCCTGTCTCTCGGTACGGCTTAGCGAAAGCGCCAACACAGTCAGTATCAGCGCTGCTCCAACTACAAAAAGCTCGCAGCAAAGGATCAATATCGCCTTTCGGCTGTCAGTTAACAGATGTTTTTTATCAATTCTGCTTTTCAATCTTATAACCTACGCCCCATACCACTTTCAGATATCTCGGATCCTTCGGGTTGATCTCGATCTTCTCACGGATATGTCTGATGTGGACTGCTACTGTGTTATCAGCTCCTACTGACTGCTCATTCCAGATACTTTCATAAATCTGGTCGATGGAAAATACCTTTCCTGCGTTCTTTACGAGCAGGAGGAGAATATTATATTCGATCGGAGTGAGTCGTACTCTTTCCCCATCTATTTCTACGGATTTATCATCATCATTCATGGTAAGTCCGCCGACAGTATAGAGATTTCCGCCCTCTTCTTCTGCTATATTTCCGAGTTTTGTATATCTGCGGAGCTGGCTCTTTACCCTCGCTACCAGTTCCAGTGGATTAAAGGGCTTGGATAAGTAATCATCCGCTCCTACATTTAGACCGAGGATCTTGTCCGAATCCTCTGTCTTCGCTGATAAAAAGATTACCGGGATAGAACTTGTCTTTCTGAGCTCCAGCACTGCATGTATGCCGTCCATTACGGGCATCATCACATCTATAACGAGCAAATGGATCTCGTTTTCTGAAATGACCTTCAGTGCCTCCTCTCCGTCGTAGGCTTTGTAGACCTTGTATCCTTCCTGCGAAAGATATATGTCTACCGCCTCTACTATCTCTTTATCATCATCACAAATCAGTATATTCATACTATACCTTTCTTAAAGAATAAATTTCATCGGAGTGAAAGTGATCCCCTGTGATTCCTGTACACCATCCGTATCTGTAAAACCCATTCTGTGATAAAACTCTATCGCGTACGGCGATGAATTTACAGTAACGTGAGTCTGTCCTTCTTCCTCCAACAGATAGTCACAGAGGTAACGCATTAGTCCGGAGGCTATGCCCTTATGCTGCCATGCCTCATCCACAAACAGCAGCGAGATATGATTTACGCTTCTTACGGAGATCATTCCGACGATCTTACGTCCCTCAAAACAGCCGAACACTCTGTATACGCCCTGCCGAAACATCATATACAGCGTGTCGTCCGTTATAAAATCCCGGAAATTCTGTATTCCCTCCTGTGAATAATAATCTGTTTCAAACCGCAGGAATACACGCCATACCATCGACATGGTATCGCTCCATTCCTCATCCTGTATAGGTCTTATCACCAGACCATCACGTTCCCTTATCTCCATCAATTTCCGAAAAGTCCCTTAAAGAAATCTCCTATTGATTTCACAACCCCTGCGAAAAATGACTTGACTATGCCTCCTGCGATCTTGGTCTTATTTTCCTCGATAAGATCCTTGAGATTATCAGCAGTAATGTTGTCTCCCATGCTTTCATAAAGGTCAGCTGCCTGATCCAGAAGCGTATTATAATCAAGTCCGAGTTCATTGATCTTTACCATGACATCGACGATCCTGTTTAACTGATCGTCAGTAAGGGAAATATTCGTGCCATTCTGAGCATTATAGTCTTCTATTCCCTTTTTGACCGCTGCCTCAATATCTTCTCTGGTATCGAGCTTGGAAGCTGCGATCTCTGCCTTGATAAATGCCACGAGCTTCTCGACGTCTTCCTTATCCGCGCCCTGAATAGTCTGTTCCAGCTCACCGGTTGTAACCAGCTCATTTAAGGACGTGTCGAGAGCAGTCTCGTTTACTTCTGTATCGGTCATTTTTGCGTAAGCCTTCAGTGCTCCGATCAAGGCTGCTGTTCCGGACATAGGAAAAGGTGCTGCCACAATAATGTCTGCGTCGGTAACTCCGGCTGTTGCCAGAGCATTTTTATACATTCCTTCCGTACAATAATTTATGTTGGCTGTTGTAACCTGTATTCCGTGTCCTTTTTCTGCAGGCTTAACCAGAACCGAAGACAGGGACTTTGTTCCGATAAGCGAGGAACTGATGTAGCTGTCAAGATACTGATGCTCCTCTGCATTTGTTACTGTTACTACACTGTAACCGGATATATCCGTACCTGCCAGTCCCATGAGACTGAGAACAGTTGCCTGCTGCTCAGCTGTGAGGTTCTGTCCCATAGCGAGATACGGCTGTGACTCATTCTGTGTCTGCCCGGATTCGACCGGTGTCGCTGCGCTGGGGGCTGTTTCCGGAGTTTCATCTCCCCATGTGATCGGTGTCACCTCCTGCGCATAAGTGCAGACAGGAGTAAACACCAGTGCCGTTGCCAGTACGAGTGAAACTATTTTTTTCATAATAAAAACTGATCCTCCCGCCGTAATTCCGGCGTATTATGTCACTTACCCTTTTCAATTCCATGTTCTTCCATGAAATGAATGATGTCTGTAAAGGAATTGAAACGATCCTTGTCATGATATACTTCGTGACGGCTTCCGGAATAAAGCTTAACACTCACATCCTTAAGTCCCGCATCACGGTAGAACTGTGCAGATTTCTCCACACCATCTCCAAAGTCTCCAACCGGATCATCTTTTCCTGATAAAAATAAAAGCGGAAGCTCCTTCGGAATCGCAGAAGCTCTTCTAAGATCCTCTGATCGATAAACAAGTTCGATCAGATCATTGTAGGCACCTATTGTAAATTCATTGCCTCTTAAGGGATCTTTTGCAAATTCATCCCTTATCTCAGGTCTGCTGCAGGTCCAGCCTAGAGGACGTTCAGATGGCGGCATCTTGTCGCTGTACTGCTTTAGGATAAGCGCAGTGAGAAGCGAGCTGTGTCCATGCCTGCCTTTTATCTTTCCAAGGAATTTTGAAATGATCCGTCCTTCCTTTACCTCCAGCATCGTACGCCATCCGGTTCCCATAAGGATCGCTCCGCGGATACCTCTGCCGTACATATTTATGTAGTTCCTTATGATAAAGGAACCCATGCTGTGTCCCATTACAAATATCGGAATACCCGGGTATTCCGACTCAATGGTCTTTTTTAATCTGTGAACATCGCGGACAAGCACGGTCGCGCCGTCCCTGTCCGTGAAATATCCCTTTTCACCTTGGGATTCCGCGGTGTGGCCATGACCTAAATGGTCAAGACCAGCCACAAGGATCCCTTCTCCCTCCAAAAATTCGCTCATTTCATGATAGCGGCCGAAATATTCATTCATTCCGTGCGCAACTATCAGAATTGCCCGTATCTTCCCCTTTGGAACGGCTTTCTCACAGTGTATCTGTGTCTTCCCGTCACGGGAATCGATCGTAAATACCTCTGGTTTATACATAATCTTCCACCTTTCGGCGCTCTTAAAGAACTATGTGACCGCCCTATACTCTCTCTTATCTTTTACTCGATCGATGCACCGGTTCCGATAGTATCGCTTCCGGGTGTCATAAGTGCCAGGTTGCCCTCTGCGTCCTCCGCACACAGGAGCATTCCACATGACTCAAGTCCTGCCATCTTTCTCGGAGCAAGATTTGTTACAGCCATGACTTTCATGCCAATAAGCTTCTCCGGCTCCGGATAGTACTTACGGATACCTGAAAGAATCTGTCTTTCTTCCTCTCCGATCTGAACCTTGAAGCACAGAAGCTTCTCAGAATTTTCAACAAGAGATGCCTCTTTGATCACACCTACACGGAACTCACACTTTGCAAAGTCATCATATACGATGTTTTCCTTATTCTGGGCCTTTTTAAGATCCATCTTTACTGCAGGAGCCTTTGATTTCTTTGCCTTTTTCTCAGCCTTCTCCTCCTTCTTTGCAGGATAGAGCTTTTCGACTTCCTTCATGATATCTTCCGGCTTTGCTCTCTGGAAAAGTGTTTCCGGATCCTCTGTAACCTTTGTTCCGCTTACAAATCTGCCTGCCTTATCGCAGTCATCCATTGCAGGCTTTTCTGTATTTAACTGAGCAAGGATCTTTGCGCTTGTCTCCGGAAGAAATGCCTCGAGAAGAGTAGCACCGATAGTAATTGAATCTGCAAGGTTGTAAAGAGCAGTTGAAAGTCTGTCCTTCTTATCCTCATCCTTTGCAAGGATCCACGGTGTTGTCTCATCAATGTACTTATTGCATCTCTTAAAGAGGTTAAAGATATGTGTGAGCGCATCTGCTACGTGCAGACCTTCCATATCCTTTTCGATCTGAGCCTTTGTTCCGAGTACTACAGCATGGAGATCATCGTCTACAGGCTCTGTCACGCCCTTATTCTCAAGTACGCCGCCAAAGTACTGGTTACTCATGGAAATAGTTCTCTTTACGAGATTTCCGAGAGTATTTGCGAGGTCAGAGTTAAAGCGCTCTACAAGGAGATCCCAGGAGATAACACCGTCTGTCTCGAAAGGCATCTCATGCAGTACGAAGTAACGTACGGCATCTACACCAAAGATCTTAACAAGGTCATCTGCATAGATAACATTTCCCTTGGATTTACTCATCTTTCCATCTTCCTGCAGGAGCCATGGATGACCAAATACCTGCTTCGGAAGCGGCTCACCGAGTGCCATCAGGAAGATCGGCCAGTAGATAGTATGGAATCTCACGATGTCCTTTCCGATAAGGTGCAGATCTGCCGGCCAGTACTTCTTGTACATATCGCCGTGATTTCCGTCTGTGTCGTATCCAATGCCGGTGATATAGTTTACGAGCGCATCGAGCCATACGTATGTTACATGCTTTGGATCAAAAGGAACCTGGATTCCCCACTTAAAGCTGGTTCTTGATACGCAGAGGTCCTGAAGACCCGGCTTCAGGAAGTTATTGATCATCTCGTTCTTTCTCTGAACCGGCTGGATGAACTCAGGATGGCTCTCGATATGCTCGATAAGCTTATCCGCATACTTACTCATCTTAAAGAAATATGCCTCTTCGTGAGCCGGTGTTACCGGACGTCCGCAGTCTGGACACTTTCCGTCTACGAGCTGACTCTTTGTCCAGAAGGATTCACAGGGTGTACAGTACATTCCTTCATAGGAGCCCTTGTAGATGTCTCCCTGCTCATAGAGCTTTGTAAAGATCTTCTGAACCTGCTTTTCGTGATCTTCGTCTGTTGTACGGATAAAGCGGTCATAGCTGGTATTCATGAGATCCCAGATCCTCTTTATCTCTGCTGCTGTCTTATCTACATATTCTTTAGGTGTAACACCTGCTGCAGCGGCTTTCTCCTCGATCTTCTGACCGTGCTCGTCTGTACCGGTCTGAAAATGGACGTCATAGCCCTCCTGTCTCTTGAAGCGTGCGATTGCGTCTGCAAGGACGATCTCATAGGTATTTCCGATATGAGGCTTGCCGGATGCATAGGCGATAGCTGTTGTGATGTAATAAGGTTTTCCGTTTGCTGACATTATTCTTCCTTTCTATCCGTACTCCGCTCTGCCCCCTGCAGAAAGCGGCGGATCGCCGGCTTATGGTGCCGGAAAATGTGATACACTATCGATACGCGTAAAATGCCGATAGTTGTTTTAAAGGTAGCACAAGTGTATAACAGGGTCAAGAAAAGCGCATAGAAGAAACGCGGAATTTCGCCTTTCATAAGATTTTCTTAATGAATGTTTACATTTTTGTACATTAATGAAGGGAGCCACAGATATGGCAGATCAGTATTCAAGAACAGCTCTTTTGATAGGACAGGAAAATGTAGAAAAATTAAAGGCATCGCACGTATGTCTCTTTGGCTGCGGCGGCGTAGGAGGCTTTGCTGCCGAGGCGCTTGCCCGGAGTGGTGTCGGTACATTTGACCTCGTAGATAATGATGTAGTGAGTCTCACGAACTTGAACCGCCAGATCATCGCGACTCATAGAAGTATTGGAAGGAAAAAAACAACGCTCCTCGCCGAAAGGATCCATGATATAAATCCGGATGCGATTGTTAACGAATACAACTGCTTCTTTCTGCCGGAAAATGCCGATCAGTTTGATTTCACAAAATACGACTATGTGATCGACGCGGTAGATACCGTGACTGCAAAGCTTACGATCATCATGAAATGCAAAGAAGCGGGTGTCCCGGTGATCAGCAGCATGGGCGCCGGAAACAAGCTTGATCCTACGCAGTTCCGCATAACTGATATCTACAAGACCGAGATGGATCCTCTTGCAAAGGTCATGCGTAAGGAACTTAAAAAGAGAGGCATCAAAGAACTGAAGGTGCTCTTTTCTACAGAAAAAGCCCGACAGCCGGTAGAACCTGCCGACGAACCGCTCCCGGAGGGTCGACGCGCCATCCCAGGTTCGGTTGCATGGGTTCCATCCGTTGCCGGACTTATAATCGGCGGAGAAGTGATAAAGGATCTCTCCTCTATTTCTCTCTGATACTTATGCCTAATTCCCTGTGCAGTCGCTTTTTCTCCGTGTACATCCTTTTATCCGCAAGCATGTATACATCATGAGCGACTGCATTTTTTCTTTTTATTTCATGTCTGAAAGCAGCTCCCGCAGCCGCGCTGCACGGATAATCACCGCTTTTTAATCTGATTTTTCCCGTGAGTTCATATATCTCACGAACATAGTCTTTTATCTTTTCCTCATCTGATCCAGGCAGAAATACCATAAATTCGTCACCGCCTACACGGCAGATCGGCAGTTCCTCTCCAAACACATGCCTCAAGACCGCAGAAAAATCCTTAATATACTGATCTCCTGCCAGATGACCGTAACGGTCATTTACTTCCTTTAGTCCGTTTAAGTCCAGACTCATGAGGCAGTAATCATCATTCTTTTCATTAAGTTCATCCATAAAAAGCTCACTTCGCGAGCGATTGTACAGACCTGTCAGCGCATCTTCATAAGCAAGTCTCTCGAGATCCCCGTATTCCTGATTTCTGGCATAGGACTCCGTAATGTACAAAAGATAAGTCAAAAGGTGCGCCATGAGGAAGATCATTCCACCTGACGGAAATACCCCTGTCGGCACAAAATCCATCATGATGACACCCTGGCGTGACAGTTTATAGAGGACCATTCCCACCAGCATGAACTGACTCATAACCGCCAATCCGCCGAGCTGAACGATTCCGACTGTCGGCAGGCGCTTCGTTACGAGATCCTTTACAAATATCGCATTCACAAGCAGGATCGCAGTCCCAGACAACAGGTGATAAAACGAGAGCGTCTGATTCATATGGATGCCAAATATGAAATGCAGTAATATCAGTCCTATGGATACGGCGGATATCACTCCTCCAATGCTATACAGAAGCCTTTTATGCCTCGAGATATTATGGATCGAGAAAAGCAGAGCTACTGTAAACGGCACAAGCAGATACAACGAGATGTATTCCATATATGTGACATACTTCGCATCCATAAAGAAAAACAGCACATTGTAAAAGGTAAGCGTATAGACTCCATAGTCCATCGCCATAAATGCCGCGAAAAGCTGCTCTTTCATTTCCGGAACACTTGGTAAAAATACCAGCGTCACTGCCGCAAATGCCACTCCAAAAATGATGAGAAAGATACCTGACATTACAGGGAACAGATTTGCATGCATAAAACCTGTCTCTACATCGAGATGCTTTCCTACCCATGGACTGTCTATGGACGTAAACGGGTCATCCTCGCAGATATAGAGCATTATCCGTAACTTCTTCCCGGAACTTTTATTTGGAAGACTGATAAGTTTCTGCGCACATCCGACAAATTTTTTTGTCCCGACCCTTTCCATCTCATACTCGGATACCTGTTCATCGTCTACAAATACACGAAAGGCACTGTACTTTGTCATCAATAAAAGAGTTGGAAATTTCTGATCAGCAGTATCCGGCAGATCAATGGACAGCTCCATCTCATCGCCTTTTTTATACGGTCCTGGGACTTCTTCCCCTATCTGCTGCAGATCCACATCTTCATACACAGAACCATTATAGGTGACTTCCCAGCCTGTCCTCACCTGTTCGACATTTTCAGAAGCGATCTTATCACCGATTATCAGGACGTATGCTATATGTATAAGGATAAAAAGCACCGCCATTGCAGTGACGATCCTCATAGCTTTATGCATGACGGTCACCTCCTGCCCTGTGATGTTCTTCTTTCATTTTGTACATACGGCTGTCCGCTTCCATATATACACGGTGAGCGGTTCCGTTAACTTCACGGCTGTCACACATTCCCCATGACACGCCATAATTCAGCTTATCACCCTTTTCATTGTATTCCTTGATATGACGTTCCATCGCAGTTATATAAAGTGATGCCATACCTGCCTTTTCTTCTGATAAAAGGATCAGAAATTCGTCACCGCCCATTCGTCCGATAAGCGATGCCCCGGGGAAACTGCTCTTCAGGATCTCAGCAAATCCCTTAAGCAAACGGTCTCCATATATATGACCGTATTTATCATTTGTTGATTTTAAGCCATCAAGATCCATGCTGATGATCACATACGGCTTTCCGGACTGCTCTGCCCTGTCCATCTGCCTCTCGCAATATGCTCTGTTTGACAATCCTGTCAGAGCATCCGCGTATGCCATACCCTCAAGTTTTTCCCGCGTGGATGCCTCATTTATGTGATCGATACAGTGAAAGAAATAATTACATAAAAGACAGGTGACAAATACCATGGCTCCTATGGTTATGAAGCTGATAGAAGAATAAACTTCGCCTCTTCCGGACAAAAATTTCATGTAATTAAAGCGCAGAATATCTACGATAGCGCAGAAAACAAACGCGATCATTCCTGCAAGGAGTATATTTACCGAGTGTGCTCCATACAACATTGTCACCGTCTTTGAACGACGCTCTCTGGCAAGGATATTTCTGATGATCGCCCATAGGATAAATAATCCCTGCGGTATTACAAACAAATGATACGGTGTCACAAAGGAATCCACATAACAGATCCCCATAGCGTGATAAACAAACGCCAGAACTACAAATGCCACATCCAGTACCGTCATACCGATGAGCAGTTTGTTTATGATCCCCCGTTCCTGCAGATCTACCCGTATAAAATTCGCCGTAACAGGTGCTATCATATAAAGTGCTGCATACTCCATAAACGTGGTCACATACACATTGCTTACAAAATAAGTCATCACGTCGTTATAGCAAAGTATATATACTCCCAGTACTACGGATACCAGCGCATAATGAAGCACCAGAAAATCCTTCTCTCCGGAGTAAAAAAGAACCGGGAGCAGCATTATAAGGCACATTCCTAAAAACACCAGAGTCGTACCTACGACAAGGGGCAATCTGTTTCTTTGCAGCAAAAAATACCCAAGGTCTGTCCTTGAGCCAAAATAAACCGCCGATAATCCGGAAAACGCATCATCCGCCCCCGGTGTCACTACGATACGAAGCATTTTCCCCGCATAATACTCAGGTAAAGACACATAGTTCATGTGCTTGGGGATCATTTTTCCGGCATCTTCATATTCATGCCCATAAGAATAGATCTTTTCCCCTGCGACATATACGTCAACCGAAGACAAAACCGTACGAAACGTAACACACGCAGAATTAACTTTTATATAAGGCAGTGACTTTGAAAGTGTTACCGACTGGTCTTTCTTTGCCCGTCCAAACTTTGAGTCCGCAAGCTTTACGTCCGATCTGTTCGTCCCGAGATAAGACATATTCCACCCCCGGTCAAGTACCAGGAGTTTCTCCTGAAGCTTCGTATTAAAGGTCTCTCCACCTACTACAGCCAAGAAAAGGAACAGCAGGAGCAGCGGAAAAATCATCATATAAACTTTCTGATTTTTAACACGATTCATCCAAGTCTCCAGATCAAATAATAACTAAATATGCTGTTCTGAACAGTTATACCAAGCGCCAGTAAACACAGTTACTAAAAACATCACATATTTTTCTCTAATTATACAGTACTTTGTACAAACAATCCGAATTGTATTGAAAAAAATACTTATTCAGTTGATATTTTCATTCGATACGTCTATTATAGGGTGCGTACGTCGATGCTTTATCGCACTGACGTAAACCACAGTAAACGCAGAGTAGGTTTTGGAGCGTTGATAAGCACTATCATTTAGTGCTTCCACAGTGCCCGGTGTACAGGGAGTTGACACAGGGACGAAAGGCATTTGCCTGCGATTCCACGACCGCATCCCGCTGCTGCATTCGGAATTGTACCTCCAGATGCGGTATCAGGTTACGCTGCACGCAAAGGAGGTTTTTTATGTCTAATTTACGTAAAACAAAAGTCTTAACCGCCGCTGCGCTGCTTACAGCGATTGGCATTGTTGCCGGATTCTTTAAGATTCCGATAACAAACCTTATCGAGATCCGTTTCTCATCTATCCCCATCGCCGCTGCCGGAGCATTATTCGGTCCCGGCATAGCTGCCATTGTCGGTATCCTTACTGACATCGGAGGTTTCATCGCAAAACCTACCGGTCCGTATTTCCCGGGCTTCACCATTTCAGGCGCCGTAAGCGGTCTGATCTACGGTATAATGCTACACCGGAAGGATAATAGCTCATCTGCATTTTCCACAAAGAATTTCATAATCCGTATAATCGCAGCCGAGCTTATCAATGCAGTTATAGTGAGCCTTATACTCAATTCACTCTGGCTTTCTATCCTGTATGGAAAGGGCTTTATCGCATCCATAACAGCTCGCGCGCTTAAGATCTTTATCATGATCCCGGTCAATGTGATACTTCTCACAGCTATCCTTAAACCGGTATCACGTTTTTCTGTAAATAGTTCTGCAACCAGTGAATCCCTCTAATAGAGGTTTCAATATCAGCTTCACCCATATTGACCTTTTGACCCTAACATCATATGAAAGGATCGTATTCATGAATTACCAGGAAACAATGGATTATATAAACAGTATTCCATTTTTTTCGCCAACAAGCATCGTTAACGGAACCGAACCCTACAATCTCGTGAGCATCACGGAGCTCATGCACCGTCTGGGAGATCCCCAGAATGATCTCCGCTTCGTGCATATCGCAGGTACAAACGGAAAGGGTTCCACCTCCGCTTTTCTGAATACGATCCTCCGCGAAGCAGGATACAGAGTCGGTTTCTACACATCTCCCTATCTCGTGCGTTACACCGAGCGGGTACAGATCGGATGGAAAGAAAACGGAACTCTCATAGAAAAGGAGATATCAGAAGAAGACCTATCCCGCCTCGCAACCCGTGTCCGTGAAGCAGCAGAGTCAATGAAAGCCGATAATATTCAGTATCCTTCCCAGTTTGAGATCACGACTGCCATTTCTTTCCTCTATTTCCTTGAGAAAGAATGCGATATCGTGGTACTGGAAGTAGGACTCGGAGGCAGACTGGATGCCACAAATGTGATACCTGCATCCGAGCTTTCCGTCATTACGACCATAAGTCTCGATCATACAATGATCCTCGGCGATACGCTGCCTGCGATCGCCGCAGAAAAGGCCGGTATCATCAAAGAAAATGGTGATGTACTCGTATATCCTGCAGATGATGATGTGCTGCACGTATTTAGAAACGCAGCTGCGGGACACAGAGCGAATCTCACCATAGCTTCACTTCCTGAAGATGTGAAGGAAAAGAGTCTCGACGGTCAGACTTTTGATCTGACACTTCCGAACTCATCAGATAATTGGAATGATCTGCACATAAGTCTCCTCGGCAGATATCAGATAAACAATGCTTCTATTGCGCTGCAGGCATCTCTCCTTCTCCGAAAGAAAGGATGGAACATCGGCGATAATGATATCCGCCGCGGTCTTTCCTTAACTGAGTGGCCGGGACGTTTTGAACTCCTTCACCGTTCTCCGGCCGTTTTTGTTGACGGCAGCCACAACGAGGAAGGAACCATCGTTCTAAGGATGAGCCTTGAGCAGTATTTCCCGGGACAGAAGATAATCTTTGTCGCAGGTGTTCTCAGTGACAAAGACTATGCACAGATGATGGATCACGTTCTTCCGATCGCAAAGACATTTTTCACCGTGACACCTGATTCACCAAGAGCTCTTTCCGCAGAAGATCTCGCTGCTTTTCTTAAAGAAAAAGGCGCAGAGGCTGTCCCCTGCGCTTCCATTGATGAGGCAGTAAAAGCCGCCCTTGAGAGAGCGGCTGATACTGACGTGATATGCGTTTTTGGTTCTCTCTACTATGTTGGTGTAGTCAGAGAAATCCTTAAGTAACAATTATTTTTCTTCCCAGGTCAGTCGATGCAGATTTCCGTTCTGCTCAAGTCCTGGGAAGTTATTTTGTCTGAGTGCTTCATAAAGGACTATTGCGACTGAATTGCAAAGATTCAGCGATCTGCAATTTTCCATCATCGGTATCCTGATGCACGTATCTTCGTGATCTACCAGGATCTCCTCCGGTATTCCACCGCTCTCCTTACCAAACATGATGAAATCATCCGGTGAAAATTTCACATCACTGTAGCACTGATGCGCCTTTGTCGTAGCATACCAGATCTTTGATCCGGGATGCTTCTGAAGGAAATCCTCGTAGCTTACATATCTTGTCACATCTACCTGATGCCAGTAGTCCATACCGGCTCTTTTCAGATGCTTATCATCGAGAAAAAATCCTAAAGGCTCGATGAGATGCAGGCTTGCTCCTGCATTCAGACATGTACGTCCGATGTTTCCCGTGTTAAATGGTATCTCGGGTTCGTGGAGAATGATCCTGGGCATAGCTTGTACTTCCTTTCAATCATTTGTTGCTTTTTATATCTTCTTCCCAGTGTTTCTCAAACATAAACGTATCTGATTTCTGCATGATCTTTACTGAGCCTGTATCCAGATAAGTTCCTGCTTCCATCGCCGTTTCCGCGGTACTCATAGCTTTTTTCAGACCACTTGCGTATCCAAAACCTATAAATCCGCTGACTAAAAGCACTACCAGCTCTACTAAAAGCGAGAAACCATCACTTCCGCCAAATATAGCGATAAGTGCCTGAGCTATAAGGAAACATATGAGTGACGTTGAGAGAAGATATTTCCAATATTTACCCATATCTACCGGCAGCTTTCCGGAGATCTTTCCGGTCTGACCGTTCATGGCAAAGCTGTACTTTACATCCTGAAACTTGGTTGTCAGCATCCACACCGGTAACATGGCATATTCTATTTTGTCGCTGTTAAACCTCACGGTATGATCCTTGTGATTAACTGAATCATAACCTTTTACGGTTCGCTCAAGTTCAGATACCACGCTGTTTTCTACTCTGACATTTATGCGCTCCTGCACTTCCTCCGCAGAAACATCATATCTGTTTGCCAGATAACCTGAGAAATATGCATCATCATATTCCACCAGATCGTTGTAGTTAAAGGGCTCCAGTCCGTCCATGTATTCGTCATCCATGGCTTTTGAGCCGTCTGCCGGGATACGATTAAACTGCATCTTTCCATGACGATGTGCCAGATAATGCTTCTCTTTTGTATAGCGCTTTTTTCCGCTTTCACGAGTCTCGGTATTTACACCCTCAAAGCTCGCATCACCCTCTGCCTCACAGCTCATGAGCCAGAAAGGTACATATACGCCCTGTATCTCTTTCATACGGTTTCCGTCAGCAAAACCGTTAGGCAAAAGCTTCTTTCCCTTATAGAAATTTTTCAGAGCTTCCTGAGCGCGCTCCTTATTGAGCTTAAACGGGATCATTACATCTGGTCTGTACATGCCGTCAAATGCGTGCGGCACAACAGCCTTATTTCCGCAGTACGGGCACTCAGTTGCACCCAGAGACTCATCAGCGATGATCTCCGCACCACAGGACGGGCACAAAAATCCCTCCATCTTTCCGTTTTCGTCACGGATCAGATCCTGCGTGGGCTCCGTCCAGGTCATATCGGATGATTCCGCCGAGATCTTTTCAGCGGCTTCCGCTGCCTTTACCTGCTCCATATTGAACGTGCTGTTGCAATAATCACAGGTAAGGCCCGCCGACTCTCCTTTGTAGGAGATCGGCGCGCCACAGGCCGGACATTTGAAATTTATAATGTCAGACATTCAATCTGTTCCTTTCTGCTGGTTTCAGCTTTCTCACGGCTTCGGATGTCCGCAGTTAGTGCAGAACTTACCCTCATTTTTTGTACCGCAGTCCGGGCAGAACCAGTCAGCCTTTACCGGCTGTTCCGGCTTCTTTGTTCCGCATCCTGAACAGAAATTAGTAGTATTTTCCTGACCGCAGGTAGGACAGATCCATCCGCCTGCAGTACCTGCTGTCGGAGCTGCCTGCTGTGCCGGAGCCTGCTGAGGCTGCATGTTTCCGAAACCTGCGCCATTCGGTGCTGCCTGCTGGGGCTGCATATTTCCAAAACCACCATTATTGATAGGCTGTGTCTGACCGCCTGCCTGCTGATCCATAGCAAACAGATTTCCTGCGTTCATTCCGCCTGCCTGCTGAGCCATGTTCATTCCTGCAAATCCAAACATAGCTCCTGCATGCTCGTTTGATGCTGCTGCCTTCATAGCATCTGCCTGAGCGGATACCAGTGTAGCTGCTGCCATTCCAGGATTTCTGTTGATAGCATTCATCTGAGCAGTCTTGATCATCTTCTCATCTTCTTCAGATGCCTTTACAGATGATACGCCGAAGGATGCAACGGCAAGACCTCTCTGATTTCTCCACTTTGCTGTGAGCACTTCATTAAGCGCATCTGCGATCTCCTGAGTAGAACCAGGAAGTGCACTGTAACGGATGCCCTGTGCTGAAAGCTTACCAAATGCAGGCTGAAGCGCTGTAAGAAGCTCGGTCTTCAGCTGAGAATCAATTTCTGATCTCTCATACTCATCAACTACGTTGCCGCAGACATTTGTGTAGAAAAGTACCGGATCCACGATCTTGTAGGAATACTCACCAAAACACTTGATGGCGATATCCATATCGAGGCCGATATTCTGATCGATCACACGGAACGGAACCGGATTTGCTGTTCCGTACTTATTGCCAATGATCTCCTTTGTATTAACGAAGTAAACTCTCTGATCCTTCGGAGCATCTCCGCCAAAGGTGAAACGGCGTCCTACATTCTTAAAGGACTGTGCGATGGAATCTCCGAGACTTCCTGAAAATACAGAAGGCTCTGTAGATGTATCATATACAAACTCACCGGGCTCTGCGCAAACCTCCGCAACTTTACCCTGATCAACGATCAGCATACACTGACCTTCATTAATAGCGACAACTGATCCGTTTGTAATGATGTTGTCTTCGCCCTTTGTGTTGGAAGTCTGACGCTTATTTGACGTCCTCTTCTTTCCCTTTACAACAAGTACGCTCTCATCGATGGCATCACAGTAAAAGTACTCCTTCCACTGATCGCCAAGAACACTTCCGGCTGCATTCATTGCTGCTCTGATAAGTCCCATATCTAATACCTTCCCTTCCTCTTTTGTTTAGAAAATGACAGTATGATTCCCTGCTCCACTCATTTTCATTTCTTTCTTGATTCTATCACAGACGCCTTTATATTTGAACTTTTCAGATGTTCAATTTTACGTCGGTATCTCCTTTAAATATGTGTAATACCGCACGCTATTCCTTTTACGTAAAGTAACAAAGAAAAAGGCTCTGCTTTCCGACTTATGGATTATATCAGAAAGACAGAGCCTTAATACCTGATGAAACGATTGTCATATACATGATCGCAAAGATCAGCCATATAACGATCAGAAGCCACTTGGCGGTCTTTTTCTTATAGGGATTTTTTGTCTTTACAGCATGTGTTGCCATAAACGGATAAAATAAAAGCCATGGCCCCGCAAGGATGATCATCAGTGGATTTATCTTTTTACTTCCTGCCAGCGCTGCCGCGCCAACTGCACTGTAATCTCCGTTCAGGCCTGCCATCACAACTCTCTCAAGCTCACAATTTTCCGCACGGCTTATGATCTCTCCCTTTGCCTTACGGAGCCGCTCATCTGCGCCCTTTATCATGATCCTCAGATATTTCTCATAAAGAACACAGCTCACATCCACAAGGATAAAGAAAAACAAAGCGATCAGTATTCCAAATACGATCTTTACCGGGCCGAGATCCTTTGTTACCAGATCGTTTATGAGACGAAGTACCAGTAAAGATGGGATAAAATACGACATTATTGCTCTGCCGGGGTACATTATCGGCGGGAGTTTCTTTGTATTTCTTTCTATTTCTTCCTGTGCCAGTCTTATTGTCTTATCAGTATCACTTTCTTTACGCTCCTTTTTATCCTGTGCTTCCCTTTCAAGCCTGGATATTTCGATTTTTTCAGCTTCACCAGCTTCTTTTAATTCCCCTGCTTTTACCACATATACAGAGTCGCAGTACTCGCATCTGACATGCTTGTCCCCGACCTTGAGCGCAAGCTTCGCTCCGCAGGCAGGACATTTTGTATCGGTATAATTCATTAATGATATTTCCCTGTTTTATTTAAGTTTAATTTTTGTAACTGTTCAAACGTAAACGGAGCATTTACTGCGGAGTTTACGACCATGAGTGCTGAAAAGCCATTAGGTTTTGCCCATCGCCAAAGGCGATGGGCAAAACCTGTTACTTTCGCGAGCTGCAAGCGAGTGAACAGTAACTAATTTTTCTCTTAATCATCATAACACATCTATCTTTCTAATTGTATTTTTTTTAATACAAATATATACTAGGATATTGGAAACAGGTTACTGTTCACTCGCTTTCAGCTCGCTCACGTAACGGATTTTGCCAATTAAATCGCCTGCGGCGATGGGCAAAATCCAATGGCTATTCATCTTTCTTGTCCGTAAACTCCGCAGTAAATGCTCCGTTTACGTGTGAACAGTTACGAAAACAAAACCATTTTTCTAATAATGCAAACATGAGGTTTTTTACCTATGAATTTTATCAAAGGACAACTTAAGCACCGTCCTTTCCGTTTTTATTCTTTTGGCTTTACATTTTTACTTTGGCTGCTCTTCCTTATAATGGCCTTTTTCTCAGAATCCGATACTCCGCTTCCAGGAGCGGATAAAAAGCCTGAACGAGAAGTTTACAATTTCAATCATGATGGAACAAATGTCTACGGTCCCTGTACTGATCTCGAAGCCCCCAATGCTCCATCAACCGGAAAACTTAATGTCCCGACCTTTATCATTTCATTTGCAGATACAGAGCGCGATCCTGATATGATGTCAAAAAGAGCTATTAAAGATCTTCTCTTTAACGTAGCGAATGAAAAAAGCCTGTCTTACTGGATGTACCGTTCTTCTTACGGTCAGCTGGAAGTCGACGGATCTGTTTATTTTTATAAAGCTAAAAAAAAGATGCGTGATTACGAGGGAGTCGAAGCCTACGATTACGAACCTCTCGCAGAAGAGGTAATGGAAGCTTTCGATGACGAGATCGACTTCTCCGATTTTGATTCCGATGATGACGGATATATAGACACCATGATCTTTAATATCATCGGCGCTGATGAGTACTTCTACGGATCACAAAACTCCTGGTATGATGATCCGGACTTTTCTATCGACGGTGTACAACCCGGAAAATACATAATTGATGATGCCCAGCCCTTAAACAGTGAAAGTGACCGCGAATACTATGTTCAGGTTGCAGCACATGAAATGGGACACTGCATGGGACTTCGTGACCTCTACAAAGTTGGTGAAGATGAGGACTTCGATGCCATGAACGGGATCGCCGGTTCAGAAATGATGGATGAAATGGAAGGTGATTACTCCCAGTTTTCAAAGCTGATGCTCGGCTGGCTCACCGATGATGAAGTTCAGATATGTCGTGAAGACGGAGAGTATACGATTCCTTCATCATCTTTTTCCGGTGGATGCATACTGATCCCAAGAGACACTGATATGAAAGATTCAGAAACGATCACATCGGAGTATTTCCTTATCCAGTACGACACAGCAAATGGAAATATGGAGTCTGTTCTGACACCAAAAACCTCCGGTGTACGTATCCTCCACTGCGATGCGACCATAGATACAGATGTCTATGGCGAAAGGATCTTTCGCTACGATGTACAGAGCCCGACCTATGACGAAACTCATAATTCCCAGAGACTGGTTCGTCTCGTAAATGACGGCGAGGGATATATGAGACGCGGCGATACGGCAGATTCGTCAACGCCCGGCTTTGCATGGTATGACGATTTTGGAAAAGAAACGATCGATCCCGGCATTACAGTAACCGTGGAATCCATAAATTCCGAAGAAGCTGTGATCAGCATCTCTCATTCCAAAGAGAACACTAAAAAATCCGAAGACAGCATCTTTGATGCTTTCTTTAATGGAGAATTATCAAAACACGACTTCTTTATAAAACCGGGACTTCTATAAAAAAGATGTAAGGGTCAAAAGTAAATTTTGCCCCTTACATCTTTTTATTAGTAATCCGTATTAAGCGGAACGTCCGGAGATATTGTTCCCTTATTTGTTCCTGTGTACTGGTCGTAGATCGCTACGTGATCGTAGATCGCGCGCCATGCGCTGTGAGCATTGCCTGTTACGCAGATATAATTCTTTCCATCGTCTGATTTTCCGTAACTTGCGGCACAGTTACGTGACTGCACTACAAATCCTGTCTTTGCGGCGATAACTGTTCCATGAGAATCCTTATCCTCAATTCTTCTAAGGAAAAGATTCGAAATAGTAAGTCCGTCCGGATGCTGAGGAGTCTTTGTCGTTACATAGATATGAGTTGACATAACTTCCTGCACGAACTCATTCTCCATAGCTGCCTTGAGGATCATCGCCATATCTTTAACCGTACAATGATTATTCTCATCATAGATACCGATAGGATTCTGGAAATGTGCTGTATCTGAAAGACCGAGTTCCTCAACCTTTTCATTCATGAGCTGCACAAAATCCGCCATATCAGTAGTACCTGTGGTGTAATACGCAAGTCCCATTGCTGCATCACCGCCGGACGGAAGGATCGTTCCGTAAAAGAGATCTCTTACGGTGACTTCTTCACCTATCTGGAAACCTGCTGTACTGCAGTCATTTACGTACGGATAATCTGTCATGTTTGTGGAGATCGTAACCTTATCATCAAGACTACTCTCATCTTTAAGGTGATCAGCTGCAACCAGGACTGTAAGGATCTTTGTCATAGATGCCGGGCTTATTACTTCATCAGCATTTCTCTCAGCTTCCACATGTCCGGTATCCAGATCAACCAACACCGAGTACTTACTGTTTACATAAGTTGTGTCTGTTGTCTGTGTATTTTCATCCTCATAAGGCTCATAACCCTTGAAGAAAGGTCCTTCCGGTTCTTCCTCTTTTTCCTCTTTTACGATCTTTCCTTCATCTGTCTCAATACTGATCGGTTCCGAAGAAACCTTTTCAACGTTCTTTGTTTTCTCTGCCGCATCGACCGTGCTTCCGCCAAAGATCAGCCCGCGGATCATAAAGATCCCGACTGCCGCTATAAGTACCACTGCTCCAATTCCTGCGGCTATGCTTCTCCGCTGGAGCTGCTTCACTCTTTTGTAATAAGCAGATGTGTGATTCTTCTTGTTTCCATGTCTATCGATAAAGCTGTCTTTATCAAATTCCTGATTATTTTCGTTTAGATTCATACCTGTCCCTTATTAAATTCATCCTCGTGTTACTGTCACCTTTGCTCATGGTGCGTCACATTTTCAAACGTGACTTTTCCCTCTTATTCAACTCTCGTTATCCTGTTTCGTCCGCGCTGTTTTGACTGATAAAGTGCCTGATCTGCCTTTGCGATCGCTGCTTCTGTGGCAGTAGGCACGGTAAAGACGGCAACACCACCGCTAAGTGTCATCCTGCGGCTCGTGAAGTCGAATTTCTCCTCTGAGAAACGAGTCCTGAGCTCATCCAAAATGAGCCAGCCCTGCATCAGAGATTCCCCATCAAATACCAGAACAAACTCCTCTCCGCCAAAACGACCGATAGCCAGAGTATCTGTCTGGTAATCTCTTAGCAGTTCTCCAAGCGCTGCTAAAACCAGGTCTCCATTCTCATGCCCATATGTATCATTAACACTCTTAAAATGATCCAGATCTATTATCCCGACTACGATCGGATGCCTGTCGGAAGCATTCTTCATGATCGAGTTAGTCTTCTCAAAAAGATACGCCTTGCTATAAACACCCGTGAGAAAATCCATCCTGAATTTTTCGCGATAATCCGCCTGTCTACGGTAAATCTCCTTATTGAACCGTGCCAGATCGTCATTATATCGCTGCATGATATCTGCCGCAAAACACACCAGCAGACATATCAAAACTACAATGATCCCCGTTTCCGCGATAAAAACAATATTATCCGGATTTTCAAAAGATGCCGCAAGGATCGTAATGATAATTATCAGTAAATTGTACATAAAAAGGCTTTTCTGAATAGCCTGATCATGAAATACCGATGCAAATACCATTACAATAGCAGGTGCTACCCACAGCGGCGTGAAATAGCTGTGGAATATCGCCATCGTACCGCAGATCGTCATCAAACATGCGCTGACTGTCAGATTTTTCAGGTGACTCGTAAATTTTTCCGAAAGGATCACCTGTTTGGAACCGATCCAGGCTCCTAAATTGATGAGAAACGGGAGCAATATGCGGACAAGCGGATAAATCACAGGATCCATTTTCTCGAATCCTATGAATCTATCCGAAACATAGAATACTATATCAATTAAAACGAAGAGCCAGACAAAAATAAAGACTGTACGCAGTACTCTCCGTCTCATATTTGCTTCCAGCTGTTTCATTTACCCCTCTCCCGTCTCCAGCAGTTTCGCCCTCCGAAACATACTTAAAGATATTATACAACATAGCCTCTATATGTCATAATAAAATTTAAGAAGATCGCAGATTCTTTATGTTTTTGACCAAAACAGGAGGGTGCACATGAGAACTCTTTATCTTGACTGTAGTATGGGTGCTGCCGGGGATATGTTATGCGCAGCTCTTTTGGAACTTCTGCCGGATCGCGATGGTTTTGTAAAAAAACTAAATGATCTGAAAATCCCGGGAATCGAATATAGACTTGAAAAAGCAGAAAAATGCGGTATCACCGGTTCTCATATGACCGTACTTATTAACGGTCTCGATGAAGCTCATCTAAATTCAGACTCCGTACATCACCATGCGCATGTACACGAAGATTCGCACGAACATGATCACGCATCATCCCACCATGATCACCACGACCATCCTTCACATTCTCACCATACTCTTAAAGATATAGAGCATATCGTAAGGGAACATCTGGATATCCCTTCCGCAGTCAGAAACGATATCCTCGAAGTCTACAACCTCATCGCCGACGCAGAAAGTCAGGTACACGGAAAACCTGTTTCGGAAATACACTTTCACGAAGTCGGTACACTGGACGCAATCGCTGATATAACTGCGGTATGCCTGTTATTCCACGAAATCGAAGCGGATGAGGTGATCGCCTCCCCCATACACGTCGGAAGCGGCTTCGTAAAATGTGCTCATGGAACACTCCCTGTCCCTGCGCCTGCAACAGCCTTGCTCCTTAAGGGAATCCCCATCTACAGCAGCAATATTGAGGGAGAACTCTGCACTCCGACAGGCGCCGCTCTCCTGCGACACTTCGTCACACGCTTCGGAGATATGCCGCTCATAACAGTCGATCAGATTGGATACGGTATGGGACATAAAGATTTTCCTCGGGCAAATCTCCTCCGCGCCCTGCTAGGCGAAAGTATGACCACTTCCATATCTAACAATGATCTGGGAGTCCTTGTACTCTCCTGCAACGTAGATGACATGACTGCCGAAGAAATCTCCTTCGCCATGGACCGCCTCTTCGAAGCAGGTGCCAGAGAAGTTTTCACAGTCCCCATCGGCATGAAAAAATCCCGCCCCGGAACACTTATCGAGGTTATCCTCTCTTCGGAAAAAAAGGATGAAATAGTAAAAACTCTCTTCAAGCACACCTCAACGATCGGAATCAGAGAAACTCACATGAACCGATACTGCATGAACAGGACCATAGAAAAAATAGACACCACCATCGGCCAGATACAACAAAAAAGATCAATAGGATTTGGCATAGAAAAAACAAAATACGAATACGACGATCTGGCAAAGATCGCCGCCGAAAAAAATCTTACTCTAAAAGAAGTACGTCAGATCATCCATGCCGAAACCCAGTAATAATACAGCATAAACATCAAAATGCGCGTAGTAAGATCACTTCGTAAAAAGAAGCGATCACTACGCGCATTTAAATATCAAATCAAAAAACCAATCTCATTACCACTATATATCCAATATAATAGATCAATAAAAATCCAAGTTATGTTAACTAGTGTAACCGAATCGTCTGCATACAGTATACTCTTCGCCTGTTATATTAGTCTGACTATTCACGCAAACGCATTGTCTCATGCTCATTTTTACACAACAACCGTCGTTTAGTCAGACACATGTATCAAAAACATCAATGTGAAGCGCCTTTTCATGCAATTATTACACAACAGCATGAAAATGGCGCAATTGTGTAACCAATTCAAGTTTACACACTTCACTCAGCCAAAACGTAAGTGCAAGCCATATAGTTATCTCAAAGAGACAATAAGCCGGCAGCACTTAGAGAGCACGTTGTCCGAATAGGGAATTTCTGCGAACTGTCTGAGATGCGAAGCATCGAGTTTCGCAGAAATTCCCGTGTTCATGAGGACAGCGCGCGAACTTAGTGTCTGTCCGAGCCGTCTCGTGAGATAACTATATGGCTTGCACGTCCCCCCGCCAAAGTAAAAAACAGAGTAATTTACTTAATCGAGATCGTATGCCGCAGTAGATACTGACCGCCTGTCAACTGCTCCGGCTCCACGGAAATGCTGCACTCCGAACCGCCGACATTTGCAACAGCATCATTAAGAAAACCACGCTGAGTCGCCTTTTGACGATAAGCAGTATAAAGCTCCTGCATGACAGACTCACCGCTGATCACGTTATAAAAAGAATAACTTCCGGTGCCGCGGCTCTCGATCTGTTTCTTGCAATCAGTATAATACTCACTAATACTGTTCAGAACATCGTCCTGACTGATGCCATAGTCCTCAAGTGAAAACATTCTGGCAGCCTCTTCCTCAGCGGCAGCCTCTTCCTCACGTGCCTTCATGGCAGCAGGAGTAGCCACTGCTTCTGCCTCCGCTGCCTGTTCAGCATGCTCCTGTGCTCTGCTTGCCGCCGCAGCTGCAACAGCTTCCTCGAGAGAACGAGCAGCTTCCGCACTCTGATCCGCTGAAGCATCAGTATTTCCCTCAGAAGCATCAGCCGTCTCCAACGGTTCCTCCAGATTTCTGTAAGCAGTACCCTCACAAGGCGGCAGATAAACAGACAGATCCTGTCTCACATGAGTAGTCCCGTAATCAGAATCAGTCTTGTTAAAATATGCATACTTACTATCTCCGGTATCGTCCCAGGTAGTATCCGCATTATAGAAGCCGTCATCCAGCGACACGATATTCCACGCATGACTCTCTCCTGCATATCCTGTGCAGTAATAAGTCGGTATCCCAAGCTGCTGCATGCAGTACTGAAAAGCTCTCGCATAACCGGCACACACGGTAGAATCATTAACCAGCGCACTATACGCACTCTGATTCATCTCAGCCCCTGTGCTGTAGTTCACTCGCTCTATAAGAGCATCATGCACATGCTTTTCCTTTTCGTAATTGCTGCCGAGCCCCGCTGCCCCGGAGACGATCTGCTGAGAGTTAAGCTCAAATTCAGCTTTTGCATTAGCAAGATCATCCGCCGTACGGTTAAATTTCAGGTTGATCTCCACACAATTTCCGCTATTCCTGAACATTGCGGAATATCCTGTGTCCATCCAGAAAAGCTCCGGATGATCATTAACAACAGCCTCAAACGCTGTTTTCAACTCAGCAGAAGAAAGATTTTGTTCAACGGGTGTGAATGCCTTTCGTCCTGCATTTGCATTCGCGAAAATCTGCCTGTAGGTATTCTTCCCCTCATCATCAAGCATCTGGAAAAAAGGATAAAAAGTCGCGTCAAAACTAAGATCCGAACCGGTTTCCCCTGGGCCAAGCTCCTTCCAGAGCGCATCAGCCTCACTATCACCGATTTCCTCGTCATCAGCTTTGACACCCTCATATCCGTTCTTTCCGCTAACATCACTCGGAACCCTGACATTAGAAGTAGAAGGCGCAACATAGTCCGATTCCGGATTTCCGAGCCCTGCACGTCCCGAAGCACCACTGACGGTATTTGCTGTCCTTATAGCCTCCGCAGCCTGTTCATCCCCGTTTAGCGCAGCATCAGCTACCTGCACCGGATTCATGAGATAATTCTCATCACCCGGAAAGACCTCTCTCGACGCAAAGTTCGTCGCAGGTATCTCTTTCTCCTTTGTCTCCACAGGGTTTACAACAGCCGCGATCTTTGCTGTAAGATCAGGATTAGCAATGCAGACCGCAACCGATCCTGTGATCAACAGTAATAAAACCAACAAACCCTTACAAATATTACCAATTACCTTCATGTCTGGTTCCCTCCTCTTACTTCAGTTCTTCACGAGACTCCAGAAATGTTCTAAATTCCACTTCATCCAATGGTTTGGATATCAGATAACCCTGGAAATACCTGACTCCAAGGTACTCCAGCATTTTTTTCTGATTCATACTCTCAACATACTCAGCCACGATACCCAGATTAAATTTCTCGGCGAGCTTGGTTATTGAAGCGATTATTGTACTGTTATTCGCATCCTCCTGCGCTATATTTCTTGTAAGCGATCCATCAAGCTTTATCGTGTCAAACATTCCAAATTGCAGGTACTTTAAGGAAGTGTGCCCCATTCCAAAATCATCGATAAGGAGCTTATATCCCTTATTTTTCAGTGTTTCCAGTCGCTGAAGCGCTATCTGAGGAGACGTGATGGCATCCTGCTCCGTAAGTTCTATCCAAAGCTGTGTTGTCTTTATTCCGTAACGCCTCACAACATCATCCAGCATCTCAACCAGATTATCCCTCAGCAGGCTTGTAGCCGTGATATTCACTGAGATTTTTAGTTCGTTATGGTTATTTCTCTCAAGTCTGGAAAGTTCTTTTGCAGCTTCATTAAAGATAAACGCCTCAAGTTCCTCGAGGATCTCACCGTTCTTGGCAACTGCGATCACAAGCGGCGGATATACAAATCCAACCAGTTCCTGCTTCCATCGAAGCAAAGCTTCCGCTCCTATGCATCTTCCATCAATATCAATCTGCGGCTGATAATACATCTGGATATTATGTCCCTGCTTCAGATCGATCGACAGGTCATTTACCAGGATTTCCCATGCCGTGCGAAGTCTGTTTGGTAAAGATAAATGGTCAAACGCAATATTTTTTTCTTCGCTCTGCTGCAGCAGTTTTGTGAGCTCCGCAACATCCCTTTGAAAGACATATTTATCATATTCATCAGAAAGCTTTACAAAAGGAATATATATCAGCACATCAAGCACAAGCAGCAGCGTAATAAACACCGGTCCCGTCATGACTCCCAATTGTCCGGAAGCCTGCACAAAATACGGCAATATCCAGTCACTCGTTTTTACCACCATCGGGATAAGCCTGACCTTTGCGAGTACCCAGTAGATAAAAAAGTTAATGAGCGGGATTATCATAAAAGGTATCGCATAAATAGGACTGAACGCTAACGGTACGCCGTACTGAAGTATTTCCGAAATATTAAAGATCGCAGGAAGCATAGAAAATTTTGCCAGCCACTTTTTTCTTGCAGAAACCGAAACCAACAGGATCGCTATGACAAGAGCCAGTCCCATTCCGGCTCCACCTGCCGAAGTAACCATTCCTATGCTGTCACTATTAACTATATTTTTCGGCGTAAGCCCATCTGTCGCGGCATCAATATTTTCCATAAGGAGCGGTTCAAAATAATTAAAATTGATCTCTCTTGTAAGAACACCGCCATTCATTCCGAGAAGACATAAGATCTGCCGGAGCACGATCAGCAGTACCGCATTTATCTCAGCTGCAGCATTTTTTATCGGAAGGACTTTATTAAAGAAAATATAAAATCCGTTGTAAATACTTGTAATATGAGTCAACGAGCAAAAGAGATAAGTCAATGTGAGAATCACTGCTCCTATCACTATACATGCCGGTCCGCTCTTGATCGTCCACCACCAGGTCGGGTCAACAGTTCTCTGGCTTTTCTTAGGTCCGAAAAACTCATGATCATACATCCATAAAAAAAGAATCGGTGACAATAGCCCGCTGATAAATGATATGAACATGGTATTAACACCGAGCTGCGCCATTATCTGACCTTTTTCATGGTCGATCACCATCACTCCATAATTAACGATAGAAAGAACAGATGATATCCACGCAAGTTCAGTATTTTTGGGGTGAACCTCCTGCACATAGTAATGTGCTACTGCCGCTGCCACCAGTATGCCTACCAGCGCATCAGCTGATTTTTGAATGATAGACAGATAATGAAGCACATCTTTTCCGATCTCTCCCTGTAAAAAGACCTGATACTGATAGATCGGAAACGCGATCAGGATATTAGAAAAAGAAGATACCAGAAAAACAGGTATCGAACATATCATTGCCTTTCGGATCGCAACCACTGCCGGAAAACTGAGTAGTCCGTCGTTTATCTTAAATAATATTGATTTAAAGCTGCCTCTTCGTTCCATTTTATTCCTCAAAAGCTGTTGGTTATCCGCTTGTGTATACAATATGCATCGTCATTTTATTTTGTTTCTTTCGACATTTAAAGAATTTTTTCCTGTGTTTATCAAAAAATGCAGATGTCATGTTTACATAACACTGTTCCGCACATCTACCCCTTTCCTTACTTATATCGACCTGATAAAGTTTTTCTATAACGGTACATAAGCCCTGCACTTCTGTGGTTACTGTTCACTCGCTTCCAGCTCGCTCACGTAACGGATTTTGCCAATTAAATCGCCTCCGGCGATGGGCAAAATCCAATGGCTTTTCATCTTTCTTGGTCGCAACCTCCGCAGCGTAGTGCTCCGGTTGCGTCTGAACAGTAACCTTCTGCGCTCCTTGATAATCTGTTACAATTACAAAGTGTCAGATGTCGGTGTTTAATAGAGGTGACAAAAATGGAATATCATGAATCAAATCCTGCATCTCAGGATACGGATGATCTTAGGAAACTGCTGGAATCAGTAAAAAACGGAGATATTTCTATTGATAAGGCGCTGTTAGAATTG
>AUJT01000005.1 GCA_000424365.1 Lachnospiraceae bacterium NK4A144 | reverse complement strand
ATCAGGTCAATTTTACTGTGGCTTTCAATGCCTGCCACTATTTCATCCGTTTGAAGAAAGGAGAAAGCCCTCCAAATATAGAAGGCCTGATAAGGCAGAATATACTACCTATCAGGCCTAATCGGAACTATGCCCGCCAGCATAGATTCCAAATACCTGTAAGCTTCGCTTACAGGACCTAAAAAACAACAATAGTAGTATACACCTTTATGAGACAGATGAAAATCTGTCTATTTGGCGTGTCTGATTATATGCTATATCAATTTATTACAACACAGAAATATCTAAAGTATCCTAATATAGCAATTATTTCTGGCTTATAGACTCCTTAACTAAATGACATTGCGAGTGAACAGTAACCTTTTAAAACGAATGTGGGCAGGACCGCCGTTTCAGGTAGTTCTGCCCACATTCTGCTCACAGGAAGCCTTACTATTTACACTTCCCTCATTAATACACATCCCCCATCATGTGTATTAATATCTCTCTAACCCTCACAACCTGTATATCGGATACAAAAAACAAAAATGTATACCAAAACAAAAAATTTAACGTACAAAATAATATACAGTTCATATTTTTGTTGTCATTCACACATAAACGGTTCAGTAACATATTTTTGGACGGGCATTTTTGTGTTACCATAGATACGTAATGTCAGTTACCTTTTGATTAAAGATCGGGAGGCATAAAAGTGACCATTGGTGAAAGAATATCTGAACGAAGGAAGTCGTTAGGAATGACGCAGGAGGAACTTGCGGAGCAGGTTTTTGTTTCGGTAGAAGTGATAAAAGCCTGGGAAGATAATCAGTTTCTTCCGGAAGGAAGTTCGTTTGCAAGGATAGCTGATGCTTTGCAGATTTCGGGAAGAGATCTTTTTGAAATGGAAGCAAAGCCATCCTGGACGGTGAAGGACAGGATGTTTTCTGAATCAAGAATGTTTACCCGCTTGAAGACGATCGCTCAGATGGAAAAACTTGAACAGACGTGGAAAGCGTTAAGCTATGCACAGACTATGCATAGCGGAGCAGTGCGTAAGGCTAATAAGTTTAATCCGGAAATAGAAGTTCCGTATATTATCCATCCTCTTATGATGGCGTGCCATGCGCATGCACTGGGGATACGAAGTGATGAAGTGCTCACGGTCATCTTGCTGCATGATGTATGTGAGGATTGTGATGTAAAAACGTATGAACTGCCTTTTTCTGAATCGGTTCAGCATTCGGTAGCGCTGTTAACTAAACATGATGGTCAGAGTAAGAGAGACTATTATGATGGATTATCAAAGGATAAGACGGCTGCGATAGTGAAAGCACTGGACCGGTGCAATAATATCTCTACGATGGCATCTGCGTTTTCAAGGAAAAAAATGATTGAATACGTGGATGAAACAGAGAAGTATGTGTATCCGCTGCTTCAAAAAATAAAGGATGATTATATGGATTATAATGATCCGATCTATGTTATAAAATATCAGATCTTGAGCGTTATTGAGACTGTTAAGGCAATGATAATGCAGTAAAAAATCGGGTAGGAGACAGCTCCTGCCCGATTTTTTATTATATAGCGACATTTTGTGATTCATCTATCGCTGAATAAATGACACTTATCGCATCTTCATAGCGTTCTTCCGGAACACCGATAAGAAGATTAAGTTTTCCTGCCCCTTGATTAATGGTGCTTATCTCGATACCGGCTTTTTTTAGAGTGTACAGCACCTGGATGTTGGCATCAGACGATTCTGTGCTCTTTTCGCCTACTACAGCGATCATAGACAGGTTTTCCTTAATTCCGAGGAAATCTGGTTTTAAGACAGATTGGATTTCGGATAGAAGGTCATCTTTACAGTCTGCGATCAGGTCACTACGGATAACAAGTGTAATGGTATCAATACCTGTAAGACACTGCTCAAAAGGAAGATTTCTCTGCTTAAGGATGTCAAGCATTATAGCGCTGAAACCTGATCCATCACTGACCATGACTTTTTCGACCTGTATAACTGTCATGCCGAGACGACCGGCAACTCCTGTAACGGGATAACGGGTCTCGCCTTTGGGAAGTTTACGAACGATCATGGTTCCGTTATCTTCCGGTCTGTCAGTATTTTTTATATTTATGGGAATGCCTTTTTCGGATGCAGGAAGTACAGCATCTGTGTGTAATACGGAGGCACCCATATAGGAAAGAGTACGAAGCTCTCGATAACTTAAGTATTCAACTGATCTCGGATCATCGACGATACGGGGATCTGCGGCTAATAGACCGGATACGTCGGTCCAGTTTTCGTAGAGGTCCGCATTTACTGCACATGCAGCCAGACTTCCTGTAACGTCTGAACCACCTCGTGAAAATGTATGGATCTTTCCCTCGTCATCAGCACCGTAGAATCCCGCGATGACTGCATGATTCAGAGGATAAAGGGATGCACCCATAGCTCTTTTTGTCATAGGTTCGTTAAGAGTTCCGTCCGGATAAAATGAAACGCACCAGGCAGGATCGACAAAATGAAAATCCAGATACTTTGCAAGTATTCTTGAATTTAAGTATTCTCCGCGGCTTGCAAGATAATCTTTTTCAGGCTTGGTGGATAAGTGCTCTCTGATAATATCGATTTCTTTATCAAGCGGAAAGTCTATATCAAGGTCGCTGATAATATCCTGGAATCGATTTTTGATAGCGAGTAAGGTATCTTCGAATGGCTGACCGTCAGCTGCCTTTTCATAGCAGGAGAGGAGAAGGTCAGTAACTTTGATATCTTCGGGAAAGCGCTTACCGGGAGCGGAAGCGACGATATATCTTCGATCTGTGTCAGCAGAGACGATCTCTTTTATCTTGCGGAAATGGGCAGCATCAGCCAGAGATGTACCGCCAAATTTAGCAACAATCTTTCTCATGAATAAACTCCGTAATTTTATTTTTTTACACTGTTCGATGACACGAATTGCTTCGCTTCTAACGAAGCTTTCGCAATTCTAAAACACTCGCATTCCGCGTAATAACGCTACATGCTCGTGTTTTGCGGGTCCCAAATAAAAAATCCTTTTTGTGCAAGCACAATCGGATTTTTTACTTTTGACCCTGTCATCGACATTATACATTGATTTGATTCCATTTGCAGAATTTACTTGCTACAATAAAGACAGGGTTAAAAGTAACAAAAGAGGTAAAACAGATGGATCGTAAAGCAGTGATCATAGGTGCCGGTTTTGCGGCAGATATGCATATACAGGCGCTAAAGGCGCTGGGAATACAGGTGGTTGGTGTCGCAGCCGGTCACAGAGACTCTGCCAAAGGATTTGCAGAAAAAAATCAGATACCTTCATATGGGGTTTCTGTAGAAGAGGTAATGGAGGATGATGTAACAGATGTACATATATGTACGCCTCCGAATTCTCATGCTGAATTAATAAAAAAGATGCTGAATGCCGGTAAAAATGTTATATGCGAGAAGCCGCTGTGCATTACTGAAAAAGAAGCGCAGGATATCCGCAGATTCATGGATGAAAACCTGAGACACGGAAAGAAGACAGGCAGATTGGTACTTGACTATAATGTACGTTTTTTTGCGGCTGTTAAAAAGATACGGGAAATAATAAAATCCGGAAAATACGGTAAGGTTGTACTGGTTCATGGAAATTATATGCAGGATTTTCACGCGCTTCCTTCGATCTATGACTGGCGGTACAGGTCGGATATGTCAGGTCCTATGAGAGCTGTAACAGAAATAGGGAGTCACTGGTTCGATCTGGCACAGTTTGTTACTGGCAGCAATATTACCGGTGTGTCAGCGACTTTTAAGAAAGCTGCAGAATACCGCATTCTTAATGATGGTGTTATGAGTTCGGAAGATGACAATATGGAAGAAGATTTTGGCGACAAAAAGATCCACATTGATAGTGAAGATGCTGCATCCGTAACACTTCAGTTTTCGAATGGAGCAATGGGAAATGTTCTTTTGTCCGAAATATCACACGGAAGGAGTAATCATTTATTTTTGGAAGTGGATATGATGGATGGTTCTGTCTGGTGGAATGAAGAAGATCCAAACAAGCTATATCATGGGAAAAAGAATGATCCTATAGCTGTTGAGATAAGCGCGTTTAACGGAGGCTTTAACGAGAGTGTTATCGAGCTGTTCAAAGAGTTTTATTTCGGAGAGGGTGATAGCAAGATCCTTCCTGATGTGAATTCCGGATTACAGATAGTACGGATATGCAATGCGGTCCATGATAGTTCGAGACAGCATTCGGCATGGGTTAATGTAAAACAGTAAATATAAAAGAGGCTGATGTAACTAATGAAAAAAAGTTACATCAGCTTTTTTAGCTTAAAATAAAATTCCTCACTATTACCATAATACTGTATACATAAATCGCCGATATATAAGATAAAAGGATCTGTATATTATTGGTTACAGTTCAGACGTAAACGGAGCATTTACTGCGGAGTTTACGACCAAGAACGATGAAAAGCCATTGGATTTTGCCCATCGCCGAAGGCGATTTAATTGGCAAAATCCGTTACGTGAGCGAGCTGTAAGCGAGTGAACTGTAACTATTATTGTGCCTTCTTAAACTGGCATTTATGGAGGAAAACAGATGAATAGAATGAAATTAAATGCTTTGAGTCTGTTTTTAGCTATTTCTTTTGCGGCAGTATCGATGACGGCAAATTTCTCAGTATGCACATTTGCAAATGACTCTCCTACTGAATCCGGCGAAGAAAGCGAACCTGTAAAGGATGGTGGCGACGATACAGGTAACCACGATGATCAGGGAGACGGTGGTGACGATAATGGCGATGAGGATTCTCCGAAACCTGTAGAGGAGATTCCTGATGAAAAATCCCCGGTTGGAGAAGTTCCGGGAGAAATAGATCCGGGTAATGAAGTCCCGCCGGTTAATGAGATACCGGAAGAAACCACAACTGATGGCGATGTTTATCAGGAAGACGATGATGATAAAGAGGATAAAGATAAAAATGATAGAACATCCTCGATGAATGAAATACAGTTATACTTTGATGATAATAGAGATGAAAACTATACTGTGATATTAGACGAGAACGGTGACTTTAGTGCGATAGATCTCTTTCAGGGATATGCGGACAGACGGGCTCCGGAAATAGATGAGGCCTATCCTTTAGCTGAGATAGATTATTCAAATATCAGCTCAGAAGATTCGAGTATAGCCGAGTTGTTTATGGAAGATGAGGCACGTCGCATCAGAGTATATACAGGTGATGCAGTCATTGTTACTGTGCCGTTTTATATGAGGACCATAGATGGACTTGACCGGCTGTCGGAGGACGGAGTTAGTGCACCTGAATTCTTTAGAGTCCATATTAACGATAACCGCTCTTTCAAAAAAACGATCAAAATATCAATCAATAGCATCGATATAAAATATGACGGAAAGAGTCATAAGATAGATGAAGAGCAGGAACTGTCGATGATAGGAACAGAGGATCCTGCGGAGTATATGGTCACGGCCCGTATAGCAAGCAAAAAGATCAAGAATGCAGGTAGTACCGAAATAGCATTATCCGATGAGGAAGACAACGTAATCCGGATTTACGATGGCTCAGGTGAAGATGTTTCGGAGGAGTTTCAGATCGATGAGGTTATCAGGGGAACTCTGACGATAACCCCGCGAGAATTGATCTTAACATCGGCAACTGCGGGAAAGATATACGATGGAGAAGAATTAATAAAGGATTCGGTCACCGTAGGCGGAGATGGTTATGCTGATGGAGAAACGGCAAAAATAAATATGAGTGGAAGCCAAAGGGATGTTGGAAGCAGCAGTAATACATTTTCTGTTGAAAATAACGGTGATTTTAATGTCGATAACTACAACATCACTTTGCGCTATGGGTCTTTAACGGTTACGAAGAAGCTGTCGGATACTAAGGAAGTCAACAAAAAGGAAAAAGATGATGTAGATATCCGAACACATTATAACGTTAGTGGTAAAGGAAATATTGGCAGTTCATCAGGAAGATCATCGGGAAGTTCATCATCAAAGATAAAAGAAGTTGAAGATCAGGAAGATCCTAATGATGGTAAATATGATCCGGAAGATAGCGGCGTTCTTGGTGAAAGAAAAGAACCGGAAAAAATTGAAAAAAGTATCAGTGATCTGACAGGACAGAAATTTGAGAAAAGTGAAGGATATTCAAGGAGTCAGACCGGTACGCAGTTTGAGTTGCTGGATTATTCAGAGAAACCGGCGAAAGACGACAAGGTTGAAGGTGTAAACGAAGAAATAGAAGAAACAGAGCCTGTTAAGAGTGAAGTACTCGGAGAAAAAGGGCAGCCGGAAAGATATCCATGGTATGTGATGTCGTTGATATTTATTTATGCAGCTTATACGATGGTAAGGGCATGCGCGCGTCATAACCTGATCACGGAGCTGGATGGAAGTGCAGAGTACAGGCGGATAAACAGACGGCGGCGTTACTAATCAAAATACGATATTTATCCGATATATGATTACAAAGAGTCAAAAGTAAAAAATCTGATCGTGCTTGCACAAAAAGGATTTTTGATAGTGATTGCTATTTTTAGTAGAGAAAGGAAATAATAGATTAGCAGCTGGAGGAAGGAGAGCAGATGGAAGAGAAGAGAGTCAGGAAACTGACATTCAGGGACTTCGGTGTTACCGGACGACATGATATCTCGTCGTTTATCGCTCCGTCAGAAGGTGCAATACTTGGAATAACGGAAAAAGAAGACCTGCCGGAAATAATGGAGCATATGCTTTCTATTGTGAAAGGCTATTCAACTTGTTTTGTATATGATCTTGATCATGTACTTCATGTGGTAAGTCATAAGGAAGGCGCAGGGTATCTGGTAAACAAGCATGTGATCTCAGATAATCCCACAAATGAACTGGAATATAGATTAGATCAGCTAGTTCCCATGATCCTGTTTCATTCCAGAACTCAGCATTATATGATCATGCAGGAAATCGCACCTGATAAGTATCAGTTTGTCGGTGAACACAGGAAAAAAAGACCAAATGCGAGAGAAGAGAGGATGATAAAAAAGACCGGTGATCTCTTTGGATATATCGAAAAAGAAGACCAGAAGCCGGTAGTGGAAGAGACGCATTTGCATATCTATATGCTGTCCAGAGATTTTTCTCTTATCGCACATGACAATGAATGGATGGTTAATAGAGGGCTTGCACCGAGACCAACGATCACCTTTACACTAAGTCTTGCAGATTATGGAAAGTCAGTTTTTCTTGCGGGGCTTTCAGGACGGGCAGATCAATATGATGAAGTTTTTGAAAGACTTAAGAATAACTTGTTTGATTATTCGTATCTGGCAACTGTAATGGCTGAGATTCTGGATGATGATCAGCTTGCGGTGGTTGATGATGATGGGCATATGATCATAGTAGATGCAGATCAGTTTGATTCGCCGGAAAATATATTTACAGTTCCGAAAGATGAGATCTTTATAGCACTGGGTTTCCCGTCAGTGTGGTAATAATAAATAAAGAGATGAAGGAGTGGATTTAGATCCTCCTTCATCTCTTTTCTTTTATCTGTGAGAAACTATATGTGCCAGTTTTTCAATTATCTTAATTCTTTTCTTGATCGTTTTCCTCATGATCTGCCACCTCATTTCTAAAAAACAAGATGATATAAGTTAGTTGTCTCTAACTAAATAATATCATATAATGGATTATAGTCAAGGATGATTAAGTACTTTTTACAGTTCAAGTTTGCTCTTTTTCTTTTTGATCTCATCCATATAGGCAGCGGTGATGATGCCGGATGGTAATGCAATAACAGCGACACCGATCAGGGATGAGACCATGGTCACAAGACGACCGGCGCTTGTGACAGGTGAAATATCACCATAGCCGATGGTGGTAAGTGAGATCGTAGCCCAGTAAAGTGCATCGAAGAATGAATTAAAAAGATCCGGCTCTATCTGGAAGATGATCATTCCTGAAGCAAAAATATAGGTGATAGTCAGGATCAGGACAGCCATCAGCTGTTTCCGCACTCTTCGCAGCACATTAGTGATGTTTACCATGGTCTTTGAATATCTAACGAGCTTGACAAGCCTGAAAATACGAAAGATCCTCAAAAGTCGGACAAGAGGATGCGAAGGCATTATAAGGCTGACGATCGGAATGATCGATAAAAGGTCGATTATCGCAAGGGGAGAAAGGATATATGCGATATACGCAATATAGCTTTTTACTCCCATTTTGTAATCGGAGGTATAAAATCTCGCAAGATAATCAAAGAGAAAGATAAGTGTGGTCGTGATATCAATGAGACGGATATAAGACGTCTCTGTTTTCATGGTAAGTGGAAGCAGACCGACAATAACGGCTGTCATCGTCATAAGATCGTAGGCGCGGCTGGTTAAATCGTCTCCAGTAGATGCTTCGATTATTTCATACAGTCTTTTTTTATAGTGTTCCAAGTCACTCATATTAACCACCTTTATGCGTTGATGACAGCGAGAACTCCGAGGATTATCAGAAAGATCATTACGGCAGTGCATAGTCCGATAGCGATATGTCCCATAACATCTTTTTTCTCGGTAACGCCGCCATCTGTGATCAAAGTTTCAAGTGGCCGCTGTTTCTTTTTTTTACCAAACATAGTGAGATTCCTCCATATACATTCATATCGGTACACAGGATATGAAGCTGAATGCTCAGAATACAAAAAAATGTTTGTGTGAATGGTAGTTTGACATATTTTTGTAATAAATGACGTATATTCAGGGATTATCATCAGCCATATAAAGCTAATTAACAAAAAGAAATCAATTCCCGGTGACGAATAGCATAAAATTAACACTACAATTTAATTAAATCGTATCCGATATAATCAAGCAGGTACAACACTCGAAAAATCAAAAGATTGTTAAATATTTAATGATTGGTGAAACTTACGAATCCTGCGAGTATAATAGGCATACAAAAAAATGCCAGTAATAAAGAAAGGCGAAGTAAGATATGAAAAAGTTTGATTACGTTGTAAAAAATCCTATGGGAATTCATGCAAGACCTGCAGCTCTTCTTGCACAGGCGTGTACTGCATTTAAAAGTGTTGTAACGATTTCAACGGATGATCATACTGCTGATGCGAAAGATGTTCTTCAGATACTTGGTCTTGCCTCTACAAAGGGTATGACTCTGCACGTGACGGTAGATGGAGATGATGAGGAGGCTGCTGCCGAGAAGATCCTTGAGGTTATTCAGGAAGAAGCACCGAAAAATAAAAAGGCAGATATCCTTAAAATTGCATTTTTTGGCACAAAAGATTATGACCGCATATTCTTTAGCGAGCTTAGTAAAGATCGCGGAGATGGTGCTTATAATGTTGATATCAAGTATTTCAGCAGCCGTCTTACAGAAGAAACAGCTTCTCTGGCAGAGGGATATGATGCGGTATGTATCTTTGTAAATGACGATGCATCACGCCCGGTAATAGAGATCCTTAATAAATGCGGAGTTAAACTTATCCTTCTCAGATGTGCAGGATTTAACAATGTAGATCATAAGGCAGCGCAGGAATATGGAATGACAGTTCTTCGTGTACCTGCATATTCACCGTATGCGGTAGCTGAACATGCCATGACTATCATTCAGGCAGCAAACAGAAGAATTCATAAGGCATATAATAAGGTTCGTGATAATAACTTTGCTCTGTCAGGACTTCTCGGAATAGACCTTCATAATAAAGTTGCAGGAATCATGGGAACAGGCCGTATCGGCGTATGTATGGCAAAGATCTGCAAGGGCTATGGAATGACAGTTCTCGGATGGGATGCGTTCCCGAATAAAAAGCTGGAAGAGGACGGACTCCTTACATATGTCAGCAAGGAAGAACTTTTAGCACAGGCTGATCTGATCTCCCTTCATGCTCCGCTCATTATGGGTGAGGGCGGCACATATCATCTTATCAATGCTGAAACGATTGGCATGATGAAAGATAATGTAATGCTTGTAAATACTTCCAGAGGCGGACTCATTGATGTTGAGGCTCTTATAAGCGCTCTTAAGGATGGAAAGTTCCATGCAGTAGCACTCGATGTATATGAGGGTGAAGATACAAACGTATATACAGACCGTTCTGAGGACAGGCTTACAAACGATATTGTTGCCAGACTGACAACTTTCCCTAACCTTATCCTTACATCACACCAGGCGTTCTTTACGAGAGAAGCACTTCAGGCGATCGCAGCTGTAACAATGGAAAATTCACGTAACTTTAATGAATCGATTCCGTTTGGACAGGCAGAAGTAAAATAAGGATAATAAAGTTTCTTAATCTTTTATTGTTTTTTTATGAAAAAATAATTTTCTTCACCAAAATATGTTATTATGTCTAGAAAAGAGTCTTGTGTTTATAGAACTCTTTAATAAAAATTTTGGAGGAGAATAAGGATGAATTGCCCAAATTGTGGAAGCCATGTTTCTGATGGTTCTCTGTTTTGTCAGAATTGTGGAGCAAAGATTGAGGCTATTCCTGAGCCGGGTATGGACAATCAGTCTGGAAGTTATACTCAGACTGAAAACTATGGTCAGCCTGAAAACTATGGTCAGCCTGAGCAGCAGGATTTCAATCAGCAGAATTTTGACCAGCAGCAGAACTATGGTCAGCAGAACTATAGCCAGCAGAACTACGGTCAGCCGGTTTATGGCCAGCAGAATTATGGAGGAAATCAGTTTATGAACCCGCAGTATAAGACAAGAAGCATAGCTCTTTGCATCGTTTTCAGCATTATCACATGTGGTATTTACGGTTGGTATTGGCTTTACAAGCTCAACGATGAGATCAACGATCTTGCAGGTGAGCCGAATGCAACCAGCGGTGGACTTGTTATCCTGTTCAGCATCCTGACATGTAACATTTACATGTGGTTCTGGCTGTACAAGATGGGTGACAGAGTTGGTGTTATCAAGCAGAAGATGGGCAGACCTGCTGGTTCTGACAGCGTTCTGTACCTCATCCTTGCTATCTTTGGTCTGAATATCGTTGCATTTGCTCTTATGCAGGATTCAGTTAATAATGCTATCGAAGCCGGTGCTTGAGAATAACGCTTAAATGCATCAGGAATCTAACAGAGAGGGGTTCATTACGAGCTCCTCTCTTTTTTACCTTTTAGGTAACTTTGTTGGGTATTATATGAAAAAGATAATTGATGCCGTGAAATTTCATAAACCGGAAATCGTTGTTTTGATGCTGGGAACAGTATATTTACTCTGGTATGCATGGACGGGACTGGGGATACCGTGTGTATTTAGGAAAGTAACCGGTTTCAGATGTCCGGGATGTGGTGTGACGCATATGGTATTGCATATGGTTAAGCTGGATTTTCGTGCTGCGTACCATGATAATCCCCTTATTTTCATGTCCATACCGTTTTTATTATTTGAAATAATACTGGAAGAATACCGTAAATACAGGCGTTCCAGGATGCCGGTATGGAACAATGTTCTTCTTTTTACATATCTCTTTATCGTAATCGTTTTCGGAATTTATAGGAATATATATGGATTTTGAAACTAAATTCTATATTCTTAATTGTCGATAAACCGTATAGAATGACGTATTCTTACGGAAGGAAAGTGCCATGGATCTATACGTATTTCCTGAAACTGAAAAGAACCAGTTAGAGAGGTCTACAGTACCTTTTGTCATATATCAGTATCTGGATCAACAGGTTGTGGTGGTCCTTATTTCTGACGGCTTCTGTACGCTTTGCAGCTGTACGAGGGAAGCTGCTGAGAAGCTGATGAATGAGGATATGTACCGCGATACTCATCCTGATGATAAAGACAGGGTGATAGCGGAAGCTGATAAGTTTGTGAAAGAGGGCGGTATCTATGATGCTGTCTATAGGACGAAATCTGCGCGTGACGGAAAATATCATGTGATACATTCCCGTGGACAAAATATGTACACGAAGGATGGAACCTGTCTGTCTGTAGTTTATTACATGTATGAGGGTTCCTATCATGAAACGGCAGATTACGTCAGGACAAATGATTTTGTCAAAAAACATTCGGTGCCTCATTTAAGGGATATGTTTTTCCTGAATAACTATTATGACGAGCTTACGGGACTGCCGAATATGTCCAATTTTTTAAATTCTGCCAGAGTTGAAAAAGAAGGACTCATTATAGCCAATAAAACACCGGCTGTTATCTCCTTTAACCTTAACGGACTTAGAATGTTTAATATTAAGTTTGGTCTGGAGGAGGGCAACCGTGTCCTCATCGCATTTTCAGATATTCTCCGTATGCACTTCGGTAATGAGCACAGCGCCAGATTTGGAGAGGATCACTTCTATGCAGTGGCGGATGCGGAACATTTGGAAGAAGAAATAGAAGATATCTTTGATGAGATGCGTAAGGCAAATAATGGCAGATCGCTGACCGTTAGAGCCGGAGTATATGTATATAATCCTGAAGATGAAGAAAAGATAGAAGATATCAGTTCTGCGTGTGACAGAGCCCGCACTGCGTGTGATTCTGACAGAACTACCTATGATTCCTTATGCACTTGGTACGATCACGATCTTGGACGGGCTTACAGAGACAGGGACTATATCGTAAATAACATTGACCGGGTCATTGATGAGGGGTTGATAAAAATATATTATCAGCCGCAGATACGCCTTTTAGACGGGAAAGTTTATGGGTTGGAGGCTTTGGCACGCTGGATTGATCCTGCGTATGGATCACTGTCTCCGATGGTATTTGTGCCTATACTGGAAGAAACGAACCTGACGTACAAACTGGATATTTATGTTGTACAGCAGATAATCAAGACAATGAAGCGATATGAGGCAGATGGACGGGATATAATACCGGTTTCATTTAACCTCTCAAAAACAGATTTTCAAACGGGAGATCTGTCTGCGTTGATCCCGAATATGGTCTTGGATAGTGGACTGGATCCGGAATACTTCAGGGTTGAGATAACAGAGTCAACTGTTATGGCTGATCCGGAGGGAACCAGAAATGCGGTCAGAAGATTCCATGATGCGGGGATGGAAGTGCTTATGGATGACTTTGGAAGTGGTTATTCATCCCTTAATACACTTCTTGATTTTGAATTTGATGAAATAAAAATCGACATGGGATTTATGAGGAAGTTTGGCGAAAGGACGAAGAAGATACTTCGACCTGTAATTTCCATGGCTAAAAGTCTCGGCATCCATACGCTTATGGAGGGCGTAGAAACAGAGGAGCAGCTTGAATTTCTAAGAAAAGCCGGATGTGAAATGGTTCAGGGTTATTACTATGGCAGACCGGCAGAACTGAAAGACATAGAGGAGCATTTACGTAAAAATAAGCTGGTCGGAGAAAATTTTGATGAGAGAAAGTTTTTTAACGAAGTCGGGATGATCGATGTTATCGGGAGACCGGTAGCGCTTATTTACTATGATAAGAAAAACTTTAAGACATACTTTATAAGTGATGAATTCTTAAAACTGTCAAAGATGGATATCGCAAATAAATACGAGGCGGTAGATTCAGTCCTTAATGACCCGGAGTCAATGGAGAGAGAGATCTTCACCCGCCTCGTGAAAAAAGCTGTGAAATCCGGAAAAGAAGAGGAAATATCCGGTCTGACAAATGGAAAGTATTATCATTATAAGTATAAGATCATTGCTAAAGACAAAAAAGGTTACATGGTCGAGTTAAACCAGTTTTTTTAAAATTTCTGTTTCGGCGTGCTTTATTACCAGTAAAGCAAATACAATATCAAGCGCCAGTATAGCAGCCAGTATCAAAAAAGCGCCTGTAAAACCAAAAGCTGTCTGAAGGAAGCCGACTGATGCGGATACAACTGTTGCACCGACACCTGTTGCCACTGTGATTATTGCAGTCACGGTGGCAGTTTTTCGTCCGGAAAAGTCTGCAGCGTATGTCAGAACATTGGGATATACTGCGCCACAGAAGAAACCAAGGATCGATACTATAACAAGAGCCAGGCTTTCTGACCGGAGAATAGCAAAGATCGCAAGGCTTATGGTCGCACCTGTTGGAGCCGCTACCAGAAGGGCTCGTCTATATTTTGAAAAGATACCGCAAAGTACTCTGGAGGGGATCATTGCCATCCAGAATAATGAAAGTGCCAGATATCCGTTCATTGAATTCATTGTATCTTTCATAAATCCGGTGATGAAAAATCCTACACCGTTTTCAACCCCGACATAAATGAACATGATCAGGCTGAGTAGTATTACACCATAAACGTATATGCCTTCTTTTGGCTGACCGGGAATAAATGTCTCATCTGCGGACAGATCTGCGTTTACAGATACTGTTTCACGGGGCTTAAATGATGTAATTAAGAGGAGAACAGCCAGTGCCAGGGAAAAAGCAACGTCAACAGCAAAGAATGCTTTCCACCCCGCCTCTGTCTTTACGGCATTACCAACTATAAGAGGTGCGATAACGGCTCCGAGAGCATACATTGCTGCGATCAGGCCCATACGTTTATGATTGCTCTGCGGGTAACCGTCGATCATTTGGGCGATAGCTACATACTGGATGATACTGGTAGCAAATCCGAGAGCAAAGATTCCTATCGCAAAAAGAATGGAGCCCGTAGCAATAAGGATTATCATGCATGCAGCAGCCCGTAGTACGGTAAAGAATACCAGTACTATTTTTTTGCCTATTTTGTCTGCAAGCGTTCCCAGGAGCAGTGGAGCGATCATTGTAGCAAAAAGTTCGACGGAAGCCATTATTCCCTGGGCTCGTGTATCCAGAGAATATGCCTGACCAATATATATCAGAGCAGCCTGATATCCTCCGGATTCAAATCCGTTCATAAAAATTGAGAATAAAAGCAGGATTGCGAGATCGTTTGTTTTTAAGAAACCTGGGTTTTTATCCTTCATTTTATCTACCTCTCAATTCTGTTCAGTTTATAGGCGTTTATTCAGAACAGTAACGTTTATATAGTTTATATCGACTGATAGCGAGGGGATTATTAATTAGGATAATAGATTGTCAAAAATGGTTAAAAACAAAACGAACTTGATGTTAAATGTGAGCAAAGTGGCGAATTTTGCGCGTCTTTAACATTTTTTATTCTAGCAATAAGATTTCTATGATAGTATATCGGTGATTGCATGTTGTTTTTGCAGAAAGAAGAGGGATAAGTTGAAAAGCAGAAAGATCATTGTAGAGGCAGTTAAGAAAATATCTGCAACACCTATTGCAGAGCTCGTACAGGTTGCATGTCGCTATGACAGTGGCATTCACATCCAGTCAGGTACAAGTAATGCTAATGCAAAGAGCATCATGGGGATGATGGCTCTTAATTTCAGTGAGGGACAGGAACTTACTGTCACTGCTGATGGTGCAGATGAAGAAATTGCTATCGCAGGAATCGAAAGCTTTCTTACAGGGAAAGCTGTTTCATGAGCAAATTGGGCAGGATCGTTATTTTTCGATCCTGCCTTTGTTCTTTTACAGTTAAGTTCAATTTTACACTTTAATGGATTGACGCAGAGAGATTTGAGTTTTATTCTAAATGTAACCCGTGGGTGTTAAATATGTGATATGGAGGAGGAAGTATGAAAAAGAAGGCTGTAAAAAAGGCTGCAGCTGTAAATACAACTGAGGTAAAAAAGACAGCTGCAACAGCAGAAAAAGTTGTAAAGGCTGCACCGGAGAAAGAAGCTGATAAGAAGGTTGAAGCTGAGGTTAAGGCTCCGGCAGCAAAGAAGGCTCCGGCTGCAAAGAAGGAAACAGCAGCTAAGGCTCCGGCAGCAAAGAAGGAAGCAGAGCCGAAGCACGGATACGTTCTTCAGTTTGCAGGTAAGGATTATGAACTGGATACTCTTTACCAGAACGCTAAGAATGTATGGGTTTATGATCTTGGTAAAAAGCTTGAGGATATCAAAGAACTTCAGCTTTATATCAAGCCGGAAGAAAAGAAGGTATATTTTGTCGTAAATGATAAGGATACCGCAAGCTTCGATATGTAAGTCCTAATGGGATATATCGTAGTTTAAACATTAAGATTATTGTAAACGGGTTATTAAAAAAGAGCGTCTCGCGTTTTGGCGGGGCGCTCTTTTTAACTTACAAAGGGGAAAAGCTGTTATCCTGTTCAAGTCTTAAAGTCAGATCTGACTTAAAAGAATTGTTAAGACACAGATCCACATTTCTCATATCACTGAAGTCGACAAATTTTTCTACATAAGATAATGGTTTCCGGCTGCTTTCAAGCTTTCTCCCTATCAATCGCGGCCGGAGCATGGAAGGATCAGCTATTATCCGTATAGTGTAATCCGCGTATTGTTTAAGATCTTTCCAACCGTCTTTATCTAATAATAGATAGTTTCCCTCGATCAAAACAATATCTCTGTCAACAGTAGAGGCATCCTGCACGGGATTATGAAGTACTCTGTCATAAAAGGGCCATTTGCAGACTGAACCGGATGCTATCTCTGCTATTTTTGAATGGATGGCTTCCAGATCAAAAGTAGGAGGTGATCCCTTTATTTTTGCAAGAGGTACTATTTTTCCATCTATGGTGATCCCGTTGTTCATAAGATGATCCTGCGGAAGATGAAATCCGTCCATGCCAATGGATATTATCGGAGTCAGGGTACTGCGTGTTTCCGAAAGGTATTGAAGGAAAGCGGCAAGTGTACTTTTTCCGGAAGCGGGAGGGGCAGAAAGAAAAACTATCAGACGCCCGTCCTTTTTCTGCTGCAGTTCTGAAAGATAAAAAAGGAGAGGGACAAATATTTCCTCGATGTTTTTTTCTGAAAAAGATGCTGTTACCGGAAGTCCGTTTATCCTAAATGAAAAGCTAAGGAAATCATCCATAGATACCTCTTCTTGCTCCGACTAATTCAAAAAAATACGCATATTAGCTTTGACAGCTTTCTGCTTAACTGTATTGCCTGATGTTGTATCTCCAAAATAAGCAGTTATTTTGGCCTTTCCCTCTCCGCGGATGGTGATCAGTCCGGTTTTGGGATCGACTTCAGCGACATTTGTTTTACTGCTTTCCCAGCGTACGGGCAGCTGTTTCGCAGTAGACTCAGTTGTAAAGAATGTATTACCGTCCAGAGTCGAGCCTGCAGCGCCTGTGTGTACTTTGGGAAGAGACAGTACAGGCTTTTCAAGTACAGTGATAGAACATGCGCTGATCGAGTTAAAGTAAGAACCTTCTTTTACCTGGGCTTCAACAGTGACCTCGGTGCCGGAAGCATCGCTGTTTTTGGCTGTGAATATGCCTTTTTTGTTTACCCTTCCGGCCATTCTTCCGGCTTTATCACGGATGTAAAAGCAGTCAGCATTTTCGGATAAAGAAAAGTATGAGTTTAGGTTAACCTGCTGTCCGCCGACTATGGTTCCTGCAGAAATAGTAGCAGTCATGGCAAAACCGTGTTTATCAGTCTTGGGTTTTTTCTTTTTAACTTTCATCGTGCCGATATCAAGCAGATAAAATATAGTTTTATTTTTAGAGTCGGTAGTGTACCAGGTGAGATTATTATTGAACATCACAGGTTCACAGTCAGAAAGATGACCTTTTACAGAATAGATCCTTCCTTCCGGTTCTCCGTTGGCTTTGATCTTTTGATAATAGATTTTTCCGTTAGAGCCGCGTTTACCGTTACTGTTATCCTCTCCTGAAAGTGTGGACCAGAGGAGCATGTAATAATTATTGTTTACAGGTACGAGGAAGGGATTTGAGGCACTTTCGTCGGAATAAGACGTAATGTAGTTAACTTCCGCAGTACTGCTGCCATTATCTACTGAAGCAAGGAATACGTCACGATTATTATCTACGGCTTCTGCTTCGGTATTAGTGCGGTAGGCAGAAGTACCTGCGATCAGGAAATTGCCGTCGGAATTTTGCAGACCGCCAAGGGTAACACCGGTATTGTTATCACCTGTGGTTCCGGGAATCGAAAGGACAGTTGCAGGGAAAACCGTTCCGCCGGAAAAAGTTCCGTCAGTGATGTCGTCCTGATATCGTGTGAGATGGATCTCACGGGGATAAGCATCACCATGATCTACTGAAACCAATTGATCACCGTTTAATACGGAGTATTGATTAAAGGAATGGGATACATATCCGTGATCAGAATTGCTAACATCTGTATGCTGATCGGTAACTGTCATAGAAGCCGTGTTTATTTCAAATACAGCATTTGCCTGATGGTGAGTTGAATCAGAGGAATACATGGTGTGACAGGTATGAACGATAAGAAAATCGCCCATGGATACGATATCGCAGCTTCCGGCAGCAAAGGGTTCGTAGGTATTTGCACCGAAAAGTCCCACAGAAGCAAGGCGATTCCAGTCTTTATCGTACTTGGTGACGCGGTATACCTCTACTGAATCATCGCATGAATGATTATTTTGTCCGGTGACCAGATAATAATATGTACCGTCAGCGTAAAAACCACCAAAGATCGGGAGCTCTTTTTCTATGGATTTTTGCCTGGAGGCCTTGATGTCAGAGTTGTACCAGGTTACAGCCGGCCCTTTGTTATTTCCGCGGGACTGGACTCGCATGAGGTTAGTATTGTCTATCGGATAAAGGTATGAAAGAACAGGTGATGCCACGTCACCGGTATGATTGGCAACACTATTGTGACCATCTATATTAGATGTATATGATGCTGCGTAAGTTTCTCCGACATAATCTGATGAATTCAAAGAATTCACAGATGCAGTGTCATCGGAAACAGCATAAACGGGTGAAATGGATAAACCTGTTGTAAGCAAACTTAATGCAGTGAAAAACGCAATATGTTTTTTAACATATGTATTCATCTTTTTCTCCCCCCCTAAAGATGTTGTCGGATGCTTTGTTATATAGAGTAACAGTTCACACGTAAACGGAGCACTACGCTGCGGAGTTTACGACCAAGAAAGATGAAAAGCCATTGGATTTTGCCCATCGCCGGAGGCAATTTAATTGGCAAAATCCGTTACGTGAGCGAGCTGGAAGCGAGTGAACAGTAACTATATAGAATTGTAACATAATAGTCAGGAATAAATATAGAGTAACGAGGTAGGGTATGATATATTAATTATGGAAAAATGTATGAAGATAGCCATCTGGGGTTTACCCATTGCCGGAGGCAATTTTGTGCTGATGACAGAGGAAGAAAAATGATAGATCAGAAGTTTATTGGAGGCGATCACGCCGAAAAGTTTATATTAAATGGAATAGCGATGATGCCGGGCGGCTTCTTTATATACAGAGCAGATGATACAGAGGAACTGGTCTATGCCAATCAGGCACTTCTGGATTTATTTGAATGTGATGACTTTCAGCAGTTTTTTGAATTAACAGGGGGAAAGTTCACAGGCACGGTTTTTTATAAAGACGCAGCTGATGTTGAAAAAAATATAGCAGAGCAGATTAATATTTCATCGGATCATTTTGATCATGTTGATTACCGTATCCGAACGAAGAACGGAAAAATAGAGTATATAGCCGCATACGGACGAAAGGTTGAGAACCCGGATGAGGGCTCTCTTTATTATGTGTTCATAGTTGATGCAAGAGCGAGGTATTCTGCATTTGACACGGACGAACTGACAGGATTATTAGGACGCAGGCAGTTTTTAAGTAATATCACAATGCGGATAGATGCCAATAGAAGGAGTGAGGAGCCTGAGAAATATTCGTTTGCTTATATAAATCTCACGGAATTTAAGGCATTGAACGTTCGCTACGGTGTTGCTGCGGGAGATAATGTCCTTAGAAATTTCGCGGAGATCCTGCATGCTGTATTTTCTGATGAATGTATTTCACGTTTTTCTGATGATCATTTTGTCATATGTTCTGAAACCGATGAGATCACAGAGAAACTGGATGCTCTGAATGAACTGTTTATAGAGAAAAAATTAAATGAAATGGTCGGACTAAAGGTGGGGATCTATCATCTCGACGATGATGAGATCACGCCTGCGGTAGCATGCGACCTTGCAAAATATGCAAGTGATTATATAAAAAATGATGAACGTTCATATTTTTGCGAATATCATCCCGGAATAGAACAGAAAACAGAACTCGAAAATTACCTGATAAGAAATCTCGATAATGCCATAAAAAGAGGACATATAAAGGTATATTATCAGCCGGTACTCCGTACCCTTACAGGAGATCTGTGCGGTAAGGAAGCCCTTTGCCGCTGGCTTGATCCCGAACGTGGTTTTATATCACCTGCGGATTTTATCCCGGTACTCGAAAAAAGCAAGATAATCCATAAGCTTGATAATTTTATCGTTAAGCAGGTTTGTAAGGATCTTCGCGATGAGCTGAAAGATGGCGGAGCTGCCGTACCGGTTTCTTTTAATCTGTCCCGTTTGGATTTCTCTCTCGGAAATCCGTTTGAGACAGTGGAAGCGCAGGCAAGAAAATATGATATTCCGAGAGAGTATCTCAGAGTCGAGATCACGGAAACGACTTTGATGGATAATCCGGAAAAGGTCCGCAGTGAGATCGAGAAATTCCATAGCGTTGGTTATCAGGTATGGATGGATGATTTCGGAAGCGGTTTTTCATCGCTTAATATACTAAAGGACTTTGACTTTGATGAGATAAAAGTAGATATGCTGTTTCTTTCTTCTTTTAATGAAAGGTCAAAGACAATTATCCGTCATACTATCATGATGGCGAAGGAGCTGGGCATAAAGACACTTGCCGAGGGTGTAGAGACAGAAGAACAGTACATTTTCCTTAAGAATATCGGGTGTCAGAAGATACAGGGAAGCTATGCCGGAGTACCCATGCTTTCCAAGGATATAAAACGGAGTATAACAGAGCGAAAGATAAAGGTCGAAACAGCTGAAGAACGCAGATATTTCACGCAGGTAGGAAAGGTCAATGTGATCACGGACAGTGCTCTTGCATTGTTAGAAGATGACGGAAAGAACTTCAAATTTTACTTTATAAATGACGCTTATATGAAAGCTCTTTCTACAATGGGGACTATGTCTGTAAGTCAGGCAGAGGCAAATCTGAATGCCCGTGGGTCAATGATGGGAAAGATTTACAGAAATTATGCCCTTCAGGTAGAGATGGTCGGAGAAGAAACTGTCTTTATCTATATGGATCGCGGACAGAGTATGCGGCTCGTTGCGACGCCTGTTGCCCAGAGTCAGCATAAATACATGTTAAAGCTGGAACTTGAAAATCTGCATATAGAAAGTGAATCCGAGAGACAGCATGCTATCGACACATATATCAGATGCCTGATGTATGTATATGATTCTGCAGATATCCTTCATCTGGACGAGGACTATGCAGAGGCTCTCATGAGAGAGGGCTCCTTTACAAATTTCGGCACACGTCTTTATGGTCTGGAAGAGATCAGAAGTTTCTTTGCGAGCCGTGTTGTACATGGTGACGATTATGAAAGATATCATGCTTTTTCAGATCCAAAGACCCTCGCGGACAGGATAAGGGCGACCGGTAAGGGTTACATTCGTGATGAGTTCAGATTTAAAAATACTGACGGAAACTACGAATGGAAAACTGCACTGGAACTGCTGCTTCCTAATTCAGATAAAGATGTTGTTATCCAGTTCATCCGTGACTCCGGAGAACCTTTCGGACATCGTATCAGTGAGGAGCATGACAATTTACTGGTATTCTGGGACACTCTCATGAAGAATACCGACATACGATATTGCTGGAAAGATAAAGACAGCCGCTATATGGGGGCTAATAAGGCTTTCCTGGATTTCTATGGCATCGGATCCGTTGATGATATCAGGGGAAAGAGAGACGATGAGATCGTCTGGAATGACAGTGTTATCCAGCAATATGAGGAAGAACACAAAAAGGCTTTTTCTACAGATCATGGCTATAAAAATATCCATCTTTTGCACAAGAAGGATGGTGCTGAATGCAGGATGATCGCCAGCAAATATCCGGTTTATGAGGATGCAGAGCTGGTAGGGTATCTCGGAGCTTTTGAGGAGGAAAATCCTAAGTATAATAAGATAAGAGTCAGCCTGGACAGATATCACATAGATGCACTGTCAGGATTGATGAATGTTCAGGCCGCATATGAGACTGAGCTTAAGCTTTATGAGAATTATACTCTGCAGAAGCATGATTTTGCCGTTGCAGAGCTTGAGATAACAAAGCTTGATAAACTGATAAAGGATAATAATGAGTCTGTTGCAAATGAACTGTTAAGGATAGTCGGATCAAAGATCCGTGATCACATGAGCAGATCTGAAATGGCAGCCAGGGTTGACAGGAGCAGATTTGTTATTTTATCTGATTCGTCTGATCATAATTATGTACTTAAGCTGGTTCAGGATACAGTTGCGGATGTTCAGGGGATCTCCGAAGTGATGGGTCGAAAAGTCAGGCTGACCGTCAACCATGGTATTGTCTTCGCGTCTGAAACATCGGATGTTGAAAACATGAACCGGATAGTTGCGAGACGCAGGATGGAATTTGCCGAAAAGCACGAAGATATGTTTGCAAAACGGATAGAAAATGAGAAAACTCCGTCAAGCAGAGAACTGAGTCTTTTCTACAAACTTCCGGTTGCTGTCGTTGTATTCAGACTGATCTTTGACGCAGACAGGACAAAAGTCACCGATGCGGAATATGTTTATGTTAATGAGCGTTATTGCAGGGCCGTAAGAAAAGAAGAAAACGAGCTTATCGGAAAGACATTTTTATCAACTATAAAGAATGCGGATTCATTCTGGGGACCGTATTGTTATAGGGCTGTTATGGATAAAATTGAACTCCATGACAGGACATACAGCAGAGAGACCGGATATTGGACTGAGTTTACGGTTTCTCCTTCGACGCTTCACGACTGCTGTATGATCACATTTATGAATATTGATGGTGATCTGGAGCAGATGGAGAGCATCAGTAAAAATGTTACGACTGATGATCGTATCATACGTGTCGCACGACTTCTTATCTCAAATGAGCCATACAATGATAAGATGAATATGGTTCTGGAGGAATTAAGTCATATGCTCCATCCTGACAGACTGTATATTTTAGAGCAGGATGATAAGTATATCAGCAATACCTTTGAATGGTGTGCTGAGGGAGTGGAGCCGGAAATAGACACACTTCAAAACCTTGATAAGAATGAGTATAAAGGTTGGGAAGAACTCCTTAACTATGATACCTGTATCAATATTCCGGATGTTGAAGAGATAAAAGATGTAGATAAATTGATATATGATACGCTTAGGCGTCAGTATATTAATCGTCTGATCGCGGTTCCGCTTTATGATAATGGTAAGCTCATAGGTTATCTCGGTGCGGATAATTATGAATTTTCCAGAGCGCTGGATACAAGGAGACTATTAGAAACAGCAGCAGCCTTCATCGCGTCAAAGATCGCCAGCCATCATATGCTGTGTGAGCTCAACAAAGCAAAGGAACGCAAAGAAAAGCTGTAATGAAAAGAAAGGGAGAAAGACAGGATGATCCTTAATTTTAATGATGATGAAAAAAAACTGTTAAAGATGGCAGAAATCACCTTTGATCCGGCAAAGGATTATTCTGACGATGAAATTCTGGAATTGGCAGATGTTCTTTTTGATATGGAAATGGAGTATGAAGAGCGTCCGACAACAGACAAGAAGGCAATGAAGCTCGCCAATGATTTTAGTGATCTGGTAGACAAGCTTCAGAATATGCTGCCAGAGGAATAATATGATGTCAGGGTCAAAAGGTCAAAATCCGATTGTGCTTGCACAAAGAGGATTGAGACCTTGGGACCCGCAAAACACGAGCAAGTAGCGTTATTACGCGGAATGCGAGTGTTTTAGGATTGCGGGAATTGCGTAGCAATGAAGCAATCCGTGACATCAGTAAGGGGCAAAATTTACTTTTGACCCTTACATCATAAGATTTACGGAAAGTCATTGATATGATCAGATATTTTTACACAGAGCATCATGTGACGACAGAAGTGGAGTCTATCCGGAATGGGGCATGGATAGAGCTTACAGATCCGACTCATGAAGAAGCTCAAAAAATTGCATCGAAGCTGAAGATCGATATTGAAGATCTTCTTTCTGCTATCGACCCTGAGGAAAAGAACCGAATCGAATTGCAGGAAGGATATACACTTATACTTGTGGATATTCCTGCGATCGAGGTTCGGCATGGTCAGAGGTCATATACTACGATCCCGCTTGGCATTATACTGACTCAGGATGAGATCGTTACTGTGTGTTCGGAAGTTACGCCTATACTATCTCAGTTTGAGAGAGATCAGGTCAGAGATTTTTCTACAAAGAAAAAACTGAGATTTGTATATCAGATCCTTCTCAGGACATCCATCGTATATCAAAAAGCGCTCCAGTTGATAGACAGGAGAAGAGGAGAAATAGAAGAACGGATAGATAAGGTTGAGAGTGAAGAAGATCTCATACGTCTTCATGAACTTGAGACCACTCTTGTTTATTTCGCTACATCACTTCGAGGAAACGGTAATGTTCTGGACAGGCTCACAAGGTATAAGAGACTGCAGCAGTTTCCGGAGGACAGGGAACTGCTGGATGATGTGATAGTCGAAAATAAGCAGGCTATTGAGATGACGACCATTTACAAGGATATCATAGACAGCACAAGAGAACTTCTCTCTAATGTTTTGGATGCGAGACTTAATAATGTCATGAAGAGACTTACATCTATCACGCTGATCCTCGCTGTTCCGACGATGATATCCGGTATGTACGGAATGAATGTAGACAGCAGATGGATGCCGCTTGCAGGTACAGTTCATGGCTTTGGTATAATAATTCTTATAACTCTGATCATAAGCATTTTGCTTATGTTTCTGCTTCATAGAAAGAAGATGCTCTAAAACCGCTTGGCGAAGTTTTATCAAGCCTGGCTATACTTATTTGTTTTGCGAGGTATGAAGATATGGCATGGTATGATGAAGCTGTGTTTTATCACATTTATCCGTTGGGACTTTCCGGAGCTCCTGCGGACAATCACTATGAAGAGCCGGTTCACAGATTAAAAAAACTGGAACCATGGATAAGTCACATTAAGGATATAGGGTGCAATGCGCTTTATATCGGACCTTTGTTTGAATCCGGAAGTCACGGTTACGATACAACCGATTACAAAAAACTGGATTCCCGTCTGGGAACTAATGATGACCTCAAAGAATGGGTGAAAAAATGTCATAAGTCCGGTATAAAAGTGGTGCTGGATGGAGTATTTAACCATACGGGGCGTGATTTTTTTGCATTTAAGGATATTAAAGAAAAAAGAGAAAATTCCGCATACAGAGACTGGTACTGCAATGTGAATTTCGGCGGAAACAATTCGTATAATGATGGATTCGGATACGAAAACTGGGGTGGATATGATCTCCTGGTCAAGTTAAATCAGAGAAATCCGGCAGTGATCGACTATATCTGCGATGTCATCCGTTTCTGGGTGAGTGAGTTTGATATAGACGGTATCCGTCTCGATGCAGCAGACGTTCTGGATTTTGATTTTATGAAGGCGCTGAGGAGACTTGCAAACGAGATCAAGCCGGACTTCTGGCTCATGGGAGAAGTGATCCACGGAGATTATTCCAGATGGTGCAATAACGATATGCTTCATGCGGTGACAAATTATACTCTGCATAAGGCACTTTATTCCGGTCATAACGATCATAACTATTTCGAGATCGCGCATACTGTTAAGCGTCTTTATGATATGGCAGGACAGAACCCGTTAGGTTTGAGACTGTATAATTTTGTGGATAATCATGATGTCGAGAGGATCGTTAATAAACTGAACAACAGGGCTCAGCTTACACCTGTGCATATTCTCACATATACTCTTCCGGGAGTACCGTCTGTTTATTATGGTTCAGAGTTCGGTATCGAAGGAAAGAAAGAAAAGTGGTCGGATGCATCACTTCGTCCTGCCTTAAATATCAGTGATTATAAGAATGCTAAAAAGGATAATCCGCTGACTGCGCTTATCGCAGCACTTGGAAAGATCAGGCAGGAAGTAAAAGCATTATCCTATGGCGGATACAAGGAATTATTGCTTACAAACCGTCAGTACGCGTTTTCAAGGAGGCTGGATGATGAAAATGTGATCATCACTGTAAATAATGATGATAATCCGGCATGGATAAATGTTCCTGCGGAGGGAATCACCTCATATATAGGAGCATTGTCCGGAAAGACGGTTCAGACTGAAAATGATCGGCTTAATGTAGAAATCTCTGCGTGCAGCGGAGACATCTGGCTGCCTCTTAAAGATGGAGAGAAGAAGTATAAACCCGTCAAGGTGCTAAAGAAGATCGTTGAGAAAAAAGCAGAAGTCGTTGATAATAAAACGAAGAAGGTAACTGGTAAGACTGATACAAAGGCAGCAGCCAGTAAAAAAACTGATAAGAAGGATACGGTGAAGCAGGAAGAAACGGTCAAGATCAGAGAGGGTATCTCTTATGATGAAATGACCGTGGAGGAATTACAGGCAGCTATCCTTCAGAAGATGGCAAATAATGGCCCGGTAACAGAAGAAATGAAGCGGACAGTGTATGAAAATACACATCATGGATCGCTATTAAACTGGGTCAGAAGTTTTAGATAAGAAATTTAGTAAGGGAGCAGTAAAGTTATGGGTTTTTTGGATAGTCTTAGCGGACAGATCACCAATGCAGGAAAGGACATCAAGAAGAAGGCAGCGGATACAGCTGAAACAATGCGTCTTCAGAATGAGATCCGCGCAAATCAGTCAAAGATAGACAAGTTCTGTGAGGAACTTGGCAAACGTGTATATGAGGAGATCAAGGATGCTCCGGATGAAAAGTACGCGTATTATGTAGATAATATTAAAAAGCTTCAGGAACGTATCATAGATGATCAGAATAGTCTCAGAGGACTTAAGGAAACTAAGGTCTGCCCTGAATGCGGAGCAACTGTTGACGGCAGCAGTTCATTCTGCACATTTTGTGGGACTAAGCTTAGCTAACGGGGGAACTTATGGCAATTATTGATGTTGTAAAATTTGATGGCTTAAAAACACGTGACTGGATAGTATATAAGCACCCGTCAGATCAGCTTGTTCTCGGAACACAGCTTACAGTTAAAGAGGGTCAGGTTGCGATCTTTATGAAGGACGGTAAGATTGCGGACATTTTTGAACCCGGAAGATATACACTTACTACGGATAATCTTCCGATACTTCGTGGCCTTGTAAATATACCGTTCGGTGGAACTACACCATTTCCTGCTGAGGTTTATTTCTTAAATACCCTTACAAAGCTCGATATCCCGTGGGGTACAGCAGATCCTATGCAGATAATCGACCCCAAGTTTAAGGTAAAGCTTCGTGTACGTGCTTTTGGTCAGATGGGAATGAAGCTTTCGAACTATAAGACATTCTATTCTGAACTTATCGGAGCAATGCCGCAGTCAGAGGCGGTTAATTACGAAAAGATCTATGACTTTTACAGAAGTCTTATAATCCAGAAGGTTAAGGTCATCATTTCCGGAATGATCATAAATGATCAGATCTCTGCGCTTGAGATCCAGCCCAGACTCGAGGAGATTTCTGATAAGGTCAGGGAGAAGATCACAGAAGAGATCGCAAAGTATGGTCTCGATGTAACTACTTTCTATGTACAGTCCATAAGCTTCCCGGATGAAGATTTCGCTAAGGTAAATAAGATCCTTGAGGATCAGGCGGCATTTGATATCATGGGTGACAGAAACTATGTCATGAAGAGAAGCTTTGATGTATACCAGGATGCGGCTCGTAACGAAAGCGGTGTTTCAGGTGCTATGGCAGCCGGTGGTATGGGAATCGGTCTGGGAGCAGGTATGATGCATTCCATGCAGTCTCAGATGCCGAATCCTATGATGGGTATGCAGGGACAGGCACAGGTTTCTCAGACTGCAAAGTGTCCGAGCTGCGGAGCAGAAAATCCTATGAGCAGCAAGTTCTGCAGTACCTGCGGAAAGCCTATGGTAGTAAAGAAGATCACATGCCCGGGATGCGGAGCGCAGGTTGATGAAGGCAGCAAATTCTGCAATGAGTGCGGAATGTCACTTGTACCAAAGGTATGTGAGTGCGGAGCGGAGCTTCCTCTCGGCAGTAAGTTCTGCAATAATTGCGGTAAAAAAGTAGAGTAAAAAACGTATATCAGACAATAATTAGTCATATAGAAATAAGTCATAAAAGGAGAGTTACTTAGAAATGGCAGAAAGAATTTGTAAAAATTGCGGAGCACCGATCGAAGACGGAGCAACAGAGTGCAGATATTGCAGGACCCCTGTAGGTGCAACCCCGAATATGGTAAATAATTCCTATTCTCAGGGTAATGCTTTTAATAACAGACAGACCAGAAGTGACGAAGAAGAGCATAAGATACATGCGGTAGTTGCATATCTCGGAATTCTTGTATTGATCCCGATCTTTGCAGCTCCGGGTTCGGAGTTTGCAAAATTCCATGCAAATCAGGGACTTGTGCTTTTCCTTACTTCGATCATAAGCACAGTTGTTTTCGGATTTCTTCCGAATTGGTTTATCTTTAAGGGGCTTCACTCACTTATCGGTATAGGAGTATTCGCACTTATGATAGTGGGTATCATCAATGCCGTTAATGGTGAAAAGAAGGAATTGCCCGTTATCGGAAGCATAAAGATTCTGAAGTAAAGGTAAGGTTTTAATGATATCAGCTATTTGTGTGCAGGGCAGAGGCGTGGATATGGATAGAGCAAGACGCCTCGCTGAGAAATTCGGAACAGAGGTCACAGACAAGATTCCGGATGATAAGCATGCCATGTATTTTCTGTTTGATAAAAATGGGCTCTCGTTTATAGCAGGAAAACAGGAACTTAAGGGTGATTTTTCAAGACTCTTAAAGAGAGTTACCGGAGGGCATCTGGCTCATGAGATCATATTGAAGGCAGCTAAGCCGGGATCAGATGATGCAGGTGTTAAAAAAGCTGTTGACTGTACGGCAGGTCTTGGAGAAGACTCTTTTCTGCTCGCTGCGGGCGGTTATCAGGTGGAACTTTTTGAACATAACCCGGTGACGGCAGCGCTTCTCCATGATGCACTGATACGGGCCCGTAAAAATCCGGACTTAAAGGAGATCGCATCTCGTATGACGCTTCGTGAGGGAGACAGTAAGGAACTGCTTTCATCTCTGTCATATGAACCGGATCTTATTTATCTGGATCCTATGTTTCCTGAGAAAAAGAAAAGTGCGGAAACAAAGAAGAAATTACAGGTATTGCATCAGATAGAAACACCCTGTGCAGATGAGAATGAACTGGTACAGGCTGCTATAGCGGCAAAACCCAAAAAGATCGTTATAAAGCGTCCGCCGGAAGGCCCGTATCTGGCAGGTATAACACCTACCTATTCGGTTACGAGAAAAGCGGTCCGTTTCGACTGTATTGCTTTTAACTGAGAATAAAATCCCGAAACTCCGGTGTACATCAGAGTTTCGGGATTTTCTTATCTTTTATTTCTTAGCTGTTTTCCTGACAGTCTTTGTTTTTGTTGGTTTTTTCCTGGCTGCTTTGGCAGCGGTTTTTTTAGATGGCTTGGCATCGGCGGCTGCTGTCTTTACTTTATAGATCTGAGTGAGTTTTTTAGGCTTGCTCTCAGGATCCTTAAATGAAGATATAAGCCATGCAAAACCGTAACTTGAAAGTGCTACTGCGGAAGCATTTCTCTCTTCTCCGGTCATCATGTCATAGTAACGCTCGGATTCATTGATCCATGCGGTTTCGTCAGAGTCAGAGAAATTGAAAAGAGCGATCATTTTCTGACCCTTATAGAAACGTCCGATTCCGAGGATATGGTCATTGTAAGCTTCCACGAGCCATGTATCAGCTTCGCTGTTGAATACGTCAAATGCCTTACGAAGCTTTACGAGTTTCTGTATACCGGCATAGATACGACCTTCGCGGGTTTCAGGATTTTTACGGTTTACAGCTGCCTTCCAATCGAAAGCACCTCTGTGCAGGAATCTGGAATCATCCCACTTAAGCGGGTCATTGTGGTAACTGTAGTCGTTTAACTGACCGATCTCATCACCGGAATAGATGATGGGGATACCGCTCTGGGTCAGCAGGAATGCGTGGAGCATGAGATCCAGACGTATACCGCGGTCTACCTTCCAGTCAGTAAGCTCATATTCTCCGGCTTCGATTCCGCAGAGCGAAGCGGTAGTACCGCAAAGGCGGGCATCCTTTAAGCGGGGATCGTCGTTGTAAAGCTCGCCGCGGCCGTCAGTTCCGTATATTTTTCCGCTGAGCGTATCATTCAGGAATTTTTTGTGATCTGCTTCGACGATTCCGAACTGCTTCAGGAAGTCATAGTCCAGTCCCCAGCCGATGTCATCATGGCAGCGGAGATAGTTCAGGAAAGTGTACTGCTTTGGAAGTGAAAAAACTCCTTCAAGCTGGTGCTTCATGAGGCGTACATCGCCGGTTGCCACTGTATGCCAGGTACTTGCCATGGTCGTTACGTTATAGAGCATCTGGCACTCTGGTCTGTCAACTGTACCGAAGTATGGAACGACTTTTGACGGTTCCATTACGACCTCTCCGAGGAGAAGTGTTCCGGGACAGACTACATCGCATGCCATGTGCATGATTCGTACAAGAGTATGTACCTGTGGAAGGTTACGGCAGTTTGTTCCGAGTGTTTTCCAGATGTAAGGTGTCGCATCCAGACGAATGATATCTACGCCGTGATTGCAGAGATTCAGCATATTCGCGGTCATATCATTAAATACAGTCGGATTATGATAGTTCAGATCCCACTGATACGGATAGAAAGTAGTCATGACTACCTTATGGGCTTCTTCGCACCAGGAGAAATTACCGGGAGCAGTTTGAGGAAATACCTGAGGAACGGTTTTTTCCAGATCGTTCGGGATATTCCAGTTGTCAAAGAAAAGGTATCTGTCCTGATATTCCTTTTCGCCGGATTTTGCCCTTCTCGCCCATTCGTGATCTTCGCTGGTATGATTCATTACAAAATCGAGGCAGATGCTGATACCCATGGAATGGCATCTGTCTGAAAGCGCGGACAGATCATCCATTGTTCCGAGCTTTGGATCAATCTTTCTGAAATCAGAGACAGCATATCCCCCGTCGCTCTTTCCCTCTGTAGTCTGCAAAAGAGGCATGAGGTGCAGATAGTTTGCGCCGAACTGCTTGATGTAGTTTAAGTGTTTGTTTACTCCGTTTAATGTTTCACCGAAGCAGTTTACGTACATCTGCATGCCGAGCATATCGTTGCCGGAGTACCATCTTGGATCGGCCTCCCTTTTCCGGTCGAGTTCTTTAAGTGTCTCTTTACGTGCTGCATAGTATTCGTGGAGCATGAAAACAAAGTACTCAAATGCCTGCTGATCGTTTCCGTACAGTTCGGCATAGAGCCACTTCATCTCGTCGTAGCACTGTTCAAGTCGTTTCCTGAATTCCGGTTCAAAGCTGTCAAAATTTACCATTTGTTCAATCCCTTTATATAAACTTTTTACGTGCGTCAAAAGAAATAGTTACAGTTCACTCGCTTACAGCTCGCTCATGTAACGGATTTTGCCAATTAAATCGCCTTCGGCGATGGGCAAAATCCAATGGCTTTTCATCGTTCTTGGTCGTAAACTCCGCAGAAAATGCTCCGTTTACGTCTGAACTGTAACAAGAAATACTACCCTCGAAAGCGTACTTCTGACGCTCATATGTATACTATACAACCTATTAAAACCAGTTGAAAGCGTTTTAAGACAAAATATTCCTATGTAAATATGAGTGTTATATAAGCCCAAGGTTCCGCGCGGCGAGCACGGCATCTGTTTTACCGGCGACGTTCAGTTTTTTGTAGTTCATTTTTGCGTGATATCTTACGGTCTCGAGCTTCATATGTTCGTGATCTGCGATCTGCTGCATGGTGAGTCCTTCTGCCTGGAGACGGAGGACTGCGATGGCATGCTCTGAGAAATTAAGGAGACCGGTATTTTGCGGTTTCAGATAGAGCGGGTAGTGTATCGCCATTTCTTCTGTCTCGAGATAAACCTGTCGAAACCAGTCAGGGTCGATTCCTTCTGTACGGACAGCTTTCTCTCTGATGGCTTTCAGCAAAGGGTAGATCGCTATTCCTTCACGGGATATCATCCGTGTGAACCGGTAGGAGCATATTACTTTCAGACCGAAAAGGAGCTGTTCGGCATAGTTTTTGCTTCCGCTTCTGTACTGGACAATGGAGCGAAGGAGGCTTAGTTCCATAAGAATATAGTGACGTTCATATTTTTCGGCGTAGTAATAGAGTTTATCGATCAGGGAGCGCGCTGCCGTAAGCTCGTCTGACGCAAGATAGGCACGTATTTTTGTAAGGTATCGGTAGCGTTCCATTATGAAAAACTCTTTGTTTTCGTTCGGCGCTTTTTTGAGCCATCGGTTTATAGCAGTCTGATTACCGTCGTACATGGCGATACGTATCTTTAAAGATCGTACATTTGGTAAAAGAGACGGTTCATTCTGATCTACGCAGCGAGTCTCAAAACCGTCGATAAGGTCTGATGCAGCTTTCAGATCTCCGTTTGACAGATGGATACGGCACATGATCCCAATGGCGGAGAAAACTGATTCCATTACCCCGCCGTGCTCTGCGTCCAGGAGTCCCTGATTTAAGAGAGGGAGTGTCAGCCTGCTTTCTTCACCTTTTTCATAATAACTTTCGCCGAGAGATATAGAAGCTATCCCTTTACCGTACCGACCGAGAATCTCCTGCAGCAGATAACCGGATTTCTTAAATATCTCTGTGTCGGAACGGCTCCACTCGCAAAAGTCCTTTCCGGAGTTCATTACGGATGGCATGTTACTCGTAATGGAAAACTCAGGGAGATGGATACCGTAGTCCAGCATGTAGGATGGGATTTTTGCGAGGATCTTTGCTGTACTTGATGAACCGCGGTGCGGAAGCGATATATCGAGGTACAGGATCCGACCGTAGGCTTCTCTTTTCCTTATACCGAGTGCTTTATCTGCATAGCTTTGCAGCTGACCGTACCAGTACTCACTGTTTTCAGGCTCCATGATCATGGAATACATCATACTCATGCCTGACATCATTATGGGATCGCCCATGATCTCACTTTTCGGGAGCTTCAGATAGTATTTCCTGAGATCGTAGTAATAGCTGTTACTTGGATTACGGCGGGAATTTCGCACCAATAGTTCATGGATACGTCCTATCTTTCCGCTTTTTTCATATAGCTTCAGTGCATGTGGGATATCGTCATGCAGTTCGTAATAGAGCCCGGCGTTATAGGCGTAGTCGCTCATATTTATGGATCCAAAGGATTCTTCGGCCTTTTTTCTGAGAAAGTTAAGTACCAGAGGACGTATCTTATAGCGGTCACCCTTTTGAATGATAAAGTTTCCTGTTTCAAAGGCTTCGTTAAGAATCTGGGATACATAGGGATTTCCTGTGACAAATTCCGCTGTTTCACGGTCAAATTCGTCAACTACGCTTATCTGGAGCATGAAATCAAGGAGAGAACGCGGCCAGTCCGGCATGATGACAAATTCGAGATAGCGGTCGTAGATTTTTCTGACAGACTGATAGATCTTTTCTGTAAGGCGGCCTCCATCCGGAAGCTGGTGAGCTATCCCGTTTAGGAAATAGACATTGCCCTGTGTTACGACGGAGAGTTTATTCAGCATGTCATCTGATGCTGTGATGTCATGCGTTGAAAGAAATTCACGGGTTTTGGCAGTATCAAATTGAAGAAGTTCTTCCTCTACTGTTTCAAATGAACGTTCCATGTAAATATGGCTGAACCAGCTTAGTTCCCGGCTTCTGGAAATCAGTATGAGCCAGATATCGTCACGCATTGCAAGCTTTATGACCCGCTCTTTATTATCTGGAGTGTACATCATCTGCAAGTCATCTATCACAACGTTTATCCGGCGCTTTCCTGTTTGTTTTTCGGGGATCACTGACAGATCCGGATTGGAATTTTTGCAGGAAAAATAGAGATATTTCCTGCTTCCGAAAAACTGGCGTACCAGTTCTGTTTTTCCAAATCCTGCAAAGCCGTAAATGTATACCGGAGTTCCCATGGTCCCGGCGCGCTTCAATATCTGAAAGGCTTCGGTAGGACAGATGTAGTTTGATGCGGTGTTATTCATATTTATCCCCTTGATGATCGGATTTGTATCTTTTTCCCTTGGGATCATCATACCATCATGTTATCTGACAGGGTAGGATTTGTTAAAAAACTTTTACATACAATCGAAAAAAGACTGAAAACTACCCGAGAGGGTAGTGTGATGAAAAATAAAAATATGATAAAACCTTAGGCAAACAAAAAAACGTCGGTTTAAAGCGACACAGCATACGGGCAACCGTGGAGGAGTATAAAATGGCTGACATCAAAATTTTTAACGAGATCCGTGACATTCTTCTTAACTACGCAGAGGTAGAGCCGGAAGAGATCAATCGTGAAACAGACCTTATCGAAGACTTGGGGCTGGATTCCTTTAGCTTTATATCCATGCTCGGAGATGTGGAGGAGACTTTTTCCATTTCAATCTCTGAAGAGGATATGGAAGAAGCTACACACATGATCACACCGGGGGACATCATCAGATTTGTAGAAAAGAAAGTTGCATAAAAGGAAACGGTTTTATAGAGGAGGAGTAAGTTATTATGAAGATGCAGGAAAAGATCGACCGAGGAATCAGGGATTTCAGGACATTCTTGAATGCGATCGCAGATAAATATGGTGATACGCCTGCTGTAAGGGAAATGCACGGAAAAGAAATCGTGGATCGGACTTATAATCAGTTAAAGCGGGACGCAGATGCTGTAAGCAGATTCTTTTTGGCACAGGAAAATGCCGAGCCTATGCATGTAGCTGCTATAGGTGCGACAAGCTACCAGTACATCGCTGCTTATTACGGTACAGTGAATGCGGCACAGGTGATCGTTCCTACAGAAGCCCAGCTTTCAACGGAAAGTCAGTGTGATCTTTTCCATATGGCGGATGTTAACGGACTTTTCTTTGATAAGCATTTCGAGGAACGATTGCCCGAGATACATGAGAAGTGCCCCGATATACGACTTTTTATCTGCTTAACAGAAGGTGAAGAGTCTCATGACATGGGTGATATCCATATCTACAGTCTGTCGGAGATAGAAAAGGAATATGCAGTGGGTGATGATATCACTGTTCCGCTTGAGCATGACACTATGAGCACCATCCTTTTTACATCAGGAACGACCAGTGCTCAGCCAAAGGCAGTTATGCTGTCTCACGGCGGCATAATCGACAATATTTTTTCCGGTGAGCTTGCAGAACGTGACTCGACGAACTATGTAAAGCTTATTGCACTGCCGATCCACCATGCGCTGAGCTTTAACACAGATATCGGAATGGGCTTCAGAAACGGAGACACGGTATTTGTAAATGATTCCATGCTGCATCTCGCGAGGAACTTTAAGATCGCAAAGCCTTATACAGCAATCCTTGTGCCGATGGTATTTGAAAACTTTTATCATAAGATCATGAAGGCTCATGAAATGCATCCGGAGATGGACTTAAAGACCATGGCCCGGGAGGCATTTGGCGGAGAAATAGAAGTATTTTACTGCGGCGGGGCTCACCTTAGAGCAGAGATCGCGGATGCTTTTGAGTCATGGGGTATGCCGGTATTTGAAGGATATGGCATGACTGAGTGCTCTCCGAGAGTGGCAGCAAATATGCCGGGACGTTTCCGCAGAGATTCTATCGGTAAAGTCGTGGATAATGCGGAAGTTCGTATAAAGGATTCTGAGCTTCAGGTAAAGAGCCCTTCGGTAATGCTTGGATATTATAAAAATCCGGAGGCTACAAAGGCCGCTTTTACAGAAGACGGATGGCTTAGGAGCGGAGATATAGGCTACATTGATGAAGACGGATATATCTTTCTTCAGGGAAGGATAAAGAACCTCATCATCTTAAGTAACGGTGAAAATGTCAGTCCGGAGGAAATCGAAACAAAACTGTATGACTGCACATTTATAAAGGAGTGTCTTGTATATGAGGAAGATGGAAAGATTACAGCAGAAATATTCCCGGACACTGAATACGCTGAAATGCATGAGGTTTCGGACGTTGAGAAAGAAATTTCTGCAGCAGTTAAAGCAGCAAACAAGACTATGCCCACAACAAAGTCTGTTAGAAATGTGAAGTTTAGATACGAACCTTTTGAGAGAACAGCTACAAACAAGATCAAGAGAGCACGTAAAGCAGCGTGAGTGTCAGATAAAATATAGAGGAGTATTATGAAAGAACGTGAAATAAACGGGGTTAAGGTAAAGACCTGGCCTCTGACAGATGTACAGGGCGGCTTATATAAAGTTTTTGCTCACTATGCAAGCATTCAGGAAATGAATCTGGGTGTAGGATTTTATTTCAAGATGGACATGAATGAGGAACTCATGCGTCAGTCTATGCGCGAAGCCATAGAGTATATGGAGGCTCTGAATGTCCGTTTCGGTCAGGATGAAAACGGAGAAATGTACCAGTATATTAATCCTGAGCCGTGGAATGAGGAAATGCCGCTCCTTGACCTTTCGGATATGTCGGAAGAAAGCGCAAAGAAGTATCTCACAGATATAACCTCTGAACCGATAGAGTACCTGCACAAAAATATGACCATCGTGAGACTGGTACGTTTGTGTGACGGCTTCAGCGGTGTTTATATCAATTTTAATCATATGCTGGCAGACGGCTATTCCATAAATATGTTTATGACATATCTCGCTGCTATCTATTTTTCATATGTTTCAGGAAAAACGCTTCTTCTTCCAAAAAAGAGCGATTATATAAAAATGATCGAAAAGGAGCTTTTGTATAATGGCTCTGACAGAGAGAAAGCAGATCAGGAGTTTTGGAACAGTACACTTAGAGAGGGAGAACCTCTTTACACTCATCCGACTGTACGACCGGGAAATGCCTGGGAAAAGCAGCAGAAAGAACAGGGTGAAAATAAGACAAGATATCTCATAAATAACATCAGCCCAAAGGCTTCTATCGATTCTGAGGTCATCGGCGGAGAGAGAGCAGAGAAACTGGTGGACAGGATCGCAGAAAACAAGGTGTCTGAAAATGCGCTTGCAACACTGGCACTCCGGAGTACTCTTTCACTCTTAAATCACAGACAGACTGATATCGCAGCTCGTGTGATAGTGAACCGCCGCGGTACTATCAATGAACGTTATTCCGGCGGAAACAGGATGACATTCCTTACCTGGAGAAGCGATATACAGGACAACATGCCTGTACGTGAGGCACTTCAGGAAATGCTCGACAGTCAGAAAAAGATATTCCGTCATGCGGATTATAACTCTATGAAACGTCTGGCAGAGAGAGGTCAGTTCTTTGGTAATCCGCCAAAGGCAACTTATGAATCGGTGACCTTTACCTATCAGCCGAACACAGTTCAGTTAGATCCGAGACTTCCGGAGATGAAAGCAGTATGGTACTCAAACAGCAGTACATCAAATATCTGTTACCTGACTCTTGAACATCTCCTTGGAAAGAAAGATTACGTATTTATCTATGAGCGTCGTGTGGAGGAAATGAATGAGGAAGAAATGCATTTCTTTACTGAACTTATGATGGAATGTATGGAAAGTGCTATGGCTCATCTGGACGGAACAGTAGGAGAGGTGCTTGATGAAGTACAGGCGCGTCATCCGGAATTAAGTCCTGAACCTGCATTCAGTGTGTGATATCCATTTTAGCTTCAATAAATGACGATAGAAGTCCCCGAGGGAAAAATCCTTCGGGGACTTTTGTGGTAAATTAGTTACAGTTCAGACGCAAACGGAGCACTTTGCTGCGGAGTTTGTGGCCAATAAATATGAAAAGCCATATAGGTTTTGCCCATCGCCAAAGGCGATTTAATTGGCAAAACCTGTTACTGTCGCGAGCTGAAAGCGAGTGAACAGTAACGTAAATTATATAATGGACTTTCAATGAATGCCACGTTGAGGGAAAAATGTGTTATGATGATGTAAATAGTCAGTTACAGTTCACGTCAAAAATCGCATAAAAGCGGAGGTTTTATACATGAGCGAGAGATCAACACAGGCAGTTCACAAGCACGAATCAGAGCAGGACTATCTGGAGACGATATTAAAAATAAAGAAAGAAAAGGGAAGCTGCTATGCGGTTGATGTATCAAGAGAACTCAATATATCAAAGCCGTCTGTAACGATCGCAGTTAATAAGCTTGTGGCAAAGGGATATCTTGTTCGTTCGGAAGGAAAGGAACTTATCTTTACAGAAGAAGGCGCAAAGATCGCAAAGAAGATTCTTGATCGTCATCGTTTCCTTAAGACCTGGCTCATGACCATAGGTGTATCGGAGAAGACAGCTGATGAAGAAGCCTGCATGATAGAGCATGATATCAGTCAGGGAACTTTCCAAAAGATGAAAAAGGCATTTAAGGAGAATTATCCTGATGTGTCTATAATGAAGTGATGATAAATATGTAAATTATGAAGAATCCGGCAAAGCCGGATTCTTTATTTGGGAGAAAGAGTAGTAAAATGCAGACATCAGAGAGCTTTCGGTTAAGTGCACTTTTATCATTTTCAGGCGGATTACAGGATGCGTATACCTATAATATAAGAGATAAGGTATTCGCAAATGCACAAACCGGAAATGTAGTTCTTATGAGTCAGAATCTGATGCAGGGTAACTGGGTGCAGGGGATGCATTATATGTGTCCACTGCTTTCCTTTGCCCTGGGAGTTCTCGCCTCAGAGAGAATAGAGAGCAGATTTAAGGATAGTAAAGCAGTTCACTGGAGACAGATCATCCTTATGATCGAGATGGCAGCTCTTTTGAGTGTGGGCTTTATGCCGGACAGTCTAAACATGATCGCAAATATGATAGTATCTTTTTCATGCGCCATGCAGGTTCAGACCTTTAGAAAAGTGCATGGATACGGATATGCGAGCACGATGTGCATCGGAAATCTCAGGAGCGGGACAGAGAGTTTTTCAAAATATCTAAGGGACAAGGATAAAGCGGCACTGCGTAAGGCGCTTCATTTCTTTGGGATAATCCTGATATTTGCTCTCGGTGCCGGAACCGGCGGTGTGATCTCCGGCAATCTTGGCATACCGACTATATGGATATCGGTTGCGATCTTGTTTGTCGTATTTTTGATGATGAGTTTTGATAGATCAGAAGATTGAAGTAGTTTTAAGGAAGTAATTGATAATGAGTGAAAGTAAAGACACAAGACAATTAAGAAATGTTGAGTTTTCGCAGATCGAGAATCTGCATGTGGTAAGAGGCGAGGATATAAACGGAACCGGAAGATTGTATGGCGGAAGACTCCTGTCCTGGATTGATGAAACAGCAGCGACCTGCGCGCAGCGTCACTCGGGACTTGAGATCACTACGGCATCTATTGACAATCTGACCTTTAAGAGAGGCGCATACAGCAATGATGTAGTGGTACTGGTCGCAAAGGTTACCTATGTTGGAAGGACTTCAATGGAGGTTAGGGTAGATACCTATGTGGAGGATAAGGAAGGCTATCGTCATCCGATAAACAGAGCATATCTAACATATGTGGCGATAACCCGTGAAGGAGTACCGGTGCCGATACCGTATGGTCTGGAACTCACTAAAGAAAATGAAAAGATGGAATGGGAGGCAGCGATCCTTCGTAAAAATAACAGAAAACTTCGCTCAGAAGAGGGATTTTGATAAAAAATAACGACGATCATATGGAAGCTTTAACTGATTTGTGATATTCTTAACAAGTTGTGTCCGGTGCCTGTTATGGGCAAAATGACACTAAAAGGAGAGATAAAATGAATTACGTTAAAGCTTTGGTATCGGCAATACTTGCCGGTATGTGCATAGGTATGGGTGGAGTTGTCTATCTGTCAGTGGACAGTAAACTCACAGGTGCATTTTTCTTTACAGTAGGCCTTTTTGTTATTTGTGCATTTGGATTAAATCTGTACACGGGAAAAGTTTGTTATGTATTTCAGAATGATCTGGAATATCTGCTCAGGATTCCTGTAATATGGTTTGGAAATCTGATCGGAACATCAATAACAGCAGGTCTTATTCTTCTTACCAGATATGGAGCAGCTATTTCGGAAAAAGCGGCTGCACTTTGCGAAGCAAAGACAGCGGATAATTTCTTAAGCCTTTTTGTCCTTGGTATTTTCTGTGACATCTTTATCTATATTGGTGTTGAAGGTTACGGAAAGATCCCTCATGAGACAGGAAAATATCTGGCACTGTTTTTCGGCGTTATGGTATTTATCCTTAGCGGCTATGAGCACTGCATCGCAGATATGTTTTATGTGTCTGCGGCAGGTATGTGGAGCGGAGACATGCTCGTGAGAATAATGGTTATTACCCTTGGTAATGCAGTAGGAGGTATATTCTTCCCGGTAGTCAGAGGATGGCTTTCAAAAAACAATTAATAAAAAAGCAGGTCATTACACCATAAAAGGTGAGCGACCTGCTTTTTTTATACTTTTTATGTTATTTATCTGCGTCTGGCTTTTTGTTTTCTCTTATTTTTGTTTTCGTATAACGCGTCATCTGCTGCAGAGATAAGATGCTGAATGGAATCCATATGATCCGGATCCCACAGTGCGCAGCCTATGCTGACATCAAGCTTATAAGAGATTTTTTCGGTTTCGCAGAGCTCGGAAAGCTTTGAACGTATGGAGTCAATGATGTTTTTGATATCATTTTCCGAATCAACTGACGCGACGATTATAAATTCATCTCCGCCGTAACGGGCAACGAAATGGCGCAAAGAGTCATTGCAGACGCTTCGGAGGACATTTGCGAGCTTGATAAGAGCGTTATCACCTGCCTGATGACCATACATATCATTAATGTCCTTAAAACGGTCAATATCCAGCATCAGAACATACAGTTTTTCGGATTTGGATATGTTTTTCAAGGAACGGTTCAGGTAATGGTTTAGATTATTCCTGTTATTTATCTGTGTCAGAGGATCCATGTAGATCTTACTCTCCAGATAGGTTATATATACATATATCATCGCCAGCATTACGCCATAGCACAGGAAATTTCTGCGCCACGTGGTTAGCTGTAATCCGCCGGAGATTACGATCGGGATCGCGTAAGAGCCGACAGAGATGTAAAGAGAACGGTCTACGTAGCCTTCCTTGGAAAAGGCGAGGAACATTGATCGCAGAGATGCGATGATCAGATAGCCAAAAGGGATCATGATCATGATATAAAAAACCGGACCATTTACTACGTTTCCGGATTCTTCCAGGTAGTAGCCCTTTTTAATGAAAAAAGCAAGTGTTACGATAACGCATCCTATAAGTCCCGGGATGGCTGCGAGGATCTGACCATTGGCTGTCTGTATGTATTTCCGCTTCAACATATATTCTGTATAGATGAACCACAGGATTGCCATACAGGAATAACCAAGATATATTATGAGGTTAGTAAACCTGAGTGCAAAGGCGGTCCGTGGCCACGCACCGCTGTCTACAAGCATCCATACATTGTCGATGATACCAAAGAAGACGACCTGACTTAGCAGAGCGCGGCTATATAGTACCTGACTCTGCTGTCTGTCGGAGTCCCTGAGAACATGTATGAGTATCAGAAGCAGAACAACAGCGCAGGCAAGATTTGATTCGATGTAGAAAAATGCTGCTTCAGACAAATGAAACCTCCCAGGCAGCTGTTCAGAAGCTGAAATGCTGCCCTTCTAAAAGAATTGCGTGAACCCCGGTTTTGAAGCGCAGCAATTCATGACATCAGTAACGGGCAAAATTTACTTTTGACCCTTACATCTTAGTATATCAGATTTATAAAAAAGACACCGATACATAGTGTAATATAATAAAAAAATAATAAAACCATAATTGTTGAAATCGCTTTCGGCGATGGGCAAAACCCAATGGCTTTTCAATGTTTTTGACTATGTTTAATGAATTAATAAACAGATTAACAGATATCACAAGTTATGAAAAAGTGATGGGGATACTTGGAAACAATCCGGTCGCGGCAGTATTATTCGCGGCGGTTGAATCGTTTATACCGCCTCTTCCGTTGATAGGTATCGTCACTTTTAATATAGCTCTTTATGGTCCGGTGTGGGGTTTTTTACTTAGTTGGATCGGAACATCGGCTGGATGCACATGCGTTTTTTTATTGATCCGTCATGTGATCAAAAGCTCGGTGGAACGTATTGTCAGGGATAATCCCAAAGTTAAAAAGGGAAAGCAGTGGATAAAAGATATAAATGTATTAACGCTTTTTACTGTTACGATACTTCCTTTTACGCCATCAGCATTTCTTAATCTGATATTTGGATTGTCGGACTATGATGCCCGAAAATACCTTTTGACAATTTGCACTGCTAAATTTCTTATGATAGGATTTCTTGCGTTGTTTGGCGTGAGCTTTGTAGAAGCATTTAAGGATCCAAGAATGATAGTATTGTCATTGGTACTGGTGACGATTTTGTATGTATTATCGAAATGGATCACAAAAAAGCACCATCTTTAAGAATCGTGCGTTATCAGAATTGGAGTTATTTTAATGAATTATTATTTTGCACCGCTTGAGGGGATAACAGGATTTGTATACAGAGGACTTCATCACAAGTACTTTGGCGGACCTGACAAATACTATATGCCTTTCGTATCCGCAATGGAAAAAGGAAAGATAAAGAAGAGGGAAAAAAAGGATATCCTACCTGAAAACAATGAGGGGATTAACGCAATACCGCAGATACTCACAAATTCCAGCCGTGATTTTATTGATACGGCAGAGATGATAGCGGATCTGGGATACACTGAGATCAATATAAACCTTGGCTGTCCGGCACTTTCAGTAGTTAAGCGTGGTAAGGGTTCCGGTTTTTTGTCTGACTTTGACAGGCTTGATAAGTTTTTGGAAGAAATATTTGAAGGTATGGAAAAGTGCAGGATACCTGCGAAGCTTTCTGTAAAAACCAGGATAGGGCGTAGAGATTCCGATTCGGTGCCGGAACTGATAGAATTATACAACCGTTATCCTATTTATGAGCTTACGGTCCATCCGAGAGTAGGAAAGGATTTCTATAGAGGCGTGCCTGATATGGAGGCTTTTCGTGCCTTCTGTGAAAAAAGCATACACCCGTTAGTTTATAACGGAGATATCAATAATGAAGGCGATATAGAGCACTTTGCCGAGCTGTTTCCAAAGGTAGGAAGCATAATGATCGGAAGAGGACTTCTTCAGGATCCTGCGTTTATAAGGAGAGTCCGTACTGGTAAAGAAATGCAGAAAGAGGAGCTTAAAGGATTTACAGAGGAGCTCTATCAACAGTATAGAAAAGAAATGGAAACACCGGGAGCCGGTGGTATAAATGCTGTCAATCGTATGAAGGAGCTTTGGGGATTTCTTGGTGTGAATTTTAGTGACAGGGAACGTACACTGCGTAAAATTTTACGGGCTAAGAATCCTGTCGAGTATGAAAGTGCAGTAAGGGAGATCTGGCAATGATTATTACGGTGAAAGATGATCTTGATCTGAAAAAGATAGCGGAAAGCGGTCAGTGTTTTCGTTGGACTGAAGAGACAGAGGGCGCTTACAGGATAATCGCCGGTGGACATGTACTTAGGATACGGGAAATCGGACAGGCGGATAACAGGAAACAGGATGCAGAAAGCATGTGTTATGGACAGGATTCTGAAACACATGTATTTGATCTTAATTGCAGTAAGGATGAGTTTCTTAACTTTTGGGAAGAATACCTGGATCTGAAGACAGACTACTCAAAGATCAGAAATATGGTAAAAAAGAGTGAAGATCCCTATCTTTATAATGCAGTTCAGCTTGGAAAAGGAATACGGATACTAAGACAGGAGTTATTTGAGACCCTGATCACGTTTATAATTTCTCAGAGAAAAAATATACCGGCTATACGTGCATCGGTAGAAAAGCTGTGTAAAGCTGCGGGAACAAAAAAGGATGGATGTTATCTTTTCCCTGAACCGGCGCAGCTCGCAGCACTTTCAGAGGATGAGATCGCTGCATGCGGAACCGGTTACCGCACAAAATATATAATGAAGGTCGCAAGAGAGATAGCAACCGGTGAAGTGTCGCTGGAGGCTATGAGTGATCTGTCCGATGAGGATCTCTTAGCTGAATTAAAGAAGCTTTACGGAGTTGGAGTAAAGGTTGCGAGCTGTACAGCGCTTTTTGCGTATCACAGGATGGATTTTTTTCCGGAAGACGTATGGATAAAAAGGGTGCTTGAAAATCATTATTCAGGAAGTTTTCCAAAAGAAAAGTATGCTCCGTGGAATGGCGTAATGCAGCAGTACCTTTTCTTTGGACAGATAAGTGAGAAATAGATATAACTGTTCATACGTAAAAAGGACCGGACGCGATGGCGTCCGGTCCTTTTTGTACTACTGATATTCTCTCATGAGTGTGCCGTATTTGGCGGCTTTTTCGCGGTCTCCGAGTATAACGTATGTTACGTGAAGCCCCATGAAAGGAAACAGTGTATTGTATTTCTGATTAAGAATAGGCATTGTCTCAAAGGCGGCATTGTAATACCACATGACAGCTTCGTGATAGTTGTGTCGTCCTCTGTAAAACTCACCGAGTTCAAACACTACTTCGGATGGAGTATCATCAGCGGCAAGCGCGCGTCCCGCAGCGTAGAGCATGGCATCAGAATCATCTCTTAGGCGGGCACATTTTACCAGTACACAAACATCGTGCATGATAAGCTCGTCAGAGCTGTCTTTGTCGAGCCGTTTTTTGAAATAAGGTTCTGCGGTCAGGAAATCATTGTCGGAACCGGAAATGAAAAGCTCTCTCGCATACATTTTCTGCAGCTTTTCCGATAGTTTTCCGTTTGCTGCTATTTCTTTCTGGAAGATGGCAAAGTCTCTATTCTGATGTTCGGAAGTCGGACAGTGCTTGATCTTTATGTCACTGTCGAAGACCACAGGATCCAGACGTACGGATTCGTGGAGAGGATCGACCCAGACCGGTGTGCGTATCCGCTTATAAAGTTTTGGACGCAGTTCTTCATCAAAGTTATAAGTTGTATTAAATTCCAGCTGGTTTGTGTAATACATCTGCACGATCTCGATCTCCGGCAGAAGGGCCTCTTTCAGCATGCGGAATTTTTCATGATTTTCTTCGTCCAGAACTTCATCGGCATCCGCACTGTAAATATAGTCCATAGTTGCTTTTGAAAAAGCAAAGTTACGGGCTGCCGAAAAATCATCATCCCATTCAAAATCAAAGACTTTGTCAGTGTATTTTTTGGCGATTTCTTTTGTCTGATCGGTAGATCCCGTATCGACAATGATGATCTCATCCATCAGATCACTGATGGAATCAAGACATCTCTCCAGGATTTCTGCTTCGTTCTTTACGATCATACATAAACTGAATGTCATAACCCCTCCGATCTAAGTTTGTATACTATCCCCTATTGAATATACGAGTTATAAACTAATAAAATGTTGCTGCTTCAAAATCCTTTTGTTCATTATACATTATGAATGATTTGTTTTTGTGATTTCTTTTGTACATAATTCTGTTCAAAGAATATAAAAATAGATGGCGTGATCGGAAATATGGTGTAGAATTGTCACGGTGTACACTTTGTGCTATACTTTTAGCAATTATGGGTTCGTGTGCGTAGATCACGCGGCACGGGATTCAGCTTTTAATTTACGGAGGTCAAGATGAAGACTTATCTTGTAACAGGAGGAGCAGGATTTATCGGCTCCAATTTTATTCATTATATGTTTCGTAAGCATGGAAACGATATCCGCATCATTAACGTGGATGCACTGACTTACGCCGGAAATCTGGGTAACCTCAAGGATGTTGAGGGAATTGAAAACTACACATTCGTTAAGGCAGACATCCGCAATAAAGAGGAGATCGAAAAGGTCTTTAAGGATAATGACATAGATTACGTTGTTAACTTTGCTGCTGAGAGTCATGTAGACCGCAGTATTGTTAATCCTGAGATCTTTGTAGAGACAAATGTACTCGGTACTCTTATCATGCTCAACTGTGCAAAGGATGCATGGGAGCAGGAAGACGGTTCATTTAAGGAAGGAAAGAAATTCCTTCATGTTTCTACTGATGAGGTTTACGGATCTCTGGATAATCTCACAGATTTCTTCTATGAGACAACACCGTATTCACCGCATAGCCCGTATTCTGCAAGTAAGGCTTCTTCAGACTTCCTTGTAAAGGCTTATGTCGATACATACAAGTTCCCGGCAGTTATCACAAACTGCTCTAATAACTACGGACCTTATCAGTTCCCGGAGAAGCTGATACCGCTTATCATCAACAACGCGCTTCAGGGCAAAGAGCTTCCTGTTTACGGAGACGGAAAGAATATCCGTGACTGGTTATATGTGGATGATCACTGCAAGGGTATCGATATGGTACTTGAGGGCGGTCGTATTGGAGAGAAGTATAATATCGGCGGTCATAATGAAAAGCAGAATATCGAGATCATTCATATCATCCTTGATACTCTTAAGGAGATCCTTCCGGATTCCGATCCGAGAAAGGCAAATGTCAGTGAAGAACTGATCCGCTTTGTTGCAGACAGAAAGGGTCACGACAGAAGATATGCCATCGCGCCTGACAAGATCAAGGCTGAGCTTGGCTGGGAGCCGGAGACATTCTTTGCTGAAGGCATCAAAAAGACAGTTAAGTGGTATCTCGAGAATCAGGAATGGATGACAGAGGTAACAAGCGGAGATTATCAGAAGTACTACGATAAGATGTATTCTGATCGCTAATAATAAAACATCCGATATGGAGGAGATGTATTTATGAAAGGTATTATTCTTGCGGGTGGTTCCGGTACAAGACTGTATCCCCTGACAAAGGCTGTTTCAAAACAGATGATGCCGGTATATGATAAGCCGATGATCTACTATCCGCTGTCAACACTTATGCTGGCTGGTATAAGGGATATCCTGATCATTTCAACACCGAGAGATCTTCCTATGTTTGAGGAACTTTTTGGAGATGGATCACAGCTCGGACTTAACATGAGCTATAAAGTTCAGGAGCATCCTAACGGACTTGCCGAGGCATTTATCATTGGCGCGGATTTCATCGGAAATGATAGTGTCGCAATGGTTCTTGGAGATAATATTTTCTACGGACATGATTTCTCATCTGTACTTACACGTGCGGCAGAGAGACAAAAGGGTGCGACTATCTTTGGATATTACGTAAAGGATCCCAGAGCTTACGGTGTCGTTGAGTTTGATAAGGATGGCAAGGCTGTTTCCATCGAAGAAAAACCTGAAAATCCTAAGTCAAAGTATGCGGTTCCGGGTCTTTACTTCTATGATAATGACGTTGTTGATATCGCAAGGAATGTAAAGCCTTCAGCCAGAGGTGAGCTTGAGATAACAACTGTTAATAATACTTATCTGGAGAGAGGAGATCTCTATGTAGAGACTCTCGGACGCGGATTTGCATGGCTAGATACAGGAAGTCACGATTCGCTTCTCGATGCAGCGGATTTTGTATCAGCTTTCCAGAAGAGACAGGGGTTATATATTTCATGTATCGAAGAGATCGCTTACAAAAAGGGATTTATCGATAAAGAGGAGCTCCTGAAGCTTGCGGAGCCTCTCCTTAAGACTGCATACGGCCAGTACCTGGTCGATGTAGCAAATGAAGACTAAGCAGTTTATTTTAATAACCTTTATAATAGGGGTTCTTACGGTATTGGGAGCATTTGCAGTTCTTCTCAACATGAACGGTTTATTATCAGGATCCGTAACTCAGAGAAGAGTCGAAGCAGATACACTTGGTACAGCAGAAGAACCCTCTTCTCTCAGTGCGCCCGGGACAGAAAGTCTTGCGGCTCTAGCGGATGCGGGGATCGAACCTGTTGAAGAACCGGTAAGGGCTACTGAGAAGGCTGCAGCAAATCAGGAGGAGCGTACACAGCTTACGCTTCTCTTATCGTCTGTTAACCGGGATATTCGTATGCTGGTAGTTGACAGAGATGGAAGACCGGTTACAGGTGTCGGATTTATCTGTAATATTCGGAGTGATTCATTTTCTGCTTCGTATGAGGATTCAGATAAGGATGGTATCCTGTATGCAGCTGATCTGCCGAGCGGAAGATATACTGCAGAATTAACACCAACCCCCGGATATATCGCTCCGGAATCTGAAAGTACGGTGACTGTCAGACAGGAAATTTCATATACTGCGGTTGCAGATATCAGTTCCATGATCTATATGGAATCGGATATAGATGCGTCAGTGGAAGATACTGCGGATCTCGATGAAGATGATGATGGAGAGCTGCTTGAATCAGGTGAGATAGATCTGTCAAACGGTACGCTTGGAATTGATGTATCCAAATACAATAAAGATATAGATTGGGAAACTGTCCGAGACAGTGGAGTGCAGTTTGCGATAATCCGTTTGGGATATCGTGGATCATCGAGTGGATCGCTGGTTGAAGATCCATATTTTCAGAAAAATCTTAAAGGTGCGAAAGATGCAGGCGTAAAGATTGGTGTTTATTTCTTTACGCAGGCTCTAAATACCACGGAAGCTGTGGAAGAGGCAAGTATGGTTGCGTCTTTGGTGAAACCTGAAGAACTTGCCGCTCCTGTGTTTATAGATGTTGAAGGATCGGGAGGACGTGGAGACGCTCTTGATCCTAAGACCAGAGCAGAAAACATAAATGCGTTTTGCGAAACTCTTACAGGTATGGGATACCGGGCAGGAGTTTATGCCAGCAAGAACTGGTTTAGGAAGTATATTGATACAGATTCTCTCGGTGACTGGAAGATCTGGCTTGCTCAGTACAAGGTACGTACGCCGGATTATGAAGGGCATTATGATGCATGGCAGTACTCGTCAAAGGGTCATGTTGATGGAATAGAGGGAAATGTAGATCTGAACCTGAATCTCTCTCTTGGAGATTAGGACATGGAAAGGAAATTATGGGACAGATTAAAGTAGAAACATGTGAGATCGAGGGCCTTAAGGTCATTACACCGGAAGTATTTGGAGATGAGCGCGGTTATTTCATGGAGACATATCGTGCAGACCAGTTCAAAGAGGCCGGTATCAATGATGTATTTGTTCAGGATAATCAGTCCTCTTCAACAAGAGGCGTTCTTCGTGGTATGCATTTCCAGAAGGAATTTCCGCAGTCAAAGCTTGTACGCGTACTTAGCGGAGAAGTCTATGACGTAGCAGTTGATCTTCGTCCGGGTTCAGAGACATTTGGAAAGTGGTTTGGAGTGCTTCTTTCTGCGGAGAACAAAAAAATGTTCTATATTCCAAGAAATTTTGCCCATGGATTCCTTGTCCTTTCAGAAAAAGCAGAATTTGCCTATAAGTGTGATGATTTCTTCCATCCCGGTGATGATGGCGGACTTCGTTTCGATGATCCTGAGATCGGAATCGTATGGCCGGATTCTGTTAAGCCGGAAGAGTTAAATATCAATGATCGTGACCGCAACTGGGCTGATTTCTCTGTATTTAAGGCAGAGCGTGGAATCCAGTAAGGTTTTATCGAGGATTTTTGTTCTATGACTAAAAAGAAAAAGGTTATCATCGGAGTATTGCTTTTAGTAATACTCTGGAATGCCTATATTATTCTTCATCATAATGTGTTGGCAGATCCTGTACAGGAGGTACTTAAGAAACTTATCTCCTGCTGCATGATCGATGCTGCTTTTATAGCGTTTGTCCTGGGTTACGAGAGGATAATATCGCTTCCAATGGAGCTGTGGCAAAACAGGCAGCTTATCTGGAAGCTTGCCAAGAATGATTTCAAATCCAAATATGCAGGTTCTTACCTGGGTATTTTTTGGGCGTTTGTACAGCCGGTCGTTACGGTACTTGTATACTGGTTCGTATTTGCTGTGGGTGCCAGATCAGACATGACCGGTGAGACCACATATCCGTTTGTACTGTGGCTTATCGCAGGCATTACGCCATGGTTCTTTTTCTCTGATGCATGGGGTCAGGGAACAAGCGCACTTCTTTCGTATCAGTTTCTTGTAAAGAAAGTCGTGTTTAAGATAAGCATCCTTCCTATCATCAAGGTTATCAGTGCTTTATTTATACATATATTTCTTACGGGAATCGCATGCATACTGATGATACTTTGTGGATATTATCCTACATTGTATTGGCTTCAGTTGCCGTATTTTACCTTGTGCGCGTTTTTCCTTGTACTCGGAATGAGCTATATCACGTGTTCTATAGTGGTATTTTTCAGGGATCTTGGACAGATCATAGGTATCATGCTCCAGGTTGGAGTATGGATAACACCGATCATGTGGCATCTGGATTCTCTTTCAAGACCTTTCCAGATCTTGTTCAAGCTGAATCCTGTTTACTATCTGGTTGATGGTTACAGAATGGCTCTGCTTGATAAGATGTGGTTTTGGGAGCATTTTTATTCAACAGCTTATTTTTGGATCGTTTCAGCGGCTATGTTCCTTTTTGGAGCTATAGTGTTCAGACGCCTGAAGGTTCATTTTGCAGATATATTGTAAATACCAGTTTTGAGGTTTTTTAATGCAGTCAGCAATTAAGGTCGAGCATCTCGACAAAATGTATAAACTCTATGATCATCAGAGGGACCGGTTAAGGGATTCTCTCGGAATTACCAAAAAGAAGCTTTATCATGAGCATTATGCTCTGAGAGACGTTTCGATGACGGTTAATCAGGGAGAAACAGTCGGAATCATCGGAACAAACGGTTCCGGAAAGTCGACTATCCTTAAGATAATAACCGGAGTACTCAGTCCTACATCAGGTAACGTGGAGATAAATGGACGTATCTCGGCACTCCTGGAACTTGGCGCGGGCTTCAATATGGAATTTACGGGTATCGAGAATATCTATCTTAACGGTACGATGATCGGATTTTCCAAAGAAGAAATAGATGCGAAGCTTCAGGATATACTTGATTTTGCAGACATAGGAGATTTTGTATATCAGAAGTGTAAGACCTATTCCAGCGGTATGTTTGTCCGTCTGGCATTTGCGGTTGCTATAAATATCGATCCGGAGATCCTTATTGTTGATGAGGCACTTTCAGTAGGTGATATTTTCTTCCAGAACAAGTGTTATCATAAATTTGAGGAGTTCAAAAAGGCCGGAAAGACCATCCTGTTTGTTAGTCACGATCTGTCCAGTATCAGTAAGTACTGTGACCGTGTAATTCTCCTCGACAGAGGAAAGAAGATCGGAGAGGGTGCACCGAAAGAGATTATTGATATGTACAAGAAAGTTCTTGTACATCAGCTTGATTCAAAGCCCGGTGATCATGTAGGTTCTCTTAATCGCGGTGGAATGAACGGAGAGAGTTCCGGAGAAGGTCTCTGGAGAGACAAAATGGTACTTAACCCGTCACAGGATACGTATGGAAACGGACTCGGTGAAATCGTGGATTTCTGCTGCATAGATAACAGTGGACAGATCACAAATACGATCATAAAGGGTGATTCCTTTACGATACGTGTCAGGACAAGGTTTCATGCTCATATCCACCAGCCAATCATTGCGGTTTCATTCAAAAACAGGCTTGGAGTCGAGATCACCGGTACAAATACCATGTTTGAAAAAGTAGATACAGGTACCGTTGAAGATGGTGATGAGCTGACAGCTACTTTTACGCAGGATATGAATCTGCAGGGCGGAGAATATCTCATATCTCTCGGTCTCGTGGGATACAGAGAGGGAGAATTTACGGTATATAACAGGATGTATGACATCTTTAATATTTCCGTGATCTCTACAAAAGATACAGTTGGTTATTACGATATGGGAATGGAAACTACAGTAGAGAAATCCCATCCATGAGGAAAGGAAATCGGTAATGGAAATGAAATTCGAGGACATCGGCAACGTTCATCTGGACTATACCGATTATCCCGGAGAGGATCTGTATTCAGAGGGCGCCGAAGAGGACGCCCTTCTTCAGATTGTAAAGACACATACAAAGGATGAGTTCAATCACATCATCGCTGTGGAGAAGCGTTGGAGTGTTCTTTATCATCTGTCACATCTGAGAGGAAATATCGTTGATTTCCTGCCTATCAGAAAGACACATAAGGTTCTTGAGATCGGAGCTGGATGCGGCGCCATTACAGGAACATTGGCTGAGAAAGCAGCACATGTGACCTGTATCGAGCTCAGCCGCAAGAGAAGCCTTATTAATGCGTGGAGAAATAAGGATGCCGACAATATCGATATTCTTGTTGGCAATTTCGAGGATATAGAGGAACATCTTGATGAAAAGTATGACTATATAATGCTTATAGGTGTACTTGAATATGCTGTTTCATATATTCATGATAAGGCACCGTATGAAAAGTTTCTGCAGATCTTAACGAGACATCTGGCTCCGGGTGGTCAGATCGTTATCGCTATTGAGAATAAGTACGGCATGAAATATTTTGCCGGCTGCAGAGAGGATCATACAGGCAGATACTTTGATGGTATAGAGGGATATCATCATGGCGGAAGTGCGCATACTTTCTCAAAGGAAGGCTTGGCCAGACTTTTCAAAAAGACGGGCTACAAGGCAAAATTCTTCTATCCGTATCCTGACTACAAGCTTCCGATAACCATCTATTCAGATGATCGTCTGCCTTCAGTTGGTGATTTTACAGAAAACAGGAGAAACTTTGACGGAGAGAGGATCACTCTCTTTAATGAGAGCGAGGCTTTGGATGAAGCTCTTTCTGACGGATATTTCCCGTTCTTCTCAAATTCTTATCTGGTAGTTTTGGAGAAGAGCATGCGCCTTGAGAGTACTTCGGCACGTCGTGCTATCTACTCTAAGCACAGTAATGAGAGAGATCCGCTGTATCAGATCAGAACTGATATAGAAGAAGATGACAATCATCGTAAGGTTGTTGTTAAATATCCGTTTACTGATGAAGCTATTCCTCATCTTGAAAAGATGGAAGCTGCATCAGAAAAGATCCGTGAAGAATTTAAGGGAACTGCGTTTAAGCCCAATAAATGCAAGGCTGAGAGAGATAAAGATGGTAAGCTCAGATGCCTTGATTTTGAGTTCCTTACAGGCCGCAGCATGAATGACGAGCTTGACCTTATGCGTAAAAAAGGTCATGCACGTGAATGCATAACAGCTATCCTGAATTTTGCTGTAGCGCTCAGAAAGATCGCTACTGAGAAGTTTGTTATCACAGATGAGTTTAGAGAGATCTTTCAGGTGAAGTCCGTACCGGGTCAGCATATGAGCATGAAGTGTACGGATCTTGATATGATCTTTTCAAATCTGATCTTTAGTAATGGTTGGAATATCATTGATTACGAATGGACCTTTGATTTCCCGATACCGGTAGATTTCCTGATCTACAGAGCAATGAGATATTACATCGCGGAGGCAGGAAGTGAATGGATGGGAGACCTTGATATCTGGGAGAAGCTTTCTATAAGCGAAGTAGAGAAGCATATCTATGAACAGATGGAGGCAGGTTTCCAGAGACATATTGCGGGAAGAAATATTTCTCTTGTGGGAATGTATTCTATCTTTGGAGGAAACAACATTCTCTTTGAGAACTCCATGAAGCATGCGAGACTTCTTTACAGACCTGAGCATGTGGTTATCTATTATGATACAGGAATGGGTTACAGCGAGGAAAATTCCTGCGTTATTAATGCGCTCCGCGATGAAAATGACAATATTTCATTTGATACTGTACTGCCGGAGGGATGCAGAGCAGTCAGATTTGATCCTGCAACCTATCCCTGTATGGTAAAGATCGCAAATATTTCACTTGATGGAAAAGTTGTTGAGGAGTGCCTTGTAAACGGAACAGGTATTTCCGAGCATGTGATCCTTTTCGACACAGATGATTCACAGATCATTTTGGAAAAAGCCACAGAAGGATCAACTCTTCATATGGAGTATGCTATAGCAAGAGTGGATGACCGCTTCTGGAAGCCGCTTGCGTTTGAGTTTGCGGTGCCGCTTGATAATGAAGGTTCAAAGTGGTCACATCTCATTCACGGCACGAGACCGGAGTATGTACCGGTGAGTCTGGTATGAGGCGCGCGGAATATGAAACACAACTGAATAATCTTCAGAATCCTTATCTCAGATGGATAAAGAAGCAGGAAGAAAAGCGTATTGTGGCTGATCCGGAGACTCGGAAGGATGCGGAGAAATCCGTACTTTCCGGGGCTTCGGATCAAATGGCGTGTTTTCGGGGAAAATATGAAGTTTTTTTGCTGCTGGGTGCGAAGATCGCAGATGATGCAGGCACAAAAATTGAAAGAGCTCTGAAAAATTATCATGAAGGCTGTCTGCCGGATGTGATCTACGGAGACGAGGATGTGCTTGATCAGAATGGAAGGCATGACCCGTGGTTTAAGCCTGACTGGTCTCCGGATACGCTGGAGTCCCTGTATTATTTTGGAAGTCTGACCCTCGTTAAACATGAAATTGTTGAGAAAGTTAAGGCTGAAAAAGGCCCGTTACCCTATGGAAGCACTGATTTTTTAAGAGAATGCATATTTTCTGCGAAAACACAGCTTCATATACCTGAGATCCTTTCACATGGTGATGGAACGGATCACACAGGATATGCAGAGAAGCCGGTCGGAACAACTAATGAACTGACTGATGATAAAAGCTTTAGAGTGACTGCGGTGATACTTTCAAAGGATCATCCTGAACTCCTGGAAACCTGTGTGAGCAGCCTGCGGCAATCGGCAGAGCTTGACAGAACAAACTTAAGTATTGTAGTAGTCGACAACGGAAGTAATGATGCAAACACGCAGCAATACAGGAAGCTTTCTGAAAAATACAGATTTGCATACGACCGTTATGAATCACCGTTCATCTATTCTGCGTTATGCAACAGAGGCGCAGAAAATGCAGGGAAAACAGATTTCCTGCTGTTCCTTAATGATGATGTGGAAGTTCCGGAAAATACGGTTTTCCTAAGGAAAATGGCGGAAAAATCCGGTGAAGAGCATGTCGGTGCTGTAGGATGCAAGCTTCTTTATCCCGGAGCCGAAAGGATACAGCATTGCGGCATTACTCTACTTAGGACGGGGGCTTCCCATAAGCTTGCAGGTTATACTGACGATCAGGAATACTATCACGGTATCAATCGAGGCATGCATAACTGCTTTGCTGTAACAGGCGCGTGTCTCATGGTATCCAGAGAAAAGTTTGAGCTTGTGCATGGTTTTGATGAGAAACTGGCAATAGCTTATACGGATGTGGATCTGTGCGCGTCACTTTTAAGAAAAGGCTTATATAATGTCTGCATGTGCGATTTTTATCTGATCCATCATGAGAGCCTTAGCAGGAGAAGTGATGACATCAGTGAAGCGGCATTTGCAAGACTGGCATCAGAGAGAGCATATTTTGAAGAAAAAAATGCAGCTCTGATTCAAAACGGTGATCCATGGTACAGTCCGAATCTTACAGACACGGGACTGGATTATCGCGTGAATGTTCCTGACACAGAGGAAGAAGCTTCAGTGATCGGCAGAGAGGATTTTTCGTCAGTGACACTGGCAGAATTTAATAAATTAAAGTCCGGACATAAAAAGATGCGGTATTCTCTCGAAAATATCCGCTTTTGCAGAAGTGATGCCTGCGGAAGAGAGAAATATTATGAGATCCGCGGCTGGGCATTTGTATCCGGAAGACCGGGGTATGAGTACGATCCTTTTATAGCAGTAAAGACTGCTGACGGGGAAAAAGTATTTCCGGCAGTGCGTTATGTGAGAAAGGATGTACCTGAGGTTTTCGCTTCAGAGACAGATCTGTTATTGTCAGGATTTTTCTTGATGATAGATGAGAAATTACTGCCTGACGGAGATAAGACAGAGATACAGATAGGGCTTTTAAGAAGAGGTCTTTTTAGTAAATATAGAGGTTGCCGTACCGGATGGATCACGGCGCAGGCATGATAGACAGGATGCTGAAAGAAATGGAAAATAATAAAGACAAGACACAGAATAATGTCGGAGATCTGGCAGAATACTATAAGAAACTCTACGAAGACGAAAAAAAGAAAAATGAAAAGCTCACACGTGAGCTCGTTGAGTGCGAAGCAGATAATGCTGAGATGAAGGGGAAGATCGATACACTTAAGCGCAGTAAGCTTTTTAAGATCATAAAGCCCTTTCGTACGATCTATGCCAAGAGCCTCGCTGTGATCGTGCGTGTAAAGCGCCTTGGCAGCATAAGCGAAGTTATTAGAAAGCTTAAGAGCAAGAGGATAGAGAGAAATGCTTACCGTTACCATGGAACACTGAGCTTTCCTAATGAAGAGCAGAGAAAAAAAGAGGAGAATACTTCTTTCAAAGAAAAGCATGTTTTCAGTATTCTCGTTCCTCTTTACAATACTCCCGAGAAATTCCTTCGTGAGATGATCGAAAGTGTTACAAACCAGACCTATGGTGGATGGGAACTTTGTCTTGCAGACGGTTCTGATGATGAGCATAAGTATGTAAAAGAAATCGTTGATGAATATATTGCAAAGGACAAGGCCGTAAGCCCTGACGGAAGACAGAGGATCCAGTATAAAAAGATTGAGAAAAATCTGGGTATTTCCGGAAACACCAATGTCTGCTTTGATATAGCTCACGGTGATTTTATCGGTTTATTTGACCATGATGATCTGCTTCATCCTTCCGTTCTTTTCGAATATATGAAGGTCATTGAAAAAGAGCATCCGGATTTTATCTATTGCGATGAGGCGACCTTTACCGGAAACAGCATAGATAACATGGTGACACTTCACTTTAAGCCGGATTTTGCTATTGATAATCTCAGGGCAAATAACTATATCTGCCACTTCTCGGTATTTAAGAAGGAACTTTCTGATAAGGTAGGAAGATTCAGGAGCGAATTTGACGGAAGTCAGGATCATGACATGATCCTTCGTCTTACTGCTGCGGCAAATAAGATCTATCATGTCCCTAGGATCCTTTATTACTGGAGAAGCCATGCAGGTTCTACAGCTTCTGACATCAATACAAAGACTTATGCCATAAATGCAGCAAAGGGAGCAGTTGCAGCTCACCTTACAGGCTGTGGTTTTAAGAATTTTGAGATTGAGAGCACAAAGGCATTTGCAACTATATTCCGTATCAGATATGAGCTTACTTCTCATCCAAAGATCAGTATCGTGATCCCTTCAAAGGATCATGCGGAAGACCTTAAGCGCTGCACAGAATCAATTATTTCAAGATCATCATATGATAATTACGAGATCGTAATAGTTGAAAATGGCAGCACTGAGCCTGAAACACAGCGCTGTTATGAGGAACTCAGGAGCTGTCCTATGGTAAAGATCGTGACAGCACCTGAAATGGAAGGTTTTAATTTCTCAAAGCTTGTAAACTATGGTGTTTCAAAGGCTGATGGAGAATATATCCTGTTGCTTAACAATGATACCGAGGTCATTACCCGTGACTGGATGGAAAATCTCCTTATGTATGCGCAGAGATCAGATGTAGGTGCCGTTGGATGTAAATTGTACTATCCGGATTACCTCATACAGCATGCAGGAATCGTGATCGGTCTCGGTGCTCATAGAACTGCAGGTCATACGCACTACAGACTTTATAAGGAAAATCTGGGATACATGGGAAGACTTTGTTATGCTCAGAATGTTACTGCTGTAACCGGAGCATGTATGCTTGTATCAAAGGCTGATTACGAAGCAGTAGGCGGTTTTGATGAGAGCTTTGCAGTTGCGCTTAATGACGTTGATTTCTGCTTAAAGCTTAGAGAAAAAGGGCTTCTGAACGTATTCACACCGTTCTCAGAGCTTTTCCACTATGAATCTGTTTCGAGAGGCGATGACACGGACGGAGCAAATAAAGAAAAGGCTGAACGTTACGAGGCAGAGTCTAAGCATTTCCGCACCAAGTGGAAGGAAGTACTTAAAAAGGGTGATCCGTACTACAATCCTAATTTCTCTTTGGATCACAGTAATTACACCTTAAAAGCCAGCCCTGCACCAATGGTTCAGTGATATGTGTTATAATGTATCTGTTTAAATTCAAGATTAGGCGGATACACAACAAACATAGAGGAGTATGTGTTAAAGATGGATAATTATAAAGAAAAGTACGAATACTGGATGAACGATCCGTATTTTGATGAAGAAACAAAAAAAGAGCTGAAGTCTATTTCAGATAACGAAGCAGAAATACAGGACAGATTTTATAAGGATCTGGCTTTTGGAACAGGTGGACTCAGAGGTGTTATCGGAGCCGGTTCAAACCGTATGAACATCTACACCGTACGTAAGGCAACACAGGGACTTGCAAATTACATCCTTAAAGAAGGAACACAGGATAAGGGTGTAGCGATCGCTTACGATTGCCGCCGCATGTCACCGGAATTTGCAGATGTAACTGCACTGTGCCTTGCAGCGAATGGCATTAAGGCATATGTGTTTGATTCACTTCGCCCCACACCGGAACTTTCTTATGCGCTTCGTGAACTTCACTGCACAGCAGGCGTTGTTATCACAGCCAGCCATAATCCGCCGGAATACAACGGCTATAAGGTTTATTGGGAGGATGGCGCACAGATAACTGCACCGCGTGACAAAGATATCATCAGTGAAGTAGACGCAGTTAAGTCCTACAGTGATGCAAAGACAATGGATCTTGAAGATGCCAAGGCACAGGGACTTTATGAGGTGATCGGCAGCGAGATCGATGATAAATATATCGCAGAGCTTAAGAAACTCATAATCCATCCGGATCTCTTAGAGAAAGCTGCAAAGGATATAAAGATCGTTTATTCACCGTTCCATGGAACAGGTAATGTGCCTGTAAGACGAGTACTTAAGGAACTTGGGTTTGAAAATGTATATGTAGTTCCAGAGCAGGAACTGCCGGATCCTGATTTTACAACACTTGAGTATCCTAATCCGGAGGACCCCAAGGCATTTACACTTGCACTGAAGCTCGCAAAGGAAAAAGATGCTGACATAGTAATGGCTACAGATCCCGATGCAGACCGCCTCGGTATCTATGCAAAGGATACTGCGACAGGCGAATATATGCCTTTCACAGGAAATATGTCAGGTATCCTGATCGCAGAGTATCGTATCCGCGAACTTGCTGAGATGGGTAAGCTTCCTAAGAATGGAGCTCTCGTAAAGACTATTGTTTCCAGCAACATGGCAGATCCTATCGCAGAAGAATATAAGCTGAAACTCATCGAAGTGCTTACAGGCTTTAAGTACATCGGCGAGCAGATCAAGTGGTTTGAGGAGAATAACTCTTACGAATATGTCTTTGGATATGAAGAATCCTATGGCTGCCTCGTTGGAACACATGCACGTGATAAAGATGCTATCGTTGCTGTAATGTGTCTTGCTGAAGTAGCTGCATGGTGTAAGACACGAAACATCACCGTATGGGATCAGATGTTAAACATCTACAAAAAGTACGGATATTACAGAGAAGGAATCCATACAGTAACACTCAAGGGTGTTGATGGTGCAAAAGAGATCCAGGATATGATGGAGAGGATCCGCAATAATCCGCCTAAGGAGATCGCAGGTCTTGCCGTTAAGGAATTCCGTGACTATCAGAAGGATGAAGTAACAAACATGTCAAACGGAGAGAAGAGCAGTACAGGTCTGCCGATCTCGAATGTATTGTACTTTGACCTTGATAATAATTCCTGGTGCTGTGTACGTCCTTCAGGTACAGAGCCGAAGATCAAGTTCTACATGGGTGTAAAGGGAAACAGCCTTGAAGAATCTGAAAAGAATCTTGAAGAACTGAAGCAGGAAGTTATCAAAAAGCTTGGTGCGTGAAAATCAGAATGAGGATAAAGCTTTGAATAAAAAGAAAGTGTTCTGCAGGGCAGTGTATGTGCTGCTGGCTCTGCTGACGGTGCTTTCAGTGGTGCAGGGCGTGAGGAACGCCCTGCATTTCAGTCAGGACTTTCAGTGGGATGCCGCGAAAGCGCTTGCTATGCGGATAGATCCCTATACAGAGAGCCTTAGCCCGACAGGAGCATTGGAACGGGATGGTATCAGAGAGTTTTATGAATCCTTTAGAGCGATAGATGCTCCACAGAAAATGGAAGCAAATCAGTTTCCAAGTCTTCTTTATGAACTCATTCCGTTAACTCTTCTGCCATACGGTACGGCAAAAGTGCTGTGGCTTATCTTAAATCTCATATTTACTGCTCTTATCATTTTCCTTTTGAGAAAGACTTTCTTAAAAGAGATGAAAAATGAGATGTTTTTATTATTAAGTCTCATTATGGTTGCAGGAACACCGTGGCGAAATCAGATTGGTGTAGGACAGCATACGTTATTTTCGTTTATGTTTTTCCTCTTAGCGGTCTGGATCACCGAAAAGGGAGAGCAGGAGCAGAAAAACCCTTATTTCTATGCGGTTTTATCAGGACTCTGCTTGTCGGTGTCATATTTTAAGTATACACTTACAGCCCCGCTTGCACTGTATTTCATTTATAAGAAAAAGTGGAAAGAGTTTGTGATCTCTGTTGTTCCTCATGTGGTCGGTACATTTGTGGCAGTAAGAATGCTTAATGAATCTTTTATGGATATGATCATAAAACCGTTAAAGGTATCGGCAGCACTTACAGGAGAAGGTTCTATCGACGTGGGTGCGCTGACAGGCGGTGCATCATGGTCTGTACTTATTACAGTAGCACTGATGGCTGTACTTTTTGCGGCAGTGTTTGTAGTTCCGGCAAAACTGGATAAAGAAGTTTTTTCACTACTTCTTTTAGTGAGTCTTGTAATGACCTATCACAGGTCATATGATTACTTTGTGCTTATGGCAGCTGCATCCGGGACTCTTTCGTTAAGAGGACTGGGTCATGCAGAGCCGCTTGAAACTATCAAAGATAAGCTGGTACTTTTATATAGTGTTTTACTCATATGGGTAAGCTTTGGCATGAGAGTTTTTTCAGAAAACGAAAAGGCACTTATGATAGCAGCAGTACTTTATTACGGTTATATGATCGTTTATCTGGCAAGCTTTGTTCGCTGCGTGGTAGACAATCTGAGAGAAAGAAAGGTGACCCGGGGCTAAGGGTCTAAAGGGAATGTCATGGATAAGCTTTATGCAGTAATCCCTGCTTACAATGAAGAAGCAACTATCAGGGAAGTAATCGAAGAATGGTATCCTATGGTGGTCATGACCGGAGAGGAAAGTCGTCTGGTAGTGATCGATGACGGAAGCCGTGACAGTACATGGAGCGTGCTTCAGGAAGAGGCAGCAAAGCGTCCACAGCTTGTAGCTCTCCATAAGGAAAACTCCGGACATGGGCCTACGATCCTGTACGGTTATCATTATGCATTGGAGCAGGGGGCTGATTATGTATTTCAGACAGATTCTGATGGTCAGACACGTCCTGAGGAATTTCCGGCATTTTGGAGATGCCGCCGTCATTATGACATGATAGTCGGTTACAGAAATCACAGACAGGACGGAGGCTCCAGAGTATTTGTAACAAAGGTATTAAAGACCGTGATCTTCCTGTGCTTCCACGTATGGGTAAAGGATGCAAATACCCCGTTCCGTCTCATGAAGGCAGACACATTAAAGCGTGAGATCAAATACGTTCCAAAGAACTATTTCTTAACGAACGTACTTCTCACTGTTGCATATACGAAGCACAATAAAAACCTGAGATTCATCCCGATAACATTCCGTCCCCGTCAGGGTGGAGTAAATTCCATCAATATGAAGAGGATTTTCGGAATCGGAAAAAATGCACTGCGTGACTTTATTCGCCTGAATAAGGTATTGTGATGACGGTACATATCTGTTTGTTTTAGTTAGAAAGAGGAATTTATGGAAATGTCATTAAAATCAACAGAAACACAGAAACCTACACTTATCCAGCAGATACTTCGTTTTGGTGTAGTAGGCGGATTATCGTTCGTTATTGACTTTGCGGTTTATTCTGCGATCATTTTCATTTTTGGAAAAGAAAAGACGACTGTCGCTATTGCAGCTTTCTTTGGTTTCATGATCTCAGTTACGTTCAATTATATCGTAAGCATGAAATATGTATTTGAGCGTGACGAAAGCAAGGACAGAAAGGCTGAGTTTACTATTTTTGTAATCCTTTCAGCTATAGGTCTTGTGCTTAATGAAGCTATCATCATGGGTGTACTTGCGATCTATGACATCACACCTTTCTTAAGAAGTGGACTTCTTTGGGATTTCAAGGAGCTCATTGGAAAGATTTTTGCAACTGGCATAGTAATGGTTTATAACTTCATTTCAAGAAAGATCTTTATTGAAAAGAAGAGCTAAGTAAGGTAAATATTTTTGGGTAAAGTCAGCAGAGTTAAAAATAGAATAAGACCCGTGATATATTTAGGCGCCGTTGTACTTTTACTTTGTATTATCATAGTTGCGTTTTTGGCAGTGAAGAAATATCACAGATCTGTTCAGGCACGTGCAAACGGAACAGTACCGGAGAGTATCCTCGCAACCGCCTCGGGAACCGTAGCGGTTTCGGATCCGGAGCTGGAACCGGTATCTGCAAATAAAGCAAATATTTCACCTGAGATAAAAAAGAAGCTGGAAGAAGCAGAAGAAACTGAGATCAAGACAGAGGATAAGACTACGGCGGTTTCAGTAGATCTGATCGTTTTTGCAGGACAGAGCAATATGGCAGGCTGGGGCGGAGACGCGTCAAAAGCGCCTGCGCTCACAGAGGGTGCAGGAGGAGAATTTCGCTCAGTATCAGATCCGTCAAAGCTTTATACTATAACAGAGCCTTTCGGTTTTTATGAAAATACTCCCATAATGAACGATATGTTCATAAAAAGGGGAACTCTCGTAACAGCATTCGTAAACGCATATTACAAAGAAACTGGTGTACCTGTAGTCGCAGTATCCGCATCAAAGGGTGGAACACCATCCACCTACTGGGCAACAGAAGCAGTAGGAGAAGATGTAAAGACGAGATACTTAAATGCCAAAAACTGGCTCAAGGAAAACGGGTATGAGGTGAGAAACCAGTTTCTGGTATTTTTACAGGGTGAAAACGACGTAATAGAAAATGTTTCCACAGAACAATATCTTTCAGACATAAACGTATTCTCAAATAAAATGTTTTACTGCGGGATCGACAAATTTCTGATGATACGGATCGGCGCAACAAATACCGATCCCGACGCATATAAAAGGATCCTTGATGTGCAGACGGAACTTTGCAGGACAGATCCCAGATTTGTACTGATATCAACCCTCTTTTCCAATTTCGGTGCAGATCACATGACAGATACCTATCATTACGATCAGGATGCTTTAAACGCGGTAGGTACAGACGCAGGCAAAAACGCGGCTTACTTCGCAATAAACCGCCGGGATCCTCAGATCATGGATTATCGCACAGGCGAGCTGTTTGAACCCATAGTTTATGAAGGATTGTAAAGAAAGGGGCAAAAGATGAGCAAAGCAAAAGACAAAATATTGTTATTTATACCTGCATACAACTGCGAAAATCAGATAAAAAGAGTCCTCTCGCAGCTCGACTCTGAGATCATGCAGTATATCACTGAGGTGATCGTAGTAAATAACCGCAGTACAGATAACACAGAGCAGGCAGTACTGGACTATGCAGAAGCTCATCCTGAAATACCGCTCCATCTCTTACGAAATGCAGACAACTACGGTCTTGGCGGTTCTCATAAAGTCGCATTCGGCTACGCAGTAAAAAATAAATTTGACGAAATAATCGTCCTCCACGGAGACGATCAGGGAAATATCCATGATTTCCTGCCTGTATTGCAAAAAAAACTCTATAAAGCCTATGACTGTATACTCGGCGCAAGATTTATGCTGGGATCCAGACTGGAAGGCTACTCGCTTTTCCGTACATTCGGAAATGTAGTCTATGACTTCCTCTTTGCCGCAGCTATCCGTCAGAGAGTATTTGATCTCGGAAGCGGATTAAATATGTATCAGGTATCCATGCTGAAAGATGGATTCTATGAGAGATTTCCAGACGATCTGACCTTCAATTACTGCATGGTGATGGCTCTCAGATTCTATAATCAGACCTGCAGATTTTTCCCCATATCCTGGAGAGAAACAGATCAGGTTTCAAACGTAAAAATGACATCACAGGCGATCAAGGTGCTGAAAATGCTCTTTAACTTTGTAGATTGTCCTACGACTATACGCGGAGAATATAGAACAAAAGTTGTCGATTCATATCGTGCAGAGGAGATAACCAGATGATGATAACAGCAGAAGTGGTGCTGTTCCTGATCTTTTTCGGAGCAGCCCATATTGCAAAGTTCATACGGTTTTATCTGGTGCTATTGGAAGAAAAAAAGCTATCATTTGCAGACGTGCTGTTTCTCTACTTTCGTACAACCTTTATAAATCTCATAATCCCATTTAAGCTTGGTGAGATATACAGGATAGGAGCGGTCTATCACATGACAGGATACGTCAAGACTGGCGTCCTGAGTGTGGTAATGGACCGCTTTTTTGACACAACAGCATTGCTTGTGATAATACTGCCTTTTGAGCTGTTTTTTACCGGTACTCTTAATGTGATACCGGCAGTACTGTTCCTGTGTCTGTTAATACTGCTTTTTATATACCTATCATTTGCGCCGTCCTACAGTTTCTTGAACCGTTATCTAGTAACTACAAAAAAATCCGAAAGAGCAATGGCGGTACTTAAGGCACTCGATACGGCAAATGAATGGTATCTGTTTGCAAGAAGTCTGATAAGGGGCAGGAGCCCGATGATACTCCTTTCATCATTTATCGGATGGGGAGCAGAATTTCTGGCATTGAGAACCTGTGCGGCTTTCTTTGGTCGAAAGTTTGGAATACAGGAATTTAACACATATATAAATTCGATTTTCATGGCAGGAGAGAGCACACTTGGACATTTTTACCATATACTCGCTGTTGTACTGATCTTTGTAGCCATGGCGATCTCTGCAGCTGTGGTTATTGTAAGGGGTGAAAGGACAAGATGAAGAACGTCTTTGTAATATATGATGACAGAAAGAAACCGGGGTATGCGATAAGAGGCATAACCGGTGGAAACAGTTTCGGAAATACGATCTACAAAAGAAAAAGCCTTAGGGAGATAGTAGAGCATCATGTGGAAGCTCCGGAACTTGAAAAAAACGGGATCAAGACAAAATTCTGGCTTATGGATTCGGATCATATCCCTGAATTGTCAGCATTTTCTGTAAAAACTCCGGTAGTACATATCTTTTCCGATTGTGCAGTAAAAGATCCTGCGGAATTTCACCTTCTTATTAGAAAAGCAGTTCATATACGTGAGCGTTACATAGTAAAGGACCACGAAAAAACAGCAGTTGTTATGTTTCCGGATCTTGACAGCTGGGATGAAATGATGACGGATTCAGACACCCCTGATGCGATCAGACTTGCAGCAGAGGAATACCCGCAGATCGATGCAGATGCATTTGCGGATATTTCCGGAAGAGATGCTTTCTTAAGGTTTATTACCAGCGGTTTTGAAGCAAGATTTTTCAATTTTGTTCAGGGTGATGAATATAACGTAGTAAAGACCAGTACAAATATACGTAAGATCCATGCTGAGTACAAATTCTATCATCTCTTGCCGGACCGGATGAAATACTGGTTTGTAGAACCTTATGATTACAAAGAAGAAAACGGTACTGCCTCTTATACGATGGAAAGGATGCATATGACGGATCTCGCTATCCGTTATGTTCATGGCGCGATATCCATCGAGGAATTTGAACGTATACTTAACGATCTTTTTCGCTTCATTTCCATGAGGACTGAAAGGGAAGTGGACTGGGATACATTCTATGCCAGGAGGAAAGCTCTGTACATTGATAAAGTTGAACAGAGAATGGCAGAATTAAAAGAAGATATTGAATACCCCATGTTGGATTCGATGATCCGTTCAGGCACGGGATATGATGGCATTGATGCTATAGTAAAAAAATATGAAGAGCTCTATGACAGGATGATAGGAAAACACAAGGAAAAACTCGTGGAAGTCATCGGACACGGAGACCTTTGTTTCTCAAATATCCTTTATTCTGCTGAAACGGATCTGATGCGATTTATAGATCCAAAGGGGGCGGAAAAACAGGATGAACTTTTCACGGATCCTTTGTATGACATAGCAAAATTATCACATTCGATCTGCGGTTCATATGATTTCATGAATAGCGGACTCTATGAGATAACAGTAGATGAAGGCCTGTTTTTAAATCTCCGTATTGATGGAGATAATCATGCGTATATCGAGACATTCAAAAAGAAGATACAGGAAGCCGGTATGGACTATGAGCTGATAAGACTATTTGAATGTTCATTGTTCCTGTCCATGCTTCCGCTGCATATGGACAGAGTGCATAAGGTGCTCGCGTTTGTACTGAATGCTATAGATATCATAGGAGAACTGGATAACAGCCGAAAGGGAAATTTATTTTGAAGTACGAAGATTATACATTTGTTTTTGACGTAGACGGAACTCTTTGCCCTGTAAAAAAAACGGATGAAAAATACGAGGATCTGATACCGTATCCGGAAATCGTAAAGAAGATACAGGACATGAAAAAAGAAGGTGCCAGAATAATAATCTGTTCCAGCAGAAACATGAGGACTTATGAAAATAACATCGGTCTTATAAATGCAAATACAGCACCTGTAATGATAGACTGGCTTAAAAAATGGGAAATCCCTTTTGATGAGATAATTTTCGGAAAACCCTGGGCCGGAAAAAAAGGCTTTTATGTAGATGACAGAACAGTCCGTCCCAGAGAATTTGCCGAACTTACTACAGATCAGATGGACGAGCTTTGCAAGAGAGACCGTATGGGGGAATGAGATGAATCTTGATTCGGTTGGGAAAAAGATAAAAAAGCTTAAGTCATATGCAGAGAGAAACGGTATCGAAAAAACCGTATTTCGCGCTGTTGAAGGGGTGAAAGAGACTCTTGAAGACCGAGAATATGCGGAGGAAATGAGAAACAACCGTGAAACGTTTTCAATCCGGAATAATGAGATCATCGGCGGGAGCGTAATGATAAGTATAATAGTTCCTGTATGTGATCCTGATCCGGATGACTTTGCTCATCTCCTTGATTCGGTTGCACTTCAGACATACGGAAACTATGAGCTGATCCTTGTAGATGCGGGAAAAACAGACAATGCGGAGGCTGTTGTTAATACATATATGTCTGATCCGGATACAGGACTTCCTATCGTATATCACAGATTAGAGGAAAACCTTGGGATATCCGGAAATACGAACGAGGCACTGAAACTTGCTAAGGGAGACTACATAGCCCTGCTGGATCATGATGATTTCATTGAGCCGACTGCATTAAGCCGCATCGCAGAAAAGGCTGCAGACGGGGCAGAAGTTATTTATACGGATGAAGACAAGTATGATGCGCGTACAGACCGCTTCTTCAGACCGAACCGTAAACCGGATTTTAATCCGGATCTTCTCTACAGCAATAACTATATTTGTCATTTTCTTGCTGTAAAACGTGAGCTTGCGCTTAAGACCGGTTTCAGGAGTGAGTATGACGGAGCACAGGACTTTGACTTTATCCTGAGACTTACCGATGGACTGCCTGAGGAAAAAATTGTACATATCCCGGAAGTTCTCTATCACTGGAGGGTATCGATTAATTCAACTGCAGACAATCCGGAGAGCAAACTATATGCCTATGAAAACGGCAGGAAAGCTGTGCAGGATTTCTTTTTGAGTAAGGGATACGATAAGGTAGAAGTAAAGGATACGGAGCACAGAGGTTTTTATTATCCTGATTACAGAAATACTGAAATAGAAAAGGACAAATACCTGCTTCTGCTGGATGATCGTCTTTACCCGCTGGATCCTGATTTTGAAAGGGCTCTCTGCGGTTATTTCGTGCGTCCTGAGGTGGGGATCGTCGGAGGACGTATCATTGGAAAGACCGGAAGGACTATCTGCAACGGGTACGAAAAGGATACAAGTGGCAGAAGAGTGTCTATTTATGGTAAAATGGATTTCAGATTTTCAGGAGATATGCACCGTGCATCCATGGTCAGGGATACTGAAGCTGTAAGCCGTCATGCCTGTGTGGTGCGCGCCGAGCTTGCGGACTGCATAACCGGCGATTCGATGGAAACATGTGAAAATATTCGTAAGCGCGGATTCAGGGTCGTTATAGATCCAAATATAAATTTTCAGCTTGCGCAGTAAAAGGCGAGGCATTTAAGGAATCAATATGAACCAGGTAACAGTGATCATTCCAAATTTCAAAGGCGCAGACTGCATCCGCCCCTGTCTTGATTCATTAAGGGATCAGGACTATATGGATTATGACCTGATCGTCGTAGACAATCACTCAGATGATGGAAGCGATGACATCGTAGAGAGGGAATATCCGGAAGCAAAGCTCATACGCCTTTCTGATAATTTTGGATTTTCAAGGGCAGTAAATGAAGGAATAAAGGCATCAAAGACCCCTTATGTACTGTTGTTAAATAACGATACGACAGCAGACAAAGCTTTTGTCCGAAAAATGGTGGAAGCAATTTCGGCAGATGGCAGTATCTTTTCTGCCTCGGCAAAGATGCTTCAGATGGATGCACCGGACAGGATAGATGGCGCCGGAGATCTGTACAGCGCATGGGGATGGGCATTTGCTCGCGGAAAAGGAAAAAAGAGCAGCCGTTATACAAAAAAATGCGATGTCTTTGCATCCTGCGGAGGAGCAGCTATTTACAGGAGAAAGATCCTGGATGAAATAGGCTGGTTTGATGAATTTCATTTTGCATATCTCGAAGACGTGGACATCGGCTACAGAGCCAGGATCATGGGATACAGAAATGTATATGAACCCGAAGCCGTCGTCTGGCACAAGGGATCCGGAACAACAGGCTCCAGATATAATGACTTCAAGGTACGTATCTCCGCCAGAAATAATATGTATGTTGTAATGAAAAACATGCCTTCATTACAGATATTGCTGAATCTGCCGTTTCTTTTGGCAGGATTTGGAATAAAGGCGCTTTTCTTTATCTGCAAGGGATACGGCAGACCATACCTCTCCGGTATAAAGAGAGGCTATCTTCTTTGCAGAAAGAGCCGTAAATATCCTTATTCCTCAAGGAATTTCGGAAATTATGTACGGATACAGCTTGAACTCTGGTACAACGCGATACGTCGTTTCACAGATATATTCTAAGAAAAAACAGGTGAGAAACTTTGATAAAAGATAATCAGAGGCTTTTCAACCGGCTGCATGTAGTTTTGGATGCGCTGGTCATTGCCGGTGCTTATAATCTTGCATACGTAGCAAAATTCCTGTCTCCGTGGGAAAACCATTCTATCCTGCATCTTCCTTATCGGATGTACATGATGGCGCTGCCTTTTTTGGTGATCGGATATTTGATCCTATACAGTCTGTTTAATCTGTATAATTCAAAGCGCGCATCAGGAAGAAAAAGGGAATTTTACAACATAATACGGGCAAATGCAGTAGGTGCGTTGATATTCATCGTTGTTTTGTACATGATCCATCAGACGCATTTTTCCCGTGAAATGATAGGTTATTTCTGTGGGATAAACATTGTACTGACTACGATTTTTCGAAATGTCATACGTCTGCTGCTCCGTTACTTCAGGAGACGTGGTTTCAATCGTAAATTTGTCCTGCTCGTGGGATATTCCAGCGCTGCGGAAAGCTATATAAACAAATTGAGATTAAATCCCCAGTGGGGATATGTGATCAGGGGAATCCTGGATGACAGAGTAAAGGCAGGAACCGTATATAAGGGCATAAAGGTTCTCGGAACCATTGGAAATCTGGAATACATACTTCCGGAGAATCATCTGGACGAGATTGCCATTACACTTCCTCTGAGTGAGTACGGTAAGCTCGAAAAGATAGTTTCGCTTTGTGAAAAGTCAGGTGTTCACACTCAGTTTGTTCCGGATTACAGTCGTGTTATCCCGTCTAAGCCGTACATGGAAGATCTGGACGGACTTCCGATCATCAATATCCGTCATGTTCCGCTTACAAATACGGTTTATTCCTTTGCAAAAAGAATAGTGGATATCATAGGTTCACTGTTAATGATAGTGATCTTTTCACCGGTCATGCTGTTTTCTGTGATCGCGATAAAGCTCACGTCCAAGGGACCTATCATATTTAAGCAGGAGAGAGTCGGGCTTCACAACAGACCTTTCATGATGTACAAATTCCGGACTATGGAAGTGCAGAAACCGTCACAGGAAAAGAAAGGCTGGACAACTCCGAACGATCCTCGAGTGACAACAATAGGAAAAGTGCTGAGGCGCACAAGTATGGACGAACTTCCGCAGCTCTTTAATATCCTTCGCGGAGATATGTCCATCGTGGGACCTAGACCCGAGAGACCTCAGTTTGTAGAGAAATTTAAAGAAGAAATCCCGCGCTACATGATAAAACATCAGGTTCGACCGGGACTTACAGGTTGGGCTCAGGTAAACGGACTCAGAGGAAATACATCTATACGAATGAGAGTAGAATATGATCTGTACTATATAGAAAACTGGACTATGAGTTTTGACATAAAGATCATGTTTCTTACTATATTTAAGGGTCTTATCAATAAAAACGCGTACTGATGTATACAATACTCACCCTGTTTTCTTGACATTAGCGATTCATTGAGGTATATTTTTGGGGTTAAGTGCCTTTTACAGGTGCTGCATTCAAATTACAAAAGTACATTATAAAGAGGATTAGTCATGTCAGATGCTAATAGAAGGAAGTCTGGCCGGAAAAGAGCCAGGAGAAGAAAGAGAAGGATTCTTTTTGCGGTAGAGATCGCAGTGATCTTTTTTCTCGTGATCGCGCTTTTTGTCGTTTATAAGCTCGACCTTGCAGATACAGGAAACAAAAAAGATGTCGAGATGGCAACGGTCAATGACGAGGTTCAGGCCCATACAGATGATAAGGGAGACGATTCCTGGAATATGAACGGGTACACCAATATCGCACTTTTCGGTGTTGACTCCCGTGATACAAATCTCGGAAAGGGCGCACGTACAGATACGATCATGATCGCTTCACTTAATAATAAGACAGGTGAAGTAAAGCTCTGTTCCGTATTCCGTGATACATATCTCAATATCGGAAATGACACCTATAACAAGGCGAATTCAGCTTATTCTGCAGGTGGAGCCGAGCAGGCTATCCAGATGCTCAATACAAACCTTGACCTTGATATCGATGCATATGTAACGGTCGGATTTAAGGCACTTGTGGATACGATAGATGATCTTGGCGGCGTCGAAGTCAATATCACAGACGAGGAGATCCATTATCTTAATGACTATCAGATCGGAACTGCAGAGGCTATCGGTATAAAGCAGAGTGATATTGTTGATATCAAGTCATCAGGTCTCCAGACTCTTAACGGTCTTCAGGCAACATCCTATTGTCGTATCAGATATACAAAGGGTGATGACTTTAAGCGTGCAGAGAGACAGCGTACGGTTCTGACACAGATCGCTGAGAAGGCAATGGCATCGGATCCGTCCACACTTAATGATATTATTGATGATGTATTCCCGCTTTGCAGTACATCACTTTCAAAGGCCGAAATGGTCGAATATGCAGCAAAGGCTACTACATTCAAGATCGGTGAGCAGAGTGGCTTCCCGTTTGAGAGATCTACCGGAACCATGGGTAAGGCAGGTAGTTCAGTTGTAGCAGACAACTTTTCACAGAATGTTATAGAGCTGCATCAGTTCCTGTTTGGTGATTCGGAATATTCACCGAGTCAGACAGTTCAGGATATTAGTTCCAAAATTCAGTCAGACCGCACCAAGAATGGTGTCTGACCGGGTAAACAAGCGAAGAGGCGCCGATGTCTTTTGCAGGACATCGGCGTTTTTTGGAGAGAAGCTTTATGAGTGAGAAAACAGTTGACGTCGTGGTACTTACGTACCGTCCGGATCAGAAATTTCTTGATCTTATGAATATGCTTCAGAAGCAGACGGTACGGCCGAAACGTATCATCATAATGAATACAGAGGAAAAATATCTGGAACGCCTTCTATATGGAACGCGGTTCGTGGATAAAAATCCAAATGTGGAAGTCCATCACCTTTCAAAGAAAGAGTTCGATCATGGGGCTACCAGAAGTCATGCTGCAGACTATTCTTCGGCAGATTATCTGATATATATGACGCAGGATGCGGTTCCTGCTGATGAATATCTGGTGCAGGAGCTTCTTCGTCCGATGGAAGATCCGGAGGTTCAGATAAGTTATGCAAGACAGTTGCCGTCAAAGGATGCCGGACCGATAGAAGTATATAACAGAAACTTTAATTATCCCGATCATGACAGGGTGCAGGATCAGGAGACATTTCCGGAACTTGGCATAAAGACATATTTCTGTTCTGATGTATGCGCATGCTATAGGAGATCATACTTTGAAGAAGTCGGAAGATTTGTGAACAGAGCGATCTTTAATGAAGATATGGTCTTTGCGGCAGGCGTAGTTAATGCCGGCAAAAAAGTGTACTACGCTTCAAAGGCAAAAGTGGTGCATTCACATAACTATAAGGCGCTTCAGCAGTTTAGAAGGAATTTTGATCTGGGTGTATCTCAGGCAGACCATCCGGAAGTCTTTGCAGGTGTGAAAAGTGAAAAAGAGGGCATACGCCTTGTAAAAGGCTCGGTTGACGCTCTTTTGGAAGCCGGAAAGTTTTGGATGATACCCGGATTTTTTGTACACTGTGGAGCCAGGTTTATAGGGTTTAAATTTGGTATTAATTATAAGTCGCTAAGTAAAAAGCTCATTTGGAAATTCACATCCAACCGTTCCTATTGGACACGTTACTGGGATCTCACTCAGGTTCCGGATGATGTGTATGCGGGTTATGGAAAAAATAAAGAGGGTCTTTGATTTAGTAGACGGGTATCCGATAGCATTATTTATAGGAGGAATACCGTTATGTGCGGAATAGTAGGATATATAGGTAAACAGCAGGCGGCAGAAATCATACTCGAGGGACTTGAAAAGCTGGAGTACAGAGGCTATGACTCAGCGGGAATGGCTGTTTATGACGGAGAAAAGGTAAATATAGCAAAGGCTATGGGACGCCTGCAGGTGCTTAAAGAGGTAACTCATGGCGGAGCAACTGTTCCGGGACATTTGGGAATCGGACATACCAGATGGGCTACACACGGAGAACCGTCTGATGTAAATGCGCATCCTCATACAAATAAAAACGGAACTATCGCAGTTGTTCATAATGGTATTATTGAAAATTACATAAGCCTTAAGAAAAAGCTTAAGAATAAGGGATATACATTTAAGTCAGAGACAGATACAGAGGTTATTCCTCAGCTTCTTGACTATTACTACAATGGGAATCCTCTTGAGACGATCTCAAAGGTGATCCAGAGAATAGAAGGCTCATATTCACTCGGAATTATATTTGCAGATCATCCGGATGAGATTTACGCTGCCAGAAAATCCAGCCCTCTGATCGTTGCAAAGAATGATGAGGGATGCTTCATTGCATCAGATGCAACAGCACTTCTTCGATACACCAGAAACGTTTACTATATCGGAGAAGAGGAAATAGCGGTATTAAAGGCTGATGATGTACATTTTTATGATTCTGACGCAGAAGAGATCGAGAAACCTGTAACAGAAATCAAGTGGGATGCCAATGCAGCAGAAAAGGGCGGTTATGAGTACTTCATGCTGAAGGAGATCTACGAGGAGCCGAAGACTGTACGTGATACTCTTAATCCCAGGATCCGTGATAATAAGGTCGTTATCGATGAGCTCAACATGACAGATGATGAGATCAAGGCCATTGGAAAGATCCATATCGTAGCATGCGGATCTGCGTATCATACAGGTGTTACGGCACGTTATGTTTTAGAGGGAATGGCAAGGATCCCGGTAGAAGTAGACATCGCATCTGAGTTCAGATACCGTGATCCGCTTCTTGATCCGTCAGATCTGGTTATCGTTATCTCTCAGTCCGGAGAAACAGCTGATACAAAGGCAGCTGTCGAGGAAGCTCACAGAAAGGGATGTCAGGTACTCGCTATTGTAAATGTAGTAGGTTCCTCTATCGCTCGTGAAGCTGACAAGGTTATGTACACCTGGGCAGGACCGGAGATTTCAGTTGCGACAACAAAGGCATACAGCGCACAGCTTATAGCTCTTTACCTTATTGCGTTAAAGTTTGCGTCCGCACGCGGAACTATCAGTGATGATCAGCTGGCATCATACATTCACGATCTCCGCAAGCTTCCTCAGCAGATAGAGCTTCTCCTTGGTGAAAAGGAAAAGATCCAGAAGTTTGCAAACAGATATACTGCTGCAAAGGATGTATTCTTCATTGGACGCGGAATCGACTATGCGATCTCTCTTGAAGGTTCCCTTAAGTTAAAGGAGATCTCCTATGTTCATTCTGAGGCATATGCAGCAGGCGAGCTGAAGCACGGAACGATTTCTCTTATCGAAGAGGGAACACTCGTAGTTGCGCTGGTAACTCAGAAAGACCTTTATGATAAGACTATCTCCAATATCCGTGAGGTAAAGGCAAGAGGCGCGTTTGTAATGGCAGTTACAAATGTAGATAATCCGGATATTGAAAAGGTTGCGGATTATTCGGTTTATATTCCGGAAACAGATCAGTTCTTTACAAATTCACTGGCTGTTATCCCGCTTCAGTTATTTGGTTATTATGTTTCTCTCGGTAAGGGATTTGACGTTGATCACCCGAGAAACCTTGCAAAATCAGTAACTGTAGAATAAAGTAACAGTTCACACGTAAACGGAGCACTACGCTGCGGATGCTACGAACACTTAGCGAACGCATGTGAGCTTAGTGAGAGTGTATGCGTGAGCTGTTTACGATCAATAACGATGAATAGCCACTGGATTTTGTCCATCGCCGAAGGCGATTTAATTGGCAAAATCCGTTACGTGAGCGAGCTGTAAGCGAGTGAACAGTAACAGAATAAATACAAAGGGTCACAGATTTGTAAAAAATGAAACACAAATTGAACACAACTCGTTGCTAATATAAAGCCTGTACAAAGGAAACAAGAAATCCTTGTACAGGCTTTATATGCACTACGTGCATTGGGATTCTTTGTTCTATAAGCCTTGGTTGGGACTGTTTTTTGTGAAAAGAGGGAAATACAATGGATGAAAACAGAAACGAATATGGTGGATACACCGGAAGTTCAGGTGATACAGGAAGCAGCTATAGTGAAAATAAAAGTGAATCAGTAAATACCGGAGATAGTCAGAATACAGGTAGTACGACTGGTTCAAGATACTACACCCAGAGTACAGAAAATACTACAGGAACAAGTTATAGCAGCCAGAGTACCGGAAGTACGACAGGTACGGGTTACAGCAGCTACAATACAGGAAGTACAACGGGATCCGGATATAATTATCAGAGAACCGGAAATCCCACAGGTACAGGTTACAACAGTCAGACAGGTACCTACGGAACCGGAAACAGCTATGGCGGCAGATACAGTACCGGTTATCCGAATGTAGGCTCAAGTGGAAATAATAATGCAAACCGTTATGCGGATTACAAATTTGCAGATAACGGAAATGCACATATCCCGAATAATCCGATGAATCATAATGGTTCAGGGATGCCTAAAAAACGCGTTCCGTTCTGGAAAAAAGCACTGGCAGCTGTTGCACTTGGACTGGTATTCGGAGCGTTTGCCGGAGCAGGGTTGTTTGCAGTGAATCTCATAACAGGACACGGAAACAATAATAATGAACAGACAGTTCAGGAAACTGTTCCGGAAAAAGAGAATTCGTCAGTTGCATCAACTACCATAAGCGCAAATACAGCTGATGGACAAGTTTCCGGAACAACAACCACGACAAGTGCAGTAACTTTCGGTTCAATGGATGTTTCCGGTGTCGCATCAAATGTAATGCCTGCAGTAGTAGCTATCACAAATGAATATACTGAGACAGTTCAGGATTTTTGGGGTCAGCAGTACAGTAAGAATGGTGAAGCAGCAGGTTCTGGAATAATTGTTGGCGATAATGGATCAGAGCTTCTGATCGTTACAAATGAGCATGTTGTAAGCAAGGCAGATTCACTTGGTGTTCAGTTTGATGACGGAACATCTGCAGAAGCAAATATAAAGGGTGAAGACGAAAGTGCTGATATTGCGGTGATCGCAGTTGATAAGAGCAGCCTGTCATCTGATACACTTAGTGCTATAAAGGTTGCCACACTTGGTGACTCTGACAGCCTGAAAGTTGGCCAGCAGGTAGTAGCTATCGGTAATGCGCTGGGTTATGGACAGTCTGTAACAACAGGTATCGTAAGTGCAGTAAACAGAGAGCTTACACTTGAAAACGGTACACATAAGCTCATTCAGACAGATGCTGCTATAAATCCCGGTAATTCCGGCGGTGCTCTTCTTGATATGAATGGAAATCTTATCGGTATCAACGAGGCAAAGCTTGCAAGTGATGAGGTTGAAGGCATGGGATATGCGATCCCGATCTCAACTGCAAAGCCTATTATCGAGCAGCTCATGAATAAGTCAACAAAGAAAAAGACTTCAGAAGAAGAACGTGGTTATCTTGGAATAGCCGGAAGAGATGTTACAAGTGAGATCTCTGAGCAGTACAGCATGCCTCGCGGTGTGTATATTGCGAAAGTTTACAAGGACACAGGTGCAGAGAGCGCAGGACTTCAGGAAAAGGATATCATTACTTCGCTTGATGGTCAGACCATACAGTCTATGGAACAGCTGCAGGAACTTCTGACCTATTACAAGGCCGGAGATACAGTTGAAGTAGTAGTTCAGGAACCGAATAGCGATAACTACGGTTATACAGAAAAGACGTATTCTGTAGTACTTTCAACTTCAACAGGTGACGCAGGAAATACTTCCGGCAGTCAGGAACAGAGTAAACAGAATGTTAACCCGAATATGCCCGGACAGGAACAGGACGGTCAGAGTGAAGGAAATCAGAATGAAGGAAATCAGAATGATGAGAGCCAGTATGGCGGAAACAGTCTGTACGATATTTTTGGTAATCTCTGGTAAAATCTTATAAAAAGTTAATAGATTCTTCATAGAGGGACTGTTGTTGCAACAGTCCCTTTAGTGTTATCATAGTTTTTGCGGCGTGACTGTATACGGTCAAGAAGGCGGAACAGTACCGATCGTGACATAGGATTAGGATAAGAATAAGAAAGACAGGAACAATGAGCGATAATAAAGACAATAACAGTAAAACAGAAGTAGAGATCTGCACTGTTTGCAGAAGACCTGATACAGTAGCAGGAAAGATGCTTCATTTTCCCAATAATATGAATATATGCAACGACTGCATGCAGCGGTTCATGGATCAGATCGGAAGTATTGATATGAACATGCTGTCTCAGATGAGTGGTATTCCGCTCGATTATTCTGCATTTATGACAGAAATACCGTCAGAACAGGCAAAAGCTTCCGCTGAAACAGCTTCAGCAGAAAAGATCGAAAGCAGTTCAGATAAGGCTGCATCAGGTGAAACTGCCGGAGATACTGAGTCGGATAAACAGGATAAGAAAGAGCCGGATACTGAAAAGAAAGAATCCGGAGAAAATAAAAGGGGCGGTTTCGGTATCCCCGGTTTCCCGAATATCCAGTTCTTAAATCTTGGAGACCTTGGCGGACCTATGCAGGGACGCAGTAACAAGGTTAAAAAGTCATCAAAGGAAGACATTGAAAAGGAATTTGATTTTAAGAGGATTCCCAAGCCTCATGCATTAAAGAAACAGCTTGATGAATATGTGATCGGACAGGATTACGCAAAGAAAGTCGTATCCGTTGCGGTTTACAATCATTTCAAAAGGATAAATGCTGAGATCACAGGGAAGAACACAGCAGAGATTGATAAGTCAAATATCCTGCTCCTTGGTCCTACAGGATGCGGAAAGACTTATCTCGTACAGACACTTGCAAAGTTACTTGATGTGCCGCTTGCGATAGCAGATGCAACGAGCCTTACAGAGGCAGGATACATTGGTGACGATATCGAGTCTGTTGTATCAAAGCTCCTTGCTTCAGCTGATAATGACGTCGAGCGTGCGGAGCGCGGTATCATCTTTATCGACGAAATAGATAAGATCGCAAAAAAGAAAAACTCCACAAGCCGTGACGTAAGCGGCGAAAGCGTACAGCAGGGAATGTTGAAGCTCCTTGAGGGCGCAGAGGTCGAGGTGCCTGTAGGCGCAAATTCAAAGAATGCTATGGTTCCCATGGTAAAGGTGAATACAAAAAATATCCTCTTTATCTGCGGCGGTGCATTCCCGGATCTTGATGAGCTTATAAGAGCCCGTCTTCGTAAGGAGACTTCTATTGGTTTCAATGCAGAGTTAAAGGATCATTGGGACAAGGAAAAGGATATTCTTAAGAAAGTAACGACAGAAGATCTCCGTTCCTTTGGTATGATCCCTGAGTTTCTCGGACGTTTGCCGATCACCTGTCCGATGGAAGGTCTTACAGAGGACAGTATGGTAAGGATCTTAAGAGAGCCTAAAAATGCGATAATCAGACAGTACGAAGAACTGCTGGAAATGGATGAAGTACAGCTTCGTTTCACAGATGATGCGCTCCATGCTATCGCTGCAAAGGCAATGAAGCGTGATACCGGAGCGAGAGCACTTCGTTCCATAATCGAGTCCTTTATGCTGGATATCATGTATGAAGTACCGAAAGATGACAATATCGGCCGTGTTACGATCACCAAGGAATTTATCGAGGGTTCAGGCGGACCGGTTATCGATCTAAGAGGTGTAGCTGAGCTGGAAGAAGAGCAGGTAGTAAAGCTCGAGGAAAAAAACGAAGAAAAGAACGAAGATTGAGCTTATGAAAGATTGTCTTAAAAGCCTAAAAAAGACTGTGGAGATGAATGCGGTCTGGTACGGGATCGCCGGTGCTGCGGCTGCAGCAGATCTGTGTCTCAAGCATTTTGCGGAAAAACAGTATATAGAAGAGCATACGGAAAAGAGCTCAAATAAAAAAAGAAAACTTAGGTTTCGCGAAGTGATACATAACAGCGGTTTTGCAGGTGAAAGACTTCGGGAAAAACCGGAGATAGTGGCTGCTGTTGCAGGTATATTTACACTGTTTCTGGCACTGAGGCTTCCTTTTCATAAAAGCGATAAGAAGAAACTAGGCTGGGCATTGGTGCTCGGTGGTGCCTTCAGTAATACTATCGATCGCGTGAGGAACAGATATGTAGTAGATTATCTGCCGCACGGAAAGTATGTTTATAATCTTGGAGATCTGGAGATTTATACCGGTGCAGCCATAGCTACAGCAGCGGAGATCTTAGAAAAAGAATAATCAGAATGAAAAAACTGTCCTGTGAAAAAGCAGGGCAGTTTTTTTCTGCATAAATATTGACAAAAATATGATCTTCCATTATATTCATACTTAACACATGGGAAATATATGAAAGAGAGGAAATGAGGAATGGCAAACATAAAGACATCAGCAACAGAGCTTATTGGACATACACCGCTTCTCGAGGTCGTTAAGTTTGAGAAAAAAGAAAATCTCGACGCACATATCATCGCAAAGCTTGAGTATTTTAATCCGGCAGGATCCGTAAAGGATCGTATCGCTCTCGGCATGATCGAGGACTATGAAAAGAGAGGAGTCATCTCAGAAGGGGCTACTCTTATCGAGCCTACATCCGGAAATACAGGCATAGGAATCGCTGCTGTAGCTACAGCAAAGGGATATAAGGCAGTTCTCACGATGCCGGAGACAATGTCTGTAGAGAGAAGAAATTTCCTTAAGGCATATGGCGCTGAGATCGTTCTTACAGACGGTGCATCCGGCATGAAGGGCGCAATTGCAAAGGCAGAGGAAATCCACAATAACACACCTAATTCTGTTATCGTAGGTCAGTTTGAGAATCCGGCAAACCCTGCAACACACAGAGCAACTACCGGACCTGAGATCTGGGAAGATACAGACGGAAAGGTTGATTTCTTTATCGCAGGTATCGGAACAGGCGGAACAATTACAGGTGTAGGTGAGTATCTGAAGAGCAAGAATCCTGAGATCAAGATCATCGCTGTTGAGCCTGCAAGCTCACCGGTTCTTTCCAAGGGAACAGCAGGACCTCATAAGATTCAGGGAATCGGCGCAGGATTTGTACCGAAGACACTTAATACAGAGGTATATGACGAGATCATCGCGGTAGAAAATGATGATGCTTTTGCAACAGGCAGAGAAGTTGCCAGAACAGAGGGCTTCCTTGTAGGTATTTCCTCAGGTGCAGCTCTTCACGCAGCAAAGGTCATCGCATCCAGACCCGAAAACAAGGGAAAGAATATCGTAGTGCTCCTTCCTGACAGTGGTGACCGTTATCTTTCCACAGCACTGTATCAGGATTGATCATTAAAATGTTTTGCAGATGCCCTTTCTGTGATATGATGATGTAAACAATCCTGCCTCTGGGGCAGTTCACAGGAGGAAGCAATAATGGCAAACAAGCGTGCAGTAGTTTCTCTTGGGCACAATGCACTGGGTGAGACGACGAACGAGCAGAAACAGGCAGTTAGCCGTACAGTTAAGGCACTGGCTGATCTTGTAGAAGAAGGATACGAACTTGCGATAACACATTCAAACGGACCGCAGGTATCCATGATCCATAAGGCTATGACAGAACTTCGTCGTCTGTACCCGGACTATTCTCCGGCAGCAATGTGCGTATGTTCTGCAATGAGTCAGGGATATGTCGGATATGATATTCAGAATTCACTGAAGGGCGAACTTCTTTCAAGAGGAATCAGCAAGACAGTAGCGACAGTATTGACACAGGTAACAGTTGATCCTTATGATGACGCGTTTTATGCACCGACAAAAGTTATCGGACGTCATATGACAGCAGAAGAAGCGTCTATGGAGGAGAGAAAGGGTAACTTCACAAAAGAGGATCCGGGAAAAGGATATCTCCGTGTAGTTGCTACTCCGAAGCCTATGGAGATCGTTGAGATCGATGCGATCAGGACACTTTTTGATGCGGGCCAGATCGTCGTGGCAGCAGGCGGCGGCGGAATACCTGTTATCGAGCAAAACTGCAACCTTAAGGGCGCAAGTGCTGTTATCGAAAAAGATGATATAGCAGCGCTCCTTGCAAAAGAGCTGGAAGCAGATGAGCTCATCATCCTTACAGGAGTAGATGCAGTTAAGAAGAATTTCGGAACTGCAAATGAGGAATCCATTCATCACATGAGCGTAGAGGAAGCAGCTCTTTATGAGAGAGACGGAGCATTTGAGGATGGAACAATGAAGCCGAAGATTAAGGCAGCGGTCGATTTCCTTTCATCAAATCCTGAAGGAAAGGTGCTTATCACCTCGATCGACGCAGTTGCAGATGCCCTTGCGGGTAAGAACGGTACAGTTATTACAACGAAATAAAAGAAAAATAAGAATCCCGCCGGAATCGTAAATTGCGGTTCCCGGCGGGATTTCTGTGATAACACGGATTGCGGAGCTTCTTGCGAAGCTCTCGCAACCCTGTTATCAGATGATGTAATCATATGAGATAGTTGCGTTATGACGGTCTACAAGATCCTGGATCGTCACATCATCAACCACGTTATTTATCGCGTCTGAAAGTCGTTTCCAGACTTCCAGTGTTTCGCAGGTATCGCAGCGTTCACACTGGTTCGGTGTGGTATCAAGACATGCGACAGGAGAAAGAGAGCCTTCTGTCAGACGCAGAACCATTCCGATAGTGTATTTCTTTGGATCATCTGCAATCTGGTAACCGCCCTGTGCGCCGCGAACGGAATGAACGAAGCCGGCTTTGTTCAGAATGGAAATGATCTGTTCCAGATACTTTTCTGAGATATCCTGCCTACGGGCAATATCCTTTACCTTGATGTATTCTCCGGTATTATGGAGAGCAAGATCAAGCATTACCCGAACGGCGTATCTTCCGCGGGTAGAAATCTTCATACTTATATTCGTTGTCTCCTTTCTACAAATCCCCCGATGCATATGATATAATCATACTCGGTTTGCTTTGCTCCCCTGCCTTACAGTGACAGAGGTGTGTATGCAAATAGTTTATCCTACATTCCATACTAAGTCAATAGGAAAAGGTAAAGTCTGATCATGCTATTTAATTCACTTTCATTTTTGTTTTTTCTTCCGATAGCTTTTTTGATCTATTGGGCAGCACCTGTAAAGATCCGTTGGATCGTATTGCTGGTAATAAGCTACTATTCATATCTGGCGACCAGTCCGAAATATGTTTTGCTTCTGTTTTTCACGACTCTTGTGATATACGGATCGGCACGTTTTGTTGCGGCGTCACATACAAAAACACAGAAAAAAGCAGTGCTCGCGGCAACACTTTTATGCGTATTCGGTTTACTGGGATTTTTTAAGTACTATAATTTTGCGATCGAATCTGCAACGGATTTCCTGAATTTCTTTAGTATCCATCTGCATCCGCATACATTAAAAATACTGATGCCGGCGGGAATTTCTTTTTATACGTTCCAGTCGGTGAGTTACCTCATTGATGTATATAGGGGAAAGATAGAACCTCAGAAAAACTTTGCGCGTCTCGCTTTGTACATTTCATTCTTCCCTCAGATAATAATGGGACCTATCGGCAGGACAGAGCCGCTCATGCATCAGTTTTTTGATGAAAAGGAATTTGATGGCCGTAAGGCTGTTTATGGACTCAGGCTCATGCTTTGGGGTTATTTTAAAAAGCTGATAATCGCAGATTCACTGGCTATCTATGTGGACAGGATATTTGGCGCCGTACCGTATTATTTTGGAATGACATTTATAATGGCAGCGGTAATGTACACTTTCCAGATTTACTGCGATTTCTCCGGTTATACTGATATTGCGATAGGTGTGGCAAAGCTCTTTAATATCGATCTTATGGATAATTTCAAGAGTCCGTACTTTGCGCGTTCGGTCCGTGAGTTCTGGAGCCGTTGGCATATTTCTCTGTCAACATGGTTCAGAGATTATGTTTATATTCCTCTCGGAGGCAGCAGAAAAGGAAAGATCCGTAAAGATCTGAACCAGATGATCACGATGCTGGTATCAGGCCTGTGGCATGGCTCAAACTGGACATTTGTTATCTGGGGCGGACTTCATGGTCTGTATCAGATAATAGAGGGATTCTTCCGTGATCTTGTAAAGAAGCCGCAGGATAAGAAGATCATTGAGATGCCCGCGAATGGCGGAAAACTCACTATTAAACTCGCAGCTTCCAATTTTATGCACTGGCTCATTACTTTTATATTGGTGAGCGTTGCCTGGGTATTCTTCCGTGCCGATACTATTTCTGATGCGTTCTTTGTAGTGACGCATTTCCATAATGGAGTAGTGTTCCATTTTGCTGATGCATGGACTAAGATGATGGTAGACATGAGTCTCACAACCTTTGGAATTATAAAGCTTTTTGCAGCTCTTATTTTCCTTATGGTTTATGATTTTATATCTCTAAAGCATGATATTCCGCAGGAGATAAGCAGGATCAAGGCACCTGTGCGCTGGCTCCTGTATGTTGCTCTGACGGTTGTTATCATCGTATCGGAACTTCATGGCGGTACATCACAGCAGTTTATCTACTTTAGTTTCTAAGAGATAGAGAGGCACTTTATGAAAAAGTTTTTAACAAAATGCCTGATCTTTGTTTTGATCCTGGGGATCATATTCATCCCATTTGCGGTTCTCCTGGATCCTTACAATATATTCCACTGGAACAATATACGGAATAATGGCGTTGAACCGAATAAAAGCTATGTAAAGATGAAAAATGTCCTGACGAATCCGGATAAGTATGATTCATTTTTATTTGGATCATCGCGAGTAGGATTCTTTGATGTTTCAAAGATGGATGACGGAAACTACTACGATATGTCTTATTCAGAGGGAACTCCGGCTGAACACATGGATAATCTTAAGGTGCTTAAAAGCCGCGGTATTATCCCAAAGAATGTCACTATCGGAATAGATGATATTTCCTACTTTGTTGATCCGTCATTTCATGATGAGCAGCTTTACAGGCGAAATTTTCCGTGGAACGGTTCGTTAATGGACAAGCTTGGATTTTATCTTAGCTATTTTGATCTGATAACCCTGTCAGATTCTCTTTCTGTTATCATGGATCATAAGAATACTGATCCGGAATATGGTGAGAGACTTCTGGAAACCGGTACTGAAAACCTCAATATAAAGCCGGATTTTCATTATGACAGGACAGAACCTACATGGTCAGATTACTACTCACCGAGAGAAGAATCATTTGATGAGATCCGTGAGATAGTTGATTTTTGCAAAGAAAATAATATTAATCTCAGGATATTTACAAATCCGATAAACGGTTATACTTATCAGAAGGATATCTCGAACGGATATCTGGTATTTTTAAGGAAACTTGCAGAGGTAACACCCTATTGGAATTTCAGTGGATTCAACAGTGTGACTCTCGACATGACTAATTACTATGAAACCAGTCATTTTTCGCCAAAGGTTTCAGGAATGATCATAGACACGATGTATCACGATGAGACAGATCCGCAGCTCTTATCTGAGGGATTTGGTGTATATGTCACACCGGATAATGTTGATGATCTGATGGATATATTGTATGCGCAGGCAGTAAACTTCGATCTGCCGACAGACACATATCCGGATACACTTAATAAAAAAGAAGACAGATAATTCATACAGCCTCACGGTACGAAAAGTGCCGTGGGGATTTTTTGCGCTTTCTTGATGACATGAATTGCTTCGCTTCTTATGAAGCTCACGCAATTCTAAAACACTCGCATTCCGCGTGATTACGCTACATGCTCGTGTTTTACGGGGACCAAATAAAAAATCCTATTTGTGCAAGCACAAGCGGATTTTTTGCTTGGTACCCTGTCATCATCATCTTAAGAGAAAGTTAAGGTTTGAAATAAAACCTTTTTGCACATAAATTGGTACTTAAAAGGGTAATCGGTGGTTTCATGATCTGCGTAAAAAAGATGCGGAAAGGATGCGATTTCTGTATAAAATGATATGCAGTTTGAAAAAACGGATTACATAAAATAACAACAAATTCACTATCTTATTATTTCTTAATTATCGTTGAATTTGTGGTAAAACCTAGATTAGTATGCTATATTTCTAAAAGGTATGTATACTTAATAAGGTTACATAATCTAAAACCCATCAAAATTTTTATCAACAAAGGGGACAGAGAATGAAAAGACGTTTGAAGGTTTTAATGACTCTCCTTCTCTCTGCATCCATGGCGTTTGGAAATATGGGCGTCACGGCTTATGCGAGTGAAGCTGCAGCTCCTACAGCTGCAATTCAGGAGGAGATAAGCACGGATTTTTCTGAAGAAGCACAGGAGACTGCATCTACAGAAAATAGTGCGGAAGAAAAGACAACTGAATCATCTACAGAAGCAGCAGAAGAAAGCACAGAGGAGGCAGAGTCAGAGCAGAGTAAAGAAAGCACTGAGGATGCTGATATTGAAGCGGCAGAAGCTGTATCAACTGAAAATGCAAAGATCGATGAGACTACAACAGCTACGATCGTTTCTTTCACATATGATGGAAAGGCTCATAAGTGTTCAGACGACAGCAGCATAAATCTGAGTGGCTGGTTCAGATCGATATCAGGTAATGGTCTGTCAGGAGCAACAAATGTTGAGCCGACCAGAACAGAAGCCGGATCAACATATGTTCGCTTCTATACATCAGAAGAAAATGCCAGAAATGACAAGGATTACACACTTTACATTCTGACAGTTAAACCTCTCGACATCACAGTCGAGTCACAGACTCTTTATAAAGAGTACGATGGAAAGCCGCTTTCCAACAATGATGCATCCTATACAACAACAGGAAGCTATATCAATAATGATCGTTTTAAGGCAGTATTTAATGCATCCATTACTGAGCCAGGTTCTGTAAAGAACACTTTCACAATGGAAGCAGAGAATGCTACATCAGTTTCATCAAACTATAACTTTAATAAGATTTTTGGTGATCTGATCGTTACTGCATCAAGAAATGAAGTAAATGACCTTGATACACCGAAAAATGTAAAGGCAACGATCCAGACAAACGGAAATGTAAAGCTTTCCTGGAAGGCTGTAAAGACGTATAAGTCAGGCGGCAGAAAGCAGAAGGCTACATATTCTGTTTATAGATACAATGAAAACGGTACATGGGATGCTCTGGCTGATCGTGTATTAAAGACAACCTACACAGATGCGAAGTCTTCTGATGGTGAGACTCTTATCTATAAGATCATTGCATACGGAGTAGATGCCAGTGGTGTAAAGGGTGAATGCGAAACACCTGCATATATTCAGGCAGCGCCTCGTATCATTTCAGCTACTACAAAGAAGAGCAAGACAAACATTAATGTACAGTTTGTTGCAACAGGAGGAAAAAAAGGTACATACACTCTCCAGCATTGGGATACTAAAAAGAAAAAAGTAACAGACGAGATTGATGTTACTTCTGACAAGGTAACAAAGGGTTCCTACAAGGCAAAGAACGGTAAGAGAACACTCAGCGTAAATAATTACGTTGACTCCGGTGCATCAAATGTCACTGTATCCGGAATGAACAATCATACATTCGGATTCAGAGTTCGCGCAAATGAAGTTTCGGTAGTTGATTACGGAAAGACTGTTACTGTTCCGGAGACAAGATGGACTGTTACTACTAAGTGTAAGCTTGAAGCAACTGCTCCTACACTTACAGGAAAAGCAGACAGCAAGACAAAGATCCACTTTAACTGGACAAAGGTTAAGAGCGCTACAGGCTATCTCGTTGAGTACTCTACAGACAAGACATTTGCAACAGGCGTTACATCAGTGTTCTGCGATAAGAGCACAAAGAAGAGCATGTATTCCACAAGGAAACTTACATTAAATGATGTAACTATGGGTATTCCAGTTTATGCAAAGGTTACTGCATATAAGAAGGGTAAGAATGACAGTTCCACAATGGGAACAGCCCTTGATACGTCGGATACAGTAATGACTTATGGTCGTCAGAGCAAGGTTAAGAGCCTTAAGGCTGTATTCTATGAAGATGGTGGGCAGAGAAGTGATGCAAAGCTCACATGGTCTGACGAAGAATCAGGTATTGTCGGATACTACGTTGTGAGAGATGTTTACAGCTACAGCTCTCAGACAAAGAAATACGATTCACATGTTTCTACAACAGTTCTGCAGGATTATAAGAGTGGAAACAAGAATAAGCATTGGGCAAGTACAAATGAAAAAACGATTGAGAACGGTTATCTCATAAAGTACACAGTTCAGTCCGCTTATAAGACTGATCAGACAGTTAGTTTGAAGCTTGGTGAGAATCAGGACGGTTATATCCTTAGTGAGCCTTCTTCTTACTACTACATGAATCCGACAGAGATTTCCTTTAAGGCAAAGAATCTGTACAAGGTTGGTGTAGGAAACACAACAGCAACTACACTTAAGTACAAGCCGGCAAAGCAGCCGGCAACAATGGACGATCTGTCAAAGTCTGATTTTAAGGAAGTATATCTTTTCAACAAGGATGTTGATTATGCACTGTACTGTGATGATCTCACAGCTACACAGCTTAAGAAGTACATAACAGTTGATAGTAATGGTAAGATCAAGGGTATCAAGTCTACAAAAGGCCATAATGTATATCTGACAGCTTCTTCAAAGAGTGATCCGAACAATGTTTACGATGAGATCGAAGTAGAGGTAACTACATCTTCATCCGACGGAAGCAGTGATGATGGTTCCGGAAAGACAGACGGACTGGTTGTATGTCTGGATGCTGGTCACGGCGGAACAGATTCAGGTACAAAGGGAACACTTAACGGAACAACATATTATGAAAAGGCTGTAAACCTGGCTCTTGCAAAGAAAGTCGGAAGCATCCTTTCAAGCAAGTACGGCGCATCTGTTTATTACACAAGAAAAGATGACAGCTATGTGTCACTTACAGGCAGAACAGATATCGCAAAGGATAAAGGTTGTAATCTTTTTGTAAGTCTTCATTGCGATTACAGCGACAGCAGCAGTTCAAAGGGAACAAAGGTATACTATTCAATAAAGAAGCAGTATGCGGCACCTAAGCTTGCAGCAGCTATTTCTTCCGGTGTTTCATCAGCAATGAGCACAGAAAATGATGGAGCAAAGACACGTGAAGGCGATAACGGTGATTATTATTCAGTAATCCGTACATCGGCTGCCAAGGGAATCCCTGGTCTGATCGTTGAACATGGTTTCATGAGCAACAGCTCTGACCTTAATCAGCTTATCAATAATCAGGATGCGATCGCAGAGGCAGAAGCAAAGGCAATCGCAAATTACTGGAATAAAGATTGATGTAAAAAAACTCCTGTTATGCAGGAGTGCAACACGAAAGGAATTTATGAAGAAAAAGATCCTGCTGTTTTTACTGACAGGATGTGTTCTGTCCTTCACTGCCTGCGGGGTTAACTCCAACGGCAGCGGGGCAGGAAGCACTGCGTCGGCAGAAACGGAAACCTCAGAAACGGAATCAACAGAAGAAGAGACAGAAGAGGAAATCATTCAGATCGGTCAGGGAGATGCAGATGCTATCCTTGCAGAAAAACTTGATGGAACAGAATGTCAGGCGGTTTTCAATGATTACAGGGATATTGGGGCCGAAGAGTATTACACCTATACAGTAGTAGATTCAGATAATAATGAATTAGAGCAGATGCTCGCTGTAAATGCTGTTTCGGGAGAGGTAGTGGTTTACGATTTGGAAGCAGATAAAATTTCTGATTATTCCACTTTCAAGTATTACAATGAGAAAAAGGATGCTAAAGTAGACTGGCAGGGTGATTTTTACCTTGATCCCAGAACAGTCCATTTGGAGCCCGCAGATAACACTTCTTTTGAGTTCACCATAACAAAGGATGGTGAAGATGAACCTGAGCTTCAGGGTGTTGCCATAGCAGATGGGAAAGATCGCTGGCAGGCAACTTATGAAGATGATAAGGTGTCTCTGATCTTTGAAAGAACAAAGAATGGCCTTGAGATCCGTGATAAGGGCGATATGAGCGGATTTGCCGCGATCTATGAGGATCTCGACGAAAAGGCAAAGAAATAAGGGAGGCTTTTATTTATGAAGATTATAAAGAAATTTCTGGCGGTTATGCTGGCATTTTCAATGCTCGCAGGTATCTCGGGTGTTGGAAGTGTTGATGCAAATGCTGCTGCAGCTACATCGGGCTTAAAGGGCGTATGGTTCTCTTTCCTTGACTGGCAGTTATATCTCAAGGGTAAGGATCAGGCATCTTTTGATGCATCATTCACTTCGGTTTGTGATACAGCAGCTGCAAATGGCTTAAACGCGATTTTTGTTCACGTTCGTTCACATAATGACGCGGTTTATCCGTCAAATATCTATCCGTGGAGCACAATGATGCTGAACGGAAATCCGGGGTTTGATCCGCTCGCAGACATGGTATCCATCGCACACAGCAAGGGACTTCAGTTCCATGCATGGATCAATCCTTATGGTTACAGAAACGGTGTTATCACCGGAAATGCAGCGCTTGCTACAAACAGCAATGTAGTTGCAGGTGTACAGGAAATAGTAAGCAAATACGCAGTTGATGGAATCCATTTTGATGATTATTTCCCGGCAATCGGAAAGGCATCTGTAAATTCAATGGTTTCTTCAGTACATCAGGTATGTGCTGCATCCGGAAAGGTATTTGGTATTTCTCCGGCAGGAAACCTTTCAAATCTCCGTGCATCCAGTGCAGACGTTGATACATGGCTTTCTACACCGGGCTACGTTGATTATCTGGCACCTCAGATCTACTGGTCAGATCAGTACAGCGCAGCAGCAAATGTAGCAATGTACAGCAATCGTATTGCACAGTTCAAGGCTATCGATACAGCAGGTATCCCTCTTTATGTAGGACTTGCAGCATACAAGGCAGGACAGCCGATAGCAAGCGATCCGGGCTGGGCTCTTAATTCCACAAACCTTGCTACACAGTGTGACAAGGCTCGTGCACAGGGCTACACAGGATATATCCTTTACAGATATAACACTCTTTTAAGCGGAGCAGCATCTGCAGAACTTGCAGCACTTCGTGCAAAGGGTTGAAAAAAGTTCAAAATTTGCTAACAAAATGGGGCGGTCGTTCATGATCGTCTCATTTTTATTTAATTGTGACCTGTTTGGACCATGGGGACGGGGTTACTGGTCCATGAACCTATACCCCCGTCCCCATGGTCCAAACATGGTTCAGAATGTATGTTTTTGGACTGAACATCACTTTATCTTTCGAATCATAAGGGAATCTTAAGAATTGAATATACATTTTAAACAATGAATAGTCAAAAATAATATCGAATATGTATATTATGATGGAAATGTGAACGAATTATGAATAGAAACGCAAAAAATTCATAAATCGTCCAAAAAGTGTTTACAAAGAAAAGCGATAGCGTTATACTTCCTAGTGTCGTGAGAAACACATCTGCATTTTGCAATTTATAATATTATTTTTAATTCACGACGAGGAGGAAAAAAATTATGAGAAACAAGATCGTTGTACTTATGGTATCTGCTATGGTTGCTGCTACACTTATGATGGGTTGTGGCGCTAAGACAGCTGAGACAGCTTCTACAGAGGCTTCTACAGTAGCATCTACAGAGGTTGCTTCTACAGAGGCTGCTTCTACAGAGGTTGCTTCCACAGAGGTTGCTTCTACAGAGGTTGCATCTACAGAGGTTGCTTCTACAGAGGCTACTGAGTCTACAGAAGAGGCTTCTACAGAGGCTACAGAGGAGGCTTCAACTGAGGCTGCTTCTACAGAGGTTGCTTCTACAGAGGCTGAGTAATTCTAACGATAGCGATTATCTGAAGATACTTAAGAGAGAGCTCACAGGCAAATGCCTGTGGGCTTTTTCTGTTTAAACAGATTGAAACGTCCGATGTAAAAAGGGTAGAATCAATAATTAAGAAATATTTTATTCCGAGAAAGGAGACTTAGAATATAGTATGGGAAATGGAATAAAAAGAAAGCTGATACTTGCATCGGCATCACCCAGGAGAAAAGAATTGCTGGCTAAAGCAGATATTCCGTTTACTGTAGTTACCAGTGATAGTGATGAAATATATACCTCAAGAGAACCGTCTGCCATAGCTGAGGAAATTGCCAGAGGGAAGGCAAAAGATGTTATGGAAAAGGTCTTAAAAGAAGGAAAGGATGAAAATTTTGTCGTTCTTGCCGCAGATACTGTAGTTGCCATTGATGGAAAGATCCTCGGCAAACCATCTGATGAAAAAGAAGCTTTTGGCTACCTGAAAGAGTTGCAGGGACGGAGTCATGAGGTCTATACAGGGGTGGTCATAGCCGTAAAAGATAGTGGAAGCGAGCCTTCCAGCAAAATCTTTAATGAGAGGACTGTAGTTGAGTTTTATCCTGTGAGCGATGACGAGATACGCGCATACATCGCTACGGGTGAGCCTATGGACAAGGCCGGAGCATATGCTATACAGGGCGGATTTGCAAAATATATCCGTAGTATACGTGGAGATTACAGTAATGTAGTAGGTCTTCCTATAGGGCACGTATACAGAGAACTGCGAGGCCTGCTTAACTGAGAATTGTTGTGGGTATTCATGCATGTTTGAATAAAATACATCATTTAAATATAAAATAAAATCAATAAAATTCGTTGAATACTTGAATACAATGATAAATCGTGGTATATTGCGTTATGAAGTTATGCGTTATATGCACTTTTTATTCAACGAATATCCATTTGTAAGGGGGTATTCTTTTAAGGAGGTTTTTATGAAAAAGTTACTTGCATTGGTTTTAACAGGTGTTCTTGGTGTATCTTTACTTACAGCATGTGGAAGTTCTTCATCTGCATCATCTGCATCATCTGCACCGGCTGAGACAGCTTCGACAGAGAGCGCTTCAGCTCCGGCAGAGACAGAGTCAGCTTCAGGCTCAGCTCTTGATAAGGATACTCTTGTTATTGGTACAAATGCTGCATTTCCGCCGTTTGAGTACGCAGGAGACGATGGCACACCGGCAGGATTTGATATAGAACTTATCAATGCTATCGGAGAGAAGCTCGGCAAAAAGGTAGAGGTCAAGGATATGGAGTTTGATTCTCTCGTAGCTTCTATCGGAAATAAGATCGATATCGCTATAGCAGGAATGACGGTTACTGAGGAGCGTCAGAAGATGGTTGACTTCTCCGATCCTTATTATGAAGCTGTTCAGAACGTGATCGTTACTAAGGATTCTGCTATCGCTTCCGCAGATGATCTCAAGAATAAGAAGATCGGTGTGCAGCTCGGAACAACAGGTGATTTCATCGCATCAGATATTGAAGGATCAGAGGTTTCACAGTACAACAAAGCAGTAGACGCTGTAAATGACCTTATTAACGGACGTGTTGACTGCGTGATCGTCGATGCAAATCCGGCTCAGGAATTTGTAAGCCAGCACACAGAGGAACTTACAGCTCTTGAGGGATCTCAGTTTGGATTTGAGACAGAGAATTATGCCATTGCTATGCCGAAGGGTGATACAGCTCTCGTAGAGGCAGTAAATCAGGCACTTAAGGAGCTTAAAGAAGACGGAACATTCGATAAGCTCGTAGCAGAAAACATTACAGGTGAATAAACAATGACTATTGGTGAAAAATTTACCTCGGCATTTATAGCAGAGAATCGTTGGCAGTTATATCTGAAGGGACTTGGCATTACGATCGAGATCGCATTTTTTGCAGCGATCCTTGGTCTTATACTCGGAACTGTTCTGGCACTTATGAAGCTTTCGACACATAGAAACGGAAAGCCGGGGGTCATGCATTATATTGCAACCGCATATGTCGATATCATTCGTGGAACACCGAGTGTTCTGCAGCTCCTTATTATGTGGTTTATCGTTATGAAGAGCAGTAATAATGGTGTGCTTGTAGCTTCACTGTCCTTCGGATTAAATTCTGCTGCATACGTTTCAGAGATCGTTCGTGCAGGTATATTGGCAGTTGACAAGGGACAGATGGAAGCAGGACGTTCTCTTGGTCTTACAAAGGGTATGACCATGCGTTATATAGTACTGCCGCAGGCGATGAAAAATATCATTCCGCCAATGGGAAATGAGTTCATAACACTGCTTAAAGAGACGGCTATCGTCGGATATGTAAGTCTTAATGACCTTACCCGTGCAGCGAATCTGATCCAGTCCAGAACCTATGAGGCATTTATGCCTCTTATAGGTGCCGCTGTGATCTACTTTGTCGTTATCAAGGCATTGACGCTGGTCCTCGGTGTAGTGGAAAGGAGGCTTAGAAGAAGTGATAACCGTTAAGAATATCGTTAAAGATTTTAAAAATATGGATGGCTCTGTAAATCACGTTCTTCGGGGCATTGATTATACAGTTGAGCAGGGACAAAAAATTGTTATAGTAGGTCCGTCCGGTGGAGGAAAGAGCACGTTTTTAAGATGCCTTAACCTCTTAGAAACACCTACTGGCGGAGATATTATCTTTGATGGAGAAAATATCACTGATCCGAAGACTGACATAAATAAGGTCCGTCAGAGAATGGGAATGGTTTTTCAGACCTTTAATCTCTTTAATAACCTGACTGTTATGGAGAACCTTACGCTTGCTCCGGTCAAGCTTAAGATCATGAAAGAGGAAGAAGCGAAGGAAAAAGCGCTTAATCTTCTTAAACGTGTTAATCTTGAGGAAAAAGCGGATGTATATCCGTCATCTTTGTCCGGCGGTCAGAAGCAGAGAATAGCAATTGTCCGTTCGCTTTGTATGAATCCGGAAGTGATGCTTTTTGATGAGCCTACATCTGCGCTTGATCCGGAGATGGTAGGTGAAGTACTTGATGTTATGAAGCAGCTTGCTGACGATGGAATGACCATGGTAGTGGTAACACACGAGATGGGATTTGCACGTGAAGTTGGCACAAAGGTGCTTTTTATGGCTGATGGTATCATCATGGAAGAAAATACACCTGATAAGTTTTTTACAGAACCGCAGACTCCCCGACTCAAGGAGTTTCTGTCAAAGGTACTTTAATAAAACATGTATGTTATATGCAAAACACCCTCGCAGCTTTCAATGCGAGGGTGTTTTGTACTGAAATCATTTTAATAATTCTGAATATTTATCACGAAATTCATTTGAGAACTTCTCTGCGCCGCTTCGGTTCAGATGGTTATTGTCGCCGAAGTATTTATTATCATATACAGGGATCTCTGTTTCTACAGTAAACTCCGGGTAACTCTCCTGTACAGAAGATAGAAAGCTATTGTAGCCATTCATGAAATCGTCTGTAATAAGCGGAGAGGACGCTTCGTTTATAGGTGCCTGTATTATTGAGACATGGATGTTATTGTCCCTGCAGAGGCTCAGAAGCCTGTCGTAGTAGTCAAGGATCAGCGGAGAAGAATCGAAGGTCTTGTGATGCGTTTCATAATTAGGCCTGTCATTCCCAGGATCTGTTCCAAACTCGGTATATCCCATATCTTTCTGTACGGAATGGTACTTCTCCATATTTGAACTGTAATTACCGGTAAAATGGGCGGTATATACTGCGTCCAGATATTTATTCGGGAGACGGAGCTTAAAGGAGATGATATCTGCAAACCAGCCGTTGTAACGGGTGGTATCATCACCGCCGACAGCTGAAACACGGCGCTCAACTTCAAATAATTCCGGAAGAGTGAGGTAATTATAGTAGAGCGTCTGCTGCCAGTTATCCATCGTGCAGAAGTGATACGGTGCAAAGGTCAGTATCACTTCCTCCGGAGCATCATGGTGCTTAAGATAGTTTGATAACGCATAGTACATTTCAACAGAAGTTGTTCCTCCGATCGCGATATTGTAGATCCGGCGGTCATTGTCTTCGGAAAGAATGGCAGGTATAAAACTTGATTTTGCTCTTGAGTCCCCCATTATAAGAATCTCAGGGGATGAAAGGGCTTCATTTTCGGCAGGCACCGTATGTGTATAATCGCGTTCCTCTGCCCACATGGCATACTCAATAGCCAGGTATGACATAGGGAACTGTGCGCACCATACGCACAGTATTATGAGGGGCAGCGATAAAAGGATCAGATTTCGTATTATTTTAGAAAAATTGTGGCGAGACATTTATATTTCAGTTCTCCATTAGGTCAGAAATTAAAGTAAATAAACTGTGCAGCTCCGATATTTGCGCTGCTGAGTATCATGATCACAAAGAAATAATAGGTTCCCCAGCGAATGAACCATTTCTGGCGGAAAAGTACAGCTGCGGCGTCACCTGTTTTTTCATTAATAGTGTCAACGATAAAGAGTACTGCGAGCATGACAAGGACTATCAAAAGGTTCTTGGTTCCGAGACCTATCTGGAAGATCTGTCTGCTAAGGATGTCCGATAGATGGAAATCTGTAAAGATACCGCGGAGAACCCCCAAAGCTGTCGGTATATCGGAAGCTTTGAAAAATACGACCGTAAATGTAAATAGCAGGAAGGTGATCACTCTCTGTAAAAATACATGAATGTGATGTGCAGCTCCGGATTTCAGAGGAAATCTTGAAATTACACTCAGACGGGCTGGTTTTGTGAGAGTACCGATGACCTGCAGCACACCGGACAGAAAACCCCAGAGTACATAAGTCCATGCAGCACCATGCCACAGTCCGGAAAGTGTGAATACGATAAGAGTATTCAGGTGCTTACGGAACGTTCCCTTTCTGCTTCCGCCGAGTGGGATATAAACATAGTCTCTAAACCAGTTCATGAGTGATATGTGCCAGCGTCTCCAAAGATCTGCCAGCGACAGGGCAAAGAACGGCTGACGGAAATTTTCTGTAAGGCGGAAACCGAGGACCTCCGCAGCACCGAGTGCCAATATAGAATAGCTCGCAAAATCACAGTAGATCTGGAAAGAGTATGCGGCTGCACCGAGGAAAAGCTGCCATCCGGAGCAGGAAGCATAATTACTAAAGATCAGTTCCACTGCGATGGAAAGCCTCGATGCTATCACGAGTTTTAAGAAATAACCCCATAGCATACGGAGCATACCGTGGCGCACCCTGTCGTATTCAAAGGTATGGATCTCGTCAAACTGCGGCAGGAGCTCCGGAGCACGTCCGATGGGGCCTGCGAGGATCTGCGGGAAAAACGATACAAAGAGTGCATAACGCACAGGGTTTTTCTCAGGTGCGATCTTTCCGCGGTAAACATCTGCGATATAACCGATAGCCTGGAAAACGTAGAAAGATATTCCTACAGGCAATACTACTCTGAAGCCCGGATCGATCCCGATATTATCCATAAAGAAATTGAAATACTTAAAGTAAAAAAGAAGACCGAGATTTAGGAGTACTGTTAAAAAAATGGTCAGCTTTTTTGCGGAAATATCAGTATTGAACCGCCCGAGAAGCAGTCCGGCGGTATAGGTTATCAGAGTAGAACAGAGGAGGAGCAGAGCATACACCGGACCCTGACACATATAATAAAAGTAGCTTGTTATTAACAGCCATCCCATTCTCAGCTTTACCGGCATAAGGAAATATGCCATAACGACAATGGGAAAGAAAATTACAAATGATATTGAATTAAAGAGCATGAAAATCTCCCGGAAACCGCATAAACAGTTATTTTTCAGAATCCAAACAATTTTACAGTATCCCCATTACACTGTCAATTAACGTGTTTGTTATGCTTGTTAAAAGTAACAGCATGCGGTAAAATTCTAAAGATAGCAACTGCTCATTTTTTTGCAGCAGTCGATAATAAATTTGAAAAGGAAAATACACAGATGAATTTCGATATAAATAAGCGTAAAAATAATTATGATAAAGTTGCTAAAGAGATAGTGGAATGGGTACTTGTGATTTTGGTTGCAGTGCTCGTTTCATTTTTTATTAACAACTTTATTATCGTAAATGCAACTGTACCAAGTTCCTCAATGGAAAAGACGATCATGACTAACGACAGAGTTATAGGTCTGCGTCTCGCGTATATCGCTGATAAACCACAGAGGGGAGATATCATAATATTCCGATTCCCTGATGACGAAAGTATCCTTTATATTAAGAGGATTGTCGGAATGCCAGGAGAAACCGTAAATATCCGTGACGGAAAGGTCTATATAAACGGCGAAGAGTTGGATGAGCCATATCTCACAGTGGCAACGGATGGAGATTACGGTCCTTACGAGGTTCCCGAGGGACATTATTTCATGCTCGGTGATAACAGAAATAATTCAGCTGATTCCCGTTTTTGGAATAACACATATCTCAGCGAAGAAAAGATTGTCGGAAAAGCGGTACTCCGTTATTGGCCGGGAATCAAAAAGCTGGACTATTGATAATGTCGTGTTAATGTGACAAAAAACGAAAGGATGCAGTTGAAATGATATCTGAAAAGATGAAGGGCCTCGTAAACAACAATTCCGTGATCCGGCAGATGTTTGAAGAAGGAAAGATCATGGCAGAAAAGTACGGAAAAGAAAACGTCTACGACTTTTCTTTGGGAAATCCAAATGTTCCCGCGCCGGAAAAAGTAAGGGAAACGATAGCAAAGCTGCTGGAATCGGAAGACCCGGTCATCATTCATGGATACATGAACAACGCAGGTTACCCTGAAGTTCGGGAAAAGATCGCTTCATCCATAAATAGACGTTTTGGAACATCTTTTGATGAAAGTAATATCATGATGACAGTAGGGGCTGCTGCAGGGCTTAACTGTGCATTAAAAGCAATTCTTAATCCGGGAGATGAGGTACTGACCTTTGCTCCTTATTTCGTAGAGTACAAAAACTATGTGGCAAACTATGACGCGGAATTACGTGCCATAGAGCCTGATACAAGTACGTTCATTCCTGATGTGGAAGCTCTTGAACGGAGTATTACAAGCCGCACCAGAGCACTCATCATCAATACACCCAATAATCCTACCGGTGTTATTTATTCCGAAGAAACAATTAAAAAAATAGCAGAGGTTCTGGAAAAGAAGCAGAAAGAGCTTGGAACCGAGATCTTTCTGATCTCTGATGAACCATACAGAGAACTTGTCTACAATGGGGATGAAGTACCTTATGTGACAAAGTATTATGATCATACGATCGTATGCTACTCTTTCTCAAAGACATTATCTTTGCCGGGAGAAAGAATAGGCTATCTGGTAGTGCCAACAGAAGCGGATCCGAGCGGAGAGCTCTTTACAGCAATTACGATAGCGAATCGTGTGATCGGCTGCGTCAATGCTCCCTCACTTTTCCAAAAGGTTGTGGCTGAGTGTCTTGACGAAAAGGCAGATATTGATTTTTATAAGACAAATCGTGATATTTTGTATAAAGGGCTTACGGAAGCCGGATTTACCTGCATAGAACCTCAGGGTGCTTTTTATTTATTTATGAAGAGTCCTGTTCCTGATGAAAAGGAATTTGTGACAGAAGCCAAGAAAGAACATATCCTCATAGTTCCGGGTTCTTCTTTTGCCGGTCCCGGATATGTAAGGATCTCCTATTGTGTAGCCCGCGATACTATTGTTAATTCCCTTCCGGGATTTAAGAGACTCGCAGAACGTTACGGTCTTTGCTGAAAGGAATGAAAATGAGTTACGAAAAGAATATCCGGAAATGTGTACCCTATACGCCGGGCGAACAGCCGCAGCGTAAGGTTATAAAGCTCAATACAAATGAATGCCCTTATCCGCCATCACCTGCGGTAGAAAAGGTGCTGCATGAATTTGATACGGAAGCATTACGGCGTTACCCCGATCCCGTATGTGCTGAATTGGTGCATTCTATCGCGAAGTATTACGGACTTACGGATGATCAGGTTTTTGTAGGGGTAGGTTCAGACGATGTTCTGTCCATGTGTTTCCTGACTTTCTTTGCCGGAGACAAGCCGGTGATCTTTCCGGATATCACCTATTCATTTTATGATGTATGGGCTGATGTTTACAGGATACCGTATGAACAGATCCCGCTTAAAAAAGATTTTTCACTTGATCCGGAAGACTACATCGGACGTGAAAACGGCGGTATCGTGATCGCGAACCCAAATGCACCCACAGGAGTACTTGAGAGCCTCGATACTATTGAAAAGATCGTAAAGGCAAATCCGGACTCTATCGTAATAGTTGATGAAGCATATATCGACTTTGGCGGTGAGACAGCGATCCCTCTTATTTCAAAGTATGATAACGTGATAATCACACGGACTATGTCAAAGTCCAGAGCGCTTGCGGGACTTCGTGTTGGATATGCCTTTGGAGATGCTAAGGCTATCAAGTATCTGAATGACGTAAAGTTTTCGGTAAATTCCTATACCATGAATATGCCGGCACTTACAGCAGGTAAAGCTGCTATCGAAGATGACGGGTATTTCAAGGATATAACATCACGTGTTATATCTACCCGTGAATGGACAAAAGAGCAGTTAAGAGCTCTCGGATTTACTTTCCGTGACTCGATGACGAATTTTATCTTTGCATCATCACCGGCTGTACTGGAACGTGATGGTTCCATGAAGAAGGTATTTGAGGGACTTAAGGAAAAGGATATTTTTGTAAGGTTCTTTGATAAACCGATACTTAAAGATTATCTCCGGATTTCCATCGGAACTGATGAAGAAATGCAGAAATTTATAGAGACATTGAAGCCTATGCTTCCGTAAAAGCAGAAATGCGCGGACCATTGAAAAACAAGGCCCGCGCATTTTTTTACTTGACTTTATCACTTTACATAAGTAAAATGTTGCTTAGTTCAACGTGTGCGGACACTTGTCCGCTTCTTACGGACTGATGGTTTGCAACTAGAGTTGATAAGGAGAGAAAAAATGCTGGATACGATTAATAATGTCCTTGGCGCAATTGATGATTTTGTGTGGGGTGTGCCGCTTATCGTCCTGATACTGTTTACAGGCCTCATGCTCACTGTTCGCTTGAGAGGAATCCAATTTTCAAAGCTTCTGATGGGATTTAAATTGATGTTTAAGAATGATCAGAGCGGAGAAACAGGAGAGGTTTCCAGCTTTGCAGCTCTTTGTACAGCACTGTCCGCGACTATCGGAACCGGTAATATCGTAGGTGTTGCCACAGCCATCGTTGCAGGTGGACCGGGTGCCATGTTCTGGATGTGGATCGCTGCACTCGTAGGAACTGCTACCAAGTTTACCGAGTGTATGCTGGCGATCAAATTCCGTTCGGTTGCAGAAGATGGACATATAATCGGTGGTCCTTTTTACTATATTGAAAAGGGAATGGGAAAACAGTGGTCATGGCTTGCAAAGATTTTTGCAGTCTTTGGCGTAATGGTAGGTCTTTTCGGTATCGGAACCTTTACTCAGATAAATGGTATCACAAGTGCTGTAAAGGGCTTCTTTGATCCTGAAACCGTAAATGCGGTAAGCCTTTTCGGACGTGAGTATTCATGGAGCGTGGTTATTTCAGGTCTGATCCTCACAGTCTGTGTAGCACTGGTACTTATCGGCGGACTTAAGAGAATTTCAAAGGTTGCACAGGTCGTAGTACCGTTCATGGCAATTCTTTATGTAGTGTGTGGTTTGATCATCCTGCTCCTTAACATTACAAAGATACCGGGAGCTCTTGCAGAGATCGTAACAGGCGCTTTCGGGCTTCGCGCGGTTTCCGGCGGTGCGTTAGGTGCAATGATGGTAGCTATGCAGAAAGGTATCGCACGAGGAATCTTCAGCAACGAAGCAGGTATCGGTTCGGCGCCTATCGCAGCAGCTGCGGCAAAGGTTGATGAGCCTGTTGAGCAGGGACTTGTTTCCATGCTCGGAACTGTAATAGATACACTTATCATCTGTACTATGACAGGTCTTTGCATTGTTGTTACAGGTTCATGGAATCAGGGACTTGAGGGAGCTGCGGTTACTACCCGTGCTTTCCAGGAGGGACTTCCTATCCCGGCGCAGGTTTCCGCATTTATCCTGATGATCTGTCTCGTGTTCTTTGCGTTTACGACTATTCTTGGATGGGACTACTATTCTGAGAGATGTCTTGAGTATCTGACAAATGATAATCAGAAAGTCGTGAAGTCATATAGATGGATATATATTGCATGTGTATTTTTCGGACCGTATATGACTGTAAGCGCAGTATGGACTATCGCGGATATCGTTAACGGACTTATGGCACTGCCGAATCTGGTAGCCCTTATCGCACTTAGCGGTGTGGCAGCAAAGGAAGTAAAAAGTTTTTTTACGAAGGCTGAGGACGTTGTAAGACGTACCGAGGCAGAAAACGCATAAGATTTTGGGAGGCTGATCCGTTAAGGGTCAGCCTTTTTAAGCTATGGTTAAGCTCCCGTCCCCTGTTTTTTCACAGTCTCATCAAAAAGTTTTCAAACGATCATATTACAATCTATCTCATTAAGAAATGAAATTTAATGACAGATGATCTGTCAGAAATGAGAGGATGGATTATGAAAAGAAGAAATCAGAAGGTTTGTAAAAGAGTTGCAGCGATAATTGCAGCGGCAGTGCTTTCTCTTTCTGTGACAGGATGCGGAAGTTCTTTTGCAGCAGCGGAAACACCGGCAGAGACGACTGCAGAGGCGCCGTCTGACGCACCTGCACCTACGGATGAGCCAAGCACGGCTATGTCGGAAGAAAATGCTGAAGGAACCGAAGTACACGCGAAGATTACATCGATAGATGGTGAGAAACTGACAGTAGAGGCTTTTGCAAATATGGGTGGTAAGGGCGGCCCGGGAGCCGGCGGAAATGGAGAAGCGCCGTCAGGTGAGGCACCATCAGGTGAGGCACCATCCGGAGAAGCGCCGTCAGGGGAGACATCCGGTGGAAAAGCACCGGAAGGCGGTAAAGGCGGCAGGGGTGGACAGCCCGGCGGCGGTCAAGATCAGAAGGGCGGAGAGGCACCGTCTGGAGAAACTCTTGAACTGATACTCACAAGTTCTACAGAATATAAGGATTGTTCAGCAGAAGACCTTGAAGAGGAAACAATGGTAGTTATCACATATAACGATGACAATGAAGTTGTTTCGATTTCAATAGATGATAATAAGGCACCGGGAAAACCTGATGAACAGAGTACAGAGGATACAGAAGACAGCAGTTCCGAAGAAACAACAGCGGAAACAGCTGAGTAAGATAATGACAGGACTAAAATAAAAAAGGGAGCCGTACTGTAAAAAGTGCGGTTCCCTTAACAGTTCGCACGTAAACGGAGCACTACGCTGCGGAGTTTACGACCAAGAAAGATGAAAAGCCATTGGATTTTGCCCATCGCCGGAGGCGATTTAATTGGCAAAATCCGTTACGTGAGCGAGCTGGAAGCGAGTGAACAGTAACCGGTTCCCTTTTTTGAATGTTTATTTAATGAAGTATCGAGTCCATTCCGTGAATCATGAAGCGGTTGGTGATATCTGCGATGTGTTCCGGACTCTGTTCAAAATCCGTTTCTATCCATTGCTGTATGATACCTACACAGCCGGTAAAGCAAAAGGCGGAATAGTAGGTCAGAACTTCTTCGGAAAAATTCAGAGCTTTTCCGATTTCTTCAATTCTTTCCGTAAGGATCTGTTTTAATTTTTTGATAAACTGAAAATCTCCGTGAGGACCAAGCAGAGCACTTATGATCTCGCGGTTTTGCAGGAGATCTCTGTACAGGTCGTGCAAAAGCTGCAGATTAGACTCGTAGAGATTTGAAATATCTATGTTGTGAGAAATGATCTCGCGAAATTCTTCCATCAGTTCATTTTCAATGGAATCAAGCAGCTGATTTATATCCTTGTAATGGATATAGAAGGTGCTTCGATTCAGGTCTACATACTCTGTCAGTCTCTTGACAGAAATATCCTGAATATCTCTTTCCATCATCAGTGAGGCAAGGCCGTGCCACAGAAGACTCTTCGTTTTGCGGATACGCCGATCCATTTTTACTTCAGACATTCTCATAAACTATCACCCTAAGTATTTATTTAAAAAATTTCCGCAGGACTATTGCTATCCTGTCCGAATGACATTATAATACATCTCGGTTGGTAAATCAACACACTGTTGAATAAAAATCACGATGTTGTATAATGAGATTATGAAAAAGAGAAAATATGACCAAACTTTTGCGGCTCTAATACTTTCTGCGGCACTGATCTTTACCGGAATACCGGTAAATCATGCAGAGGCAGCGGAACAGCCGGCAAAAGCAGTAGAAGAAAAAAACGAATTGTCAGGTAATGCTATAGAGATTACCAGTGCAGAAGACCTCATTGCTCTTTCAGAGAAGAGTTCCGATGAATCAGAGACTCAGGGAAAATATTATGTCCTCACGAATGATATCGACCTAAGTGGGACAAAATTTAAGCCTGTGTCGATTTTTTCCGGAGTTTTTGATGGGCAGGGTCATACAATAAAAGGATTTGAACTCGGCGGAAATGCCAGTCAGTCAGGTCTGATACGTTCTGTTGGAAAGACAGGGTGTATCAGAAATCTTTGTGTGTCCGGAAATTTATCTCCCGAAGGCGAAATGAAGGAAATAGGTGGCATAGCCGGAAGGAACTACGGTGTGCTGGATCGTGTGACTTTTTCCGGATATGTGCTCGGGGCAGAGTGTGTCGGAGGCATAACCGGTCACAATATGGAAGAAGGAAGGATCATTTCCTGCAGTTCGGATGCGATAGTGCTCGGAACACGCAGAAGCGGAGGCATAGCTGGATTTAATGAGGGTATCATTGAGAGTTCTGTTAATTCCGGAAATATAAATGCTGAGAAAACGACGGCGTGGGAGACGGACGATGCAAGAAGTGATGACCATGTAAGTTTTGATTCGGATACGGTGGATGAGCTTGACGATACAAATGAGAGCCTTGCGCAGCTTAATCCGGACATGATCGACCTTAAGGATGATGACATTAAAGAAAAATTATCGGATAAGCTAAAGATTAATTACACGGGAGGTATAGCAGGAGCATCCTCCGGTGTGATAAAGGAATGTGAAAACAGAGGTGTTGTCGGATATAAACACACCGGCTATAAAACGGGCGGTATCGTTGGATACGAGAGAGGAATACTTACCGGATGTGTGAATAACGGTGAAGTATACGGAAGAAAAGATGTCGGAGGTATCGCAGGACAGTTTGAGCCGTATGTAGTGAATAAATATTCCGAGGATTCATTTTCTAAAGCAGGAGACCAGCTGGATGATCTCGTCGATATGGCGGATAAGCTCCACAATACTGTCGGAAAAGAAGACGATAAAGCGCAGAACAATATAGATGCCATCAGAGGAACTGCGGATGAACTGCGTCAGACAGTGAGTGATTACAAGACCTATTATCAGTGCAAGAATGACTCGGTAGAGCGTGAGATCAGATCGCAGGTTGATGGCATCCGAAGTACGATTGATTCGATCGACCCTGATATCTATGATAATGATACAAAAAATGCGCTTCAGGCGTTGAAAGACAATGTTGAAGATCTTGAGAAACTCCTTGATTCTGCGGAGGAAGCAGCAGGACGCGGCATTACGGTAGACATGACCAATTATATGGATAAACTTCTTCGTATGCTCGCATCGGGAAATGACAGCTTATCTACATTACTTGGAAAAGCTTCAGAAGGTACAGATGATTTAGAAGAACTTGGAGATCAGCTTTCTGATATAAGAGATAAGAGCGGTGCTCTTGATGATTATCTTAAGGGCTGCATCGATGACTACAAAAAAGATATCCGCACGACAGATGATGATATTACGGGAAAGACTGATAGTCTGGCAACGCAGATGGATACGCTGCTTGATGGCCTAAAAGAATCAGATGCGTCTGTCAGAGGACAGTTAAATACCATAACAGGTCAGATGCAGACTATTAACAGCACCTTAAATGACGGATTTGATGAAGTTCAGGATGAACTTGAAAGGATCAGACAGACAGAAGACATAGACGATGTCTTTGATGATGTGTCAGATGATCCTGATCGTACTCCCGGAAAGGGAAGTCTTAATTCATCAATAAATAACAGTCGGATCGATGCGGACATAAACGTTGGCGGAATCGTAGGATACATGGATTATGACTACGATACACAGTCAGACTTTGAAGTTGTATCAGCTGGTGAGATCAGTCTTAATTATGAGAGGACCAGAAAGGCTACGATCCTTGACTGTACAAATAGAGGCGAAGTATCGGTACGAAATGATTATGCCGGTGGAATAGTCGGACGTGCAGAAATGGGAGCGGTTTTGTCCGGAAATAATTTCGGCAGGATTTCTTCTGAGGAAGGAAATTTTGTTGGTGGAATAGCCGGTAAGAGTGCATATGTTATCCGCGATTCATACTCCATGAGTGAGGTTTCGGGAAATACAAATGTTGGCGGAATAGCAGGATATGTAAAAGTCCTTACAGGTTCTGCATGTCTCTCAAATGTAGGGGGAAGCAACGAAAAGACCGGAGCGGTAGCAGGCGAAGCAGACCCTGAGAGTGATATCAGGGATAATGTCTTTGTCTTAAATGAAACAGGCGCTATAAATGGATGTACAGTAGAGAAAGAAGCAAAACCTATAACATATGGTGAGCTGATAAATAAAACCGGAGTTCCGGAAGAATTCAGGGAGATGCGGGTTGATTTTACAGATGGAGGAAAGATCATAAAGACCTTCTTTGTAAAGTATGGCGGCAGCATAAGAGAGTCGCTTTATCCGCCTGTTCCGGAAGGAAAAAAAGGAAGGTTTGCATATTGGGAAAATATTGACCTGACTAATATTAAACAGAACACAACTGTTCATGCGATATATGTTGATTATGTAACTACTATCGCGACGGCAGAGGAAAATCCAAAACTTTTGATAACTGGGGATTTTTATGATCATAGCGATGTGGTTTTGGAAGAGACTTCGGTAAATATGCCTGCACCTCGTGGATACAGTATCGCCGGTGCTTACAAGTATTCGGTGCATGGAGTGTATGGAGCACGTGATGATGATTATGTACTTCGTTTTCTTAAGGATGGGTACGGAGATAACATCGCAGCAGCTGAGGTAAAGGACAATAAAGTATCACTTATTCCTTCTAAGGTTGATGGAAATTACATTGTATTTGCCATGAAAGGTGACGGTGAATTTGTGATCCTTAAAAAGAACAGTCGGTTGTGGCAGTTATTTATTATCGGAGGAATGCTCGTCATACTGATAGGATTAGTAGTCATATTTAAGAAAAAGAACAGAAAGGCTAAGTGATCCGGAGGAGTTTACAGATGGAAGAAAAAAACTTTATGTATAAGCTTGCCGCGTTTATCGTAGATAGGCGAAAAGCGTTTATGCTGCTCTTTGTTATAGCAGCTATATACTGCGGAGTCATGATAAGTCATGTAACGGTGGAAAATGACGTAACAAAGTATCTGCCGGTAGATACGGAGACGAGACAGGGCGTGGACCTCATGGACGCAGAATTCCAGACAAACGGCTCTGCCAAGGTTCTTCTCACAAATATTACGTATGAGCGTGCTCTTGCAGTGGCTAAGGGACTGGAGAAAATCGACGGAGTCGATACTGTTAAGTTCTATGATCCTGATGATACTGATTATTCCGATAAGACGCTTGATGATTACTATAAAGACTCTGCGGCGCTTATAACGATAATGTTTGAAGACAGTAAGGAAGCTGATATTTCTCAAAAGGCGATCGCAGAAGTCAGGGATTATGTAAAAGATTACGATAACTATGTTTACACAACAGTCGATCTCGACGAGTCGGCTGAGCTTCAAAGCGATGTAAAAGTAATTCTTGGAATGGCAGTTATAGTCATTCTTGCGGTATTGATCTTTACATCATCTACTTATGCCGAAGTACCGATCTTCATGCTGACATTTGCCATGGCAGCTGTACTTAATAAGGGTACGAATTATATTTTTGGCACAGTATCTTATATTTCAAATGCCGTTGATATAATCCTTCAGCTGGCACTTGCTATCGACTACGCGATCATCATGTTTCACCGGTATATGGAAGAACGTGACAATGGACTGAGTCCAAGAGACGCTATGGTGGTTGCTCTTTCAAAGGCGATAGTCGAGATTTCTTCCAGTTCCCTTACAACGATGGCAGGAATGGTAGCTCTGGTATTTATGAAGTTCCAGATAGGTCGGGATCTTGGTCTGGTGCTTTGCAAGGCAATCATGTTTTCAATGATCACGGTATTCCTGTTTATGCCGGGACTCATCATGACCTTTAGGGATATGATAGATAAGACGCGCCACAAGAGCTTTGTTCCACAGATCAATTATTGGGGAAAATTTATCTATAAAACGAGATATATACTGCCTCTGTTATTTATAGTAACACTTGTTTTTGCATTCCGTTTCTCACAGAACTGTCCGTATATCTTTGATAAAAACACTGCGCGCGGTCCTAAAATGACGGATTTTATAGCTGCAAAGGAACGCATAGATCAGACCTTTGAGACGGGAACGAATGTAGCGATAGTCCTTCCTAAGGGAGATTATGCGACAGAGGCGGAGATCATCGCTAATCTGAAAAGCAGGGATTATGTAGATGATATATTGGCTCTCGCAAATGTAGATGTAGGTGATGAAAAGGAATATGTCCTGACTGATGACTTAAATCCCAGAGAATTTGCGGAAGTTGCAAAGGTTGACGCGGGACTTGCAAAGCTTCTTTATACAGCATATGCGCAGGATAAAGAGATTTACGGTGCTTTTATAGACGGTATCGATGAATACAGAGTGGCTGTTATTGATCTCATCGACTTTATCTATGATAAAAAAGAAGCCGGTGCATTTAATCTTAGCGCCAAGCAGTCTCAGGACATAACAGATATTCACGATCAGATACAGAATGCCCGTAAACAGCTGGAAAGTGATAATTATTCCAGAATAGTATTTACGCTTACAGGACCGGCTGAAGGACAGGAAGTGTATGAAAAGATCCGCGATATCCGTTCAATGGCACAGTCTTACTATAAGGAAAGGATCTATGTGGTCGGTGATGCAACGAGTAATGATGACCTTTCAGGATCTTTCAGCCACGATAACCTGCTGATAAGCATACTGACAGCGTTCTTTGTAGGAATGATCCTGCTCTTTACTTTCCAGTCGATAAGTTTACCGCTTATCCTGCTGATAACTATACAGGGAAGTATCTGGATCAACTTCTCCTTCCCTTATCTTCAGAATGCACCGCTTTACTTCCTTGCCTATCTGATCGTTAGTTCTATCCAGATGGGCGCGACCATTGACTATGCGATCGTTATCACAAACAGATATGTGCATCTGAGAAAAGAAGTTCCGGACAGACAGCAGGCGATAGTACAGAGCCTTAATGAGTCCTTTGCGACTATCCTTACAAGTGGAACTATCCTCACAGCATGCGGCTTCCTTATTGCAAATATCACGAGTAACGCGGTTATAGCAAACCTTGGACTGGTGCTTGGCAGAGGAACACTTACAAGTATAGTACTTGTAATGACGGTTCTTCCCCAGCTTTTATTCATGGCAGATCCTATCCTTGATAAGACGAGCTTTAGTGTAAAGACACCGGAGATCTCGGTTGGCGGAGCAGGATCGGTACTTCAGAAAACTGCCGGAACAGTTGTCCTCAACGGTATGGTAAACGGTTATTTCTCAGGATACATGATAGGAGAATTTAAGGGTACCATGAACGGAGATCTGAACCTCACGCTGAGACGAGGCGAAGCTGAGGATAAAACAGCATCGGATAATGCAGTAACGGATAAAACAATAGCGGATGATGTCGACACCGTTACAGATACAGATTCAGATTCAGAAACAGATAATAAAGAATGACTTGGTAGATAATATGAAAATAAGACGTATCAGACATTTTCATAGAGAACTTGCGTTGATGCTCGCAGCAGGGCTTACGTTAACTGGGATAACGACCGGTATGCCATGCGCCGCGGCGCCTGCGTATGCTGCAGAAATGCAGGAAGAGAATACCTCTGACAGTAAAACTATTAAGATCTCGTCACTGGATGATTTTTTGCGGTTTGCACGATTTCTGAACAGTGATGCGGATAGTGAAGGAAAAAGCTGGGTATTAACGACGGATATTGATCTTGCGGGTACTGATTTTAGCATGATACCTGTTTTTGCAGGAACTTTTGATGGAAACGGTCATACTATATCAGGATTTTTCTATGATACGCAGGGTTCAAAGGTCGGTCTTATAAGAGTTCTTACTGAAAAAGGCGTTGTCCGTGATCTCAGGGTTGAAAGCTATGTTACTCCGTCAGGAGAAATGAATGAGGTTGGAATACTAACAGGTGTTAACTATGGTAAGATCGAAAACTGTACCTTGTCCGGAAACCTTTTAGGACTCGAGGCAGTCGGTGCGGCAGCGGGACATAATATGGAAAGCGGTCGTATTATAGGGACAGTTAATGAAAGTACTGTTACAGGAATGCGGCGTACCGGCGGTATAGCAGGATTTAACGAGGGAACCATTCTTGACTGTGAAAATAAGGGTGAAGTAAACGCAGGACGTAAGACCGCCTGGGAAATTAACGATGAGCGTGAAAAAGCAGAAGAAGATGCAGCTATCGGAGAAGAAGATGATGATGATGAGTCAGAAAGCAAGACTGACGATAAGCTTAGTAAACTCATCCCGGATAGTATGGATCCGAAAAATGATGATCTGACGGAACTCCTTCAGAACGATCAGAAAGTTAATTATACCGGCGGAATAGCGGGAGCATCTTCCGGAATTGTCTCAGGATGCCTGAATACCGGTAAAGTTGGGTTTGATCACACTGGTTATAAAACAGGCGGTATTGTCGGATATGAAAGAGGAATACTTGATTCATGCAGTAATAACGGTACCGTTAAGGGTAGAAAGAGTATCGGCGGCATTGCGGGGCAGTTTGAGCCGTATACGGTAAATGCATATCATGATGATGCGATAAATACCGCCAGACAGGAAACAGACAAACTGGTAGATCATATCGCTTCGCTTCAAAAAACGTTGGAACAGGAAGATATCAATACACAGGCGGATATTGATGCAATAAGGGGAACAGCTGACGATCTGCGTGGTACAGTGAGCGGATATAAGAATTACTATCGCGCAAAAGATGACCAGATGGAGGCTGAGATACGTGAACATACAGGAGCAGTCCGCAATATTATAGACGGACTTGATCCTGATCTTGTTGGTAGGGATACAAAATCTGCGTTTAAGGCACTCCAGCAGGATCTGAATGATATGAATGTTCTTATGGAGGCTGCAGAAAAGGCTGCCGGATCAGGTGTAACACTTGATATGACAAATTACAGCAGTAAGATGCTTAATTTATCAAAAGATATGTTGACGCAGGTGGATACGCTTCTTGGCGATGCCATGTCGGCAGGGAAGAGCCTTAAAGATACAGAAAAGGATCTGGAGCGTCTTAGAGATGCAGGAAATTCGCTTGATGATACGCTTCGGATGGTTTATGACAGCTATAAGTCGGATTTTCGTGCCACAGATGCCAGCATTACCGAACGGATCGATAAGATAGCGGATGAAATGGATAAGCTGAATGAAGATCTGAAGGGAAGCGACAGCAGGATAAGAGAGCAGACGGACGAGATCAACAGTAATCTGAAAAGCCTGAATAAGGCTGTGAATGATAGCTTTGACGAGATGAGGACCGTTCTTGAGCGTTATCGCAATACCGATAACCTGAATGATATATTTGATGACATTTCAGATGATTCAGATGATACTCCCGCAAAGGGAAGGATCACAAAGTGTAACAATACGGGTGCCATTACAGCTGATATAAATGGCGGTGGAATAGTCGGAATGGCAGATACAGACATTGATCTGCAGTCTGATTTTGAAGTGGTTTCTTCAGGACAGGTCAGCCTTAAGTATGACAGGACAAAACGGGCAACGGTGATAGACTGTACGAATTATGGATTTGTATCGGTTAAAAACAGTAACGCTGGCGGCATTGCCGGAAGTATGGACATAGGCGCAGTAATATCATCATATAATTTTGGCGGAGTCCAGACAGAAGATGGAGATTATGCCGGAGGTATCATTGGTAAAAGTGGTTATCTGATCCGTGACAGTTTTTCGATGAGCAGTATCTCCGGAAATAATTACATAGGCGGCATCGCAGGATATGGGTGCAGAGTGGTCGGTAACCGTTCAATGACTGATATTTCCGTTGATGATAAGGAATATCTGGGAACGATAGCTGGTGATATCAATGACGAAAAAAAGGTGGTTTCGGGTAATATATATGTAGAAAATAAACTTGGAGCAGTAAACGGTCTGACCTACACAGATGAAGCAAAAGCGGTATCATATACGGAGTTTATCGAACTTGACAATACACCGGAAGACGCGAGAAAAATGCATGTGAGCTTTGTGGCTGACGGAATGATCCTGAAGATGATGGAAGTGCCGTATGGCGGAGCAGTCATGGAGACGGACTATCCGGAGCTTCCAATAGTAGGAGACAGATTTGGCGTATGGGAAGAAAAGGATCTTTCTGATATTAGAAAAAATATCACGGTGAAGGCAAAATATATAACGATAGTTACTACCGTTGCATCTGAGGAGCCATTCCCGGTAATGCTGGTTTCAGGTAATTTTTACAGAGGAACGACGCTTACCTATACTGAACAGACTCCGGCAGCGGATATGACGGTTCCGGAAGGATATAGAAAAGTCTTAAAGCAGTTTACCTATCAGGTTCATAGTGATTATGGCACCATAGGTGATCAGTGGGTTGTTCGTCTCCTTGCAGATGGCATAAAAGGAAAAGTACAGGCAGGAATAATAGAAAACGGTCATATAACACCTATAGATACAGAGAGAGACGGAAGATATCTGGTATTTCCTATGAAAGGGGACGGAACTTTCTGTATATTGGAACCTAAATACAATTATGTTGTTATTGCTGCAGTCGGAATAGCAGGAATCCTTTTGCTGATCTTGCTCTTTATACTTTTAGGGAAAAAGAAGAACGGCGGTAAAAAGATGGTAAAAGAAGACAGGACAGAAGAAAACAAGGCTTAATAACACTTGTGCGTAAACTTTGAAACCTGGAATAGGTCTCCAAATAAAATTTATCGGAAAAAACAGGGTAAAACATAAGTTTTGCAAGTGTATGAAATAAAAAACATTAGATTGCAGGAATTCCTGCGTACGTAATTCACGAAGTCTTAATAATTGAAAATACGGCATTATGGTATAATTAGGAGCATCTGAGCACGGAAGGAATACATATGACAGAAGAGTTTTTTTTAACTGAACTAAGAGATGCGCTTAAAGGTAGTGTAGATTCACAGACTATAAATGAAAATGTCCGTTATTATGAAGAGTACATTGAGACGGAGGTTAGAAAAGGCAGGAGCATGGAAGAGGTGCTTGACAGCCTTGGTAATCCGCGTCTTCTGGCAAAAACTGTAATAGATACCAGTGATCCTCAGAATCTGCGTGGGGCTTCCTATGAAGAATGGAAAGAGGAAGAGGAAAAGCAGGAAAAGCAGGAAGAACAGGAAGAAGCCAGAAGGGAACGTGCACGTATTTTGACAGGATGGAAAGCGACTCTGGCACTGATAGCGATACCTATCGTTATGATACTTTTCCTTATACTTGTTGTGTACCTTGTTGGATCATTTATCATATTTTTAGGACCTGTGTTCATTCTCATAGTTGCTGTCTGGATCGTGTTTGGATTATGGAACAAAAACTGAGAAAGGAAATTTTTTCAAAATGGTAGAAAGAGAACTCATGGGTCTTTTCTTTGATAAGACTGCTGAGACACTTAAGGGTGCAGCTGAGGATGATTTTAGTGTGTTGGTCAATGCGATGACCGGTCTGGCACTTTATCCTAAGGCAGACGATCTGTCTGTACTGGCAGATGACATGGCGTTTAATGAGGGCTCAGAAGCAGCTAAGGTTTTTGCGGAACACTCAGGAAGTGATGAGGAGAAAGCAATCGTAGACAGCTATTTTGCTCGTGGCTATGTGGATGGATTTTTTCGTATCATGAATAAGGAAGAGGAAGTTACTCCTAAGAATATCCTTCTTAGAATGCGTCATGCAGTGATTCATACACATCCGGCTATCGATCCGGAGGCTCAGACTATCACATTTAATGATGTGACCAGATTTACGGATACAGGTTACTGGAATAAAGAGCATGTGTTTGCAAAAGACAGAAGAAATCCGCATAACAATCATAAAATCGAAAAGATTGAAAATTTCAAAGCAAAATTCACATTTGCAGAATTCAGAGCACTTCTAATAGGTTACTGTGAGATCCTGAAGGAGTATTATCCTAAGCAGATCTTCTAAAAATAGAATTAAGGCCGATACTAAGTAAGCATGATCCATGTCCTTAGTATCGGCTTTCTTCTTTAGAAAAATCTCGTGGATGAGATGTGTGTGGAAAACGTTTTTAGGTTGAGAAAATGGCTGAAAATAAATGCAAAATTGTTCTAAATGGAGTGCAATAGAGGACAATGGATACTGTATACAAGACTAAAAGCCTTATTTTATGCGGGTTTGCGAGAAAAAAATAAAAATATTGTGAACAACCAAAAAGTACTTGCATTGTTAGTAGAGTGGTGCTATTATCATTCTTGTAAAAAGAATTAACCCTTCAATAATTCTTTTTATGATAACCCCTTTATAAATATTTATACTCCCCTCAATGGCCCGGCGGTTCCCCCGCCGGGTCTTTTCTTTTAAAATACATATGACTAATCATCGACATTTATCCACAGGAGTAATAAAATAATCCTTATGAGAAAATTTGAATTGATAGCTCCATGTCATTTTGGACTGGAAGCGGTATTAAAACGAGAAATAACAGAACTTGGATATGAGATCACCAGCGTTGAAGATGGTCGTGTGACCTTTGCAGGTGACGAGGATGCGGTGGCACGTGCCAACGTTTTTCTTAGGACTGCGGAGAGAATCCTGATCTGTGTAGGTTCATTTGAAGCAAGGACTTACGACGAGCTTTTTGAAGCGACAAAGGCATTGCCATGGGAAGAGTATCTTCCGGAAGATGCGAGATTTTGGGTAAAAAAAGCAAGCACTGTAAAATCAAAGCTTTTCAGTCCGTCTGATATCCAGTCTATTATGAAAAAAGCCATGGTCGAGCGAATGAAGCTCAAGTACCATCATGAGCGCTTTGAAGAAGACGGAGAGGATTATCCTGTCCGTGTATTCTTATATAAAGACAAAGTTACAGTAGGACTGGATACGACCGGCGATTCCCTTCATAAGAGAGGTTACAGAAAGAAACAGGGAATGGCACCGATAGCAGAAAATCTGGCTGCAGCACTAATACTCCTGACGCCATGGCATGGTGACAGGATACTTGTGGATCCTTTTTGCGGCAGCGGAACATTTCCTATAGAAGCGGCAATGATAGCGGCAAATATCGCTCCGGGAATGGAGAGAGAATTTACGGCTGAAAACTGGTCAAATCTCATAGGCCGCAAGGTTTGGTACAATGTTTCGGATGAGGCAAGAAGTCTTGTAAATCTTAATATTGAGACAGATATTCAGGGTTATGATGCTGATCCTGAGATTATTAAGATTGCCCGGGAAAATGCGGAAATGGCAGGTGTTGCAGATCTTATCCATTTCCAGTGCAGACCGGTTAAGGATCTGAGTCATCCAAAACCGTATGGATTCATTATTACGAATCCACCGTATGGTGAAAGAATGGAAGAAAAAAATACTCTTCCCGGAATCTATAAAGATCTTGGAAATGCGATGAAGCGTCTGGATACATGGTCGAGTTATGTGATCACATCCTATGCTGATACGGAAAAATATATAGGAAAGAAAGCTACAAAGAATCGAAAGATCTATAACGGAATGCTGGAAACCAGATTTTATCAGTTCCTCGGACCGAAACCACCTAAAAAGAGAGGTCCGGGAAATGAATAATTCATATCATTTCCTTAAAAAAATGACGATAGTAAGCCTGGTTTTTGCCGGCCTTTCTGCTGCATCTTTATGTTTTGCTGCCAGTCTTCCGGTCGATGATACTCCAATGAAGGAAGGAATGCTTCGGAAGCTCACCGAAAAAACTGATATGACGGAAGAAGTCAGTAATCGTGACGCGGACAGGAACGGGTATCTTACGATACCGCTACCGGATGGTATAGGCGAAGAAAATGTTTTGGTCACAACAGATGATTCTGAGCAAAAGATCAAAATCGCTATTTCTGATGTGCCTGTGTATTTTTACCATAGAAATTTCCTGTCCGGTGATATGAAAAATATCCAAAATATCCGTTACGGATACGAAAATCAGGTTGCCAAGATCGAACTCGACACCAATGGGATATTTGAACCTGACACTGTTTTTGAAAACGGAAATTTGTATTTCGGACTGAAAGAGATCCAGGATGTATATAAAATGGTCGCTGCGGTCGATACAGGGCATGGTGGTTCGGAAGAAGGCTCTGTGGCTTATGGAATAACGGAGAGAGAAATATCAGAGCGCTGCGCGGGAAAACTTGCGGAAGAATTTGAAAAGCAGGGGATAAAGACATATTTCACGCATAGTTCTGATGTAAATGCGGATATCCCTACCAGAATACAGGCAGCTGAGTCCGTAAGTGCTGATGTGATCATCAGTATTCACACAAATGCTGATTCGAGAACCAGAGTAACACATGGTATTCAGGTTGTCTCGCAGGAGGAAAATAACGAAAAGGCTGCTGAAATGGCGGGAAAACTTGCGGAAGCACTAGATTTGAGTCTGGCACCGGTAGATGAAGATAACGTTACGCCGGAAATTGTCAGTGCATCATCCTGCCCTGTGTATTTCATCAGACTCGGCTATATCACAAATAAGGCAGAAGCGGAGAAAATGGCATCTGAGGAGTTTGCTGAAAAGGCAGCGGAAACGATAACAGCTTCGCTTTTAGAAACTGACACAGCGACTGCAAGTGGAAACAAAACAAAAAGCGATAAAGGGACAGAAAAATGAGCAGAATAGATAAGATCGTATTTGCAACCGGAAATAAAGATAAAGTTCGTGAGATCAAAGAAATTCTTACAGGCATAGACGTACCTGTGCTTTCTATGAAGGAAGCTGGTGTTCAGGCTGAAATAAATGAAAACGGTACGACCTTTGAGGAAAACGCTCTCATAAAGGCAAAAACCATCTGGAACATAACAGGTGGTCTGGTGCTTTCAGATGATTCCGGTCTGGAAATCGATGCTCTCAACAAGGAGCCTGGCATCTATTCTGCACGTTATATGGGAGAAGATACTTCTTATCATGTGAAGAATGCCAATCTGATAGAACGCCTCGAGGGGGTTCCTGATGAGAAGAGAACTGCGCGTTTTGTATGCGCGGTTGCGGCTGTATTTCCGGATGGAACGGAGAAAGTGGTACGTGGAGTAATGGAAGGCCGCATCGGATATAAAGAAGCCGGAGAAAACGGTTTTGGGTATGATCCGATCTTTATCCTTCCTAAATATGGTGTAACAACTGCTGAACTTCCTGCGGAAACAAAGAATGAAGAGAGCCATCGCGGAAAGGCGCTTAGAGAAATAAGTAAAGTAATAGAAGAATACGAAAAGGCTGAATAAGAATGAGAATCCTGATAGTAAGTGATACCCATGGAAAACTGTACAATTTAGAGGACGTACTTGAAAGAACCGGTCCGTATGACATGCTGATCCATTGCGGAGATGTAGAAGGTCAGGAAGATATGATAGAGTGCATCGCCGAGTGTCCTGTACATATCGTGGCAGGAAATAATGACTGGATGACAGATCTTCCACAGGAGGAAGAATTTGAGATCGGAGAATATAGGGCATTTCTGACACATGGTCACAGATATGGTGTAGGTATGGGACCGGAGAGACTGGCTGAAGAGGGAGAAGACCGCGATGTGGATTTTGTATTTTGCGGTCACACTCACAAGCCTGCAAATGAGAAGATAGGCAATGTCAGAGTTCTAAATCCGGGTAGTCTTTCATATCCAAGACAGGAAGGTCGTAAGCCTTCATATATGGTAATGGAATTTGATCAGAACGGTACTCCTTTCATCGCGATCCATTATCTTTGATTGAAAAAATCGATTGTTATCAAACGAGAAAACCAGTGTTTATGCGGTTTTTTAAAATATTTTCAAAAAAATAAAAAAAGTTGAAAAATATTGTTGACATAAACCTATGAAGTGCATATAATATTCCTTGCGTCACGATTTGAGGTTGCGATTCCGAAAACGGGGTGTGGCTCAGTTTGGCTAGAGCGCCTGGTTTGGGACCAGGAAGTCGCAGGTTCGAATCCTGTCACCCCGACTTGAATTGGTAAAGCTTAAGTCGCTGATGCGGGTGTAGTTCAATGGTAGAACACCAGCCTTCCAAGCTGGATACGTGGGTTCGATTCCCATCACCCGCTTCGTTCCGAAATTCGGAACGGGGAAATGTGTTCGTAGCTCAGCTGGATAGAGCAACGGCCTTCTAAGCCGTAGGTCCAGGGTTCGAATCCCTGCGAGCACAGTTGTAGATAACCGTGATCGGTATCTACCTTTAATGGTGGGATTGGCGTAGTTGGTTAACGCGCCAGATTGTGGTTCTGGAGATCGAGGGTTCGAGTCCCTCATTCCACCCTGATTGGTCAGAGAGCCATTTAGGGCTATCGCCAAGCGGTAAGGCACAGCACTTTGACTGCTGTATTCGCCGGTTCGAATCCGGCTAGCCCTGCTTGCTTTACTAGCTTGAACGTAAAGCTGATCGATTAATTAAATACTATGAGATACTAGCTCAGTTGGTAGAGCACCTGACTTTTAATCAGGTTGTCGCGGGTTCGACTCCCGCGTGTCTCAGACTTATGAGTCCCCACGAATTTATTTGTGGGGACTTTGCTGCGTTTATGCGCGGGAGCCAAACCCGTTGCTTTCAATCCGTTACATAAAAAACATTTGACAACTGCGCGCAAAGATGATAACATCATAACTCGTTGAGCCAATAAAAGCTCAGAGAAATGTGTTCGTAGCTCAGCTGGATAGAGCAACGGCCTTCTAAGCCGTAGGTCCAGGGTTCGAATCCCTGCGAGCACAGTTGTAGATAACCGTGATCGTCGTTATCTGCCAATAATGGTGGAATTGGCGTAGTTGGTTAACGCGCCAGATTGTGGTTCTGGAGATCGAGGGTTCGAATCCCTCATTCCACCCTATATGTAACTAAGAAAGCGCCCCGCGAAGGGGCAGTGTTCATAAGACAGTAACACAAAATGAGCACTATCGTGGGCGGATTGGCACAAAAATGCTCCTTACAATTTGTTAAGGAGCATTTTTTATATGGCGTCGTTTATTTTTATATCTACATATGAGGTTTTTATCATATATCGCTGACACTTGGGAAAACGGAATATCAAACTCCCTATCTATATTCATAAATCACCCCTGATATAATTGTTCCTGCCATCTTTTTCATCCGTTTTATTACAATACAGTATTACTGTTGGTTAGTCCGACAAATCCCAATTACTTTCCAAAGAAACACATATGTAAAAAAGAATATTATTATCCTCCATTTATATATCTATCCCGTATCCGTCATCATTATTCAAAATTCAAGTCTCAACATATATCAGCATAATTATTATGGAATCACTGATACAGATACCCCTGCCGTTCTTCTTCATCTGACCAAATTCTTTCATAACTGCCACCGATTTTGTTAAACAAATCATCCCAATACTTAAACATTGTCATTTCTTCAGTATTTAATCTGTGATTTTCAAACCAACCAAGCATCAAATTCCACGTTATTTCATCAATCTTGGCTGACCAGTTCTTTTTTGCATCATCATTATCATTGTAGGAAATATTACCCGGATGAGTCATGACAATGCCGTTTTCCCCTCTGTGAGCCATTCCGCGGATTTCTAAGCTTGCATAAAATAGTCCTGCCTCCTGAGAAGTAACCAAATTAGGATATTTTTTCGCATATTCTTCACCTAATGCTCTATATCTCGCCTCATCAACAGCATTGCACAGAAGAACCTTGCCACCCCTTCCTTCATCTCCCGGTCTCATGAGATATCGGATTCCTGTTCCTTCATGTGTCCCGATATAAAATCCCTCAAGTTTTTTATGCGGAATTACATCAACCCCTATAGCTTCTGTCAATGTCTTTTCAAGTTCATCCGTTACCGGTATCGTATCATACCAGCTATCTTTCACACTGGGAATCTCTCCTACCAACACCTTAAGTCCAGTTGTTGGATCTTCTTGAATAGTCATGTTTTCCGGAAAGAAGAGCCCTGCGCTTTCACCATCAACATATATGCGGAGAGCACCCACATCTGACTCAGGCACTAATTTATAATTTGCACTCTGAACTTCCTTGAATTCTGATGCATTAACAGTTTTTGCGTCCTTATCTAATGAAACAATATCATTCCGTATATAATTTCTTGAAAATGCTATGGAAGATACACCTGCAAAACTATCTTGATTAATATTTTTAAGACCAGCAGCTCTGGAATTTTCAAAAAAAGGAAATGATTTTGCAAAATCAGAAGAAGTTACTTGCCTATTTCTGATCTGATTTGCATATTGATACATACTCGTCACGTCACCCAAACTACCAATGTCCATAGCAACACCTCCTAAAAATATTAAAAAACTACCGCATTTTGTCGCCTGTAATTGTCGTTATCCTTCTGTGCAAGCTCTGCCTCAACCTGATGAAGCTCCTGCTCCAATCTCTTCTTCTGATCATCTTCAGCGGTACGGATTTCCTGCTCCAAACGTGCTTTCTTTTCCTTGAGCTTTTCTATTTCTCGATCTACCTTATCGGTATCGGTCGTAGTAGATTCGCTCTTCTTGGAATCACTGGAAACCTTATCATCTGCCTTTGCCTCGGGCGATACATCCTTTTTAGGATCAATATAATCAATCTTCGGATTCCCATCAGAATCTTTTCCCGGTCGGTATAATCCCTTTACAGGATCCGAAGGGATATATTCATCGACAGGCATACCACCTTTATCAGCCTTTCCAGAATCCTCCGGCTTTTCAACCTGTTCGGCCTTCTTTACAGCATCCGCTTCATGTAACTTTGCATATCTCTCCTGATCTGATACTCCATTAGCACCATCCATACCAATACGCATAATAACCTACCTCACTTTATATAAGTAATCCTGATAGATATTCTTTTCTATAACTATTATCGTAATGCCCACTTCTACATTAAACCCCTCTGCATAAAACGGCTATGAAATGTAATAAAACGACTATACATCATTATAATCGTTATATTTCTCAGGCACTTACCAAACATGAGGAGCAAGTTTGCTGTTTACAATAGAAGATGCTTTTTTTATAATTATTTAAGTAATTATAGGCTTTCGTGCATAAAGAACCTATAATTGCTTAAATATATCACCAATATTGTTATGCGATTACAGTAAATATAGGCTGTAGTCAAACAAAAGTCTATATTTACTCGAAGAGGTTTACTATGTTATTATCCTATCCGGATTGTCTTAAAAAATGGCAATCAGATTATCAGATTAAAAAACAAATATCAGAAGGCAACCTGTACCAGATTGAGAGGGGCGTTTATTCAGACGTTCCCGATGTTTCTACATTGGCCGTTATTGCCTTTAAATACCCCAAAGGAATAATGACCATGGACAGCGCATTCTATTATCATGGTTTAACCGATGTCATTCCTGACGAATTCCATATCGCAACAGACAAACACGCTATTTACATTAACGATAAGCGTGTCCATCAGTATTACGTTCTTTCCGATTTACTAAACATCGGTGTTACAACTATAGAACGAAGAGATGCGACTATCAGGATTTACGATAAAGAAAGAATGTTGATAGAACTGCTCCGGTTTAAGAATAAATTCCCTTTTGACTATTACAAGGAGATCATCAGAAATTACAGGAATCTAATCTATGATCTTGATATTGAGCGTATACAGGACTATGCGGAGAGTTTTCCGCGAAGCAAAATGATCACTGACGCTCTTGAAATGGAGGTATTTTAATGACAACGATAAAAGAAATGATCCGACAAGCCAATGCAGACGGATATGTTGATGATAATGCAGAAGCAAAGGTATGTCAGGATGTTGTGCTCAAGGCAATTTCTGAAAGTACGCTCAGCAGAAACGTCACTATCAAAGGCGGCGTAGTAATGCGCAGCATATCAAAGGATGCAAGAAGAGCTACACAGGATATGGATATCGATTTCATCCGATATTCTCTTGGTGACGATTCGATTCGTCAGTTTATCAAAAAGCTGGATTGTCTTGAAGGTATTCATATCAAGCAGACGGGAGAAATAACGGAACTAAAGCAACAGGATTATCATGGCAAACGTGTTTATGTCATTATTTCCGATGATTCCGGCGATTCAATAGAAAGTAAGATTGATCTTGGTGTGCATAAGAATCTTAATATAGAACAGGAAGAATATTGCTTCGATATTGCCTGCTATGATGGCAGTGCCACCCTGCTTATCAACTCAAAAGAGCAGATGTTTACCGAAAAGCTACGCTCACTTTTGAAGTTCGGACTAAACTCAACACGATATAAAGATGTTTTTGATATGTTCTATCTTGCAGACAAGGTTGAACCCCAAAAGCTATTACAATGTCTAGATACATTTGTCATTTCTGATCCCGGCATGAAAGAAAATGATATGGATGCCGTGGTAAGGAGAATTACACGAACATTCTCATCAAAGAGATATATTGATAGGCTGACTGATTCAAAAAAGAACTGGATTGGAAAAGAAATACCTACCGTAACAACGAGACTGATTGATTTCCTGAAATCATTAGAATCATAAAAACATTCAATCTTCAAAAAAAATTTAAATTTTTTTGGAACACATGGAACATTTGACCCTCTTTCGTGCGTATATAAGTAGAGGGATGGATTTCAGCCGGAAAGGAGGTGGCTCTTACCAAAGATTTATCCCGATTGGGAAGAAATTCTTCTTTGGTAGGTCTTTATACCAGCATGACATTCCCGAAATACGGAGTCCGATACATCGCTATCAATGACAATTATGATTCCGATGATCCTAACAGCATCAACAACGATTTTGCCGGTATCAAAAACTGGTTCAACGAATTTTATGCCAGAGATACCAGCCGCAAGATCAGAGCTGTTCAGCGGGCAAAGGGCGAAAAAGGCGCACCACTTACGACAAATGTCCCTTACGGATATGTAAAAGATCCAGACGATCCTTTCAGATGGCATAGTAGTTCTGTGGTTGCTATCTTAGAACGCCGTGAGTATACAGGCTGTATCGTCAACTTGAAGACGTATACAAACTCCATCTGGGACAAGAAACAGAGGGATAACCCAATAGAGAAGCAGGCAGTCTTTCCTGACTCACATGAACGCATTATTGAAGATGATGTGTTTGAAAAGGTTCAGAAGATACGTGAACAGCGGCATCGAAAGACTAGGACCGGAAGAACCAGCATGTTTTCGGGACTTGTGTTCTGCTCTGACTGCGGAGAGTGCAAAGCAAATCACTGCAAGTCGCAAAACACTTGAACGAAGCAGAAAACGCTTATCTGAACTTAACCATATCCCGTACGACGGATTAGGATTCATCCCTCTGAATGAACTCTTAGCAAGTGAAAAGGCGTGACCAAAGCCACGCCTTCACATTCTTTTAATTCTAACAGTATTTACTGTCTTATGACGCCCCGCCTAATGCGGGGCGCTTTCTTAGTTACATATTAATCTTCTTAAAAAGAGCAGCAGAAAGAGCAAATAAGAAATCTTTAATCTCCGGATCGGAATATCTTTCAGAAATAGGTTCTTTTCCGTTAATAAAAGTATCAGCCTCGGTCTGGTTGATAATAGAAGAAAAATCCTTGCCCATAATAAAAGAGATGATCTTTTTCACATCATCCCAGTCGCGTTCAATGCGGTCGAGATAGTCATAATTCTGCACGCTGTACCGCATCCAGTCATTAATCAGGTCTGCCGGAATCAGATCCTTGCAATTACCCCTGATAAGCCATCTTGGTTCTCCCATATATGCAAAGTATTTATATGGAAGAGCATAACAGAAGCGGAGCATGCGGACATCTTTCGTAGGATCGCGAAGAAAGATGCCGTAGTAAAGTCCCAGTTTGGTCTCCATTGCTCCTATATATGTCCAAACAGCCTTTTTCTTTAGGAAACTTCTATAAAGCTCCTGCGTAGTGGGGATTTGATCCAGGTAGAGGATTTCTCCGATTCTAAATCTTTCATGAAGAGGATAATTCTTAAAGTAATCATCTTTTACAAATCTGTTAGAAGGCGTGTAATTGGCCAGTAAACCTATCTTTCCGGAGAGAACATTCTTTGTATAGTGGAAAATCCTTAAACAGTTCTTAAGGGCTGTTTTGCGGCTCTCGCGGACGGTCTTGCTGTAGCGGTTAAGGTATCTAAGGAACGTGAAGTATTTTTTCTTGAGGAACAGGTCACACAGAATATCATCAATGTAACCATGAGAAACACTTTCATTTCCACATTGACCGGTGAGGACTATGCGACAGCCTTTTTTCGAGGCTTTTTTGTAAATCTCACAAAGACTGGGAAAATTCACGATGGCTTTAACCGGCATCTCTAGTATAGAAATAATGTGTTCCAGATCTTGCAGACAATTTTTTCCATCATTAGTTGTAAAAGTGGCTTTGATCGCCGGATGCATAGATGCGATATTTCTTACATCGGCTTCTTCGTCATAGACAAAGTCTCCTTCACGGTTGCGTTTTTTCAAAGGACAATAAGTGTATGAATAAAGAGAATGTCCTTGCTTATAGAGATGATCCGCGGCAATAGAACCGACTGTTGCAGAATCGAAACCACTGCTCATGGATATGCCGATTTCGCCATTTGTACGGGTCGCATCCTTGACACACTGCTCGTATAACGAACGAAATGTCTGTCCAACTTTAGCTGCGTTTGAAAGATCGTAAGATTCATCACAATGGCTCATATCAAACCATACTGTTCGTTCAATTCTACCGGCTGAAATAGTTATCATGGTTCCCGGATTCATGATATAGACGTCGTTATAGGGTGTTTCGTTTGACACTATGCTTGGCATAAGGCCCGGCGCTGCCAGAAAATCCTGCATATATGTCTCATTAATGCCGATTTCTGGGCAAACGGCACGTATTGGAGCAATAAGGGTAGAGAAAAATACAGATCCTGCAGGATTTCTGTAGTAGTAGAGGCAGCGTGAAGCTACAGGATCAGAAAATAAGCGGACAGTGCCGGAGTGCTCGTCAATAACAGAAAAGCAAAAAAGGCCGATAAAATGTTCTGCGGCACTGTTACCCCACTTAAGAAACGCATTGTATGCTATGGTTCCGTCAGCAATCATCTCAGTTGGCTCGCAGGAAAGATCTAGTTCTCGTATCAGTTCTTCTCTGTTGTCAAGGATTCCGTCGAAAGTGAAGTACAGACCTTTCTCTTTATTATAAAAGGGGAGTTTTTCGTATGTGGATTCTTCGGTTATATTTTGAACACCACAAGCTATATAAATTTGGTCTTTGACTATTCTTTGCATGGAATCCAACCGCGCGTTTCTTTGAAGGGCCTTTTCCATTAGGACAGGAAAGTCAGATGCGCCAGGTACATCGTTTTTAGTTAATAAGTATCCAAGAATTGCTGACATTGTTATTCCTCTGTAAACATTGATATGTGATTGGCTTATCACAAGTGATTACAAGTGTTATTTTACGGTTTGGTTAATAAGTTTGTATATTGTCTCAGATGTATCCTTTCCTTTTGGACGGAAAACAGCGTACAGCTTTAGAGAAGCTGCTAGTTTAGCTGCCATTGATACTGCGATAGGATTATTCTTATGGAGCATTATCTCGCGCCCCGGTAACATGTTGTCAAGAATCACCATAATCTTATCTGGTCCGGTCACTTCTGTGATACGTATCTCCGTATCGGGAGGCGCAACTATCATAACAAACATAGAATCGATGACAGCGCTGTCCGTGCGAAATTCACCTTCCCAGGGAACCAGAAACTTATCCTTATCTTCATCGATATAAATAAGTTTGGATAGATCCGGAAAACGCTTTTCTACGATAGAACGCTGTAGTTTTGTCCAAGGAAAAGCAGGGGATCCGTAGACTGTATTATCACAGACTTTGGTGACCAACATGTCATCTGCCATAAGATCATAACCGTTATCAAGAAAAAGAGAAGCCATGGTGGATTTGCCTGAACCGCTCTTTCCGGATATGAGTATAGCGTGATCACCTTTTCTAAGACCACTGCAGTGAATGCATGGCATATTTCGCTGATAAAAGAGCATCGACAGAGCGTAACCCAAAATATAGGTTTTTATGTATTCTTCATTTGCGTTATCTTTCGGTGAATAGAAAATACGATTTCCATCCTCGATCCAACAGTATAGTGTGCGGTTATGAAACCAGCAGAATTTCGGATCCATATCAAAAAATGAGTCTTTAGAAAGATTAAGCAGATCATCAGATGGTTCGGCTTTTCTTAAAGTGATATCAGGAGCACTATTGGAAGTGTCCTCAATAAGCTGTCTGAATGGGATGTCAGAATCTATTTTCAGACCATATATTCTGTATTGAAACATAAGTATCCTTTCGGGGGTATTTTTGATCCTGCTATCATCATATACAAAAAAATACCTTTGTATCAATATAAATGATACAAAGGCATCTAAAAACCTTAATAAATATTTATAGATCATGAACTCAGCAGCTAAACGGTTCTGTCGGATTAGTCGGATTATCGGACGGATTATCAGACGGCTTATCCGGCTTGCAAGGGCTAGGGTTAGGACGACACCAAGTGTGATGACCGGAAATTATACCATCTCCCCAAGTACCGCCATCTTCATACCAACCCAAAATTCCGTAAGCTGTTTCATTAATGTTGAGTTCCATTAACTCGGGTGTTACCCACTGTTTCTTCATTAGCATCTCCTGCGTCAAAATAACTTATGATATTATGACGTCTTTCTTAATATTTTTTTAAGTCTTTCGACTAGGATGTTATTATACAATAGATTGTTGAAAAAAAACCTTACAAAAATGTAACAATTAGTATTTTATCCAGGTTATTTTAGCGTAAAGTACGGTGGTTCATCACCGGCAAGCTCCCGATATATGTGTTTTCTGATATTTAGGGCAGCTTTGACGGATATATTGTTGAATAGTTCATCATGTTTTTGCATGAAGCGCTCAAAATAATCATCAACTTTACCGGTTTCGCGTGAATAGGTTTCGTAGGTCTCCTGATAACGCACGTTCACCATGGCTGTCAGGTAATCCGTAATATCTTCGTCAATGGTGCATGGGAGAATAAGCCGCATTATTGCTAAGCCCAGCACAAGGGTCTTGCGCCGGTTAGGGCAAAATGATAAAATATGTTTTTTAACTTCAGACTCCGGAGAATGACCGAAAAACTCTCGAAATTCCCGGTAAAGACGTGTACGTATCTTACAAATACGAATGCCGTCGATCACGAGCTCCGTCTCTGAAAACGACATAAAGCGATTATGGGCAATCAATGCCTCGAAGGTTTTGTCATCCATGAGCACACCTCCAAATAGGGTTCTATTATATTCTATATATCGGAATTTATATCAGAACCCAAAAGGGTTCTGAACAGTTACAAACCCTAAAAGTTGCCACAAAAGTGAATGAATGATATAGTTGATACTGATGGAAGCGGATCATATGGAGATGTGATCCGTTATGTTTGTTTTTGGTGAAAAACAACGAAAGGAAACGGTGAGATGACTGTAAAAGTCAGGAGCCGTTTAGTGGAGGAAAAGTGAATGAAATTTGTTTCATGGAATGTAAACGGCCTCAGAGCCTGTGTGGGCAAAAATTTCATTGAAGCATTTAATGATCTGGATGCAGATGTTTTTTGTCTTCAGGAAACAAAGCTTCAGGAAGGTCAGATAAAACTTGATATTTCGGATGAATATGAGCAGTACTGGAACTATGCAGAAAAGAAAGGTTATTCCGGGACTGCTGTTTTTACCCGTGTAAAGCCTGTCAGTGTTTCATATGGCATGGATGACTATAAAGCCGATAACGAGGGCCGTATCATATGTCTGGAATTTGAAGAGTATTATCTGATAACGGTTTATACACCCAATTCAAAGCAGGGGCTACTGCGCCTCGATGACAGGATGGACTGGGAAGATGCGTTTCTAAAGTATGTTAACGATCTTCAGGAAAAGAAACCGGTCATTATCTGCGGAGATTTAAATGTGGCTCATGAAGAGATAGATATTAAAAATCCAAAGACTAACCATCATAATGCCGGTTTTACCGATGAAGAAAGAGAAAAGATGACAGTACTCTTAAGAGACGGTCATCTGACAGATACCTTCAGGTATCTGAATCCTGATCTTGCGGATGTATATTCCTGGTGGTCTTACAGATTTAAGGCAAGAGAGAAAAATGCAGGATGGAGAATAGACTATTTCCTGATATCTGATTCACTCAGAGATATTCTGGAGGACGCGTCGATCCATACGGATATCATGGGCTCAGATCACTGCCCGGTGGAATTGATCCTAAAAAAGTGACAAATATGCAGAAGTGAAGCTGCAGTTCAGACATAAACGGATACGTGAGCGAGCTGAAAGCGAGCAAACAGTAACGAGTTGAACACTGCGCTTTTGAAGAATATATATTTATCCGATATATACAGGGAAAAATGCAAGGATGATCGGATAAATTACTTTTGACCCTGTGATAATGATCATTAAAAAATAGTTTGGAAGGAACCGTAATGAAGATTCTGGTAGCCGGAAACGGCAAAATGGGGGCAAGCCTCACAAAACAGCTTACTGCAGAGGGATGCGACCTCACTGTTATCGATGAAAATCCCGGTGTGCTTGAAAGTATCATGGAAGACTGTGATGTAATGGGAATAGAAGGAAACTGTGCTTCTATGGACACGCTGAGAGATGCGGGAGTAGAAGATGCTGATCTTCTGGTTGCCATGACCGGTAAAGATGAAGTTAATCTTCTCTGCTGTATGACGGCGCATTCGATGAACCCCCGTTTACACACAGTAACACGTATAAAAAACCCGGAATATGCAGGGCAGATCTATTCGCTTCGAAGTGCCTTCGGACTGTCTATGGCTGTAAACCCTGACAGGCAGGCCGCAAGTGAGATAGGCAGGCTCATAAAGTATCCGGGCTTTCTTAAGCGAGATACTTTTGCAAGAGGAACAGTCGAGATCGTAGAACTCAGAGTTCGTGAAGACAGTAAAGCGATTGGGGTTCCCCTCAGCAAATTAAATAGTGTAGTCCGCTGTCAGATACTTGTGTGCGCTGCTGTGCGTGACGGAGAGGTAACGATACCGTCAGGTGATTTTGTGCTTAAGGAGGGAGATCGTCTCTTTGTAACAGGTGATGCGGAAAACCTTGCAACGCTTCTTAAGCATTTAGGAATCATAACCCGTAAAGCGAGACGTGTCCTGATCGCCGGAGGAAGCCGTATAAGCTACTATCTTGCACAGGCTTTGATAAGACACGGGATAGATGTCCGGATCATAGAAAACAATCAGGAGCGCTGCAGAGAGCTTGCATCTGATCTGCCTGAGGCTACGGTTGTTCTGGGCGATGCGGGAGATCAGAAAATCCTGGATAAAGAGGGTATTGCTGATTGTGATGCTTTTGTTACGCTAACAGGTGTTGATGAGACAAACATAGTATTATCAATATTTGGAACACACAGAGGCGTTCCTCAGGTCATAACAAAGCTCAGCCGTGAGGAAAATGTCCAGATGCTTGATGATCTGCCGGTCGGAAGTATCATATCACCGAAAGATCTTTGTACAAACAGCATAGTCCGTTATGTACGTGCCATGGAAAATCAGGTTGGCGCGGCTGTTTCTGTGCATATGATCGCGGATGGACAGGCAGAAGCGATAGAGTTCATTCTGGATGAAAATACAATGCACTGCGGAGAACCTCTTAAAAATCTGAAGCTCAGGAAAAATGTACTGATCGCATGCGCTTCAAAGAGAGGAAAGTCAAGGATACTTACAGGTGACTCAACGTTTGAAAAGGGAGATTCTGTTATCGTTATTTCAGCGGGTGAGGAAGTAATCGGACAGTTCAATGATATATTTTTGGAGTAAAGACAGATGAATTATAAGATGCTGGCGCGTCTAAATGGATATATCCTTCTTATTGAGGCTGTATTCATGATTCCTGCGCTTTTAATTTCTATATATGACCATGAGAACGTGGCGATAGGTGCTTTCCTTTCAACGATCGCACTGATCCTTGTTACCGCAGGATTACTCATGCTCGTATCAAAGGGAGCAAAAAAGGGCTTTTATGCAAGAGAAGGTCTGGTATGTACAGGACTTGCCTGGATAGTTATGAGTTTGCTTGGATGCCTGCCTTTTTATTTTTCAAGAGAAATTCCGAGATATGTGGATTGTTTCTTTGAGGTAGTATCAGGTTTTACGACTACCGGAGCATCGATAGTACCTGATGTAGAGAAGCTTTCGAGAGGAATTATTTATTGGAGGAGTTTTACGCACTGGGTTGGAGGAATGGGAGTACTTGTATTTTTGCTCGCTATTGTTCCGTCATCGGGACGTGGAAATGGTTTTACGCTCCATCTCCTCAGGGCAGAAAGCCCCGGTCCGAGTGTAGGCAAGATCGTGCCAAAGATGCGTCAGACTGCTATGATCCTGTATCTTATGTATATCGGACTTACAGTTTTGAATATCGTTTTCCTGTTGCTTGGCGGGATGCCGCTTTTTGAGTCCGTGTGTCATGCATTTGGTACAGCGGGAACAGGTGGATTCGGAGTAAAGGCTGATAGTTTTGCGAGCTACAGTCCGTATCTGCAAAATGTCACCACGGTCTTTATGTTGTTATTTGGTGTAAATTTCAGCTGTTATTATCTGATACTCTTGAAAGACTTTAAGTCTTTGTTTAAGGATGAAGAACTGAGGCTTTATCTTGGAATAGTTGTAGTTGCAGCACTGCTAATAGCAGTTAATGTCAGAAATATGTATCCTACGCTGGAAGAAACTCTCAGACAGTCGTTCTTTCAGGTTGCGAGTATCATCACAACAACAGGTTACGCAACCACGGATTTTGATCTGTGGCCAAGTTTTTCTAAAACGATAATACTGGCACTTATGGTAATAGGAGCTAGTGCCGGAAGTACGGGAGGCGGTCTCAAATGCGCGAGACTCATGCTTCTCATGAAGGGCCTCAGGAGAAATATTAGGACAGTGCTGCATCCGAGAGAGATTCAGGTTGTACGTGTAAATAACCGTGTTGTCGATGAAAAGATTCTTGCAAATACAAACGCATATCTCACGGCATACATCATTATAATCATGCTCAGTATGCTTCTGGTATCGCTTGATGGTTTTACCACAGAAACTAATTTTTCTGCAATTTTATGTACATTTAATAATATAGGACCGGGACTCGGACAGGTAGGACCTACCTGCAACTTTGCAGAGTACAGCGCGTTTTCAAAAATAGTACTGTCATTTGATATGCTTGCAGGACGTCTGGAGATCTTCCCTATCTTGGCACTATTCTCAAGAACTACATGGAAAAAGATGTAAACGGACATTCAACGACGGATGTTCATATGTCTATATAGGAGGAATCGGGGAATGAATGATTGCAGCAGAAAAACACTGCTTAGGGATATAAAAAGAGTTCTTCTGTGTGTTCTGGCAGGTGCGATCATTTCTATAAATCTACGATCGTTTGTACATACAGGAGGTTTATTGCCGGGAGGATTTTCCGGCCTCACGATCCTTATACAGAATGTGTGTCAGAAATTCTTTTCTATAGAACTGCCATACGGACCAATATACCTTGCTCTAAATGCTGGCCCTATCATTATCAGCTTTAAGGCGATAGGAAAGAAGTTTACGATATTTTCGTGCATAACGATCGTACTCACATCTATCCTTACAGATATGATACCGTTAAAGGTTATTACCTATGATATTCTTTTGATAAGTATATTTGGAGGTCTTGTAAACGGTTTTGCAATTACTCTTTGCCTCAGAGCAGATGCTACGAGCGGCGGTACGGACTTTGTAGCGATGTATTTGTCAGAGAAATTTAATATCGATGCGTGGAACTATATCCTGATTTTTAATGCATGTATTTTGGCAGTAAACGGATATATGTTTGGATGGGACAAGGCATTGTATTCCATAATATTCCAGTTTACAACCACGCAGGTGATACATGGTCTATACAAGCGGTATTGGAAAAATACACTGCTTATAGTAACGGATAAGCCTAAATTGGTAACAGATGAGATTTATCGTCTTACGCATCATGGAGCGACTGATATAAAGTGTATGGGATCTTATCAGGATACGCCGAGAACAGTCGTATACTCCGTTGTTTCAAATTCGGAGCTAAAGAAAGTAGTATCGGCAATAAAGCAGATAGATCCGTGCGTATTTATTAATATCATAAAAACAGATCAGGTAGAGGGAAGATTTACACTTCCTAAAACAGATTGAGTTGTTTATAAAGCATGAAAAAAGACGGTTCAGTGTGTTGATACACACCGAACCGCCTTTTTCTATAGCTATTTGGATTAGTTCTTTGCAGCCTGAGCTTTTGCCTTGGCACTGATACCTGCTCTCTTACGGAGAGTAGCATCAAGGATTCTCTTACGGATTCTGAGGTTCTTAGGAGTAACCTCGAGAAGCTCATCTGTATCGATGAAGTCAAGAGCCTGCTCCAGAGAAAGAACAACCGGAGGTACCAGACGAAGTGCTTCATCAGAAGATGATGTACGTGTATTACTGAGGTGCTTTGTCTTGCAGACATTAACCTCGATATCCTCACTTCTCGGATTGCTTCCGATAACCATACCGGAATAAACCTTTGTTCCTGCACCGATGAAGAGAGAACCACGCTCCTGCGCATTGAAGAGTCCGTATGTAACTGCTTCACCTGTCTCGAACGCAATGAGGGAACCTGTCTTACGATAGGAAATTTCACCTCTGAAAGGCTCATATCCGCAGAAAATGGTGTTGATGATACCATTACCCTTTGTATCTGTCATGAAGGGACCACGGAAGCCGATAAGACCGCGAGACGGGATTTTGAATTCGAGACGAGTATATCCGCCTGCGATGGAGCCCATGTTCAGAAGCTCACCCTTACGCTCGGAAAGGCTGGAGATAATTGTACCGGAGAACTCATCCGGAACATCAACATAAGCTGTTTCCATAGGCTCAAGAAGCTTGCCGTTTTCATCTTCGTGATAGATAACTTCTGCCTTACTAACTGCGAACTCGTAACCTTCACGTCTCATAGATTCGATAAGGACGCTGAGGTGAAGCTCACCACGACCGGATACCTTAAATGTATCTGTAGACTCTGTTTCTTCTACACGAAGAGATACGTCTGTATTAAGCTCACGGAAGAGCCTGTCCTTAAGATGACGGCTTGTTACGAACTTTCCTTCCTGTCCTGCGAGAGGAGAGTCATTTACCATGATATTCATGGAAATAGTGGGCTCGGAAATCTTCTGGAACGGGATAGCAACCGGCTCTGATGATGTACCGCAAACAGTATCACCGATCTTCAGATCAGCAATACCGGAAACGGCAACGATATCTCCGATAGTAGCAGTATCAACGTCAACCTTTGAAAGACCCTGATACTCATAGAGCTTGCTGATCTTTACCTTTTCCTTACGGGAAGGATCGTGGTGGTTTACGATGATAGCGTCCTGGTTAACCTTTACGGAACCGTTGTCAACCTTACCAACACCGATACGTCCTACATATTCATTGTAGTCGATAGTACTGATGAGGATCTGAAGATTTCCTTCCGGATCACCCTGAGGAGCCGGTACATAATCAACGATCGTGTCGAAAAGGGGCTTCATATCTGTACCCGGAACTTCCGGATCAAGAGAAGCGATACCGTTTCTTGCGGATGCAAATACAAACGGGCAGTCAAGCTGCTCATCTGTTGCATCGAGATCCATAAAGAGCTCGAGAACTTCGTCAACAACTTCCTGAGGTCTTGCGCCCGGACGGTCGATCTTGTTTACACATACGATGATGGGAAGCTTCAGAGCAAGGGCCTTCATAACAACGAACTTTGTCTGAGGCATAACACCTTCAAATGCATCTACGAGCAGAACTACTCCGTTTACCATCTTAAGGATACGTTCAACCTCACCGCCGAAGTCAGCATGACCGGGGGTGTCGATGATGTTGATCTTTGTATCGTTATATTTAACAGCTGTGTTTTTGGAGAGGATTGTGATACCACGCTCGCGCTCAAGAGCATTGCTGTCCATTACACGCTCCTGAACATCCTGATTTTCACGGAAGACTCCGCTCTGACGAAGCAGGGCATCGACCAAAGTGGTCTTACCGTGATCGACATGGGCGATAATTGCTACATTACGAATGTCTTCTCTTTTTTCTACCATTGTAATCTCCTGTCTTTATTTTAAACAAAAAATGCCTGTTTCTAAGGCAATAACCGATTTATTGTAACACATTCTCAAGATACTTCAATGTTTTTATTAATGTTCAAGGAGTTTCGACCTGGTTTTGTTACTGTTCACTCGCTTACAGCTCGCTCACGTAACGGATTTTGCCAATTAAATCGCCTACGGCGATGAGCAAAATCCAATGGCTATTCAGCGTTATTGGTCGTAAACTCCGCAGTAAATGCTCCGTTTACGTGTGAACTGTAACTGGTTTTGTTACTGTATTGATCATGGTAAAACCCAAAGATTTGATTATTATACAGAAGTGTGTTATTATTCCATCTGTTTTTAAAAAACACATTAAGATTTTCTTAAGAGATTAAAACATCTTAAGAATCTAATGTAAAAAAAGAGGTCTGCTTATGGAACAGGGACTAATACAGATATTTGGCGGTGAGGGCAGAGGTAAGACCAGTGCCGCAGTGGGACAGGGACTTAAAGCCGCTAATCTTGGGCGTTCTGTCGTCATTATTCAGTTTTTAAAAGGAAGAACTACGGGCGAATTTGATATAATCAAGCGTCTGGAGCCTGAGATCAAGCTTTTTAGCTTTGAAAAGTCAGCAGTATGCTTTGAGGATCTTTCAGAAGAAGCAAAGCAGGAAGAAGCGATGAATATCCGAAATGGATTTAACTTCGCAAAGAAGTGTCTGGTGACAGGAGAGTGCGATCTTCTGATCCTGGACGAGTTTCTTGGACTTTTTGATAACGATCTGCTCACTATAGATGATCTGAAAGCGTTGCTCAGTGCAAAACCTGATAATGTAGGGATAATAATGACAGGAATACAGATCAGCGATGAAGTTTGTAAATGCGTGGATGAAGTCACTAAGCTGGAAACAGTAAAGTTTGATCGTCTTTAAATTTTACCACTTTCGCGCGTTAAACTAGCATTGACAGTATATAGTGGTTGTGCTATTCTTTTACCAACTGAAAAGAGATAGAGGTTGCGCTTTTCATCAGTAATCTGTCGGATGCAGCAGCTGCAGACGAAGACAGGAGAAAGGGAACGGCGCCGAAAGGGATTGAATGCTGTGTTCAATAGCCTTGGGAATGCAGGAAATACCTGCATAACTGTCACTTCTTATGGAAGTGGGGCGCTATCGGAATCTTTCATTTAATAATTAATTCTATGAGAAGATTTTAGAACCGGCGTCGGAAAAGCGTCGGTTTTCTTTATGAAAGGAGAAAGGTTATGTCAGTATTCAAAGGCGCAGGCGTAGCGATAGTTACACCATTTAAGGATAATGGTGATATAAACTACGAAAAGTTTGCGGAGATCATCGAGGATCAGGTGACAAATGGTACAGATGCCATTGTCGTTATGGGAACAACAGGTGAGGCGGCTACTCTCACTGAGGATGAGCATCTTGCAGCGATCAAATTCTGCGTTGAAAAGGTAAATCATCGTATTCCTGTTATCGCAGGAACAGGTTCAAACTGCACAAGAACTGCAGTATATCTGTCTCAGGAGGCAGAGAAAGTTGGCGTTGATGCGCTTCTGCAGGTTACACCTTACTACAATAAGACAACACAGGCAGGACTTATCGAGCATTTCACAGATGTTGCAAATGCAGTAAAGATCCCGATTATCCTTTACAGCATTAAGTCAAGAACAGGTGTAAATATCGAGCCTGAAACACTGGCATATCTTGTAAAGAATGTTCCGAATATCGTTGGTGTTAAGGAAGCTAGCGGAAGCCTTTCACAGGTTGCTAAGATCCTTTCCATCTGCCCTGAGTGTGAAGTATATTCAGGTGATGATGATATAACTATTCCGATCATGTCTCTTGGAGGACTTGGTGTTATTTCTGTTGTATCTAATGTTGCACCTCGTTATGTTCATGATATGTGCGCAAGCTACCTGAACGGAGACGTAAAGACAGCAGCAAAGATGCAGCTTGAAGAGGAAGAACTTGTTTCTGCGCTTTTCTGCGAAACAAATCCTATTCCTGTTAAGCATGCCATGAATCTCATGGGTATGGAAGTAGGCCCGCTCAGGAAGCCTCTCGTGCCTATGCAGGACAATAACCTTGTACGTCTTAAGAATGCAATGAAGAACTTCGGTCTTCTTAAATAAAAAACTATGCAGCCCTGCGGAGAAACTGCGTTTTTCTGCGGGGTTTAATTGTATCATAAGGTTATATGGAGAAAGGAATCGTCATGGTAAAGATCATAATGAACGGCTGTAATGGTCGTATGGGAAGAATTATCACAGAGCTTGTTTCAAAGGAAGAAAATGTCGAGATAGTGGCAGGAGTTGATGTATATACAGGTGTTGAAAATAAGTATCCCGTATTTACTTCCATTGAAGAATGTGATGTGAAAGCTGATGTTATCGTTGATTTTTCACTTCCGACAGGTACAGACAAAGTTCTTGATTATGCGGTAAAGACTGGTACGCCTGTAGTACTTTGTACAACAGGACTTTCCGATGAGCAGATCGGTCGTGTAAAAGAGGCTTCTGAAAAGGTTGCTATACTTCGCAGCGCGAATATGTCTGTTGGAGTAAATCTTCTTCTCAAAGTGCTTCATGATGTTGCGCCTCAGCTCGCAGCAGCAGGTTTTGATATCGAGATCGTTGAGAAGCATCATAACCAGAAAAAAGATGCGCCCAGTGGAACAGCCATTGCTCTTGCAGATGCTATTAATGATTCGCTCAACAACGAATATGAATATGCTTATGACAGGAGCAGCAGAAGTGAGAGCCGTCCTGTCAAGGAAATCGGTATTTCTGCCGTAAGAGGCGGGACGATCCCCGGTGATCATGATGTTATATTCGCAGGACAGGATGAAGTGATCACTTTCTCACACAGAGCATATTCCAGAGCAATCTTTGGAAAAGGCGCTATCACAGCGGCTAAGTTCCTTGCAGGAAAGAATCCCGGACTCTACAGCATGGCAGATGCTCTTGCCTAAGAGGAATAGAGTATGCAGTTTAGACCCTGTATAGACATACATAATGGAAAGGTGAAGCAGATCGTCGGAAGCTCTTTAAGAGACGATGGCGATACTGCTTCCGAAAACTTTGTCTCTGAAAAAAGCGCGGCATATTATGCAGAGTTGTATAAGGAGAAAAATCTAAGCGGCGGACATGTGATACTGCTTAATAGCCGTGATTCGGACTATTATGAAGCGACTAAGGCAGAAGCGGTCTCGGCGTTAAAAGCATTTCCGGGTGGTATGCAGATCGGCGGCGGAATTACTGACGAAAATGCTGCGGAATTTCTGGATGCAGGAGCATCGCATGTGATCGTCACAAGTTTTGTTTTTAGAAATGGATCGTTTGATCGTGAAAATCTGAGCCGTCTGCAGAGAGAGGTCGGACGAGAAAAAATAGTCCTTGATCTTTCGTGCAGAAAGAAAACACCAGATGGACCGTACTTTGTAGTAACAGACCGTTGGCAGAAATTTACCGGATTTGAAGTAAATGAGTCAACTCTGAAAACGCTTTCAGATGAGTGTGATGAGTTCCTGATCCACGCAGTGGATGTAGAAGGAAAAGGGACCGGGATCGATCCGGAACTTGTTCAGATATTGTCGGGAGTCGATACTATTCCTGTCACATATGCAGGAGGAGTACGAAGCCTTAAGGATGTAGATATTCTTCGTGAAAACGGACAAAACCATGTGAACTTCACAGTAGGAAGCGCATTGAAACTTTTTGGCGGTGCGTTAGAAGTCGATGAACTGATAAAAGCTGCAAAGGCGTGAAAAATCTCACGTGAACAATTAATGTTCACGGGAGATTTTTTGTAAATTTATATAATGTTACCTGATGTTACTCAAAACTTCGGCATAAAGAACTTCTGAAGATCAGCCTCGGTAGTATCCTCTCCGATAGTGATAAGCTCTGTGCCTGTAAGACGTGCAAACATAGCGATATCATCACGAGTCAGGCATGTAGAAACAACAGAGTGATGAGCGCCGCCTGCATAGCACCATGCAGCAGTACCAATCTGGAAATTCGGCTTATGACGATACATGATCTGAGCAACAGGAAGCTTCGGCATCGGCTTCGGAACAGGAACGAGCTCAATGTCTGCGCAGATGATACGGAAGTGGTCGCCCATATCGATAAGGGTAACCTGGATACCATCGCCTGTAACGCTGTCAAATACCAAACGTGCAGGATCAGCCTTGCCGCCGATTCCAAGAGGATGAACCTCGATCTTCGGCTTTGTAGCAGCGAATGAAGCCGGAACCTCGAGCATGTGGCTTGCAAGCTCAAGCTCCTGACCTGCTGTGAGGTCATATGTGTAGTCCTCGATAAAGCCTGTAGCACCGTCACGACCCTCAGCCATCTTCATAAGGATAGCAGAGAAAGCAGAGATCTTGTAATCTCCCTCAGGACCGAAACCAACACCCTTAGCCATGATATTCTGAACTGCGATACCCGGAAGCTGGCTCATGTTGTGGAGATCCTGGAAAGTATCTGTAAATGCGTGGCACTTATTTGCAGCAAGGAACTTCTCGAAAGCAACCTCGTATCTTGCCTGCTCACGAACAGCCTCTACGTTGTCAGTAGCCATTGTGTACTTGCTTTCGTACTCAGCAACCTTTGCATCAACTTCAGCATCAGTAGCTGTCTTGGCAAGCTCAGCGATCTCGCCGATTCCCCAATACTTGATCTCCCAGCCGTACTTGATCTCGCAGCTTAAACGGTTACCGTCTGTAACTGCAACATCACGCATGTTATTACCGAATGTAGCAACGCGCATGTTGTGAGAGTAGTCAATAGCCTTTGCAACCTGAGCGAACTGACGGATCTTTGCGAGAACATCCTCATGCTCATAGTAACCTGCAACAACTTCGTGTGCCTTGTTCAGTCTTGCAAGAATGTAACCATATTCACGGTCACCGTGAGCAGCCTGATTAAGGTTCATGAAGTCCATATCGATCTCATCATACGGAAGCTTTTCATTAGCCTGTGTATGAAGGTGAAGAAGCGGCTTCTGAAGGATCTGAAGACCCTTGATCCACATCTTTGCAGGTGAGAAAGTGTGCATCCATGTAACTACACCTACGCAGTCGTCATCGTTCATGACTTTGCGCATATCCTGTACACAGATCTCAGATGTCTCAACTGTGGGAAGGAGCTCAAAAGTAACAGTGTCACCGAGCTTCTTATTAAAGAAATCAACCATTTTCTGGCTGTCTGCTGCAACCTGGCGGAGGCATTCCTCTCCGTAAAGATCCTGGCTGCCTACTACAAAATAAAGTTTGCTCATGATTCTCCTCTTTTCTTATTGCTAATATCTATTTAACGCTGCTATATGTCTTGCAGCGCAGAACAGGGAATGTGCACCTGCTCCGGTCAAAGTTGGTTATCGGATATCCCGGATAGAGTTGCCGTTACTTATCGAAACCGGGAAACGATAAGAAGAATTGTCTCTGCTGCTTTGAGGATTTTCTATCATCCGAAGCAGATTTCTGGCAGCTCTTCGGCCTAATTCATATTTGGGATGAACTGCACTTGTCAGATGCAGGTCGTTATTGTCGTTATCGGTAAATGCGGCGCTGTCGAATGAAACGATAGACAGATCGTCCGGAATGTGCATATCCCGTGTCTCTGCAAATTCGATAAATGTCTCGGCAATCTCGTCATTGTAAGTCATGAGAGCTGTGCACTCACTTATCTGTTTTAAGAAGTGCGAGAGGCTCTTTTTACTGAACTGAAAGTCCAGATCCTTTGTCGAATACCACTTTATACATTCATCATTTATGGGCAGATTGTGGTCGGACATACATTCCATAAAACCGCGATAACGCTCGATGCCCTGCAGATCGTCATACTTAAATATTCCGCCGATCCTTTCGTGACCGTTTTCTATGAGCTGCTCAGTGAGCTCGTAACTGCATCTTGCATCTGCCATTTCCACGCTGCTGCATTCCAGATTGCTGTAGTGGTTATGAATAAATATTATAGGAATGCCTCTGTTAAGAAGTTCCTTATAATATCTGATATTAGGGTTCGGGAAGGTTGAGCGGGTACCTTCAACGATCAGTCCGCACACGTTTGAATTAAGGAAACGTTCGAGATAAACGGCTTCGTCGTTTAGATTATTACGTGTGACGGTAACATCGATCTCAATCCCGCGGTCGTGCATGACAGATTCGATACCTTCATAGACCTGAGGGAACATGTAGTCAGCAAAGTAGCTCATGATAAGTCCTATGTGCTGACGTCCGCTTTTGCTTATGCCGGTTTCATAGGAAACAAAAGTACCACTTCCTCTGACACGGCTTATAAGTCCTTCGTGTTCAAGTACATCAAGTGCCGTACGAACAGTCTGACGGGAATAACCAAATTTCTTTTGAAGCATGTGTTCACTGGGGAGCTTGTCGCCATTTTTCATGACACCGCTCAAGATAAGAGTTCGTGCCCAGTTATACAGCTTTACGTACTTCAGACTTTCGTTCATTAAAGTTTTTTCGTTTGACATAGTTTTATTTCCTGTTTTGTGTAGCTCAGAAGCTGTGATGGAAAATACAACTCTGATATTAATAATGTATCTTTTTTGATTCAATTATACAAGTTGCGAAAACGATAAAAAGCATAAAGTTGTATTGAATATGATTAATTATAACAGCTTGTAATATAAAACTAAATACATAACAGGGAAATATGTTGAATGTGTAAAATGAATATAGAGAATGGTTGTGCAATATTTATATTGGTCTAATGAAGAAATGAAAAATGCAACGGACAATAAGAAAAGAAAGGGTACAAGTTATAAGTTGTATTTTAGAAAAGGTGATTGGAAGTATGTTATTTAGATCATCGAAATACTGCTATAAATATGATGATATAAGGAATAAAAGTATTTTTTTTTGTTCGGTTGTGACATGCTTTGAACTGGAAGGGAGAAGAGAGAATTAAAAAACATCAGAAAAAGGCATCTGCACCATACGATATTAAAAATATCGCTGGTGCAGATGCCCCCTTCAATCTCAGTTCACAATTCTGTTTTCTTATACAATAAAACTTCTTTGAAATCTGAATCATTACCCCCGGTTAATACGAACCGTCATGATGACCCCCGACATCAATGATGTGTGTTATATTATCTAAGGCACAATCTTGTATTCTGGATTTTGGAAAATTACAGCTTGTTTACGTTTACTGCCTGCGGTCCCTTTTCGCCGTTAACAACGTCGAACTCAACCTTCTGGCCTTCATCAAGAGACTTGAAACCTTCCATGTTCAGTCCTGAGTAGTGTACGAATACATCGTTACCCTGCTCATCAGAGATGAAACCATAACCCTTCTGGTTGTTGAACCACTTAACTGTACCTTTCATTTTGATACCTCCAAGAAAAATAAAAAATAGTTATATGTTATGACTAGCACAACATACGTGTATATTACCACATTTATGCATAGAGTTCAATGCAAAAAAATGAAACGCCCTAGGAAAAATGCCGATTATTAGGGCAGGAAGTTGATTATAATTTCATTCTGTGATATAGTGCAGTAACAAAGATGGATTACTGTGTCCTGTGCATAATTTTGCCTGGAATCCGAAAAAAATAAATAGCCATCGGGGGAGGGCTTTTTACAACATGAGGGAACCGAATAATAAGAAGAAATTAAGACGGCTCACTGTGCTGGTTATTCCTGAGGGATCCGGAAATGTCCGGGAGTTCAGAACCTCAAGGGATTTTCTGACAGCTGCTGCCGTGCTTTTTTTTGCGGCACTTATTCTTGCCATGTCATATATGATATATGTGGCGGGAGAGGTATCGGACGAAAGAAATCAGATATTGGCTTTGAGTGCCCAGCTGGAAAATGTTATCAGCGGAAATATTATTCTTCAGGCAGAAAACGAAGATCTTCAGCAGAAGCTTGCGGCAGCAAATTCACAGCTTGATACCAAAAAGTATGTGGAGCAGCAGTCAGATTCGGCTGAAGCATTGAATTACATACCATCAGGACTGCCAATCTCGGGACAGATCTCTACACCATCGGAATATTCTTCCGATAAAGAAAATGTATCTTTTAGTGTAGGCGACGGAACAAAGATCGTTGCATCAGGTAACGGCACGGTCACTATCGTACGGGCTGATTCTGACTATGGATATCTGGTAGCTGTAGATCATGGAAATGATTATATTTCTTACTACGGATACCCGACAGAACCACTTGTTTCCAAGGGAACATCGGTGCTTAGAGGCACGACGCTTTTTTCATGCACCGCAGGCAGTCCTACATTTGTATATAAGGTAACGTATCAGGATAAATCCATCGATCCGTCTACCATCATGAAAATTGACGGATGACGAGGAATATTTTTTTGAACCTATAAATTTATGGAGGCAAAAATGGAACAGAAAAATACATGGCTGAGCTACACAGCAGCCCAGAAGAAGGAACTTGAGAAGATCGCAAAGGGTTATCGTGAATTTCTTGATCTCGGCAAAACAGAAAGAGAATGTACTGACTATGCGGTAGAAGCTGCAGAAAAGGCAGGCTATCGTGACTTAAAGCAGGTTATTAAGAAGGGCGATAAGCTTAAGGCAGGAGACAAGGTATATGCAGAGTGCATGGGAAAGACTATCGCACTTTTCAATATCGGTGAGGACAATATTGAGGATGGTCTGAACATCCTTGGTGCACACATCGATTCTCCGAGACTTGATGTAAAGCAGAACCCGCTTTATGAGGATTCAGAACTGGCATATCTTGATACACATTATTATGGCGGCATCAAGAAGTATCAGTGGGTAACTATTCCTCTTGCAATCCATGGTGTGATCGTAAAGACAGACGGAACAACTGCCGAAGTATGTATTGGAGAGGATGAGGACGATCCGGTATTCTGTGTTACGGATCTTCTGATCCATCTTGCATCTGATCAGCTTGATAAAAAGGGTGCAAAGGTAGTAGAAGGCGAAAATCTCGATCTGCTTATAGGAAGCGAACCGTTAAAGGGTAAGGAAAAAGAAGCTGTTAAAGAAGGTGTGCTGAAGCTCCTTAAGGATAAGTATGACATTGAAGAACGTGATTTTGAGTCAGCTGAGCTCGAGATCGTTCCGGCAGGAAAAGCAAGAGAAGCAGGTTTTGACCGTTCAATGATCATGGCATATGGTCAGGATGACAGAGTTTGTGCATACACATCACTCAAGGCATTTCTGGATGTTGAGAGTGTTAAGCGCACATCAGTATGTCTTCTTGTTGATAAGGAAGAGATCGGAAGCGTTGGCGCAACAGGTATGCAGTCCAGATTCTTTGAAAACGCTCTGGCTGAGCTCATTGTCTGCATGGGCAACACAAACCCGCTTGCTCTTCGCAGAACTCTTGCAAATTCCAGAATGCTCTCAAGTGATGTAAGTGCTGCATTTGATCCGCTCTATGCTTCACAGTTTGATAAGAAAAACGCTGCATTCTTTGGAAAAGGAATCGTATTCAACAAATATACCGGTGCAAGAGGAAAGTCCGGATCAAATGATGCAAATGCAGAGTACTTCGCATTTGTTCGTTCTGTAATGGAAAAGGATGATATAGCATATCAGACAGCCGAGCTTGGAAAGGTAGATGCAGGCGGCGGCGGAACGATCGCTTATATCATGTCTCTCTATGGCATGGATGTTGTTGACTGCGGAATGGCTGTACTTTCCATGCATGCACCGTGGGAAGTTACAAGTAAGTCAGACGTTTATGAAGGATATAAGGCATACAAGGCATTTATCAAGGCGTAAAATCGTAAAAAACGTTAAGAAATAAGTGCAAAAAAGGTATTTCGACTTCTTTACTGTGACACTTTAATGTAGTATAGTAATGAAAAGGGCGGATAACCGCTCGAAGTACGTTACGGAACATTAAACAGTCGGGGTTGGCTTTTAACCAGGGGTACGAAATGGAGGAATGGTATATTGAACAAAAAACTTCATACAGAAGCAGTTGATACGCTGTTTGATGCGATTTTAAGTTTGAAAGATAGAGATGAGTGTTACACATTTTTTGAGGATCTGGCAACGATCAATGAGATCCTTTCGCTTTCTCAGCGTTTTGAGGTAGCAGGAATGCTTCGCGAGAAAAAAACCTATCTTGAGATCGCACAGAAGACAGGAGCTTCTACAGCGACGATCAGCCGTGTAAATCGTTCTCTTAACTATGGAAACGATGGTTATGAAATGGTTTTCGGAAGAATCGGAAAGTAAAAAATGATAAGAAAATCGCCCGTTATTCAAGTTTGAATGACGGGCGATCTCTTTATGTGAATATTTTTAATCACGATCTTTTTTTCTCTTTTTTCTCGGAACAGGTTCCGGCATCAGATCTATGATCTTTTCTATCATGAGGCGCTTAACATATGCATCAAAGCTCAGAGCGCAGATAAGAGTAAAGTACTGTAAAAACTGCTGGTTTTCTTCATCTCCACCGTCTTCTTCGGCAAGACGTGCGGCATCTTCGGAAGCCTTAAACTTGCTTGTAACAAAATCTTTGATCTCATCAGTTTCAGAGGTTATGAATTTAGCGATCTCGCTATAGATATCTTCAAGTTTTATGCCGCTTTCCTTATCGAAGTAATCTTCGGCGAGAGGTGACATGAGCTTTTTTATATCATTTATAGTGAGGATATTTTTGAAGTAATAAATGAATATCAGCATAAGCACATGCCGTCTGCTGTATTTCTTTCTTACAGGAGGCGGAAGGAGATCGTTTTTTGCGTAATTGTTTATCATCGTTTTTGTGAGAATCTTGTCTTCCGGATATCTCTTGCTGTGTGACAGGCGAGCTTCCATGAGAGTTGTCACCTGATCCATGTAGAGATCTATATTTGGGATATCTTCAAGGTCGATATAATCAACCCGGTCAAGACTGGATAGAATACTTTCAAGCAGATTTTCAGAGTCGAGTGTCATTTTTCACCATTTTTATAAAAACTTTATTTGGGATAATTCCCGGTTACAGTAATTGATCATTTGCAATAGATTATACGGTTTTTAAAACCACTTGTCCATACCGCCTGCATTTATACCTGTGTACAGTAGTATTTTTGCCCTTTACATCGTATAATGACAGGTACAAATGTTGTAGAGGAGCTAATTTTAATGGCCATAGATCTTGAGAAAGAATTAAATAAAGAACAGGCAGAGGCGGTACGCCAGACTGACGGTCCGGTTTTGATACTTGCCGGTGCCGGATCGGGTAAGACAAGGACCATAGTATATCGCATGGCTTATCTATTAGATGAGATGCAGGTAAGACCATGGAATATCCTTGCTCTGACCTTTACAAACAAGGCAGCAAAGGAAATGCGCGACAGGATAAGAGAGATGGTTCCTGAGGATGCTCGTGATATGTGGGTATCGACATTTCATTCCACCTGCTTAAAGATACTTTTTGCTCACGCAGAGAAGCTCGGATATCCGAAGAATTTTGAGATTGCCGATGCGTCAGATCAAAAGACTTTGATGCGTGATGTGTATAAAAAACTTTCGGTAGATCCCAAATATTTCCCGGAAAAAAAGGTGGCAAGGATCATATCTTCCGCAAAGGATGAGCTGATGGGACCAAATGAATTTGCAGAAGCACATAAGGGAGATATGTCGCTCTTAAAGATAATGGAGATATATCACGCTTATCAGGATGCGCTTCGTGCAAATGGTTCTATGGATTTTGACGATCTGATCATGAACACGGTTCGCCTCTTTAAGAATTTTCCGGAGGTTCTCGATCATTATCAGGAAAAATTTAAGTACATAATGGTTGACGAGTATCAGGATACAAATACTGCTCAGTTTGAGCTGGTGCGTCTTCTTGCATCAAAGTACAGAAATCTCTGTGTTGTAGGTGATGATGACCAGTCTATCTACAGATTCCGCGGAGCAAATATCTATAATATCCTTGATTTTGAGAAGAATTTCCCTGATGCAAAGGTCGTAAAACTCGAGCAGAATTACCGTTCTACAGGAAATATACTGGCAGCGGCAAATGAGGTTATCTCAAATAACAGAGAGAGAAAACAGAAAGTTCTCCGTACCAATGAAGAACCGGGCAGCCTGATTCGCTTCCGTCAGCTTGATACGGCAGGTGGAGAAGCAGTTTTTATTGCCGAGGACATCAGAAAGAAAGTTGAAAAGGGAGAATGTACCTATGGAGACTGCGCGGTGCTTATCCGTACAAATGTCCAGAGTAAGGAACTTGAGGATGCTTTCCGTGTTCGCCGTATAGACTATGATGTGGTAAAGGGACTTCGTTTCTGGGATACAAAGGTCATAAAGGATCTGACCAGTTACCTGCTGACTGTAGCAGGTGGCGCAAATGATATGAGAACTCTTCGTATCATCAACCTCCCTAAGCGCGGCATCGGCGCAGCCAGCGTAGAAAAGGCTCGTGTTTATGCAGAAGAAAACGGACTATCATTTTTGGAAGCCTGTGCAAAGGCAGACAGTATTCCCGGTGTATCCGCAAAGGCAAAGACGGGACTCCTTTCATTCCATCAGATGATCCTCGATATACGTGAGGACATGAAGGATGCGAAGTTTTCTGAGATCCTTGACAGGATAATAAAGGATACTGGCTACAACGAATATCTCATGGGTGAGGCAGATACGACCGATAAATATTTAGAATTTATTGATTATATCAATAAACTTAAGGAGTCACTGGATTCCTATGAAGAGGATACGGATGAGCCTGATCTCATAGATTTTATGCGTCAGAATGGACTTGAGGGAAATAATCTCGACAAGACCGGAGATGGGGAGACAAAAGACCGTGTACTTGTAATGACAATGCATAATGCAAAGGGTCTTGAGTTTCCGAATGTGTATATCGCGGGTATGGAGGAAGGTCTTTTCCCCGGTTACGGTGCGATCAGCAGTGAGGATCATATGGCAATGGAAGAAGAGCGAAGACTTTGCTATGTGGCGATCACAAGAGCCAGAAAGAATCTGACCATAAGCTGTGCCCGTCAGAGAATGACAAATGGTGAGACCAGATATGCAGCTGCGTCACGCTTTATGAAAGAGATTCCGACAGAACTCCTGGATATGAACATCCATCCGAAAAAGACGGAACGCACAGAGTATATGGAGCCGACCTCGAGGCAGATCGCTAAAGCTGCGTTTAACGAAAAGCCGCAGGCTTTTTCAAAGGGCTTTCAGAAGATAAAGCTCGGAAAAGACATTGGTGGAACGAAACCTGACTACAATGAAGGTGACCGTGTGAGACACTTTAAGTTTGGTGAAGGTACTGTACAGGAAATTGTACAGGGCGCCAGAGACTACGAAGTAACGGTGAATTTCGATAAAGTGGGGGTTCGCAAGATGTTCGCCGGGTTTGCAAAGCTGAAGAAAGTATGATAGTTTAAATACAAATAGAAAAGGGGATGCCTTACATGGATTTTTTTGATTTACAAGGTTTAGAAAGCGCGTTAAGCAACATTAGACAGAACCTGAATCATGTTCGCAGCGGAATCGATCTGCTGCAGGAAAACAAATGGAGGGACAAAGAAATGAGAGACAGAAACGACAGAGATCCGATCCTTACACTGCTCGCTATCATCGGTGCAGTTGCTGCAGTTGCAGCTATTGCGTTTGCAGTGTATAAGTATTTTACTCCGGATTATCTGGAAGATTATGATGATGACTATGATGACAGATTTGACGATGATTTCTTTGATGACGAGGAAGATGAGATTCCGATCCAGGCAACAGAGAAGAAGGCAGACTGAGATCTGACATAAAATGTGGTACTGCAACCCCGGCAGAAAACTGCCGGGGTCTTTTGTGCCTAGATATGTTGAATAGCAAGGTAAGAGAAATAATGAAGAAAAACGAAATCTACGAAGGTATTGTCACAGAACTTAAATTTCCGAATAAGGGTATAGTACAGACAGAGGAAGGAAACGTGACTGTTAAGGGTGTACTCCCGGGGCAGAAAGTTTCTTTTAAGCTGACGAAAAAGAAGCATGAGAGACTGGAAGGACGTTTAGAGGAAGTAATTACTCATGCGCCGAATGAAGTAGAGCCTCAGTGTCCGCATTTCGGCATTTGCGGAGGCTGTACTTATCAGAATCTGTCTGCTGAGTCACAGGCTGAGATGAAGGCAGGACAGGTTAGAAAACTCCTTACAAATGCTCTGCAGAATTTTGGTGATGCGGCTTTTTACGGCAGCGGAGTAGATATGCCTGTGATCACTGAGGATACAGTGCCGGGTTCTGTTAATGTACCTACTGATATCCTGAAAAATGGTGACTGGTTTGAGAGTGTTACAGAATCTCCGAAGACTGAAGGCTACAGAAATAAGATGGAGTATTCCTTTGGTAATGCGGTGATTGACGGTCCGCTTGAACTCGGTATGCACCGTGCAGGTCGCTTTAATGATGTGGTAACGGTTGACAAGTGCCGTATAGTGGATGAGGACTACAGAAAGATACTGTCTGCAACACATGATTTCTTTAAGAGCAGAGAAATACCTTTCTGGAGAAAGCGGACAGAGGAAGGTTATCTGCGTCATTTCCTCGTGAGAAAAGCTCATAAGACAGGAGAGATCCTGATCCTCCTTGAGACAACTTCCCAGATGGCGCCTGACCTCAATGAATTTAAGGATTGTCTCCTGTCACTTGATCTTGAGGGTGAAATAGTAGGACTTCTGCATCTCACAAACGATCTCTCAGGTGATGCGGTTAAGGGTGATGATATCGAGATCATCTATGGCAGAGATTATTTCTTTGAGGAGATCCTGGGACTCAGATTTAAGATCACACCTTTTTCTTTCTTCCAGACAAATTCCTACGGTGCGGAAGTGCTTTATGAAAAGGCTCGTGAGTACGCGATCGAGGGAATGAAGCTCATGCACGAAGGTGATGATGCTGTGAGAAAACCGGTTATTTTTGACCTGTACAGCGGAACCGGCACTATCGGTCAGATAATGGCACCTGTAGCAGAGAAAGTCATCGGTATCGAGATAGTTGGAGAGGCTGTAGCGGCAGCAAAGGAAAATGCAGAGCTAAACGGTCTCACAAATACTGAGTTTATCGCGGGCGATGTACTAAAGATGCTTGAAACAGTGGATGAAAAGCCTGATTTTATCATGCTGGATCCGCCGAGAGAGGGATGCACACCAAAAGCGCTTACAAAGATCCTCGACTACGGAGTAAAGAGTATTGTTTATATTTCCTGCAAGCCAACAAGTCTGGCACGTGATATCGATGCGATCATCAAATCGGGCTACAGACTTGTAAAAGCAGGATGCGTGGACATGTTCCCATTCACATCGAGTATAGAAACATGTGCGCTTTTCGTTAAGGAATAAGGTTGTGACATGACCTGTTTATGTATCAGATGTGGAAGAAAGCATATAATATTATAAAATTTGTGATCTAAATAATATGAGTATAAGCTCGCGACTATTCGAAAATATGGATGGTCACGGGCTTTTTTCTTTATTACTAAGCCGTTTACTACAAAAAATTAACCATTCACTACATAGATATTTCAACGGCTTAAGAGATAGGCGATACTATCGGATCCGTATCTGTTCGATCATTTTGTTTAGATTACGAAATTGCATTCCGGCAAGATTATCAACGTAGATCTCCATGTCTGAAAGGAAATTTAGAAATTCTGGATGCTTTATCATTTCACAGATCAGGCGGACATTGAGTTTGCCGCTTTTTAATAATTCTACAGTATCATCATCCAATCCAAGTTCATCTACAGGAAATTGGTGATGATCTCTATTTTCTGTAAGTCCCAACAAATAGTCTGCTGAAACACCGTAGAAATTTGCAAGGGTGATGATTGCCTTGTGAGTTATTTCTTTGTATTCGTCAGTTTCATAATTTCCAAGTGCTGCTCTTGAAATACCGGTCTGCTCTGAAAGTTCTTGCAGAGACAGACCTTTTTCTATGCGTAAATCTTTCAATTTTTCCTGAATCGATAATTTGCATTTCATAATTTTACACTCCCGTAACGACTGTTATTCGTTTGTAAATACCATCATATCAGAATGGAGGTTCTGTATAAACACTAAAATCCAAAAGCGTGGAAATCAGATTGCAAAAGTTGTAAATACATATAGTGCAGTAGACAGCAAAGTTATATCTGATATGAAGACTGAACATGAAAGGGTTTTAAAGAAAGTTGAGAAGTGCTTTGACAAATATCTTGAACTTATGTGATGGGATTTCCAGCCTGCTTTGCAGGCGTATCTTGCTGATGTAATAGATTTTGATTCATTGCCGGATCCTGATGCGTACTTACAAAAAAGATATGTATATGAGTCTTATAAGACGTATATGAGGCTCCGTTATGGATCGAAACAGTCATGCATTGAAGGAAAGGGGAAGAAGTGATACACTATATTCAGAAATATGAAAATGATATAAATGAATATAAGGGTGAGGGATTAAGATATGATAATTAGCGAGAGAATTATAAAGGTTATGAAAGAGCGCCATATGACACAGACAGAATTTGCCAAGCAGGTAGGAATTGCTTCGAGCACAATAAGTGAATGGAAGAAGAAAAAGACAAATCCTACTGTAGAAAAAATCATGGACATATGTAACGTTCTTCAGATCACACCGGAGCAGCTTCTTACCGGAAAAGGAATCGAAGACGAGGAAGAAATCGCAGCTGCAAGTCCTTCAAGCAAATTTACACCCGGAGATATTCAGATGATTGAAGATTATCATCATCTTAAAGAAGAGCAGCAGAAGAGACTCATGGCCTATATGGAAGCTCTGAAGAAGATAGAGAGCTTGGAAGAGATGTAAAAGGTTTTGAAGTACAAAAATGGATAAAACTTGGACATCGTGAAGTCGCAATTTGCGACTTCACGATAGGCATTATGATCATTTAACGAGGAAGAAAATATTTATGGAAGACTCAACAGAAATAATTACATTGGAATCAATTAGGAAATGTGTATATATGATTCGTGGACAGCAGGTGATGTTGGATAGTGATTTGGCAATTATTTATGGATATGAGGTGAAATACTTAAATCGCCAAGTTAAGAGAAATATTGAGCGTTTTCCTGAAGATTTTATGTTTCAGCTTACAAAGGATGAGTATGAAAATTTGCGGTGCCAAAATGTCACCGCAATTAAGAATGTTATGTCAAGAAGTTTGCCCTATGCATTTACAGAACAAGGTATCTATATGCTAGCAACTGTTCTAAAAGGGGAATTAGCCACGAAACAAAGCATTAATATTATGCGTGCATTTAAGGAAATGCGACATTTCATAGCTAATAATGCTCTTATGTTTGAAAAAATTAATGCAATTGAGTTGAAACAATTTGAATATCAAAAGGGTTCTGATGAAAAATTCAGTAAAATATTTGAATATATGGCGGAGCACGAGGAAAGTAATCAGAAGATTTTCTTTGATGGTCAGATTTTTGATGCGTTTATCCTGCTTACAGATATTATCGGACACGCTAAAAAGAAAATTATTTTGATTGATGGATACGTTGATGTAATTACATTAAACATAATAGCAAAGAAAAAAGCAGGCGTTAATGTTTTTGTGTATACGCTTCCTAGTGCAAAGATATCTGTGCAGGATATTAATAATTTCAATGCGCAGTATCCCGCATTAACAGTAAAAAAGACAACGGCATTTCATGATCGTTTCCTGATTATAGATGACACTGAGGGATATCATATCGGAGCTTCTCTTAAGGATGCGGGTAAGAAATGCTTCGGAATAAACAAAATAGAAGGTACGGATGTGATTAACAGTATTATACAAAAGGCGGTACAAACAGCTAAGTAAAAAGATGTGATTATGATTGTGTAAAGAAAAAAAGAAGTCTTATACATAGTTTCGATTAAAAGATGCAGGATATTTAATATATGATCCAGATGGCATTAAGTCAGCGCTTAAAGACAGAGCTGATGAAATTGCCTATCCGGGTTAGATTGAATAATAATTTTACACAGATTTTACAAAAACATGTTCATACATTTTACTTGCGTTTTATATCCTTAGACACGGAAAATATCTGGGATATACAAGGAAGGAATTTGTATGGACATTTTTTGTGTATTAAATATGATTGGAGGCTTATCACTTTTTCTGTATGGAATGAGTGTTATGGGAAATGGACTTTCCAAGATGGCTGGAGGAAAGTTAGAAAAAATTCTGGAAAAACTAACTACGAAACGGATTTTTGCAGTGCTTTTAGGCGCCGGTGTCACCGCTGTAATACAGTCCTCATCAGCCACTACAGTTATGGTAGTAGGCTTTGTTAATTCAGGGATCATGAAATTATCGCAGGCGGTAGGGGTTATTATGGGGGCAAACATTGGAACCACGATCACCTCGTGGATGTTATCGCTTACGGGGATAGAAGGCAGCACCATCTGGTTAAAGCTATTAAAGCCATCCTCTTTTTCGCCTGTTCTTGCAGCTATCGGTACTATTCTTTTTATGGCCAGTAAAGGTGACTCAAAGAAAAAAGATTTGGGAGGCATATTACTTGGCTTTGCAATTTTGATGTTTGGAATGGAAACCATGAGCGGTGCTGTATCGGGACTTGCGGATAATCCGTCGTTTACAAAAATGATGACGGCTTTTCGTAATCCGATCCTGGGAATGGCGGTAGGAGCGATTCTTACAGCGATCATTCAGAGTTCGTCAGCTTCCGTTGGTATACTTCAGGCATTATGCGCAACAGGTGCTGTACATTATTCTGTAGCACTGCCGATTATTATGGGACAAAATATTGGAACATGCGTCACATCGATCATTTCCTCAATTGGAGCAAGTAAGAATGCTAGAAGAGCAGCAATGATCCATTTGTATTTTAATCTGGTCGGAACTATTTTGTTCATGACAGTTTTTTATACTATAAATACATTTATTGATTTTGCGTTTCTGGGTGAGTCAGCAAGCGCTGCAGGAATAGCAGTAATACATAGTTTGTTTAATATTGGAGCAACGATCGTGCTTTTCCCGTTTTCAGATTTACTTGTTAAGCTTGCAGAAGTTACAATTTCTGATGGAACCAAAATAGAATCAGCTGTCACAGAGACAGTTTCTATTGATGAAAGATTTATTAGCCGTCCTGCCTTTGCAATGGAGCTTTGCAGAGGAAAAGTTAAAGAAATGGCTGAGCTTTCAAAAAAATCAATAGGTCTGGCTCTTGATGCCTTAAATAGTTATGATGAAGAGAAGGTAAAAGAAGTAATAAGACTTGAATCGGTGATAGATAAATATGAAGATGTATTAGGATCATATCTTGTAAAGATATCAAGTGAGAATATTTCCACAGCAGATAGCCAAAGTATGTCGATAATTCTTCACAGTATCAGTGATTTTGAAAGAATTTCAGATCATGCTATGGATATTGTTAACTCTGCCGAAGAGATTCATAAAAAAGAGCTGTCTTTTACCAAGAAAGCCAAAAAAGAAATTGAAACACTGAGCAGAGCCATAAATGACATTTGCAGTCTTACAGTAGAAAGCTTCTGCAAAGATGATTTGGAAATGGCATTACATGTGGAACCTTTAGAAGAAGTGATAGATACATTAGCAAAAAATATAAAGGAAAATCACATAAAACGGCTCAAAAAGGGAAAATGTACCATTGAGATGGGATTTATTCTGGAAGATATCTTAACAGGTCTTGAAAGAGTATCTGACCATTGTTCTAATATAGCTGTAGAGATGATCACAATTTACGATAATGATTATAGTACTCATGAGTATTTCAAAAAGTTATCGTCCGATGAGAGAGCTTTGTTTGAAAAAGAGTACGAGGAATTGTTGCAACGCTATCCGATTGGAAAGCAGAAAGCTATGATGTCAGAATGACAATAACAGGAGTGATTATATGGCGCTGATTTACATTATAGAGGATGATGACAGCATTAGGGAGATAGAAGAGTTTGCTTTGTTAAACGCAGGACATAAGGTATGCGGATTTACTTGTGCCAGTGATTTTTTTAAGAAAATGGAAGAGATCATACCGGATTTATGCCTGGTGGACATTATGTTGCCGGATGAAAATGGAAATGAGATCACGAGAAAACTCAGAAAAAATCCGGATACCAAAAAGATTCCGGTCATCATGGTTACAGCAAAAACAGGAGAGTTTGATCTAGTCAAAGGAATTGAAGATGGTGCAGATGATTATATCAAAAAACCGTTTTCTGTGATGGAACTTATATCAAGAGTTAAGGCGTTGCTGCGAAGAACTCACGTAGAAGAAATAAAGGAACTAAAACTAGATGAACTTGTGATAAATAACGAAAAACACGAGGTGTCCGTAGAAGGCAGGGTTATAGAGCTTACTTTTAAGGAGTATGAGCTTCTCTCTCAATTTATGATAAATAAAGGAATAGTGCTTAGTCGAGATACTATAATGAATCTGGTTTGGGGAACATATTATGAAGGCGAGTCAAGAACCGTAGATATGCACGTAAAAACACTTCGGCAAAAGCTGGGAGATTATGGAACCAGAATAAAAACCATCAGAAATGTAGGTTATGTAATGGAATGAAAAATAAAATTAATGTACGACTTGTTGGGATCGCTATCATTGCGGTTTGGGCAACGGTGATCGGTATTACAATAATTTATTATAATCTGTTTCAGAGACAGGTGCGGGCGGATCTGTCAGTAAGTGCAAAACTATTAAGAGATACACATTATTTTGAGTCAGTTAATAATGATATAGATGAGATAGATCTGTCCACAGATATAGATGAGCTGCGTGTTACCTGGGTTGCAAAAGATGGAACAGTTTTTTACGACAATGATACATCAGCAAAGCTTATGCAAAATCATAATGACAGACCGGAGATACAGGAAGCGTTTACCGATGGAGTGGGTGAGGCAGTCAGAAAGTCTGACACTATGAACAAGAATACCTTCTATTATGCAGTGCTGCTTGACAATGGAACCGTTCTTAGGGTAGCTACAAATGTACAAAGCCTTTGGGCAGTATTTATGTCAGTGGCGCCGATTATAATCATGATCATTCTTATCGTTATTTCTGTTTGTGTATTGATTTCTCATTTACTTACAGAGCAGCTGATAAGACCGATCGAGGTGATGGTTTCAAATCTGGAAAATGCAGATTATGAGTCGCCATATAGGGAATTAGAACCTCTTTCTGAAATGTTAAGAGCGCAGCATACTGATATTTTGGCAGCAGCAAAGGCAAGGCAGGATTTTACTGCAAATGTATCTCACGAATTAAAGACTCCGCTTACAGCGATTTCAGGTTATGCGGAACTATTAGAAGGAGGGATGGTCGGAGAAGAGAAACAGAAGCATTTCTATCAGGAAATTCGAAAAAATGCTGACAGATTGCTTGCACTCATCAACGATATCATTAAACTCTCAGAACTTGACAGGGTAGATCATGGGATATCATTAGAGAAAATCGATCTATATGAGGTGGCTCATGAATGTGTCAATGAATTGTCAGTAAATGCAAGGCTTAAAGATATCAATATAGCCATTGAGGGAAAAGAAAGTGCTATACACGGAAATAGAGAATTGATAAAGGAACTTATTGAGAACCTGGTTCAAAATGCTATTAGATATAATAATCCGGGTGGAAAAGTCTTGGTATCGGTTAATACCAGAGACAATTTTACCTGCCTGATCGTAAAAGATAATGGGATTGGAATTCCTGCGGCAGATCAACAGAGAGTATTTGAAAGGTTTTACAGGGTTGATAAAAGCAGATCAAAAGCCACAGGCGGAACCGGATTAGGACTAGCCATTGTAAAGCATATTGTTGAAATACATGATGCAAAAATTGAGTTGGATAGTGCACCCGGAGTAGGTACGACCATAACAGTATTATTTTAAAAGGTTTTTTGAGGTTATGAAAAAGTTTGCAATAGTAAAAGAGATACTTATTTTAACAATAGCTACGATAATAATCGGAACGGCTGTTTTCTTTTTTCTCATGCCGAGTCATGCATCAGTCAGCAGCATATCAGGTTTGTCGATCGTACTTACAAATTTTGTACCATTGCCGGTTTCGGCGATTACGATGATATTGAATGTGGTTTTGTTAGTGATCGGGTTTATTACCTGCGGACCGGAGTTTGGATATAAGACAGTATATACATCGATTTTGCTGCCAGTGGTCATAGGAGTATTTGAGAAGTGTTTTCCGGATTTTGTTTCGTTTACCGGAGACGCGGCACTTGATGTTTTGTGCTATATATTTTTTGTAAGTATTGGTATCGCAGTATTATTCAACAGAAATGCGTCTTCGGGCGGATTGGATATCGTAGCAAAGATCCTCAATAAATATCTGAGGATCGATCTTGGAAAAGCCATGTCAGCGGCAGGTCTGTGTGTGGCGGTATCATCAATACTTGTATATGATTCTAAAACCCTGATCCTGAGTATTTTAGGGACATATTTTAATGGAGTGATCCTGGATCATTTTATTTTTGATCAGAAGCTTAAACGGAGAGTATGCATCGTTTCTCCGTGTGAAAAAGAAATACGAAGCTTTATTTTGAACGATCTGCACAGCGGTGCAAGTATCTATAAAGTAATAGGTGCTTACCGCATGGAAGAGCACAATGAGATAATTACCATAGTAGATAAAAATGAATTCCAAAAGCTGATGGCATTCGTGGATAAGATAGATCCACAGGCATTTATTACTGTATATAAGGTCAGTGAGATGCAGTACAGATCAAAATCTATGCCGGAAAGAATTTTTTAGGATACAGCTTAGACTTCCATACTTTTTCCTGCCTGATGTGATAAGATTATCTGTAAGATAAAGACAGGAGGGGGGGATTTCATGCTTATTCTGGCGATAATACCAAGTTTGATATTACTGTTTGCCGTATGGAAATTTGATACGGTAGAAAAAGAACCGATCGGGCTATTGGCAAAGTTATTTGTAGGCGGTGCGCTCACTATTATAAGCACGCAGGTATTTGGCTTTCTAGGTGAGAAACTTTTGCGGATATGTAATAAAGATACAGATTCGCTTGTGTACTTTTTTATTTTCTCGTTTTTCCTTGTGGGACTCGTGGAGGAAGCGGGCAAGTATTTAGTGCTTAGGTTTCTTACATGGAAAAATAATGAATTTAACTATACATTTGACGGTGTGGTATATGCCGCAATGGTGTCACTTGGTTTTGCGACCATAGAAAACATTATCTATGTGATAGTAAATGGCAGCGGAGCCAGTCTGGTGCGAGTTCTCCTGCAGGCACCGGGACATCTCATATATGCGATATTTATGGGATATTTCTATGGACTCGCCAGGTTAAATAAGGGACTTGGTGATAAGAAAAAAGTCCTGATGCATACGGCGGAAGCAGTAATGGTTCCGGCTGTGATGCATGGACTTTATGTATTTTGCTTAGGAACGAAAAAAAGCATCTTCTTTATCCTGTTTGCGATATATGAAATCGTGATAGCATCATTTACAGTATGGCAGTTTTTGAAACTATCAAAGAACGATATGCTGATCCCGGGAATGGAATTTACGATCGATTGGGACGACGACGAGCAGGAGGGGACAGATGAAGGTAAAATGTGAATACTGCGGTCAGCAGATAGACGAAAATCAAAAAATCTGTCCAAATTGCGGAGCACCCATGCCAACAGCGAATCGAATGGCAGGGGGACAGCCGAAAACGATCGAAGAATTGAAGCAGTGGTATATCGATCATAAGCTTCCGCCGGAGAAGATCACAAGATTCTTTATCGGAAAGGACATAAAAGAGCCTAAGGCATTTGGGATTTATAAAAACAGTGCGGGTGACTTTGTCGTTTATAAAAATAAGAGTAACGGAGAAAGAGTAGTTCGTTATCAGGGGACGGATGAAGGTTATGCCGTAAACGAGCTGTATCAGAGACTTAGGAGCGAAATCGCTGATCAGAAGGCAAATGGCAGAGGCAGGAATAACAACAATAACAATAGCAATAAGAATAAGAACAAGGGCAAGAAGAAGGGCACTACAATATGGGATATACTTATAACAATCGTTCTTCTTCCTTTCGTGTGTCCTATTTTTGGAACGATATATATTGCTATTGCGATATTTATAATAAGCCTTTTCGATCATTCTCCGGCCAAGGGCTACTATAACTACAATGGAAAAGATTATTATTATCAGGGTTCATCGTGGTATTCCTACGATCCGATTTCGGATGACTGGTCATACGCTTCAAATAAGGATGAACTAAACGAGATCATTAACAGTGATACCGATAACGATTACCGCATAGACTACAATGAGGGAAAGCGTTTCGAAGATACAAACTGGTATGACAGCGGTACTTCGGATGATGATTCCGATTGGGACTCTGACAGTTTCTGGGATGATTCGGGAAGTTCCTGGGGAGATTCCACCTGGGACAGCGGCGGCTCATGGGACTCTGGCGGCTCTGACTGGGATTCGGACTGGTAAAAAAGAAAATATGCAGGAAGTAACTGATGACTTTGAAAAAACTTTTCAACTCAAACTATTTAAAGCTGATAGCTATTATTGCCATGACTATCGATCATGGAACGGATCTCTTATATCCCGGATTTCCGGCTGAACCGATACCGCTCATTCTTCACTTCATTGGTCGACTGACAGCACCTATCATGTGGTTTTTTGTATGTGAAGGATATCATTATACAAAAGACGTAAAGAAATATATGCTTCGCCTCGGCATATTTGCGATCATTTCTCACTTCGCATACTGCTTTGGATTTGGCATAAGCCTCAATCCCTTTAAAGGGAGTGTTTTTAACAGAACTAGTGTTATGTATCCGCTTTTTATTGCCGTAGCGACACTCTATCTGGAAGAGCACATGACTACATGGAAAGCATGGCAGAAAAGAGCAATACAGATACCATTGGTTCTAAGTGCTTTCCCGGCGGACTGGAGTTGTATAGCAGTCCTTGCGATACATGGTATGTATAACGAAAGAGGAAATCTGGAAAAGCAGATGCTTAAAATGGCCCAGTGGGTTCTGGTGTATGGTGTTGTATCCTATTTCTTTGTAAGCAAAGTATATGCGCTGGAACTCGTGGGCGTGCTCATGATTTATCCGCTCTTGAAGCTCTATAATGGAGAACGCGGAAAAGCTAAGTGGATGAAGTGGTTTTTCTACCTCTACTATCCGGCGCACCTCATAATAATTGGCATTATCCGAATAGTAGTCTATGGTAATGTGAATATCTGCTTGTGATACCGGCAGATCATGAAAACTAAAATAATCGATGTAAAACAGACCCGAATCCGTGTAGGATCGGGTTTGTTTACGTTAAGGGGATAAAATAACTGATGACAGGGTCAAAAGTAATAAAGGGGGGACACCATGAAAGAAGTTAGAGCAAGGGTTATCCTGCAGGAAAAGGGTTCATATACCATTAATTATGATGGAAATGATAAATATGCCGAAGTATCAGGAAAATCGCGAAGTATAATCATCATCGTTAATTCAATATATGTAGGTAAAGTGTTTTAGAGAATTATAAGCAAAAACTACGCTATAACTCTCTAAAACGCCCTAAATAACACCTGTTTTAGAGAATTATAGCGTAGTTTGCTATTTTCATCACATTACCCGATCAGATCACTGATCTTCTTTCCGTAGAAGAAATCGTGTTCCAGCTTGGCGAATTCTTCCCACATGGATATGGTTTTGCATTTGCCCTTACGGGGGCATTCTTCGGCATCGGGGGCTAGGCATGACACGGGGATGATCGGTCCTTCCATGAGCTCGATTATCTCACCAACAGTATATTCGTCGGGACGGCGTGTGAGTCTGTATCCGCCGTGTTTTCCGCTTGCGCCAGCGATGAAACCAGCTTCTACCATCTTTTTTGCGATGATCTCAAGATACTTTTTTGAGATTTCCTGCCTTTCTGCGATATCTTTAAGCGGTACCGGATTGTCACTATTCTGTTCCGCAAGGTCTATTATCACTCTCAGAGCATATCTTCCTTTTGTAGAAAACATAGAACCTCCCTTTACTTCATGTGCAAGCACAATCGTATTTTTTACTTTTGACTCTGTTATCGTATCATATAAATTTTTGTTATAACCCAAACTTATCAGTAGTAATAAGTATATCATAACTTAAAACCCATTGACATAGTAGGTTGATAAAAGTATTATTAATTCAACAAAAAAACAAGCAACAAGCACATCGGAAAGCGCTTGATAACGGGCTTTTTATAGAAAAAGAATTAGCCTGACATAACTAAGGAGGAGAATAAGATGGGTGATTACAGATTTGAGACATTACAGATTCATGTAGGACAGGAACAGCCGGATCCGGCAACAGACGCAAGAGCAGTACCGATCTATCAGACAACATCATACGTATTCAGAAACAGCCAGCATGCGGCAGACAGATTTGGTCTTGCAGATGCAGGAAATATCTACGGAAGACTCACAAACACCACACAGGATGTTTTAGAAAAGAGACTGGCAGCTCTTGAGGGAGGAAGCGCAGCTCTTGCAGTTGCATCAGGTGCAGCAGCCATCACTTATACGATCGAGGCACTGGCAGCAAATGGTGGACACATCGTAGCGCAGAAGACTATCTACGGTGGAAGCTATAATCTGCTGGCGCATACACTTCCACAGTACGGAGTGACCACAACATTTGTAGATGCTCACAATTTAAGCGAAGTTGAGGGAGCAATTCAGGAAAATACCAGAGCTATCTACCTTGAAACACTTGGTAATCCTAATAGTGACATTCCTGATATCGATGCAATCGCAGAGATCGCACATAAGCATGGACTTCCTCTTGTAATTGATAATACTTTCGGTACACCTTACCTTATCAGACCTATAGAGCATGGCGCTGATATCGTAGTCCATTCCGCAACCAAGTTCATCGGCGGTCATGGCACAACCCTTGGCGGAATTATCGTAGAATCCGGCAAATTTGACTGGAAGGCAAGCGGAAAGTATCCGAATATCGCAGCTCCAAATCCCAGCTATCACGGCGTATCCTTCGCAGATGCAGTAGGTCCTGCAGCCTTTGTTACCTATATCAGAGCAATCCTGTTAAGAGATACAGGGGCAACGATCTCACCATTTAATGCATTCCTCCTGCTTCAGGGAGTTGAAACATTGTCACTGAGACTCGACAGACATGCTGAGAATACAAAGAAAGTAGTAGAATTTCTGAAGAATCATCCGAAGGTTGAGAAGGTAAATCATCCGGCGATCGAGGATCATCCTGATCATGCACTGTACGAGAAGTATTTCCCAAATGGCGGAGCATCTATCTTTACATTTGAAATCAAGGGCGGAAAGGAAGCGGCCTGGAAGTTTATCGACAATCTTGAGATTTTTTCGCTCCTTGCAAATGTAGCTGATGTAAAGAGCCTCGTGATCCATCCGGCAACAACGACTCATTCACAGCTTAGTGAAGAAGAACTCAATGATCAGGGCATAACTCAGAGTACTATCAGACTTTCAATAGGTACAGAGCATATCGATGACATCATTGCTGATCTTGAAAAGGGCTTTGCAGCAGTGGAATAAATGTCAGGTAACATGAAAATCCTCCGGTAAAAAATACTAATAAATCGAAAGACCTGTCTCATATATCGGGACAGGTCTTTAAACTACGCGATTATAAATTTTTGTTCTGTCTTAAGTCTTTGTTTATCCTCGTACATTTTTTTGTCGGCTCTTTCAAATATGTCAGATACGAAGCTGTCGACTTTAGGCTGATATTCTGACATTCCGGAAGCTAAGATCACGCCGGTGCCGGTCCGCTTATTTTCGAGAACCTGATTCTGTAATGTTGCCATAAGTTCATGCCTTGATTCGTAATCATTACCGCGGAGAAATACTGCGAACTCGTCTCCGCCAATTCGGAATACGGGACTATGAACGAAAATGTTGCATAAGAGGTGTGCGGCTTCTTTTATGTATTCATCGCCGGCAGCGTGACCCAGAGTATCATTTATTTGTTTCAGGTTATTGGCGTCACATACAACTAGCGCAAACGTCAGGTAGTCCATGCCGTTGTCAATATTTCCTTGTGCAGATGCCTCCAACTCCTTGTAAGCTTTTTTGTTTTTGACTCCGGTCAGTTCATCACGCCTTGCAAGTTCTTTTTCTGTGTTCAGTGCTCTGAGATGCTGCTTTTCTCGCTGAATCTCAGCATCTACATCTTCGACACCGATGATAAAATGAGAACCGTCACTGGTACGCCGAACGATCATCCTCGTAAAACGGGGCTTACCGTTGACTGTGATACGGTAATCAAGACTGTAGTCCTTGTGATTATCAAGTGCGCAAATCAAATTGTCTTTATTGAGAAATTCAGTTACCTGATCGCAATCTTGCATGTGAACAACCAGTGGAATATTTTTCATACAATCAATAAAGAAATCATCGCCGGATTGACTGATCTCCAGCTGTCCATAGATATTGCTTACTTCATAGCCGACATATGCAGAGCTTTCTATATCCACATAGTATATCGCGTCATAGTTGGAAGCAAGGCTTTCGGCAATCTGTCCGAAAGTTATAGTTGACATTTGATTTTCTCTATTGATCTTTTCGGCTTTGAGCTCATCTTCTATGTCCTTCTCATAGAAGATAAGGAACTGGCTGTTACTATCAAGCATCATGGTGAACAAAAAATACCTTGGCTCATCATTTATTAGAAGTCTGTATTTGAATGAAAATGAATGTCGTCCATCAAGATTTTTCAGTATCGTATCTCTATCATATAAGGTTCTGGCATATTCACGATCCTCAGAATAAACGTATTTATCAATGTTATCCAGGATATCTCTAAAGAAATCTTTGCCCGTCTCCGGTAGATTCAAAGACATGTACTTTTGACTTTTTGAAAATACCAGATATTCACCTGATTCTATTTCAATGCAGGATATGGCTTCATAATCTGCAGCCATTGCGGAAGCGATATGATCGTGTATTTCGTTCATTTTTTTCTCACTTAACTGAACAAAAGAGTGAACAAGGCATATTCCGATCAAAAGTCCGATCGCATAGGAAGGGAGAAAGACATAAACTATCTGGAGTATGAGAAATACGCCTAATACTATGCTTGTCAAAGCGACTGCTTTGTATCTGACTTTTTGGCGACCAACGCTTCTATGAGAAACGTATAGTAGATAAAGTGAAACTGTGATATAGAAAACGATCTGAAGAAACAAGATATTTCTTCCGGTTTTTCCTATATATTCATGTGCATCATTATAGGAAAACATGAAATGAGAAAAATGATTGAGTATAAGGCAGATTATTCCTATCAGGAACATTGTCCATACTCCATGCAGAAGAAAAGAGCTGCTTCGGCCGTCCTTATCAAGAAACGCAACTATATAGCGTGTCCATGTCAGCATGGTCAGGAGCATAAACATGAAGTAAAAAACTGTCAATAAATAGATAAAAGGAAAAAGCACAGGGATATCATGGTGTTCATATAAGAGCCCCCAGGTCATGTCCACGATCAAGTAGCAATTTGAAGCAAGAATAAAGAAATTATAGCGTACAGGTACACGTTTCTTATTAATTTGCCCTTTTTCCCTGAAACCGTATTTTTTTAACGATTCATAGTTAAGAATTAAATTTATTATCAGCAATGATGCCGGCGCTATAGAGTATAACATTGTTTTCAACTCCCCACGACTTCACTAGTTCATAGTATATATCGTCAAAATACAATTTTTATACAGACGTTAATTTTAGCCTTTTTAAATCACCCATGGCAATAGGTATTGTGGCATGTAATAAAGCTGCGGTATACTTTGGTGAGAAATTAGGAAACACATCGTTTCATATTAATTGTAAAGGACGTTGAATGAATAAACCTTTCTTTTATGCTATCCGCGGATATAAAAATTCCGGAAAGACTACACTTATGACAAAGGTCGTGAAAATCCTTTCGGAAAAAGGATATAAAGTAGCGGTCATAAAGCATGACGGGCATGACTTTGAACCGGATGTACCGGGGACGGACAGCCGGAGGATAAAAGACGCAGGTGCTTATGGAGTTGCAGTATTCTCTCAAAACAGAGTGATGATCCATAAAGAATGTAAAGGAATGGATGAGCAAAAAATTGCCGAGGCATTTCCGGAAGCGGATATCATAATGATCGAAGGTCTTAAGAATAAGGATTTTCCGGGATACTTCTGTAATTATCCTGCAGAGCCGGTAATTCCTGCGGAAAAGCTTGTCGACGAGATCATAGGTTTATTGCCTGAAAAATAGTTTTAACACGAAAGGCTAGATCATGGAAATAGAAGAGGCGATAAAGATCCTGTGCAAGAATGTGCTTCCTATAAAGGAAACAGAAGAAGTTTCGCTTATTGATAGTAACGGACGGATACTTGCAGAGGATGTCTGTGCAGAGTTTGATCAGCCGCCTTTTCCACGGTCTCCTCTTGATGGATACGCGGTAAAGGGCGTGGATACATTTGATGCATCGGAAGAAAGTCCGGTGATCCTTAAAGTCATCGGAAAAGTATATGCAGGCGAAGTGTATAAAGGTAAAGTCTCAAATGGCGAGGCGGTACGTATCATGACCGGTGCGCCGATACCCGACGGAGCCGATACTGTGATACGGCAGGAAGACACTGACTACGGTGCTGAGACAGTAGGAATATATAAAGGACAGAAGCCTTGGAGTAACTACTGCCATGCAGGCGAAGATTTCAAAAAAGGAGAAGTGATCCTTGAAAAAGACCTGACGGTAAACAGTGGGATCATGGCGGTTCTGGCATCTCTTGGAAAGAATACGGTAAGGGTATACAGAAAACCGCGCGTTGCAGTTTTTTCTACAGGAGATGAACTCCTGATGCCCGGAAGTCCGGTGCAGCCGGGAAAGATATATGAATCAAATAATACATATATAAGTTCACGCCTTATGGAATATGGGATGACACCTGTATCAGCGGAAATCGTCCCTGATGATCCGGATTTGATGGCCGAAAAGATACAAAAAATTGCAGAGAAGGCAGATCTCGTGATCACTACCGGAGGAGTTTCGGTCGGCGAAAAAGATATAATGCACGATGTACAGGAGATACTTAAGGCAAAGAAGCTGTTTTGGAAAGTAAAAGTTAAGCCTGGATCACCGACACTTGCTTTTATGTACAAGGATACGCTAGTGCTTGCGCTTTCCGGCAATGCATTCGCTGCGGTTGCAAACTTTGAAATTCTTGGCAGAAATATTTTGTACAAAATGTATCCGTCAGAGCGGATAAGGATAAAGAGCCGGTTGGTTACGATGAAAGGAGCTCTAGCAAAACCATCCGGAATGAAAAGATTTTTGCGTGGATATGCAGATGATGATACGGTTGTATTCAGTGAAGGTTTGCAGACTTCAGGAGCAATATCAGGAATGGCTCACTGCAACTGTATGATCGAGATACCTGCAGGAAATGAGGGTGCAAAGGTTGGAGACCGGGTTCGGATATATGAAATCTGAGGTAAAAGAGAAAATAGCAGGTCTTATCATGACCGGCGGAAAAAACAGCCGCATGGGCGGAGAGATCAAATTATTTCTGAAAGTCGGTGAGAAAACCTTTTTTCAAAAGATAATAGAAGCCATGGATGGTATACCGGAAATATATCTGTCTGTTAATACGCCCGAACCATATGAAAAGCTCGGATTGCCTATGGTCATAGATGAGATCGCAGGTATCGGACCAATGGGTGGTTTGCTATCTGCTATGCGTAAAATAGATGCAGAGGCATTACTGGTTGTAGCATCAGATATGCCCTTTGTATCACAGGAAATCATCGGAGAGCTTATAAAGATTTGGGAAAAGGAACAGAAATGCTGCGTGGTTCGAACTCTTTATGATAAGAAAGTTCATCCTCTGCTTGCTATTTATCCGAGAAGCATATTGCCGATCGTTGAGAACAGGGTAAAAGAGGAAAATTATCGGATGATGTCTGTGATCCAAGAAGCAGGAGTACAGTATGTGGATCTCGGGGAAGATGATCAGTCTACAGTAAATGTAAACAGTCGTGAAGATTATCAGAAATTTATAAAATAAAAAATCAGGCGAGGTTTTCCCGCCTGATTTTTTATTAACTTATAGGAAATTCCGTTGAAATTAAATACGCAGCATGCATTGGATACGACGCATTGTTACAAAAATAGCTTTAGGTTCATTGATACTGCTTTACATTAGAAGCGTCAACCGGCTCAAACGGAACAAATACATGGAGTCGGTCTTTTGTTGCTCCTTCCAGTGAAGATATAGACTTTCCCTGTGCCAGAAGAACTGCAGCTCTTACGGCAGATTCGCCCTGACCTTTTGCGTTCTGAAGGGCGGTAAAGCTCATGTCTCCTGCAGCGACAGAAGCACATCCTTCAGCAGTAGCGTCAACACCGAGAATCGGGATAGCAGAAGGATTTTCGTTATGTGCCTTTACTGATTCGATAACGCCGAGAGCCAGATTATCATTGTTGCAAAAAATAGCATCAACGGACTGACCGGTTTTATAAAATGTATCCATCTGTTTCTTTCCATCTTCGACGCTCCAGGATGGACCGTTGTCAGAAAAAACGATGTTGTACTGAATTCCGGCATCTTTCAGTGTATTTTTTATAGCTTTGGTACGACCAATAGCGGCAGAATGTCCCTTTTCTCCCATGACGATAATGAGGTTCATGGAAGATTTATTTCCGAGTTTTTTAATTACATATTCTGCCTGCAGCTTTCCGGCATCACCCTCATCAGAACCTGCGTAGATATAACGATCTGCTTTTAGTACTGAATCGTCAGGAGCGCTGTTTACATATACGATAGGAAGCGTTGTCGCAGCCTGCAGCTGGAGAGCTGTGGAAGAATCTGTCGGACGACAGATGATCGCAGAGTATCCTTTTGAGGCTGCCTGTGTTATTTCGGCTACCTGATCTTCGACGTTATCTCCGCACATGCTAAGGTCCAGAGTGGCGCCTTGGGCAGCTGCTTCGGACTTTATGCTGGCGTAAAGATTTTCGCGGAAAGAATCATTGTTATCATTAATAGTGTAAAGAATCTTTATGCTGCCGGAGGAGGCACTTCCATTTGATGAACCGCATCCGGTTAGCAGTGTGATGGTCATAATGGAGATCATCAGCACACTGAGGTTTTTTAATAATGTTTTATTATTCATGATCAACCTTTCCTTTCAGATCAGACACGGAACTTCTCAACATAGGACGCAAGTGTTTCGGATGTCTTTTCGAGATCCTGAGCATTATCTGATACGCTCTGGCTGTTTGTTGTGATGCCGCGGGCCTGTTCTACCATGTGCTGACTTGTTTCCAGTATTTCATCTGCGCTTGCAGCCTGTTCTTCAGAAATGGCTGCTACGTTAGTTGCTACATCATCTACCTTATTAATGTTATCGATCATTGAAGATACTTCGGCGTCAGTTGCCTGTACCTTGGCATAAATCTGATCAAAGGTTTCTACAGCCGAGTTGATGAGTTCAGTATTGGCTCTTATACTGATAGAACTTTCTTTTGCTTTATCGACTGAATCCTGGATCAGGTGATTTACGTCTTCGATCAGTTCTGTGATCCTTTGTGCACTTTCAGAACTTGTCTGTGCGAGCTTTCCTATCTCTGTCGCAACTACTGCAAAGCCCTTTCCGACCTCGCCTGCTCTTGCAGCTTCTATAGAAGCATTGAGAGACAGGAGATTTGTTTCTTCGGATATTTCTCCGATAAGGCTTACGATATTTGTGATCTTTCCGGATGCTTCGCCAACCTTATTAATAGACTCTACGAGTTCTATATTTGCATTTTCGATAACACTCATTGCATCACTGAGTTTCTGCATGCCGGCTCTGCCGTTCTTTGACATTTCTACAGTTTCCTGCATACGGTTATTTGCATTATCGCTGTTAGCCTTAGTATCGGAAACTACACCTGCGAGAACTGTTGCGTTCTGAGCGATCTCATTTACAGCATTAGCGAGCTGATCAACAGTTTCATTTAATTGCTGCATGGCTTCAGATTGTGATTGTGAAGCATCATACATTTCCTGAGAAACCGTTGCACTGTCATCAGCCTGACGTCCGAGTTTTTCAGATGCGGTGCTGATGGACGAGATCATGCTTCGCATACTGGTAATGAAGTCATTAATCTTGTTGCCCATGAGACCGATCTCATCATTGCTGTTTGCAGTCACTGAAATAGTGAAGTCGCCTGAGGACATATCGATAATGTTCTTTGTAATATCAGACAACGGAGCGATTACTCTATTAACAACAAAGAGGATTAGGAAAATAATAATAATAACAGCGGCCACGCCGATCAGTAGTAAAAGGTTTCCGAGCTTAGTAACATTTGCAAGGATAATGTCTGTCTTTATCGAAGATACCAGAACCCAGTCTGTTGTTCCGATTTCTTCAAAGTCAACCATGTAATCACCGATGATCTGAGCTTTGTAATTTCTGTTTTTCAGAGCAGTAGCGACTCCGCTCATCAATTTGTCCGGATCAGATTCGGATATGGTCGAAGATACCTTAGTGCCGTCACGATGGGCAAGGATCGTACCTGTTTGTGTATCCACCAGAAATGAACTGGCATCGGTCATTTTTACGCCGGAATTAACGATGATGCTTATCTGATTTAAGGGCACATTGGCGCCTATAACTTTCAGATCGCTTTCGCCATCGTCAAGTATGCCGGTCGCACTGATAACGTATTGTCCATCATTGTTTTTATAAGCTCCTCCATAGTCCATATTTATGCGCGTCATTCCTTGCTTAAACCATTCGGTAGAAGTAGGATCGGACACTTCCATATCAGATTCGGAAGCTTTATAAAATTTTCCGGTAGACGTGCCTATGTACAAGCCGTTTTTGGAATTATCATTAAAAGAATAATATCCGTCAAGTAAAGTCTGGAGTTCCTTTTCGGAGGGCTTCATGTACTCTATGGCACGTTTGACCGTGGAAAAATATTCCATGTTTTCATTAAGCCAGGATTCGATATTATCAGCCTGATTGGAAATAGACGAATCCAGTGCCTGCTGAGCCATCGAAGTCAGATATTTTCGTGATAATGTCGTAGAAAGAAATACGATTATTACGATCGTCAGAACTACGACGGGCATGATGCAGAGGAGGAGCTTATTTCTGATACTTCCTCTTTTTCTGATGGCAGCATTATTTTTTTGCTGCTTTTTGTTCCCATTTTGTTTTTTCATGTGGTTATCCCCCTTTGTAAGAAAAAACATGTATATCTTTAGTCTATATCGGTGCTATAAGAGAAATTTTTAACCGGGGAAAGCAAAGAGTATACTTTGAAATGGATTTATTTTCAGAAAAGGTGTAAAGTATTTAACTATTCAGAACAGCCCAAAGCACGGGACATCAGTAAGGGGCAAAATTTACTTTTGACCCTTACATCATTAGATGAAAAGAGGGTAAATATGCTTCAGGAAATTGCACCGCATGTGTTAAATAATCAGTATGATCCGGATGCAAAGGTTCAACCGGACAGTATCTTGTTCTTTTTTAGGGGAAGTGAGCTATTCTGTAAAAAAAACGAAGATGAGATAGTGCTTCCGAGAGCATCTGAGTTTAAGGATATAGAAGACGCGGTATATCTTTTTTCTTTTGACGGGACAGGTTGTTTTTTGCCTCATGAAACACCGGATGCATCATATGGATACGCATATAGGGATATCCGGGTTATACGAAAGACAGGAAATGCATCACAGCACTTTATGTTTGCGGCGTTTACAGCATATCAGCTGTCGCATTGGTACAGTGTTCATAGATTTTGCGGACATTGTGGAACAGATACGATCCGCTCAGAGGAGGAACGCGCTATAGTCTGTCCTGTTTGCGGACAGAGGGAGTATCCCAAAATAGCTCCGGCAGTAGTGGTAGCTATTATAGATCCGGAAGCGGACAAGATACTTCTTACAAAGTATGCTGCATCACGTGGTGCATATCCATACTATGCGCTGGTTGCAGGATTCAACGAGATTGGAGAGACTTTGGAAGAGACTGCGGCGAGAGAAGTCATGGAAGAAACAGGACTTGAGATAGAGAATCTTCATTATTACAAATCTCAGCCCTGGGGGATCGTAGATGACCTAATGATCGGATTTTTCTGCCATGTAAAGGGCAGCAGGGAAATTCATATGGATACCGCGGAGCTCAGAGAAGCTGTTTGGCTCAGCAGGGATGAAGTGATCCCACAGCCCGATAACTATAGCCTCACAAATGAGATGATGTGTCTGTTTAAGGACGGTAAAGAACCTTGCATTGCTCGTTAGAATATGCTAACATGACTCTAAAGCACTCTTTGCGTGTTTTATTGTGTTTATCAGGAGGCTTTTAATGGCATCAATTATAGTTTTTATCATATTGGTCATTTGTGTAGGTATCGCTGTCCGTTATCTGTATATGGAAAAGAAAAGCGGACACTGCGTAGGATGCGCTCAGGGGAAATGCAGTCATAGCTGCGCTCACTATGCAGAGGAACAGGAAGAATTGAGGAAGATAAGAGAAATCCGTGCGGCAAAGGTAGCGGAAGAAAAAAGACAGGGGTAAAGAATGCAGGAATCAGGAGAAGACTATATCGAGACAATCTATCGCCTGAAAAAGAAAAATGGAACAGTAAGATCGGTTGACGTGGCGAAAGAACTTGGATTTTCAAGACCGAGTGTATCCAGAGCAGTAGGAATACTTAAGAGAGACGGATACATCACTATGGATGAGAGCGGCGAGCTCGAGCTTACAGATAAGGGCAGGAAAAAGGCAACCGGAGTTTATGACCGGCACAGGACACTTACGAGATTCCTTATGGAAACGGCGAGTGTATCGGAGAAGACGGCAGAAGCAGATGCGTGTCGTATCGAGCATGTGATAAGCGAATCAACGTTTCGTGGTATAAAAAAATATATTAAGGGAAAAACGGAACAGGTATAATGACCGAATAATATGGCCGTTTGTACGTTACTGTTCAGACGCAACCGGAGCACTACGCTGCGGAGGTTGCGACCATAGAATAAGGCGAGCCATTATGATTTTGCCCATCGCCGTAGGCGATTTAATTGGCAAAATCAGTTACTGGAACGAGCTGATAGCGAGTGAACCAATGTCATTTAGTTAAGATACTTTGAGTTAGATTCTTTTAGGGGTCTAACTCATTTTTTTGTAAAAAAACAGTTGACAAGAAAGCTCAAAAATGCGGCCGCTCTCGCTACTGATTGCATTTAGAAGTAGCGAGAGCGGCCCTTGAAATTAACAAAACATAATCGTTGATTTCAAGGAGGTCA